>NZ_JBQUZZ010000001.1:0-1187579 GCF_056313605.1 Gellertiella sp. DMC107 | reverse complement strand
ACCTGAAGGCCGCAGGTTCAAATCCTGCCCCCGCAACCAATCACAAAAATCATTCACAAAAAAATCCCAAAACGCCCAACAGGGCGCATAAAGCGTTCAAACCATAATATCCCCACCCTGAATACCAAGCGGCAACTCCAACACGTTCGCCTTCCCAGGTCCTACCCCTCAGCGGCTAGCCTTCACACAACACGACAAAAACACAGACTGGCCAACAAGAGCAGCTTCTCTCTTGAATGAGATGCTTCGCTCTGCAAATGCTCTCAGCAGGAACATCAAGCGTCGAAGTCTTGTGGTATTAAAGCTTCTTGATCGCTGGCTGACCAATGTGCGGGAAGAATTGTCCAGATGATGAGGCGTGAGAACCCACCTGTCGTGACAGGAAAAGGAACAGCCCGAAAGCCGGTGCACGAGCCGCAGTTGAAGGTGGCATTCGTTCTTGCCCGATCCTTTACGCTTTCGGCCTTTGCCCTGTTTGTCGATACGCTTCGGCTGGCCGGAGATGAACTGGACATGTCGCGGCGGGTGACGGCCGACTGGCAGGTTATTGGCAGCACCCGGTTCCTGATCTCGTCCAGCTGCGGCGTTCAGGTGGCGCCGACGTCGGATTTTGTGGACCCCAGTCGTTTCGATTATGTGGTTGTCGTCGGCGGCTTGCTCAATACATCGATGCCCATCGACAGCGAGACCATGGCCTTTCTCAAGCAAGCGGCCGCGAAGCGCGTTCCTTTGCTCGGGGTTTGTACCGGTACGTTCATCCTCGCCGAAGCCGGGTTGATGGGAAATCATGAAACCTGTGTCAGCTGGCTTCACTATAACGAGTTCCGGGAACGCTTTCCTGACCTGAGGGTAAGGTCCGACCGGCTGTACAGCCTCGATCGACAGCGCGGCTCCTGCGCCGGCGGCAGCAGCGCGGTCGATCTGGCGGCCACTCTTGTGCGTCGACACATCAGCAAGGATGCTGAGCGAAACGCACTGGAGGTATTGCAGGTGGAGCGCGCCCGCAGCGTCCATGACATTCAGCCACGGCGCCCGCTTGCCATTGCCTGTGACGACAGCCGGGTGAAGGCGGCGCTGATCCTGATGGAAAGCCATCGGGGCAACAGAATACCGATAAAACGACTGGCTGAATCCGTCGGTCTATCGAGGCGGCAGCTGGAGCGGCTCTTCACCGACGAGCTGAAAATGTCCTTGGGCAATGTGTACAAGAAAATCATGCTCGAGAAAGCAAAGAGGCTTGTGCAAACGACGAGCATGCCCCTCGTCGATATCGCGCTCGAATTCGGTTTCCACAGCGCCTCCACCTTCTCGCGCAACTTCAAGCGTAATTTCGGCGTTGCGCCGACGTCATTCCGGGCGGCCATGACGGATATGTCGCCGGAGGCTCGGGAGCGCCAGGGGTCTGCGCCAAGCAATGCGGATGACATCTGATCACGGTTCGGTCCATGCGGCGACGGAGCAGGGTTCAAGCACAGGGCCACCCAGCACGAATGTATCCGGCGCCGCCTCGATGATGTGCGGGGCCGGGCCGTAATTGAAGGCGAACACCGTGTTGCCCCGACGGCGGAGACGAATATGGGGCGGCAGGCTTCGTATGGCGAGTTCTGCCCGTCCGGCCAGCTCTGCGAGCAGTGCGCGGAGCGTTTCTCCCTCCGCCCAGCCGGCCAGATAAAAATGGTTGCCCTTACGTGTCAGCGCCGGCGAGCCATCGGAAAAATGGGCCAGCACCTCGCCTGTCGCGTCCAGATATTCCCGCCAACGGCTGAAGGCGCCGGTCAACAGACCTTCCACGGGGGCCGTGAGACCGGGCCGCAAGGAGGATACCTGGGTGACGCGAACACCGGTGAGACCCGCGAGGGGCCCCGGCGGCAGGTTGACGGGGATGCGGAAGCTTCTGTCCCGCGAGCCGGAGCGGGGGCCGTAAAGCACTAACCCGTCAGCCTCGGAGAAGGCTTTTTCCGCTGCTTCGTCTATGTGCATGAGGCAGGGAACGAGGATGAGGCTATACCCCTTGAGCGACGTACCGGGGCGGACGAAATCCACGTCCTGTCCCAGTGTGCGGATCGCCTCGTACCAGCGAAACGCCAGCTCCTCATAGCGGAAATCCCGGCCCTGCGGCTGGATCATGGTGGACCAGTAGGTCTCGTAGTCATAGACGATGGCGACGCGTGCCTTGTCCGTTTCCGGTAGCGAGCCGATGCCGGCGAGCTCCTGGCCTGTCTGCTCTGCCTCGCGGCCACCCGGCGACAATTCGTCGAGGCCCGGGAGGTTGAGGCCCGCATGCATCTGTTCCTGCGCGAAAGGCGCCTGCCGCCAGCGGAAATAGCTCACGACTTCGGCGCCATGGGCCAGCGCCTCCCAGGTCCACAGACGCACCATGCCGGGCTTCGGCACGGGGTTCCAGGGCGCCCAGTTGACGGGCCCCGGCTGCTGTTCCATCACCCAGAAGCGGCCCTTGCCGACCCCGCGATAGAGATCGTGATGGAAGGCGGCGATATCGGGATGGGAGGTTTCCGCCCAGCGATTGCGCTCGTCCTCAGAGAAGGGGAACTTTTCGACGAAGCCGATCGGATAGCTGTCCCAGGAGGCGAGATCGAGATTGTCACCCACCTTCCAGTGGTCGAAATCATTGACGAAGCCCATGAAGTTATGGGTGATCCAGCGGCCCGGCGAATGGGCGCGGATGATCCCGCACTGCATGCGGTCATAGGCGGCGACCTGATCTGAATGAAAGCGCCAGAAATCCAGCCGGGTTGCAGGATTGGGCTCCGTCACCGTCAGGATCGGCAGTTCCACCTCGTCGAAACTGTTGACTTCCATGGACCAGAAGACCGAACCCCAGGCCTCGTTCAGCTGTTCGGGTGACTGGTAGCGCAGGCGCAGCCAGCGGCGGAAGGCTTTGCGGTCTTCCGGGCCCCAGGACAGCGTCGTGTCATGGCAGCCATATTCATTGTCGGTCTGCCAGCCGACAAGCCCCGGGTGATGGCCGTAGCGACGGGCGACGATGTCGACGATGCGGGCGGATTCCTTCCACCAGGTCTCGGAGGAGAAGGTATAATGGCGGCGGGACCCGAAGCCGCGCGGGCGGCCCTGTTCATCGACGGGCGCGATGTCCGGATGCTCGTCCATCAGCCATTTGGGCGGTGTGGCGGTGGGCGTGCCCAGAACGATCTTCAGGCCGGCGGCGTGGAGCGTGTCCATCGCCTCGTCCAGCCAGCCGAAATCAAAACGGTCACGGGAGGGCTCAAGCCGCGACCAGGCGAATTCGCCGATGCGGACGAAGGAAATGTCCATGGCCCGCATGCGCTCCGCATCCCGTTTCCAGGCGCTTTGCGGCCAGTGTTCCGGATAATAGCATACACCCAGCATCAGCGCGTCAGGTCCCCGTTGTGAATGGCGAGACCCGAGGCGTCGAAGAGATGGCAGGCAGCTGCGGGAACCGGCACCGCAATCGTATCGCCCGGCTTCGCCCGGGTAAGACCGTCGGTCTTCACCGACATCTCCGTCCCGTCGGACAAGGTGACGTAGAGAAGCGTTTCGGAGCCCAGATGTTCGGCAAGCCGGACCGTACCCGAAAGGATGACGTCCCCTTCCTTCCGGTCAAGATGTTCGGGACGAATGCCGAGCGTCAGGCGCGCTTCCCCGTTCAGCACCGGGTTGGCGGTCGGCACCAGAAGTGTGACGCCCCCCGGCATGTCGACAAGAATGCCGCCCTCGGCAGGCCGGGCGGTCACCGGCAGGAAATTCATCTTCGGCGAGCCGATGAAGCCCGCGACGAAAAGATTGCGCGGCCGGTGGTAGAGTTCCAGCGGAGAGCCGACCTGCTCGATCAGCCCACCCTGCAGCACCACGATCTTGTCGGCCATGGTCATGGCTTCCACCTGGTCGTGGGTCACGTAGATCATGGTCGACTTGAGGTCCTGGTGCAGCTTGCTGATCTCGATGCGCATCTGCACGCGCAGCGAGGCGTCGAGGTTGGAAAGCGGCTCGTCGAACAGGAAGACATCCGGGTTGCGCACGATGGCGCGACCGATGGCAACGCGCTGCCTCTGCCCGCCGGAAAGCTGGGCGGGCTTGCGCTCGAGCAGCGGCTTCAGCTGCAGCATGTCTGCCGCCGCCGCCGTGCGGCGGGCAATCTCCTCCTTCGGATGTCCCGTCATGCGCAGGCCGAAACCGATATTCTCGGCCACCGTCATGTGGGGGTAGAGCGCGTAGGACTGGAACACCATGGCCACGCCCCGTTCGGCGGGGTCCACGTCGGTCATGTCGCGGCCGCCGATGGAGAGCGACCCTGACGTGATGTCCTCCAGCCCGGCCACCATGCGCAAAAGGGTGGATTTGCCGCAACCCGAGGGGCCGACGAAGACACAGAATTCGCCGTCATCCACCTGAAGGTCGATGCCCTTGATGATGTCTACGGCGCCAAAGGATTTGGTGACGCGGTTCAGCGTGACGTTACCCATGACTCTTGTCTCCCTCCACGGGTTCTAGTTCGAGAAGCAGCCCGCTTTCGGGCCGTAGCATCGGCAGGGGCAGGCCCGCATGGCGGAGCGCTGCAAGCGAAAAGGTGGTCTCTCCGGCCAGAAGCCGTTTCTGGCCGTCCGAGATGCGGATGAAATCCGGCTCGGCGGGGTGGACCGCCGCGATCTTCCAGAGGCGGTGATCGTCCTCCACGGCCACCGGCATGGTAAGCGGAGGCGGTTGTTCGCCGACCATTTGCGGCCCCTGCGCCACGAAAAGGGCGATGCACCCGGCGCTTGCGGCCCCCCAGGCGTAGCGGCCATCTACGGGGTCCAGCCTGAACTGGCCATCGCTTTCGTGCAGCAGCGGGCGCAGGCGCTTGTGCGTGGCAATCCAGCCTTTGAGGTCCTGCCGTTCATCGGCCGACAGCGTCAACGGGTTGAGTTCCACGCCGAGATGATAGGCCAACGCGACGATTGCGCGGAAGGACAAGGAAAGCCGGCGATGGGTCTGGTGGTTCGGCGAGGCCGAGATGTGCGAGCCGAGGATTTCCGGCGGCAGGAACACCGAGGCGCCGCGCTGGATTTCCAGCCGTTCCAGCGCATCGGTGCAATCCGAGGTCCAGACCCGGTGCGTGTGGCGGAGCACGCCGAAATCGATGCGGCCGCCGCCGGAGGCGCAGGATTCGATCTCGACATCGGGGAAGGCCTCGCGGATCCGCTGCATCAGGGCATAGACGGCGCGGGTCTGGGCGGAGGTCATCGCCCGTCCGTCGGCGCCGCCCGCATGGGCAAGATCGCGGTTCATGTCCCACTTGATGTAGGAAACGGGCAGATCGGAAAGCACGGCTGCGATTGCACCGAACAGATAGTCGGACACTTCGGGCCGCGTCAGGTCGAGCACCAGCTGGTTGCGGGAGAGCAGCAGCGGCCGCCCCTTCACCTGCAGAACCCATTCGGGATGGGCGCGGTAAAGGTCCGATTGGGGGTTCACCATTTCCGGCTCGAACCAGATGCCGAATTCCATGCCTTCGGACACGACATGCTCGGCGAGCGGCTTCAATCCGTCGGGATATTTGCGCCGGTCGATGAACCAGTCGCCGAGGCTCGTCGTGTCGTCGTCGCGGCGGCCGAACCAGCCATCGTCCAGCACGAAGCGTTCGATGCCGAGTGCCGCTGCCGCATCGGCCTGGGCCATCAGGTCTTCCGGCTTGTGGTCGAAATAATTGCCTTCCCAGGTGTTGAGCGTCACCGGGCGCGGCCGCATGGCGCCGCCGGGCCAGGCGAGAACCTCCTTGCGCAGGAAGGCGTGGAAGGCCGCGCTGTCGAGGCCTGCATGGGCCTTCGGTGTCTGATGGGTCGCACCCGGCTTCAGCCGGATCTCGCCGGGCTCGAAAAGCTCTCCGAGATGCACGAGGCGTCGGCCGTCGTCGAGGCGGTCGATGGCGATCCGGTGGTTGCCGCTCCAGCCGAGATGGAATCCGAAACCTTCGCCGCCCGCCCGGATGAAGCCGAAGGGGAAGCGGTCATGGGAGGTGCGGCCGCGGCGGCTTTCCTGCATCCAGAGACCGTCACCGAGACGGGTGGTCCGGCTCTGGAATTCCCGTCCCCACATGCCGGTATAATGGTCGAGCACCGCATCGCCGGCCGGAAGCAGGAAGCTCGCGGCCATCAGCCGGTCCAGCGTGTAATCGCTGTCGCCCACATTGGTCAGTGCCGTCGCAATGGAAAGAATGCCGGTTTCGCTCGCCTCGAGGGAAAGAACGATCTCCAGCGCGCTCACCGGATCGCGGGCCGAAAGCCGGGTCATTCCCGGCGAAACCGAAACGGTCCAGCCGGTGAATTCCACGGTGAAGTCGCGGCCATCCCGATGCCCGGCAATGGCGGGCCAGCCGAAGAAGCCCATGCCGCCCGTCGGCAGCAGGACAGCGGCCGGCACGGCTTCGTCCATGCCGTTGATGCGGCTGGCGCGGTCGACGACGTTCGAAAATGCCGGGGCTTCGGCCTTTTCCCCGAAAGCCAGGATTTCGGGCATGCCCCGGTCGGGCAGACCCAGCACCAGTCCGAGGGCTCCGGCCCTGATGGTCACGGTCCGGGTCATCCCTTGGTTGCTCCCAGTGTCAGGCCGGCGATGAAATGCCTCTGCATCAGGAAGAACATGAGAACTGGCGGCAAGGCGGCCACGATGGAGCCTGCCGAGACGAGATGCCAGGCGGCCACCCACTGGCCGTTGAGGGAGTTCAGACCCGCCGTTACCGGCATGGCCGACTGGCCCTGCACCAGCACGGTCGCCCAGAAATAATCGTTCCAGACGAAGGTGAAGATCAGCACCGAAAGGGCGGCAATGGCCGGGCGCATCAGCGGCAGCACCACATGCACGAAGATTCGCCATTCGCTGACGCCTTCGACGCGCGCGGATTCGATGAGGGCGAAGGGAAGGCCGCGAATGAAGTTGCGCATGAAGAGGGTGCAGAAACCCGTCTGGAAGGCGACGTGGAACAGGACGAGCCCGGTAACCGTATCATAGAGCCCGAGCTTCAGCGTGAGATCGCGCACCGGCACCATCAGGATCTGGAACGGAATGAAATTGCCGGCGACGAACAGGAAGAACAGGACGAGATTGCCGCGAAACCGGTAGATGGCCAGCGCGAAGCCTGCGAGGCACGAGAGCCCCACCGCGCCGATGACGGTCGGAATAGTGATCTTGAAGGAGTTCAGGATATAGGCGCCGATGGGCGAATCCCGGAAAACGGCGGTGTAATTCTCAACGCCCGCAAAGCTCGACGGTATGCCGAAATAGTTGCCGGCGGCGAGATCGCCGGACGGCCGCACCGAGGTGATCGCGACGCCGATCAGCGGCAGGAGCCAGATGACGAGGGCAATCGGCAGGACGATCTGGTAGGCGGTGGTGGCGAAGCGGCCGGATTTCTGGACGGGGGTCGGAAACATCAGGAATTCCTTTCCTGCCGGAACATGCGCACCAGGAAGATGCTGATGAAGACCATCATGATGACGAAGAGCACCACGGCAATCGCCGCGCCATATCCCATGCGGTAGCCGTATTCGGACAGCGCCTGCTCGTACATGTAGAAGGACAGGACCCGGCTGGAGCCATAGGGGCCGCCTGCGGTCATCACCGAGACGAGGTCGAAGGAGCGCAGCGCACCGATGACGGTCACGACGAGCGCGATGAAGGTGGCGGGCCTGAGCTGCGGCAGCACGATGTTCCAGAACAAGCGGAAGCCTCGTGCGCCATCCATGCGGCCGGCCTCGATCTGCTCCGGATTGATGTTGTTGAGACCGGTCAGGTAAAGGATCATGCAATAGGCGATCTGCGGCCAGAGGCCGGCGGCGATGATGCCGTAGGTGACGTAGCGCTCATCCGCGAGAACCGCGACTTCCGTGCCGGTGATCGTCTTGATCAGCGTCGACAGCAGGCCGAAATCGGGCGCGTAGAACCAGGTGAAGATCAGCCCCACGACCACCTGGCTGATGACGAAGGGGAAGAAGAACAGCGACTTGTAGAGCCGGATGCCGGCGACCGTCTGGTTCAGGAAAAGGGCAATCGCCAATCCCGCCGGAACGGCGAGCAGATAGAGCAGAAGCCAGAGGATATTGTTGTAGAGCGAGGTGTAGAAGGCCTCGTCCTGGAAGAGTTCGACATAGTTGTCGAGGCCGATCCAGGTGCGGGGGCCGAGACCGTCCCAGTCCTCGAAGCTGATCCAGATGGACTGGAAGATCGGCAGCACGACATAGACCAGGAACATCAGGATGCCCGGGGCCAGGAAAAGCCAGGGCGCCCACTGGCGCTGATTGCGCTTCCAGAAGCCGGAAGCGGTGGATCCGTTGCTCATCGTCGTATCCCCGGATATTCGCAAAAAAGGTGCTGCCGGATGAAGAGGACGCATCCGGCAGCGGCTGTCTACAGGAGGAGGATCACTTGTAGACGCGGCCCCTTACCTTTTCGAGCTTTTCCAGGATGGCGTCGGTATTGTCCGGCTTGACCATGAATTCCTGGAAGCCTTCCATGCCCGCCTTGGCCATTTCGGCCGGGGCGTCGCGGTCATAGAACTGGGCGAGCGCATAGGCGTTCGACAGCATGGTGAAGCCGGCGTCGAGGAACTTGTCGGTGGGCTTCTCCGACTTGTTGTTGACCGGCAGCTGGCCGAGCGTCGCGTTCATCTTGGTCTGCGCTTCGGGGGAAGCCAGATAGGCGAGGAACTTCTTCGCATCTTCCTTGTTCTTGGCGCCCGAGGGAATGTGGAACGTATCGGTCGGGGCTTCCTCGGCCATCGGCAGGCCCGCGGTAATTTCCGGGAACTGCATGAAGCCGATCTGGTCTTCCTTCAGACCGCCGTCCTTCATGGTGGCAACCGCGAAATTACCCATCAGATACATGGCGGCCTTGCCCTGCACCAGCTGCGGAATGGCATCCTGCCAGTCGAGCGCGGCATGGTTTTCGAGGAAGTAGCCGGGCTTGACCAGCTCGCCCCACTTCTCGAACACGGCCTTCACCTTGGGATCGGTGTAGGGCACCTTGCCGGAGGTCAGGTCCATGTGGAATTCGTAGCCGTTCACGCGCAGGTCGAGATAGTCGAACCAGCCGCCCGTCGGCCACAGTGCCTTGGTGCCGATGGCGAAGGGCGTGATGCCGGCAGCCTTCAGCTTTTCGCAGGCGGCGAGCAGTTCGGCCCAGGTCTTCGGCGGCTCGATGCCCTGTTCCTTGAAAATGTCGGCGCGGTAGTAGATGCCCCACTGGTAGTAGGTGTAGGGCACGCCCCACTTCTTGCCGTCGATGGTCATCGAGGCGGAGGCGGACTTCAGCTGGTCGTCGAGACCGTTGGCGGTCCAAACGTCGGTCACGTCCTCGAAGAGGCCGGCCTTGACAAAGGGCTCCATGCGGTTGCCCGCATACCAGGCCGCCACGTCAGGCGCATCGGCCGTCAGGAAGTTGCGGATGGCGGACTTGTAGCCCTCGTGATCGAAATTGTTCCACTTGACGGTGATGCCCGGGTTCTTCGCCTGGAAGTCGGCGATGAGCTCTTCCATGGCTTTCTTCGGGGCGGGGTCGGACTGGTCCGAATTCAGGACGATTTCCCCCGCGAAGGCGGAGCCTGCCAGCATGGTACCAAGCGCAAAAGCACTGAATGTCTTCAAAACGGTCATGTAATCCTCCCTGACCTGATCTGCGGAACGAAGCCGCTGCCGCGCAACTCTCCCTTACGCGATGACCGGATCATGCGGCCGAGCGACCGCCGATTTCTACCGCCCTTGCAAAATTCAATTCCGGTATCCTAAGATCTCCGCCGATCAGGAGGAAGACCGTGACCGCTGAAGACGAATCCGTTCCGGTGCATGAGGGGCCGACGCGCCACCCGCTGGTGGTGTTCGGCGACCATCGTTTCTGCGCGGGCGAGCGGCTGGACGTGCGCCGGATGAGCGGACCGCACATGCACAGCCAGGTCGAAATCAATTTCATGATCGACGGCCGCATCACCTACTGGTTCGACGGCCGCATGCTGCAGATCTCGGAAGGGCAGCTCTGCCTCTTCTGGGGCATGGTCCCGCACCAGGTGGTGGAGGTAAGCCAGCCGGCCAATTTCGTCTGCCTTTATGTGCCCATGTCCGTGCTGGTCAATCTGCACGGCATGGCCGATTTCCGCGATGCGGTGTTCCGCGGCGGTCTGGTCGAGGCGCTGCAACTGCGCCCCTATGACCGCGACGTCTTCCTGCGCTGGCGGGAGGAGCTGCTCTCGGGCGATGCCGAAATGGAGCAGATCGTCCGCGACGAGCTGGTGGCCCGCATCCGCCGCATCGGCCGGGAAGGCTGGCGCGACCTGCGCGAGCAGGGCTCCGCCATTGCCGGCTCCCGGCATCACGATCACGACCGCCTGCCGAAGGTGGAGGTCATGCTGCGCTATATTGCCGAACACGCGCTTGGCCCGATCTCCGTGGAGGAGGTGGGCGAGGCGGCCGGTCTGCATCCGAACTATGCCATGACCATCTTCAAGAAGATGGTGGGCCTGACGGTCAATCAGGCGATTACCCGGCACCGGCTGGATACCGCCCAGTCGCTGCTGATCTCGTCCGACATGCCCATCGCCTCGGTTGCCTTCGAGAGCGGCTTCGGCTCGCTCTCGCGCTTTTACGAGGCCTTCGAGGGCCGGTTTGCCACGACACCGGCCAAATATCGCAGCGGCTTCGGGGCCGCGACGGCGCGGACGGCCTGAAAGGCCCTGCCGCGCCGGGTCCGGATCACTGCAGCACGACGATGCGGGCGTGGTAGGGCACCCGCTCGTAGAGGTCGATCACGTCCTGGTTCATCAGCCGCACGCAGCCCGAGGAGACGGCCTTGCCGATCGAGCGCCAGTCCGGATTGCCGTGCAGGCGGTAAAGCGTGTCCTGGCCGTTCTGGAAGATGTAAAGCGCACGGGCGCCGAGCGGATTGGTGACGCCGGGATCCATGCCGCCATTTTCGATGGAATAGCGGGCGAGTTCCGGCTGGCGGGCGATCATGTCCTGCGGCGGCTTCCAGCGCGGCCACTTCTGCCGCCAGTGAATGACGCCCTCGCCCTGCCAGGCAAAGCCCTCGCGGCCGATGCCGACGCCGTAGCGCATGGCCGTTCCGCCGGGCTCGACCACGTAGAGCAGGCGCTGCGGCGTATCCACCACCACGGTTCCCGGCGGTTGGCCGGTCGGGTCCGGCACGCGCTGGCGGTAATATTTCGGGTCCATCTTCTGGTAGGGAATGGCGGGGATGATGTGACCGTCCTCGATCACCTGGCCATACATCGCATCCAGTTCCGGATCGCCCGGTTCCATGATCGGGCGCTCGGCAAATTGCGGAACGGGCGGCGGCGCCATGGCCACCGGCCGGTAGGTGGTGCAGCCGGCCAGCGCGCCGGTTGCGGAGAGGGACGTCAGAAGGAATGTCCGTCGTGACAGGGTAATCTTGCTCATTTATTTTCGATCTCAAGAAGAAACAGATGAATCACGACACGGCGCGATTGAAGAAAGCCCACTGGAACGCGCGAAGCGGCCACAAGTTTGTCCCATTGCTGCCGATCACGCGGATTGTGAACCGGCTTGTCTGTCGCTGTTGCCGGAAGGACACGGTCCGTTGCGTCCCGGTCTCCGGGCGCCTTCCCGAGGCGGCGCATAAATCGGCCCGCATTCCTGACCATGCGGGCCTTCTGTCTGGTGTCACCCGATCCCGTCAGATGCCCTGGGCGGCGTTGATCGAGGCGATGAAGCGCCTGGTGCGCTCGGAGGCCGGCGCCTGGAAGATCTGTGCCGACGGTCCGGTTTCCACGATGCGGCCCGCTTCCAGAAAGACGACATGATCGGCGATCCGCGAGGCGAGGCGCAGATCGTGGGTCGCCATCACCATGGTCGTTCCCTCCCGCGCCAGCGTGCCGAGAACATCGACCACTTCCTGCGACAGTTCCGGATCGAGCGCCGAGGTCGGTTCGTCGCAGAGAAGCACGCGGGGGCTGGGGGCGAGCGCCCGCGCGATCGCCACGCGCTGCTGCTGCCCGCCGGAGAGCGAGCCCGGCCAGGCATCGGCCTTGTGGGCCATGTCCACCTTGGAGAGAAGCTCCATGGCGCGGGCGCGGGCCTTGTCTGCCGGCCAGCCGAGAACGGTGACGAGACCTTCCATCACGTTCTCCACGGCGGTGCGGTGGGGGAAGAGCTGGAAATTCTGGAAGACCATGCCCGTCTGGAGCCGCAGCCGGCGGATATCCTTCCAGCCGGTCTTCTGGCCGGGGGCAAAGCCGAGGCTTTCCGTGCCGATGCGGATCGTCCCGGCCTGCGGGATCTCCAGCAGGTTGATGCAGCGCAGAAGCGTGCTCTTGCCGCCGCCGGACGGCCCGATCAGCGCGGTGACGCTGCCTTCCGGCAGGGTGAGGCTGATGTCGTTCAGGATGACGGCGTCGCCGAAGCGTTTTTCGAGATGGGAGATGTCGATCATCGATTGGCCTCCAGCATGCCGCCATAGCGGGCGAAACGGGCCTCCAGCCGCACCTGCAGGGCCGAAAGCACCGAGCTCATGGCGAGATACATCAGCGCCGCCTCGATATAGAGGATCAGCGGTTCATAGGTGGTGGCGACGATGCGCTGGGCGGACTGGAACAGTTCCGGCACGGTGATGGCCGCAGCCAGCGACGTATCCTTGACCAGCGAGATGAAGGTGTTGGAAAGCGGCGGCACGGCCACGCGGGCGGCCTGCGGCAGGATGGTGCGCATCATCGCCTGGCGCCAGGTCATGCCGATGGAATAGGCGGCTTCCCACTGGCCGCGCGGCACGGACGAGATGACGGCGCGGATGATTTCCGACGAATAGGCGCCGATGTTCAGGGTGAAGCCGATCAGGGCCGCCGGGAAGGCATCGAGCAGGATGCCGAGGCTCGGCAGGCCGTAGAAGATCACGAAGAGCTGCACCAGAAGCGGCGTGCCCCTGATAATCCAGACATAGAAACGGGCAACCGCCACCAGCGGCGCGGGGCCGAAGAGGCGCGCAATCGCGGTGGCGAGCCCGAGCGCGAGGCCGAGCACGAAGGAAATCAGCGTCAGGGGAATGGTGAAGGTGAGGCCCGCGAGCAGCAGCGTCGGAGCCGAGTCGATCATCAGTTGAAGCCAGTGGGGCACGGGCGTGATCCTTGAAGAGGAATGCCCGGCACACGATGCCGGGCATGTCGAAAAGCGGCAAGCGAACGGATGGTTCCGCTTACTTCGAAACGTCCTGGCCGAAATACTTGTCGGCGATGGTCTTGTAGGTGCCATCGGCCTTGATGTCGGCCAGCGCCTTGTTGATCGCTTCCAGCAGTTCCGGCTCGCCCTTGCGGATGATGATGCCGGAATAATCGGCATTTTCCTGCTCGGCGGCAATCTTCACCGGGGCATCGGCCTTGTGCTTCTTGAAGTCGAGGAAGGAGAGGCTGTCATTGATGGTCGCATCGGCGCGGCCGGTCAGAACCAGCTGGATCGACTGGTCGAAGCCGTCGGTGCCGACCAGTTCCGCGCCGTTTTCCTCGGCGATCTTGCCGAAATTGCTGGTCAGCGACTGGGCGGATTTCTTGCCCTTCAGATCGGCAAAGGTCTTGATATCGGCATTGTCGTCCTTGACGATCAGCACCGCCTTCGAGGCGATATAGGGCTCGGAGAAATCATATTTCTGCTTGCGGGCCTCGGTGATGCCGACCTGGTTGATGACCGTGTCGTAGCGGTTGGCATCGAGGCCCGCGATCAGGCCATCCCACTTGCCCTCGACGAATTCGGCCTTCACGCCGAGCTTGGCGGCAATCGCCTCGCCGATCTCCACGTCGAAGCCGACCAACTTGCCGCTCTCGTCGTGATAGGTGAAGGGCGCATAGGTGCCTTCGGTGCCGATCTTCAGCGCGCCGGCGGATTTGACGGCGGCAAGGTTCTCGCCGGCCGTGGCGGGCAGCAGGGCGGCGGCCTGGAAAGCGGCGGCGAGGGCGATGGTTTTCAACCAGTTCATGGACTTGATCCTCTCGATGAAAAGTTGTCTTGCCCCACCTATCGCAGAAAATAGGCGCGCCGGAGTGGAAGGAAACACTGAAGAAAAACCAAAATGGCAAAAACTTTTTCTTTCCGGTAAAATTTTTGAGGTGCAGGGTCGAGCGGACCGCGTCTTGAGGGGAGGGCGGCTTTCTCCCCGCCTTTCGCGGCTTTGCGCCGGGTGGCTGGGTGCTTTGCCTCTTCCGTCGGCTCCAGCTGATTGGGGTGGCCCGGTCCCCGCCTGTACCACTGCGAGGGGCAGCGGCCTGCCATCGCGGGCCTGATCTTCAAGACGGGACCGTCTTTCCAACCCCGACGACATGCCCGCAAAATCGCCCCCTCCTTGTTCCCCTTGTGGGGGCGTGGGGAGGGGGCAGTCATGCCATGCCATGCTTCATCGATCCCGCGCTTTTGGAAAAGCCGGGTTATGCCTCATTTCCCCCCTCGGGACACGAGGGGTCGGCCGGGGCGCGGGGAGCACCTCGTATGAATAAGTTTATATGGCGCTTTCCGCGCCCCGTTTCGGCTTTATGCGATGCAACTCCGGCTTCTCTGCACCAAGCCTACGGTCCGCCGGGTATTTCGCATGCGCCCGGCGACGGGCGACCGGATTGACCGGTCTTGTTCGCACCGGACCGCTATTTTTCACGCGACCCGGCCCGCAGCAGTTTTTCGTCGTCACACAGACGGACCCCCCGACATTGGCGACGGGGAGCGGAAGCCATTTTCTGCACCGTCTCCTCCTGCGCATCTGCGAGAGCGCAGGAAGAAAGACCGGCTCCACCTGACCGGGATCGCAGGGCCCCCGGCGTTACCAGAGCGGAACGAGGAATATTATCCCACAGGTTTTGCTGAGGGGGATGACGGGGGTGCAAATTTATCTGCGGGGGAAAACAGGGGGTTAGGGGAGGGAGTGAGTAGTGAGTAGTGAGTAGTGAGTAGTGAGTAGTGAGTAGTGAGTAGGCAAGGTCAGTTGTCCGCGTAAGAGCCCTGGAAGCCGAACGCCGGCGGTTGTCTTTCCTCTCCCCAGCGGGGAGAGGATGCCGGCAGGCAGGTGAGGGGGCGGCTGGCACGGACCGGAGCCATCGCATTGTTTGGAACATATGGGGGTGCGGCAAACTCAAGGGTCTCCCTCCCCCTCACGGCGAGCGAAGCTCGTCCGGATGTGGGGAGGGGCAGGGGTGGGGGTAGGCCGAGGAACTGAAGGTGTTGTGAGTGAAAATACATTGAGGCCTTCGGCCACTTTTTTCGCTCCGACCCCCACCCCTAACCCCTCCCCACAAGGGGGAGGGGAATAACTCCCGTTCTGCCAATCCGCCCCCTCATCTGCCCTGCGGGCATCTTCTCCCCGCTGGGGAGAAGAGGGGGTCGCCGACCTTTTCGCAGAACAACGGACGCCGAACGCTTGCGGTTGTCTTTCCTCTCCCCCGCGGCGAGCTTCGCTCGTCCGCCGAGGGAGAGGATGCCGGCAGGCAGGTGAGGGGGCGGCAGGCGCTGACCGATGAAGCCGCTTGGTTTGGTGATGATCAGGGCGGCAAATTCGACCGTCTCCCTCCCCCTTGTGGGGAGGGGCAGGGGTGGGGGTAGGCCGAGGAACTGAAGGTGTTGTGAGTGAAAACATATTGAGGCCTTCGGCCACATCTTATTGCTTACAGACCCCCACCCCTAACCCCTCCCCACAAGGGGGAGGGGAACCCCGCCGTCCTGCCAATGGCCCCCTCATCTGCCCTTCGGGCATCTTCTCCCTCGGCGGACAAGCTTTGCTTGCCGCGGGGGAGAAGAGGGAGTCGCCGACCTTTCCGCAGAACAACGGACGCCGAACGCTTGCGGTTGTCTTTCCTCTCCCCCGCGGCGAGCGAAGCTCGTCCGCCGAGGGAGAGGATGCCGGCAGGCAGGTGAGGGGGTCTCTGGCACTGACAGAAGCCATTGCGTGATTTTACGGAGATCAGAGAGCGGCAGACTCGACCGTCTCCCTCCCCACAAGGTGAGGGGGCGGCAGGCACGGACCGTAGAAATCGCAGGGTTTACACCCCACAAAACGCGGAAAGGCCGGTCTTGCGACCGGCCTTTGCCTTGATCCGTCCATCAAGCCCGATCAGGTGCGGGGCTTGAGGTTCTGGGGGTCGTAGAGCGGCTTGTAGCCGACGCCGGCGACTTCGACCGGGTAGGTTTCGCCGAAATATTCCACTTCCAGCTTGCGGCCTTCCTGGCAATAGGACCAGGGCAGGTAGGCGAGCGCGATGTTCTTGCCGATGGTCGGGCCGAAGGCAATCGAGGTGGTGTAGGAGCGGCGGCCGAGCTCGTCGATCAGCACCTCCTTCGTCTCGGGATCCATGACCGGGAGCGTGCCGACCGGGTAGCGCTTGACGCCGGTCTTGTCGGTGTTCTCGGTCATCACAAGCGTGCAGAGCATGGCCGGCTGGTTGGCGCGGGCCTTGTACTCCAGGTGCTTTTCCTTGCCGCGGAAATCCGCTTCCTTCACCTTCGGACGGGCCAGATCGCATTCGATCAGGTTGTAGTAGGTAAGGAGGTCGGCATTCTGCAGGCGCAGGCTCTTTTCCATGCGGCGGCTGTTGGCATAGGTTTCCACGCCGAAGGCCATGACGCCGGTGGAGCGCAGCGCATCCCAGACGGCCAGGCCGTCTTCATACTTCATGTGCAGTTCCCAGCCCTGCTCGCCCACATAGGAGATGCGGAAGGCGGTGACCGACTTGCCGGCAATCTCGATCTGCTTGATCGCGGCGAAGGCGAAGTTTTCCGGGTCGAGACCGGCCGGATCCGTGACGACCTTCTTGAGGTTGTCGCGGGCGTTCGGGCCCCAGATGCCGATGGTGATGTACTTCTCCGAAACGTCGGTGACGGTGACGTTGAAGCCCTTGTCCTCGGCAACGCGCTTTACGTAGTGATAGTCGCGCGGGCCGGCATCGGCGCCGTCGATGACGCGGCAGCGGTCGGCCATGCGGATGACGGTGAGGTCGGCGCGGACCATGCCCTCGTCATCGAGGAAGTGAGTGTAGATCCCCTTGCCGATATTGGCGTCACCACCGATCTTGGCGGCGCAGATCCATTCCATCAGCTCCACATGATCGGGGCCTTCCACGTCGAACATGTAGAAGTGCGAGAGGTTGACGATGCCGCAATCCTCGCTCATGGCCAGATGCTCGGCATTCGACACGCGCCAGAAATGGCGGCTGTCCCACTCGTTTTCGCGGACCGGAACGCGGTCGCCGTATTTTTCGAGCAGGTGCTCGTTGGCCGCGTAGCCATGGGCACGTTCCCAGCCGCCGAGTTCCATGAAGTAGCCGCCGAGCGCCTTCTCGCGCTCGTAGAAGGGCGAACGCTTGGCATCGCGGCTGGTCGCATAGGGTTCGCGCGGGTGAACGGCCGGGAAGTAGATCTTCTGGGCGGCTTCGTAGCAGCGGTTGGCGATGAATTCCTCGGTCAGCTGATGCGGGTAGAAGCGCGCATAGTCGATCGAGTTGTGGTCGATATGGGTGCGGCCGTCGGTCATCCAGTCGGCAATGAGTTTACCGTAGCCCGGGCCGTCCTTGACCCAGATGGCGACGCAGTACCAGAGGCCGCGCACCTTCTGGCTCTCGCCGCAGGAGGGGCCGCCGGCGGCCGAAACCTGCAAGAGGCCGTTGAAGGAATGGCCTTCGTTATAGCCGAGTTCGCCGAGGATCGGGGTCAGCTCGATGGCGCGTTCCAGCGGCTCGAGGATCTGTTCCATCTCGAGGTCGCGCTGCGAGGGCGAGAGGCGGGCCTCATGCTTTTCGAGCAGTTCGCGCGGGTGGCACATGCGGGGATTGGTGGTTTCGTAATAGCCCCACTCGATCTGGCCGCCTTCGGTGGTCTTCGGGTCGCCGGTGTCGCGCATATAGGCGGAGTTGCCCTGGTCGCGCAGCAGCGGGTAGCCGATTTCCTTGCCGGTGCCTTCGAATTCGTTGTACGGACCGAAGAAGGTCAGCGGGTGGTCGACCGGCATGACCGGCAGGTCTTCGCCGACCATTTCGGCGATCAGGCGGCCCCAGAGGCCGGCGCAGACGATGACGTGATCGGCCATGATCGTGCCGCGATGGGTGACGACGCCCTTGATGCGGCCGTTCTCGACGATCAGCGACTGGGCGGGCGTGTTGGCGAAGGACTGGAGCTTGCCGCTCTTCTCGGCCGCATCGACCAGCTTGCCGGCAACGGTCTGCGAGCGCGGGATGACGAGGCCGGCATCCGGATCGAACAGGCCGCCCATGACCTTGTCTTCCTCGATCAGCGGGAAGAGCTTCTTGATCTCGGCCGGGTCGACATAATGGGCGCGGGTGCCGAAGGCCTTGGCGGACATCAGCTTGCGCTTGATTTCTTCCATCCAGGTATCGTCGCCGGTGCGGGCGACTTCCAGGCCGCCGATGCGGGCGTAGTGGCCCATCTTCTCGTAGAAGTCGATGGAATACTGGGTGGTCCAGACCGACAGATAGTCGTGGCTGGTGGTGTAGCAGAAGTCGGAAGCATGGGCCGTCGAGCCTATGTCCGTGGGGATGCCCGACTTGTCGATGCCGACAATGTCGTCCCATCCGCGTTCGATCAGGTGGTGGGCGATGGATGCGCCGACAATGCCACCGAGACCGATGATGACTACCTTCGCCTTTGTGGGAAACTCTGCCATGGGGGTGCGACCTCAATTTGTTATCGGCCGGACTCTAGGGCGAAGCCAAGGGGAATTGAAGCCTGTCTGCGACATTCTTGGGGGACTGCACGACCACTTTCAGGGCGCTCACGGGAAAGGCCATGGCCTGTCTACGACCGAACGCGGCTTCTGGCCCCCGTCCCGTGTCGCAGCCGGGCCACCGGTGCCGCCTGCAACGCCCGTCAGGCATGGCGTTGCGGGCGTTCCCCCGGCGTCGCAAATCCGTAAGCGGGGCCGGTCGCGCGGGTCGCTTCCGCCCGTTCCACCAGCGCATCGAACAGGCGATAGCCGCGGTTGAAGCGTCCGTAGCCGCTCGACAGGTTGATATGGCCGGCATAGCCGATGTCGTGGAGAGACGATCCCCAGCGCGCCGCGAAATGCTCCGCCCGGTCGAAGGCCATGTAGGGGTCGTCGCGGCTCGCGACCAGCACCGAAGGGAAGGGCAGCGGGCTTTCCGGCATGGCGCCGAAGCGGACGAGGCCCGGATGGATCCGGCCCGTGGCCGTGAGGTCGCAGGGCGCGACGAGAAGGGCGCCGCGGATCTTCGCTGCGACCGGGCGGTGGGCCATGTGGGCCGTCAGCACGCAGCCGAGACTGTGGGCGACGAGATAGGCGCCCTCGCTTGCGGCCAGCGCCGCTTCGAGATTGGCGCTCCAGGCTTCGAGATCGGGAAAGTCCCAGCTCTCCTGCTCCACATAGCGGGCGCGCGGACGCTCCTCGGCCCAGAGATATTGCCAGTGGCCTTCCGGCGAACCGGCGAGGCCGGGGATGATGAGGGTCTCGGGATGATCGGAAACGGTCATGGCGGCCTCCAGCTCTCTTCGTTCGCTGCCAATCTGACGGATCGGGACCCGGAAACGAAGAATGGAACTGCCAAATTCTATAAATTCAGTAGAAAATATATGCCGGCCCGCCGGAAGCGGGCCGGAAGGGGTTTCGGGTTCGCCCCGGAGCCTTACTGTTTCTCGCCGCTGCCGGGGGCTGCCATGCGGGCATGCTGCTCGGCCAGGATGCCCGACGGCGTGACATTGGCGAGCGTCGATTGCAGCTTGTTCTTCCAGCCGGTGACGATATCGCCCTCGTTTTCCATCATGGCGTCGAAGCCGGCGCGGGCGACGTCGGCGGCATCGTCCTTCTCCGACTGGCCGACGGAAGTATCCTCCAGTCCCGCCCGTTCGAAGAAGCGGGTTTCGGTGGCGCCGGGCATCAGGCAGGTGACGGTCACGCCGCTTTCTTCCAGTTCCTCGCGAAGGGCGAAGGAGAAGCTGTTGAGGAAGGCCTTGGTGCCGTTATAGACGGCCTGGTAGGTCCCGGGGATGAAGCCCGCGATGGACCCGGTGATCAGGATGCGACCCTGGCCGCGCGCCCGCATGGCGCTGCCGATGCGGTGGATCAGGCTGATCGTGCCGGTGATGTTGGTGCCGACCACATGCAGGGCCTCGTCGAGGTCCTGGTCGAGGAAGGCGTGGCCGAGGCCACGGCCCGCATTGGCGAGGAGGATATCGACCGGCTGACCCTTGTCGGAGACGAAGGTGAAGAAATCCTCCGCCCCGGATTTGGTGGCGAGGTCCACCTTCATGGCGTCGACGGAGACGCCGAGGCCGCGCAATTCGCGCGCGGCGCTCTCGATCTGCGGCTCGTCCGCCGCGATGATCAGGTCGTAGGCGCGGCTGGCCGCGATCTTCGCAAGTTCGAAACCGATGCCGGACGAAGCGCCGGTCACGACGGCGAGGGGACGTATCTGGCTGCCCATGGGAATGCTCCTTGGCTTGGTGGGGACGATCAGGGTTTGAGGACGACCTTGATGCAGCCGTCCTTCTTGTCGCGGAAAGTCTTGTAGAGGTCCGGCCCCTCATCCAGCGTCGCCCGGTGGGTGATGACGAAGGAGGGATCGATCTCCCCCTTCTCGATGCGGTCGAGAAGCGTGGGCAGATAGGACTGCACGGGCGTCTGGGCCATGCGGAAGGTCAGCCCCCGGTTGATCGCCGAGCCGAAGGGGATCTTGTCCAGGAAGCCGCCATAGACGCCGACGATGGAGACGGTGCCGAAGTTGCGGCAGCAATGGATCGCCTGACGCAGCACATGCGGCCGGTCCGTGCCGAGGAAGGTCGCGACCTTGACGCGGTCGATCATGGCATCGACGCCCGACATGGCGTCCGCCTCGGTGCCGACCGCATCGATGCAGGCATCCGCCCCGCGTCCGCGGGTCAGCTCCATGATGCGGTCGTAGATGTCGTCCTTCATGAAATCGAGGGTCATCGCCCCGCCGTCCCGGGCGAGCTGCAGCCGTTCCGGCACGGTATCGATGGCGATCACCCGCTCCGCACCGAGGAGGAAGGCGCTGCGGATCGCCATCTGCCCGACCGGACCGCAGCCCCAGATGGCGATGGTGTCGCCCGGCTGGATGTTGCAGAAATCGGCGGCCATGTAGCCGGTCGGGAAAATGTCGGAGAGGAAGAGCACCTGCTCGTCGGTCAGATGATCCGGGACCTTGATCGGTCCGACATCGGCGAAGGGCACGCGCAGATATTCCGCCTGTCCGCCGCTATAGCCGCCGAGCAGATGCGAATAGCCGAACAGGCCGGCGGGGGAATTGCCCCAGAGCTTGGTGGCCTTTTCCCGGTCGGGGTTGGAGCGCTCGCAGCCGGAATAGAAGCCGCGCTTGCAGAACCAGCATTCGCCGCAGGAAATGGTGAAGGGCACGACGACGCGGTCGCCGACCTTCAGCGCCTTGTTGTCCTTGCCCACCTCCACCACTTCGCCCATGGTCTCGTGGCCGACGATGTCGCCCGAATGCATGTCCGGGATCATGCCGTCGAAAATGTGCAGGTCCGAGCCGCAGATGGCGCAGGCCGTCACCTTGATGATGGCATCGCGGCCGTCCTGAATGGTCGGGTCGGGGACGCTTTCGCAACGGATGTCGCTCTTGCCGTGCCAGGTCAGTGCCTTCATGAGATCGTCTCCTTGTCGGTTGCCGGCTCCGCCGGACAACCCTGATCGCTTGCGCGCCCCGTCAGTGCGAAACTCGCAAGCGGGTCATTCGATCCGGGGAAACGGGATTTTTGCGGGAAGACGAGAGGCGAAACGCAAACGGCGCGCCAAAGGGCGCGCCGTCTTGTTGCTGGTGCGGGCGGTCCGGTCAGACCGGCATGGCCATGGTTTCGGCCTCGGCGCGGGGCGGCGGGCCGCCGCGTCCGAAGAAGAGCGCATAGGCCGCCGGCAGCACGAGAATGGTCAGCACCGTCGCCACCAGAATGCCGCCCATCATCGCATAGGCGAGCGGTCCCCAGAAGGCGCCGCGCGAGATCGGGATGAGGGCAAGCACGGCGGTGAGCGCTGTCAGCACGATCGGGCGGAAGCGGCGCACCGTTGCCTCCACGATCGCTTCCATCTTCGACATGCCGGCGGCGATGTCCTGGTCGATCTGGTCCACGAGGATGATCGAGTTGCGGATGATGATGCCGAGCAGCGCGATGACGCCGAGGATCGCCACGAAGCCGAAGGGCGCACCGCTGATCAAGAGCGCCGCCGCCGCGCCGATGATGCCGAGCGGGCCGGTGGCAAGCACCACCATGGCCTTGCCGAAATGCTGCAGCTGGACCATGAGCAGGAGCACGATGATGATCAGCATGACCGGCACCTTCGCGGCAATCGAGGCCTGGGAGGTGGCCGATTCCTCGACGCCGCCCTGGATCTCGATCTTGTAGCCGGGCTCCAGTCCGTCGCGGATCGGCTTCAGCTGGTCGAAGACCGAGAGCGCCACCTCGTTCGACTGGACATCGTCGGGCACGATGCCGCGCACGGTGATCGTCGGCATGCGGTCGCGGCGCCATTCGATACCGTTTTCCATGACCGGTTCGACGCGGGCCACCTGCGAGACGGGCACGAAGCGGCCATTGTCGGTCGGCACGTAGACCGAATTGACGGCGGTCAGCAGGCTGCGGTTCGCCTCCGGCTCGCGGGCGACGATGGCAATCGTTTCCTCGCCGGAGCGGAACTCGGAGAGCGGCGCGCCGGACATGGCGGCCTGCAGCATCTGGCGGACGCGCTGCGAGGAGACGCCGAGCGCACGGGCGCGGTCCTGATCGATCACCAGGCGCATGGCGGGCACCTGCTCCAGCCAGTCGTCATGGATCGCCCAGAGGAGCGGATTCTTGCGGTAGACGGCTTCCACCTCGCTGGCGATGCGGCGCACCTCCGCACGGTCGGGGCCGGAGACGCGCATCTGCACGGGCCAGCCGACCGGCGGCCCCAGGAACAGACGGTCGACCTTGGAGCGCACATCCGGGAAATCCTTGGCCAGAATGCCCCGCAGCTTCAGGATCAGACGTTCACGGCTGTCCACATCCTTCGCCATGACGAGAAGCTGGGCGAAGTTCGGATTGCGCAGCTGCTGGTCGAGCGGCAGGAAGAAGCGCGGCGCGCCCTCGCCGATGAAGGTGGCGACGAAGGTCTTGTCCTGGTCGTCGAGGATCTTCGCTTCGAGCGCCTTGGCCTGCCGTTCCACTTCGCCGATGGCGGTGCCTTCCGGCAGCCACATGTCGACGAGGATTTCCGGCCGCGAGGATTGCGGGAAGAAGTTCTGCGGGATGAAGCGGAAGCCGTAGATGCTGGTGGCGAAGACGGCGAGCGTCAGCATCAGCACCACGACCCGGTGACGGACCGCCCAGGAGACGGTGCCGCGCAGGCGCCGGTAGAAGGGCGTGCCGAAAATGTCGCGCTCCTCGCCCTCGTGATGGGGGCGGTGCTTGAGGATCATGTAGCCGAGCCAGGGGGTGAAGAGAACGGCGACGATCCAGGAGCAGACGAGCGCGATGCCGACGACGTAGAAGAGCGAGCTGACATATTCGCCGGCGGTGGAAGCGGCGAAGCCCACGGGAATGAAGCCCGCGGTGGTGATCAGCGTGCCGGTCAGCATGGGGAAGGACGTGGAGGTATAGGCGAAGCTGGCCGCCTCGAGCTTGGGCAGGCCCTCCTCGAGCTTCCGTTCCATCAGCTCGACCACGATCATGGCATCGTCCACGAGGAGGCCGAGCGCGATGATGAGGGCGCCGAGCGAGATGCGTTGCAGCTCGATGCCCATCTGGTCCATGACCGCAAAGGTGGCGGCGAGCACGAGGGGAATGGTGATCGCGATCACGATGCCGGAACGCCAGCCGATGGAGAGCAGCGAGACGATCAGCACGATGACCAGCGCCTCCATGAGGGCCTGGCCGAATTCGGCCATGGCTTCGCGCACCACTTCCGGCTGGTTGGAGATCTGGCCGATGGAGACGCCGACCGGCAGGGTCTCGCGGAAGCGTTCATAGGTCGCCTCGACGGCGGTGCCGACATCGGTCACCTTGAAGCCCTTGGCCATGACGACGCCGATCTCGACGCTGTCGGCGCCATTGAAGCGGAACTTGCGGGCGGGCGGATCCTCGAACCCTTCCTGGACGGTGGCGATATCGCCGAGGCGGAAGACCTGGTTGCCGGCGCGCAGGCGCAGCTGCTTCACGTCCTCCACGGAGGTCACGCCGCCATCGACGGAAATGCGCACCGACCGGTCGGGCGTGGTGACGGTGCCGGCGGGGTCCATGTCGTTCTGGCCGGCGAGCGCCTTCGAAATGTCGAGCATGGTCAGCCCGCGTTCGGCCAGCGCCTTGGTGGAGACGTCGATGAAGATCTTCTGCGGCTGGTCGCCGAGGATGACCGCCTTTTCGACGCCGGGTGTCGAAAGCAGCATGTCGCGCGCCTTGATGGCGAACTGCTTCAGTTCCGGATAGCTGAACCCCTCGCCGGACAGCGCGTGCAGCGTGATGTAGGTATCGCCGAACTCATCGTTGAAATAGGGACCGTAGAGGCCGGCGGGCAGCTCGTTCCTGATGTCGCCCACCTTCTTGCGCACCTGATAGAAGGCATCCTTCACCTGCTCGGCATTGGTATCGCCGGCAATGTTGATGGTGATGATGGCGCTGCCGGCGCGGGCGAAGGATTTCACGTAATCGAGATGCGGCGTTTCCTGCAGCTTGCGCTCGATCTTGTTGACCACCTGGTCCTGCATTTCCTCGATGGAGGCGCCGGGCCAGGCAACCTGCATGATCATGGCGCGGAAGGTGAAATCCGGGTCTTCCTTCTGGCCCATGCGCAGGAGCCCGAGAGCGCCCATGATGATGATGAGGCCGAAGAGGAAGCGGATGATGCTCTGATGCTGGATCGCCCAGCGCGACAGGTTGAAACCCGCGCCGTCATGAGTCGAATGGGTCGACATGGCACACCTTGGAAAAACGGAAGCTCGGGGGACGGGTCTTCACGACCCGGGCGGGTCAGAGAACGGGCTTGGATGCCTGCGAGACGGCAACGGCTTCGCCGAAGCCCTCGGGCAGCTTTACCTTCAACCGGTCCGTCATGAACTGGGTGCCGGCGGCGACCACGATGTCACCGCGGGCGAGGCCCTTGTCGATGGCAACGCCTTCCGGGGTAAAGGGACCCGGCGTGACCTCGCGCGGGCTGACGGTGGCATTGGCCGCATCCACGACCCAGACGACCGTGCGGCCATCGGTCTTGGACAGGGCCGACAGCGGCAGGTTGACGACGGGCTGTGCCGTCTTGCGGGCGGCCTCGATGGTGGCGGTCATGCCGAGGCGGATTTCGGGATTGTCCTTCAGCGAAACGCGGACGGCAAAGGTGCGCGACAGCGGATCGGCGCTGGCGGCGATCTCCCGGACCGTGCCCTTCATCTTCAGCGAGGGATCCGCCCAGAAGCCGGCCTTGACCTCCTGTCCGACCGAGAAGGCGGCAATATCCGTCTCCGGCACGGCGATCTGCACTTCCTTTTCCTCGTCGGCGGCGACGACGACCGCCACATTGCCGGCGCCGATCACCTGGCCGGCATCGGCCTGCACCAGCGTGACCACGCCATCGCGGTTGGCGACGAGATCCGTATAGGCGAGCTGGTTGGTCACCTCGTCGACGGCCGCCTCCGCGGAGGTCAGCGCCGAGCGGGCCTGATCGAGGGTGAGCTTGCGCTGTTCCAGGAGCGCGAGCGGAATGGTGCGCTGACGGAAGAGCTGGTCGGCGCGCTTCCAGGCGGCATCCGCCGTATCGAACTGCTGGCGGGCGGCATCGAGATTGGCCTTGGCGCGGTTTTCCGAAAGCGCGATATCGGCCCGGTCGAGCCGCATCAGCACATCGCCCTTCCTGACGCGATCACCGATATCGACGTGGCGCTCGACGATCTTGCCGTTGATGCGGAACCCCAGATTGACTTCCGTGCGGGCCTTCACCGAGCCGGAATAGACGAGCGTGGAGGCGACGTCGACGGGCTCCACCTTGATCACCTTGACGGGGCGAACTTCCTTCGCCACCTCGGCCTTTTCCTCCGAACAGCCCGACAAGGCGGCGGCCGAAAGGGAAAGGAGGGTGACCAGAACGGCGGTCTTGAACGTGCGGCCAAAGGCGGTGGGCTGCATCATGATATCGGTCCTTGTCTTCAAAGTCCCGCGGCCGGGCCGGGAGAGGGTGCAGTCTTCAGGGCGCGCAGCAGGAAATCCGCCACTTGCTCGGGGGTTGCCCGGTTGTTGCGGGGCGGGCACTGGGAAACGCATTGCGGATGAACGAGCGCCGCCATGCCGGAGGCGAAGCATTTTGCCGAGACGACCGCATCCTGCGGCGGAAATTCGCCCAGGCGGATGCCGTCCTCGATCATCGTCTGGATGATCCGGCACTGGCCGTCGATGTAGTTTTCAATGACGCTCCACTGGTTCTCCATGGCGATGACCACCATTTCATGCACCTTTTCGGCATCGATGAAGATGTCCACCGTGCGCTGGTGCATGTCCCGGACGAACTGGCGCAGGCGCGCCTCGGCGGAAAGGTCGAGGTCGGCGATGGAGCGGGCGAGCTCCTCGTTGCGGCTCAGCATGGCCTTGGCCAGCGCCTCGTGAATGTCGGCCTTGGAGCGGAAGAACCGGTAGATATTGGCGGGCGACATGCCCAGATCCTTGGCGATATCGGCGACATTGGTCTTGGAATATCCGTAGATCCGGAAAAGCTTCTCGGCGCTTTCGAGAATCCGACGGACATTCTCGTCGTGGATGGCTTCGGCTTGCATCGCGGCTTCCTGAAAAATGAATAGTGACGAATTTAATAATTCGTCAGTTATCAAAAATCAACCCCTGCGCGGAAAAAGGGTCGAGGAAACGATCGGGGGGCGAAAAACGAAAAAGCCCGGCGCGAGGCCGGGCTTTGTCATTCAGGCCGTTTCAAGGGGCTATATGCGTCCCATCAGCATCAGGACGATGACGATGACGAGCACGAGGCCCAGGCCGGAGCTCGGATAATAGCCCCAGGCGGTGCTGTGCGGCCAGACGGGCAGGGCGCCGATCAGGACCAGAATGAGAATGATGATGAGAATTGTACCGACACTCATGATAGTCTCCTTTCCCAAGAGCCCTGGCGGTCGAGGGTACCGCATCGGGCTGTTTGGCTCTTAAAGGCGGAAGCCGCTCAGTTTGTTCCCGCTCGCTTCGAAGGAAAATCGCGGGAGGAAGCCCTGGCCCCTTGCGCAGGACGTGAGAGGATCCGGGGCCGCCAAGGCCCCGGACCGTCATGACGATCAGTCGCGGGCAGCATCCTTGAGGCTGCCGACGGCGTTTTGCACCTTGCCCTTGGCCTGCTGCATCTTGCCGTCTGCGGTCAGCTTGGCGTCGCCCATGACCTTGCCTGCGGCTTCCTTGACGGAACCGGCGGCCTGGTTTGCGGCACCCTTGATGCGATCCTTGTCCATGGTGATCTCCTTCCTTTCGTGGGGGGATCCCGGCGTCGTGCAGGGATCCTGTCTCGTTGAGGAGAAGGCAGTGGCGGGGAGAGCCGCCAACCTTGCTCGTCAAGGCAGGTAGGGTCTTCACGGCTCGCTCACAGGATCGGAATCTACTCAATTTCCGTGGTGGGGAGCGCCAGGATAAGCCGCGCAAGTTGTGGCAGCGATCGCGATCCGGTGCGCCGCATGATGGCGGCGCGATGGTTTTCGACGGTGCGCTGGCTGATGCCGAGATCGGCCGCGATGTTCTTGCTCGGATGACCGTCGAGAACCATGGCCATGATCTGGCGCTGGCGGCGGGTCAGGCCCTTCAGCGCCTGCAAGGCCTTTTCCCGGTTGCCGTGATCGGTCTCCGCGTTGCGGGCCCGTGAGAGCGCGGTGCGGACGCAGGCGAGCAGGGCGGCCTCGGTCACCGGTTTTTCGAGAAAATCGCTGGCGCCGAGCTTCATCGCGCTCACGGCCATGCGCACGTCGCTGCTGCCGGTCATCAGGATGGAGGGGATCGGATGGCCGCGGCGCCCCATTTCCTCGAGCAGGTCCAGCCCGCTCATGCCCGGCAGATAGGCGTCGACCAGAAGGCAGCCCTGCGCCTCGCCGCCATAGGCTTCCAGAAAGGGCTCGCAGCCGGGGAAATCCCGCACGGCGATGCCCTGCACATCCAGCACCTCCCGCAGCGCCGCGCGGATCGATGCGTCGTCGTCGATCACGTAGACCAGCGGCGGCGAGCCATCGGCGGAAAGGATGGGCCGGTCGCCCTGATCCCGGTCGAAGGGCAGCAGCACCTGCTGGCCGGCCGGATGCGGGGCGGAGAGAATGCCGTTCAGCGTCGCGAGCGTTTCGCCCATGCGTTCCACGATGGCGCGCTGGCGCGGATCTTCCACCTGCCGCTTGAGCAGGCCGTGCAGCAGAACCAGGGTTTGCAGCGGTTGCCGCACCTCATGGGCGAGACCGGTCGAGAGAACCGGAGCGACGCTTTCCACCGCGGCGGAGGAGGGCTTCGGCCGCAGGCTGCCGCCGAGGATGGAGCCCGCCGAGGCCACGCGCCCCCCGGCTGCCCGAAAGGCGGCAAAGCGTCCGGTGTCCTCGCTCTCCTCCGGGTCGGTCCATACGAGGAGGGCGTCCGCCGAGGCGCAGCCGAGCGAGGCGAGGAGCCGATCGAGCCGCGCCGGGCCGGCGGCGGGCGTGGCGGGGCGAAGGCAAAGCCGGCCATTCTCGAAAATGAAATGCCGTCCCGCCGGCAGAACCAGCGCCTCGCCCGGATTCAACGGCGAGCCATGGGTGGCCATGACCAGCGCCAGCCGTTCGTCCAGCGCCTCCGTCAAGGGGGCGACGAGATCGTCGCTTTCCGGCAGGAGCAGGATACAGGGCAGGCCCGGCCCCTCCTCGAGGGCCAGCAGGGCCGCGAGAAGCGCCGGAAGATCGAATCCGGGCGGCTCCCCGATCGGCAGGAGGATGGTCAGGCCCGGACCTCGGGCGGTAGGGGTATCGGGCATGGCTGTGTCCCGTGACAGCGTGCAATCCATGAAAAGAGGCCCGGTGCAGGCACCGGTCTTCCCCCTGAAACGCAGCGAAGTGGAAAGCGTTCCCGTTCTCTGGCCCGAAATATGGGTGGAATTACTCTCTTGAAGCCCGTTCCGTCCGGAAGAGCAGAAAAACAGCGCCGTTTCCGTGAGTAATTTCCGAACCTGCGTTCAGGGCGCTGCGTTCCTAAATGGATGCAGGGAGGCGTGCCTTGCCTCTCTCGCATGCCGCGCGAATCGCGGCTCGTTGTCTATCTCGGAGTTACGTAATCCATGGCCACTTCTTCCAGCGACGATATCGCCGCCCTGCGCGAGGACCTGAACAGCCTGCGGCAGGACCTGTCCAGCCTGATTTCCAACCTGAAGACGGATGCGGCCCGGAACATGTCTCGCGGCGCAAGCCAGCTCGACGAGAACATGCAGGCCTTCTACCGCTCGGCGCTGAACAGCGGCGAGGAACAGGCCCGGCAATTGGGCAAGAAGATCGAGGATCATCCGCTGCTCGCCATCATGCTGGTGCTGTGCGCCGGCTATCTGGGCGGCCGCATGCTGTCCCGCTGAGCGATCCCATGCGGGAGATGCTTCGCCTGCTCATCCATGTGGCGGACAGCCAGATGGCGCGCGAACGGCCCTCGCTGGTCACGCGGGCGATCTGCGGTCTCGTGGCGGGGCTTCTGATGCTGGCGGCCCTCGGGCTGGCGCTGGCCGCATTGTGGATCGCGCTTCTGCCGAGCCTCGGTCCGGCGGGCGCACCGCTCGCCATCGCGGGCCTGCTCTTCGTGCTGGCGCTGATCTTCCTGGTCGCCGCCCGCCGCCGGCCCGTGCTGGTCGTCCGCGATCCGGCAACGGATCCTCGCGCGGCTGCGGCCGCGTCCAATCCCCTTGCGGCCAACAAGAGCGCGCTCCTTCTCGCTCTCTTCACGGCCGCTTTCCAGAGCGGGGCGCGTCGGTCGTGACCCGTCTCTGAAAAGAAAAGCCCGGTCTCGCGAGAGACCGGGCTTTTTCATGGGTTGATGGCAGGTCTCAGGCCTTGAAGGGGCCTTCGATGCCGAAGGCCTGCATCAGGGCCTTGTGGGTGTTGAAGGCCTTCAGCAGGTCGGCGCCGTAGCGCTCGACCAGCATGCTGCGGCGTTCTTCGTGCTGAACGGAGGCCAGCGCGCCCCAGATGGCGGCGAGCTTTTCCGCCGAGTCGCGTGCCGCATCGAGCGCCTTGCGGTCGGCGGCAAGCGCCAGAACGTCCTGGCCGGTGGTGGCGCCGACGCCCTTGACGGTCTTTGCACCGCCGGAAGTGTAGCCGGCCGGCAGATCGCCCTTGAGGTTCACGACGCGCTTGAACTGGATCAGGTCGAAGATCTGGTCCACGGCCTGCTTTGCGCCTTCGACGCGCGAGACGTGCTCGGTGTCGGCGGCGGCGTGCGGCAGGAGTTCCAGCTTGCCCGGATATTTCTGGCCGAGCGGCAGGTAGGGCACCATCGGGCCGGAAACGGCACCGGTTTCCGCATGGGTGAAGAGGTCGGCATCGATGGCCGCATAACGGACCTTGCCGGAGGCGAGCGCCCGGTCGAGCGCATCGGCATCCACGCCTTCACCGCGGTCGTAGTTCAGCAGCACCGCACCGTCATTGGCGGCGGCAAAGACGCTGTCGCCGATGAAGCCCGCATTGGCGAACGTGCCGGTTTCGGCATTCAGGGCACCTAGGCCGGTGTGGAGCGAGAGCACGTCCGCACCCTTGGCGGCGTCTTCCTTCGTCGCGGCCCAGGTGAAGCCTTCGCTTTCGATCCAGTCCTTGTGGCGCTCGCGGGCGAAGATCTTCACCTTCATGCCGAAGGCGCTTGCAAGCTTGGCAAGCTCGCGGCCGATATTGCCGTAGCCGAACACGGCCATGACCTTGCCTTCGAGCTTTTCGGTCGGGAATTCGCGCAGGTTGCGGCCCGTGTCGAACTTTCCGGCGGCGGTCAGGTCGTGCATCTTCTCGACGGCGAGATCGGGCAGGACCTTCAGAAGCGCCTTCATGGCCATCTGCGCCGTGGCGCGGGAGTTGAAGCTCGGCGTGTTCATCAGAACCGCATGGCCGCCTTCGCCATTGCCGCCGCCCCAGGAGGCGGAGCCCATATTGCCGGTGCCGGCGCCGATGCGGACGCCGCCGAATTCGAACTGGGCAGCCTTCGGCAGGAAGGTCGCAGCCGCGATCACGGCATCATACTGGCCATTGCCGGCAACGGCCATGATTTCCGCTTCGGTGGAGATATCCGGCACATAGAAGAAGTGCAGCTTGCCCTTTTCAAGGCTCTGGCCGTCCTCGTAGCCCTTCTCGTGGAAGACGCCGCCCTTGGATTCGACGTAAGCCTTCACTTCCGAATGATCGGGCTCGCCCTTGGCATCGAATTTCAGGCCGACGCGGTCGCAGACCAGCACCTTGTAGGCGCGGTTCGGATCGTCCTTGCGCTCGGTGGCGGACGCCTTGGCTTCCGCTTCGAAGGTGACGCCCTGCTTTGCCAGTTCCTCTTCGAGCACGGCGATCTTGGCGCGGTGATAGGCGTAATGCAGGTTGTCGAGCAACGCGGTCACGTCCGAGATCGGGCGGATGCCGCCGATCCAGGCGCGGTAATCGCCGGGCGTGCCCGGGAAGGCGTTGATGTAGCGGGCGACATCGAGGCCGGCTTCGTAGGCGCCGTTCGGATGGGTCACGCCGTCATAGGAGAGGATCGCCTTCGAATAGGCGACGATGCGGGCATGGACGGCCGGATCGGTGATGTCGGCATCCTTGACCTTCAGCAGCGTCACGGCCGCGCCGCGGTGATCGACGCTCGACACGCCGAGTTCGAAGAGCGGATGGGCAGCCACCCAGCGGTTCACTTCCTCGCGGTTGGCAACCGAGCGGCGGTTGAGATCCGAGACGGTGCCGATGCGCTTTTCGGCGCGCAGCAGGCCGAAGGTGGTTTCGGCAAAGGCCAGCGTCGAGAAGGTGTTGATCACGCCGCCGAGCATCTTGTTCTGTTCGGGATCATAGATCGGGCCGACATTGACGGTGCGTTCGCCGGTGAGCGGCTTCTTCGGATCGACGGGCGCGGCGATCTTCAGCTGGCGCGGGATGGCCCAGGAGGGCTGCTTCTGGTTCTTCTCGACCAGCGCAAGGGCAGCCGGCGTGAAGGAGATGATGTAATAGCCGGAAATGCCGCCGATCGCCTTCTGGAAGGGCATGAACATGCAGCACTTGGTGATGACGTCGTTGACGAGCTTTTCGCCCCAGGGCATGGCGCCGAGCATGGAGGTGGCGTCGAGAACGACGTGGTGCTCTTCCGGGTTCATCGCGATCCAGGCGAGCAGCTGCTCGATGTCGCGGGCGGAATAGGTGGTCGCACCTGTGGTTTCATGGCCGACGCCGATGAAGAGCTTGATGCCCATGGCCTTCAGCTCTTCGGCAGTCGGCACGATGCCTTCTTCTTTGGCGAAGTGGATGCGGCTTTCGTCGCCATTCTTCGCATAGCGCATCATCTCGATGATCTGCGCACCCCAGGACTGGCGGAAGAAGCCGGAGGACTTCGCCTCTTCGCTTTCCGGACGCAGCGTGTCGACGAAGACCTGCTGGGAGGGATCGTTGGTGGTGATGAGGTGCAGGGCGGCGGCGGTGAAGCCGGAATGGCCGCCGCCGAGGCCGACGGCCATCTTGTTGGCCTTCGGGAATTCGAAGTAGCGGTGGATCTCGCGCATCATGTCCAGCAGGAACTTGTCCGCCGGATAGCCGCGATGCATGGAGCGGCCGATTTCGGCAGCCGTGAACGGCCCGAGATCGTTGCCCCGGTCGTCGAGCTTGCGGTAGTTCTGCTCCAGCCAGCGCTCGAATTCGAACTTGATGAAGCGGCTGTCAGCCTCGTCGGCGGCGCCGTCGGTGATCGGGCCGACGCCGAAGAAGGGGTTCGCGGTGCGGGCCGGCCGGCCCTTGCGGGTGGCCTCCAGCGAAGCTGCGCGTTGGGCTTTGAGCGTTTCTACATTGGACATGGACAACCCCACCGATAGGAATGGTACTGGAAAAGTTGCGGCATCTTATCGATGGCGCGTCCCGGCGTAGGCTTGGTTACGTCACATCTTGTCTAAAAACGCCCTGCGAAAAGATTGTTTCATGAAGTGGGAGTCGTTTTTGATCAAGCGGAGGTCATTTTTCATCCCTTGCGCATGAAAAGCCGCCGATCGGAGCGAATATCGCTCCGATCCCGGCGCTGCGGTGCCTGTCGGGGCAGGCTCCACGGCAGAGCTGAAACGATTGTTTCAGCGGCCGGTCAGCCGGTTGGCGATGCGGGCGAGCGGCGAGGGGCCGGCGCCGGGCCGCGCCTCCTGCCGGTCGGCCATGTGGAAAAGCTGGTACATGCTGTGGACGCCCAGCCAGCGGAAGGGTTCCGGTTCCCATTCCCGTACGCGGCGGTTGACCCAGGGCAGGCGGGTGCGCTCGGTGTCCTCGTCGAGGATCAGGTCGGCCAGCGTCCGGCCGGAGAGATTGGAGGTGGAGACGCCCACCCCCACATAGCCGCCCGCCCAGCCGATGCCCGTGTCGCGGTCGAGGCCGACCGTCGCGCACCAGTCGCGCGGCACGCCCAGCACGCCGCACCAGGCATGGTCTATGGCAATCTGTCTCACCTGCGGGAAGTGGCGGTGAAGGATTTCGGTGAGCTGGCGGATCGTCTCCTCCTGCGTCCGGCCGTTCCGGTCGGTTTTCGAGCCGAAGCGGTAGGGCACGCCCCGGCCGCCCATGGCGATCCGTCCCTCGCGGGTGCGCTGCGCATAGCAATAGGCATGGGCGCCGTCGCCCAGCACCTCGTAGCCGTTCCAGCCGATCTCGCGCCAGAGGTCTTCGGGAAGCGGTGCGGTGACGATCTGGGCGCTGTTCAAGGGCAGCCAGGTGCGCGAGAGGCCGGGAAGGCCTGCGGTGAAGCCCTCGGTCGCGCGGATGATGATGCGGGTGCGCAGCTTGCCGCGGCTGGTCGAGACCAGACCCTTTTCGAAATCCGTCACCGCCGTGTTCTCGTAGATCCGGACGCCGAGCCGCTCGACGGCTTTCGCCAGCCCCTGCACCAGCTTGGCCGGCTGGACGCGGGCGACGCCCCGGGTGATCATCGCACCCTTGATATTGTTGACGGCGATGCGGGCGCGGGCCTCCTCCTCGCCGATCAGGTGAATGTCCTCCTCGGCGACGTTCCAGGCCTTTTCCGAGGCATAATCCGCCTGGATGCGCTGCCACTGCACGTCGCTGGTGGCGGCGCGCATCTCGTCGGTCCTGACGATGTCGGCATCGATGCCTTCCGCCTCGCAGACGCGGATGACTTCCTCGACCGTGCCCATCATGGCGGCGACCATGGCGCGGACGCCGTCGCGCGAGCCTGTGGTCAGATATTTGTCCCGCGACCAGGCAAAGCCGCCGGAAAGCCAGCCGCCATTGCGGCCGGAGGCGCCGAAGCCGGCAAATTCCCGCTCGACAATGGCGACATCCAGCCCCGGATGGGCCTTTTTCAGATAGTAGGCGGTCCACAGGCCCGTATAGCCGGCGCCGATGATGACCACATCCGCTTCCGTATCGCCCGAAAGGGGCGGCCGCCGGGCGGGCAGGCCGCCGATGTCCCGATACCAGAAGGAGATGTCGCCATTGATCATGTTGCCCTCGCGCGGCTGTCTTTTCCGGACCCTGCCACGGCGTGGCGGAGACTGGCAAGGCCCGCGCAAATCGCATTGCACGGCCCCTGACGGGATGCGATACCGGAGCCGAGACCGAAGGAGACCGCCGATGACCGCCCGTTCCATTGCCCAATTGTCCGTCCTCATCCAGTCGGGGGCGCTCGATCCCCGCGATCTCGCCCGCGAAACGCTCGCGGCCATGGCCGGGCACGACGATCCGGCGATCTTTCTGAAACGCACCGAGGACCGGGCGCTTGCCGAGGCGGAGGCCGCCGCGAAGCGCATCCGCGAGGGGCGTTCGCGCGGGGCGCTGGAGGGCATTCCGCTGGCCTGGAAGGACCTCTTCGCCATGGAAGGGCTCGCCAATCCGGCGGGCTCGGTGGTTCTGGCCGATGGCCCGCCCGCCAGCTGGGACGCGGCGGTGGTGGAGCGACTGGCGCGGGCCGGCATGGTCAGCGTCGGGCGCGTCAACATGAGCGAGTTCGCCTTTTCCGGCCTGGGCTACAACCCGCATTTCGGCACGCCGCGCAATCCGCGCTCCACCGACGGGCACCGCATTCCCGGCGGCTCCTCCTCCGGTTCGGCGGCGGCGGTCGCGGCGGGGCTCGTGCCGGTGGCGATCGGAACGGATACGGGCGGCTCGATCCGCATTCCCGCCGCCTTCACCGGCATTGTCGGCTACAAGGCGACGCGCGGGCGCTATCCGATGGACGGCGTGTTCCCGCTGGCGACCAGCCTCGATTCGCTCGGACCCCTCTGCCGGAGCGTCGGGGATGCGATCCTCGTGGATGCGGCCATGCGCGGGCACACCACGCCCGATATCGCCGCCGAAACGCTCTACGGACAGGATATCGTCGTGCCGGAAACCGTGGTTTTCGACGGGATCGAGGACGGGGTCGCGGCCGCCTTCGAGGCAGCGCTTGCCCGTCTCGAACAGGCGGGCGCCCGCATCCGCCGGATGGCGTTTCCGGCCTTTTCCGCAATCCTGAAGCTGATGGCCGACTACGGTCCGCTGGTGACGGCGGAGGCCTTCGCGCTGCACAGGGAGCGGCTCTCCGGCCCGGAGGCGAGCCGCATGGATCCGCGCGTGGTCCAGCGCTGCCGGCTCGGCGAGAAGATTTCCATGCCCGCCTATATCGCCATCCTGGAGGCCCGTGCCCGGCTGATCGCGGCGGTGGACGATCTGGTCGGCGGCCGGGCGATCCTCGCCACGCCGACGCTGCCGCATGTGGCGCCGCTCCTCGATCCGCTCCTTGCCGACGACGAGACCTTCTTCCGGATCAACGGCCTGACGCTGCGCAACACCATGCTCGGCAATTTCCTCGACTGGTGCGGCGTGTCGCTGCCCTCGGGCACGGGCGAAGCGGGCATGCCGGCGGGCATCCTGCTTTCGGGCCTGCCGAACCGCGACGACCAGCTTCTGGCGCTGGCACTGACGGCCGAGCAGGTGCTGGACCGGCTGTAGAAACGCCCCTTCCGCCTCCGGGCGCATGTCAGCAGTGAAATGCGGATAAAAACGTTTATATTTTTTGTTGAAAACGATTTTATCTTGCTTTATGCCTAGGGTCGGGAGGACGAGGAATGGGCAAGCCGACACGCCGGGTGGAAATGCCGACAATCAAGACGCTGGCAGACATGACCGGCTTCTCGATCGCGACCGTTTCCAAGGCGCTCCGGGACTCGCCCGTGGTGGCGCCCGCCACACGGCAAGCCATCTTCAAGGCTGCGGAAGAGGTGGGCTACACGGCCAACCAGCGCGGACAGGCGCTCCGGACCGGCAAGACCTACCAGATCGCCGTGCTGATGCCGCTGACGGCGGCCTCCGGCTATGAATGGGACGGCGTGGAATATACCCAGATCCTGTCCGGCATCAGCCAGGGGCTCGACGGCAGCGGCTACCGCATCTCCGCCCATATCGTGACGGATGCGGAGGACGGGGCCGCGATGGCCCGGCAGATCGCCGGTCTCGGGCTGGCGGACGGCCTGATCTTTTCCGGTATTCTCGCGGACGATCCGCGCATCAACCTGCTGGCCGATACGGGCTTTCCCTTCGTGACGCTCGGGCGCTGCCGGCGCGACATCGACTATGCGCATGTGGACGTGGACAATGAATGGGCCGCCCATGCGGCGACCGCGCGGCTGATCGCGGGCGGGCACCGGCGGATTGCGCTCGTCAATCCGTCCCGGCGCTTCTCCTATTCGCTCGACCGTATCGACGGTTTCGTGCGCGCCTTTCGCGACGCGGGCCTTGCGCCCTCGCTCGATCTCGTGGTCGAGGGCGATCTCTCGACCCGCTTCGGCAAGGAGAGCGCCGAGGCGCTGCTGCTCGATCCCGATCCGCCGAGCGCCTTCGTCTGCGTCAACGAATCCACGACGCTCGGCGTGCTCTCGGGGCTGGCGCAGCGCGGCCTGCTCATCGGCGGGGACGTGGATGTGGTCGCCTATGACGATATCAATGTGAGTGCCTATTTCACGCCGCCGCTCACCACGCTTTACCTGCCCATCGAACAGCTTGGCCGCACGCTCGGACAGTTTATCCTGCGCCGGATCGCCGGCGAGGGGCCGTCCGTCCTCAGGCAGACCTTTCAGCCGGCGCTCGTTCCGCGCCAGCCGGATAATTCAAGACAGACCCCGAAACCTATGACTGGAGGAGAATAGGATGAGAAGGACAATTCTTGCACTGGCCATCGCGGCCCTTTCCGCGTCGTCTCTCATGGCTGCCGATCTCGGTGGCAAGCTGCTGAAGGTGGGCTCGGACACGACCTCGCCGCCGATGGAAAGCGTCGATCCCGCCACCGGCCAGATCGTCGGCTTCGACGTGGATGTGGTGAATGCCGTCTGCGCCAAGATCAACTGCAAGGCCGAATTCGTCACGACCGGCTGGGACGGCATCTTCGCCGCGCTCGACCAGGGCAATTTCGATTTCGTCGCCTCGGGCGTCTCGATCACCGAGGAGCGCAAGAAGGCGATGGACTTCACCGATCCCTATATCGTCAACAGCCAGGCCGTGCTGATGCGGGTGGAAGACGCGGTCACCTCGGCCGACGACTTCAAGGCCAAGGGCCTGAAGCTCTCCGCCCAGGCCAATACCACCGATGCGGACGTGGCCGCCGGTATCGTCGGCAAGGAAAACGTGCTGGCCTATGACACGTTCAGCGCCTCGGTTCTGGCGCTGAAGAACAAGGACGTGGACGGCGTGGTGATCAACGGCGCCAATGCGGATGCCTATGAGAAGGAATTCGCCGGCGAGCTGGTCGTCTCGATCCGCGGCCTGTCCTCCGATCCGCTCGGTCTGGTGTTCCGCAAGGGCGACCCGAACGTGGCGGCCTTCAACGAGGGCATCAAGGCCCTGCAGGACGACGGTACGCTGGACAAGCTGATCCAGAAGTATTGGGGCACGAACTGATATAAGCTGTTCCCGGGGGCACGTGTCCGGGCCGGAAGAGCCAGCCTCTTCCGGCCGCGCCGTCCCCTGCTGTCTTGAATTCCATTCCGGAGGAAGGAATGTCTTTCCTGAAACGGGTCAGGCCGAGCAATCTGATCATCCTGACCGCCACGCCGTTCATCCTGTATCTGTTTGCGACTTCAGCCGATTACATGCGCTCGCTCCGGGCGCTGGCGGGCGTGGAAAACGGGTCGGGCATCCTCGTTCCGGGCTATCTGCTGCTTCTCGCGCTTTGCGTATCGGGCCTCGTCCTGCTGTTTTACCGCAAGGATCAGGGCTTGCGGCGGCTGGTGCGGCCGGTGGCGGGCTTCGTTCATCTCGGCGCCCTGATCGTGCTGATGCGCGGCGAGCTCGCCCATCCCTATATGGCCTCGGCCCTTGCCAATGGCGTGGATGCCTTCGCCTCGAAACTGGTGGTCCCCGGCGTCAATCCGCGCCAGCTCACGCCGGAAGCGGATCTCTGGCTGAAGGATGTGCTTGCCCTGATCGTCCCGCTCTACGGGCTCCTGTCGTTCTTCGGCCTTGCGGCCCATGCCTTCGGCAGGGCAAGGGGCGTGCCGCTCGTGGCACGGGCAGGGGGGCTGATTGCCGGGGTAACCAATGGCCTGCTGCTGGCATTCCTGCTGCTGTTTGCCCATGTCGCCTTCGCGGCGGGCGTCGCCACCACACTCCGGGCGGCCATTCTCGCCTATGTGCTGGCGGCGCTCCTCGGTCTCACCTGGGTGGGGCTTCTGCAGCTGCAGTACAGCCGCCGCACGGGCCTCATTTCCAGCCTGATCGTCGCCCTGCTGCTTTCTGGAGCCGCCTACCAGCTGCTCCAGCCGCCAGCGCCCTATGTGCTGGCCGGAACGCTCGAGGGCAAGATCGGCATTCTCCGGGGAACGCCGTCCTCGCTGGTCGGCGCGGTCCGTTTCGGCACCTATCCCGGCGGTCCGGAGACGGAAACCGGGGTCCGCACCTTCCTCGCGCCTGAGGACGGGATCAAGGCGGTGGAGGGCAAGCAGGGCGTCAGCGCCGTGCTGTTTGCGGCCGAAGCGCCGCCCGCCAACTGGCCGGTGCTCTGGAAGACCACGGCGCTCGATGACCGTTCGAAATCGACCGGGATCACGCTTGCGGTGCTGGGGATCATTCTCGGCATCCTCACCTTCGGCGGCATGCTGCATCGCCGCCATCCGCTGGCCATCGGTTCGGAATTCGTCATCGACACGATCCGTGGCATTCCGATGCTGGTCATCGTTCTCTATGTGGGCCTGCCGCTCTCCGGGGCGCTGAAGGATGCCACCGGCGGCGCGGTCGATCCGCCCAACATGATGCGCGGCATCGTGGCCATGGCGATTGCCTATTCGGCCTATCTGGCGGAAATCTTCCGGGCCGGCATCAATGCCATTCCGGCCGGCCAGACGGAGGCGGCGAAATCCCTCGGCCTCAACCGCTGGAATACGGCCCGTCACGTGGTGTTGCCGCAGGCCTTCCGGGTGATCATTCCGCCGCTCGGCAACGAACTGATCGCCATTCTCAAGGACACGTCGCTGCTGTCGATCCTGTCGATCCGCGATATCACCCAGCGCATGCGGGAATTCCAGTCGGCAAGCTTCCTGCCCTTTGCGCCGTACAATTCCGCGGCTATCTTCTACATCTTCCTGACGCTTGCGGCCGCAAGTCTGGTGAATACCGTCGAAAGAAAATATCATGTCAAGCATCGCTGAATGGCGCGAGGAGCTGATCCACCGTGCCTCCTGCATCCGCGTTCCCGCCGATTTCGTCTTCGGCAGCGCCACCTCCGCCTACCAGATCGAAGGGGCGGCCGCCCTCGATGGCAAGGGGGAGAGCATCTGGGACCGCTTCACCCGCAAGCCGGGGGCGATTGCGGACGGATCCAACGGGGATGTGGCCTGCGATCACTACCACCTCTTCCCGCGCGACATCGACCTGATGAGGCAGATGGGGCTTTCGGCCTATCGCTTTTCCCTCTCCTGGCCGCGCCTGCTGCCGGAGGGTTCGGGCCGCATCAATCGGGCCGGGGCGGATTTCTACAACCGGCTGATCGATGCGCTGCTGGAAGCGGACATCGATCCCTTCCTGACGCTCTACCACTGGGACCTGCCGCAGCGGCTGCAGGACAGGGGCGGCTGGTACAATCGCGACACGGCGATGCGCTTTGCCGATTATGCGGCGGAAGCGGCCGCTCTTTTCGGGGACCGGGTCAGCCACTGGACGACGCTCAACGAACCCTGGACCTTCTGCTGGTGGGGCCATGCGACGGGCGAGGATGCGCCGGGCCTTTCCGACGGCGTGCGGGGCGGCGTGGTTTCCAGCCACCATGCACTGCTTGCCCACGGTCTTGCCGTGCCGATGATCCGCAGCGAGGCCAAAGGGGCCGAGGTGGGGATCACGCTCGATGTCAATGTCACGGAGCCGGCCACCGACCGGGAAGAGGACATCGAGGCGGCGCGCCGGTTCGACGGAGCCCAGAACCGCTGGTATCTGGAGGCGATCTTCAACGGCGCCTATCCGGAGGACATGCTCGATCTCTACCATCCGCGCTTCCTGCCGGAGATCCGCCCCGGCGATCTTGAGGCCATCCGCGCGCCGATCGATTTCCTCGGCATCAACAATTACCGCCGTTCGGTGATCAAGGCCGGTCCCGAACTGCCGCCGCTTTCCTATGAGCGCGTCTCGCCGGAAGGCTCCGACTATTCGGCGCTCGGCTGGGAAATCTGGCCGCAGGCGATCGAGGATATTCTGGTGCACGTGCACGAGACCTACAGGCCGGCGAAGATCTATGTGACGGAAAACGGCATGGCGACTGCTCCGGAAGTGCCGGATGCGCGCGGCCGGATCGAGGATGCGGACCGCGCCGCCTATCTGGTCGGCTATATCGAGAAGGTGGCGTCGGCCGTTGCCAAGGGGGTGCCGGTCAAGGGCTATTTTGCCTGGACGCTCACCGACAATTTCGAATGGGCGCTCGGTTATACCGCGCCCTTCGGCCTGATCCATGTGGATTTCAAGACGCAGGAACGGCGTCTCAAGTGGAGCGGTGAGGTCTATGGCCGCATCGCCCGGGAAGCGGGGGAGCGCTGATCATGGCGGTGAAGGGGACGGTTCTGATCACCGGCGGGCATCGCGGGCTCGGCGCCATGCTTGCCCGCCTGTTCGCCGCCGACGGTTACCGCGTGATTGCCGCCGGCCGTCGGGAGGACAGCACGATTGCCGGCGTGGAGGCCCTGCCGCTGCGGCTCGAGGACGAAGGCTCGATTGCCGAGGCCGCCCGCCGGCTGGAGGGACAGGGCATCGACATCCTCATCCACAATGCGGCGATCCGGGGTGCGACGGAGGGGCTCGACGCGGTGACATCAGGGGACTTCATCGAGACCATGCGGGTGAATGCGCTGGCGCCGCTTCTGCTCACCCGGGCGCTGCTGCCCAATCTGCGGGCCGGGCATCGCAAGGTCGTTGCCATGATCTCCAGCCGCGCGGGCTCCAACAGCGAGGGGCACCGGGACAATCCCGACGGGGACTATGCCTATCGCTGCTCGAAGGCGGCGCTGAACATGGCAACCACCAAGCTTGCGGCGGATTTCCGGCCTGACGGCATTGCCGTCATGGCCTTTCATCCCGGCTGGGTCCGCACCGACATGGGCGGGGACGAGGCGGTGCTGACCGTCGAGGAAAGCGCGGCCGGCCTCATGACGCTGATCGCCTCGGCCGGCCTCGCAGAGACCGCGAGCTTCCGCACCCATGACGGACAGCCGGTCGGCTGGTGACTCATGGCCATCAAGTAAAAAAATTTTGTACTGGTCAAAATTGCCCGCTGATTTTATACAGTAGGGCGGTGAAGGCCGAAGCGCGCCGCTTCGCCTCTTTCCAGGGAGGACTGCATGCGACACGTCGTGCTGAAGGGGGGCGAACGGGTTTCCGCGCTCGGGCTCGGAACCTGGAAGATGGGGATCGGCGAGCCGGACGAGGCCGGCCAGATCGAGGCGCTCCAGACGGGCATCGATCTCGGCATGACCCTGATCGACACGGCAGAAATGTACGGCAACGGCCGTTCCGAAGCGTTGGTCGGCAAGGCCATTCGCGGCCGGCGTGACGGGGTCTTCCTTGTCTCCAAGGTCCTGCCGGAAAATGCCTCCCGCGAGGGCACCGTCGAGGCCTGCGAACGGTCGCTCCGGCATCTCGGCACCGACCGCATCGACCTCTACCTGCTCCACTGGCGCGGCCGCCATCCGCTGGCCGGAACGGTGGAAGCCTTCGAGCGCCTGCGCGCCGACGGCAAGATCCGCCACTGGGGCGTCTCCAATCTCGACCCCGCCGACATGGCGGAGCTTTCCGGCCTGCCGCAGGCGCAGAACTGCGTCGCCAACCAGGTGATGTACAATCTCGCCGAGCGCGGGATCGAATGGGATCTGCTGCCCGAGGCGGAGAAGCGGCAGATCGCCATCATGGCCTATTGCCCGCTGGGCGAGGGACAGCTGATCGATCATCCGGAGCTTGCGGCGATCGGCCGCCGATACGGCGTTTCGGCGGCGACGGTCGCGCTGGCCTGGCTTCTCACCCGGCCCGGCGTGATCGCCATCCCCAAGAGCCGCAGCGCGAACCGCGTGCGGGAGAATGCGGCGGCGGCCGATCTGGTGCTTGCGCCGGAGGATCTTGCCGCGCTCGACCGGCTGTTTCCGCCGCCCCGCGGCCCGCAGCCGCTGGCCATGACCTGACTTTTCGACCCCAGCCCCACCCGGAGATGACTATGCCTGATTATGCTGCCCGGCTGGCTGCGCTTCGCAGCCGCATGAAAGCCTCCCATACCGATCTCGTCGCCGTCGGACCGAGCTCGCACATGTTGTGGTTGTCCGGTGTTTCGCCGCATGGCGACGAGCGCCCGGTGATGCAGATCGTGACCGCCGACAAGGCGGCCTTCCTGATGCCGAAGCTCAATGCGGATGCGGCGCGCAAGGACACGGACCTGCCCTTCTATCTCTGGGCGGACGACGAGGGCGCAAACGGGGCGCTCGACACGCTGCTCACCGAATTCGGCGTCAAGGACAAGGCCGGTCTCCAGGTGTCGCTCGACGAGACGATGCGCGCGGATTTCGCCCTGCTGCTGCTCGGCGCCCTGAAGCAGCCCGGCCATGCCTTTACCGGCGAGACCGTCGGCTGGCTGCGGGCGCGGAAGGATGAGGAAGAATATCGCCTCCTCAAGGAGAATGCGCTCCTCAACGACGAGGCCGCGATGGCCGCCTTTGCCTCGCTGAAAGAAGGCATCAGCGAGATCGAAGTGGCCGAGGTGGTCAAGAATTTCTATCTCGAGCGCGGCGCGGTGGCCGAATTCACCATCGTCGGCTTCGGCGAGAACGGCGCCTATCCGCATCACCATTGCAGCGACCGCCGGCTGAAGGCGGGCGACAGCGTGCTCATCGATATCGGCGGCCGCAGCAAAGGCTATCCGAGCGACATGACCCGCATGGGCTATTTCGGCTCCAAGCCGGACGGTCTCGACGAGATCCACGCCATCGTGGACCGGGCGGTGAAGGCGGCGATTGCGGCGGCGAAGCCGGGTGTCACGGCAAAGACGGTCGATGCGGCAGCGCGCGGCGTGATTGCCGAGGCGGGCTATGGCGAATTCTTCCTGCACCGCACCGGCCATGGCCTCGGCATCGACATTCACGAAGGCCCCTACATCACCGCCACGTCGGATGGGGTGCTGGAGGAAGGCAATGTCTTCTCCATCGAGCCGGGCATCTACCTCAAGGGGCGGTTTGGCGTGCGGCTGGAGGAAATCGTCATCCTGCGCAAGGATGGCGCCGAAGTGCTGTCCGGCCTCTCGCGCTCGCTGGTGAAGGGCGGCTAAGCGCCGCTTCCATGCACGTCCCTCCAGGCGGGCTTCGTGCCCGGCTGGGGCAGGGCGGTCGCCTCGTAGAGGCCGCGGGCCACGGCGCGGGCCATGGTCACCATGGCCATATGGCAGATATCCATGAATTCCATCGGCGTTGCCACGAGCTTTTCCCCCGTGGCGGCGCCGAACACCGTATCGCCGTCCGACGGGAAATGGGCGGGATGGATGGCGCGCACCAGCCCGTCCTGTCCGAGGATCGAAAGGCGATGGCATTCCGCCTTGGTCAGGCGCGCATCGGTAACGACCATGCCGATGGTGGTGGCGGTAGGCTCCATGCCCTTGACGAAGAGGGCGGTCTCCTCTGCCCCAAAGCGGGGCGGGTAGCCGAGCCCGCCGAATTCCTCCGCCACTTCGAAGGGTGCGGCCCAGAAATGCGGGCCTTTGCCGACGGTCGGGCTGCCCAGCGCATTGACGGCCACGAGGGCTGCGACCCGGTGGCCGGCGGCGGTGACGGCACTTGCCGAGCCGAGGCCGCCCTTCAGCCGCGCCGTGGTCGCGCCGGTTCCCGCGCCCACCGTTCCGAGCGGGAAGGCGCCCTTCGATGCCGCCCGGTAGGCGGCGTATCCCATGCGCTGGTAGGGGTTCTGGTCGCCCCAGTCCTTGTTGCCGCCATTCATCAGATCGAACAGGATCGCCTGCGCGGCAATCGGCACGATGGTGTTGCCGAAGGCAAGGCCGCGCCCGTCCTGCCTCAGGCCATCGAGAACCCCGCCCGTGGCGTCGAGGCCGAAGATCGAGCCGCCCGACAGCACGAGCGCATCCACCGCCTGCACGCTGTTTTCGGGGCTGAGCATGGCGCTGTCGCGGCTGCCCGGCGCGCCGCCGAGAATGGCGATCGAGGCGGTGGCCTGCCGGTCGAAGACGACCACCGTCACGCCTGTCGCCCGGTCGAGATCGGTGGCGTGACCGACGGAGAGGCCGTCGATATCGGTGAGCAGGTTGAGCATCGGCACGTCCTTCCGGGGTGGGTCGGCGGCCAGTATAGGCCGCCCGTTCCGGGCAGGAAAGGTCAGGCGGCGTGCACGCAGACGCCGGCGATATAGGTGGCCTGGTGATCGAGCGCCTCGGTGAGGATGACGAAATCCGCATCCATGCCGGTCTGAAGCCGGCCCTTGCCGCCGGCGACGCCGGCGGCCTCGGCGGGGTAGAGGCTTGCCATGCGCAGGGCCTCGCCAAGCGGAAGGCCGAGCGTCTCGTGGACGAAACGGACCGAGGACAGCATGTCGATATCCGCGCCTGCCAGCGTGCCGTCCGCCAGCGTCAGTCGTCCGTCCTTCCGGTAGATCTGCCGGCCGTTCAGGGTGAAGCCGTCGAGATCGGTGCCGATGGTGGACATGGCGTCGGTGACGAGGAAGATGCGGCCGGGGCCGTTCTTCGCGGAAAGGGCGATGCGCATGGTGACCGGGTTGACGTGGAAACCATCGGCGATCAGGCCGGCATGCAGCATGCCTTCCTCCAGCGCCGCGCCGACCACGCCGGGCTCGCGATTGCCGAGCTGGCTCATGGCGTTGAAGAGGTGGGTTACCGCACGGGCACCGGCGGCCGCATAGTCGAGCGCGGTATCCGCATCGCAATCCGTATGGCCGAGGCTGACGAGAATCCCGGCGGAGGAGAGCGCATCCACCTGCTCGGGCGTCACGTTTTCCGGGGCGACCGTGGTCATCAGGACCGGCATCTGCCCGACGGCGCCGATCAGGCTGTCGAGGTCTGCCGGCTCCATCGGCCGGATCAGGGAGGGATCATGCGCGCCCTTGCGGGCGACGGACAGATGCGGTCCTTCGAGATGCAGCCCGAGAAAGCCGGGTACACCGGCGCGGGTGGCCTCGATACCGGCGGCCAGGGTGGCGCGGGTGATGTCGACCCGGTCGGTGATCAGCGTGGGCAGAAGCGCTGTCGTGCCGAAACGGGCATGGGCGGCACAGATGGTGGCAATGCCTTTGACGCTCTGGTCGTCGTTCAGCATGACGCCGCCACCGCCATTCACCTGGAGATCGATGAAGCCCGGCACGAGGAGGGCGTTCTCGGGCAGTGCGACGATCCCGGCGCCTGCGGGCACCTCGTCCTCGTCCACGATGCCGGCAACGCGGCCGTTCTCGACGAGAAGCACCGCCTCGTTGATCCAGCTCTCGCCGGTAAAGATCCGCGCGCCCCTGAAGGCGATCTGATGGCTCATCGGGTTTCCGTCACTTTCTTGAGGGCTTCCGGCTTGTCGGGATTGTATCCGAGCGCGCGCGACCAGGCTTCGACGAAGCCGTAGAAGGGAATGATCAGGCACAGGGCATCGGTGAGGAAATGCCCCGTTTCCACGAAGGGGAGACGCCCCGCCCGTGCCGACTGCGCGGAGGTGGCATAGACCGAGGCGCGCTTCTCCGCCAGCCCGTCCGCAACCGTGGCGATGGAATTTTCCGCCGCATCGCGGGCGGCAAAGGCGATGACCGGAAATTCCGGTTTCACGAGCGCGACCGGCCCATGCAGCACTTCCGCCGCCGAATAGGCCTCCGCATGCAGGCCGGAGGTTTCCTTGAACTTCAGCGCCGCCTCGCTGGCGATGGCGAGAGAGGGGCCGCGGCCCAGCATGTAGAGCGACGAGGCGTCCTTCAGGTCATCGGCCAGAACCGGCAGCCAGTCGAGGCGGACCGCCTTTTCGAAATGGGCGGGAAGCGCCCGGATCGCGGCCGAGAGTTCGGCATCGCCCGTCCATTCGGCCAGCAGGATCAGCCCGGCCAGAACCGAGCTGACATAGGATTTGGTGGCTGCGACCGCGAGTTCGGGTCCGGCCGCAATGTCGATGGCGTGACGGGAGGCGGCGGCAAGCGGCGAGCCCAGCGTGTTGGTCAGCGCAATGCTTTCCGCGCCGCTGCGGGTCGCGGCTTCCGCCATGGCCACGATGTCGGGGCTCTTGCCCGACTGGGAAATGGCAATCGTGGCGGCGCCCGAGAGATCCAGCGTCACGTCATAGATGGAGGCAAGGGACGGGCCGACGGAGGCGACCGGTTTGCGGGCGACAAGCTCGATGGCATATTTCAGGAAATGGGCCGCGTGGTCGGAGGAGCCGCGCGCGATGGTGGCGACATAGGCCGGGTTGCGCTCGCGCAGCGACAGGCCGGCCTGGCGCAGGCCGGCGGCCGATCCGTCGATCAGTCGCGCCGCCGCCTCCGGGATCTCGTCGATTTCGCGTCGCATGTGGGTCTGCATGGTCATTCCTCGTTCAGGGCCGGGCCGCGTCATTCCGCGGGGTCGTTGTCGGCAAGGGTCATTTCGGCGACGAAGTCGTAGGCGTCGCCGCGATAGAGGGAGCGGGTGAATTCCACCACGCGCCCGGAGGCAAGGTAGGACACACGCTCGATGGACAAACCGGCGGCGCCTGCGGGAATGCCGAGAAGCTCCGCATCCGGCTCTTTCACGTTGCAGGCGGAAATGCGCTGGATCGCCCGCACCGGCCGCGCTCCGCAGCGGTCGAGTTCGGCATAGAGCGAGGTGGTGACATTTTCCGGCTCGGGCAGGAATTCGGTGGAAATGCTGGCGCGCTCGATGGCGAGCGGCGTGCCGTCCGCCATGCGCAGACGGCTGATGCGGGCCACCATGGTGCCGGCGGACAGGCCCAGCATCACCATTTCATCGGTGGTGGGGTGGAAGACGCCCTGTTCCAGCACCTCCGCATGGGTGGTGAAGCCACGGCGCGCCATGTCCTCGGTAAAGGAGGTCAGGCGCGAAAGCGATTGCTGGACCTTGGACACCGGCTTCGACACGAAGGTTCCCGAGCCGTGCCGGCGCACCAGAAGCCCGTCGCGCACCAGATCGTCCACCGCCTTGCGCACCGTGACGCGGCTGACATCGGCGATTTCCGCCAGGTCCCGTTCCGGAGGCAGCGCATCGCCCTGTTCCAGCTTGCCGCTGCGGATGGCCTCTTCGAGCACTTGCCGGAGCTTCATGTAGAGCGGGCCGCGTCCGGTCTTTTCCAGTGCATCGGCCGAAAGGATGGTCGAGAGAATCATGCCGCCGCTCCGGTCCTGTGCAGAAAACGTTGGCGGGCCAGCGCAATGGCGCCGTCGAGCCCGTCCCCACGGGCCGGCCTCAGGCGGGCGCGATGCCGCTCGGCCAGCCAGGGCGCATACTGATCGGACAAGCCGCCCACCAGGCAGAGCGGAAGCGGCCCGCCCAGCGTGTAGAGCCGGTCCAGCGCCTCGTCGACCGCATGGGCCGCGAGGCGGATCACCCGCAGACCCGCCGCATCGCCGAGTTCCGCATGGGCAAAAACCTGGGCGGCCCGGGCGGCGAAATCCGCTGGCTGGGCCGTGGCGGCAAAATCCACCATGTCCGAAGGCTTGCCGCCGAATTCGTCCAGCAGGGCGCGGGCGAGCGGGGAGGGCGTGCGGATGCCGTCATAGGCGAGGATCGCCTCCTGCATGGCCGCCTGGCCGATGCGCGCGCCGCTGCCGAGATCGGCCAGCGCGAACCCCCATCCGCCAATGGTGCGCAAGACATTATCCTGCCGGATGAAATAGATGGTGCCGGTGCCGATCACCGCCACGCTTCCGTCGCCGGATCCCAAAGCGCCTTCCAGCGCCACGAGACCGTCGGAATCGATCGCGGCCCGCACGAAGGGCAGCTTCTTGCGAATGTGATCGACCGCGCGCGGCACGGTGCTGCCGGCCAGACCCAGAAAGACCGGAATATGGGCCAGCCGCCAGGCCTCGATCCCGGCCTTGGCCAGCGCCTGCGACGCGGCGGACAGGATATTGTGGGCAGCGAGGTCAGGGTCCGTCAGAATATTGGCCGGGCCGCTGACGCCGCGGGCGAGTATCAGCCCGGACGCGTCCGCTATCGCCGCCCTGCAAAACGTTCCGCCACCATCGACGCCCAGGATGAAGTCTGACATGGATCACCTCCGGCCGGTATAATACCAAAAAAATACCATTAACCAAGGCGGTTTTTGCGGCGGTCGGGGTAATTTTCATAAAAGCCTGTTTTTCATGGCAATTCTTGTAAATCTGAGGGGCTTTTGCGGAGGTCTCGAACAGAATTGTTAATTTTCATATGGACAATTGGTATTTTTTTGGCATTATCCCGATCAGGTGGAGGCGAGCAATGTCAATCGAACGGACAGAGTTGAGGCATGAAAGCGGTGCGGCGCTCGATGCGCTGCCGCCGCTTGGTATGCTGGATCTTCTGTTTGAGGGACAGGTGGCTGCCGCCGGCATCGTCGGCGCGGCGCTGCCCAGCATTGCGGCGGCCGCGGAGGCCATGGCGGCTGCGGTTCGGGCCGGCGGCCGGCTGATCTATGCGGGCGCCGGGTCTTCCGGCCTGATGGCGATGGCGGATGCGCTGGAGCTGTCCGGAACCTATGGCATCGAGGCCGAGCGCATCCTCATTTTGATGGCGGGCGGCCTGCCGGGCGCGGGTGCGGGGCATCCGTCTCTTCCCGGCGGTCCCGAAGACGATGCGGAGGCGGGCCGCGGAGCGGTGCAGGCGCAGTCGATCGGGGCCGGCGATGTGGTGATCGCGGTCACGGCCAGCGGTTCGACGCCCTATGCGCTGGCGATTGCCGAGGCGGCGCGCGCCCGTGGCGCTGCCGTGATCGGCCTTGCCAACAATGCGGGTGCGGCCCTGTTTTCCCATTCGGATTTCGCGGTTCTGCTGCCGACGCCGCCGGAGATCGTGGCGGGGTCTACCCGTCTCGGGGCCGGCACGGCGCAGAAGATCGCGCTCAATCTCCTGTCCACGCTGATGGCGTCGCTGCTCGGGCATGTTCATGCCGGGCATATGGTGAACCTCAAGGCGGACAATCAGAAGCTTCGTGCGCGAGCCCAGCGCATGGTGTCGGATATTTCCGGCATCGGTACGGAAGAGGCGGCGACCCATCTCGCCAAGGCTTCCGGCTCCGTGAAGATCGCCGTGCTGCTCGCCGCCGGGGCGAGCGGAGTGGAGGAGGCCGAACGGCTTCTCGCGGCGGGCGGCCAGCATCTGTCGACCGCGCTCCGGCACCTGAAAGACCGCAAGGCAAAAGTCTAGAACAGGAGCGCCATCGGGGCGCTTCAACCGAGGGAGAACAAAATGACCCGTACCATCGTCAAGGCCATGCTCGTATCCACGAGTATCCTGGCATCCATCAGCGCCGCCAAGGCGGACACCACCCTGACCATCGAGAGCTGGCGCAACGACGACATCAAGATCTGGCAGGAAAAGCTGATCCCCGCCTTCGAAGCGAAGAACCCGGGCATCAAGGTGAATTTCGCCCCGACCGCGCCGACCGAATACAATGCCGCGCTCAACGCCAAGCTGGACGCGGGTTCTGCCGGCGACCTCATCACCTGCCGCCCGTTCGATGCGTCGCTCGAACTCTATAACAAGGGCCATCTGGCCGATCTTTCCGGCCTGAAGGGCATGGAGAACTTCTCCGACGTCGCCAAGTCCGCCTGGACCACCGACGACGGCAAGGCCACCTTCTGCGTGCCGATGGCTTCGGTCATCCATGGCTTCATCTACAACAAGGACGCCTTCGAGAAGCTCGGCATTGCCGTGCCGGCAACCGAAGACGAGTTCTTCGCGGCGCTCGACAAGATCAAGGCCGACGGCACCTATGTTCCGATGGCCATGGGTACGAAGGATCTCTGGGAAGCCGCGACCATGGGCTACCAGAACATCGGCCCGAACTACTGGAAGGGTGAAGAAGGCCGTCTGGCGCTCATCAAGGGCGAGCAGAAGCTGACCGACGCCGCCTGGGTCGAGCCCTACAAGACGCTCGCCAAGTGGAAGGACTATCTCGGCGACGGCTTCCAGGCGCAGACCTATCCGGACAGCCAGAACATGTTCACGCTCGGCCGCGCCGCCATCTATCCGGCCGGTTCGTGGGAAATCTCGGGCTTCAACACCCAGGCCCAGTTCAAGATGGGCGCCTTCCCGCCGCCGGTGAAGAAGGCCGGCGATACCTGCTACATCTCCGACCACAACGACATCGGCATCGGCCTCAATGCCAAGAGCGCCAATGCGGATGCGGCCAAGACCTTCCTCACCTGGGTCGCCTCGCCGGAATTCGCCGAAATCTACGCGAACTCGCTGCCGGGCTTCTTCAGCCTGAACTCCACCCCGGTGAAGATGACCGATCCGCTGGCCCAGGAATTCGTCTCCTGGCGCGACAAGTGCAAGTCGACCATCCGTTCGACCTACCAGATCCTGTCGCGCGGCAAGCCGAACCTGGAAAACGAAACCTGGACCGCTTCGGCCAATGTCATCAACGGCACCTCGACCGCCGAAGATGCCGCCAAGAAGCTCCAGGAAGGCCTGGACAGCTGGTACAAGCCGGCGAAGTAAGGTGTGAAACGGCCCTGCGCCTCAACCCGAACCCGGGGATAGCGCAGGGCCATTCATTCCCCACTCCCGCCTTCGGTGACGGCGGGAGTGGCCATTGAAAACGTACGGCGGCGTTCCCCTCCCCCTTGTGGGGAGGGGTCAGGGGTGGGGGTAAGCCTGGAAAAGACCCGGCTTCGTACCGACGGAAAAGCCATGTGCGTTCCGCAGACCCCCACCCCTAGCCCCTCCCCACAAGGGGGAGGGGAACGTCACCCGACCATGCGACTGCATGCATGGAACTTATTCAATCCGATCAGGGGGAGCGATCATGACATCGATGGATGAGACCGGGGCCACGGCACCGCTGAAGCGGCCGACCCGCTGGCATATCCTGGTGTTTCTGACGCCGGCGCTCATCATCTATTCCATCGTGATGATCCTGCCGCTGTTCCAGACGCTGTGGCTGTCGCTGTTCAACGTGACGAAGGACGGTACGCCCGTCTTCGTCGGCCTCGGCAATTTCCAGGTGCTGTTCGGGGACGCCCGCTGGGCCGCCGATTTCTGGAATGCGCTGAAGAACAACCTGATCTTCTTTGTCGTGCACATGCTGGTGCAGAACCCGATCGGGGTGGCGCTGGCCGCCATGCTGTCGATCCCGAAGCTGCGTTTCGCCTCCTTCTACCGCACGGCGATCTTCCTGCCGACGCTTCTGTCCTTCGTGATCGTCGGCTTCATCTGGAAGCTGATCCTGTCGCCGCTCTGGGGTGTCGCGCCCTGGCTGATGAGCCTTGTCGGCGCGAAAAGCCTGTTCCTGCCCTGGCTCGGCCTGCCGAGCACGGCGCTGATCACCGTGTCGCTGATCTCGGTCTGGCAGTATGTGGGCATTCCGATGATGCTGATCTATGCGGCGCTGCTCAACATTCCCGACGAGGTGATCGAGGCCGCCGAATGCGACGGCATCACCGGCTGGGCGCAGTTCTGGAAGATCAAGCTGCCGCTGATCCTGCCGGCCATCGGCATCATCTCGATCCTGACTTTCGTCGGCAATTTCAATGCCTTCGATCTGGTCTACACGGTGCAGGGGGCGCTCGCCGGTCCCGATGGCTCGACCGATATTCTCGGCACGCTGCTCTACCGCACCTTCTTCGGCTTCCAGCTGCAGCTCGGCGACCGTTCCATGGGCGCGACGATTGCCACCGTGATGTTCCTGATCATCCTCGCCGGCGTGTCGCTCTACCTCTTCATCATCCAGCGGCGCATCCGCCGCTACCAGTTCTGATCCCCGGGGGAGGTTCGTCATGTCCAAGGCACGCACATCGCCCATCCGCGCCGGTTTCGTCCATCTGGCCCTCGGCACCTATACGCTGATCGCCCTCTTCCCTGTCTTTCTCACCATCGTGAACTCCTTCAAGGATCGCGGCTCGATCTTCCGCTCGCCGCTGCAATTGCCGGGCCCGTCGAGCTTCAGCCTGATCGGCTATGAAACGGTGCTGAAGCAGGGCGATTTCGTCGGCTATTTCACCAACAGCCTGACGGTCACCTGCGTCTCGATCTTCCTCGTACTGCTGTTCGGCGCCATGGCGGCCTTTGCCCTTTCGGAATATCGCTTCAAGGGCAATGCGCTGATGGGGCTCTATCTCTCGCTCGGCATCATGATCCCGATCCGTCTCGGCACGGTGGCGATCCTGCAGGGCATGGTAGCGACCGGGCTCGTCAACACGCTGACGGCGCTGGTGCTGGTCTATACGGCGCAGGGCCTGCCGCTTGCGGTCTTCATTCTTTCGGAATTCATGCGGACCGTTTCCGACGACCTCAAGAATGCGGGGCGCATCGACGGGCTTTCGGAATATGCGATCTTCTTCCGCCTCGTCCTGCCGCTCGTCCGGCCGGCCATGGCGACGGTCGCGGTCTTCACCATGATCCCGATCTGGAACGATCTCTGGTTCCCGCTGATCCTCGCGCCGGCGGAAGCCACGAAGACGATCACGCTCGGCAGCCAGGTCTTCATCGGCCAGTTCGTCACCGACTGGAACGCGGTTCTCTCGGCGCTGTCGCTGGCGATCTTCCCCGTTCTCGTTCTCTACATGATCTTCTCGCGGCAGCTGATCCGCGGCATTACCTCGGGAGCCGTGAAATGACCGGAAAACCCTTGCGCGTCGTCGTTGCCGGCCTCGGCAATATGGGCCGCAGCCATGCGCTCGCCTATCACCGAAATCCGGGTTTCGAGATCGCGGCGCTCGTCAACCGCTCGAAGCCGGCACTGGAGGGCGAGCTTTCGGGCTACGCGATCCTGCCGGATTTCAAGGCGGCGCTGGCCGAGCTGAAGCCCGACGTCGCCTCGATCAACACCTATTCCGACAGCCATGCGGATTTTGCCGTGACGGCGCTGGAAGCGGGCTGCCATGTCTTCGTGGAAAAGCCGCTCGCGACCACGGTTGCCGATGCGGAGCGCGTGGTGGCGGCGGCGAAGGCCAACGGACGCAAGCTCGTGATCGGCTATATCCTGCGCCATCACCCGTCCTGGATGCGGCTGATCGAGGAGGCGCGCGCTCTCGGCGGACCGTATGTCTTCCGGATGAACCTCAACCAGCAATCGTCAGGCCCGACCTGGGAAACCCACAAGGCGCTGATGCAGACCACGTCGCCGATCGTCGATTGCGGCGTGCATTATGTGGACGTGATGTGCCAGATCACCGATTCCCGCCCCGTGGAAGTGCGCGGCATGGGCCTGCGTCTCTCCGAGGAGGTGGCGCCGGGCATGTATAATTACGGGCACCTGCAGGTGCTGTTCGCGGACGGTTCGGTCGGCTGGTACGAGGCCGGCTGGGGGCCGATGATTTCCGAAACCGCCTTCTTCGTGAAGGACGTGATGTCGCCGAACGGCTCCGTCTCCATCGTGATGGAGAATGCGAAGTCCGACGATATCGACGCCCATACCAAGACGGCGATGATCCGGGTGCACAAGGCAAGGCGCGGGGCCGATGGCCGCTTTGCCGAGCCCGATCTCGACCTGAAGATGGACGGAGAGCCCGGCCATCAGGATCTCTGCGAACGGGAACAGGCCTTCCTGCTGAAGGCCATTCGCGAAGACATGGATCTCGGCCGCCACATGCAGGATGCGGTGGAATCGCTGAGGGTCTGCCTTGCGGCGGACGAAAGTGTAAGGACCGGCAAGCCGGTTCTGATTTAAGGGGGAATTTGCCGTGGGCGCGCTTCAGCTACAGAATATCCGCAAGACCTTCGGGGCCCATGAGGTTCTGAAGGGCATCGATCTCGACGTGAAGGATGGCGAATTCGTCATCTTCGTCGGCCCGTCGGGTTGCGGAAAATCCACACTCCTTCGCGTCATTGCGGGTCTGGAGGATGCGTCCACCGGCAGCATCCGCATCGACGGCCAGGAAGTGGCGACCGTGCCGCCGGCCAAGCGCGGCATTGCCATGGTGTTCCAGTCCTATGCGCTCTATCCGCACCTGACGGTAAAGGACAATATGGGCCTCGGGCTGAAGCAGGCGGGCACGGACAAGGCCGAGATCGAGAAGCGGGTGGCGAAGGCCTCGGCCATGCTGTCGCTCGAACCCTATCTCGCGCGCCGACCGGCCGAGCTGTCCGGTGGCCAGCGCCAGCGCGTCGCCATCGGCCGCGCCATCGTGCGCGAGCCGAAGCTCTTCCTGTTCGACGAACCGCTGTCCAACCTCGATGCGGCGTTGCGCGTGCAGACCCGGCTGGAGATTGCGAAACTCCACCGCGACCTCAAGGCCACGATGATCTACGTCACGCACGACCAGGTCGAGGCGATGACGCTTGCGGACAAGATCGTCGTGCTCTCGGCCGGCGCGATCGAGCAGGTGGGTTCGCCCATGGAGCTCTACAATCGCCCGGCCAATCTCTTCGTTGCCGGCTTCATCGGCTCGCCGCAGATGAACTTCATCGAGGGCGGGCGGCTCGGCGAAAGCGTCGCCACCATCGGCATCCGCCCCGAACATATTGCCCTTTCCCGCGACAGCGGCGAATGGCAGGGCAAGGCTGTGCATGTGGAGCATCTCGGCGCCGATACGATCGTCTATCTGGAAACGGAAAAGGCGGGGCTCGTCACGGTGCGCCTCTTCGGCGAGCATCACGTGAACCCGGACGATATCGTTTATGCCACGCCGGACCGCGCGCAGATGCACCGTTTCGACGCCAATGGCAGGGCGATCCGTTAACCCGGCAGGCGTATGGCCGGGTCCGGATCAACAGGAATAGACGCATGATCGTTTGCTTCGACATCGGCGGAACCGCCATCAAGGGCGCCTATGCGAAAGGCCCCGAGGACATCGAGACGCTGCCGCGCGTGCCGACGCCGCTCCACGACTTCGATGCCTTCGTCGGGGCGCTGAAGGCCGTGATCGCCGGCGCGCCGGACCCGGTCTCCTGCGTCAGCATCTCGATTACCGGGGTGATCGATGCGGAAAGCCGGCTGATCACGGTCGCCAATATTCCGTGCGTCCACGGTCGCGCCATCGAGGCGGATCTGGAGGCGGCGCTTCAATTGCCGGTCATCGTTTCCAACGATGCGGATTGCCTCGCCATGGCCGAATATGGCACCGGCGCCGGCAAGGGGCATCGCGTCGTCTTCGGCGTCATTCTCGGCACCGGCGTGGGCGGCGGTCTGGTGATCGATGGCGAGTTGATCAATTCGGATGGCGGCTTCGCGGGCGAATGGGGGCATGGCCCCGCCGCCCCCCGTTTCGGCGGCACGCCGGAGGTTCAACTGCCGGCCTTTGCCTGCGGTTGTGGCCTTTCGGGCTGCCTCGATGCAACGGTGAGCGCGCGGGGCATGGAGAAGATGCATCGCTTTCTCTGCGAGGAGGAAAAGACGAGCGAGGAGATCACCGCCGCCTGGCTTGCCGGCGAGGAGAAGGCAACCCGCACCATCGACGTGCTCTGCGACGTCACCGCGGGGCCGCTCGCCATGCTGGTCAACACGGTCGGCGCGGGCATCGTGCCGGTCGGCGGCGGGCTCGCCCGCTGCGTGCCTCTCATTGACGAAATCGACCGGCGGGTGCGGGCGCGCATCCTGAAGAAGCTCGACCGGCCGCTGGTCGTGCCAGGTCTCTGCACCATCGAACCCGGGCTTGTGGGTGCTGCGGTGCTGGCCTTCAACAGGGGGCATGCATGAGGAAACGGCTGCTGGAGGTCTGCGTCGACGATGCGGCCGGGCTGCAAGCCGCCATCGAGGGCGGCGCGGACCGGATCGAGCTGTGCAGCGCGCTTTCCGTCGGCGGCCTGACGCCTTCTCCCGGCCTTATGGCGCTGGCGGCGGACGCCCCGGTCCCCGTCTATGCGATGATCCGGCCACGCGCCGGCTCGTTTCTCTATGGAGAGGCCGATCTCCGGCAGATGGAAAACGATATCCGCACCGTGATCGGTTTCGGTCTGGAGGGGATCGTGATCGGCGCGAACCATGCGGACGGACGGCTGGACGGCGCGGCGCTTCAGCGTCTGCTTGCCGCGGCAGAGGGACTGCCGGCAACCCTTCACCGCGCCATCGATCTGGTGCCCGACTTCAACGAGGCGGTCGAGCGGGCGGTGGCGCTCGGCTTCGAACGCATTCTGACCTCGGGTGGGGAAAAGACGGCGCTTGCCGGCCTCGACCGGATCGCTCAGATGGTGGCCCGTGCGGCGGGGCAGATCGCGATCATGCCGGGGTCCGGCATCACGCTGGACACGGTCGACCCGATCCTCGCGCGCCTGCCAGACGTGGACATTCACGCTTCCTGCTCGTCCCCCGGGCGCGCGGAGCCGGAAAATGTGCTCTCGCTCGGCTTTGCTGCCGGGCCGCAGAAGCAAACCGATGCCGCGAAGGTGCGGGCGCTGAAGGCGCGCATTGCCTGAAGGAGGAGCGTCCGGGTCGACGGTTCGCCGTCATGCCAGGGCTCGTCCCGAGCATCGACAGGTCCATCGATTGTCCGACAGGTTGGCAGATCCTCGGCCCGGAGGCCGAGGATGACGTCGGGGATGCCGTATCCGTAACGGAAAAGCGGAACGCGTGACGGAAAGGCTGGTCCCGGGTCGATGCCCGGGATGTGTCGTTTCAGACGGGGAAGAGCTTCCAGCGGGTCGGGCGGAAAGCAATCCGTTTCGGATCGAGCCGGGCGGCCTGTTCCGGCGTGACTTCCAGTTCCACATGGGCGCCGCTCCCGAGCGCCACTTCCACATGGCGCGTGCCGGCGACGCGGCGGGTCGTGGCAATCCGTCCCTCGAAATGGGGCGCGTCGTCTTCCACCAGCACGATATCCTGCGGGCGGAAATAGAGCAGCGCCTCGCCATGCTTGTCTTCCGCGGCCGCCATGCCGAGACTCTTGCCTTCAAAGCGGATCTCGCCGCCGTCGACCGCGACCCTCAGGCAGTTGGATTCGCCGATGAAGCCGAAGACGAAGGGGGAATTGGGGCTGTCATAGACCTCGTCCGGCGTGCCGACCTGCTCGATCTTGCCCTGGCTCATCACCACCACGCGATCCGCCAGTTCCAGCGCCTCTTCCTGATCATGGGTGACGAAGACGGTCGTGTGGCCCGTGCGGTCGTGGATTTCGCGCAGCCATTTGCGCAGGTCCTTGCGCACCTGCGCATCGAGCGCGCCGAAGGGTTCGTCGAGCAGCAGCACGTTCGGTTCCACCGCCATGGCGCGGGCGAGCGCCACGCGCTGCCGCTGGCCGCCGGAGAGCTGCGTCGGGTAGCGGTTTTCCATGCCTGTCAGTTGCACGAGATCGAGCAATTCCTTGGCGCGGCGGCGGATTTCCGCCTTGGGCGGACGGGTGGCGCGCGGGCGCACCTTCAGGCCGAAACCGATATTGTCCAGCACCGTCATATGGCGGAAGAGGGCATAATGCTGGAAGACGAAGCCGATATTGCGCTGCTGCACGGTCTTTTCGGAGGCGTCGGTATCGCCGAAGAAGATGCGGCCTTCGGTCGGGGTTTCGAGCCCTGCGATCAGGCGCAGCAGCGTCGTCTTGCCGGAACCGGAGGGGCCGAGAAGCGCGATCAGCTCGCCGGAGCGGATATCGAGCGACACGTCGTTAAGCGCCGGAAACCGGCCGAATTCCTTGCGGATGTTTTGTACCTTGACTTCCATGGGTCCCTCAGTGGCGTCGGCTGGCGGAAAGTTCGGCGCTGAAACGGTGCTCGAGCAGCGATTTCAGCACCAGGGTGACCAGCGCCAGCAGCGCCAGCAGTGTGGCAACCGCAAAGGCGGCCACGAAATTATATTCGTTGTAGAGAATTTCCACCTGCAGCGGCATGGTGTTGGTCTGGCCGCGAATATGGCCCGACACCACCGAGACGGCGCCGAACTCGCCCATGGCACGGGCGTTGCAGAGCAGCACGCCATAGAGCAGGCCCCACTTGATGTTCGGCAGCGTGACATACCAGAAGGTCTGCCAGCCGCTGGCGCCCAGCGAAAGGGCTGCTTCCTCATCCGCGCTGCCCTGTTCCTGCATCAGCGGAATGAGTTCGCGGGCGACGAAGGGGAAGGTGATGAAGACGGTGGCGAGCACCAGTCCGGGCACTGCAAAGATGATCTGCACGCCCGCGCTCTGCAAGAAGGGACCGAGCAGCCCCTGCGCCCCGAAGAGCAGCACGAAGACCAGACCGGAAATGACAGGAGAGACGGAGAAGGGCAGGTCGATCAGGGTGGACAGGATCGCCTTGCCCTTGAATTCGAACTTGGCGATGGTCCAGGCGGCGACGACGCCGAAGACGAGGTTGAGCGGCACGGAGATGCCGGCCACCAGCAGGGTCAGCCGGATGGCCGAGAAGGTTTCCGGATCGGAGAGCGATTCCAGGAAGGGGACGATGCCCTTTCTCAACGCCTCGGCAAAGACCGCCAGCAGCGGCATGGCGAGCACCAGCAGCAGGAAGACCAGCGACAGGCCGATCAGGATGGCCCGGGCGAGCGGCGTTTCCGTGGTGACCGCATGATCGGTCGCGGGATTATGCGCCATAGCCATACCTCCTGCGGCTCCAGGCCTGAATGAGGTTGATGACGAAGAGCATCGAGAAGGAAATGAGCAGCATGACGACCGCGATCGCGGTGGCGGCCGGATAATTGAATTCCTCGAGCTTGATGACGATCAGCAGCGGAGCGATCTCCGACTTGAAGGGCAGGTTGCCGGCGATGAAGATGACCGAGCCATATTCGCCGACGCCCCTGGCAAAGGCGAGCGAAAAGCCGGTCAGCACCGCCGGGGCGAGGCCCGGCAGCAGCACGCCGAAGACCGTCTGCAGGCGGCTTGCGCCGAGCGTGGCGGCGGCCTCTTCCACCTCGCGGTCGATCTCCTCCATGACGGGCTGGACCGTGCGGACCACGAAGGGCAGGCCGACGAAGATGAGGGCGATGACGATGCCGACCGGCGTGAAGGCCACCTTGAGCCCCAGCGGCGCCAGAAGCGAGCCGATCCAGCCCTTGGGCGCATAGAGCGTGGTCAGCGCAATGCCGGCGACTGCCGTCGGCAGGGCAAAGGGCAGGTCGACCATGCTGTCGATGATCTTCTTGCCGGGAAACTGGTAGCGCACCAGTACCCAGGCGAGCAGCGTGCCGAAGACCACATTGGCGAGCGCGGCGATGAAGGCGCAGCCGAAGCTGATCCAGAGCGCATTCAGCGTGCGCTTCTCGAAGGCGAGCGACCAGAAATCATGCCAGCCGAGGGCGGCGGACTTGAAGAACAGCCCGGCCAGCGGAACGAGGACGATGAGTGTCAGCCAGACAAGCGTGTAACCGAGCGCCCACCGGAAGCCCGGTAGAACGCTCGGTTGTCTGAACTGCCACCCTGAAGAGGGCGATCGTGTCATGGGGGTCCGTTTACTGCGCCGGTTGATAGATCTGGTCGAAGAGGCCGCCATCGGCAAAGAACTCCGGCTGCGCCTTCGCCCATCCGCCGAAGTCGTCGATGGTGACGAGCTTCACCTCGGCAAAGCGGGCAAGATCGGCCTTGTCGGCGAGCTCGGGCTTGGCCGGGCGGTAATAGTGCTTGGCCGCCAGCTTCTGGCCGACATCCGAGTAGAGATAGTTCAGATAGGCTTCCGCCGCCTTGCGGGTGCCCTTGGCATCCACATTGCCATCGACCAGCGCCACCGAGGGCTCGGCCTTGATGGAGACGGACGGGGTCACGATCTCGAAATTGCCTTCGCCCAGTTCCTCGAGGGCGAGATAGGCCTCGTTCTCCCAGCTCAGCAGCACATCGCCCTGTTCGCGCTGCACGAAGGTGGTCGTCGCACCCCGCGCGCCGGTATCGAGGATCGGCACATGCCTGTAGAGCTCGGTGACGTAGGCTTTCGCCTTTTCCGCGTCGCCGCCATTCGCCTGCTTCGCCCAGGCCCAGGCCGCGAGGAAGTTCCAGCGCGCGCCGCCGGAGGTCTTCGGGTTCGGGGTGATGACCTGGACGTCATCCTTGATCAGGTCGCCCCAGTCCTTGATGCCTTTCGGATTGCCCTGACGCACCAGGAAAACGATGGTTGACGTGTAGGGTGCGGAATTGTTTTCCAGCCGCTTCTTCCAGTCGGCCGGGATCTTGCCGGTCTTTTGCGCGATCGCATCGACGTCGGCTTCGAGCGCAAGGGTGACGACATCGGCCTGGAGGCCGTCGATCACCGCGCGGGCCTGCTTGCCGGAGCCGCCATGCGAGGTTTCGACCGTCACGGCCTCGTTTCCGTCGGCCGCCCATTTTTCCGCAAAGGCGGCGTTGAAGTCCTTGTAGAACTCGCGCGTGGGATCATAGCTCACGTTCAGCAGCGTCTGGTCGGCACGGGCCGCCGGTGCCTGCATGCCAAGCGCTCCCCCGATGACCAGCCCAGCCGCCAGAAGCTGTCTTACCAATTTCGTCTTCATCGCCACCTCCTTGGTTTGCCATGAAACTCTAGCAAATTGGTCGTGTTTCAGAACGGATGATTTTCCCTCTTTCCACGCTCCCCGGAAAAACCTTACCCCGATTTAGCCACAATCGTAAACGGCCCGTGCAAAGGGAAGGGAAGGGCCGGTCCGGCCCTTGGCGTTCCCGGAGCCGAAACTGGCCTTCGCGCGACATCTGCGCCGGGAATCTCCGGTCCTGGAAAGATTCAACCGATTCAATCCCTGTCAGGCCTTTCCCGGCCCCTTTACGGCCCCAGATTATCGTCTTACAGGCAGTTTTACCCGGTAGGGCCGGGATCCCGACAGGCTTTCTAGTCCTGCGGACGGGAGTGGACCACCAACAGGAGGAATGAGCTTGGCTCGCGTTACCCTTAGACAGTTGCTCGATCACGCCGCCGAATACGGCTATGGCGTGCCCGCCTTCAACATCAACAACATGGAACAGGGCATCGCCATCCTCGAAGCTGCGGCGGCCACCAATTCGCCGGTCATCATCCAGGCGAGCCGCGGCGCGCGCGCTTACGCCAACGACATCATCCTGTCGAAGCTGATCGACGGTCTCGTCGAACTGCATCCCGACATCCCGATCTGCATGCATCTCGACCACGGCAACAACGAAGCCACCTGCATGTCCGCGATCCAGTACGGCTTCACCTCCGTCATGATGGACGGCTCGCTGAAGGAAGACGGCAAGACCCCCGCCGACTATGCCTATAATGCCGGCATCACCAAGCGCGTGGTCGACATGTCCCATTGGGGTGGCGTTTCGGTCGAAGGCGAAATCGGCGTTCTCGGCTCGCTGGAAACCGGCGAAGGCGAGAAGGAAGACGGCCACGGCTTCGAAGGCAAGCTCAGCCATGACCAGCTGCTGACCGATCCGGAACAGGCGGCTCAGTTCGTCCGCGATACGGGCGTCGATGCGCTCGCCGTCGCCATGGGCACCTCGCACGGCGCCTACAAGTTCAGCCGCAAGCCTGACGGCGCGGTTCTGGCGATGAACGTGATCGAGGAGATCCACCGTCGCCTGCCCGATACCCACCTCGTCATGCACGGCTCTTCTTCCGTTCCGGAAGAGCTGCAGGAAATCATCAACAAGTTCGGCGGCCAGATGAAGCCGACCTGGGGCGTCCCGGTCGAGGAAATCCAGCGCGGCATCAAGCACGGCGTCCGCAAGATCAACATCGACACGGACAACCGCATGGCGCTGACCGGCGCGATCCGCAAGGTGCTCTCCGAAAGCCCGTCCGAATTCGATCCGCGCAAGTATCTGAAGCCGGCCATGGAGGCCATGACCAAGCTCTGCAAGCAGCGCTTCGAGGAATTCGGCACCGCCGGCCATGCCGACAAGATCAAGCCGATCCCGCTCTCCGACATGGCCAAGCGCTACCGTTCCGGCAGCCTTGCCCCGAAGATCTCCTGATTTCGGCGATTGCGCGTCCCATGGGGCTGCGCTAATATAAAGGAGTGGAAGGACGGGTTGCTCCCCGCCCTTCCGTTTTTACCTGATGATCAGTTCGACCCGCACGATGGCCTGCCAGCCCGTGCGGGTTTTCCTTAGCTCAAACGTGATCCTGATAGGAAACCATTCCATGTCAGATCCTCCTGTGCGACGGCAAAGCTGTTGCCTCAGCCGGGGGAGCTCGTCTTCCCCGGTGCGCCGGGCAGGCGCGGCGCGGTCTGCTTCTGCCGTCGAACAGAAGAAAATTAACACATTCGGATATTCTGTAAAGAAAGCCTGATGTCAGGCGTAGGCGCCCCGGCGCAGGCCTTCCACCCAGTTGCGGCAGAGCGTCACGCCATCCTCCGGCCGGAAGCCGGTGGGATTGAGGCACCAGTTGAGCCACAGGCCATCGAACATGGCTGCGAACTGGATGGCGGCGAGGCGCGGATTGGCGACCCGGAAGCCTTCAGCCTCTGCGAGGTCGGAAATCAGGCTTTCCATCCGGCTGACATAAAGTCCGTTGTCCCGCTGCTGGGCCGCACTCATCTTCGGGGAATGGAGGACGAGACCCCAGAAGACGATCCAGACGCCCAGCGTCGACTGATCGAAGATTTCGGGCGAGAAGGAGGCCTCGATGCAGGCTTCCATGCGGGCGGCAGGCGTATCGTCCGCCTCGGCGATTGCCGCCGCAATGCCGCTCTGGATTTCCGCCGCCATCAGATCGAAGGCATAGGCGACCAGTTCGTTGACCTCTCCGAAGTGATGGGTGATGAGGCCCTGCGTGACGCCGGCTTCCGCGGCGATCTGCCGGACGGAAACGCCCGCATGTCCATTGCGCTGGATGCAGCGCAAGGCGGCTTCTCCAAGCTGCCGGCGGCGGTCTTCCGCGGTCTCGCGGCGGTAGCTCGCGCGCGGCTTCTGCATCATCTTCAATCTCATCAGGCCCAGCGGTCCTTCCGGCTGCGCCTTTCCCGGATATCGGAAAGGCATTCAACGAACTGATAATGAATAGAATATTTGATGCTATACGACTTTATAATAATAAGCTTAGCGGGTGGAGGGCGAGACGGGAAGGGGCGCAGTTCCGGCAAAAGCAGATGGCTGCCTTGCGCCTGGAAGGGGGCTTCGCACCGGGCAGGCCAGACCTGTCAGTCGGTAATCTCATAGGGAAGGGTGCCGCGCATGTCGTGGCGGATGACCAGCTTGCGTTTCAGGGGCGGCACGGCGCGGCTCGGGCAGCGCACCCGTTCGCAGATGCGGCAGGAGATGCCGATGGGATCGTAGGCGGCGCGGTTGGTGAGGTCGAGATCGTCGGCATAGACGAAATTATCCGCATAGGAAATTTCGCAACCGAGCGCGATCGAATAGCGTGGCCGCGCTGCGCCGAAGCGGGCATTGCCCTTGGTAATCTGGGTGGCCAGGCAGAGATAGCGCACGCCATCGGGCGTTTCGGCGAGCTGGCGGATGATGCGGCCCGGCATTTCAAAGGCCTGATGCACGTTCCAGAGCGGGCAGGCGGCGCCGAAGCGGGCAAATTGCAGCTTGGCGGCGCTGTGGCGCTTGGTGATGTTGCCCGCCCGGTCGATGCGGGCGAAAAAGATCGGGATGCCCTTGGCACCGGGGCGTTGCAGCGTGCTGAGGCGATGGCAGACCTGCTCCAGCGACGCGCCGAAGCGGGTGGCGAGGAGCTCGATATCGTGCCGCGCCTCGCGGGCCGCCTTCAGGAATTGCTGGTAGGGCAGAAGGAGTGCGCCTGCGAAATAATTGTGCAGCCCGATGCGGCAGATTTCTTCCGCCTCCTCGCTGCGGAAACCCGCTTCGGCGATGACCGTATCGAAGAGTGCCCCGTCCTGAAGCTGGGCAATCTGCAACGCCAGCTGGAAATCCCGGCTGGGGGCGGGGGCATAGGGATTGACCGAAAGGCGTCTCATGCGGGCATCGTACTGGCGAAGATGCTCGTCTTCCGGATTGCCGCGGACCACCTCGATCCCGTGCTCGCGCTGCAGATGCTGCACCAGAAGCGCGTGGTTTTCGCTCTCGCCCAGGCCGATCTTTCCGGCAAGCCGTTCGGCCGCCACATCGAGCGCATGGATGTAATTGTCGACGAAGTGAAAGAAGTCGCGCACTTCCTCGTAGGGCGTGGGTTCCGCCAGCCCGGCCATCTGCCCCAGGCGGTCGTCGAAGCTCGCCAGCTGCTCGCCGCTGCGGCGATAGGCCTGATGGGCGGTGATCAGCGCATGGGCAAGGCCCGGCGCGTTCTGCGTGACGAGCTTCAGCTCCTGAAGGCTCGGGCTATAGGTTTCGAACAGCGGATCGGACAGTGCCTCGGTCAGCGCCGACAGCAGCCGGTCGCCTTCCCCGGAGGAGAGATCGGCAATGTCGATCTGGAATTTCTCCGCCAGAGCCAGAAGGACGGCTGCCGAAACCGGCCGCTGGTTGTTCTCGATCTGGTTCAGATAGGAGGTGGAAATGCCGATGCGTTCGGCAAACTGGCCCTGCGTGGCCCGGTTTGCCTCTCTCAATTCCCTGACCTTGCGTCCGATATAAAGCTTGCCGATCGCCATTTCGCAAATTCGCAATTTTCACTTCGCAAATTTGTATCTTACGCATCTCTACCCGTTCAAGCGTTTTCTTCTTGAACCAACGGCGATATTGCGGAAGCCGGATGCGCCTGTAGGATGCGGGCGGCAGGAGTGAGTTGAGCGGGAGGAATACCCCCATGCGGGCAGTTCTGGAACAGTTGGAAAGCCGTCGGGCGGAAGCGCGTCTCGGCGGGGGAACCCGTCGCATCGAGGCGCAGCATGGCAAGGGCAAACTGACGGCGCGCGAGCGCATCGACGTACTGCTCGATCACGGCTCGTTCGAAGAATATGACATGTATGTCACCCATCGCTGCACCGATTTCGGCATGGAAGCGCAGAAGGTGGCCGGCGATGGCGTGGTGACCGGCTGGGGTACGATCAACGGCCGCCAGGTCTATGTCTTCTCCCAGGACTTCACCGTGCTCGGCGGTTCGCTCTCCGAGACCCATGCGCAGAAGATCTGCAAGATCATGGACATGGCGCTGAAGAACGGGGCGCCCGTCATCGGCCTCAACGATTCCGGCGGCGCGCGCATCCAGGAAGGGGTCGCCTCGCTCGCCGGCTATGCCGACGTGTTCAAGCGCAATGTGGATGCTTCCGGCATCATCCCGCAGATTTCCGTCATCATGGGCCCCTGCGCCGGCGGCGCGGTCTATTCGCCCGCCATGACCGACTTCATCTTCATGGTCCGCGACAGCGCCTACATGTTCGTGACCGGCCCTGATGTGGTGAAGACCGTGACTAACGAGATCGTCACGGCCGAAGAGCTTGGCGGCGCACGCACCCATACGTCGAAATCCTCCGTGGCCGACGGTGCTTACGAGAACGACATCGAGACGCTGGAAATGGTCCGGGCGCTCTTCGATTTCCTGCCGCTCAACAACCGCGAGAAGCCGCCGGTGCGGCCCTTCCATGACGATCCCGCGCGGATCGAGGAGCGCCTCGACACGCTGATCCCGGATTCGAACACCAAGCCCTATGACATGAAGGAACTCATCCATGCGCTGGCGGATGAGGGGGATTTCTTCGAGATCCAGGAAGCCTTTGCCAAGAACATCATTACCGGCTTCATCCGCATGGAGGGGCAGACGGTCGGCGTCGTCGCCAACCAGCCGATGGTGCTGGCCGGCTGTCTCGACATCGACTCGTCCCGCAAGGCTGCCCGCTTCGTGCGCTTTTGCGATGCGTTCAACATCCCGATCCTGACGCTGGTCGACGTGCCGGGCTTCCTGCCGGGCACCGCGCAGGAATATGGCGGCGTCATCAAGCATGGCGCCAAGCTGCTCTTCGCCTATAGCCAGGCGACCGTGCCGATGGTGACGCTGATCACCCGCAAGGCCTATGGCGGCGCCTATGACGTGATGGCCTCGAAACATATCGGCGCCGACATCAACTATGCCTGGCCGACGGCGGAAATCGCCGTGATGGGCGCCAAGGGTGCGACCGAGATCCTCTACCGCTCCGAGCTTGGCGATCCGGAAAAGATCGCAGCCCGCACGGCGGAATATGAAGAGCGCTTCGCCAATCCCTTCGTGGCGGCCGAACGCGGCTTCATCGACGAGGTGATCATGCCGCATTCGTCGCGCAAGCGCATCGCCCGGGCCTTCGCCTCGCTCCGCAACAAGCAGGTGGATACCCGCTGGCGCAAGCACGATACCATTCCGCTTTAAGGGGCATCGCGATGCCCACGCTCATGATCTGGAAAGGGCATCGCATGTTTTTCTACTCGAAGGAGATCGGCGAGCCGCCCCATGTTCACGTTCTCAAGGATGGCAAGCAGCTCAAGGTGTGGCTTTCCGATCTGAGAGTGGCCCGAAAGGCCGGCTTCGCTACCCATGAGGTCAATGATATCCTGAGGGTCATCGCTGAACACCAGCAGGAATTTCTGGAGGCATGGAATGACTACTTTGGACATTGATGACCGCCAGCTGCAAATCTCCGGCGTCGAGGTCACCGACAGCAGCATCATCTTCGTGATGGCCGATGGCCGCAAGATCGACGCCCCGCTCTGGTGGTATCCGCGCCTCTACCGTGCAAGTCCGGAAGCGCGCGGGAAATGGACCATACTGCCTTTCGGCGATGCCGTCGGGTGGGAGGAAATCGACGAATATATCAGTGCGAAGGCATTGATCATCGGAGGGGCTGCGCCCGGCGCCACTCCCCCAGCACAAGCCGCAGAATGAGCCCGACATGATCAAGAAAATCCTGATTGCCAACCGCGGTGAAATTGCCTGCCGCGTCATCAAGACCGCCCGCAAGATGGGCATCAAGACGGTTGCCGTCTATTCCGATGCGGATCGCAATGCGCTGCATGTGGAGATGGCCGACGAGGCGGTGCATATCGGCCCCGCGCCGTCTTCCCAGTCCTATATCGTGATCGACAAGATCCTGGATGCGATCCGCAAGACGGGCGCGGATGCGGTGCATCCGGGCTATGGCTTCCTGTCGGAAAACGCGACCTTTGCCGAGGCGCTGGAAAAGGAAGGCGTCACCTTCATCGGTCCGCCGGTCGGCGCGATCCAGGCGATGGGCGACAAGATCACCTCGAAGAAGCTCGCGGCGGAAGCCGGCGTCTCCACGGTTCCCGGCCATATGGGGCTGATCGCCGATGCGGACGAGGCGGTGAAGATTTCCGCCTCCATCGGTTATCCCGTGATGATCAAGGCATCCGCCGGCGGCGGCGGCAAGGGCATGCGCATTGCCTGGAACGACGAGGAGGCGCGCGAGGGCTTCCAGTCCTCGAAGAACGAGGCGAAGAGCTCGTTCGGCGACGACCGCATCTTCATCGAGAAATTCGTCACCGAGCCGCGCCATATCGAAATCCAGGTGCTTGGCGACAAGCACGGCAACACGCTCTATCTCGGCGAGCGCGAATGTTCGATCCAGCGCCGGAACCAGAAGGTCATCGAGGAGGCCCCGTCGCCCTTCCTCGACGAGGCGACCCGCAAGGCCATGGGCGAGCAGGCGGTGGCGCTCGCCAAGGCCGTCGGCTATCACTCGGCCGGGACGGTGGAATTCATCGTCGATGGCAAGGCCAACAAGTTCTACTTCCTCGAAATGAACACCCGCCTGCAGGTGGAGCATCCGGTGACCGAACTCGTCACCGGCATCGATCTGGTCGAGCAGATGATCCGCGTTGCGGCAGGCGAGAAGCTCTCCTTCGGCCAGGCGGATGTGAAGCTCAACGGTTGGGCCATCGAAAGCCGCCTCTATGCGGAAGATCCCTACCGCAACTTCCTGCCCTCCATCGGACGGCTGACGCGCTACCGTCCGCCGGCCGAGGGCAAGAAGGATGACGGAACAGTCGTCCGCAACGATACCGGCGTCTTCGAGGGCGGCGAGATTTCCATGTATTACGATCCGATGATCGCCAAGCTCTGCACCTGGGGCAAGGATCGCCTGACGGCGATTGACGCCATGGGCCGCGCGCTCGACGATTTCGAGGTGGATGGCATCGGCCACAACCTGCCCTTCCTCTCGGCCGTCATGGGGCAGGAGCGCTTCCGCTCCGGCAAGATCACGACCGCCTATATTGCCGAGGAATTCAAGGACGGCTTTACCGGCGTGCAGCCGAACGATGCGACCGCCCGCCGGCTGGCGGCCATTGCGGCGCTTCTCAACCGCACGCGGGAAGCCCGCGCGGTGGAAATCTCCGGCACCATCGGCAACCACAAGCGCGTCATCGGCAAGGACTGGGTGGTGACGCTCGGCGGGTCGAGCTTTGCGGTCACACTCGAAGGCGGCTCCGTCCGCTTCGAGGACGGGGCGACGCTGGTTGTCGGCGGCCAGTGGCAGCCGGGCGACAGCCATGCCCATTTCACCATCGACGGCCAGCGCCTCGGCGTGAAGGTCAGCCGCTCCGGCACGGGCTTCCGGCTCCGCCATGCCGGCATTGACGTGATCGCCCATGTGCGCGAGCCGCATGTGGCGGCGCTGGCAAAGCTGATGCCGGTGAAGCTGCCGCCGGATACGTCGCGCATGCTGCTCTGCCCCATGCCGGGTGTCATCACCTCGGTGCTGGTCGGCGAGGGCGATACGGTGGAGGCCGGTCAGGCGCTCGCCACCGTCGAGGCCATGAAGATGGAAAACATCCTGCGTGCGGAAAAGCGCGCCGTGGTGAAAAAGGTCGCCGTCAAGGCCGGCCAGTCGCTGGCGGTGGACGAACTGATCATGGAATTCGAGTGACGGGGAAGGGGTCAGGCGTCTTTGTCGTCAGCGCAAATCGACAGTGACGAGGTCGCGGAATGCTTCTTCTCGATTTGCTCGCGAAGGAGATCCAGCCCTTCTTGAGCCATCGCACTCATGCTCGGATAACGACCTTCGTCAACCAAGCGGCGCGCAAAAGCGTGAAGATCATCCGGTAGGGACAAAGAGATCTTTACGTTCATAGTAGGTCTCCTTTGATTAGGGGATATTTATATTAAAGCTAGGCCCAAGGGTCAATCAAGACGGGCAGACCCCTTTTGAGGGTGCCGGGGAATAAGCCGAGGAGGCAGGACATGACCAAGAAGACCATCGAGGACTGGAAGGCGCTGGCGGAGAGGGAGCTGAAGGCTCCGGCGGAGAAGCTCGTCTGGCACACGCCCGAGGGCATCGACGTCAAGCCGCTCTATACGGAAGAGGATCTGGCGGCCTCCACCCATCTCGGTTCGCTTCCCGGTTTCCAGCCGTTTACCCGCGGGCCGCGCGCGACCATGTATACGGGCCGCCCCTGGACGATCCGGCAATATGCGGGCTTTTCGACGGCGGAAGACAGCAATGCCTTCTACCGCAAGGCGCTGGCCGCCGGCCAGCAGGGCGTCTCGGTGGCCTTCGATCTCGCCACCCATCGCGGTTATGACAGCGATCATCCGCGCGTCGTCGGCGATGTCGGCAAGGCAGGCGTGGCGATCGACAGTGTCGAGGACATGAAGATCCTGTTCGACGGCATTCCGCTCGAGAAGATCTCCGTCTCCATGACCATGAACGGCGCGGTCATTCCGATCCTTGCCAATTTCATCGTGGCTGGCGAGGAGCAGGGCGTTCCCCGTGCCGCGCTTTCGGGCACGATCCAGAACGACATCCTCAAGGAGTTCATGGTCCGCAACACCTATATCTATCCGCCGGAACCCTCCATGCGGATCATTGCCGACATCATCGAATATACCGCCAAGGAGATGCCGCGCTTCAACTCGATCTCGATCTCCGGCTATCACATGCAGGAAGCGGGTTCGACGCTGGTGCAGGAGCTGGCCTTCACGCTCGCCGACGGGCGGGAGTATGTGCGGGCAGCGCTTGCCAAGGGCCTGAACGTGGATGATTTTGCCGGGCGCCTTTCCTTCTTCTTCGCCATCGGCATGAATTTCTTCATGGAAGCGGCAAAGCTGCGCGCGGCGCGCCTGCTCTGGTCGAGGATCATGGAGGAGTTCCAGCCGAAGAAGGCTTCCTCGCTGATGCTGCGCACCCACTGCCAGACCTCCGGCGTCTCGCTGCAGGAGCAGGACCCCTATAACAACATCATCCGCACGGCCTTCGAGGCGATGTCTGCGGTGCTCGGCGGCACCCAGTCGCTGCACACCAATTCCTTCGACGAAGCGATTGCGCTGCCGACCGAATTTTCGGCCCGCATCGCCCGCAACACGCAGCTGATCCTCCAGCACGAGACGGGCGTGACCAAGGTGGTCGATCCGCTCGCCGGCTCCTATTATGTGGAAAGCCTGACGGCCGACCTCGCCGAAAAAGCCTGGGCGCTTATCGAGGAAGTCGAGGCCATGGGCGGTATGACCAAGGCGGTCGCTGCCGGCCTGCCGAAGCGGATGATCGAGGAGGCCGCGACCCGTCGCCAGGCCGCCGTCGACCGGGGCGAAGAGGTGATCGTCGGCGTCAACAAGTACCGGCTCGAAACCGAGCAGCAGATCGACATTCTCGAGATCGACAACACGGCGGTGCGCGCCTCGCAGATCAAGCGGCTGGAGCAGATCAAGCGGCAGCGCGACCCGAAGCGGGTGGCCGATGCGCTGGCGGCACTGACCGACGCCGCCCGTTCGGGCGCGGGCAACCTGCTCGAAGCCGCCGTCGAGGCGTCCCGCGCCCGGGCGACCGTCGGCGAAATCTCCGATGCCATGCGCGCCGTCTTCGGCGACCATGCGGCAAAGCCCGAAGTGGTGCATGACGTCTATGGCAAGGCCTATGGCGACGATCCGGAATACCAGAACCTCGCCACCCGCATCCGCGACATGGCCTCCACGCTGAAGGTCAAGCCGAAGATCATGGTCGCCAAGCTCGGCCAGGACGGGCATGACCGCGGTGCGAAGATCATCGCTTCGGCCTTCGGCGATGCGGGTTTCGAGGTGGTTGCCGGTCCGCTCTTCCAGACGCCGTCGGAAGCGGCCGACATGGCGATTGCCGAAAGGGTGCATGTCATCGGCGCCTCGACGCTGACGGCCGGCCACAAGACGCTTCTGCCGCAGCTCGTGGACGAGCTGAAGGCCAAGGGCGCCGAGCACATCATCGTGGTGGCCGGCGGCGTGATTCCCCGTCAGGACTATGATTTCCTGATCGAGCGGGGGGTTTCTGCGGTGTTCGGACCGGGGACGAACGTGCTCGAAGCGGCGCGTGCGGTGCTGGACCTGATGCAGGGCAGATTGCGAAACGCAGTATAATCGATTTAGGCGGTAGTACTATAATCGATTGAATTTACTACAATCGATTTTATATTGTGTTACCAATAAATTAACCTTGCGCGGCAGGAAATTGAGGAACATATGCCTTCTTGAGACGTTGAGTGTAGCCCCAGAAGCGGGGCAAACAGGAGGCGAATGATGAAGACTGAAACGATTCCTCATGAACTCTGGCAGCGCCACGAAATGGAGTGGCAGGCAATCCGCGAGCGCCCCGCGAATGACACCGCGTTTACACCCCGGGTCATCTGGCAGCGCGACGAGGAGCGCCCGTCCGAGCGGTCTGACCGCCGGCGCTGAGCCGGATTCATCCGGAAGCATTCAAAAAGGCGCCCGTTCGGCGCCTTTTTTTGCGTTCAGGGGTTGGGGTATCCCTCTTGGCGCCGTGCTGTGATAGGGAAGTGCGGGATTCATCAGGGACTGGCCACACGCATGCGCATCCTTCACGTTCTGTTTTCCTCCCGCATTGCCGGCTCCGAGCGCTATTGCATCGATCTCGCCAATGGGCAGGCGGCGCTCGGGCATGAGGTGCATGTCGTGGGCCTGCGCGGCTCGCCCATGCAAGGGGAGCTGGCTGAAACGGTCAGGTTTCACGGCTTGTCCACGCCCCTTTTCCGGGGATGGCGGGTCAACCGCATTGCGGCCCGTATCGGCGCGGATATCGGCCATGCCCATCTCAGCCCTGCCTGCAAGGCGCTTGCACGCGGCACCGTAAAGCTTGCCCGCATCGCGACGCTGCATGTGGGGTACAAGCCCCGGCAGCATGCCAGCCTGGACGGCGTGATCTGCGTGAACCGGGCGCAGATGCAGCGGCTCGGCACCTTTGCCGGCAAGACCGGCCTCGTTCCGAACTGGCTGCCCGAGAACCGGTCTGCAGGCGATTTCGATCTGCGGGCGCAGCTGGGGGTGGCCCGCGAAACCCGTCTTGTCGGCGCGGTCGGCCGGCTTCACCCGAGCAAGGGACCGGACGTGCTGGTCTCGGCCTTCCTGAAAGCCAATCCCGCCAACGCGCTTCTGGTGCTTGCCGGCGACGGGCCGCAGCGCGGCGAGCTCGAAAAGCTGGCGAATGGCGATCCGCGAATCCGCTTCATCGGTCATTGCAACACTATTCCGGGCTTTCTGCGCAACCTCGATCTGTTCGTGTCTCCCTCGCGGGAGGAGACGGCGGGCCTTGCCATTCTGGAGGCCATGCAGGAGAACCTGCCGGTCATTTCCACGGCCACGGATGGCCCTTCGGAATATCTCCTCGGATACCCGGTCACGCTGGTGGAGCCGGGCTCGGTCGGGCATCTTTCGGCTGCGCTCGGACAAGCGCTCGATCCGGGCAATGTTGCCGGCCTTTCCCGCATCTGTTACGACTTGCGTCCCTTTTCCCGGGATGTCGGCGTTGCCAGTGTCCTCGATTTCTATGGGCAGGTCGCCCGCAAATCCTGACGGATGGCGGAGACCTGTCGAACCACGGCTGAACCATGTCCCTGAAGCCAAAAAGCGATTTCTGGACTGTGGGCCTCGTGCCCCGCACGGCGTCGGCGCTGCTGGAGCCGGGCGCGCTTGCCGCTGCCGCATCCGAAATTACCTGGCTGCCCGATGCCGGAAGCTGGCGTTATCTGGCCGATCCCTTTGCGCTCAGGCAGGGCGACACGACGCATGTCTTCGTCGAGGCCTATGATTACCGGACGAAACACGGCTTCATCGAGCGGCACGAATTCGGACCCGGCCTTGTCTGGCAGGGGAAGGCGGTCGCGCTCGAACGGCCCTTCCATCTTTCCTATCCCTTCCTGATCGAGGACGGCGGCGCAATCTTCATGGTTCCGGAAAGCCACAAGGCGGGCGAGATCGCGCTTTACCGGGCGACCTCTTTTCCGGATGGCTGGGTCAAGGAAACCGTGCTGCTCGGCGATATCCCGGGAGCGGAGGCGAGCCTCATCCGGCATCAGGGCCGGTGGTGGATGTTCTATACGCTCGTCGGCGCGGGCGCCCGCGACCAGCGCGAGCTGCATGTCGCCCATGCGGAGAGCCTGACCGGCCCCTGGACCATCCATCCGCAAAATCCGGTTCTGGTCGACAAGGCCGGCGCGCGGCCGGGCGGGACGCCCTTCATCGGCGCGGACGGATCGGTGATCCTGCCCGTGCAGGACTGCCACGCCACCTATGGCGGCGCCCTGCGCTTCCTGACCTTCCCGCTTCTCGACACCAAGCATGTGGAATGCCGCCATCTGCCGGTGACGCTGACGGGCGGGCAGGCTTCCCCCGCTTATCCGGACGGATTGCACACCTTCTCCGCCTCAGGGGAGATGACGCTGATCGACGTGAAGCGGATTTCCCGCTCCTACGGCCGGCATCTGGTCAATCTGAAACGGCGCCTGTTTCACAAGCGCCGCTTCTGAAGACGGTCAAAGCGCGGTGCGGACCCGCCAGAGCTCGGGGAAGAGCACGATTTCCAGCATGCGCTTGAGATAGGAAACCCCGACCGTGCCGCCGGTGCCGCGCTTCATGCCGATCACCCGTTCCACGGTCGTGACATGGTTGAAACGCCAGCGACGGAAGTAATCCTCGAAGTCGATCAGCTTTTCTGCCAGCTCGTAGAGTTCCCAATACTTGCGGGGATCGCGATAGACTTCCGCCCAGGCTTCCAGAACCTTCTCGCTTTCGCCGCGGGAGCCGTCCGGATTGACGACGGAGCCTTCGCCGATATCGAAGCCGGCGCGGGCGAGCAGGGCCACCGCCTCGTCATAGAGGGCCGGTTCGGCGAGGATGGCGTTCAGTTCCGCAGAGATGACCGGATCATGCTCATGCGGCTTCAGCAGCGTCAGATTGCGGTTGCCGGCCAGGAACTCGATGGCCCGGTATTGCCAGGACTGGAAGCCGGAGGACTGGCCGAGCGCATTGCGAAACTCGGTATATTCCGAGGGTGTCATGGTGCGCAGCACGTCCCAGGCGCTGTTCAGCTGTTCGAAGATGCGGGCGACGCGGGAGAGCATCTTGAAGGCGGGCTGCAGGTCGTTTTCCCGCAGGCATTTCAGCGCCGCGCGGATCTCGTGGATCGCCAGCTTCATCCAGAGTTCGGAGGTCTGGTGCTGGATGATGAACAGCAGCTCGTCATGGGCGGTCGAGAGCGGGTGTTGCGCATGCAGTACCTTTTCGAGGCTCAGATAGTTGGAATAGGACATGCGGCGCGAGAAATCGAGCACCGCACCCTCATGGGTCTGTTCGGTCTTCTCGGTCATCTCAGGTCACCTTGCCCTTCTTCTGGTATTCGGGCTTTTCGTAGAGCTTGTCCTTCATCACGCGCTCCAGCACTTCCGCCGCCTTCAGGGCATCGCCGGGGGTGACATAAAGCGGGGTGAAGCCGAAACGGATGATGTTCGGGGCGCGGAAATCGCCGATCACCAGATGGGCAATCAGCGCCTGCATGATCGCGAAGCCCTGCTCATGGCGGAAGGAGACCTGGCTGCCGCGCTGGTGCGGATCGCGCGGCGAGGCGAGCGTCAGCGTCGGGCAGCGGGCTTCCACCTCGCGGATGAAGATCTCGCAAAGCTCGATGGAGCGGGCGCGGACTTCGGCCATGTCGATCCCGTCCCAGACCGACAGAGCCGCATCGAGGGCCGCCATGGAGAGAACCGGCGGCGTGCCGGCGCGCATGCGGTCGATGGAGCCTGCCGGGCGATAGCCGAGCTCGAACTGGAAGGGCGCATCATGGCCGAGCCAGCCGGAGAGCGAGGGCGTGATCTTGTCCTGCAGGTCCGGGCGGACATAGATGAAGGCTGGCGCGCCGGGGCCGCCATTCAGGTACTTGTAGCCGCAGCCGATGGCGAAATCGGCGCCGGCGCCATAAAGGTCTACCGGGAAAGCACCGGCGGAATGGGCGAGATCCCAGATGGTGATGACGCCATGGGCTTTCGCCTTTGCCGTCAGCGCCTTCATGTCGTGCTTGCGGCCGGTGGCGTAATCCACTTCCGTCAGCATGAGGACGGCGACGGAGCCGTCGATGGCGGCGTCCACCTCTTCGGGCGAGACGACCTTCAGGCTGTGTCCCTTGCCCATGGTTTCGATGACGCCCTCGGCGATGTAGAGATCGCTCGGGAAGTTGCCGCTGTCCGACAGGATCACCTTGCGGTCGCCGGCGAGCCGGAGGGCTGCGGTGAGCGCCTTGAACAGGTTGATCGAGGTGGAATCGGCGGCGATCACCGACCCCTCGGGCGCGCCGACGAGGCGGCTGATCTTGCGGCCCACCTCGGCGGGCAGGTCGATCCAGCCGCAGGTGTTCCAGGCGCGGATCAGCTGGTTGCCCCAGCTGTGATCCACTTCGCGGGCCACGCGCTCACGGGCGACCCGGGGGAGTGCGCCGAGCGAATTGCCGTCGAGATAGATGACGCCTTCCGGGAGATCGAAGAGCGTGCGGGTCTTGTCGAAAAGAGATGCGGTCATGTCGGTCAGCCGTTCTTGCGGTTAGCTTTCAACTGGAAGCGCTGGATCTTGCCGGTCTGCGTCTTTGGCAGCGCCTCGGTATATTTGATCGAGCGCGGATATTTGTAGGGCGCGATGACCGCCTTCACATGGGTCTGGAGCTCCAGCGTCAGCACGTCGGAGGCCTCGATGCCCGGTTTCAGCACGATATGGGCCTCGACGATCTCGCCGCGGGCCTCGTCCGGCGCGCCGATGACCGCGCATTCCAGCACATGAGGATGGCTGAGAAGGGCGGCCTCCACCTCCGGTCCGGCAATGTTGTAGCCGGCGGAGATGATCATGTCGTCGGTGCGGGCGGCGAAGTGGAAGCGGCCGTCCTCGTCCTGGTAGAAGGCATCGCCGGTGAGGTTCCAGCCTTTCTTCACATAGTTCGCCTGCCGGTCGTCGGCCATGTAGCGGCACCCGGTCGGCCCGCGCACGGCAAGCTTGCCGACTGTGCCGCGCGGCACCTCGTTCATCTCCTCGTCGACGATCTTCGCCTCGTAGCCGGTGACGGGGCGGCCCGTGGTGGCGGGGCCGCGATCGTCCAGCCGGTTGGAGATGAAGACATGCAGCATTTCGGTCGCGCCGATGCCGTCGAGAATGGGCTTGCCGGTCTTTTCCACCCAGCTCTCGTAGACCGGTCCGGGCAGCGTCTCGCCGGCGGATACGGCAATGCGGAGCGAGGAGAGATCGGCTCCCTTGTCCATGGCAGCGAGCATGGCACGATAGGCGGTGGGGGCGGTGAAGCAGACGGTCGCCTTGTAGGTCTCGATGATCTCGATCATGTTCGGCGGCGTGGCATGTTCGAGAAGGGCGGCCGCCGCGCCGAAGCGCAAGGGAAAGATCGCGAGGCCGCCCAGCCCGAAGGTAAAGGCAATCGGCGGCGAGCCGACGAAGACGTCGTCAGGCCTTACCTGCAGCACGTCCTTCGCATAGGCATCGGCGATGATCAGCAGGTCCCGGTGGAAATGCATGGTGGCCTTGGGATTGCCTGTGGTGCCCGAGGTGAAGCCGAGCAGCGCCACGTCGTCCCGTCCCGTCCGTACCGCCTCGAAGCGGACCGGCTGGTTCAAGGCCACCCGGTCGAGCTCCGCATCGTGATTGGCGGTGCCATCGAAGCCGACGACCGTTTTCAGGAAACGGCTGTCCTTGGCGGCGAGCGCCAGCTCGTCCATGATCCGGGTGTCGCAGAGCGCCAGCGAAATTTCCGCCTTGTCGATGATCTTGGTGAGCTCGCCGGAGCGGAGCATGGGCATGGTGTTGACCACCACCGCGCCGGCCTTGGTCGCGGCAAGCCAGCAGGCAATCATGGCGGGGTTGTTGGCGGAGCGGATCAGCACGCGGTTGCCCGGCTTGACGCCATAGCTGTTGACCAGCGCATGGGCGAGGCGGTTCGACCAGTCGGTCAGCTCCTTGTAGGTGCGGCGGCGGCCATTGCCGATAAGGGCGGTGTTGTCGCCGAAGCCGCGCTCCACCATGCGGTCGGTCAGTTCATAGGCGGCATTGAGATATTCGGGATAGTCGAATCCCTCGAGCAGGAAAACCGGCCACTGGTCTTCGGGCGGCAGGTTCATACGGGCAAACGTATCCACGTGCGCGGACGGGCTTAACATCACAGGAGTCCCCCCTTGGCGATGATCGTCTTTTTGATAGATTGGGTGCGCCTCTCTAAAGACGCTGAACCACTCCGGGTTCTCTAAGGTCACCGCCTATGGGCGGGCCTGAATGGGCTGAAGGTTGCACAAGCGCCGTTATATTTCAAGCTTAAAATAATGGCCTTGATCAATTTGAAAGCGGTGCATAGGCTTTGCTTGCGAAACAGGGAGGAATGGATGTTCGGTCAAAGCGTGCGCGATTTCGAGATCGCCTATCAGAATGGGGCCCATATCGCCGGATCGGACCGCTGGCCGGGTGCCTGGAACGAGGCGGCGGAAGGTTTTCGCACGCGGATGGCGGTGTCCGGTCGCGCCGAACTGGACATTGCCTACGGGCCTCATGCCCGGCATCGCTATGATCTGTTCCTGCCCGAAGGTGCGCCCCGGGGGCTCGCGGTCATCGTGCATGGCGGCTACTGGATGGCCTTCGACAAATCCACCTGGTCGCATCTCGCCGAAGGGGCGCTCGGCCACGGCTTCGCGGTGGCGCTGCCCTCCTACCGGCTGGCGCCGGAGGCGGGCATTCCCGACATCGTCGCGGATATCGGCGCGGCGATCACGGCCGCCGCAGCCCGGATCGAAGGCCCGATCCATCTGACCGGCCATTCTGCGGGCGGTCACCTCGTCACGCGCATGGTCTGCCGGGAAAGCCCGCTCGCGCCCGCCCTGCAGGGCCGGGTGGCGCATGTGGTTTCGCTTTCCGGTGTCCACGATCTCCGGCCGCTGCTGCAGACCGGCATGCGCGAGACGCTGAAGCTCGACGAAGCCACCGCAGACCGGGAAAGTCCGGCGCTTCTTCGCCCGGTCGACAAGACCCGGCTGACCTGCTGGGTCGGCGGGGCGGAGCGGGCGGAGTTTCGCCGGCAGAATGCGCTGCTCGCCAATATCTGGACCGGCCTCGGAGCCCGGACTTTTGCCTGGGAAGAGCCGGACCGGCACCATTTCAATGTCATCGACGATCTGGCCGACCCGGCCTCGCTGCTCGTCGCGTGCTGGCTTTCCTGAGATCAGGTCAGCCAGATCCGGATGATATAGCCGACGATGGCCGTCACGCCCACGCCCATCGCCCAGAGCCCGACGAACCAGAGCAGCCGGGTCGTCCCGTTCCGCGCGCCCATCAATGATATCCGTCCTGATCGGAAATCTTGCCGCGGAAGACCCAGTAGGAATAGGCCGTGTAGCACAGGATCATCGGCACCAGCACGACGGCACCGGCCAACAGGAAGGCAAGGCTCGAATCCGGCGCTGCGGCATCCGCAATGGTGACCGATGGCGGCACGATATAGGGGTAGAAGCTGATGCCGATTCCCGCATAGCCCAGTATGAAAAGGCCCAGCGAGGCCAGGAAGGGCCGCTTGTCATGGCCCGCCTTGAGGCCGTTCAGGATCACGTAAAGGCAGCCCAGCACCAGAACCGGCACCACGAAGGAAAAGAAGGCGGTGGGGCCCTTGAACCAGCGTTCCAGATAAAGCGGCTCGGTGAACGGGGTCCACAGACTGAAGACCCCCATCGCCGCCACCGTGCCGAAGGCGGACAGCCGGGCAATGCGGCGCGCCTTTGCGTTCAGCTCGCCTTCCGTCCGCATGGCGAGCCATGTGGAGCCGAGCAGCATGTAGCCGATGACGAGGGCTAGGCCGGTTGCCAGCGAGAAGGGTGTCAGCCAGTCCCACCAGCCGCCGGCATAGGCGCGATTCCTGACCTCGATTCCCTGCACCAGCGCCCCCAGCGCGATGCCCTGGCAGAAGGTCGCCAGGGTCGAACCCCAGGCAAAGGCATGGTTCCAGAGATATTCCGCCCGCCGGGTGCGCCAGCGATATTCGAAGGCGACGCCCCGGAAGATCAGGCCCAGCAACATGAGGATGATGGGCATGTAGAGGGCCGGGAGCACGATGGCATAGGCAAGCGGAAAGACCGCCAGCAATCCGCCGCCGCCAAGCACCAGCCAGGTTTCGTTGCCATCCCAGACGGGCGCCACGGAATTCATCATCACATCCCTGTCCTTCTTGTGCGGAAAGAAGGGAAAGAGGATGCCGATCCCCAAGTCGAAGCCGTCCATGACCACATAGGCGAGCACCGCAAAGGCGATGATGGCCGCCCAGACGAAGGCAAGATCAATGACCATCGTGATGTCCTTTCGTGGCCGGGTGGGCAGGATTGGGCAGCGCCACGGTGCGCAGCGGTCCTTCGTCCAGCTCCTCGTCGGGATTGTCCGGCAGGCGCTTCATGAGGCGGAGGATGTAGAAGACACCGGCGCCGAAGACGAGGAAATAGACGATGATGAAGGCGATCAGCGAGGTGGCGACGGCCGGCGCCGCGATGGCGGAGCGGGACTCCGACGTCAGCAGGTGTCCGTAGATCGTATAGGGCTGGCGGCCGACCTCCGTCGTCACCCAGCCGGCGAGGACGGCCACGAAACCGGCCGGTCCCATTAGAAGCGCAAAGCGGTGCAGCCAGGGGGCACGTTCCATCGATCCCTGGATCCGGTGATAGAGGGCATAGACACCCAGCGCCAGCATCAGCATGCCGAGCCCCACCATGATTCGGAACGACCAGAAGACCACGGCGACCGGTGGTTCAAGTTCGTCGGGGACCGTATCCAGGCCGGCGACCGGCGCGTTCCAGCCATGGTGGAGGATCAGACTGGAGAGGTTCGGGATGGAAAGGGCGTAGTCCACCCGCTTTTCCGCCTGGTTGGGCAGGCCGAAGAGGATGAGGGGGGCACCATTCGGATGGCTGTCGAAATGGCCTTCCATGGCCATGATCTTGGTCGGCTGATGTTCCAGCGTGTTCAGGCCGTGCAGGTCACCGGCAAAGATCTGGATCGGTGCGGTCACCACGATCATGCCCATGGCCATGCGGAACATTTTCGCGGCACGGAGATCGCCGTCACGCTTCAGAAGATGCCAGGCCCCAACGGCGCCCACCACGAGCGCGGTCGTGAGATAGGCAGCCAGCACCATGTGCACGAGACGGTAGGGGAAGGACGGGTTGAAGATGATCGCCCACCAGTCCGCCGGAACGAACTGGCCGACATCATTGATGGCGAAGCCCTGCGGGGTCTGCATCCAGGAATTGACGGCGAGAATCCAGGTCGCCGATATCAGCGTGCCGAAGGCGACCATGAGGGTTGCGAAGAAGTGCAGCCCGGGGCCGACGCGGGTGCGACCGAAGAGCATGACGCCGAGGAAACCGGCCTCGAGGAAGAAGGCGGTCAGGACTTCATAGCCCATCAGGGGGCCGATGACGGGGCCGGCCTTTTCCGAGAAGACGCTCCAGTTCGTTCCGAACTGGTAGGACATGACGATGCCGGACACGACACCCATGGCGAAGGCGATGGCGAAGATCGTTTTCCAGAAATCGAAGAGATCCAGATAGACCCGCTGCTTCTTCCAGAGCCAAAGGCCTTCCAGAACGGCGAGATAGCTGGCAAGCCCGATCGAGAAGGCAGGGAACACGATGTGAAACGAGATCGTGAAGGCAAACTGGAGGCGGGCCAGCATTTCTGCATCGGCAAGAAGTGACACGACAGGCTTCCTTCCTGTTCGGGCGGCTGATCGCGCCGCCTTCGAGAACCTGCCCGTAATGTCTACCGGTTCTGCCGAATATCAAGATTACACTTTGTCCTAGTCCTACCCTAAAACTTGGGCTGATTGCCGCAGTGGCGGCTTGTCTCGCGGCAAAATGCGGCATTGGAACCGGCTTTTCGCGCGAAAATCAGCTGTTCGGCCGCGTGGCCACATAAAGGGCGGGTGCCGCCATCAGCACGAAGACCAGAACCGCAAGGCGCGGTCCGGGCTGGGTGGAATAGAAGAAGATGCCGTAGCTGGCCGTAATCATGGTGCAGGCGATCAGCTTGGCGCGGCGGGAGATCGCGCCGCGCTCCCGCCAGTTGCGCAGCGGCTCGCCGAACAGCGGATGGGCCAGAAGCCAGGCTTCCAGTTCCGGCGAGGACCGGGCGAAGCACCAGGCGGCGATGATCAGGAAGATCGTTGTCGGCATGACCGGCAGGAAGGCGCCGATAATGCCGAGCGCAACGAAAAACCAGCCTAGGCCCAGATAGACAAATCGCATGATGATCCCGGCTGCACGTTCGAAGGAGGGTAGTCTTATCTAGTGCAGTTCGGGGCGAAGGGGGAGGCGCATCCTGCAAAGCCTCCCACTTTCTTTGGGTCTCATGCGGGCTCGATCGCCGTACGCCGGGCGAAGAGCCCGGCGATGAGATCGGACTGGGTGAGCATGCCCACCAGCCGGCCTTCCGCATCGGTCACCGGCATGGCATGGAGGCCACGATCCGCCATGGCGGGCACGAGTTCGGCAATCGGCTGAGTCGCCCGCGCCGTTTCCACCGCAGCGGTCATGTAATCCGCAACCGGATGCGTGAGCTCGTTTCGGCCCTGTTCCGCGAGGGCCCGCATCAGATCGGACTGGGTGAAGATGCCGCGAAGCTGGCCGGTCGGCTCGGTCACCGGCAGGTCGCGGATATTGTGGCGGCCCATGGCCTGAAGGGCCGCGTCCAGCGTTGCACCGGGAGCCACCGCGACCACATCGCGCGACATGATGTGTTCCACCCGAATGCCGCCCGAGCGGCGGGTGAAGGTCTTTGCCTGCAATTGCAGCAGGATCGCCTCCAGGTCTTCCGGCGCGATGTCGAGAATCTCGTCATACTGGGCAAGCGCCGCTTCCAGATCCGGGCGAAGGATGCCGGTCCGCTGTGTCGGCGGCGGGTCCTGGGTCTTGTGGCTCACGGGCTTGGCCGCCGGCAGGGCATGCGGATAGCGATGGCCGGTGAGGTTGTTGTAGAGCAGGGCCGCGACCAGCAGCAGCAGGGAGTTCAATCCCGCCGGCATCAGCACGAAATGATAACCGGCCGCATGAATGGCGGGCGCGCCGAGGACGGCCGTGAGGGCCATGGCGCCGCCCGGCGGATGCAGGCACTTGCAGAGGATCATCGCGACGATGGCCAGCGAGACGGCGAGCGCTGCGGCCAGGATCACGTTCGGCACCAGCAGGGCGATCGTCACGCCCACCGCCGCGCTGATCATGTTGCCGCCGATGATCGACCAGGGTTGCGCAAGCGGGCTTGCCGGAACACCGAAGAGAAGCACGGCGGACGCGCCCAGCGGCGGAATGAGGAAGGGCAGGAGCGATCCCGGCACCAGCAGCGAGGTCAATAGGCCGGTCAGGCCGATCCCGATCAGCGCGCCGATGAAGATGCGCAGGATTTCGCGCGGCGGAATGCGGGGCAGCGCCGGCACCAGCCGTGCCAGGAAGACAGGAAGCGTATCCATGGGAAGAGATCTCGGACGGTGGCGGGCAAATGTCGGGGCAGGTTCATGCGAACCCGCCCCGAGAAGGAGCAACAGGCTGCTTATTTCACGGAAGAGGGGTAGCCTGCTTCTTCAAGCGCGGCGGCCACTGTTCCCTTTTCGGCTTTCGTTTCGATGCTGACGGTGCGGGTTGCGAGATCCGCCTTGACCGATGCGCCGCTATCCAGCGCCTGCACGGTCTTGGTGATGGTGGCCACGCAATGGCCGCAGCTCATGTCCGGTACGTTGAGTTCAAGCATGATCTGGTCCTTTCCGATCCTTTTGGGGACTTTACCCTTTTCTCCATCGTCCTTCCTGTCACTGGAAGGTCAACCGAAAAGTTTTGTATGATTGCGAAAGATTGCTGTTGACCTTCCAGTGACGGGAAGGATTACGCCTTGTTCCATCGATGAATTTCAAAGGATGAAGACCATGGCCGATCTTGCTTTTCGCCAGATGATCCCGGTGGAGGGAATGACCTGCGCGTCCTGCGTGCGGCGGGTGGAGAAGGCGATTGCCGCCGTTCCCGGCGTCCGTGCGGCGAATGTCAATCTTGCCACCGAACGTGCCGACGTGACGCTCACGCCCGAGGCTGCCTGTGCCGTGATCGCCGCCATCGAGAAGGCGGGCTATACGGTGCCGGAAGAGACGATCCTGCTCGACGTGGAGGGCATGACCTGCGCCTCCTGCGTGCGGCGGGTCGAAAAGGCGCTGCTTTCCGTCCCGGGCGTCGTCCAGGCATCCGTCAATCTCGCCACCAACCAGGCGACGGTCACGGCCCTTTCGACGGTAACCGGGGAAGCGCTCGCCGCTGCCGTCTCGCGGGTCGGGTATGAGGCAAAGCCGGTCAAGGACCGGGCGGAGGCCGGCTGGAGCCGCGAGGCGGCACGCGCCGACGAGCTTCGGGCGCTCACCCGCGACCTTCTCATTGCGGCGGTTCTTTCGATTCCCGTGGTGATCGTGGAAATGGGCGCCCACCTTTCCGACACGTTCCATCACAGCCTGATGATGCGGTTCGGCGAGCAGCCGCTGCGGATCATCTCCTTCGTGCTGACCAGCATCGTGCTGTTCGGCCCGGGCCTGCGGTTTTTCCGCAAGGGCATTCCCGCCCTCTATCGTCTTGCGCCGGACATGAACTCGCTTGTCGTTCTCGGCACGCTCGCGGCCTGGGCCTATTCCACCTTTGCCACCTTCTGGCCCGAGGCGCTGCCGTCAGGCACCACACAGGTCTATTTCGAATCGGCGGCGGTGATCGTCGTTCTCATCCTCTTCGGGCGGATGATGGAGGCGCGCGCCAAGGGCCGGACGAGCGAAGCGATCAGCAAGCTGATGAAGCTGCAGGCCAAGACCGCCCGTGTGCTCCGGGACGGCGGTTTCGTCGAGGTTCCGGTCGAGGCCGTGGCGGAGGGCGATCAGGTGCAGTTGCGGCCCGGCGAGCGGGTTCCCGTGGATGGGGAAGTGCTGGACGGCCAGTCCTTCGTGGACGAGGCGATGATTTCGGGCGAACCGGTGCCGGTCCTGAAGCAAAAGGGCGCGGTGCTGACCGGCGGCACGGTCAATGGCAGCGGCGGGCTTACCTATCGCGTCACCCGCGTCGGCGAGGATACGGTGCTCGCCCAGATCATCCGCATGGTCGAGCAGGCGCAGGGGGCCAAGCTTCCCGTGCAGGCCATGGTCGACCGGGTGACGGCCTGGTTCGTGCCGGCGGTGATGGCGGTGGCGCTGCTGACCTTTGCGCTCTGGCTGGCGCTCGGTCCCGAACCGCAGCTCGCCCACGCGCTCGTCAATGCGGTGGCGGTGCTGATCATCGCCTGCCCCTGCGCCATGGGCCTGGCCACGCCCGCCTCGATCATGACCGGCACCGGTCGTGCGGCGGAAATGGGCGCGCTCTTCCGCAATGGCGAAGCCCTGCAGGACCTGAAGGACGTGACGGTCGTCGCGCTCGACAAGACCGGCACGCTGACCGAAGGCCATCCCGTGATGACGGATGTCGCCATTGTCCCCGGACGGGACCGTGCCGAAATCCTTTCCCTTGCCGCCTCGGTGGAGGAGCGCTCCGAACATCCCGCCGCCAAGGCGATTGTGGACGCTGCCCGCCAGGAGGGGCTGGCTCCGAAGGCTGTCGAGGGCTTCGAGGCGGAGGCCGGTTATGGAGTGACGGCCCGCGTGGACGGCCGCAGCATCGCCATCGGGGCCCGGCGCTACATGGAAAAGCTGGGTGTCGATCTCGATGCCCTGGCCGAAGCGTCGGCCGAGCTTGCCGGGAAGGCACGCACACCGCTCTACATGGCGGTCGACGGGAGGCTTGCAGCCCTTTTCGGCATCTCCGATCCGGTGAAGAAGACCACGCCGCAGGCAATAGCTGCCCTGCATGGCCTCGGCCTGAAGGTGGCGATGATCTCCGGTGACGTGCGCTCCACGGCGGAGGCCATCGGCCGCGAGCTCGGCATCGATACTGTCATCGCCGAGGTGCTGCCGTCCGGCAAGGTGGATGCGATCCGCAGCCTGAAGGCGGGCGGCGCGAAAGTGGCCTTCGTCGGCGACGGGATCAATGATGCGCCGGCGCTTGCCGAAGCGGATGTGGGTCTTGCGGTCGGCACCGGCACGGATATTGCCATCGAAAGCGCCGATGTCGTGCTCATGGGTGGGGATCTCAAGGGCGTGGCCAATGCCATTGCGCTCTCGCGGGCCACGATGGCCAATATTGCCGGCAACCTGTTCTGGGCCTTTGCCTATAATGTGGTGCTGATCCCGGTGGCGGCAGGGCTCCTCTATCCCTTCACCGGCATCACCCTCTCGCCGATGCTGGGCGCCGGCGCCATGGCGCTTTCCAGCGTCTTCGTGCTCGGGAACGCGCTCCGGCTGAAGCGCTTCCGCCCGGTCGCCTGAGCTAGATCCGGCCCGCCAGCCCTTCGATGATGGGGCAGTCGGGCCGGTCATCCCCATGGCAGTTTCGCACCAGATGGTGCAGCGATGTCTTGAGCGAGGTCAGCTCGGCAATGCGGTTCTCGATTTCCCTGAGCTTCTGCTCTGCCAGCGCCTTCACCTCGCTGCTTTCGCGCGTCTCGTCGTCGTAGAGCGACAGCAATTGCCGGCATTCCTCGACCGAGAAGCCGAGATCGCGGGCGCGATGGACGAAATGCAGGCGGCGCACGTCCTTGTCGGAATAATCGCGATAACCGTTTAAGCGGCGGTCGGCGCGGATCAGGCCGATTTCCTCGTAATAGCGGATGGTCTTCGGTGGCAGGCCGGACTTGATCGATGCCGTACCGATGTTCATGGCGCACTCCTTGCAGGTGTTCGGGCCAAAGGCCGGATGCCCGACAATAAAGCTTCCAGTGGCTGGAAGCTCAAGCGGCCTTTTCCACAGCGAGGAAATTCCGCATTCTTGCGATCCGGCATTTGCGCCTTCGGCTCGAAGTGATATATCAGCCGGCAACCATCCTGCCTGAGACGGCCTGAACCCCGGAAGGACATCATGACCATTCACCAGAACCTCATCGGCGGCACCTGGACCGGCGCCAACGCCATCGAAAACATCAACCCGTCCGATACGTCCGACATCGTCGGTCTCTATGCACGGGCGGATGCGAGCGACGTGGCGGCGGCCATTGCGGCGGCGAAGGCGGCTTTCCCGGCCTGGTCTCGCTCCGGCATTCTCGAGCGTCACGCCATCCTGCGCAAGGCTTCCGACGAAATCATGGCCCGCAAGGAAGAGCTCGGCCGGCTGCTGTCGCGCGAAGAGGGCAAGACCCTTGCCGAAGGCATCGGCGAAACCATCCGTGCCGGTCAGATCTTCGATTTCTTCGCGGGCGAATGCCTGCGGCTGGCCGGTGAAACCGTTCCCTCGGTGCGCCCGAATATCGGCGTCGAGATCACCCGCGAGGCCGTAGGCGTGGTCGGCATCATCACGCCCTGGAACTTCCCGATCGCCATTCCGGCCTGGAAGATCGCGCCGGCGCTCTGCTACGGCAACACCATCGTCTTCAAGCCGGCCGATCTGGTGCCGGGCTCAGCCTGGGCGATCGTCGACATCCTGCACCGCGCCGGCCTGCCGGCGGGCGTGCTGAACCTCGTCATGGGCAAGGGCTCGGTCGTCGGCCAGGCCATGCTCGACAGCGGCGACATCAATGCCATCACCTTTACCGGCTCCACCGGCACCGGCAAGCGGGTCGCCATGGCCTCCATCGAGCATAACCGCAAGTACCAGCTGGAAATGGGCGGCAAGAACCCCTTCGTCGTGCTTGACGACGCGGATCTGAACGTGGCTGTCGAAGCGGCGCTCAACTCCGCCTTCTTCTCCACCGGCCAGCGCTGCACGGCCTCCTCGCGCCTGATCGTCACCGAGGGCATTCACGACCGTTTCGTCGCCGCCCTGACGGAGCGGATGAAGTCGGTCGTGGTCGACAATGCGCTGAAGGCCGGCACGCAGATCGGCCCTGTCGTCGACGAAAAGCAGCTCGCCCAGGACATGGACTATGTGGAGATCGGCAAGCGCGAAGGCGCAAACCTCGTCTTCGGCGGCGAGCGGCTGAACCGCGAAACCGAAGGCTTCTACCTGCAGCCGGCGCTCTTCACCGAAGCCACCAACCAGATGCGGATCTCGCGCGAGGAAATCTTCGGGCCGGTCGCCTCCGTCATCCGGGTGAAGGATTACGAGGAAGCGCTGGCGACCGCCAATGACACGCCCTTCGGCCTGTCTTCCGGCATTGCCACCACGAGCCTGAAATATGCGACCCATTTCAAGCGCAATGCCGAGGCCGGCATGGTGATGGTGAACCTGCCGACCGCAGGCGTGGATTTCCACGTGCCCTTCGGCGGCCGCAAGGGTTCGTCCTACGGTTCGCGCGAACAGGGCCGTTACGCCGCGGAATTCTTCACCACGGTGAAGACGGCCTATACGCTGGCCGGCTGATCCCCGCGCTTCGGTGAGAGATTTTTTGGAGGGGCTGCCCGCAGGCGGCCCCTTTTTCCATGGGCGGAAGCGCGCGTGTCAGCCCTTGGTGATCGCGATCAGGATCACGAAGATCGTGGGCACGGCCACCAGCGCGGGAATGATGATGGCCGGATAGCCGAACAGGAAAATCGCCAGCAGCCAGATCAGCACCATGTTAACGAGAAACAGCACGCGCGCCGTATCGGAGCCCTTGGCGGCTTCCTTCAGCATCCAGCCGAAGACGGGGATGTGATAGACGAGATTCATCATGATCGTTCCTTTCCGCTGGGAGGCGAGGTTCCGGCTCCTTGACATCTATCAGGCGGATAGGCCCCGGCTTGATAAAAGCCAATGCGGCAAACTGCCCGGAGCGCATGGCAGAATGTCGCGCCCCGCAGGACATGCTTGCTTGACAAAAGGCCCGCGAAAAACGAGTTTCCCGGCACATGAACGCACCCCTTGACCGGGGTTTCCAGACGAAAAGGCGGCACAGCTTGCGCATCCTCTCCGAAGCCCATTTCCCCGAACTTCCGAATTACTACCGCGGCAAGGTGCGCGAGAACTACGATCTGCCCGATGGCAGCCGGATCATCATTTCCACCGACCGCCTGTCCGCTTTCGACCGGATTCTCACCTGCATTCCCTACAAGGGGCAGGTGCTGACCCAGACGGCCCGCTACTGGTTCGAGAAGACGGCCGACATCTGCCCCAACCATGTGATCGCCTATCCCGATCCCGCCGTGGTGGTCGGCAAGCGGCTGGATATCCTGCCGGTCGAAATCGTGGTGCGCGGCTATCTGGCCGGCACGACGGGCACCTCGATCCTGACGCTCTACAAGAAGGGCGAACGACGGATGTATGGTGTTACCCTTCCCGATGGGCTCAAGGATAACCAGAAGCTGCCGGAACCGATCATCACCCCGACGAGCAAGGCCTTCGACGGAGGGCATGACGAGCCGCTGACGCCTGACGAGATCGTTTCGAAAGGACTGCTCACGCAGGCGCAGTGGGATACGCTGTCCCGTTACGCGCTCGCGCTCTTCAAGCGGGGCCAGGAGCTGGCGGCCAAGAACGGCCTCATCCTCGTGGATACGAAATATGAGTTCGGCACGGATGCGGACGGCACGATCATTCTGGCCGACGAAATCCATACACCGGATAGCAGCCGCTACTGGATTGCTTCCAGCTACGAGAGCGCTTTCGAAGCGGGCAAGCGGCCGGAAAGCTTCGACAAGGATTTCGTCCGTGCCTGGGTGGCCGAGCGGTGCGATCCCTATCACGACGAGATCCCCGAAATTCCCGCCAGCCTGATTGCCGAGACATCGAAGGTCTATATCCGGGCCTTCGAGGCGATCACGGGTGAACGCTTCCAGCCTGACGACACGGGCGAAACGCCGCTGGCGCGGGTCCGGGCAAACCTGAAGGCCTATTTCCCCGGCTGATCGGCGGGGGTTGCCTAGACGGCCCGGCGTGCCTGTTCGGCTTCGTCGGGCTGGTGGTCGAGGAGAACGTCCGACAGTTCTTCCTTCGGCGCGTAGCCGGACACGAGCTTCCGCAAGATGATGCGCATCGCATCGAAATCCCGGCGCGTCAGCGTCTCGTCCAGCCTGTCCAGCCAGCCCTTCAGCTCTGCCCAGGGCACCATGTCTTCATGGGCCTTCAGGATGCGAGGGTGGTCGGTCGGCTGCGGATTGTCGCCGATCAAGAGCTCCTCGTAAAGCTTTTCGCCTGGGCGCATGCCCGTGACCTCGATCTCGATATCGCCTTCCGGGTTTTCCGCGTCCCTGACCTGAAGACCGGACAGCTCGATCATCTTCCGGGCCAGATCGTAAATCTTCACCGGCTCGCCCATATCGAGCAGGAAGACATCTCCGCCGGCGGACATGGCGCCGGCCTGGATAACCAGCTGCGAGGCTTCCGGTATGGTCATGAAATAGCGGGTCACGTCCTGATGGGTCAGGGTGACGGGCCCGCCGTCCCGGATCTGCTGGCGGAACAGGGGCACCACCGATCCCGACGAGCCCAGCACATTGCCGAACCGGACCATGGAAAAATTGGTGGGATACTGGGCCGAGCGCTCGGCGGCCAATGCCTGCAGCACCATTTCCGCCATACGCTTGCTGGCGCCCATGATGTTGGTCGGCCGGACGGCCTTGTCGGTGCTGATCAGGACGAAATTGGCCACGCCACATGCCCGGGCCGCCAGCGCCGTCGCCATGGTTCCAAGGCTGTTGTTGCGGATGCCTTCCGCCGGATTGTGTTCGACCAGCGGAACATGCTTGTAGGCTGCGGCATGGTAGACCGTCGATGGCTTCAGCGCCCGCATGATTTCTTCCATGCGCGCCTGGTCGCGAACGGAGGCCAGGACCGGAAACAGCCGGACCGACTCCTTGTCCAGCTCCCTGTGGATCTCATAAAGCGCAAACTCGCTCTGCTCCACCAGGATCAGGGCTTCGGGACCCAGCGTGATGATCTGCCGGCACAGTTCGCTGCCGATCGAACCGCCGGCTCCGGTCACCATCACCACCTTGTCGCGGATGTTCATTTCCATCAGGCTCGACCGCGGCTGGATGGCATGGCGCCCGAGCAGGTCCTCGATGTCCAGTTCCCGGAGATCGCTGACCGTCACCTTGCCCTGCGCGATATCGTTGAGGTCCGGTACCGTGCGCACGTTCACGCGCACATTGCGGATCTCTTCGAGAATTTCCAGGCGTCGCTGGCGGGAAGAAGAGGGAAGGGCCAGGAGGACTTCGCGGACGTTGAGGCGTGGAATAAGGTCGGGCAGGGTGTCCGGAGACCAGATCGGTACGCCGCGCAAGATGCTGCCATGCAGCTTCCGGTCATCGTCGACAAAGCCCACGACTTTCAGTTCGGTGCTGCCCTCGAGCGCGGCGGCGATCTGGCGGCCGGCCGAACCCGCGCCGTAGATCAGCACATTCGGTTGGCCGTTTGCCCGCAACTGGCGGCGGTAGTCCGAGCCCAGCCAGTAGCGCGCGCCGAGACGCGAAATGGACAAGAAAACGAGCAGCAGCAGCGGCTGGAGAATGCCGACCGTCCTCGGGATGCCCGGCACGCTGATAATGGTGAAGGCGGCCATGAAGCCGAGCGAATAGATCACCATGGCGCGCAGGATCGCCATGAAGGCGGACACGCCGGCATAGCGGAAGATCGCGCGGTAAAGACCGAAGGAAATGAAGATCGGCAGGGCCAGAAGCAGCGAGACCCCGACAGGCAGCCATTCCTCGCCTTCGAGCGTCACCCACCCGTCCAGCCGCAGGCAATAGGCCAGCCAGACGGTCAGGACGCAGAGAAAAGAGTCCCAGGTAATGGCGATCAAGCGTTTATAGGCTCTCGGAATGGCCAAAACCGTCGCTATGATCTGCGTCTGATACATTGACTGAGCCTGATGATGCCACGTTGCGGGCTTCATAGCCCCAATCCTCATCGTTTATCAATCCTCTCCATTTCAGGAAAGTACAATCTCCAAGAGGTTACATGTCCATTACAACAATCTACCATAGCGCGCTTCTCGATAATTAACATGTGAAGTATCTTGACAAGGGTCCCCTTCGCTGAGACTGTGACCGTGCACCGGTATGCAGACGAACAAGAAGAAAGCTGCTGCGATCCGGTTCAACGGAGGAGGGACCCATGTCGAATTCCACACCGCAGGCTGGTGCAAACCAGCTGCGCAAGAACAGTCTCGGGGTCGGGGCTGTTACATTTCTCGTGATCTCTGCCGCTGCGCCGCTGACCGCGGTTGCCGGAGGGGTGCCGATCAGCATGCTTCTGGGCAATGGCGCCGGCATCGCCGCGTCGTTTGCCCTTGTCACGGCGGTGCTGCTGCTGTTTGCCGTCGGCTATGTCGCCATGGCGCGCCACGTGAAGAATGCCGGCGCCTTCTACGCCTATGCAGCCCGCGGGCTTGGGGGCAGGATGGGGGGTGCATCCGCACTGATCGCCATTCTGAGCTATAATGCGATGCAGATCGGCGTTCTCGGCCTGCTGGGGGCGGCCTCCGCGGGCACATTCAACCCGCTGCTTCATGTGGACCTGCCCTGGTGGGTCTGGTCGCTGATTGCCGTTGCCGCTGTTGCGGTGCTGGGCTATCGCCAGGTCGATCTGTCCGCCAAGATCCTGATGGTTCTGGTCTTGCTGGAATATCTCATCGTGCTTGTCATAGACGTCGCGATCTTTGCCAAGGGCGGCGATTCCGGCCTGTCGATGGCGCCGTTCAGCTGGTCGCAGATGATGAGCGGATCGCCGGCGGTCGGCATTCTCTTCTGCTTTGCCGCCTTTATCGGCTTCGAGGCGACGACCATCTATTCGGAAGAGGCGAGGAACCCGGAAACCACCGTGCCCCGCGCAACCTATATGTCGGTGATCCTCATCGGCGTCTTCTACATGATCACGGCCTGGCTGATGGCCAACGGAGCAGGCGTCGACAAGCTGGTGCCGACCCTTCAGGGGCTCACGGACCCCACGACCTTCCTGTTCGAGCTGGCCGGCCGCTACGTGGGCGAGCCCGTTCCGACGATCATGGGCTTCCTGTTCGTCTCAAGCCTGTTTGCGGCCGTACTCGCCTTTCATAACGGCGTGGCCCGCTACAAATATGTGGCCGGGCGGGAGGGGATCCTGCCTGACAGCATCGGGGTAACCCATGCCCAGTTCCAGAGCCCGCATGTGGGGTCGATGATCCAGACGGTCATTGCCGTTCTCGTGGTGGGCCTGTTCGCCTATCTGCAGCTGGATCCGGTCCTGGCGATGTTCACCTGGTTGACGCAGCTGGGCACGCTCGGCATTCTCGGCCTCATGGCCGTCACCTCCTTCGCGGTGATCGGTTTCTTCGTGCGCAATGGCGACATGGGCGAGAGCCCTGTTGTGACCAAGGTGCTGCCGGCCATTTGCGGCATCGTGCTTGTCTATCTGTTCGTCTATATCTTCCGGAAATTCGGCGACCTGATCCAGACACCCGGCCCGCTCGGGGTCATCCTGCCGTCGCTCGTCCTGGTGGCCGCGGTCATCGGCTTCCTCCTGTCCCATCGTCTCGCAGGGCGGGATCCGTCCCGCTTCCAGAAGCTCGGGTCCGGCGCCTATTCCTGAAAAATCGGCATGGGGGCTTCGGCCCCCATGCTTGGCGACCAACTTGATTTGTATATTTACGTTTCCCATAAAAATACATATAATGTCTGCCCATGGGCAATCAGACCGATCTCATCGTCAATCATATCGTCAAGAGCATCGAGGACGGCCGGCTCAATCCGGGTGACGTCATCGAGGAAAAGACGCTTGTCACCGAATTCGGCGTCTCGCGTACGCCTGTGCGGGAAGCCCTGCTGCAGCTCGACTCGCTCGGCATCCTCAAGCGCAAGCCGCGCGGAGGGGCGGAGGTCTTCAGGCCGACGCTGGAGGAGTTCCTCGCCATCCTGGAAGTGCATGGCAAGCTGGAAGGCCATGCGGCAGCACTTGCGGCCCGGCGCCTCTCGGCCGCCGATGCGGATGCGCTCGAACGCGCCTGCGCGGGTTGCGATGCCCATGTGCAGCGTTTTGGCGACCGGGAGCCGGATGCCTATTACCAGCACAACCTGAATTTTCACCTGACCATAGCGCTGGCCGCCCATAACACGGTGCTGCTCGATCTCATTCGCACCAATGGACGCAAGCTGCTTGCCTATTATCGGGCCCGCTACCGGTACAAGGGCAGCATCGGCAAATCGGCGGCGGAGCATCGGCAGATCGCCCAGCTCATTCTGGATCGCGATTCGGAGGCCGCCGAAAGGCTCATGGTCAACCATGTGACCTTTGACAGCGTCACCGCCATGGATCTGCTGGCCGTGCTGTTCAAGCCCTGAGCGGCGCGATCAGTCCTTGCCCTTGAGAAAATTCACGATCCATCGGGCGAAGAATGCTCCCTCTTCCGGCTCGCGCACGCTGAGACGGGCCTTCTCGAGTGTCTCCGGCGGCAGGATGCCGGCCATTTCCTCGACCAGACCCGTCATGAACGGAGCCGTCATTTCCGGGTGATATTCGGTGGTGAAGACGTGGTCGCCGATCCGGAAGGAGCCGATCGGGCAGAAGGCGTCGCCGCCGAGATTTTCCGCCCCGTCCGGCAGCCGGACGACCTGCTCCTTATGGGCGGAATAGAGCTTTACCTCCCGCTTCCGCGGCTGCATCCAGGGGGCAAAGCGGTCGTAATGGGTCACGGCCGTGCCGATACCCCAGCCCGCCTTGGCCTTTTTCACCTCGCCCCCCAAAGCGAGAGCGAGCGCCTGATGACCGAAGCAGGCCCCGAATTGCGGAATCTTCTGCGCCTCAGCCGCCCGGATGAAATCGAGAAGGCGGGCAATCCAGGGGTCGTCGCCGCCGACCGAGGCCGGGCTGCCGGTGATCACGTAGCCGTCAAACGCGTCCACGCTCCCGGGAAAGATGTCGTCCTTCACGGGGACCGTCTCGAAGTGCCAGTCGGGCGCAAGCGGTTGCAGGAGTTGCGTAAAGCGCACGCCGTCATGGGGGAAATGGCTGGCGAATTCCGAGGTGTCGTTGCTGGTCAGAAGGATCCCGATCTTGCGCGGCATGGCGCTCTCCCTGTGCATGCAGTTTTGCGGGTTTTGTGTGCAAAAGCCTATTGTAAATATACTTAACATGTGTTCTATTTTTTCACAATGGTCAAGCAAGGAGGAATGCGATGACGGTTTGGGCTGCAGCGGACGATGGGTTTGCCGATCTTTCCAACCATGATTCCTTCACGGCGGGACCGCCCTATGCCACCTTTGCCCGGCTGCGCCGGGAGGATCCGCTTGCCTGGTGCGATTATGCGGGCGGCAAGGGGTTCTGGTCGGTGACGCGGCATGCGGATATTCTGGAACTCAACCGTGACAACCAGCTGCTCAGTTCCGCGCGGGGTATCCGCATGGAAGACCAGACCTATGAGGAATATCTCGCACGTCGGACCTTTCAGGAAACCGATCCGCCGGACCATACGCGGGTGCGGACGCTTGTGGCCAAGGCCTTTTCGAAGCCGGTGGTGGCGTTATTCGAAGGGCAGATCCGTCGTCTCTGTGACGATATTCTCGATCAGGCCCTGCCGCTCGGCGAATTCGATGCGGTGAAGCGGATTGCCCGTCAGTTGCCGATGCGCATGCTCGGCCAGATCATCGGCACGCCGGACGAAGATCTGGATTGGCTCGTGGAAAAGGGCGATGCGCTGATCGCCAATACCGATCCGGAATTTACCGCCCATGTGCTCGACAAGACGGATACGGACGCCTACCGCTTCATGCCTTTCCGCTCGCCGGCCGGTGCCGATCTCTTCGATTATGCCCAGCGCCTGATGGAGGACAAGCGGCGGCGAGGGGATGACAGCGGCGTGCTCAGCCTGATCACCAAGCCGGATGCGGAGGGCAACGTGATCTCGGAAACCGAGTTCCGGAACTTCTTCTGCCTGCTGGTGGCGGCCGGCAACGACACGACCCGCTATTCGATCGCGGCCGGTCTCTACGCGCTTGCCACCCGACCGGACCTTCTGCAGCAGCTGCAATCCGGCAAGGACGGGATCTGGGATACGATGGCGGACGAGGTGATCCGCTGGGCTTCGCCAACCATGTATTTCCGCCGCACCGCGACCCGCGATTTCGACATGCACGGCAAGACCGTACGCGAGGGCGACAAGGTGCTGCTGTGGTTCCTGTCGGGCAACCGCGATGAAACGGTGTTCGAGGACCCGATGAACGTCAATCTGATGCGCACGCCGAACCGCCACGTCGCCTTCGGTCAGGGAGGGGCCCATGTCTGCCTCGGCATGTGGCTCGCCAGGCTTGAAGTGCGGCTGCTTTTCCAGGAGCTTGCAAAGCGGCTGAAGAGCATCGAACAGACCGGTCCGCAGGCTTATCTCAGATCGAATTTCGTCGGGGGCATCAAGTCGCTGCCGGTGAGGGTCGAACTGAACTGAGGCGGATCGACCGCCATGACGACAAGGCCAGGACATGGCCGTGACGATGAAATGACATTCAATCGCCATTCTGGGAGGAACGGCATGACTCATGAACGTTTGCGGGTGCTCTTTTGCGATCACCTGAACCTTGCCCGTGGCAAATATCTGCCGATCAAGAAGGCGTCTTCCGGCAGCACACGGGTGTGTCAGGGTACCTTTGGCGTCACCTATGACAAGGATCTGATTCCGGCCCCTGGCTCGAAGGTGCTCGAGGGGCTACCCGACGTGGAAATCCGCTTCCGGGAGGAGGACATCCGCGACAGCTGGTATCCCGACACGAAGGTCGTTGTCGGCGATCTTTATGAGGACGGACAACCCTTCGGCGCCTGCGGCCGTCACGCGCTGAAGCGTGCCATTGCCGACTGGAATGCGCTCGGTTACGATCCCATGGTCGGTCTGGAGCTGGAAGCCTTTGCTTTCCAGGAGCGGGAAGACGGCTCCATCGTGCCCTATGACACGCCGAAGGCCTATGTCTATTCCACCGGTCCTTTCGCGGATCCGCACGGTTTTACCGAAGCGATCTGGGACCGGGCAAGTGCGCTCGGCTTTGCCATCGACAGCCAGACTTCGGAATTCGATACGCCGCAGTTCGAATTCACGCTCACCTTCGATCATGCCCTCAAGGCCGTGGACGATATTTTCCTGTTCCGGCAGCTGGCCCGGGAAGTGGCGCTGGAACACGGCATCATCCTCACTTTCATGCCGAAGCCTATTCTTTCGAAGGGAGGTTCCGGCCTGCACGTGAATTTTTCCTTCCGGGACCGGGAAGGCCAGAACGCCGTCGGCGAGCCGGATCGCCTGAGCGCGGTGGCCGAAGGGGCGATTGCGGGGCTCATGCATCATCACAAGGGCATGGCGGCACTGGTGGCGCCGACGGTCAACTCCTACCAGCGGCTGAAGCCTTCTTCCATGAGCGGATACTGGCGCAACTGGGGCGGGGATCACCGGGGCGTGACGACCCGCATTTCGGCGGAGCGTGGCCCGAAGGCGCGCATCGAGCACCGGATGGGCGACGGGGCGGCCAATCCCTACACTCTCGTGGCGACCGTGCTGCAAGCCGCCCGTCTCGGTTTCGTCAACACCTATCCGCTGCCGCCGGCCGAAACCTCCGACTGCCTCGTCGAAACGGATGCCCGTGAAGGCGTGGCGGACGATCTGTCCGGTGCGCTCGACGCCCTGGAGGCGGACGGCGCGCTGATGGATGCGGTGGGTCGGCTGCTTTGCGAAAACCATGTTTTCATCAAGCGGGACGAGGTCACCAAGACCGCCGAACTGGAAGGCGATGCCCTCCGGGATTTCTACATTCACTATATCTGAGCCTTGAAGGGCCGATCAGAAAGGATGAGACCGACATGGCTGAAGTCAGCTGGATCCTGCCGGACGGCAAGACAATCACCGCTTCCGTCGCCGATGGCGTCAACATGATGAATGCGGCCGCCATGGCCAATGTGCCCGGCATCATCGGCGAATGCGGCGGCTGTCTTTCCTGCGCCACCTGCCACGTTTATGTGGACGAGGCCTGGGTGGAGAAAACGGGAAGCCCCGACGGCACCGAGGACGCCATGCTGGATGCCACGGACGCGCCGCGGCGCGAGACGAGCCGGCTGTCCTGCCAGATCGTCTCCTCGCCCATGCTCGATGGGCTGGTGCTGCACGTGCCGGCCTGAACTGAAGACGGCTTAAGGGGCGCGCAGACCCGGCGCGCCCCTGCCATGGATACCCCACCTCGCCAGCCAACGGGCTGGCGCTTTTTTTCGTTCCGGGGCCTCGGCCGACGATCCGTCAGGCCTTGCGCAGTTCGATGCCGACGCTCTTGTTCACATAGGAAAGATCGGCAACGGCCGTGAGGTCGATGCTCCCGGCTTCCAGAAGACCCGCCTCCACGCACAGATCGTGGAAGGCCTTGATGCGCTGGTCCGACAGGGCGCCGATGCCGAGGCTTTCGCTCTCGCCGCTATCCACGATGCCGAGGCTGCGCAGGGCCTCGTTTTCCCAGGTCAGGCGGGCAGCGGACTGTTCCGGGTTGGCGGCGACGATCGCCTGAATGCCGGCTGCCGGATCGCCATAGAGATAATTGTACCAGCCGATTGCTGAGGCATCGAGGAACTTCTGCACCACTTCAGGCCGTTCGACCAGGATTTCGTCGCGGGTCTGCACCATGCAGGAATAGGTGTTCCAGCCTTCGTCGGCCAGAAGCCAGCTGTCGATTTCCACATTGGCGCTGAGTGCCGCATAGGGTTCCGAGACCGCGTAACCCTGCTGTACGAGCTGGGTATCGGCGAAAAAGGGCTCCATGCTGTAGTCATAGGGCGCAACCTGCTCCGGCTTGAAGCCCTTGGCCTTGACCATCCATTTCCAGTAGGCCTGCTCGCCGCTCTTGGAGAGCAGGATCTTCGGCGCCCGCGCCAGATCGGCAAAGTCCTTGTAGACGCCGCGATGCGCCATCATGATCTGCGGGTCCTTCTGGAAGTGGGCGGCGACCACCTTCAGCGGCAAGCCATTCTTCACGTCTTCGAAGGGCAGCAGCAGATTGCCCGACATCAGGAAATCGACCTCGCCGGAAACGAGCATCGGCCGGGTATCCACCTGTGGGCCGCCGGAGGTGATTTCCACCTCCAGCCCCATCTTTTCATAGGTGCCATCGGCGAGGGCCTGATAATAGCCACCATGAGCGCCCTGGGCGAGCCAGTCGGTGGCAAACTTCACCTTCACCTTGTCTTCTGCCCGCGCCGGAAGGGATAATCCCGAACCGGCGAGAAGTGCGGCTGCGCCCAGAGTGAATTGACGCCTGTTCATATTCATGTTCTGCCATCCTTGTGCTTGATTGCGGGTTCCCGGCCTTTGAGGGCGGGCTTGAATTGGCCTCAGACTGTGTCCGCCCGCGGAGGACGCCGGGGCGCATGCATTTTCGGGGCCGGCCGCTCCGGTCATTCGACCCGGCGGGTGTTGAGCAGGAAGCGGCAGGCCGTAACCGGTGTCTAACAGGACAACATTGAGATTTAGTAAAATAGAAGATTCTTACCTTGCGCGCTGCCTCCCGGGTCGGGCGCCTGGATGCAGCCTGCGCGCAGGCACCGGGAGCAGAGGGCGTGAACCCGCGTTTAAGACTTCATCCCTAAGCTTGCGCGCGGCGGCGCAAGGCCGCGCTTTGAATGAAACCGGAGCCAGCGAACGATGAAGGTTCAACTTGAGGACAGAGACCGTGACGGGTGTCCGCCTTTCTCCGCCCCGGTACCGCGCCTCCCCCGGCAAAGCGGACCGGCCCAGCCTTTTGCGACCGATCGGATGGCCTCCACCGGCCTGTGCGGAAAGCGAAGCGCATGATGCCCCTCTACCGTCTTGCAGCGCTGGCTTTGCTCGTCTCCGCCGTTGTCCTGGCGGCGCCGGACGTGCGTGCCTCCGGACATCTGTGCTATCGCGGCGTCAATCTCTCCGGCGCAGAATATGGCGGTCGCGGCGGGCAGCATGGCACGGACTATATCTATCCCGGGGAGGAAACGATCCAGTTCTTCGCCCACAAGGGCATGAATGCGATCCGGCTTCCCGTCCGATGGGAAAGGCTGCAGCCCCGGCTGGGGGAGCCGCTTGCGGACGGGGAGCTGGCGCTTCTGCGGCAGACCATATCCCTTATCCGCAAGGCCGGGATGGCGGCGATCATCGATCCGCACAACTACGCCTATTACGACAAGGACCGGATCGGCGTCGGAACGGTCGAGCCGGAGGCGCTGGCGGATTTCTGGGCCCGCATGGCACGGGAATTCGGCAATCAGGACGGCATCGTCTTCGGTCTGATGAACGAGCCCCATGACATCAGCGCGCCGGACTGGCTGAAGGTCGCCAATCTCTCCATTGCGGCCATTCGGGCGGAGGGCGCAGGCAACCTCATTCTGGTTCCCGGCACGATCTGGACAGGCGCGGCCACCTGGTTCGACGACCGGCCCGGCGGCTCCAATGCGGCGGTCATGGCGGGTGTTCAGGACCCTTCCGGCCATTTCGCCTTCGAATTTCACCAATATATGGATCGCGATTTTTCCGGGAAGCACCGGACCTGCGAACGGGCGGAAGACGTGACGAAGGCGCTCGTGACCCTTTCCGGCTGGCTGCGGCAACAGGGGAAGCGCGGGTTTCTGGGCGAATTCGGCGGCTCTTCCGACCGCGCCTGCCTCGACGGCCTCGCCGCCATGACCGGCGTTCTCGCCGACAACAGCGATGTGTGGATCGGCTGGACCTATTGGGCCGCCGGCGAATGGTGGCCACCCGAAGAGCCGCTCAACATCCAGCCCCGGGCCGGCCAGCCGGATCGGCCGCAACTGGATATCCTCCGCTCCGCGCTGAAGGCCGGGCCTGCCGATCCGGACCGCTGCGCCTCTCCGTGAAAGGCGCGCCTGCCGGTTTGATCCGCCGGGCACGGCCCTGTATGAAAGGTTGCAAAGCCCGTCAACACAGGGAGGCCCCGATTTGAGCGGCAGCGACGTCAGGCTCGAGGACAGCTGGAAGCAGGCGCTCGCGCCGGAGTTTTCCAGTCCCTACATGCAGGAACTCCGATCCTTTCTGGTCGCGGAAAAGGCGGCCGGCAAACGGATCTTTCCGAAAGGGCCGGATTATTTCCGGGCTCTGGACCTGACCCCCATCGAGCGGGTGAAGGTGGTTATCCTCGGACAGGACCCCTATCACGGGGCCGGGCAGGCGCACGGCCTGTGCTTCAGCGTGCAGCCCGGGGTGCGTATTCCGCCGTCGCTGGTCAATATCTACAAGGAACTCCAGAGCGATCTGGGCATTCCGCCGGCCCGTCACGGTTTCCTCGAAAGCTGGGCGCGGCAGGGCGTGCTTCTGCTCAACAGCGTGCTGACGGTCGAGGAGGCCCGCGCCGCCTCGCATCAGGGCCGGGGCTGGGAACGCTTCACCGACGCGGTGATCCGGGAGGTCAACGAACGGGTCGAGCACTGCGTGTTTCTGCTGTGGGGGTCCTACGCACAGAAAAAGGCGAACTTCGTCGACCGCAACCGGCATCTGGTGCTGCGCTCGCCGCATCCCTCGCCGCTGTCGGCCCATCAGGGCTTTCTCGGCTGCCGGCATTTCTCGCAGGCCAATGACTGGCTGGACAAGATGGGCCGGGGGCGAATCAACTGGCAACTGCCGGAGACGGTCGAGGCCGCCGACAGGGGGGCCTGATGCCTGCCCGAGGGGCGATCGGGCGGCGCCTTTCCGAATGCGCCACGGCCTTCGTCGCAAATGGGAGAACCCGGCGTATAACAGCGGGAACCGCCCGGATTTGAGGGTTGCGACCTCTCTTTCTGCTGGCGGACGGCAATGGCTGTGCTACGCCTTTCACCGGACATTCGGGGCTTTCGGCCGAGAGGCCAGGCTTCGGGACTGAGAATAACAGTGGGAGTGAAGCATGAGCCATCATCTGCAGTTCTTCATCGACGGCGCCTGGGTCGACCCGGTCACGCCGGCGCGCATCGACGTGATCGATCCCTCCACGGAGGAGGTCTATACCCAGATTTCGGCCGGGACGAAGGCCGATGTGGACCGGGCCATCGCGGCGGCGAAATCCGCCTTCGAGACCTTCGCCTTCGTGCCGAAGGAAGAGCGGCTGGCGCTTCTGAAGCGCATTCTCGAGGTCTATAACGATCGCTACGAGGATATTGCCAAGGCGGTCAGCCAGGAAATGGGTGCACCGATCTCCTTCGCCCGGAATGCGCAGGTCTGGGCCGGGCAGGCCCATATGGAAGCAACCATCCGCGCCATGGAAGAGTATGAATTCAGCCATCGACGCGGCGGCACCATGATCGTCAAGGAGCCGATCGGCGTCTGCGCGCTGATCACGCCCTGGAACTGGCCGCTGAACCAGATCGTCTGCAAGGTGGCGCCGGCCATCGCTGCCGGTTGCACCGTCGTGCTGAAGCCTTCCGAAATCGCTCCCATTTCCGGGATCGTCTGGGCCGAGATCATGGAAGCGGCGGGCACGCCGAAGGGTGTCTTCAACCTGGTCAACGGCACCGGGCCCGATGTGGGACAGGTCATGGCCGGTCATCCGGACGTCGACATGGTGTCCTTCACCGGCTCCACACGCGCCGGCATCATCGTCGCCAAGACGGCGGCCGATACGGTGAAGCGCGTCGCGCAGGAACTGGGCGGCAAGTCTGCCAACATCATCCTGCCCGATGCGGATCTGGAAAATGCCGTCAGCCAGGGCGTTCAGGCCTGCTTCGGCAATACCGGCCAGTCCTGCGATGCACCGACGCGCATGCTGGTGCCCGCCGACCGCCATGACGAGGCTCTGGGCTATGCCAAGGCCGCAGCCGAGGCAATGAAGGTGGGCGATCCGCGCTCGGAGGAAACCGACCTCGGTCCCGTGGTCTCCGAAATGCAGTACAACAAGATCCAGGGCCTGATCGAAAAGGGCATCCAGGAAGGCGCAACGCTGGTTACCGGCGGTCTTGGCCGTCCCGATGGCTTCAACCGTGGCTATTACGTGCGCCCGACGGTGTTCGGTCACGTCAAGCCCGGCATGACCGTCGAGCGGGAGGAAATCTTCGGGCCGGTGCTGTCGATCATCTCCTACCGGGACGAGGACGAGGCGGTGAAGATCGCCAATGATACGGTCTACGGTCTGGCCGCCTATGTCCAGTCGACCGACATCGAGCGCGCCCGGCGCATTGCGGCCCGTCTCCGGGCAGGCACGGTCAACCTCAACTATCCCGACTGGGATACGATGGCGCCCTTCGGCGGCTACAAGCAATCCGGCAACGGCCGTGAATATGCCGACTGGGGCATTCACGATTTCCTCGAGATCAAGGGTATCGTCGGCTACGGCGATTGACGATCTGGGCCGGGGGCGTCCTGCGGCGCCCCCGGTCAAACCGGGTCATTCCCGATTTTGTCTTTGAATTATTTGTACCTTTTTCGGATTTCCCACGGCATGGCCTTCCGATAGCCTCGGCATGGCTTCCGCTTCGCTTTCCGATGGTTTCCATGACCCTTTCCGAACAACGCCAATACCGGCTGGGCGCCTTCTATGTGGCGGCCTCGGCTCTTGCCTGGTCGCTTTCCGGCATGTTCATCCGTTCGGTCAGCACCGATCTGATGACGCTCCTGTGCCTGCGCGGCATTTTCTCCGGCACGGCCGTCTTCGCCTTTTTCTTCTATCTGGAGGGGCGGCGTGGATTTGCGATCCTGAGGAGCCAGGGCTGGCCCTTCGTGATGATCACCTTCTTCTCCGCCGCCAGCATGATGTCTGGCATCGGCTCCATGTGGTACGCCTCGGTGGCCGATGCCATGGTGATCTATGCCACCGTGCCATTCATGACGGCAGGGGTCGCCTATATCATGATCCGCGAGCGGCCGAGCCGGTCGACGCTGATTGCCGCCGCCGTGGCGCTGGGCGGTGTGCTGATCATGCTGGCAGACCGCAGCGGCGGGGCGGGAAGCCTGTTCGGCAAGTTTCTGGCCTTCGTCATGGCGCTGACGGTCGCCTTCATGGCCACGATGATGCGTCAGTACAAGCAGATGAACATGCTGCCCTCCATGGCCGCTTCGGCCTGGCTTTGCAGCCTGGCGACTGCCGGATTTGCCCATCCGCTCGGTGTTTCCGCGCATGATCTCGGCTTGATCGTTACCTTTGCCCTGGTGCAGAATGCGCTGGGGCTCATCCTCTACACCTTCGGCAGTCACCGCATTCCGGCGGCGGATGCGAGCCTACTCGTTTCGCTGGAAGTGCCGTTGACGCCGCTTTGGGTGTGGATATTCATGAACGAGACACCGACCCATGCCACCATCGCGGGCGGTATCGTCGTGGCGGTGGCGCTCTTCTCCCACATCTTCGTGGAAATGCGCCGGAACCGCGTGCAAGCAGGAGCGCTTTCGTGAAGCCCAATGTTCTTCTGATCACCGCCGACCAGTGGCGGGGAGACAGTCTGTCCGCCGTCGGGCATCCGGTCGTGAAGACCCCGCATGTGGATGCGCTCGCGGCGGAGGGTGTGCTGTTCGCCCGGCATTATGCCAGCGCCGCTCCCTGTTCTCCGGCGCGGGCCGGCCTTTATACCGGCCTCTATCAGATGAACCACCGGGTTTGCCGCAACGGCACCCCGCTCGATCGCCGTTTCGACAATGTGGCGCTGGCCGCGCGGCGGGCCGGATATGACGCGACCCTTTTCGGCTATACGGACACGGCGCCCGATCCGCGCCATCTCGACCGCAACGATCCGCATCTGACCAGCTACGAAGGGGTGTTGCCGGGCTTCACCGTGCGCCAGCTGCTGACCGAGGACGAAAAGCAGTGGCTCTCCTGGCTGAGAGCGCGGGGGCATGAGGACGCCGTCTCCCGCGACGTGCACCGGGCGCGTGATTCCCGGCCGGGCGAGATCAGCCGCAATCCGCCCGCCTATTCCGCCGAGGAAACGCAATCCGCCTTTCTGGCCGGCGAATTTCTTCGCTGGGCGGGAGAGCAGGACAAGCCCTGGTTCGCCCATGTATCCTTCATCCGGCCGCACCCGCCTTTCGTGGTGCCGGAACCCTATAACGGCCTCTATGACGCCCAGCCGGACGCCGCCTTTCCGCGGGCGGCGGACCGCGAGGCGGAAATGGCGCTGCATCCCTATCTTGCCTTCGACCTTCCCCGCCAAAGGCAGGCCAGCTTCATTCACGGGGCCGAGGGCGCCGTTGCCGACTGGACGGCGGCAGACATCGCCGCCATCCGTGCCATTTACCATGGCATGATCAGCGAGACGGATGCACAGCTCGGGCGGATCTTCTCCACCTTGAAGGCGATGGGACAGTGGGAGAATACCATCGTCGTCTTCACCTCCGATCATGCGGAGATGGCGGGCGACCACTGGTCTTTCGGCAAGGGCGGGTTCTTCGAGGGCAGCTATCACATTCCGCTGGTCATTCGTGATCCACGACAGCCTGCCGGGCGAGGGCGCCGGATCGACCAGTTCACGTCGGCGGCGGATATTTTCCCCACGCTTGCCGATGCCTGGGGCGTGCAACCGGCAAACGGCCTTGACGGCCGCTCTCTCCTGCCTTTCCTGAGGGGAGAAATGCCGGCCTCCTGGCGCGACAGTGCTTTCTTCGAATTCGACTTCCGGGATCTGGAGACCGGCAGCGCAGAGGCGCATTTCGGCCTTCGTCCGCAGGAGTGCAATCTCGCCGTGATCAGGGGAGAGCGGTACAAATACGTGCATTTCAACCGCCTGCCGCCGCTGCTTTTCGATCTGGAGCGCGATCCCGGCGAACGGGTCAATCTGGCCGATGACCCGGCCCATCTCGCCATCCGCCTCGCTTTCGCCGAAAAGCTTCTGTCTTTGAGAGCCTCGCATCTGGATCAGACGCTGGCGCTCACCACATTGACTGCGAACGGCCCCCTCGCCACGGCAGGGCTCCCGGACTAGTCGCAGGTCCTGTCGTGCGGGCGCCAATCGGTTCAGGATGCAGACGGGACGCGAAACACAAGCGGGAGTCGGCGTGACGCCACAGGACAGTGAGATCCATCCATCCGGTCACGGAGAGGGCGAACGCCGCCTGTCCGCGACCCTCGAAGACCTTGCCCAGGACGAGAGCCGTGAACGCATTTCGGTGCGAGACATATTCGAAGCCATGGGGGACCGGGCATTCGGCGCGCTGATGCTCGTCTTTGCCCTGCCAAACGTGATCCCGACGCCACCCGGCACCTCTGCCGTGCTGGGCGCGCCGCTGGTCTTTCTCACCGCGCAGCTGGCCTTCGGGCTGAGGCCCTGGTTGCCGGCCTTCATCGCGGATCGCTCCATGACGCGAGGCGATTTCTCCGCCTTGACCAGCCGCATCGCGCCCTGGCTTGCCCGGGCCGAGCGCCTGCTGAAGCCGCGAATGGGCGCTTTGGTCAGGACTCCGGCGGAAAATGTCATCGGGGTCGTCTGCCTTCTTCTCGCGATTATCCTGACATTGCCCATCCCGCTCGGAAACATGCTGCCGGCTCTCTCCATCTGTCTTTTCTCGCTTGCCATTCTCGAGCGCGACGGGCTTTTTTCCCTGCTTGGCCTCGTCTCTTCGGTCTTGTCCTTCGTCGTTGTGGGCGGTGTGGCCTATGCCATCGTCAAGACATTGATCTTCCTCGTTTCGTCTGCTCTGATGGCTTGAACGGAGGAAGGGGCTGGATGCCCCGAACGGAGGATCTATGCTCAAGGGAATCTCGCCGCTGCTCGATGCGGATCTGCTGCACGCCTTGCGGTCCATGGGGCATGGGGACGTGGTTGTGCTGGTCGACACCAATTTCCCCGCCGATAGCGTGGCGCGCAGCACTGTCGTCGGTCGCCCGCTGAAGATCGGCTGCAGCACGGCGGCGGAGGCCACCCGGGCGCTTCTGGGTGTGATGCCGCTGGACACGTTTGTGGATCACGCCGCCTTCCGCATGGAAGTGGTGGGTGCGCCGGACGAAATCCCCGATATCCAGCGGGAAGTCCAGGCGGAAATAGACCGAGCCGAAGGCGCCGGATTCACGCTCGCGCCGATCGAGCGCTATGCCTTCTACGAGATGGCCAAGACAGCCTATTGCATCGTGCAATCGGGCGAGCGCCGTTTCTACGGTTGCTTTGGCTTCAAGATGGGCGTCATTCCGCCGGAGGCGTGAGATCATGCTGATCGCTGCCCTGCAGATGGAGCCCGTATCCGGCGATGTGGCGGCCAATCTTGCCAAGATCGAGCGTGGCCTGCGAACCGCCGCCGCTATGGGCGCCCGCCTGCTGGTTGCGCCAGAACTGGCGCTGACCGGCTATGCGCTCGGCGCCCGCTTCCAGACGATTGCGGAAGACCGCGACGGGGCCATGGTGACCGAGATCCGGCGCATGGCGCGGGCATACGGCATGGCGGTCGCGGTCGGTTTTCCGGAAAGAGCCGGCGAGGCAGTCTATAATTCGGCCCTCCTCGCCCTTCCGGACGGACCCTGCCACATTTACCGCAAGTGCCATCTTTACGGACCGAAGGAGAAAGCTGCCTTCGCGGTCTCCGCGGCGGCGCCGGAGGTCTACGACCTCAACGGGATGAAGGTCGGCATGCTGATCTGCTACGATGTGGAATTTCCGGAGATGGTGCGGGGTCTTGCTCTTGCGGGCGCGCAGCTGGTCATCGTGCCGACGGCCTTGCCGGCAGGGCCTTCGGCGCGGCAGGTTTCCCGCATCATCGTGCCGGCCCGCGCCATGGAGAACCAGCTTTTCATCGCCTATGCCGATCTTTGCGGGTCGGAGAACGGGGCGTTCTACGAGGGGCGATCCGTGGTGGCCGCGCCCGACGGGGAATATCTTGCCCGGGCCGGTCGGGACGAAACCCTGCTTTTCGCCCGGATCAATCCCGGCGCCTATGCGGTCACCGAGGCCGAGACGCCCTATCTTGCGGACCGGCAGCCTGACGTCTACCGGCAAATGCGCGGCTGAAGTCCCGCCAAGCGGAGGGCCGCCGGTTGCGGATCAGGCCACTCCGTCTTCGGTTCGGGAGAAATAGCGCCGCAGCTCCACCATGCGCTGGGCCCGTTCCTGCGCTTCACTTCCGCGCAATTCCGCGACACCCTGAACCGCCAGCTCGATGAGGGCCGTGGTCGCCAGCGGATCCAGTCCGGCGCCCCGTTGCGCAGCCGGGAGCCGCACCACGATATCCCCTTGCGCCGCCAGATCCTTGCGGTCGGTATAGGTCAGACAGAGAAGACGGTTGCCGCTCTTGCGGGCGGCGGCGCAGAGCCGGCTCAGCATCGACTGGTCGGCGCGATCGTCCAGCGTCACGAGAAGCCCGCCATGCTGGCCCGTGCACAACAATTCCATGTAGATACCGTCGCTGCCATCGAGGTGATGGACGCCCGCCCGGATTTCCGACAGGCGCCAGGCAAAGACGGAGGCCAGAGGCCGCGACGCGCAGCCGCCGACGATGTGCACCGCGTGGGCTCGCGCCAGTTCGTCGATCATCGCCCGCCAGGCGGGCAGCTGCCGCAAGGCTCCGACCTGCTGTACCAGTTCGGCCTGATCCGGTCCGTGGGTGAAATCGCGTTGCGGTTCCCCGACACCCGGTATGGGCAGGCCGGAATCGGCGGGGAGAGCGGGAACACGCGGGGTCGGTGCCGGATGGGCATCGATATCGGCCCCGCGCAGAAAACGTCCCACGGTCATGGGACTGAGATCCAGCCGATCCGCCACGGCTGCGGCGGTTTCGAAGGAAATGTCTTCCGGGTGCTCCAGATAGTATCGGGCAAGCCGCTTTTCCGCAGGCGTTCCGGATTTCATGTATCGGTTGAATTTCTCAAATAGGTTATCCAACGGTGCTCGAGCCCCCAAAATAATTATGATGGACAGCGACAGGATTCCCCTTCAATCCCGGCATCCATCCAGACTCAAATAATCAATAAGTGTCAGTTTATATAAGGATGTTCTTTGTTTGCAAGCCCGCATTGTGGATAAAACGTCAAAAAGCGGAAAAACTTACAACCTGAATGGCATGACCTCGCCATGGGCGGAGGCGTGACGGGCTTCAGGGCTGTGGCAGCGGGGTGGGAATGGAGGCGGTCTTGCCTTCGAACTTGCAGAGATCGGCGATCGGACAGGCCTCGCATTCCGGTCTCCGGGCCTTGCAGATATAGCGGCCGTGCAGGATCAGCCAGTGATGGGCATGGAAGAGATAGTCCTCGGGAATGATCGCCATCAGCTTCGCCTCGACCTCGTCCGGCGTCTTGCCGGGGGCGAGCTTCAACCGGTTGCCGATCCGGAAGACGTGGGTGTCGACGGCCATGGTAGGCACGCCAAAGGCCATGGACAGAACCACATTCGCCGTCTTTCGGCCCACGCCCGGCAGGGTCACGAGTTCTTCGCGGGTGCGGGGCACCTCACCGCCGAAATCGCGGATCAGCTTCTCGCTGAGCGCGATCACATTCTTTGCCTTGTTGCGATAGAGGCCGATGGTCCTGATATGCTCGATCAGTCGTGCCTCGCCGAGGTCCAGCATCTTCTGGGGCGTATCGGCCACCTGGAACAGGGCGCGCGTCGCCTTGTTGACACCCACATCGGTCGCCTGCGCGGACAGGGCAACGGCCACCACCAGCGTGAAGGGATTGACATGCTCCAGCTCGCCCTTGGGCTCCGGGCGGAGCAGGGAGAAGCGGCGGAAAATTTCCCGGATCCCCGCCTCGCTATAGGCGGTCAGCGTCTTGCGCCCGCGGCGGGCGGGCTTGGCCTTTCCGGAAGGCTGTGCCTTGCGGCGCCGTGCCGCGTTTGACAATTCCCAATTTTCTGTGCTGGATTCCGGCTTCGGTGTCTTCATGTTCAAATCTATAGCGAGACGCGATGACGGAAATCAACGGCGACTTCACTCCCGATCATCCGGTCTTTGCAGCCGAGCTTGTGCCGCATCGTTCGCTTGGACGACGGGGATGGCGGGTGCTGATGATCCTGACCGGCCTACTGACCATTGCCCATGTGGCGGTTTTCCTGATGAGCGGGGCCTGGCCTGTCGCGCTGTTCTTCGGTCTCGATTTCCTCCTGCTCTACGGCGCATTCTACCTCAACTACCGGGCCGGGCTGGCGCGGGAGGAGGTCTTCGTGTCCCGCACCCGCCTTCTGGTGCGCAAGCACCAGCCGTCCGGCCGTTCGAGCGAAATCGGTTTCAATCCGTTCCGCGCGCGCTTCGATGTGCGGCGCCACGACGAATTCGGGATCGTGTCCATGTTGCTCTCGGGGGAGGGCCGCCGTACGGATATCGGCTCCTTTCTCAATCCTGACGATCGGGAAAGTTTTGCCAAGGCGCTGACAGGCGCGCTGGCGACCGTAAAGCGGCGCCTTTGAACCCGACAAGAAACGGGTGGCGGCGAAGGGCTTTTCGGTGTTCCCTGAGGCTCAAGGAGAAACACCATGACCATCAACCAGCCATTCTACAAGGACATCACCCCTGACGGCGGAGACTATGATACGGTCAGCCGCGTCATCGAGCTGGTCACCGAGGATTATCGCAGCCAGCCGGGACTGGAAGAGATCGCCCGGCGGCTCGGGCAATCCCCCACCCAGTTGCAGAAGACCTTCACCCGCTGGGCCGGGCTTTCGCCCAAAGCCTTCCTGCAGGCCGTAACGCTCGACCACGCCAAACGGCTGATCGCCCGCGAGGGGTTGCCGCTGCTGGAAGCGTCGCTGGAGCTCGGGCTTTCCGGTCCCGGCCGGCTGCACGATCTGTTCGTGACGCATGAGGCCATGTCGCCCGGCGAATGGAAATCGAAAGGCGACGGTCTGCTGATTCGCTACGGATTCCACGCCTCGCCCTTCGGCGTCGCGCTGGTGATGGCGACCGACCGGGGTCTTGCCGGGCTTGCCTTTGCAGACGGCGACGAGGAGGCCTGTTTCCGGGATATGGCGGACCGCTGGCCGAATGCCCGCTATGTCAGGGACCAGGACATGACGGCGCCTTACGCCGCCCGCGTTTTCGATCCCGCCGCCTGGAACGGCGACCAGCCCTTGCGCGTTGTGCTGATAGGAACGGATTTTCAGGTCCGGGTCTGGGAAAGCCTCCTGAAGATTCCGCTCGGGCGAACGGTGACCTATTCGGACATTGCCTGCGATATCGGACAGCCCACCGCCTCGCGTGCCGTCGGGGCTGCGGTCGGGCGCAATCCGATCTCCTTCGTGGTGCCGTGCCACCGGGCGCTGGGTAAAAGCGGCGCGCTGACGGGCTACCATTGGGGTCTCACGCGAAAGCGGGCCATGCTGGGCTGGGAAGCGGCCCGCGCAAACGGGCTCCTTCCCGAGTGAGCGGGGACGGACCTCGCGCGGGTCTCCTCGCGGCTTGACAACGGGCGGGCTCGCTGGCGATAGTCGGATCGCGACACCGGGCCCGTTTCGACCAGCCCGCCCGGGGAGGACAGCAATGGTAAGAACAGGCGCAAAGACGCTTCGAAATGCAGGGCCCTCGGCCTCTTTCGGCGTTTCCGCGCGATTTACCTGGCGATATTGGCGTGGTTTTGCGGCCCGTTTTGCAGCATTTGCCGCTGCCTGATTCCAACGCCGTCCGTTTCCTGCCCTTCCTGCGCCTTCCGGCTTTCCCGTTTCAAGCACTTACAAGGACAAGACTGCCATGACTTCGAAGCTTGACCAACTCCGCGCCATGACCACCGTGGTGGCCGATACCGGCGATATCGAGGCGGTCGCCCGCCTGAAGCCGGTGGATTGCACCACCAATCCCACCATCGTCCTCAAGGCGCTCGGCACCCCGATGTTTGCCGATGCGATCAAGGAAGCGGTTTCCTGGGGCAAAAGTCAGGGTGGTTCGTCCGAAGCGACAACGGCGGCCGTCGCGGACCGGCTGGCAATTTCGGTCGGCGCCGCGCTTGCTGGGCTGGTGCCGGGCCGCGTCTCCACGGAAGTGGATGCGGACCACTCCTTCGATACCCATGCCTCGGTGCTGAAGGGGCGGCAGATCATCAAGGATTACGAAGCGCGGGGCATTGCCCGGGAGCGCATCCTCATCAAGCTCGCCTCCACCTGGGAGGGCATTCGCGCGGCAGAAGTGCTGCAGAAGGACGGGATCGACTGCAATCTGACCCTGCTCTTCTCAAAGGCCCAGGCGATTGCCTGCGCCGATGCGGGCGCCTTCCTGATCTCGCCCTTCGTCGGCCGCATCCTGGACTGGTACGCGAAATCGACCGGCAAGACCTATACGGCCGAAGACGATCCGGGCGTTGTTTCGGTCCGCTCGATCTACAATTACTACAAGGCGAACGGCATCAAGACCATCGTGATGGGCGCGTCTTTCCGCAATGTCGGGGAGATCGAGGCGCTCGCCGGTTGCGACCGGCTGACGATCAGCCCGGCGCTTCTCGATGAGCTTTCCAAGGCCGAGGGCACGCTGGAACGCCGCCTGTCGCCCGAGAAATCCGAGCCGGATCAGCCCGTCACCATGGACGAGAAGACCTTCCGCTGGATGATGAACGAGGACCAGATGGCGACGGAAAAACTGTCGGAGGGCATCCGCCTCTTCGCAAAGGATCTGGTGGCGTTGCGCACCATGGTTGCCAAGGAACTGGCGGCCTGACGCCAAAGCGATTATTGGTTAGGATGAGGACGGCATCCCGCAGACGCGGGGTGCCGTTTTCCTGTGCAGGTCGCAGAAACGCGGGAAGGGGCGGGGAACATGGCGGGAGAGGCGGACCGGGATATACGATGGTCAGGCAGGGCGCTGTTCCGCCTGCATCCGGCGCTGGTGATCGGGCTTGGCGTGGGTGTCACGGTCTGGCTCGTGCTGCACACGGGATCGTTCCGCGCCGACAATTTCGTCATCGGCTGGGATGTGGGTGTCTTCGCCTATCTCGTCATCAGCTGGTATCTGATGCTGACGAGTTCCGTCGCGCGGATGAAGCGCCGGGCGACCGACATCGATTTGCCGGATGGACAGATCCTGCTGTTTTCGCTGGTTTCCGCCGTGGCCAGCCTGTCGGTGATCTTCCTGTTGCTGCAGAGCGCGCATCAGTCATCCGGGCATCCCTTCTCGGCGCGGCCGATCGAGACGGTGGGGACGCTGGCGCTGTCCTGGATCTTCGTGCACACGCTTTTCACGGTGCATTACGCCCATACATTCTATGCAAACGAGGGCTCGGCGCGGGGATTGAAGTTTCCGGAGGATTGCCGCGAGCCGGTTTATTGGGATTTCCTCTATTTCTCCTTCACCATCGGCGTTGCCGCGCAGACGGCGGACGTCTCGGTCACCAGCATGCCCATGCGGCGGCTGGTGCTGGCGCACTCGATCCTCTCCTTCCTGTTCAACACCACCATCCTGGCGCTGGCGGTGAATGTGGGGGCGAGCCTGATCTGAAGGTTTCGGGACGCCGTAGAAGGCCTTGGCCGTCCTCCTCGGGACAAGCCAGAGGAGGACGGCCGGAGATCTGCTCCCCGGACCAGTGCGGGGCCTCGTCGTATTGCGACCAGGCCCCGCTCTTCAATCATCCATGCGCGATCATCACGTGGCGGACGGCGGTATAGTCTTCCAGCGCGTAGATGGACATGTCCTTGCCATAGCCGGACTGCTTCACGCCGCCATGGGGCATTTCATTGGTGAGCATGAAATGGGTGTTCACCCAGGTGCAGCCATATTGCAGCCGCGAGGCGGTCTTCATGGCGAGCGAAATGTCCTTGGTCCAGACGGAGGAAGCGAGGCCATAGTCGCTGTCATTGGCCCAGCGGACCGCCTGATCGGTCTCGTCGAAGCGGGTCACGGACACAACGGGGCCGAAGACTTCGCGGCGAACGATCTCGTCATCCTGCATAGCGCCTGCCACGACCGTCGGCTGGAAGAAATAGCCCTTGTCGCCCAGCACCTTGCCACCGGCAGTGATCTCGATGTGCTTCAGTTCGGCGGCGCGGGAGACGAAGCTCTCCACCCGGTCGCGCTGGCGACGGGAAATCAGCGGGCCGATTTCGTTTTCGGTGTCGTCCGCCTGGTTCAGCTTGATGGTGGAGACGGCGGAGGAGAGGTCCGCGACCAGCCGGTCGTAGATTTTGGCGTCGGCATAGATGCGGCAGGCAGCAGTGCAGTCCTGACCGGCATTGTAGTAGCCGAAGGTGCGGATGCCGGCCACGACGGCGTCGATATCGGCATCGGCGTGAACGATCACGGGTGCCTTGCCGCCGAGTTCCAGATGGGTGCGCTTGACCGTCTTCGAGGCGGCGGCGAGCACCTTCTTGCCGGTCGCCACATCGCCGGTGATCGAGACCATGGCGATCTTCGGATGGTTGATCAGCGCGTTGCCAACGCTTTCGCCCCGGCCGAGAACCACGTTCACCACGCCTTCCGGCAGGATGTCGGAGAGCACCTTGGCGAGCTTCAGGGCGGTGAGCGGCGTCTGTTCCGAGGGCTTGAAGACGACCGTGTTGCCGGCGCCGATGGCCGGGGCGAGCTTCCAGGCCATCATCATCAGCGGATAGTTCCAGGGTGCGATGGAGCCGATGATGCCGATCGGGTCGCGACGGATCATCGAGGTGTGGCCGGGCAGGTATTCGCCGGCAACGGGGCCGTGCATCGAGCGGATCGCGCCGGCGAAAAAGCGCCAGCAATCCACGATGGCCGGGATTTCGTCGTTCTTCACCGCATTGATCGGCTTGCCGCAGTTCAGGGCTTCGAGGGCTGCAAAGCCGTCCGCATCCTTCTCGATCGCGTCGGCGATCTGCAGGAGATAGGCCGAGCGCTGGGCGGGCGTGGTTTGGGACCAGCTTTCGAAGGCCTTTTCCGCCGCATCCACCGCCAGATCCAGCTGGGAGATGGAGGCTTCGGCGATTTTCAGGATCGTCTCGCCCGTCTTCGGATTGAAGATCTGTTCTTCGGTCTCCGTGCCGGCTTCGAAGCGGGAACCGATCAGCATTTGGGTGTCCATGATATTCTCCCTTGGCATTAAGCGGATTCGTATCTTATTTGCCGCCACCGGCGATCTGGTCGCCGTCGCGGGTGAGGTAGTAGGCTGCGAGGATGGGCAGGAAGGTGGCGAGCACCACGATCATGGCCACCACGTTGGTCACGGGACGCTGACGCGGACGGATCAGCTCTTCCAGCATCCAGATGGGCAGGGTCGATTGCTGGCCACCGGTAAAGGTCGTCACGATCACCTCGTCGAAGGAGAGCGCGAAGGCGAGCATGCCGCCGGCCAGCAGGGCCGTCGCGATGTTCGGCAGGATCACATGGCGGAAGGTCTGGAAACCATCCGCGCCGAGATCGTAGGAGGCCTCGATCAGCGAACCGGAGGTCCGCCGGAAGCGGGCAACGGCATTGTTGTAGACGACCACGATGCAGAAGGTCGCGTGGCCGAGAATGATCGTCCACATCGAGAAGGGAATGTCGAGGAGCGAGAAAGCCGAGCGCAGCGCAATACCGGTGATGATGCCCGGAAGCGCAATGGGCAGGATGACCAGCAGGGAAATCGCTTCCCGCCCGAAGAATTTCGAGCGCGAGACGGCGGCCGCCGCGAGCGTGCCGAGCACGAGGGCGATGGCGGTCGCGATCAGGCCAACCTTCAGCGACAGCGTCAGGGCTTCCCAGACATCGGGGCGCTCCCAGGCGACGCCGAACCATTTCAGCGTGAAGCCCGGCGGCGGCCACTGGTAGCTCTTCTCCTCGGTGGTGAAGGCATAGGCGAAGATCAGCAGGATGGGCAGGTGCAGGAAGAGCAACCCGCCAATGGCGGCAGCCTTCAGGGCAACCGATGCGGATTGACGGTCAGAGCGCATCGAAAGCTCCCTTCTTCTTGGCGATCCAGAGATAGACCGCCATGATCAGGATCGGCACCACGGAGAAGGCGGCGGCGAGCGGCACGTTGCCGGCCGTGCCCTGTTGCGTATAGACCGCCTGCCCGATGAAGAGGCGCGAGGAACCGACGATCTGCGGAATGATGTAATCGCCGAGCGTCAGCGAGAAGGTGAAGATCGAACCCGCGATGATGCCGGGCAGGGCGAGCGGCAGGATGACGGTGCGGAAGGTCTGCTGCGGCGTCGCGCCGAGATCGCCGGCCGCTTCCACCAGATTGCCGGGCACTCGCTCAAGGGCGGCCTGGGTGGGCAGGATCATGTAGGGCAGCCAGATATAGACGAAGACGATGAAGGTGCCGATATAGCTGACCGAAAGGGAATTGCCCCCGACGACCGGCAGCGACAGAATGCCTTCCAGCAGCCAGGTAAGGTGCAGCTTCTCGAAGCCCCAGGTGAGGATCCCTTCCTTGGCGAGGATCAGCTTCCAGGCATAGATCTTGACCAGATAGCTCGACCAGAGCGGCAGCATCACGCCGAGATAGAACAGCGCCTTCCATTTGCCATGGGCGTAGCGGGCCGCATAATAGGCGATGGGGAAGGCGATGACCGCGGATGTAATCGTGACGAGACCCGCCATCACCACGGTGCGCAGGATGATGTCGAAATTGGCGGCCAGCAGCAGTTGCCGGTAGGTGGAGAAGGTGAATTCGTAGAGAACGAGGCCGGAAAATTCATCGATCGAGAAGAAGCTCTGCGCCAGAAGCGCCAGCAGCGAGCCGATATAGACAACGCCGAGCCAGAGCAGCGGCGGTGCGAGCATGAGCAGGAGCAAGAGGCCCGGCCTGCGCCAGAAAAGGTCGGAGAGGCGGGCGGCCAGCCCCTGCCGTCTCTCGAGAAGAGCGGTGGTGGAGGGGTTCGTCATGCCGCACCATCCATGTAATGGACATCGGCAGGGTTCCATGAAAGCCGGATGGCTTCGCCCGGTTCCGGCACCCGTTCACCGGCGGGCAGCATGACATGCAGCTTCATGCCCTCGGCTTCGGCGCTGAGACGGGTGGTGGAGCCGAGGAAATTGGTGACGAGCGTGGTTGCGCTAATCCCGCCTGCGCTGACGACGCGGATGGCCTCCGGGCGGATGCTCGCCCATTTGGCTTCGCCGCCGAAGCGCTGCATGGTGTCCGGGGAAATCACATTCGAGGAGCCGACGAAATCGGCAACGAAGCGGGTCTGCGGGCGCTTGTAGATATCCTCCGGCGTGCCCGCCTGGACGATCCGGCCATTGTTGAAGACCGCGACGCGGTCGGCCATGGAGAGCGCCTCGCCCTGGTCGTGGGTGACGAAGATGAAGGTGATGCCAAGCGAGCGCTGCAGCGTCTTCAGCTCTTCCTGCATCTGCTCGCGCAGCTTGAGATCGAGTGCGCCGAGCGGCTCGTCAAGCAGGAGCACGCGCGGCTTGTTGACGAGCGCGCGGGCAAGCGCGACACGCTGGCGCTGGCCGCCGGAGAGCTGGCCGGGCTTGCGGCTGCCATAGCCGGGCAGTTTCACGAGGTCGAGCGCCTGTTCCGCTTCCCGGTAGCGGGTCTGCTTGTCGATGCCCTTGACCATCAGCCCGTAGGCGACATTGTCGAGGATCGTCATGTGCGGGAAGAGGGCATAGTCCTGGAAAACCGTGTTGACGTTGCGCCGGTAGGGCGGAACGCCGCCTGCGGGCTCGCCGAAAATCCGGATTTCGCCGCCCGTCGGTTGTTCAAAACCCGCAATCAGGCGCAGGCAGGTGGTCTTGCCGGAACCTGACGGGCCGAGCATGGCAAAGAATTCGCCGGGCTGAACGGCAAGGTTGACGTCATCGACGGCGCGGACAGCACCGAAATGGCGGGACGTATGGGAGAATTCGACGGCGGGGGTCATTGTTGCTCCAGACGGGGCGGCTTGCCCCTAGCCAAACAGGGCAAGCGGTTGGTTTCTTGCGGCAAGGCGACGCTGTTTCCGTGGAAGCGCGCTTTCACGGAGGGAATGAACGTAGGACAATTCGCTATCCTGCCCTGCGGCAGGCCGTGGCCCCCGGTGACCGGGGGCCTTGTTGCGCGGATCAGCGGCCGCCGATGACGCCGATATAGTCGGAGACCCAGCGATGGTAGGGCACGCACTCACCCTGGCTTTCGCACTGAGCCTTCGGCGTACGCCAGAACTTGATCTTGTCGAAGTGATCGAAGCCGTTGGTGTTGCAGCCTTCGTCCGTCAGGAGCGCATTGCCCTTGCAGGCTGCCGGAACCGACGGAACCGAACCGAACCAGGCGGAAACATCGCCCTGGACCTTCGGCTTCAGCGAATGTTCCATCCACATATAAGCGCAGTTCGGATGGGCGCTTTCGGCGTGAAGCATGGTCGTATCGGCCCAGCCGGTCACGCCTTCTTCCGGGAAGGTGGAGGCAACCTTGGCCTTTTCGCCGGCCAGCAGGTTGACCTGGAAGGGCCAGGAGCCGGTGGCGACCACGCCTTCGTTCTTGAAGTCGTCGATCTGGATCATGGCGTCGTGCCAGTAGCGGGAGACGAGCTGGCGCTGGCCGCGCAGCAGGTCCAGAGCCGCCTTGTACTGGTCTTCGTTCAGCTCGTAGGGGTCCTTGATGCCCAGTTCCGGCTTGTGGGCCATGAGGTAGAGGGCCGCATCGGCAATATAGATGGGGCCGTCATAGGCCTGCACGCGGCCCTTGTTGGACTTGCCGTCCGGCAGGTTCATTTCCTCGAAGACCACGTTCCAGCTCTTCGGAGCTTCGCCCTTGAAGGCGTCGGTATTGTACATCAGGACGTTCGGACCCCAGACATAGGGCGTGCCGTAATGAACGCCGTCGACCGTATGCCAGGGGGCGTTCTGCAGGCGCTCGTCAATGCTCTTCCAGCTCGGGATCAGATCGGTGTTGATCGGCTGGACCCGCTTGCCGGCGATCAGACGCAGCGAGGCGTCACCCGAGGCAGTCACGAGATCGAAGCCGCCTTCGTTCATCAGGGCGACCATTTCGTCCGAGGTGGCGGCGGTCTTCACCGAGACCTTGCAGCCGGTTTCCTTTTCGAAGTCGGTCACCCAGTCGTAATTCTTGTCGGTCTCCCCGCGCTCGATATAGCCCGCCCATGCAACGATGGAGAGTTCGCCTTCGCCCTTGCCCAGTTCCTTCAGCGCGTCGGCGGCAACAGCCTGAGTTGCCAGGCTCATGACCGCCACGAGGCCGGTGCATGCTTTCAACAGCTTCTTCATTCTTGTTCTCCCGGTTGGCATTCTTGTGTGAGTTCCGCTCGGTGACAGAGTGGCGAAAAAGTGGCGCGTTCGCAAATTCATTTATCAGAAAGGCGGTATCGGAAAAACCGATTGATGCAGTTCAGCGCTGCCGTCCGCTGCGGAGCGTTTCGGCAATCCCGACGAAATCGCGGGCTGCCTGCGGCAGGCTCGAGCCCTTGCGCCAGACAATGCCCACCTGAACCACCGGGAGCGAACCGGACACGTCCCGGCTTTCGATCCGGTCGCCTTCGAGCGACCAGGGGCGATAGACGAGGTCCGGCAGCAGGGCGATACCCGCGCCGGTCGCCACAAGGCTGCGCACCGCCTCGACGGAGCGGGTGCGGAAGGCGACATGGGGACGGGCGCCGAGCGCGGTCAGCAGCTTGCCGGTATTTTCCTCGATTTCATCGATGGTGAGCATGATCAGCGGCTCGCGGGCAATGTCCTGCACGCTGATGATTTCGGCGCTGACGAGCGGGTGGCCCAGGGGCAGCCACAGCCGGTAGGGCGAGGTTTCGAGAATTTCCGCCTGCAGCGCCATCCGATCGCGCAGGTTGGAGATGACCATGACGGCCACGTCCAGCTCTCCGCCGATCAGCAGGTGTTCGAGATAGCTGCCATTATCCTCAATGGCGGTCACTTCCACCTCCGGGCAGGCGCGGCGATAGCGCGCGAGCAGGTCCGAGAGCACGTAACCGGCAACCAGCGAGGTCACGCCGATGTTCAGCGTGCCGGTGGACTGGCTGCGCTCCGTCTGGAAACTGTTGCGGGCATCGGAGACGGTCGCGAGGATCTTCGTCGCATGCCGCAGAAACTGATGGCCGTTATGGGTGATGGAGAGGCCGCGGGAATGGCGCTCGAACAATTCGACGCCGAGATCGCTTTCCAGTTCGCGGATCGATTCCGTTACCGAGGACTGGGAGATGGACAGGCTGTGGGCGGCGCGGGTCACCGATCCCAGTTCCGCCACCGCGACGAAATATTGCAACTGTCTCAGGGTGAAGGCCATCGAACCCCTCCGGGCGGCGCGCGCCTCACGTCATCACCGGTTCCGGACCCGGCGGTATGCTCAACGGGTTCTTCGCCGCCTCGTCCATCAGCCACTGGCGGAACTTGACCGCATCCGGATTGGGGCGTCGCTTGCCTTCGGTCGTCAGCAGATAGTGTCCCTGCTCGATGCTGACGGTGCCCGGCAGGCACCGCACCAGGCGGCCGGAGGCAAGGGCGCTTTCGGCGAGACAGGAGAGCACCACGGCCGGCCCGACGCCGGCGGCGGCATATTCCAGGGCGGCAATGGACGTGTCCGTGTTGAGGCCTTCATTGTTCGGCGGGTTGATACCGAGCGGCTTCAGAAAACGATGCCAGAGGTTCTCGTAGCCCGTGACATGAATGAGCGGCATGCGCCGGATCAGCTGCTCGATGCCATCCCGGCTCGACATCTCGGGCAGGAGGTCGGGATGACAGACGGCAATCGAGGACGATTGCAGCAGGAGATAGGCGGTGTAGCCCGGCCAGACGCCATCGCCCAGCCGGATGTCGATATCCGTCGCCTCGTCCGGGTCCGTATGGGACCAGACGACCGACACAAGGCGGATCGAAATGCCGGGATGGGCAGCCAGAAAGCCCGGAATCCGGCGGGACAGCCAGAGACCGAGAAAGGAGATCGGCGCCCTTATGGTGAGTGTCCGTTTCGAGGAGGTGCCGAACAGGCCAGCCGTCGCGGCGGCCAGCTCTCCAAAGGAACGGCGGAGCGGGGGCAGATAGGCCGCACCCATTTCCGTCAGCCGGAGACTGCGCGGAAGCCGCTCGAACAGGGTGACGCCGAGATGCTTCTCCAGCGAGCGCACCTGATGACTGACGGCGGCCTGGGTAAGGTTCAGCTCCTCGGCCGCGGCGGTGAAGCTCGAATGCCGGGCGGCCGCCTCGAAGGCGCGCAGCCAGGGGAGCGGCGGTAGATGGTAGCCGGACGATGTGACGGAATCGGACATGAGAAACGGTGCTGACTGTTTTGTCGTCATCTTAATCACAATTGTCGGGCGAGGGGAAGCGAACCCTTCCCCCCATCATGTCCGGTCTTCGAGGATCATGTCGCCGGCCTTCGCACCGACCATGATCGCCGCCGCATTGGTATTGCCCGAAATGACCGCCGGGAAAATCGATGCATCGGCGATGCGAATTCCCTTCAGACCATGGACCCGCAACCGGTTGTCCACCACGGATTTGGAGGAATCGGGGCCCATGCGGCAGGTCCCGCACGGATGGTAGACCGTGCCGGAACGGCGACGATAATCCTCCATCAAGGCCGCATCCTCCTGCACCGCCGGGCCGGGCGCCAGTTCCTCGTCGATGATGGACGCGAGAGAGGGCTGGCTTGCCAGACGGCGCAGAAGCTTCACACCTTCCAGCATGTCCCTGCGGTCCTCTTCCGTGCCGAAGGCGTTGGGACGGATCGAAGGGGCTTCGAAGGGATCGGGCGAGCGGGCGAGGATCGTGCCGCGGCTCGTCGGCCGGCAGGAGGAGAGGCCGAGATTGAAGCCCGGAAAGGGATCGGGCGTGAGCAGCGGCCGGGTGCCGACCTTGCCGGTAAAGGTGCTGATCGCCTGCAGGTAAAGCTGGATGTTCGGCCGCGAAAGCTCCGGCCGCGATTTGACGAAACCGCCGCCCTGATTGAGGCTGAGGCTCAGGGGACCGCGCCCGCGCAGCAGAAAATCGGAGCCGACGGCCAGCTTGCCCCACCAGGACCGAAGCAGCGCATTCAGGCTCTCGCCCTTTGCCCGATAGCTGTAATTGATGCCGAGGTGATCCTGCAGATGGTGACCGACCGCCGGGCTTTCATGCTGCAGGGAAATGCCTGCGGCCCGAAGGTCCTCGCCCCGGCCGATGCCCGAAACCTGCAGCAGATGCGGCGAGTTGACGGCGCCGGCGGCGAGGATAACTTCGCCGGTGGCCTCGATCGTCGCGTCCTGGCCCTGGCGCTTCACCGCAATGCCGGTGACCCGGCCCTCGGAGAGGATGAGCCGCGTCACCATGGTTTTCGCAAAGAGCGCCAGATTGGGACGCTTCAGGGCCGGCCAGAGGAAGGCGCGCGCCGAAGAGCAGCGCCATCCGCCCTTCGTATTGATCTGATAGACGCCGACACCTTCCTGGGATTTCCCGTTGAAATCCTGGTTATAGGGGAAGCCGGCCTCGATGCCTGCGCGGATGAAGCGCTGGGCCAGCGGATGCAGCATGGCGGAGGGATCGGTGATATGGACCGGGCCGCCCCGGCCACGCCATTCGTCGTCGCCTGCCTCGCTGTCCTCGATTTCCTTGAAGGTCGGGAGCACGTCGGCGAAAGACCAGCCCGGATTGCCTTCGGCTGCCCAGTCGTCATAGTCGGCGGCGGCACCGCGGATCCAGACCATGGCGTTGATCGAGCCGGAACCGCCGATCACCTTGCCGCGCGGCCAGTAATCCGACTGGCCGGCAAGACCGGGATCGGGCTCTGCCCGGTAGCCCCAGTTCAGCCGCCGGTCGTAGAAGGTCTTGCCGTAGCCGAGCGGCATCTGCACGAAGAAGCGCCGGTCGCTGCCGCCGGCCTCCACCACCGCGACGCGGATTGCCGGATTGCGCGACAGCTTTTCGGCGAGCGCCGAGCCCGCAGAACCCGCACCGACAATGACGTAATCGAAGCGGCCGAGCGAGGGCGCTGCCTTCGTGCTTGCCATCCCCTCAGGCCTCCAGTTCCGCCGGGAAGCCGGGGGCGCGAAGGTCCGTTCCGGTGGCGTCTTCCAGCAGCTTCACCACCTGGCTCGACCAGGCATCGCCCCCATACATGGCCTTGGCCCGCACGAAGGTCTGTTCCACGAGGCCGGCCAGCTCCAGCGGCACACCGAATTCGCGACCGAAGCCCAGCGCGAAGCCCAGGTCCTTGAGCGCCAGATCCATGGTGAAGTTGATGTTGTAGGAACCGTTGAGGATGACCTGCCCCTCTGTCTCGTGGACGAAGGAATTGCCCGATGAAGCCGCGATGATGTGGAAGGCCTGGGTGAGATCGATGCCGCCCTTCTTGGCCAGCATCAGCGCTTCGCCCGTGGCGCAGAGATGAATGAAGGCGAGCATGTTGGTGATGACCTTGATGACCGCCGCCTTGCCGAGATCTCCTGCGTGGAAAATGCGCTTGCCCATGGCCTGAAAAGCGGGGCGGTGCAGGTCGAAGAGGTCCTGATCGCCCCCGGCGATCACGGTAATCTCGCCGCTGGCCGCCAGATGCACGCCACCGGTCACGGGGGCCTCCATCATGCGGATGCCGCCATCGGCGGCGATTTTGGAAAGGCGCGTGACCGCATCCGTATCGAGCGTCGACATTTCGATCCAGGTCGCGCCCTTCTTCAGGCCTGCCAGGATGCCGTCCGGTGCCGTCAGCACATGTTCGGATACCTTCGGCGAAGGCAGGCAGGTGATGACCGCGTCGACGCTTTCGGCCACCTCCTTCGCGGAAGCCGCCCAGAGGGCACCCTTCTCGATCAGCTTTTCGCCGTTCTTGCGGTCGATATCCGTGATGGTGACCTTGAAACCGTTGCGCAGCAAACTGCCTGCGAGATTGCGCCCGAGATTGCCGAGGCCGATAAATCCGTAGTGCATTGGTTTTCCCTTTTTCCAATGAGCGAGATGGCCGGGATTGGGTGTCTTGCGCCCGCTATCCCTGTCGTTGCCGAAGGGGATAGCCCCCCTCTGCCCGCCAGGTCAGAGGGGGGAAGGCTGCGGCCTGCGCTACCCCAAGCGCGGCCGCAGGAATGGTCCTACTCTCCCCGTCCGACCGGTCCGAAGGTGGGCACCAGATGCAGGGCCTTGCCATCATAGGGGTGGGCGAGCGCGACCTCCTCGTTCAGCTCGACGCCGAGGCCGGGCTCCGAAGGCGGAATGACGTAGCCGTCTTCCCACTGAATGGGTTTCTTCAACAGGCTGGCCTGGAAACCGTCCCAGCGCTCGATGCTTTCGAGGATGAGGAAATTCGGGCTGCAGGCGGAGATCTGGATATTGGCGGCGCCGACGACCGGCCCGCAATAGAGGTGCGGCGCAATCTGCGCATAATGGGCTTCCGCCATGCCGGCGATCTTCTTCGCCTCCAGAAGGCCGCCGACGCGGCCGAGATTCATCTGGATGATCGAGGCCGCACCGAGCTGCAGCACCCGCTGGAATTCGTATTTCGTGCAAAGCCGTTCGCCGGCGGAAATCGGGATGGAGACGGCTCTTGCCACTTCGGCCATCTGTTCCGGCATTTCCGGCGGTGTCGGTTCCTCGAACCAGAGCGGCAGATAGGGTTCCAGCACCTTGCCGAGGCGGATCGCGCCCGACGTGGTGAACTGGCCATGGGTGCCGAACAGAAGATCGCAGGACGTGCCGACCGCCTCGCGGATGCGGGCGCAGAACTTCCGGGAAATCTCGATGCGCTCGAGGCTCGGCTGGCGCGGGTCGAAGGTGGAATAGGCCCCTGCCGGATCGAACTTCACGGCGGTGAACCCCTGCTTCACATAATGGAGGGCGCGCTCGGCCGCGGTGTCCGGATCGCTATAGGCCTTGCTGTCGGAATAGGCGTGCTCGCCGGCGGCAAAGTCCGGATAGATATAGGTGTAGCTTCTGAGCCGCTCATGCACCTTGCCGCCGAGAAGCTCATAAACCGGCTTGCCCGTCGCCTTGCCGACAATGTCCCAAAGCGCCATTTCCAGACCGGAGATCACCCCCATCAGCGAAATGTCGGGTCGTTGGGAATAGCCCCGTCCATAGGCATTGCGCCAGAAGGTTTCGATGCGGAAGGGGTCCGTATCGATGAGGTGATATTCGAAGACATCCCGGACCATCGCCTCGATAACCCTCGGGCTGAAGCTTGCGGCATAGACCTCGCCAAGCCCTTCGATCCCCTGATCGGTCTCGATCTTCACGAAGATGAAATAGCGCCCGCCCGCAAAGGGGGAGGGATTGCCGACGATGAAGGTCTTCAGGCCGGTGATTTTCATGGGTTTCGCTCCTCCTGGAATAGCGAAAATCTGTGCCAGCCGGGGCTTTCATGACAAGATCACGAAATTTGACCTATGGGGCGGTTTTGTTTGTGCGTGCGGCCGATTTCGACGGCTGAGGCGAAGCCCACAAATGAATCGTGGCCTATGCCTCCATTTCCTTTGTTTGCGAGGGCCTCCGGTGAAAGGCCAGATTACGGGCCTCGGGAGTGGCCTGACGAGGCGCTTCGGGACCGCGATGCAGACGCTGCGGCGCGGTCTTCAATCTCTAGAGACAGGCGAAAAAGGGTGCGGGGCATGGCAAAGGCGGTACCGTCGAAGGCGCGGGTGGTCATCATCGGGGGCGGCGTTTCCGGCTGCTCGGTCGCCTATCATCTCTCCAAGCTCGGCTGGACGGATGTGGTGCTGCTGGAGCGCAAGCAGCTGACATGCGGCACCACCTGGCATGCGGCCGGCCTGATCGGCCAGCTGCGCGGCTCGCAGAACATGACCCGGCTGGCCAAATATTCCGCCGATCTCTACGTCAAGCTCGAGGCCGAGACGGGCATCGGCACCGGCATGCGCCAATGCGGATCGATTTCCGTGGCGCTGACCAGCGAACGCAAGGAAGAGCTCTTCCGCCAGGCCTCGCTCGCCCGCGCCTTCAACGTGGATGTGCGCGAGATTTCCCCGCAGGAGATCAAGGAGATGTATCCGCATCTCAACACGTCCGACGTGGTGGCGGGCGTGCATCTGCCGCTCGACGGACAGTGCGATCCGGCCAATATTGCCATGGCGCTTGCCAAGGGCGCGCGGCAGAACGGGGCGCAGGTCATCGAGGGCGTGAAGGTGACCTCGGTGACCCATAGGGATGGCCGCGTCACCGGCGTGACCTGCGTGCAGGAGGGCGAGACCTATACGATCGAGGCCGACCATGTGGTCAATTGCGCCGGCATGTGGGCGCGCGATCTCGCCGGAACCTCGGGCGTCACCGTGCCGCTACATGCCTGCGAGCATTTCTACATCGTCACCGAGCCGATCCCGGGGCTGACCCGCCTGCCGGTGCTGCGCGTGCCCGACGAGGCGACCTATTACAAGGAAGATGCCGGCAAGATGCTGATCGGCGCCTTCGAGCTGAAGGCCAAGCCCTGGGGCATGGAGGGCATCCGCGAGGATTTCTGCTTCGACCAGCTGCCCGACGATTTCGACCATTTCCAGCCGATCCTGGAAGATGCGATCAAGCGCATGCCCATGCTGGAAACGGCGGGCATCCACACCTTCTTCAACGGCCCGGAAAGCTTCACGCCTGATGACCGCTACTATCTCGGCGAAGTGCCGGAGCTGAAGAATTACTGGGTGGCGACCGGCTATAATTCCATCGGCATCGTGTCCTCGGGCGGCGCCGGCATGGCGCTTGCCCAGTGGATGAACGATGGCGAGCCGCCCTTCGACCTCTGGGAAGTGGATATCCGCCGCGCCCAGCCGTTCCAGAAGAACCGCCGCTATCTGAAGGAGCGGGTCACGGAAACGCTCGGTCTGCTCTATGCCGATCACTTCCCCTACCGCCAGATGGCGACCGCCCGTGGCGTGCGCCGGACGCCGCTGCACGAACACCTGAAGGCCCGCGGTGCGGTCTTCGGCGAGGTGGCGGGCTGGGAGCGCGCCAACTGGTTCGCAAAGCCCGGCCAGGAGCGGGAATATCGCTACAGCTGGCAGCGCCAGAACTGGTTCGAGAACCAGCGCGAGGAGCATCTGGCCGTCCGCAACGGCGTCGGCTTCTTCGACATGACCTCCTTCGGCAAGATCCGCGTGGAGGGGCGCGATGCGCTTGCCTTCCTGCAGCGGCTCTGCGCCGGCGAGATGGACGTGGCGACAGGCCGGATCGTCTATACCCAGATGCTGAACGAGCGCGGCGGCATCGAATGCGATCTCACCGTCACGCGGCTGTCGGAAACCGCCTTCCTGCTCGTGGTGCCGGGTGCCACGCTGCAGCGCGATCTCGCCTGGCTGCGCCGGCATATTGCGGACGAGTTCGTCGTCGTGACCGATATGACCGCGTCCGAATCCGTGCTCTGCATCATGGGGCCGAAGGCGCGTGAGCTGATGCAACGGGTCAGCCCGAACGACTTTTCCAATACGGGCCATCCCTTCGGAACGGCACGGCAGATCGAGGTGGGCATGGGCCTCGCCCGGGCACACCGCGTGACCTATGTGGGCGAGCTTGGCTGGGAACTCTATGTCTCCACGGACCAGACCGCTCATGTCTTCGAGGCGCTGGAGGAAGCAGGCGCCGATCTCGGCCTCAAGCTCTGCGGCATCCATACGCTCGACAGCTGCCGGATCGAAAAGGCCTTCCGCCATTTCGGCCATGACATCACCGACGAAGACCATGTGCTGGAGGCGGGCCTCGGCTTTGCCGTCAAGACCGCAAAGCCCGGCTTCATCGGCCGCGATGCGGTTCTGCGCAAGCAGGAGGCCGGGCTCGACCGACGCATGCTGCAATTCCGGTTGACCGATCCCGAGCCGCTGCTGTTCCACAACGAGGCCGTGGTGCGGGACGGCAAGATCGTCTCGATCGTGACGTCCGGCAATTACGGCCATCATCTCGGCGGCGCGATCGGCCTTGGCTACGTGCCCTGCAAGGGCGAAAGCGAGGCGGATGTGCTGGCCTCGTCCTACGAGATCGAGATCGCCGGCCGTCGGGTGAAGGCCGAAGCCTCGCTGAAACCCCTGTATGACCCACGCGCCGAACGCGTGCGCGCCTGACCCTGTTGACCATTGAGGCCGGCCATGGCCGGCGAGTGAGGAGAGTGACCCATGTCCCTGGCTGAAGCCGATAGCGCGCCGAAGCGCCGTTCCGGTGGCCGTGCCGGCCGTATCGCCGTCCGTTCCGCACCGCTTGCAGAGAATATCCGTCCCGTCCGCCCCGGTCTTTCCGGGGGGCAGTACCGGCCCCTGACGGACCAGCAGGTTCAGCGGATCCATCAGGCGGCCCTCGATGCGCTGGAGCAGATCGGGCTTGCCAATGCACCGAAATCGGGCGTCGAAATTCTGACCGGCGCCGGGGCCATTCTCGGCGATGACGGTCGTATCCGTTTTCCCCGGGCGCTGGTGGAAGACATGCTGGCCAAGGCGGCGCGCGACATTACCCTCTTTGCCCGCGATGAGAAGCATGACCTCCATCTTTCCGGCTCGAAGGTGCATTTCGGCACGGCGGGCGCTGCCGTGCATGTGGTGGATGTGGAGAAGCGCGAATATCGCGACTCCACCTCCAAGGACCTGTTGAACGCCGCCCGTCTGGTGCACCACCTCGACAATATCCACTTCTTCCAGCGCGCCATGGTGTGCCGCGACGTGACCGACAATTTCCTCATGGATGTCAACACGCTCTATGCCTGCTGCGCGGGCACGACCAAGCATGTGGGCACCAGCTTCTCCGATCCCTCCCATGTGGCCGGATGCTTCGAGATGCTGCACATGATTGCCGGCGGGGAGGACAAATGGCGGGAACGGCCCTTCGTTTCCAATTCCAACTGCTTCGTCGTGCCGCCGATGAAATTCGCGGAAGAAAGCTGCATTGCCATGGAACACTGCATCCGTGGCGGCATGCCGGTGCTGCTTCTCTCGGCCGGACAGGCGGGCGCCACGGCCCCGGCACCGCTTGGAACGGCCATCGTGCAGGCGGTGGCGGAATGCCTGGCGGGCGTGGTCTATGTGAATGCCATGAAGCCGGGCGCGCCGGCGATCTTCGGCACCTGGCCCTTCGTATCTGACCTTCGCACCGGCGCCATGTCTGGCGGTTCGGGCGAGCAGGCGCTGCTGACGGCCGGCTGCGCCCAGATGCATCATTTCTATAACCTGCCGGGCGGTGCCGCGGCGGGCATCGCCGACAGCAAGCTGCCCGACATGCAGGCCGGCTGGGAACAGGCCATCTCGAATGTCATGGCGGGTCTTTCCGGCCTCAATATGGTCTATGAGGCGGTCGGCATGCATGCCTCGCTGCTCGGCTTCTGCCTCGAAAGCCTGGTGCTCGGCGACGACATGCTGGGCCAGGTGCAGCGCTGCATTCGCGGCATCGATTTTACCGAAGACAGCCTCTCTGTCGAAACGATCCGCTCGGTCTGCCTCGAGGGCCCCGGTCATTATCTCGGCCATGAGGAAACGCTGAGCGTAATGCAGACGGAATATATCTATCCCGCCGTCGCCAATCGTTCGAGCCCGAAGGAATGGGTGGAACTCGGTCGGCCCGATCTCATCGAGAAGGCCATCGAGCGGAAGAACCGCATTCTCTCGGAGGCTGCGGCCACCATGATCGATCCGGAGATCGACGCGGCGATCCGGCAGAAATTCCAGATCTATTGCTGATCCGGCGGGGTTTTCCCCAATCGACCCCGAACCGGTTGGCCGCGTGGGCTTCTCACGCGGCCCTTTTCTTATGAGTTCCTGACATTCGTATTGTCATAAAACATAATATGTATGTTTAAACATTCCGAAACGCTGCTCTTATAGGATGTAGAAAATCCCGATTGTAGTGCGTGGAGTGGGTTATGGCGGAGCAGAGAGCGTGAAGATCTCCCTGCGGATCTTCCGGTTGTCGCGGAAAGTGCTTTTCATCCTGTGCGGCGTTTTGCTGCTCGGCGGGGTGGCTGGCGCCACGGCGGTCTATATTGGCAAGGACCAGCTCCTCGGGACCCCCGAAGAGGATCACTCCGGTCTGGAATGCAAGGCGGTGCAGGTCATCAAGGACCAGCGCAACCATCAGGTCTGGCTGCGCAAATACATCAAGACCGATGCGGCGGATGGCCTGACCCGCGCCAAGACGGCCTTGCGCGTTGCCGCGGCGGTCTATGAAAAGGACAAGCCCGATCTGGTCCAGGTCGTCGTGCTTGCCGAGAACGGCCCGGACAAGCGTTCGGCAATCAACGGCCATGCGGTGGGTGCCGACGTCATCTACGTGCCCCAGCCGGAAAAGCTTGCCGATATCGGCGAGATTCCGGTCCTCCAGGTCAGCTATGTGGATGCCATGGCCACCGAAGCCGGCGAGTTCTATGGCACCAAGATGAAGATGCCGGAGGAAGAGGCGAGCCATATTCTGGCTTCCCTGCCGGAGAAACAGGATTGCGCCGACCCCGATGCGGAACTGCGGGCTGCCGCCGCTGCTGCCTCCGAAAGTGAGGGAAGCAAGGCTGAAGGCGAAGGCGCGAAGGCCGAAGGCGAGGGTGGTGAAGGCGAAAAGGCCAAGCCTGCCGAAGGTGGCGAGGGCGAAAAAGCCGCTGCCGAAGGCGAGGCCGGCGCATCGGAAGGGGAAGGCAAGGCCGCTCCGGAAGGTGAGAAAGCGGCGGAGGGTGGCGAAAAGCCCGAAGCAGACAAGGGCTGGTTCGCATCCGCAAAATCCATGGTGTTCGGAGAGGACAAGGCCGAAACCCCGAAAGAAGGCGAAGCCGCGGGCAAGGCCCCGGAAGGCGAGCCGAAGGGCGAAGGCGAAGCTGCCCCTGCCGAAGAACCTGCAGGCAATGCGGCAGACGCCGCCCCGACCGAGGGAGAGGCAAAGGCACAGGCCGACCATGCAGCGCCGAAGGGTGAGGCGCAGTCGGGCGAAGAGACCGCCGCTCCGGCAAGTGGAGATCAGGCAGCGCCGGCGGCGTCAGGGGCCGAGGGCGAGAACAAGGCCGCAAGCCCGAACAGTCATGGCTGACAGGCCATTGCCACCCCTTTGACAGACAATAAAAAACCGGCGGGGCAATCCGCCGGTTTTTGTTTGTGTCCGATGAGCGGGCTGCTCAGTCGGCCTTCTGACGGCGGGCCGGGAAGAGGATGACGTCGCGGATCGACGGCGCATTGGTGAGCAGCATGATCAGGCGATCGACGCCGATGCCCAGGCCACCGGCGGGCGGCATGCCCTGGTCCATGGCATCAAGAAACTCGTCGTCCAGCTGCTTTTCCTTTTCGCCGCGCGAATGGGCCTGCTCAAGCTGCTCGACCATGCGGGCGCGCTGCTCGACCGGATCGTTGAGCTCGGAGAAGGCATTGCCGATTTCCCAGCCGTTGCAATAGGTCTCGAACCGTTCCACGAGGCGCGGCTCTCCCGGCACTTCCTTGGCGAAGGGCGAGATGTCCTTCGGGAAATGGGTGACGTGGGAGGGCTGGATGAGCGAGGCTTCGACGGTTTCCTCGAAGATGAAGGCGAGGCATTCGCCCCAGGTCGCATCCTTCTCCACCTCGAAGCCCTTGGCCTTGGCGGCGGCGCGCGCCTCTTCGTCGGTCTTGAGGGCGAGGAAGTCGATCCCGGTCTTTTCCTTCACGGCATCCGGCATCGGCACCCGCTTGAACGGGCCCTTGAAGGAGATCTGCTTGTCGCCATAGGCGAATTCGGCGGTGCCGTGGATCTTCACCGCAAGCTCCTCGAAGAGGCGCTCGACGAGGTCCATGATGTCCTCGTAATCCGCATAGGCCCAGTAGCATTCCATCATGGTGAATTCGGGATTGTGCCGGGTCGACACGCCCTCATTGCGGAAGTTGCGGTTGATTTCGAAGACCTTGTCGGTCAGCCCCGAGACCAGCGTGCGCTTCAGGAAGAGTTCCGGCGCGATGCGCAGGTACATGTCGAGCTTCAGCGTGTTGTGGTGGGTCTTGAAGGGTTCGGCCGTCGCGCCGCCATAGACGGAGTGCAGCATGGGGGTCTCGACTTCCATGAAGCCGTCATTTTCCATGAAGCGGCGGATGCCGGAGACGATCTTCGAGCGCTGCTGGAAGCGCAGCTTCGATTCTTCGTTGGTGAGGATGTCGAGATGGCGCTTGCGGTAGCGAAGCTCGATATCGGCGAGACCATGATACTTCTCCGGCATGGGAAGCAGCGTCTTGGTCAGCATGGTGATCTCGTGCGCATTGATCGTCAGCTCGCCGCGCTTGGTGCGGCGAACGGCGCCCGTCACGCCGATGATGTCGCCGAGATCGATCATCGGAAGCAGCGCGCGGGCTTCTTCCGGTGTCGTATCCTTGTGGGAGAAGATCTGGATCTTGCCCGAAGCATCGTGCAGGTCCATGAACATGCCCGAGTTGCGCGAGGAATAGACGCGGCCCGCAACCGTCACGGTGTCGCCGGATTCCGTATCCGGCTCCAGACCGGCATATTTCTCCGCCAGTTCCGCATTGGTGATCGTGCGGTGGAAATGGGCCGGATAGACGTCGCCGATCTGATCGCGCAGCAGGGCGAGTTTCTGGCGGCGCACTTCCGTTGCATCGGAAGAAAGGGCGGTTTCGGTGGTCTTCTCAGTCATCTTCGCGTCCTGCAATCAGTTCTTCGGGCCGACCATGGAGGCGGCGACCTGGATGGCGAGCTTCAGCCGCTGACGCACGACCGAGCGGCCGAGCAGCGCCATGCTGTCGAAGAGCGGCAGCGAGCGCGAGCTTCCCGTCACGGCGACGAAGAGCGGCGCGACCACCACCTTCAGCTTCTTGCCGAGGCGATCGCTGACGGCGCGCAATTCGGCCTCGATGGAAGCGACGGTCCATTCCGTCATCTTTTCGAGATCGGCCTGAACGGTCGAGAGGATCTCGTGCAGCTCTTCGGGGGTCGACTTCACCTTGGCGAAATCGGCAGCCGTGAGGCCGAGTTCCGACTTCAGCAGGAAGCTTGCCAGATCCGGCAGCTCGCCGAGCTTGGTGATGCGCGAACGGGAGAGTTTCAGACCTTCCTTGAGACGGTCGTTCTCCGAGGCCCAGGTGAGGACGCGGGCGAGGAAGTCTTCCTCCGAGATCGCCTCGCGCAGCCAGCGGCCGTTCAGCCAGTCCAGCTTCTGGATGTCGAAGATCGCACCCGCCTTCGACAGGTTCTCCGGATCGAACTTGGCGGCAAGCTCGTCCATGGTCAGAAGCTCTTCGCCTTCTGCGATCTGGATGAAGAACAGGCCGAGGAAGTTCATCAGCGCTTCCGGCAGGTAGCCGAGCGCGGAATAGTAGGAGATCGAGGTCGGGTTCTTGCGCTTGGAAAGCTTCGACTTGTCGGCATTGCGCATCAGCGAGAGATGCATGAAGACCGGCGGTTCGAGGCCCAGATAGCGGTAGATGAGGATGTGCTTCGGCACCGATGCCAGCCATTCCTCGCCGCGGGCCACGTGGGTGATCTTCATCAGATGGTCGTCGACCACGTTCGCCATGTGATAGGTCGGCATGCCATCGGCCTTGAGAAGGACCTGCATGTCCACCGCGTCCCACGGAATTTCCACTTCGCCATAGACGCCGTCGACGAACTTGCAGGACCCTTCGGTCGGGATCTTCATGCGCACGACGTGGGGCTCGCCGGCCGAAACGCGGGCGGTCACTTCCTCGGCCTTGAGGTTCAGGCAGAGACCGTCATATTTCGGCGGCTTGCCGGACGCGCGCTGTTCCTCGCGCATCTTCTCCAGCCGCTCGGGCGTGCAGAAGCAGTTGAAGGCATGGCCATCGCGCACCATCTGGTCCACGAAGGGACGGTAGATGTCCTTGCGGTCGGACTGGCGGTAGGGGCCGTAGGGACCGCCGACATCGGGGCCTTCCGACCATTTCAGACCGCACCATTTCAGGGCATCCAGCACCTTCTGCTCGAATTCCGGCGTGGAACGGGTGGCGTCCGTATCCTCGATGCGCAGGATGAACTCGCCGCCATGCTTTTTCGCGAAAAGATAGTTGAACAGCGCGATATAGGCGGTGCCGACATGCGGTTCGCCGGTGGGGGAGGGTGCGATGCGTACGCGGACGCCGGAAGTGGTCATGATGCTTGCCCGTGCTGCGGTGAAGGGGCGATGCCGGACCTTGCGCGCCATGCGCTGGCGGGTCGCCTTCGTTCGTTCTGGATAGGACTGGCCTTAGGCCATATTCAGCCGGGTCCGTCAAGCAAAAGGCACTAATGGATCGGCCAGAACCAGAGAAGGGCCGGAATGCTGGTGACCGAGATGATGATGGAGAGCGGCAGGCCGAGCCGCGCATAGTCGCTGAACTTGTATCCGCCCGGGCCCATGACGAGCGTGTTGCACTGGTGGCCGATGGGCGTCAGGAAATCGCAAGCCGCGCCGATGGCGACCGCCATCAGGAATGCTTCGGGCCGATAGCCGAGCTGCGTGGCGAAACTGGCGGCAATCGGGCCCATGACCAGAACGGTCGCCGCATTGTTCAGGAAGGGCGTGACCGCCATGGTGGCGACAAGCAGGATGGCGAGCGCGCCATAGGAGGGCAGACCGCTGGCGACAGCGCCCAGCCAGTGGCCGATCAGTTCGGTCGCACCGGTGGTTCGCAGGCTGTCGCTGACCGGAATGAGAGCGGCGAGCATGACCAGGATCGGTCCGTCCACCGATTTGTAGACTTCGGTCAGCGGCAGAACGCGGAAGAGCACCATCATCACCGCGGCAGCGAAGAAGGCAACCGGCACGGGCACCCAGCCGAACGCGGTCACCGTCATGGCCAGCAGAAGAATGGCCAGCGGCACCCAGACATTGCGGGGCGTACCAAGCAGAATGGCCCGTTCGGCCAGCGGCAGCAGGCCGAAATCCCGCAGGAAGCCCGGCAGGCTGCGACGCGTTCCCTGCAGCAGCAACAGATCGCCGGCGCAGATATTGATGTCGGCCGTTCGATCGGAGAGGCGCTGGCCCTGGCGGTTCACCGCGAGCAGGCTGATGCCGTAATTGTTGAGGAGCGCGATTTCCCGGGCCGATACGCCGATCAGTCCCGAATTGACGGATACCGACACCTCGATGGCCGTCAGGTCCCCGGTGCTGTCCTGGACGGAGGCATTGGCGGCGGGAAGGGTGAGGCGTGCGCCTGCGATCAACCGGTCAAGCGCGGCGGGTGGACCTTCAAGCAGGATCGTATCGCCGGCCGCCAGGTGCAGATCCGGAAAGGGCGCGCGCCGCGCGACACCCCGGAGCACCCCGGTCGAGATCACTTCGCCATCGCCTGCCGCCAGCAGTTCGCGCAGCTCCTTGCCCTTCATCGGGCTCTGCTCGCCGACGATCGCTTCGGTGGAATAGGTTTCATTTTCGAGCGTTTCGTTCAGCGCGCCGGTCTGCGGCGTCCGGGTCGGAACCAGCCGCCCGAAGAAGACAAGGAAGATGAAGCCGATGGCCGCGAGCAACGAGCCGACGGGGGTAAAATCGAACATGGTGAAGGGCGTGCCGCCCAATTCCGCCTGGAGTCTCGACACCACAATATTCGGCGAGGTGCCGATCTGGGTCATCAGGCCCCCCAGCAGTGCACCGAAGGCCATCGGCATGAGGTAGCGGGAGGGCGAGCGGCCGGATTTACGGGCAAACTGGAATGCGACCGGCATCATGATGGCGAGGGCGCCGATATTCTTGATGAAGGCGGACAGCACGGTCACGACGCCAACCAGCAGGGCCAGCTGGGCGTGGAAGGAGGAGAGATTGGGAAAGAACCGCTTGATCGCCAGATCCACCACCCCGGAGCGCGCCACGCCTGCGCTGACGATCAGCGCACTCGCGACGATGATGACGATATCGTCGCTGAAGCCCGAAAAGGCCTTGTCGAAGGGGACGATGCCGATGCCCACCGCGATCAGCAGCGACAGGATCGCCACCATGTCATAGCGGAGCTTTTCGATCACGAAAGCGGCCATCATCAGCGCGATGAGTCCGAAGGCGAGCATTTGAGGTAGGGTCATGGCGTGCGGATCCCGATTTCCGGTACGCCAGTCGAAGACGGCGCCTTTGTGCCGATGCCGCTCCGCTGACGCCAGGCCGAGAATGCAGAAGGGGCATCAAAGGTTCCGGCCCGCTGCGCTCCCCTGCGGCGGGCCGGCGATGAGGTTCGGGCGCTTGTCAGTGCAGCGGCTTTTTCTTCTTGCGGCGGGCCAGCATGTTGAGGATTTCCACCAGCGCCGAGAAGGCCATGGCTGCATAAATATATCCCTTGGGCACGTGGAAGCCCATGCCATCGGCGATCAGGGTCATGCCGATCATCATCAGGAAGCCGAGCGCCAGCATGACGATGGTGGGATTGCGCTCGATGAAGGCCGAGAGCGGGCCGGATGCAACGAGCATGACCGTAACGGCGAAGATGACGGCAACCACCATGATCGGCAGATGCGGCGTCATGCCGACGGCGGTGATGATGCTGTCGATGGAGAAGACCAGGTCGAGAAGCAGGATCTGGCCGACAGCCGAGGCCAGACTGTTATTCACCGAACTGGCGATGAAATCCTCGCCCTTTTCCTCGGGATCGACACTGTGGTGGATTTCCTTGGTCGCTTTCCAGACAAGGAAGAGACCGCCTGCGATGAGGATCATGTCCTTCCAGGAAAATGCATGGCCAAACAGCTCGAAGACCGGTTCGGTCAGATGCACGATCCAGGCCGCGGTGCCCAGAAGGGCGAGGCGAAGAATCAGGGCAAGCGCGATGCCGACATTGCGGGCGGGCCGGCGCTGCTCTTCCGGCAGCTTGTTGGTCAGGATGGAAATGAAGACAAGATTGTCGATGCCAAGCACCACTTCCATGACGATAAGGGTGATCAGGGCGATCCAGGCGGACGGATCCTGGAGAAGGGCTGCAATGTCCTGCATGGGGGAGGCGTCTCCTGTAAGGGCGGCGTCTGCAGTGCCGGCGGGCACCACGCATGAAAAGGCCGGATAGCACAGGTTCGCTTCCGCGCAAAGCGCGACTCCGCCGATCAGGAGGCGGTCTTGCAACCATAAGCAGAAAGGAACACGTTGACCGCACTCGAAACCGTTCGGTCTATGTCTTCCCGAGGAACTTCCCGCTCGATGTTGCCGAACAGGCGCGGCTTGTACAGGCCCGCGGTGGAAAGCTCCATGAACTGCACGGCGGCGAGGGGAATATCGTCGATGACGAGCTGCCCGGAGGCGGCGCGGGTGGTGAGATAGGTTTCGATGACCGATCGGACGCTTTCCGGGCCGGTGGTGAAAAAGCGGCTGGCAAGCTGCGGCATGCGCTCGATCACGCCGATGACGGTGCGCATGGCATAGATGGAGCCGGGACTGAGCACATGGGTCGCCAGCGCCGTGCCGAAACGGGAAAGACTTTCCTGAACCGGGCCGTCGCCCGACAGCGCCTGTCGCATGGATGCGACCAAGCGGGACCGCTCGCGCTCGATCAGCGCGGCGAACAGGTCTTCCTTGTTGTTGAAATAGACATAGATGGTGCCCTTCGAGACCTGCGCCTCACGGGTAATGTCGTTCATGGTCGCCGCATCGAACCCGGCCTTCATGAAGACGCGCTTGGCGCCTTCGAGAATCTGGTCCCGCTTGCGCGGATCCTCGCCCGCCGCACGACGGCCCATTCCGGCAGACTCGGTGCTGGGGTGGATGGTCACCGGCGAAGACAGGGATCTATCAGACATGTTTTACCATTGATCAGAACTTTTCGAACCAGGCGGTTCGATTTCACTTGATATGAAGCTTTAATGACCTTATGTCAATCTTACAAATCAAACCGCGCGGTTCGATCATATTCTATTGATGGGCATTACGATGGCAGCCAATACCAGAGCAGGCAAGATCAGGGCGGTTGAGGCCGAGGCCTCCGAAGGCATCGAAGATCACGCACCCGAAGCCGAAGCCGTGCAGGCCGAGACGAGGGCCGAGGTGGAGGCTCCGAAGGCTCCCGTGGCGGCCGCTTCCGTCGCGCCGCCGAAGAAGAAGCGTCGCGGTTTCATTCTTCCTGTCATCCTGCTGGCCATTCTGGGAGCGGGCGGTTGGTACGGCTATCATTACTGGATTGACGGCCGGTTCATGGTGTCCACGGACGATGCCTATATCCAGGGGGACATGGCGACCATTTCGCCCAAGGTTTCCGGCTATGTGGAAAAGGTGAACGTCGTGGCGAACCAGCCTGTCAAGGCAGGCGATCCGCTGGTCACGCTGGATTCGGGCGACTATCGCATCGCCGCCGATCAGGCCAAGGCGCAGATTGTTTCCGCAAAGCTGTCGCTTGACCGGATCGACGCGCAGATCGTCGGAGCGGAAGCGCAGTTGAAGCAGGCGGAAGCCCAGCAGCAGGCGAATATCGCCCAGCAGCGCGGCGCAAGCCTCACCCAGAGCCGCGCCAAGGAGCTTTCCAGCCGCGCGGTCAGCAGCGCCGCGTCTCTCGATGCCGCAGAGGTCACCCTCGCTCAGGCCGATGCCGCCGTTCATGCCGGCGAGGCGGCGATTGCGGTCGCCAAGGCCAATATCGGGCTTCTGCATGCCCAGCGCGCCGAAGCCGAGAGCACCATCAAGACGATCGAGCTTTCCCTGCAGAAGGCCGAACGCGACCTGTCCTTCACCACGCTGAAGGCCCCCTATGACGGCATCATCGGCAATGTGTCCGTCCAGGCGGGCGATCTGGTTTCGCCAGGGGCCCGCCTTGCAGCCCTTGTGCCCGTCAACGATCTTTTCATCGAGGCCAATTTCAAGGAAACCCAGGTTGCGAAGATCGTGCCCGGTTCCAAGGTTCACATTCATGTGGACGCCTACAAGGACCAGGACATCCTCGGCACGGTCACCTCGATCTCACCCGCCTCGGGATCGGTCTTCTCCATGCTGCCGGCGGAGAATGCCACCGGCAATTTCACCAAGGTCGTGCAGCGTATTCCCGTCCGCATCGCCATTCCTCAGGACAAGCTGAAGGAAGGTCACCTGCGTGCCGGCATGAGCGTTGTGGTGGATGTGGACACGCGTACCGCACCCTGAGCCGGGCTCTCTCCCGTTGCATGGGGCGGCTCACCTTGTGCGGGCCGCCCGTTTCCCTCTATCCAACGCCTCGTGATCGCTGGCGATCACCGGGACAAGACGAGGCCTCGCCATGGCGGCCACCACAACCATGAATGCACCCGGTTCGGTCGCGGTTGCCCGCGAGAACGAACATATGGATCCGAAGCGGGTCATCGCCTTCTTCGCCATGGTGTTCGGCATGTTCATGGCCATCCTGGACATTCAGATCGTGTCCGCCTCGCTCGCCGAAATCCAGGCGGGTCTGTCCGCCGGCTCCGATGAAATCGCCTGGGTGCAGACGGCCTATTTGATCGCCGAGGTCATCATGATCCCGCTGTCGGGTACGCTGGCGCGGATCGTGTCCACCCGTGTGCTTTTCTCGGTTTCGGCTGCGGGCTTCACGCTCGCTTCGGCTGCGGCGGCGACGGCGACCAACATCGACCAGATGATCTTCTACCGCGCTATCCAGGGCTTTATCGGCGGCGGGATGATCCCTTCGGTCTTCGCGGCCGCCTTCACGATTTTCCCGCCGTCCAAGCGCCCGATCGTCTCGCCGCTGATCGGTCTCGTCGCGACGCTCGCGCCCACGATCGGCCCGACGGTGGGCGGTTATCTCAGCCATGCCTTTTCCTGGCACTGGCTGTTTCTCATCAATGTCATCCCGGGCATTCTCGTGACCACCGTCACCTGGACGCTGATCGATTTCGACGAACCGGATTTTTCCCTGTTCAAGAAGTTCGACTGGTGGGGTCTTGCCTCGATGGCCGTCTTCCTCGGATCGCTCGAATATGTGCTGGAAGAAGGCAACAACAAGGACTGGTTCAACGACGAAAAGATCGTGATCGGGACCGTTTTCATGACGGTCGGCGCCATCATTTTCTTCTACCGGGCGCTGACCCGTGCCTTCCCCGTGGTGGACCTGAAGGCCTTCAAGGATACGAATTTTACCGTCGGGTCGATCTTCTCCTTCATCATGGGGATCGGCCTTTACGGCCTGACCTATCTCTACCCGCTCTATCTTGGCCGCATCCGGGGCTATGATGCGCTGATGATCGGGGAAACGATGTTCGTGTCCGGTCTCGCCATGTTCATGACGGCGCCGGTGGCGGGGGCGCTTTCGAGCCGTTTCGATCCGCGCTTCATGATGGCCCTCGGCTTTTCGGGTTTTGCCTGCGGCACCTATCTGATGAGCAATCTGACCGCCGACTGGGATTTCTACGAGTTGCTCGTGCCGCAAATCCTGCGCGGCTGCTCGCTGATGATCTGCATGGTGCCGATCAACAACCTTGCGCTCGGTACGCTTCCTCCCGACCGCATCCGCAATGCATCCGGCCTCTTCAACCTCACCCGAAATCTCGGCGGCGCGGTGGGGCTGGCGGTCATCAATACGGAACTGACCAGCCGTTCGCGGGAGCATTTCGCAAGGCTTTCCGAGCATATCACCTTCTCCAACAAGGAGGCGATGAACTGGCTGAAATCGGTGGCCGGCAATTACCAGACCTACGGGCTCGACGGGAATGCGGTGGCGCTCAAGAAGCTGAACGGCATGGTGATGCAGCAGAGCTGGATCCTCTCCTTCATCGATATCTTCATGGGTCTGACGGTCCTCTTCGCCTCGCTGGTCGCCCTCGTCGCCTTCATGAAAAAGCCGAAGGCCGCCGCGCCGGCCGGCTCCGGGCACTAGTCTCACCCCTTTCAACCGCTTTGGAATGGCGCCTCCCGGGGCGCCATTTTTATGTCTGGATCAAATTCTGATTTACGTACCTCAAATTTCCCGCTAAGCAGGCGGCGGGAGATCAAGATGAAGCCGACCGTTCATGACATTGCCAGCGAAGCGGGCGTCAGCCTCGCCACGGTCGACCGTGTCCTGAACGGCCGTCCGGGTGTTCGGGCCCCGACCCGCGAAAGGGTTCAGAAGGCCATCGACAAGTTGGGCTTTGTGCGGGACGTGGCTGCTGCCAATCTGGCGAAGGGCCGCATCTATCCGCTCGTTTTCATCGTGCCTTCCAACGACAATTCCTTCATGGCCGCGCTGCGCAGCGAGATCGAGGCCCAGCAGGGGCGAGGGGCGCTGGATCGCACGACCATCACGCTGCGGACCGTTCCGGCTTTCGATGTGGGGGCGCTGGTTGCCGCGCTGGAAAGCTGCCGGGCGGAGAAGCCGGCGGGCGTTGCGGTCGTCGCGATCGATGCTCTTCCTGTCCGGGAGGCGGTTGGCCGGCTGGCGGAAGCGGGCATTCCCGTCGTCACCCTCGTCTCCGACCTTTCCGACAGCCAGCGCAGCCATTTTGCCGGCATCGACAACGACGCGGCGGGACGCACCGCGGGTTCGCTGATGGCACGCTTTCTGGATGGAAGGCAGGGCCGGATCGCCATCGTCGCCGGCTCGCTCGATGTGCGTGACCACCGGCAGCGGCTCGACGGGTTTCAGGCAGCCCTTGCCGAAAGCGGGTCCGCGCTCTCCCTTCTTGCGCCTCTCGAAGGCCGGGACGAACCCGACCGCGTGCATGCCCTCGTTTCGCGGCTGGTTCGGGAAGAGCCCGATCTTCTGGGCATCTACAGCCTGGGTGCCGGGAACCGGGGGCTGATCCGCGCTCTTGAAGAGCGACGGGCGGAAAAGTCGCTGCGCGTGATTGCGCATGAGCTGACCCCCCACACCCGTCAGGCGCTGGAAACCGGTCTCCTCGACATCGTGCTCAATCAGGATGCGGGCCATGAGGTGCGAAGCGCCATCCGCGTGCTGAAGGCGCGGGCCGACGGCCAAGCGGTGATCGCGGCGCAGGAGCGCATTCGAATCGATATTTTCCTCAAGGACAACCTTCCATGACCATTCCTGCAGCAAGGAGCTTCTGCCATGTATCTCGGGCTTGATCTCGGCACATCGGGCGTCAAGGCGCTGTTGATCGACGACCGGCAGCATATTGTCGGTTCAGCGAATGCGCCGGTATCGCTGAGCCGTCCGCATTCCGGTTGGTCGGAACAGGATTCCGCCGACTGGATCGGCGCCACCGAAGCCGCGATGGCTGCCCTGAAGGCCGCCCATCCCGCAGAGGTGGCCGCCGTTCGTGGCATCGGGCTTTCGGGCCATATGCATGGAGCCACGCTGATCGGCGCCGACGACAAGGTGCTGCGTCCCTGCATCATGTGGAACGATACGCGCTCGCATAAGGAAGCTGCGGAACTCGACGCCAATCCCGCCTTCCGGCGGATTTCCGGCAATATCGTCTTCCCCGGCTTTACCGCGCCGAAGCTTCTCTGGGTCGCGCGCAACGAGCCGGAAATCTTTGCTCAGGTGAAGAAGGTTTTGCTGCCGAAGGATTATCTGCGCCTCTGGCTGGCGGGCGAGCACCTCTCGGAAATGTCGGACAGTGCCGGTACATCCTGGCTCGATACGGCGGGGCGGAAATGGTCTTCCGAGCTGCTTTCCGCCACCGGCCTTCATGAAGGCCATATGCCCGGTCTGGTCGAGGGAACGGATGCGGCCGGCATGCTGCGACCCGAGCTTGCCGCCCGATGGGGCATGGCTCAGGGCGTGGTGATTGCGGGCGGCGCCGGCGACAATGCCGCTTCGGCCTGCGGCATGGGCACGGTTGCGGAGGGCCGGGCCTTTGTCTCGCTCGGAACGTCAGGCGTGCTCTTTGCCGCCAATGCCAGCTACCTGCCCAAGCCGGAAAGTGCGGTTCATACCTTCTGCCACGCGCTGCCCGATACCTGGCACCAGATGGGTGTGATCCTCTCCGCCACCGATGCGCTGAACTGGTATAGCGGGGTGACGGGACAGTCGGCCGCGGCCCTGACCGCCGAGCTGGGCGACGGTCTGAAAGCGCCTTCCTCCGTGGCCTTCCTGCCCTATCTCGCGGGCGAGCGGACGCCGCTCAACGATGCCGCCATTCGCGGCGCTTTCGTCGGACTGGGGCACGAATCCTCCCGCCCGGTGCTGACCCAGGCCGTGCTGGAAGGGGTGGCCTTTGCCCTTCGCGACAATCTGGAGGCGTTGCGCTCTGCCGGAACCGAGCTGTCCCGCGTGACCGCAATCGGCGGTGGCTCGCGCTCCCGCTACTGGCTGGCCGCGATGGCGACGGCGCTCGGCCTGCCCGTCGACGTGCCCCAGGACGGCGATTTCGGCGCGGCCTTCGGGGCAGCCCGTCTCGGACTGGTGGCGGCGACGGGGGCCGATCCGCTGAGCGTCTTCACGCCGCCGCAGACGGCCGAAACCATCGATCCCGATCCCGCGCTGGGATCCGCTTATGCCGAGGCCTACGGGCGCTATCGCGCGCTCTATCCGGCCCTGAAAACCCTTTCCCATTGATGTCCCAGAACAGACGACAGGAGTGAACGACATGAGCACCGGCTTTTTCGGCGATATCGCCAAGGTGAAATATGAAGGCCCCGAGAGCACAAATCCGCTCGCCTTCCGCCATTACAATCCCGACGAGATCGTCATGGGCAAGCGGATGGAAGACCATCTGCGCTTCGCCGTGGCCTACTGGCATACCTTCACCTGGCCGGGCGGCGATCCCTTCGGCGGCCAGACCTTCCAGCGTCCCTGGTTCAACGACAGCATGGAAGCCGCCAAGATGAAGGCCGACGTAGCCTTCGAATTCTACGACCTGCTCGGGGTTCCCTATTATTGCTTCCACGATGCGGACGTGCGCCCGGAAGGCCGGGATTTCCGCGAAAATACCCGCAATCTCGAGGAGATTGTCGACTACCTCGGCAAGAAGCAGGGGGAAACCGGCAAGAAGCTGCTGTGGGGCACGGCAAACCTGTTCTCGAACCGCCGATACATGTCGGGTGCCGCCACCAATCCGGATCCCGATGTCTTTGCCTTTGCTGCTGCCACGGTGAAGACCTGCATCGATGCGACCATGAAGCTCGGTGGCGAGAACTACGTGCTCTGGGGCGGTCGTGAAGGCTACGAGACCCTGCTCAACACCGATCTGAAGCGCGAGCTTTCCCAGCTCGGCCGCTTCCTGACGATGGTTGTCGACTACAAGCACAAGATCGGTTTCAAGGGCACGATCCTGGTCGAGCCGAAGCCGCAGGAACCCTCCAAGCACCAGTATGACTATGACGTTGCGACCGTCTATGGCTTCCTCAAGGAGTACGGTCTCGAAAAGGAAGTGAAGGTCAATATCGAGCAGGGCCACGCGATCCTTGCCGGCCATTCCTTCGAGCACGAGCTGGCGCTTGCCAATGCGCTCGGCATCTTCGGCTCGATCGACATGAACCGCAACGACTACCAGTCGGGCTGGGATACGGACCAGTTCCCGAACAATGTGCCGGAAATGGCGCTTGCCTATTATCACGTGCTGCAGGCCGGCGGCTTCACCACGGGCGGCACCAATTTCGACGCCAAGCTGCGCCGCCAGTCCATCGATCCGGCGGATCTGCTGATCGGCCATATCGGCGGCATGGATTGCTGCGCCCGCGGCCTCAAGGCAGCGGCAAGGATGGTGGAGGACGGCGCGCTGTCGAAGCCGCTCGACGACCGCTACAGCGGCTGGAACGGTCCGGAAGCCCAGGCGATCCTGCGCGGCGAGGTTTCCCTCGATGCGCTGGCTGCCCGGGTGGAAACGGGCAACATCAATCCGGAACCGCGCTCGGGCCGCCAGGAATATCTGGAAAACGTGGTCAACCGCTACGTCTGACAGCCCGCACGACCGTCATGCTCGGGCTTGTCCCGAGCATCTGCCTGTCAGGGTGGCTGGCGGTACGGTTGAGACTGACGAAACGACATCAGATCCTCGCCACAGGGGCGAGGATGACGGCAGACCGGTTTTGCCGGAAAACGAGCCTGCCGGCGAAGGGGATCAGCTCCCCATGTGCCTTTCGCCCCGCTTTTTGGCCAGTGCGATCTGGCGCTGGCGTTGGCGGTAGCGTTCGAGATCGGCGGCACTGCGGGTGCCGTGGCAATGGGGGCAGGAAACACCTTCCTCGAAGAGCGCCGAGGCGCGGTCCTCCGGTGTGAGGGGATAGCGGCAGGCATGGCACAGCGTATGCTCGCCCTGCTGTAGCCCGTGGGTGATCGAGACCCGTTCGTCGAAGACGAAGCAGGCGCCCTCCCAGAGGCTTTCTTCCGGCGGCACTTCTTCCAGATATTTCAGGATCCCGCCCTTGAGGTGATAGACCTCGTCGAAGCCATTTTCCTTCATGAAGGCGGTGGCCTTCTCGCAGCGGATGCCGCCGGTGCAGTACATGGCGAGCTTCGGCTTGTTATGCAGGCCGGGGTTCTGGCGCACCCATTCCGGAAATTCCCGGAAGGTCTTGGTGTTCGGGTCGACCGCGCCCTTGAAAATGCCGATGGCGGTTTCGTAGTCGTTGCGGGTATCGATCACGATCGTGTCGGGATCGGAAATGAGAGCGTTCCAGTCTTTCGGATCCACATAGGTGCCGACGACCTTCAGCGGGTCGATGGTCTCGACACCCATGGTGACGATTTCCTTCTTGAGGCGCACCTTCATGCGCAGGAAGGGCATCTTCGCCGCGCCGCTTTCCTTGTGCTCGAGGGCGGCGAATTCGGGCTGGGCGCGGAGGAAGGCCAGCACCCGGCGCAGGCCAGCTTCGGGGCCGGCAATCGTGCCGTTGATCCCCTCATGGGCAAGCAGAAGGGTCCCCTTCACGCCGTTCTCGTCGCAGATCGCCTGCAGCGGCGCCTGGAAATCCCGAAACCGGGGAAAGGGCGTGAAATGGTAGAGGGCGGCCACAAGGAAGGGGCCGTCCGTGATGGCGGGTGCGGTGTCGAGCGTCTGTGTCATGCTCCGGAAATAAGCCCTGGTGGCCTCTGGCGCAACCGCTTTCCGCATCGAGAAGCGCTTTGCCTTTTGTCAAAAGAGCTGGAATTGCGGGCTTTCCGTCCTCGCCCCGGGGGCTGGAACGCCCGGCACGGTGACCGGATCGACCCCCATGGCGGCGGCGATCAGATCGCAGTCGTGATCCGCCAGGGGAAGGAGGCCGAAGCGGAACGGATAGGCCCAGTTGGATTTCCCCCGCGTAAGCTCAAGCGCGTCGAGTATCGGCCGAATGGGCACCGGCCGGGAGGCTTTCCAGGCGACATCCAGCCGGAAGGGCACGAAGCCCTCACCCATATCGTGACGGTAAGGGGCGCTCCCGACCGCATGGCCGAAGGCGGTGAAGGACATGAGCCCGTCCTTCACCCCGAAGATTTGCGTCGGTGAGTAATAGATCACCCGGTCTCCCGGGCTGATCCGTCTCAGCGGCCCGCCCTTGCCGTGGCAGACCTGCATGAAGCCTTCCCGCCTGCCGATCGCGACATGATCGGCCGAGGCAATTGCGAGCCAGCTGGACATGGTCAGGCTCCCGGATGGAGTACGCGAAGACGCTGCGCGTCCGGTCCCTCCACGACGAAGGAGTAGCCGAATTCCTTGCGAACCGGCGGTTCGATGACAGAAAGGCCGGCCGACATCCACTTCGACAGCAAGGCATCCACGTCGCCGTCACCGGCCACATGCAGGACAAGTTCCGCACTCGCGCCGGCAAAGCGGGCAGCCGGTGTCACGGCCTCGCGTTTCCAGAGGCCCAGCTTCAGGCCGCCAGCCAGCAGGAAGAGCGCAAAGCCTGGCGAGGCTTCGGCCGGCGCCTGGTCGAGAAGGGCCGAGAAAAAGGCGGCGGATTGGGTGACGTCGCTGACGTAAAGGATGGTCATATCGAGTTGCATGTCTTCATCTCCTTGGCTTGTGATGAAGACGGTATGCCAGAGGTAACTGTCAAATTTTGTCAGTAGTAATTTTCACCGGCAGATAACGACATGCCTGCGGGCCTATCCTCCCGGTTGTTCCTGAATCTTGTTTTCCTGTCGCCATTCCTTCAGCAGAGCCTGACGGCGGCGGGGATAGCGCCGGCCGGTGCCCGAAAGACTGTCCACCCGGTCCACCCGGAAATGACGAAAGCCGTTGCGCAATTCGCACCAGGCAATCACCACCCGGACCTGCTCGAAGAAGCCAAGCGCAAAAGGCCATATGTGGCGCTCCGTCCCGTTTCCCCTTTCGTCCGAATAGCAAATGTGCAGGACTTCCTCGTGACGGATCGCGGTCCGGATGCGGGCAAGGTCGATTTTCTGCGGTTTGGCGAGGGGTGGTGAGCCGATCAGCAAATGGGTTGCGGCCAGATGATCCCGCAGATCGTCCGGCAGAACATGGGTTATCTTGGCCAATGCGTCGCTGGCTGCCTTGGCGAGGCCATCGTCCGTGCGTTTGGCCACCCAGCGGATGCCGAGAACCAATGCCTCGATCTCCTCCCGGGTGAGCATGAGAGGCGGCAGCATGAAACCCGGCCGCAGCACATAGCCCAGGCCCGGCTCCCCCTCGATATCGGCTCCTTGCGCCTGAAGCGTCGCAATGTCGCGGTAGAGGGTGCGTAGGGAAATGCCGAGCGTGTCGGCCAGGTGCTGGCCGGCGATGGGATAACGATGGCTGCGGAGCAGCTGCAACAGGCCGAGCAGTCTCTGGGCACGCGCCACGGCATCCTCCTGCCAAGTTTTGACAGCAGTATAAACCCAAACTTACAATTGTGAACGGAAAAGCGAGCCGGCATGCAGGATACTCGACAAGGGCTTTTCAAGCGTGTAGGCGTAGCGGCAATTCAATCGGTTTAATGGAGGTGCGACATGGCTGGTAAAACGGAGACACTTCTCTCGATCCTGCGGTTGCAACCCGTCGTTCCCGTTCTCATCGTCGATGATGCCAAGTCGGCAGTGCCGCTCGCACGGGCGCTGGTGGCCGGCGGTCTCCGGGCGATTGAAATCACCATGCGCACGCCGGCGGCTCTCGACGCGATCCGGGCTGTCGCCGATGAAGTCGAGGGCGCCTATGCAGGGGCGGGAACCATCCTCAATCCGGCCCATTTCGAAGCTGCGGAAAAGGCGGGTTCGACCTTCATCGTCAGTCCCGGCGTGACCCGCCCGCTGATCGATGCGGCCCGTCAGTCCGCCGTGCCGCTGCTTCCGGGCGCGGCCACGGCAAGCGAGGTGATGGCGCTTCGGGATGAAGGGTACGAGGTGCTCAAGTTCTTTCCGGCCGAGCAGGCGGGCGGCGCTGCCTATCTGAAATCGCTGGCCTCGCCGCTGGCCGGCACGCTCTTCTGCCCGACCGGCGGCATCAGTCTCAAGATCGCGCCGGATTATCTGTCGTCCCCGAACGTGGTCTGCGTCGGCGGGTCCTGGGTTGCGCCCAAGGACCTGGTGGCAAAGGGCGACTGGGATGGAATCACCAAGCTTGCCGCAGAGGCTTTCGCGCTCGGGAAGTGACCGGTCCAGGCGGAAAATTTTTCCAGCGCCATTTGTATCGCTGCCGCGGTGTAACTATGTTTGGCCCGAACCATTCGCCAACGGAGACACCCCGCCATGTTTGACGCAAAGCAGCTCCTCGATCAGTTTCTCGGCGCGCCGGTGCCCGGCACGAACGGTACCGTGAAGGAAAAGGCGGCTGATCTCACCAAGCTCGCGCAGGACAATCCGCTCGCGACCGGTGCGGTGGCAGCCGTGCTTCTCGGCACCGGTTTCGGGCGGCGGCTGACCGGCGAGGTGCTGAAGCTGGGCGGCCTCGCCGCCATTGCCGGCCTCGGCTATAGTGCCTACAAAAACTGGAAGGCCGGTCAGGAGCCAGCCGACGCGGCGGCGCCGGAAAGCGGCCCCGTGCTGGCCGCCCCGCCTGCAGATTCGGGGTTCTCGGCCGGTTCGCCCGCCAATAATGCGGATTTCGCGCTGGTTCTCGTCCGGGCCATGATCGCCGCAGCACGGGCCGACGGCCAGATCGACGATTCCGAACGGGCCATCATTCTCGACAAGATCCGGCTTTCGGGCCTCGGCGGCGAAGCGGAAAGCTTCATTGCCGAGGAGCTGAAACGGCCGCTTGATCTTGACGATCTCGTGTCCCGGGCGGAGACGGAAGAGCAGAAGGTGGAACTTTACACGGCCTCCCGCCTTACCATCAATCCCGAGACACGCTCCGAACGGGGCTATCTCGACATGCTGGCAGGTCGTCTCGGTCTGCCGGATGCGCTGGTTGCCCATATCGAGGCGACCGTGGCGACCGCCAACGCGTGAGCCCATCCATCAGGGAAATTCACTTGCCAATCACCCGATCCCGGATAGAGATCGGGTGAATGCGCCTCTGGAGACCGCCATGCAAGACCTGAAAAACTGGAAGCCCTGTCCGCCACCCGCAGGCGTGACCGTCAAGGGACGTTTCGTCACCATTGAAGGCTACGACCGGTCGAAGCATCTGCAGGCGCTCTGGGATGCCTTTGGCGGGCTCGCGGTGAACGGTCTGATGCTCTATTTCACCCAGAACGATTTTGCCGGTATCGAGGATTTCGACGCCTGGCTGACCTCCTGCCAAACCAAGGGTGGCTGGGTGACCGAAGTGTTTCGCGACAACAGTTCCGGCCGCATCGTGGGCATGGCGAACTACATGCGGGCCGATCCCGCCAATGGTGTGGTGGAAGTGGGTGGGGTCTGCCACGGGCCGGCCATGGCGCGCACGCCGCTGGCCACCGAGGCGCATTACCTGATGGCTCGGCATGTGTTCGAGGATCTCGGCTACCGCCGCTACGAGTGGAAATGCCACAACGAGAACAAGCCCAGCCATGCGGCTGCAAAGCGCTATGGCTTTACCTTCGAGGGCGTGTTCCGCCAGCACATGCTGTCCAAGAACGGCAATCGCGACACTGCCTGGTATTCGATGATCGACAAGGAGTGGCCGGTGATCGGTAGAGCCTTCGAGACCTGGCTTTCGCCGGAAAACTTCCATGCCGACGGCAGCCAGAAAAAGACCCTTGAAGCCATCCGCGCAGAGATTTCGGGAGCACAGGCGGCATGAGTGGCGGTAGCGAAAGGAACAATGCCATCGCTGCGCTCGTCATCCTTCTGGGGGCGGGACTGCTGTTCTATGCCATGCCCAAGATCATGCTGTGGATCGGCGGCTTTTCGCCGGCGCTGGCCGGCGTGTTCGGCGCGGCTGCCGTTCTTGCCTTCTTCGGTATTTTCTGGGTCCGCAGCCGTTTCCAGAATCGCAAATAGGCTCACGCCTGAAGCGAAGCGCCCAGAAGCAGAATTCCCATCAACAGCACAAATATCGCGCCGCCGATCTCGACCCCATGGCTGAGGATGCGGCCGGCGCGGCTTTCTGCGCCCGCCACCCGCAATGCGGCGCCCTTTGCCGTCACGGCAAGGGTGGCCAGTGCGGAGACGGTCATCGCCGTGCCGATGGACATGGCCATGACGGAGAGGATGCCGCCCAGCATCAGGCCGTTCAACATCGAGAAGCTCAGGACGAGCAGGGCGCCGGAGCAAGGGCGGAGACCGACTGCGATTATCGCGGACCAGGCTTCGCTTGGCCCGAAGCGGCTTCCGCCGAGGCTTGCGGGCGTTGCCACATGGGAATGGCCGCAGGATTCGCAGACGAAGCCTGCCGACGGCCCCTCCGCCGCGAAATCACCGAAGCCATGCCGGCAATCGGGGCCGTGAACATGCGGCTCAGCCCCGCCAGGTCCGAAAAGCGCGCCGGTTGCGGAGGCGCGAACCGGAAGGAGCTGCCTGATCTTCCGGAAGAGAAGCCAGGCGCCGAACAGGGCGATCAACGCAAAGCTTGCTCTCTCGAGCACGGTCGTGGCGCTGGTTAGCGAAATGCCCGTGCCGCGCAATACGAACCAGGCCAAGCCGATGGTAACGATTGCGCTCAGACCCTGGAAAAAAGCGGAGACGAAAGAGATGAAGATGCCGCGCCGAAGTTCGATCTCGTTTGCCACCATGTAGGAGGAGATGACGGCCTTGCCATGGCCAGGACCTGCCGCATGGAAAACGCCATACGCGAATGACAGGCCGATCAGGCCGGTCAGCCGGGCTGGGTCTTCCCGCATGGCCCTCAGCGCTGCGGTCAAGGCCCGGTAGAATTCCTGCTGGTAGGCATTCACCTTCATGAACAGACCGCCCAAAAGCCCCGTTGCGGGAATGGCGGGTTCGGCCGTGCCGATGCCGAGAGGGGACTGGGCATGGGCCATTCCGGCCATCAGCACGGCGCATGCCGCGAGCGACAGCGCCAGGGAACGAGTCCTCACGTTCAGCATGTCACCTCCAGCCGGGTCGCGAAGAGCTTGGACATGTTGGTGCCTGCCGGATCGTTGAAGAAGGCCTCGGTGAGACTGGCCTGATTCTGCTTCAGCACTTCGTCCGGGTCCGGGCGTATGACGGCCCGCTTGCAGCTCTTGAAGCCGTCTCCCACAGTGGCCATGTCCTCGTCCTTGGCGAAATCGATCGCCGTGTAGAGCGTGGGGTCATAGACACCGAAGGTCAGCTTGCCCTTGAGAGGCATGGGCGCCTCGGGCGTGACGGCGAAGAACATCAGGAGCTGCCCCTCCTGATAATCCACATGGATCGCATCAGGCGCCTTGACCTTCACCGGTTTGCCGTCGCCCGCCAGCGTCGTGTAATAGCTGTAATCGCCAAGCGAGGTCCGGACCGTCTTGCCCACCTCCTCCAGCTCGTCGGGATCGAGCGTGGCATTGCCGTTCTTGTCGAAATCCATGACCACGCTGGAGGAGAAGACATCGTCGAACCGCCAGACATTGCGCAGTTCCTGAATGAAGCCCTTGTCGTCGGCCACCACTTCCAGCCTGGCCTCCGCAAAGATGTGCGGATGGGCATGGGCTGCGCCGGGCGCAACGAGCATCAGGGCGGCGGCCAATGTGGTGCGCTTCATCGTTTCCCCCGGTTCGATCGGCGAATCACTGCCATCCGACTGGGGCAATTTTGCGAGCCTACTGCCGGAAGGGCTGGCACTGCTCGCTTTTCTTGAACCAGTTGGAGAGGTAGTCGACGAAAATGCGCACCTTGGCAGGCAGGTAGCGGCGATGGGGGTAGATGGCATAAATGCCCCGATCCTTGGGCACGGCTTCGTCGAACAGCGGCACAAGATCACCGGATTGAAGGTAATTCCAGGCAATGAAGTTTGGAACGACCGCAAGTCCCAGTCCCGCAATGGCGGCCCGGAGGCTGGCGCTGGGGCTGTTGACCTCGATCCGCCCCGAAATCGGGATGGAGATCGGCGCGCCCGTTTCCGATATCAGCTTCAGCGTGTTGTGGGATCGTGAATTGGTGTCGATGATGAAGGGCAGGGCGGAAAGATCCTGCGGGCTCTTCAGGGGTGGCTGGCTATTCAGGAATGCCGGCGTGGCGCAGATATAGACCTGGAAATCGGTCAGTTTGCGGGCGATCAGACCGGAATCCTCCAGCTTCGTGATTCGCACCGCCACGTCGAAACCCTCTTCGATCAGATCGACGAAACGGTCTTCCGCGACAATCTCCAGCGACAGGTCGGGATAGGCGGCCGCAAAGTCCACAAGAGACTGGCCGATCTCCGCATCCATGAAGGTGCGGGGCGCGGAGATGCGGAGCCGCCCCTTCAGATCCTGGTTATTCTCCCGAACCAGATCGGCAAGATTGTCGATCTCCTTCAAAATGTCGGCCGCCGTCCGATAATAGGTGTGGCCGGCCTCGGTCAGCGAAAACTGGCGGGTGGTGCGATTGATCAGCAGGGCGCCGATCTCGTCTTCCAGCTCCCGGACATATTTCGAAAGGAGTGCTTTCGAGCGCCCCACCTTGCGGGATGCAGCGGAGAAACCTTCCGCCTCGACCACATCGATAAAGGCCCGGATTCGGGTAAGGGTATCCATGGCAGTCTCCTGTTCATCGCTAGGGTGAACAATCGCCGCGCATCGTTCAATGTAAAATTTGATGAGGGGTGATTTTTCCGCTTGATTATGACAGGGAAAATTCCTATCTCCGCCTTGCCCAAAGTCGCACGTGCCTGTGGGTGTCCGCCGAACCCTCGATAAGGTGAGGAAATCGGTAAGGTACCTGGAATTAACCCCTCCAGTCGCTATTCCGGCCAACCGGGAAATGCGAGGACATCTTGAAGCAACGACGGTGCGGGCCTTTCTGGTGTCTGCCGGCTTTCCATCAGCCGGGGTTACTGTAGAGGCACACCCTCATTGCCGGACGTGCGGTCGGGTTCATCCCCCCAATCCAAGGCAGACAAAGCGGAACGTTACGCCCTGGCAGGCGTCGTTCCACCATACGCGCAGCTCGTGCGCATGCTTGGTTCCGGGGTCTCCACCGGCTGGTTCCAGAGCGTGTTCGCGTCTGCCCTTTGTCCTTCGGGTTTACCCGGAGATCTGACCATTGAAAGGGATGACCATGACCACTGCACGCATTCTCGACTTCATCAAGAACCGACGTCCCGAAGGCCCGTGCCTTGTTGTCGACCTCGACGTGGTCAAGGGCAATTACCATGCCTTCCGCCATGCCATGCCCGACAGCGCGATCTATTATGCGGTCAAGGCCAACCCGGCTCCGGAAATCCTCTCGATGCTCGCCTCTCTCGGCTCGAGCTTCGATTGCGCCTCTGTCGCCGAAATCCAGATGGCCCTCGACGCTGGCGCGACTGCTGACCGCATTTCCTTCGGCAACACGATCAAGAAAGAGCGTGACATTGCCCGTGCGCATGCGCTCGGCGTCAGCCTCTTTGCGGTCGATGCCCATGAGGAAGTGGAAAAGATCGCCCGTGCCGCTCCCGGCGCCCGCGTCTTCTGCCGCGTGCTGACCTCCGGCGAAGGCGCCGAATGGCCGCTGTCGCGCAAGTTCGGCTGCGTCCCGCAGATGGCTGTCGACGTGCTTGTCTATGCCCATCAGCTGGGTCTGGAATCCTATGGCGTTTCCTTCCATGTGGGTTCGCAGATGACGCAGGTCGATGCCTGGGATTCGGCGCTCGCCGATGCCAAGCGCGTCTTCGGTTCGCTGTCCAAGCAGGGCATCCACCTGAAGATGGTCAACATGGGCGGCGGCTTCCCGACCCGTTACCTCAAGGACATCCCGTCCGCCGAGGCTTACGGCAAGGCCATCACCGCAGCGCTGCGCAAGCACTTCGGCAACAGCATTCCGCTGACGATCATCGAGCCGGGCCGTGGCATGGTTGGCAATGCCGGTGTCATCAAGGCGGAAGTCGTGCTGATCTCGCGCAAGTCGGACAATGACGCCAACCGCTGGGTCTTCCTCGACATCGGCAAGTTCGGCGGTCTCGCCGAAACCATGGACGAGGCGATCCGCTATCCGATCCGCACCGTCCATGACGGGGGCGAGATGGAAGATTGCGTGATTGCCGGTCCGACCTGCGACAGCGCCGATGTTCTTTATGAAAAGAACATGTATCCGCTGCCGCTGTCGCTGACCATCGGCGACGATGTGCTGATCGAGGGTACGGGTGCCTATACCACGACCTATTCGGCCGTCGCGTTCAACGGTTTCGAGCCGCTGAAAGCCTATGTGATCTGATCACGGCCGCCCCGGCCTGCCGGGGCGTGCCCTTTTCACCATCATCGTCATTACCGGTAACGGATCGGGTACGGGAGGCCAAGATGGCCGCTGTTCTTCTGTCTGCGCGTGCGGCTGCACGCTCGTCCACCATTGTCATCTGCGAAGAGCGGGCCGGGGATGTTTCCGGGCGCGAAGCGCTGCTCGACCGCGCCATGGGCGAGGGCCGCAAGCGCAAGTCTTCGGAAAAGCTCCGTCGCAACCGGCTTCCGGCCGAGGGGCTTGCGCTTTGCGCCCGCAACGAGGAGGGCGATCTGGTCGGCACCGTGCGGCTTTGGCATGTCCATGCCGGCATGGATCGCGAGGGACGCCCGGTAGAGGCGCTGCTCCTCGGGCCGCTGGCGGTCGATCCGCGTGCAGAAGGAAAGGGTATCGGCTCGGCGCTGATGGGCGAAGCCATCGATCGCGCCCGCGCGGCCGGCCATGGCGCCATCCTGCTTGTTGGTGATGCGCCCTATTACGTCCGGTTCGGCTTCTCGGCGGACAAGACCGCGCATCTGGTGATGCCCGGTCCGTTCGAGCGCAACCGTTTTCTCGCGCTGGAACTGGTGCCGGGCTGGCTGGATGGAGCCGCAGGCCTGCTGACCGCGAGCGGCACGCCGGTGCAGCACGGATAATGGTGCGCTCCGCATTCTTGTGAGGCGTCGAGCGCGCGACAGCGCCCCTGCTCATCCGGGCAGGGGCGCTTTTTTCGTGCTGAACCCGAAAGGGCCGCCCTCCCGCTGGCCGCTTTTCGCAATCGTCAATTATCCCGTTGTTTTTTCGCCACAATCCCCCGTTCTGACGGCAAGGACCATTAGACAAAAATAATATATTGATCTGGCTCAACTCGACTCGTGTCTGCCGGTGCCATTCCAGTCCCGCGTAACAAGAAATGGCTCTTTAAGGAGAGAAGAGATGACCAAGACCCCGTGGATCGCTGCGCTTGCCGCTTCCACCCTGCTTTCGTTCGGCGCCTCCATGGCTGCCGCGGCAGATCTGACAGCCCAGCCCGATCCGGCACCGGTCGCGACGGAAATTGCCCCCGCGCTCAGCCCCTGGCAGATCCGTGTCCGTGGTCTTGGCGTGATCACCAATGACAGCGGCTCGGTCGACGGCGTTGCCGGCTCGGATCTTTCCTACAGCGACAGCGTCATTCCGGAACTGGATATCAGCTATTACTTCACCGACAATGTCGCCGCCGAGCTCATCCTGGGCACGACCTATGCCGATATCTACGGCGAAGGCAGCCTGGCCGGCCTCGGCCGCGTCGGCCGCACCTGGGTCCTGCCGCCGACCCTGACGCTGCAGTATCACTTCACCGATTTCGGCAACTTCAAGCCCTATGTCGGTGCCGGCGTGAACTATACGGTCTTCTACAACCAGGAGCCGGATGCCGCCAACAGCCTCAAGGTCAAGAACCAGCTCGGCGCCGCCCTGCAGGTGGGTGCAGATTACATGCTGGACGACCATTGGGGCGTCAACGTCGACGTGAAGAAGCTCTTCCTGGAGCCTTCCTTCGATGTGAATGTCGGCGGAACGGACCTGTCCGGCAAGGCCAATCTGAATCCCTGGATCATCGGTACCGGTATCACCTACCGCTTCTGATCGCATCGGCAAATTTCCGCGTCCCGATCGCCCTCCGCGTCGGGACATGCGGGGCGGCGGGCCTCCTTGGCAAGGTGGAGGTCCGCCTTTTTCTTGTTTGGCGATCCGATAAGGGGAAGGGTCAGGCGGAGATATCGATCACGCCGCAATCGCCCGCTTCTGACGCGAAGGCCAGCAGCTTGCCGTTGCCGCTCCAGCTCATGGCGGTGATGGCGCCCTTTCCGGGGCGGCGCAGCAGCGCTTCCTTGTTGTCGGCAAGACGGACGCCAAGCACCATGCCATCGATATAGCCAATCGCCAGAACCTCTTCCGCCGGGTGGAACGCTACGGACGTCACCAGAATGTTGGCGCGCGTGCCAAGCTCCAGCGGAGCCTTGCCCATCGGGCCATCCTTGCCGGAAAACGGCCAGACGATCGCGGCGGGGGCTCCGGTCGTCGCCAGCCACTTGCCCTTCGGCGACCATGACGTTCCCTTGACCTTAGTGGGGTATCCGGTCATGCGCATGTGTCGGGTGTCGGAACCCGGCTTGCTATCGAGCTTCCAGCCGTGCAGGGCATTTTCCTGCATGGTGGTCACGACAAATCGGCCATCGGGTGAGAAGGTGACGCCCGTATGAGCGCCTTTCCATTCGAGATCCACGGGCTGACCACCCGCGACCCAGTGCAGCGAGACGCCATTGTAGCGCGCAACCGCGAGACGCAGTCCCTTCGGCGCAAAGCCGAGCCCTTCCACCGTCCGTTCTTCGGCAAATTCCGCCCGCTTGCCATCGGGATGCAGCACGGTGCTGATTTTGCCATGCGCGAAGGCCGCAACGCCCGAGGGGCCAGCTGCAACGACCGTTATCCACTTGCGGCGGATATGCGCCAATTCCCGGGTGCTGCCATCGGGGTGGTTGCGAACGACCCGTCCGTCTTCGCCGCCGGTGATCAGCGTGCCATTGCCCGCGTCGAAAGCGGCGGAGAGCAGACCTTCATGGGCCTTTGCCGTCTGATGCCCCATGTCCAGGCGGTGGATCGTGCCATCGGCCCCGGCAAAGACCGGCACCTGCCCCAGAAACTGGGCGGTGACCACATGGCCATCGAGATCGAGCGGCGCGACAGTCGGCATCAGGCAGTCTCCACGATTTCCCGCTTGTCCCAGCTGAAGAGGCGGGTTTTCTCCATTGCGATGATTTTCATCTCGTCGTCGAAGGCGTAGCAGAACCAGCGGTTCCATTCGCGCTTCAGCCAGTCCATGCAGATCGACCGGGAGCCGCCTTTCAGCGAGTCCACCGGCAATAGTGCATAGACGAGGCCCGCCTTGTAGCCGGAGACGACCACAAGGCCAAGCCCACATTCTTCATCCAGCGGTTCGAAAACCATGAGATCGACCGGGGCAGAACCGGGGCCGAGATCGTAATTTTCCGGCAGGCGCAGGATATCGCCGGTGAAGAGAGCCTCCTCACCGTATTCCGTCAGAAAAGGCATGTATCAGGCGGCCTCGCAGGCCTTGAAGCTCTTTTCCAGCTTCTCGCGGTCCAGGTTGCGGCCGATGAAGACGAGACGGCTCTCGCGCTTCTCGCCCTCCTTCCACGGGCGCTGGTGATCGCCTTCGACAATCATGTGCACGCCCTGCACCACGTAGCGCTCGTCATCGCCCTTGAAGGAGATGATGCCCTTGAGACGGAGGATGTTCGGCCCGTCCGTCTGGGTGACCTTCTGGATCCAGGGGAAGAAGCGATCCGGGTTCATCTCGCCGCCACGCAGCGAAATCGAGCTTACCGTCACGTCATGGATCGGTGCCATTTCCGGCTTGTGATCATGGCCGTGGTGATGATGGTCATGGGTGCAGCCGGGACCGCATTCATGGTCATGGTCATGGTGGTGATGGTCGTGATCGTGGCCATGGGCGTGGTGATGATGATCATGGCCATGATGGTCATGGTGGTCGTGATCGCAATCAGGCCCGCAGACATGGTCCGGATGGTCGTGATCGAGGAAATGCGGATCGTTTTCCAGGGCGCGTTCGAGGTTGAAGGCGCCTTGATTGAGGACCTTGGACAGCTCCACCTTGGAGCGCTCGGCCCGGTGAATGCGGGCCGACGGATTGATGGCGCGGACCGTCGCCTCGATGCGGGCAAGTTCTTCCGGGGTCACAAGATCGGTCTTGTTGACGATGACCACATCGGCAAAGGCGATCTGGTCCTCCGCCTCGCGGCTATCCTTGAGGCGAAGCGGGAGATGGCGGGCATCGACGAGGGCGACGACGGCATCGAGCTCGGTCTTGGCGCGAACATCGTCATCCATGAAGAAGGTCTGGGCGACGGGAACCGGATCGGCAAGGCCGGTGGTCTCGACGATGATGCCATCGAAACGGCCGGGGCGGCGCATCAGGCCTTCGACCACGCGGATCAGGTCGCCGCGCACCGTGCAGCAGACGCAGCCATTGTTCATCTCGTAGATTTCCTCGTCGGACTCCACGATCAGGTCGTTGTCGATGCCGATTTCGCCGAACTCGTTGACGATGACGGCATATTTCTTGCCATGGCTCTCGGTCAGGATGCGGTTCAGGAGCGTCGTCTTACCGGCGCCGAGATAGCCGGTCAGCACGGTAACGGGTGTGGGTTTCGGAAGGGCTGCTTCGGTCATCGGAACCTCGATTGAACTGGCCGGCCACAAGGGACGGGAAGAAATGCTTGCGTTCATATAAGGGGTGACCGGTCCGACTTCAAAGGCTTTTGCTGCAGGACGGGCGCCGCGCCCGTGGAAAGGCGCGGCGCGGTAAGGGATCAGTTGGTCAGGGCCGCCTTGTTATCGGTGGCGTAGGTGCGCAGGCTGCGGGCGGGTTTGCCGGTCAGCTTCTCCACATCGCCCGATATGCCGGCCGTCCAGCCTTCGCGAACCGGATGGAAGATGGCGGCAAGGAAGTGGGCGTAATCGGAGGGAACGCCCGCGCCGGTGAGGATCGACACGAAGGTCTGGTCGTCCACCGGCTGGTAGGCAATCTTCTGGCCCGTGACCTCGCTGAGAAGGGCTGCGGCTTCGGCATAGGAAAGAGCTTCCGGGCCGGTCAGATTATAGGCGGCACCATCGAAGGCGGAGGAGGTGAGAAGGGCGACGGCGCTGTCGGCGATATCGCGGGTATCGATAAAGCTCGATTTGCCTTCGGCGGCAGGAACCGCGATGGCGCCATGGCGGATGCCCTCGCGCCAGTAGGTGTGGAAATTGTCCGAGAACCAGTTGGGGCGGATGATCCCATAGGGCGTGCCGGAGGCGATGAGCTTCAGTTCGAGCTGCCGGTAGGGAATGCTGTCATCGGCATCGACACCCAGGACGGTCATCAAGACGACCTTGATCTTGCGTGCCGCGGCGGCCTCGATGACGGGCGACAGCAGACCGACGGGATCGAGATAGCCGGCGGGGACATTGGCGAAAACCCGGTCGACGCCGTCAAGTGCTGCCTCGAGCGCCGCCGGGTTGGCGAGATCGAGCGCTACGGATTCTGCGCCAGAGACGGCCTTTGCGCTGCGGCTGACCGCCTTGACCTTTTCGCCGCGGGCTACGAGAGCTGCCGCCACCTTGCTGCCGATCGTGCCGGTGGCTCCGAGCACGAGAACTTTTCCTGCCATTGTCTTCTCCTCTGGTATCGTTTAGAAACCACGTTGATGGTGGAAACCAGATATGAAATATGCAGAAAGGTGTAAAGAAGGCACCTGGAAGTGACATGGTTACCGGGACGAAACCGGGACGGAGCGGATGATGGAATTCAATGTCTATGCGGAAAACTGCCCGACGCGCATGCTGCTGGACCGGCTCGCCGACAAATGGGCCATGCTGATCCTGAAGCGGCTTTCGGATGGAAAGATGCGGTTCAACCAGCTCCGGCGCGAGATCGAGGGGATTTCGCAGAAGGTGCTTTCCCAGGTGCTGAAGAAGCTCGAGCGGGACGGTCTTGTCACGCGCACGGTGTTTCCCACGGTGCCTGTGACCGTCGAATATGAAATCACGCCGCTCGGCCAGACGCTGAAATCCACCATCGGCGCCCTCACGCTCTGGGCAGAGGAAAACATGCCGCGCATTCTCGAAGCGCAGCGACGCTATGACGGGGTTGTGGAGAGCGAAGCGGCCTAGCGAAGCAGATCCGCATCAAACGCCGCCACATCGTGAAGAAGGGCGACCAGACCGGCCACCGCATGGTCGAGCAGTCGTTCGCCTTTTTCCGCCGTGGCCACCGCGGCATTTCCGGCGGCTCCTTGCGGATTGAGATCCCGCATCTTCCAGCCGAAGGCATGGGGTCCATAGGCGCGCAGATGGGCAAAGCGGCGTTCGAAATCGCGCTGCCGGGAAGGAAAATTCCGCGCCAGTGCCATGTGGACCCGGTGCGGCGCCAGGGCCAGCATGACCGAAGTCTCGATGTCGCCCGCATGAATGTCGATCGCCTTGTCGGCGGGCGCCATGAAGCCCTCCGGCACGCCGAAACGGGTCCAGCTCGTTGCCACCACCAACATGTCGAAACGGATGCGGGCTTCGGTCGCGACGATGGTAAGCAGCGGCGAATTGCCTCCATGGGCGTTGAGAAGGACGAGTTTGCGAATGCCGCGCTCTCTTTGGGCTGCGGCAATGCCGATCCAGCGTTCGATGGCCTCTGCATAGGTGAGGCTGCGCGTGCCCTCTACATCCATGTGCTCGATGGAATATCCAACCGGCTCGACGGGCAGAATGTCCACCTTCAGTTCCGGCGGCAGCGCGGCAGCCAATCGGGCGGCCACTCCGGCAGCGATGATCGTATCCGTCTCGAAGGGCAGGTGCGGCCCATGTTGCTCATGCGCCCCCAAGGGCAGGACAGCGATCGTTTCCTCAAGAGCCATGATGCTGATTTGCCTTTCTTTCTCTGGCGATTGTTTCTGGCCTCGTCTAATGTCCGCTCTGGTCGGATGGAATTCAAGCCACGGTCCGCTTGGGCGGCAGGGGAGAGGCTGCGTGGGAAAGAAAAAGGACGAAAAGAAGAAAAACGGCAAGGAGAAAGCGCCCATCGAGCAGGTGATGGCGGATATTCCGCAGGCCATTACCCAGGCTGCCCGCTCCATGCGTACGGTTCTGTCCCGCAACCTGCTCGATGCCGGTCTTTATGCCGGCCAGGACGGTGTCATGCTGGCACTCGCAGGCGAAGACGGCCTGACGCCCGGCGGTCTCGCCCAAAAGCTCGGGGTCAAGGCTCCCACCATGACCCGCACGATCGGGCGTATGGAGGCCCAGGGTTTCCTGATCCGCCGTGCCGATGGGGCGGACCAACGGCTGACAAAAGTGTTTCTTACCGATGCCGGCCGGGAGCGGCTCGAGAAAATCGCCCGCTCTGTGGAGACCTGCACCGCGCAGGCGCTGGCCGGTTTCAGCGGCAAAGAGATGCGCAACCTTCTAAAGCTTTTGAAGGCGGTGGATGAAAATTTGAAATCGGACGGTGAAATTGTTGCGCTTCAAGTTAACGACGATGAGGAATGAGACGGGGATTTAGCCCTCTACCCCAAAAGACAGATTGATTTTCAAACCACAACAAATTATTTAAATTGTTTAAATGGGCTCTGGCCCATGGGCGTTGTGTTTCGGGAGGGCGCATGGCTCAGAAGGTGAAGCTTTCGACGATTGCCGAATCGCTCGGCATTTCGACCGCAACCGTATCGCTCGCCTTGCGGGACAGCCCGCTCGTTGCGGGCGCCACGCGCGACCGGATCAAGGATCAGGCGCGGGCTCTCGGCTACATCTACAACCGGCGTGCGGCCAGCCTGCGAACATCCCGTTCGGGCATTATCGGTGTCGTGGTGCACGACATCATGAACCCGTTCTACGGGGAAATCCTCAAGGCGATCGAAAGCGAGCTGGATCGCAGCCGCCATACGTTCATTCTCTCGAACCATTATGATTCGGTCGAGAAGCAACGCACCTTCATCGAAACACTCCTCCAGCTTGGCGGGGACGGTCTCATCGTTTCGCCGGCCATCGGCACGCCCTCGGAAGACCTTCGCCTGTCGGAAGACAATGGCATGCCGGCCATCCTGATCGCCCGTTCCATGGAAGGCGTGGACATGCCGACCTTCCGGGGGGATGACAGCTATGGCATCTCGCTTGCCACCAACCACCTCATCGGCCTCGGGCATCGTTGCATTGCCATGATTGGCGGCACCGACCAGACCTCGACGGGTCGAGACCGCTACCAGGGCTATGTGAACGCGCTGAAGAAGGCCGGCATCGAGGTCGATCCCGATTTGCGCATCCCGGGCCCCCGCACCAAACAGGGTGGCTTCGAGGCGGCGGTGCATTTTCTGTCCCTGCCGCAAAAGCCGACCGCCGCCGTCTGCTGGAACGATCTTGTGGCCATCGGCCTGATGAACGGCATTGCACGCGCCGGGCTGGTGCCAGGGCGCGATATTTCCGTCACGGGTTATGACGATCTGGAAGAAGCCTCCATCGCGACGCCCGCGCTCACGACCGTATGGAACGGTCAGGCGGAGGTGGGACGGCTTGCGGCGCGCGCGCTCCTAGACCGGCTCGATGGCAGCCACGAGCCGGACGGTATTCATCTCATCAAGCCGGAAATGCGCATCCGCCAGTCAACCGGGCCGATCCGCAAGGATTAGCTCTCAGGCTTTTGCCCGGGTTGCGGCATAGGCGTGGACCGCCTTGCCGAAATCCTCGAAAAGGCGACGCGAAGGCGTGTCTGTTTCCGCCCAGTATTCGGGATGCCACTGCACGCCGACGGCGTAGCCCTTCGCGTCGATGACCGAAACCGCCTCGATGGTGCCGTCCTCTGCGGTCGCCTCGACCTGGAGGCGAGGGGCGATGTCCGATATCGCCTGGCGATGCAGGGAATTGACCTGAACTTCACCGGTGCCGAGCGCCCGCGCGATGCAGCTCCCTTCCTTGATATAGACCGGCTGGCGGATGGAATACATCACGTCTCGGTCAGGCGACACCGGCTTGCGGTGATCCCAGATTCCCGGCTGCTCCTGAATCTCGGAGGCGAGGGTGCCGCCGAGCGCCACGTTCAATTCCTGGATGCCGCGGCAGATGCACAGGAGCGGAACCGCCCGTTCTATGGCGCGACGGATGAGGGGCAGTGTCGTTGCATCCCGGGCGGGATCGAAGGGGCCATCTTCCGGTCTTGCCTCCTTGCCATAGAGCGAGGGATGCACATTTGTCGCGGAACCGGTGACCATGAGGCCATCGACGCGGTCCAGAATGTCGTCCGGGTGATTGCCTTCGAGCAGCGCGGGAATGATGAAGGTCTGCACATCGGCCACCTTCACCGCAGCGCGGACATATTGCAACTGCACCGCATGCCAATCCGTCCCGTCGAACGCCCTGATGTCGGCTGGAACGGCAATAATGGGTTTCGGCATGACAGGCTCCGCTTGATGTGATGCGATTTTGAGAAACCAGAAATGAAATCTTGTCAATGCCTTTCCGGGCCGCTTCAGCCAAAGCGGGGCAAGCGCGGTTCAAAACCGGAATTTCAGGGTATCGCACAGGTGTCTTTTCTCCTGCTGCCCGCTTGAAACCAAGGTCGCAATAAGGATAGTTTTTGTAGTGGTTTATAATGGCCGCAACGCGAAATTCGCATCCATGTTCAATAATATAAGGGGAGGTTGCTTTGGATCGTCGTACATTCTTTCGCAAGGCGGGGGCTGCCGGGATCGGTGCCGCCGCGGCCACTGGGTTGGCAGCGCCTGCCATCGCCCAGGAAAATCCCAAGATTGCCTGGCGCCTGACCTCCTCATTCCCCAAAAGCCTGGATACGATCTACGGCGGCGCGGAAGATGTGGCCAAGCACCTGGCCGCCGCCACCGATGGCAATTTCACCATCCAGACCTTCGCTGCCGGTGAAATCGTGCCCGGCTTGCAGGCCGTGGATGCCGTGACGGCCAATACGGTCGAAATGGCGCATACCTGCTCCTATTACTTCTGGGGCAAGGATCCGACTTACGCCATCGGTACGGCCATTCCCTTCGGTCTCAACGGACGTCTGCAGAACGCCTGGTTCAACCAGGGCAACGGCAATACGCTGATGAACGAGTTCTACGCGACGCAGGGCCTTTACGGTCTTCCGGCCGGCAATACCGGTGCCCAGATGGGCGGCTGGTTCCGCAAGGAAATCAATACTGTCGACGATCTGAAGGGTCTTAAGATGCGCATTGCCGGCATGGCCGGCAAGATCATGGAAAAACTCGGGGTCGTTCCCCAGCAGATCGCTGGCGGCGACATCTACCCGGCGCTGGAAAAGGGCGCGATCGATGCGGCGGAGTTCGTCGGCCCCTATGACGACCAGAAGCTCGGCTTCGAAAAGGTCGCCAAATACTATTATTATCCGGGCTGGTGGGAAGGCGGACCGGTGGTGCATGCCTTCATCAATCTTGAAAAGTGGAACAGCCTGCCGAAACATTATCAGGCCGCGCTGACCGATGCTTGCGCCTATGCCAACACCAACATGATGGCGCGCTACGACATGAAGAACCCGCAGGCCCTCAAGCAGCTTGTGGCCAACGGGGCGCAGCTGCGGCCCTTCAGCCAGGAGATCCTGGAAGCCTGCTATGAAGCGGCCCTTGGCGTCTATGCCGAAATCACCGCTGCGAATCCGACATTCAAGAAGATTTACGACGATCAGTTGGCCTTCAAGAAAGATGCCTATCTCTGGATGCAGCTGTCCGAATATACCTTCGATACGTTCATGATGATCCAGCAGCGAGCCGGCAAGCTGTAAGGCTTCGGAATTCTGCGTCGCGCGATGAGAAACCCGGCTCAAGGCCGGGTTTCTTTTTGACTTCAGATCTTGGGCGGCTGGCTGAGATCGATGGCCGGGGCGGGCGCGGCGCCGGGCTGCTGCGGTGCCGTGCCCGGCAGACCATTCAGCGACGGCAGACCGAGACCGGGCAGACCGTTCTTGGTGTCGCTTCCCGGCGGCGGAAGGGAAAGGCCGCCATTGCCGAAGGCCGGGATCTCGATCTTGATGGAGTTCGGATCGACCTTGGGCGAGTTGTCGAGCCAGTAGGTCACCGATTGCGGCCAGAAGATGACGATGGCCACCAGGATCAGCTGCATCGCCACCCAGGGGATTGCGCCCATGTAAATATCCGATGTTTTCACCTGATCGCGCGGAGCGATGCTGCGCAGATAGAAGAGGGCGAAACCAAAGGGGGGATGCATGAAGCTCGTCTGCATGTTGACACAGAGCAGAACCCCGAACCAGACGAGGTCGATGCCGAGCGACTGGGCGACCGGGGCCAGCATGGGGATGATGATGAAGGCGATCTCGAAGAAATCGAGAAAGAAGGCCAGGATAAACACGAAGATGTTCACGAAGACCAGGAAGCCGATCGGTCCCCCTGGCAGGCCCGAGAGCATGTGCTCGATCCATAGCCCGCCATTCATGCCCTGAAAGACAAGACTGAAGCAGGTCGAGCCGATCAGAATGAAGACCACCATCGTGGTGATGTGCATGGTGGTCTGCATGCCCTCGCGGACCAGTTTCCAGCTCAGGCGGCCATGCATGGCGGCGAGGAGCATGGCGCCGACCACACCCAGCGCCCCGGCTTCCGTGGGCGTGGCAAGCCCGATGAAGATCGTACCGAGAACAAGGAAGATCAGCACGATCGACGGGATCATGCCGGCAAGCACCTTGAAAACAAGGGCAACATCGAGCTTGCCACGGGCCTCGGCCGGAAGCGGCGGCATGTAGTGCGGTTTGAGGATCGAAAGAACCGCGATGTAGAGAATGAAAATGGTTACCTGAAGGATCGAGGGCCCGATGGCGCCAAGATACATGTCACCCACGGACCGGCTGAGCTGGTCGGCCAGCACCACCAGCACCAGGGACGGCGGAATGACCTGGGTAATGGTTCCCGAAGCCGCGATGACGCCGGTTGCCAGACGCTTGTTGTAGCCGTAGCGAAGCATGACGGGCAGCGAGATGACCCCCATCGTGATGACCGAGGCGGCGACCGTGCCGGTAATGGCGCCGAGGATCGCCCCCACCACGATCACGGCATAGGCCAGGCCGCCGGGAATGGCGCCGAAAAGCTTGCCCGTCCCCTCCAGCAGATCTTCTGCAAGCCCACAGCGCTCGAGAATGGCGCCCATGAGCGTGAAGAAGGGTATGGCCAGAAGCAGGTCGTTGGAAATGATGCCGAAGAACCGAAACGGCAGGGAATGCAGAAAGACCATGTCGAAATGACCGGTCGCCACGCCGACGAGGCCAAAGAACAGGCCGACCGCCGAAAGCGAAAAGGCAACCGGAAAGCCGTAAAGCATGAAGGCCACCATGCCGAGAAACATCAGCGGCGGCAGAATTCCAAAATCGAACATCAGAAATCCTTTGCGCTCTCGGTTTACTGCAGGGGCTTTTCATATTTGGTGTCGAGCGTGAGGTGGCCGGCAATGGCCGCGATCCGCTTGATCAGCTCGGACATGCCCTGAAGCGAGAGGAGGGCGAAGCCGGCAACCAGCACGAGCTTTACCGGCCAGCGGATCAGGCCTCCGGAATTCTGCGACATTTCTCCCTGATGCCAGGAAAGAGAGAAAAAGGGCCAGCACATCCAGGCCAGATACAGAGCCGCCGGAATGAGGAAGAAAAGAAAGCCGATGGCATCGATGAAAAGGCGCGTCCGCTCCGAAACGCTTCCATAGATCAGATCAACCCGCACGTGCTCGTTGCGCTGAAGCGTGTGGGACGCGCCCATCAGAACCACAAAGGCAAAGAGATACCATTGGATTTCCAAAAGCGCGTTGGAGCTATAGTTGAACATATAACGAGACACGGCATTGCCAGCGGAAATCAGGCAGCAGAAGAGCACCATATATTCCGCCACCCATCCAATGGAGCGGCTGAGGGCATCGATAAATGCGCTAAGTTTCAGGATCGTGGGCATGGCACCTCCCGTTGCCTTACGACTGGCTGCTCCAAAACAAATCGGATCAGCTTTTCTCATCCTGAAGTGTATCCAATCGAAATGCTACCCGGATGGCAACAGAACATTCCAGAATATATACAACCTCTAAAATATATAATGAGTTTATAAAGTAATCTTTGGTTATTTAAACTGCGGCTCGCAGCCGGGGGTTTTTGGGGAATTTCCCGTCTGAAGAATGGTTTTTCGGCAGTTTCATCAATCGGCTGTGAAGGTCTATTTCGAAGCGCTCTTTTTTATCAGATCTTGGAATAATAAACTAAAAATTGTGATTTGTTGAAATCATTCGTTAAAATCTTGCGGATAGATTTCTGCGCAGTCGAGCCTGTGGCGGGCTTGGCAAAAATCAGGCCCTACCGTTTGTCAGGCTCATCAGGACGCCCGGCTGGTGGTGGCTGGGGGGACTCCTCATGAGGATTCAGAGTCCGAACGCCGTTCCGACAGATGTCTATCTGTCCTTCGTCAGTTCGCTTTTCGGTAACCGGCAGACGCTGTTTACCGGCATGATCGTCCATATCCTGACCTATGCCGCTGTCTACGCCAAAACCGGCGACCGCTTTTACGTCAATCTGACGGCTGTGTTCGTTGCCGTGTGCATTTTCCGGATCTACTGGTTCCAGAAGTTCGATTCCACCGTAAAGTCCGGGCTGACCCATCGCGAGATATCCCTCTGGGAAAACCGCTATCTCTGGGGCGGCGTCACCACGACAGCCATTCTGGGCATCGGCAGCGCCTATGCCATTGCCTTTGCCCGTGACCAGTTCGCCATTCTCGCCTGTGTGGCCGTCACGCTCGCCTCCATGGTTTCGGTGGTCGGCCGCAACTACGGTTCTTCCAAGGCGGTGAACCTGCAGACCCTGACCGCATGCCTTCCGATCATGGTCGGATTTGCGCTGGTTTCCGATCCTTTCATGGTGGCTTTTGCCGGGCTGCTGATTCCCTTCCTGCTCACCACGCGGATGATGGCCAACGGCGTCCGCGAGTTCCTCTACAACAATGTGATCGCATCGCGCGAGAAGGCCGAGCTGGTCGACCGGTTCGACATGGCGCTCAACAACATGCCGCATGGTCTGTTCATGCTGGATGCCAACAACCGCATTCTGGTGGTGAACCGCAAGGCGTGCGAGTTGCTGAAGCTCGGTGATCAGGAACGTCTGAAGGATTGCGATCTCGAACTGGTGCTGCGCTATGGCGCCCGGCACACCTTTATCGATGGATCGCTGCCGACCCTCATTCAGAGGCAGCTCGCCCAGTTGGTGGATGGCACCCTGTCCCGCACGCTCATACAATATGCCGACGACCTGTTCCTTGAATTTTCCGCGAGCCGCCGTCCGGATGGTGTCGTCGTGCTTATTTTCGAGGACGTCACCGCGCGCGTCCGCGCCGAGCGCCGGGTTCTGCACATGGTGCGGTACAATGCGCTGACCGGCCTGCCGAACCGCGAATATTTCGCGGAACTGGTTCAGGAGCGCCTGGCCGCGCTTCCGGTCGACCAGTCCGTCGGTCTTCTGGTGCTCGATGTGGACGAGTTCAAGCATGTCAACGACATGAAGGGGCATGTGGCCGGCGACCGGCTGCTGTTCGAAATTGCGCAGCGGCTGGAAGATACGGCCGGATACGAGGCAATCGTCGGTCATCTCATGGGTGACCAGTTCGTCGTCTTCCTCAGCCAGCCTGCCGGTCATGACGCGCTGGAAGCCGCTATCCGCACTCTCCATGCATCGATGCGGGGCAGTTACGATGTCTTCGGGTCGCAGATGCGCATTTCCTTCAGCGCCGGTGCCCTCGTTACGCCCCGCTCGCAATTGCGGATGGAGGAATGGCAGATCAAGGTGGATCTCGCCCTTTTCGAGGCGAAGTTCAAGGCGAAAGGCACCTGCGCCTTCTTCGAACAGGAAATGGATGCGCGCTACATCGATCACCAGCGCCTGAAGGTAGAGTTGCGCGATGCGGTGGAAGAGGGCGCGCTCAGCGTTCTTTACCAGCCCATGTACCGGCCGGATGGCAGCATGGTGGATTGCGTGGAGGCTCTCAGCCGATGGATCCATCCCGAGCGAGGCGCCATTCCTCCGGGCAGCTTCATCCAGCTGGCAGAAGAAATGGGGATCGTTTCCGATATCACCCAGTTCGTCATCCGCCGCGCCTGCCTGGATTGCGCCTCCTGGGATGCGGATATTTCCGTCTCCATCAACCTCTCGGTTCATGACCTGCGCAACAATCGCATCGTCGGTGTGGTCGAGCAGGCCCTGGCCGAAAGCGGCCTCGATCCCGAGCGCCTGCATCTCGAAATCACCGAGACCTGCCTGGTCGAGGAGCCTGCCACGGTGCACAGCATCCTCACCACCTTCCGGAACCGGGGCATCACCATCGCCCTCGACGACTTCGGCACGGGATTCTCGAGCCTGAGTTATCTGGATACGCTGCCGGTCGACGTGGTGAAAATCGATCGGTCCTTCGTCCGCAATATCTGCGAGGATACGCGGCGGCTGAAATTGCTCCGCGGAACGGTCAATCTCACGCGTGAACTGGGCCTCGGCATCATTATCGAAGGCGTGGAAACCGAGGACCAGCTGGAGCTGATCAACCGTTATCGATGCGCGGATTTGATCCAGGGCTATGTCTTCTCCGTTCCCGTGCCGGCTGGCCATGTGGCCGCCCTGGCCGAGGAGCAGGCCCGGCGCCTGGCGCAGGCCGCCAACCGGGCCTAATCGCCTGCAAACCGTCTCCGGCGACGTTTTCCCCAGGGGGCTTCAACCTGTGAATGTTTTATTAACCATGTTTATTAACCATAAGAAGTAGAAATTAATTAAAAATATAATCAATAGTTGTCAATTTGTCGGCAAACTCGCATTAAGGCTTTGTTAACGAAGCGGAGATTGCGATGTTGGAGTCGGCGACGGTCGAAGGAAATTTTTCCCGCAAACTCATGGACCTTCTCGACCGCGTGGAATACCGCCGCATCGAGACGACGGAAGATATGGAGGAGGTCGCCCGTATCCGTTACAAGGCCTACAAGATGGCCGATATCCTGACCCTCAAAGGCACGACCCTGATCGACGATATCGACTTCGACAGTCACGCCTATAATTTCGGTGTCTATTTCGAAGAGCGGTTGATTTCGACGGTCCGCATTCACCACGTCACGCCCGATCACCGGGTGAGCTCGACGCGCAGCGTATATCCTGACGAGATCGATGCCTTCCTCGATGCCGGCATGTCGCTGATCGATCCCGTGCGCTTCGCGGCGGATCCCGCCATCATGCGGGAAATGCCCGCCATTCCTTATTTCACCTTGCGCATCGCAACCATGGCGACCGATTATTTCGATGCCGACCGCGTGTTGCAGCTCGTCAGTCCCCAGCATGCCGCCTTTTACAAGCGGGTCTTCCTGGCCAATACGATTGTCGAACCGCGCAAGAACTGCGGCAAGTACAATATCGAGCTCACGCTCATGTCGACGGATGCCAATGCCATTCGCAGCGGCCTCTACGAGCGCTATCCGTTCTTCCAGTCGGGAGCGGTCGAGCGACGCCTGATGTTCGGGCGCGGGCCCAATGCCGGAATGTCGCCACTGACGATTCTTCCGACGGCCCGTCTCGTCGCGCAGCAGGCGCGCATGCGCGGCGCCCTCAATGCAGCGCTCGGCCAAAGCCTCGGCACGGTCCGCGGGTGACCATGGACAGGATCAAAAGCCGCAGCCTCTCGGCTCACAATCCGACGGAAGCGGGATTGCGTGCCGCGCCGGGCTGCGCTATTTCCTGAAACAATAGCCAGCGGGTGGCTTGCGAGATGGGGCGTCCGCGGCAGGATTTGAATGGTCAGGTCAGGCAGGCCAACGGCCTGCTACCCCTCAGGGAGACGAGAGAATGAGCGAACATCACACTGGTCCGGTCGAAACGGGTGCTCCGATGGATTATCGCGAGCATGAACGGACTTATGCCGGTTTTCTGAGCGTCGCCAAGTTCGGCACCGCTGCCTGCATCGCCCTGATGGTGGCCATGGCCGCGGGCTTTTTCACGGCTGGCGGCTGGATTGGCGGCATCGCCACCTTCATCATCCTGTTCATCGCCAGCATCGTCGTCCTGCGCTGAATCGATTCTTTCGTATGTCTTTGGATCCCCGTGCCTCCCGCAGGCGCGGGGATTTTCTTTTTCTTGGCGGCACCAGCTCCATAACAAAAAAACCCGACCAGAGGCCGGGTTTCTCAATCGTAAGGATGCGGGAGCGATCAGCCTGAAACCTTGCCGCGGGTGCGGGCGAGGCCGTCCTTGGCGGGCTGGTACTTGGGATCCAGGCCTGCGGCATGGGCATAGGACTTGGCAGCCTTCTTCAGGTCGCCGCGACGCTCGTAGATAAGCGCCTGGTTCGCCCAGGACTCGGCAATCTTGTCATTCAGTTCGATCGCGTGGTTGAAGTCCGCGAAAGCGTTCTCATCGTCGTTCAGCGCCACATAGGAGATGCCACGGCCGTTGTAAGGCTCCGGCGAATTGGGAGAGAGCGAGATCGCCTTGGAGAAATCGTCGATTGCCTTCTCATGCTGACCGCGCTTCTGGAAAATCAGGCCCCGATTGTGGAACGCGCGACCATCGGTCGTGTCGAGCTGGATGGCCTGGTTGAAATCGTTGAAAGCTTCATCGATTCGGCCGGCCTGACGATAGATGTTTCCGCGGCCGATCAGCGCGACGTCATAGGATGGGTTGAGCTTCAACGCCATGTTGTAATCGTTCACCGCATCCGCCGGCTGTCCGATGTTGCGATAGGCAAGCGCACGGTTTGCGTAGGCCTGATAGAAGCGCGGGTTGATCTGAATCGCCTTCGAGAAATCGTCGACGGCAGCAGAGAAGTTGCCGGCGCGACCATAGGCGGAGCCACGGACATTATAGCCCTCGGGATCCTGCGGGTTCTGGTTGATCAGAGCGGTCAGGGAGGAGATGTTCTCGTTCGAGCCCTGCGCCTTCTCCACCCGGATCACATCATCGCTGGAAGTGGTGTTGCATCCCGTCAGTCCGATGGCGCCGAGGCCGAGAAGGGTTGTGACCAGCAGGGCACGGCCCGAGACGGCGGCGGAACGGGAAGGGGAGGCGGGCTTGAAGGTCATATCGGCCATTGGCGTTATCGGTTCCTTGGCTGCAATCCCGGCGGCCATCAGGGGCCCTCAGGGACATCATGCGGCTTTGCGTTTTCCTGCGGCGCGGAAGGCCGCGGGACGACCCCCATGGGTCAGAGGAGGTGTCTTCTCCAGCGATAGCGCATTTTCAACCGGCGAGGAAGAAAGCTTCAACCCTAAAGGCCTTTTTTGCTCCGCATCTCGCCTGAGAGGTGGAAAGCCGGACCGGTTCAAGCGGCGACCGCTCATCAAAAAAGGCGGCGGCGATTCAGATCGCCCCCGCCCGTGGTATGCAATGTCGTCGGCAAGACGATATCAGCGACCGGTACGACCACCGCTGATCAGGCCTTCGCGCTGCATGCGCTTGCGGGCCAGCTTGCGAACGCGGCGAACGGCTTCAGCCTTTTCGCGGGCGCGCTTCTGAGACGGCTTTTCGTAGTAATCGCGCATCTTCATTTCGCGGAAGATGCCTTCGCGCTGCATCTTCTTCTTGAGCGCCCGGAGGGCCTGATCGACGTTATTATCGCGGACGAGTACCTGCACGTGAAATCCCATTCCTTGTCTTGGTTGCTTGCCAGCTGCGAAAGCCCGCGGCAAATAAAAACACGTTCGTTCGGCGGGAAGGCCGATCGATTGGGGAACGGAAATAGCAGAAGCGTCCGATGAAGTCCATATGTCCCATGCGTCATCCCGCCAAAAAGTGATCCGCTTGGATTTCCGTAGCCATCGTGTCAAAACGCGCCATGCGGTTCGTCGCAAAACAGCCGTTGTCGTGGGCATGTTTTTGCCATTGCTATGGCCGATCCCCATAAGCAGGGCCTGATTGACAGGAGAATGACGCGTATGCGCAAATATTCGGTTTTTGCCGTTGTCCGTGAGGCAATGCGCGGCCACAAGGGCTGGGAAGCCCAGTGGGCCTCGCCAGAGCCCCGCAAGGAATATGATGCCATCATCATCGGCGGCGGCGGCCATGGTCTCGGCGCTGCCTATTATCTGGCCAAGGAGCACGGCATCACCAATGTGGCCGTGCTGGAAAAGGGCTGGATCGGTGGCGGCAATACGGGCCGCAACACCACCATTATCCGCTCGAACTATCTCTATGAAGAGAGCATGCATATCTACGAGCATTCTCTCAAGCTCTGGGAAAACCTTTCCCAGGACCTGAACTACAACGTCATGTATTCGCCGCGCGGCGTCATGATGCTGTCGCACAATGTGCATGACCAGCAGTCCTTCAAGCGTCACATCAATGCGAACCGGCTTTACGGCATCGACAACGAATGGCTGACGCCGGAGCAGGCCAAGGCCTATTGCCCACCGCTCGATATCTCGAAAACGGCGCGCTATCCCATAAACGGCGCAGCGCTGCAGCGCCGCGGCGGTACCGCCCGTCACGATGCCGTGGCCTGGGGTTATGCCCGCGCCGCCTCGGATCGTGGCGTGCACATCATCCAGAACTGCGAAGTGACCGCGATCCGCCGCGGGCCTGATGGCCGCGTGATGGGCGTCGAGACCAGCAAGGGTTTCATCGGCGCCAAGAAGATCGGCGTTTCCGCTGCCGGCCATACGTCGGTCGTCATGCAGACCGCAGACGTGCGCGTGCCGCTGCAGAGCCAGCCGCTGCAGGCGCTCGTCTCCGAGCCGCTGAAGCCGATCTTCCCCTGCGTGGTCATGTCCAACTCGGTGCATGCCTATATCTCCCAGTCGGACAAGGGCGAGTTCGTGATCGGTGCCGGCACCGACCAGTACAACTCCTACTCCCAGACGGGCGGCATGCAGATCATCACCCATACGCTGGATGCGATCTGCGAGCTGTTCCCCATGTTCCGCCGCGTGAAGATGATGCGCCAGTGGGGCGGCATCGTCGACGTGACCGTCGACCGCTCCCCGATCCAGGGCATCACGCCGGTTCCAGGCCTGTTCATCAATGCGGGCTGGGGCACGGGTGGCTTCAAGGCGACGCCGGGTTCCGCGAACCTCTTCGCTCACCTCATCGCCAAGGGCGAGCCGCACAAGCTGGCTGCCGGCCTGACGCTCGATCGCTTCCGCACCGGTCGCCTGATCGACGAGGCGGCTGCGGCTGCCGTGGCGCACTAATCCGGGAGATTTCACACCATGTTGCTGATTTACTGCCCCTACTGCGAAGAAGAGCGCAACGAGCTCGAATTCCGCAACGGCGGCGATGCCCATATCGCTCGTCCGACCAATATTGCCGACATCACGGATGAGGAATTCGAAGAATACTTCTTCATCCGCCAGAATCCGAAGGGCCTGATCTTCGAGCGTTGGCGCCACGTGCATGGCTGCGGCAAGTTCTTCAATGCCGCGCGCGATACGGTCAGCGACCGTTTCTACATGAGCTACAAGGCAGGCGAGCCGAAACCCGATCCTGCCACGTTCCTGAACACCGGTAATGATAAGGGAGCCTCGAAATGAGCGGTGCCAATCGCATTTCGGGCTGGGGGCGCCTGACCCCCGCCAAGACCGCGCGCTTCACCTTCGACGGCAAGTCCTATACCGCCCTCGAGGGCGATACGGTTGCCTCCGCGCTTCTCGCCAACGGCGTGCACCTGCTCGGCCGTTCCTTCAAGTATCACCGCCCGCGCGGCATTCTGTCTGCGGGCCCGGAAGAGCCGAATGCGCTGCTCGACGTCTCGCGTGATGCGGCCCGTCGCCAGCCGAACGTCCGCGCCACCGTGCAGGAAGTCTTCGACGGCATGGTGACGGCTTCGCAGAACCGCTGGCCGTCGCTCGCCTTCGATATCGGCGCCGTCAACGACATGATGTCGCCCTTCTTCGCGGCCGGCTTCTATTACAAGACCTTCATGTGGCCGAAGAAGGCCTGGGAAAAGGTCTACGAGCCTTTCATCCGCAAGGCTGCCGGTCTTGGCGAAGCGCCCAAGGAAGAAGATCCGGATCATTATGCCGGCCGTTACGCCCATACGGACGTGCTGGTCGTCGGCGCCGGCGTTGCCGGTCTCTCCGCTGCGTTGGCGGCTGCCAAGTCTGGCGTCAAGGTCATGCTCGTCGACGAGCAGCCGGAAGCCGGCGGCGCCCTCCACTATGACACGGGCGTCAAGTTCAACGGCAAGGACGGCTTTACCTGGGCACAGGAAACCGTGGCCGAACTGAAGGCCATGGACAATGTCACAGTGCTCAGCCGCACCACGGCCTTCGGTTACTATAACCACAACATGATCTCGCTCTGCGAGCGCGTGACCGACCACAAGGCAAAGCCGGGCAAGAACGAGCCGCGCGAGCGTCTCTGGCAGGTGCGTGCCAAGCGCGTCATCATGGCGACCGGCCAGATCGAACGCCACATGGTGTTCGAGAACAATGACCGTCCCGGCGTCATGCTCGCATCTGCCGGCCGTACCTTCCTCAACCACTTCGGCGTCGCCGTCGGCCAGAAGGTCGGTATCTATACCGCCCATGATTCGGCCTATGAAGCGGCCTTCGACCTGAAGCGTGCCGGCATTGCCGTGCCCGCCATCGTCGACAGCCGCGAGAAGCCGGGCGAGGCCGTTCTGGCCCAGGCCCGCTCCATGGGCATCGAAGTGCTGACCGGCCATGCGGTGCTGACCGTCGGCGGCAAGCTGCGCGTCAACTCCATGACCGTCGGCCGCCATGCCGGCAGCGCCACGCGCAAGATCGCCATCGACGCCCTGCTGGTCTCGGCCGGCTGGACGCCCTCCGTCCATCTCTTCTCCCAGTCCCGCGGCAAGCTGCGCTGGGATGCGGAAACGCAGCGCTTCCTGCCCGGCACCTATGCCCAGGATTCGCTCTCCGTGGGCGCCTGCAACGGCACCGACAGCCTGCAGGCCACCATCGAGGAAGCGCTTGCTGCCGGTGAACTGATGGCCAAGGCCGTCGGCGCCGAAGGCACGGGCAAGATCGAGATCACCGGCGAAGCTCCGTTCTCCTGGACCGGCGGCATGATCGGTGCGGCCGAAGGTGCCGGTCCCGACACGACCGTCAAGGCCTTCATCGACTTCCAGCACGACGTCTGCGCCAAGGACATCCGTCTGGCGGTGCGCGAAGGCATGCAGTCGATAGAGCACATCAAGCGCTTCACCACCAATGGCATGGCCTCCGACCAGGGCAAGCTTTCCAACATGCATGGCCTGGCCATCGCTGCGGAAATGCTCGGCAAGGACATTCCGCAGGTCGGTCTCACCACCTTCCGTCAGCCCTATACGCCTGTCACTTTCGGGACGATCATCAACCACTCCCGTGGCGAACTCTTCGATCCGGCCCGCAAGACGCCGATCCATCCCTGGGCTGTTGCCAAGGGTGCGGAATTCGAAGACGTGGGCAACTGGAAGCGCGCCTGGTATTTCGCCAAGCCCGGTGAAGACATGCATGCGGCCGTTGCACGCGAGTGCAAGACGGTTCGTGACGTCGCCGGTGTGTTCGATGCCTCCACCCTCGGCAAGATCGAGGTTGTCGGCCCGGATGCAGCGAAGTTCCTGAACCTCATGTATACCAATGCCTGGGACACGCTGAAGCCCGGCAAGTGCCGTTACGGCATCATGACCCGCGAAGATGGCTTCATCTATGACGACGGCGTCGTCGGCCGCATGGCGGAAGACCGTTTCCACGTGACCACCACCACGGGCGGTGCGCCGCGCGTGCTCCAGCACATGGAAGACTATCTCCAGACCGAATTCCCGGATCTGAAGGTATGGCTCACCTCCACCACCGAACAGTGGGCTGTCATCGCGGTTCAGGGTCCGAAGGCCCGCGAGATTATTGCGCCGCTCGTCGAGGGCATCGATATCTCCAACGAAGCCTTCCCGCACATGAGCGTCGCCGAAGGCAAGATCTGCGGCGTGCCGACCCGGCTCTTCCGCATGTCGTTCACCGGCGAACTCGGCTTCGAAATCAACGTGCCGGCCGATTACGGTCAGGCCGTGTGGGAAGCCGTCTGGGCCCGTGCGGAACCGATGGGCGCCTGCCCCTATGGCACGGAAACCATGCACGTGCTGCGCGCCGAAAAGGGCTACATCATCGTCGGCCAGGACACCGACGGCACCGTCACCCCTGACGATGCCTCGCTCAACTGGGCCGTTTCGAAGAAGAAGCCCGATTTCGTCGGTATCCGCGGCCTCAAGCGCCCGGACCTCGTGGCTCCTGGCCGCAAGCAGCTTGTCGGCCTGATGACCAAGGACCCGAACGTGGTTCTGGAAGAAGGCGCGCAGGTGGTTGCCGATCCGAACGAGCCGAAGCCGATGACCATGCTGGGCCATGTGACCTCGTCCTACTGGTCGAGCAATCTCAACCGGTCGATTGCCATGGCTCTCATCGCCGATGGCAAGAACCGCAATGGCAAGACGCTCTACGTGCCCATGGCCGACCGGACCATCGCGGTCGAGGTCGTGACCGACATGGTATTCTTTGACAAGGAAGGGGGACGCCTCAATGTCTGACCTGATGCAAGCAAAACGCCGCGGCGTTCTCGACGGCCTGCATGGCGGCTCCGCCGTCGCCCGTCTGACGCCGGCCGCTCCGGCGACCCGCATTTCGCTGCGGGCACCGGCGGCCTCTGTCGAGGCTCTTTCCGGTGCTCTCGGGGTCTCCCTGCCGGTCAAGCCGAAGACATCTTCGTCGGCCAATGGTCGCCACGCGCTCTGGATCGGTCCGGACGAGTGGCTGATCATCGACGAGAATGGGGCCGATCTGGTGGCCGAGTCGGCCAAGTCGGGTGCGCTGCATTCGGCCGCGGACGTCTCCCACCGCAACACAGCGGTGATCGTTTCCGGCCCGAAGGCCGATGTGGCGATCAACGCCGGCTGCTCGCAGGACCTGTCGCTGGCGATCTTCCCGGTAGGCGGCTGCTCACGCACCCTCGTCGGCAAGGCGGAAGTGGTGCTCTACCGTACGGCAGTCGATACGTTCCGCGTCGAGGTCTGGCGTTCCTTCGCGACCTATGTTTTCGGCCTGATCGCCGAAGGCGCCGAGGATGCGGCGCTTTAACAAGGTTGAATATTCGTGTATTTTGGTTCACGTCCGGGGCTTAACGGCTCCGGGCGTTTCTTATTATGCTTATTGTATCTATTTGGATACGTGCTAATGTACGAGATCAGAAAAACGGTGCAATTCGAGTCTTGGATGCAGGGCTTGCGCAGCGAAGCAATTCAGGTCCGGATTGCTGCCCGGTTCCAGTATCTTGCAAGAGGTAACTTTGGCGACTGGAGGCCTGTGGGACAGGGCGTTTGCGAGCTTCGATATCACTTCGGTCCCGGATACAGGGTCTACTATACCCGTCGGGGGAACAGCATTATCCTTTTGCTGGCGGGTGGGGACAAAAGCTCTCAAGCGAAGGATATCGCGGCCGCGATCAACATGGCGAAGAATGAGATGGATGATGGCTGAAAAACTCATGACAACCCGATTTGATCCTGCGGATTACATCGTTTCCGAAGAGGGTGAAATAGAGTATCTGAAGGCTGTCTTTGAGAACGAGGAATTCGATGCTGACATATTTCTCTCGGCTCTCAACGACATCGCGCGCGCACGCTCCATGGCGAAGATTGCCGAGGCGACGGGACTTGGGCGGGAAAGCCTCTACAAGGCGCTTCAGCCGGGCTCGAAGGTTCGGTTCGAGACGATCCAGAAGGTGCTGGCCGCTCTCGGGCTCAAGCTGACGGTGGAACGGCTCCGGCCGAAATCATCCGCGGCCGAATGATCAGGCATCTTCCGGGCGGTCCTTCGGATCGAACTGAACCACGGTGATCCAGTTGGCGGTCAGAGCCGGTTTGCGCTCGTTCTCGATTTCCATGGTGACATCGTAAATTGTCATGAGCATGCCAGCACCGCGAAAGCGGGCTTCCCTGAGAACGAATTGGCCTCGCACCCGCGCACCGCATTTTACCGGGGCCACAAAGCGCAGTTTTTCGAACCCGTAATTGATGGCCATGGTCTGCTCGCGGATTTTGGGCAGACAGTCGAAGTTCATGGCCGAAAGCAATGATACGGAGAGAAAACCATGGGCAATGGTGCCACCAAAGGGGCTTTCGGCCGCGGCCCGGACAGGATCTGTATGAATAAACTGGTGATCCTCGGTTGCATCAGCGAAGTGATCGATCCGGTCTTGGGTGACTGTGAACCATCGTGACGTGCGTATCACCCCAATTTCCTGTTTCACTTCGGCAAGCGATATATCTATGGGCATCGTATCCATCCAGCGAACCGCATGATTTTGTTCAATTCATAGGGGAGGGTGCAGCGCGCTGCAATCACCCTTCCGCAATTTTGCCGATGAGGAAAACCACGGTCCGGGCAGGCACACGCGTCTCCCGTCCAATCAGGGCACTGTCGCCGGAAGCCAGTTCGTGCCAAACCCCCTCGGGAAGCTGAAAGGTTGCCGCTTGCCATTCCGGGTTGAAGAGAACGGCCAGCCATCCCTCCATCCCGGTCAGCGTGTCCTTCGTTTTCAGCAGCATGGCGAGCCGCCTGTTGTCTGGCGCCTCCCAATCTGCCGGCTGCATGTCGTAGCCGTTCGGATGCAGCCATCGAACGTCTCCATCGCCGGTCAGGAACGATGTTGCTGAAAAGACAGGAAAGCGACGGCGCAAGCCGGCGAGAAATGCCGTATAGGCGAGCAGGTCTTCGTCTGCGTCCGACCAGTCCAGCCAGGTGATCGGGTTGTCCTGTGCGTAAGCGTTGTTGTTGCCGCCTTGGCTCCGGCCCATCTCGTCCCCGGCGGTCACCATGATCGTGCCGCGGCAGGCAAACAGTGTCGAAAGGAGCGCCTTGATATCGCGCTGTCGGGCTGCCCTTATGTTCAGATCGGTCGTTTCGCCTTCAAAACCGTTGTTCCAGGAATAGTTTTCATTGTGCCCATCCCGGTTTTCCTCGCCATTGGCCTCATTGTGTTTGTGTTCATGGGAAACGAGATCCGCGAGCGCGAAGCCGTCATGGGCCGCCAGGAAGGTTACGCCGCGCGCCTTCTGCCCGGCGAAAACATCCGAAGACCCTGCAAGGACCGTCGCCAGACTGCCGGTCAGGCCCGGATCGCCTCGCCAGAGGCGGCGGAGCTGGTCACGCGCCCGGTCGTTCCATTCAAAAAAGCGCTCGGGAAAGTGGCCGAGCTGGTAGCCGCCCGGCCCGATATCCCACGGCTCTGCAATCAGGATGCGGTCAGCAAGAACCGGATCGGACAGCATGTCGCGTGCAAGCGCGCCGTCAGGCTCGAAGCCCCTCGCTGAGCGGAAAAGGATCGGGGCAAGGTCGAAACGGAAGCCGTCGACGCCCGCATGCATCACGAAATGGTGCAGGCTTTCCAGGATCAAATGCCGCATGACGGGGTGGTCGCAGGCAAGCGTGTTGCCGCAGCCCGTATCGTTGACCAGGACCGCCGGCTGATCGGGCAGGTGCCGATAGGCGGTCCGGTTGTCCAGTCCGCGGAAGGAAAGCGTTGCACCGAAGCGGTCGCTTTCGCCCGTATGGTTGAAGACGAGATCGAGAATGACCCCGATGCCTTCCGCGTGCAGGGCACTGACCGTTTCGCGCAGTTCGGCAACGCCGCCGGGGACGAGGCGCGGGTCGAGTGCCATCAGGGCGATGGGATTATAGCCCCAGCCATTGGAAAGTCCGAGCGGCGGCAAATGCCGTTCATCGATCCAGGCGGTGATTGGCATGAGTTCGACGGCCGTCACCCCAAGACGCTTGAAGTGCGCGATCATGACGGGGTGGGCAAGGGCTCTGAGTTTTCCGCGGTCCGCGTCCGGAATTGCGGGGTGGAGCATGGAGAAAGGCTTGACGGCCACCTCATAGACCAGCCCACCCGGCACGAAACGCGGAGGCGCAGGGGGCACGGTCGAATGCCGGCGCAGGATGGCCCGCGGCACGAGATCGTCCGTTTCTGCCCCGTGGATGGTCAGCCGCGGGTCATGGCGGAAGGGACGGTCAAGTTCCGTCGCATAGGGATCGACGAGCAGCTTGGCCGGGTCGAACCACAGGCCGCGGTCAGGATCATAAGGCCCTTCCGCGCGCAGACCGTAAGCCTGACCATCCTTCAGGCCCTCGACATACAGATGATGCCAGTCGCCATCGCGCATGAGGGGCAGGCGCGCCGTTTCAGCACCCGTCCGGTCGAAAAGGCAAAGATGGACGCGGACGGCATCGGGAGCGTGGAAGCGGAAACATGCCCCTTCCGCCTCGAGATGGGCGCCCGGCCTCTCGGCCCTATGGCCTGCGCTGCCGCTCAGGTGATCACGCTCGGCGTATCGCGGCCCGTACGGGCGCGAATGTCAGCCAGGCTTTCCGCCGCGGCAATCAGGTCCGCCAGGGCTTCCTGCGTATCGAGGTCGTGTCGCATGCAATCGTCCTCGTAGCGTTCGATATAGACACGCAGCGTTGCGCCCGACGTGCCGGTGCCCGAGAGACGGAAGACGATCCGGGATCCCCCTTCGAAGAGGATGCGGATACCCTGGTTCTTGGAAACCGAACCGTCGATCTTGTCATGATAGGCGAAATCGTCTGCCGCTGTGACTTTCAGATGGCCGACATGCGATCCGGGCAGCGTATCGAGCCGGGACCGGAGGGAATCGATCAGGCCGTTTGCAGCAGCAGAATCCACTTCCTCATAGTCATGACGCGAGTAGTAGTTCCGGCCATAGGTGGCCCAGTGCTGGCGGACGATATCGGCCACGCTCTCGCCACGAACGGCGAGGATGTTCAGCCACAGAAGCACGGCCCAGAGACCGTCCTTCTCGCGCACGTGGTTCGAGCCGGTGCCGGCGCTTTCCTCGCCACAGATCGTGACCAGGTCCTCGTCCAGAAGATTGCCGAAGAATTTCCAGCCGGTCGGGGTCTCGAACATATGGATGCCCAGACGGGCGGCGACGCGGTCCGCGGCTTGGCTGGTCGGCATGGAGCGGGCGATGCCCGTGATCCCGGACGAGTAGCCGGGCGCAAGATTTGCATTGGCGGCAAGGATCGCGAGGCTGTCGGACGGGGTGACGAAGATGCCTTCGCCGAGAATCAGGTTGCGGTCCCCGTCGCCATCGGAAGCGGCGCCAAAGCCCGGGGCGTTGTCGCCCATCATCTCGTCATAGAGTTCCTTGGCATGGACGAGGTTCGGGTCCGGGTGATGTCCGCCGAAATCCGGCAAGGGCACGAAATTGCGCACCGAGCCGAGAGGCGCGCCGAGACGGTTCTCGAAAATTTCCTTGGCATAGGGGCCGGTGACGGCATGCATCGCATCGAACACAATGCGGAAGCCGAGGTTGAGCAGATTGCGGATCGCCGGAAAATCGAACAGCGTTTCCATCAGGTTGGCGTAGTCTTCCACCGGGTCGATGACGGAAACCGTCATGCCGGCCACGGTCTGGCTGCCGATTCGATCCAGATTGATGTCGGCGATATCGGCAATCTTGTAGGCTTCGATCACCTTGGAGCGGACATAGATCGCATCCGTGATCTTTTCCGGTGCCGGACCGCCATTGCCGATATTGTACTTGATGCCGAAATCTTCGGTCGGACCGCCGGGATTATGGCTGGCCGAGAGGATGATCCCGCCAAAGGCCTTGTACTTGCGGATGATATGGGAGGCGGCAGGGGTCGACAGAATCCCGCCCTGACCCACCATGACCTTGCCGAAGCCATTGGCCGCCGCCATCTTGATCGCCGTCTGGATGACCTCACGGTTGTAATAGCGGCCATCGCCGCCGATCACGAGCGTCTTGCCCTGATAGCCGTCGAGCGAATCGAAGATCGACTGGATGAAGTTCTCCGCATAATTCGGTTGCTGGAAGACCGGCACCTTCTTGCGAAGGCCCGAGGTGCCCGGCTTCTGGTCCTGATAGGGAGTCGTTGGAACGATCTTGATCATGATTGCTCACGCGGTTCTTGATATGAGGCTGGAATAGAGATCGGCGTAACGGCCGGCGCTCCGCATCCAGGAAACGTCCGCTTTCATGCCCTGCTTTTGAATTTGCGTCCAGAGCTTCCTGTCTGCATAGAGGCGGAAGGTTCTGTGGATGGCCTGGCGAAAACCGTCCGCTGTGACGGGCGAAAACTGCACGCCGGTGGCGCATTTCGCCTGAAGCGCGGCATGATTGGCATCGATGACCGTGTCGGCCAGGCCGCCGGTTCGTGCCACGACCGGCACGCAGCCATAGCGCAGGGCATAAAGCTGGGTAAGCCCGCAGGGCTCGAAGCGCGACGGTACGAGAATGGCATCCGAACCCGCCTGCAGCAGATGGGAAAGTTGTTCGTTATAACCGATGGTAATGCCGATCCGGCCCCGATTTTGTGCGGCCGCGTTGAGCAGCGCCCCCTCCAGGGCCGAATCGCCGCTGCCGAGTATGGCGAGCTTGCCGCCATGGACAAGAATATCCTCCAGCACCTCGGGAATGAGATCCATGCCCTTTTGCCAGGTCAGGCGGGAAACGATGGAAAAAATCGGGCCGTCGTCGCGGTTCAGGTTGAAGTGTGCCGCCAGCGCTTCCCGGTTCGCAGCACGGGCTTTCAGCGTCGCGGCGGAATAATGGGCGGGGATCGATTCGTCCGTCGCGGGATCCCAGGTTTCCGTGTCTATGCCGTTGACGATCCCGTGGAGCACCGATTCCCGGGCGGCGATCACCCCTTCGAGACCCATACCGAAGGCGGGCTGCAGGATCTCCCCCGCATAGGATGGACTGACCGTCGTGATCGCTGTCGCCGACTGCAAGCCGCCCTTCAAGAAGCCGATATCGCCGTAATATTCGATGCCGTCCATGGCGAAGGCGTGCGGCGGAAGTCGGAGTTCGGAGAAGATATTGAAGCCAAACTGGCCCTGGAAAGCGATGTTGTGAATGGTCAGGACGCTCGGAACAGCATGCGCCCGGCCATATCGCTGGTAGACGGGGGTCAGGGCCGCTTGCCAGTCATGGGCGTGAACGAGGTCCGGTTGAAAATCGTCGAGCAGGCCGCCGGCAATTTCCGCCCCGACCCAGGAAAGCGCCGCAAAGCGCTTCCAGTTGTCGGCATAGTCATGTCCGGTGGCGTCCAGATAGGGGCCGCCAGCCCGGTCGTAGAGGGCCGGGCAGTGCAGAACCAGAAGCTCCAGCCCCTCCACCGTCGCCTCGATGAGGCGTGCCTCGTGCCCCAGCACATCCGGTAAAATCAGCCGCTCGGATGCTGTCGCCAGCTTCTGCATCACGGCCGGATAGCCGGGAATCAGCGTGCGGGTGCGGATGCCCAGGCCCTTGAGCGCGAGCGGGAGCGCCCCCGCCACATCAGCGAGCCCGCCGGTTTTGACCAGCGGGTAGATTTCGGACGCGACCGAAAGGATGTTCATCAGCTCATATTCCAAGCTTGTCGATCATGGATTGGGTGATCAGGCAGATCCCGTTTTCGGATCGGCGGAATCGCTTTGCATCGAGCTCTGGATCTTCTCCCACCACCAGCCCCTCCGGAATGGTCACGCCATGATCGATCACGACGTTCCGCAACTGGGCGCGGCGGCCGATCTTGACGCTCGGCAGCACCACGGCGTTTTCGAGCCTCGAATAGGAATTCGCCCGGACGCCCGTGAAGAGCAGCGATTTCTGCAGGGTCGCACCGGAGATGATGCAGTCGCCCGAGACAAGCGACGAGACCGCCGAGCCCCGGCGGTTTTCATCGTCATGGACGAATTTTGCCGGCGGGGTGATTTCCGCATAGGTCCAGATCGGCCAGGACTTGTCGTAGATGTCGAGTTCCGGGACGATATCGGTCAGGTCGATATTCGCCTGCCAGTAGGCGTCGATCGTTCCCACGTCGCGCCAATAGGGCTCGCGCTCGAAATCCGACCGCACGCAGGAGCGGGCAAAGCGATGGGCGACGGCTTTGCCGTGCTCGACGATGTAGGGGATGATGTCCTTGCCGAAATCGCGGCTGGAGGAGGGGTCTGCCGCATCGCGGCGCAGGCAATCCAGCAGGAATTTCGTGTGGAAGACGTAGATGCCCATCGAGGCAAGCGCCAGATGTTCGGCACCCGGGATGCCCGGCGGGTCGGCGGGCTTTTCCACGAAATCGATGATCTCGTCCTTCTCGTTCACGTGCATGACACCGAAACCGGTCGCTTCCATGCGCGGGACTTCCAGGCAGCCGATGGTGACGTCGGCACCGGAATCCACATGCTGCTGGAGCATCAGCTCGTAGTCCATCTTGTAGATGTGGTCGCCTGCCAGGATGACCATGTATTCGGGGCCATAAGGCTCGATGATATCGATGTTCTGGTAGACGGCGTCGGCCGTGCCTTCGTACCACTGGGTTTCCGAAACGCGCTGGCTTGCCGGCAGGATGTCGAAGCTTTCGTTTCGCTCCGGGCGGAAGAAGTTCCAGCCGCGCTGCAGGTGGCGGATCAGCGAATGCGCCTTGTACTGGGTCGCCACGCCGATGCGGCGGATGCCTGAATTCAGCGCGTTCGACAGCGCGAAATCGATGATGCGGGCCTTGCCGCCGAAATAGACCGCGGGCTTGGCGCGGCGGTCGGTCAGCTCCTTGAGGCGGCTGCCTCGCCCGCCCGCCAAGACATAGGCCATGGCATCACGGGACAGGGGTTGTATGCGCTTTTCGACCATGTTTTCCTCCCGAAATAATCACGCTTCCAGTTCGAGCATCAGCGTTGCCAAAGGTGGCAGGACAAGCTGTGCCGATATGTCCCCATTGGCGGTCTTGCGGGCTTCTACGTGGCCCTGATTGCCCATGCCGGATCCGCCATACAGTCCGGCATCGGTGTTCATGATCTCCCTCCAGCGGCCTTCTGCGGGCATGCGCAGCCCATAGGCTTTCTGGGGTACCGGGGTGAAGTTGCTCACCACCACCACCGGCGGCTGGTCCGGAGCGCGGCGTACCCAGGCATAGACGGAATTGGCCGCATCGTCGGCCTGCAGCCATTCGAAACCGTCGCCCTCGCAGTCGCGCGCGTGAAGGGCGACGTGACTGCGATAGGCGTGATTGAGGTCCTTCACGAGCTGTTTCATGCCGGCATGCGGGCCTTCCGATAGCAGGTGCCAGTCGAGCCCGCGCGCCTCGCTCCATTCGCGCCACTGGGCGAATTCTTGGCCCATGAACAACAGCTTCTTGCCGGGATAGCCCCACATGAAGGCGTAGTAGGCGCGCAGCGTCGCGAATTTCTGCCAGGTATCGCCGGCCATTTTCTGGATGAGGGATCCCTTGCCGTGCACGACCTCGTCATGGGACAGCGGCAACACGAAATTCTCGGAGAAGGCATAGACCATCCCGAAGGTCATCTCGTTGTGATGATATTTGCGGTGAACGGGGTCGCGCTTCAGGTAGGAGAGGGTGTCATGCATGAAACCCATGTTCCACTTGAACCCGAAGCCGAGCCCCCCGGTATTGGTCGGGTGGGAAACTTTCGGCCAGGAGGTGGATTCCTCGGCAATCGTCATGATGCCCTGATGGGTGCCGTAGACGCGGGCGTTCAGCTCCTGCAGGAAGCGTACCGCTTCGAGGTTCTCTCGCCCGCCATGCTCGTTGGGAATCCATTCCCCCTCTTTGCGCGAATAGTCGAGATAGAGCATGGAGGCGACTGCATCGACGCGCAGACCGTCCAGATGGAACACTTCCCGCCAGTAGAGCGCATTGTTGATGAGGTAGGAGCGCACTTCCGTGCGGCCGAAATTGTAGATCGCCGTGTTCCAGTCCGGATGGAATCCCTTGCGCGGATCGGCATGTTCGTAAAGCGCCGTGCCGTCGAACCAGCCGAGCCCGTGCGCATCGGTCGGGAAATGGGCGGGCACCCAGTCGAGGATCACGCCGAGACCGGCCTTGTGGCAGCCATTGACGAAACGGGCAAATCCTTCCGGCTCGCCGAAACGGGCGGTGGGCGCATAGAGCCCGGTGGTCTGGTAGCCCCAGGACGGATCGAAGGGGTGCTCGGTGATGGGCAGGAATTCGATATGGGTAAAGCCCATGTCGATGCAGTAGGGGATCAGCCGATCGGCCATTTCGTCCCAGGACAGGAACGTTCCGTCGTCACGGCGCTGCCAGGAGCCCGCATGCACCTCGTAGATCGAAATCGGCTGGCGGCGGGCGTCCAGATTGGCCCAGTGGCGCATATGCGCCTCGTCTTCCCAGACCTGTGCGATATCGGGCGTGGTGATCGACGCGGTTTCGGGTCGGAGTTCGGCCTTTCGCGCAAAGGGATCGGCCTTCAGGGGCAGGGCCACGCCATTCGGACCGACGATCTCGAATTTATAGGGCTCGTTGGGCCCGATACCGGGAATGAAGATTTCCCAGATGCCGCTGTCCCGCCGGGCGCGCATGACATGCACTCTTCCATCCCAGCGATTGAAATGGCCGACCACCGATACGCGGCCGGCATTGGGAGCCCAGACCGCGAAATGACATCCTTCCGCGCCCTCGTGCTGTCGGATATGCGCGCCCATCTTTTCATGCAGGCGCACATGCGATCCCTCCCGAAGGAAGTAATCGTCCATCGGGCCGAGAATGGGGCCGAAGCTGTAGGGATCGGGCACGGTCCACTGGCTGTCTCCCCGCATGGCCCGATACCGGATCGGGCGGCGGTGTAGCAGATGCACCGGACCGCGGAAGAAGCCCTGGTCATCCAGCCGATCCAGCGCGCCGATGGCGGTTCCGTCGAGAAGCTCGGCCTCGACCCGCTCGGCGCCCGGAATGAAGCAGCGGGCCTCGAAGCTGTTGCCCGTTTCATGAATGCCGAGCACGGCAAAGGGATTGCCGTGCCTGCCGTTGAGAATGGCCGCAATATCCGTGGCAAGCGGCACTGGCGCCGTTTTGTCTGCTGCGGATTTCTGCGGTTCCTTCGTCATCCAGCTCTCCAGATTTCCTTGGCATATTGACGGATGGTGCGGTCCGAGGAGAACCAGCCCATCCGGGCGGTGTTGCGGATGGTCTTCGCGTTCCAGCTGGCCGGATTGGCCCAGAGGCAGTCGACCTCGCGCTGTGCCTTGGCATAGGCGTCGAAGTCGGCGGCAACCATGAACCAGTCGTGACTGTAGAGACCGTCCACCAGGCTGGTGAAGCGGCTCCGGTCATCCGGAGAGAAGACCCCGGAGGCTATAGCGGCGAGCGCCTGGGAAAGTTCCCTCGATCCCTCGATAATCGGACGGGGGTCGTGTCCGTCCGCGCGCTTCTTGGCCACCTCCTCGGCGGTCAGGCCGAAGATGACGATGTTGTCCTCGCCCACCCAGTCGCGCATTTCCACATTGGCGCCATCGAGCGTGCCGATGGTCAGCGCGCCATTCAGCGCAAACTTCATGTTGCCGGTGCCAGACGCTTCCATGCCGGCGGTCGAGATCTGCTCGGAGAGGTCGGCGGCCGGAACCATCATCTCGGCGAGCGAGACATTATAGTTCGGCACGAAGACCACCTTGAGCAGGCCGCGCACGGACGGGTCGTTGTTGATCACCCGAGCGACGTCATTGGCGAGCTTGATGATCAACTTCGCGTTGTGATAGCTCGGCGCCGCCTTGCCGGCGAAGAGCTTGACGCGCGGCGTCCAGTCCAGTTCCGGGTGGGAGCGGATCTGGTCGTAAAGCGCGACCGCTTCGATGATGTTGAGCAGCTGGCGCTTGTATTCGTGGATCCGCTTGATCTGGATGTCGAACATGGCCGCCGGATCGATCCGGACGCCCATGCGCTTGCCGATGAGGTTTGCCAGCGCGTCCTTGTTCTTCCGCTTGATGGCGGCGAATTTCTGCTGGAAGGCGCTGTCCTCGGCAAAGGCATCGAGTGCCTTCAGCTGTTCGGCCTCATCGAGGAAGCTGTCGCCGATTGCCTCGCGGATCAGGGCGGTGAGGCCCGGATTGCACTGCATCAGCCAGCGGCGCGGGGTGATCCCGTTCGTCTTGTTGTTGATGCGGGTCGGATAGAGCTTGTGGAGATCGGAGAACACCGTCTCCTTCATGAGCTCCGTATGCAAGGCCGAAACGCCATTGACGCTGTGCGAGCCGGCAAAGGCGAGGTTGCCCATCCGCACGCGGCGGTCCCCGTTCTCGTCGATCAGCGAGATCGACCGGATCTCGTTGTCGGTCATGTCCTTGCCCTTGCGGGCATCGACCAGGATGTGAGCATTGATCGCGTAGACGATCTGCATGTGGCGGGGCAGCAGGCGCTCGAAGAGCGGCACGGGCCAGCTTTCCAGCGCTTCCGGCAGAAGCGTGTGGTTGGTGTAGCTGAAGGTGCGCCAGGTGATATCCCAGGCCTCGACGAAATCCAGCCGGTGCACGTCCATCAGAAGGCGCATCAGCTCGGCGACCGAAACGGCCGGATGGGTGTCGTTCAGCTGGATCGAGACCTTGTCCGGCAGCGACTTGAAATCCGGATACTGCTGGAGGTGGCGGCGGAGAATGTCCTGCAGCGAGGCGGAGGAGAAGAAATATTCCTGTCGCAGCCGCAATTCCTGTCCGGCCGGGGTGGCATCGGCCGGGTAAAGAACGCGGGCCAGCGCCTCGGCCTTGTTGCTTTCCCGCAGCGCGCCGATGTGGTCGCCGGCATTGAAGGCGTCGAGGAGGATGGGATCGATGGGCTGGGCGGTCCACAGGCGCAGCGTGTTCACCCGCGCCGCACGCCAGCCGACGACGGGCGTGTCATAGGCCATGGCGATGACCCGTTCCGCCGGCTTCCAGATGTAGCGCGGGGCCTCGTCATAGGAGCCGACCGTTTCCACGGCGCCGCCGAAGCCGACTTCGTAGGAGCTTTCGCGCCGCTCGAATTCCCACGGATTGCCATGGGCGAGCCAGGTTTCGGGCAGTTCCACCTGCCAGCCATCCGCCATCTGCTGGCGGAAGAGGCCATGCATGTAGCGGATGCCATAGCCATAGGCGGGAATGTCCACGCTGGCCATGCTTTCCATGAAGCAGGCGGCGAGCCGGCCGAGCCCGCCATTGCCAAGCGCCGCATCCGGCTCCAGCTCGGCAATCACGTCCAGATCGACGCCGAGCGAGCCAAGCGCTGCGCGGACATCGTCCATCATGCCGAGATTGGAGATGGCATCGCGCATCAGGCGACCGATCAGGAATTCCAGCGATAGATAATAGACCCGCTTCGAATTGTTTTCGTAGGCCTTGCGGGTGGATTGCATCCAGCGGTCGATGATGCGGTCGCGAACCACCAGAATCGTGGCCGTCAGCCAGTCGTGGGGCTTGGCTACCTTGGCATCCTTGCCGATCCGGTAGGTGAGCGTCTCGATGATTTCGCCGGCGAGAACTTCGGGGCTGGAAACACGGGGTGCTGGCGAGGGAATGTCGTGTTTGGACGGGGAATTCATGGAGGTCTGCTCTGTTACTCGGTGCATCTGAATCGCGACGTTAGACCAAGACTGCGCGGATTAAAACCGATTAAATGCAATCTTTCTTGAGCCTAAAGGGCAACGCACAGCTCAAAGTAAAATGCCCGCCGGGCTTGCCGGCGGGCTTGTCGCGGGTGCTACAGGCCAGCGATCAGTTGGTCAGCAGCGTCATCTGTTCGGCAGCCTTGTCGCCGATGGTCTTGAATGCCTGGACCAGCTGGGCCGTATCTTCTGCTGCGAAATAGTGGTTCGAGTCGGTGGCACAGTATTTCAGCAATGCCTGCCCCTTGCTCGGCGCCATGAAGGCAACGGTGAAGACTTCGATCTTCTTGTTTTTCGCGTCGTCGCAGGCCTGCTTCGTATAGGTGTCGTCCGATGCGTAGTTGTTGTCACCGTCCGTCATGAACACGATGTATTTGGACGGAACCTGCCCATTCTTCGCCTTGTGGGCGCTGTCTTCCGTCGAGGCCGTCAGACTGGTGACCGCCTGCTTGAAAGCATTGGTCGAGCTGGTGCCGCCGTTTGCCGTCAGCGCATTCACGTAGGACTGAACGCCCGATACACCCCAGTTGATCGCCTGCGGCGTCAGCATGTAGAGATCGTAGGCCACGCTGCCCGTCCGGACATACTTGGTCTGCGGATCCGCCGTGGTCAGCTGGCCCAGAAGCGAAGCCACCGCCATCTTCAGCGAGTCGATCTTCGTGTAATAGGCCGTGCAGCTATAGGGACGGTTTTTCCTGTCGTAGCAGGTCGTCTGGTAGGTGGTGTTCGTACTGTCGGCCATGGAGCCGGAACGGTCGAGCACGAAATACATCGACAGGGCGTTTTTCGTCTCCGTCGAGCTTTCCGATGTGCTTGTCACCGAAACTCTCGCGGTAGAGAAGCCCAGAACAGCTGCCAGCGGGCTGAGAGGCACCGTATAGCTGGTGTTCATCGTCACGGAAAACTTCTTTCCGGTGACATTATAGGCCGATTCCGTAATCGATACCGCTGGTTCAGCCACCGCTTCGGGATAGGTGGAGGCATTCTCCGCCGTTTTCCCCGCGTTGATCTGGCCATAGAGGAATTGCAGGGACAGGGCTTTGGCATCCTGCGCCGTCTTGGCTTTCGAAGCCAGGGAGGATGCGGCAGCCAGTGTGGCCGTGTCGGCCGCCACCTGCAGCTTGTTCTTGAACATCAACAGGCTCGCCGTATCAATGGCCATGCCCACGACGCCGATCAGAACCGGAATCACGAATGCGGTGGTAATCGCAAAATTACCCGACTTATCCCCCGCCAGCCGCTTGATGCGGTTCAGGGGCGAATGCGACGCCATCATTGCGCCTCTCCCATATCATTCAGGATATGAAAGTTTTAGCGCATAGTTATTTTATCTAAGTTTCTTGAAACGATAAGATTTTAGCGAACAACGCGATTTTCATGCGGCGACGCAACCGAAATGTCGACGCGCTGGAAAGCGCTCTGTCCGCCGAGCCCTTTCAAAGTCCCGGCGAGCGGCGCGATGTCGGCATAGTCCCTGCCATAGCCCGCGACAATGTGGTCTTCGCTGGCCAGAACCCCGTTGGTGGGGTCATATTCGATCCAGCCCGCATCCGGTCCGCACCAGACGCGAACCCAGGCATGCATGGCATCGGCGCCGACCAGCCTTGGCTTGCCGGGCGGGGGAAGCGTCCGCAGGTAGCCGCTGACATAGCCTGCGGGTATGCCAAGCGAGCGGAGAGCCGCGATCATCACATGGGTGAAATCCTGGCAGACGCCTCGCTTGAGACGAAAGGCCGCCTCGGCGGGCGTATCCACATCCGTCGCTTTCGGGTCGTACTTAAAATCGCGGTGGATCCGGTGCATGAGGGACTGGGCAAGCGTATGGACGGCCGCGTGACGATCGGCGGCCTCCGCCGCATAGGAGGCTATGGCCTTAGAGACGGCGGGCAGGCGAGGGCTTGCACCGAGGAAATGATGCGGGCTTTCCGGGCCGACGCCGGCAATGGCGCGCAGCGCCTCCGGAAGATCGGCGAGGGAGACGGCGGCCGCGATCCGCCAGGCGGGGGCGGTCACGTCGAGGCGGGCGCGAAGGGCGGCCTTCAACTGCTGGTGGGGTTGTCGCACCACGAAGCCGGTTGCGGCGCCACCGAAAAATCCGCGAAAGTCGCGTCTGCTCTCCGGTTCAGGTTCGATGGCAAGGGAGAGCGACAGGACCTGCTGTCGGCCCGTTATCTCCAGTGGCTGGACGCGCAGCACATGGCGTCCGGTGGAGACGGGATGGGCATAGTCGGAGCCGATTTCGAGCGAGAGATCGTACAGCATGGCGTCAGGTCAGATAGGCGAGCGCGAGAGAATCGGAAAAGCGTTCCAGCTCGGCTTCCACCGTCTTGAAGCGGGACCAGTCCACCTCTCCCGATTGCTGCTGCGCCAGGTCCTCCTCCAGACGATCCATGTCGCGGCGCAACCGGGCCCGGTTTTCCGCGCTGTTCGGCAGCTGGCGGACCGAGCGGGCGATTTCGGTCACCTGAAAAAGCACGGAACGGGGATTGTAGGGGTCGAGACCCATGAGATCGATGACGCTCGCGGTCGAGGTGTCGACGCTGTAATGGCGGCGGTGGGTCATCACGTTATCGCCGATATCCAGCACGAGGTCGTCTGCTCCTTCCGGCGCATCCGGGCGGGTGAAATGCGCCAGCAACAGGGTCATGTGCAGGCCCCGCTCCAGATGCCGCCCGATCGTCAGGAAGCGCCAGCCCATGAAGCGATACATGTTTTCATGCACCAGACCGGCAAAGCCGGCAAGCTTGCGCAACAGGATGGTCATGGCATGGGCCGCATCGTCGCCGGGGGACACTTTTTCCCGGAAACGGTGCACGGTCTTCTGCAGGTCCGTAAGGGCCAGCCAGCCATCCGGCGAGAAGCGGTCGCGCAGGTTACCGGCGGAATAGACGGCGCTGTCGATATTCGCGATCAGCATCTCAGGGACGGGCTCGGCCGTATCGATTTCCAGTTCGGCAAGGTAGGCGGTCAGCGATTTCAGAAGAGGCAGGTCTGCATTGCCGGCCTCGGCCAGACGGGCATGATAGGCCCTGAGAATGCGAAGCGCACCTTCCGCCCGCTCGATGTAACGTCCGAGCCAGAACAGATTGTCGGCCGCGCGACCGGGGAGATTTCCGCCTTGCCGGACCACCGGATGGTGATCGCCGGCCGACATCAGCGAGACCGGGGACACGGGCTTCGATCCGATGATCCAGAGATCTGCGCTGCGGCCCCCCTCGCGGAAGGCCAGGGGGCCATCTTCATCCAGTGCGGCGGTTCGCGCAAAGCCGCCCGGCATCACGGTCCAGCCGTCGCCGGTTCGCGCCACATAGGCCCGGACGATCAGCGGGCGCGAGACGAGCGCACCGTCCTCGAAGACGGGGGTGCGGGAGAGAGCGATCGCTTCCCGTGCCACGAGATGCGGCTTGTCCGCCACGTCCGCCGGGCTGCCCGCGCGAAAGCCGCTGTTTTTCTCGAAGGGAGGCAGTCCGGAGTAAGCGGAACCGATGAGATAGGCGTTCCCCGCTGCCGTTGCCGCGCCTGCCCCCCAGACTGTCCGGGCGGCGGAAAGGGCAAGGTCACGGCCAAGCAGCCTGCGGGCAAGATCGGGCAGATGCGCCGCGACGATGCCGGTTTCGAGAATGCCCGACCCGAGGGCATTGACCATGGTGACGGTTCCCGCCCGCACCGCCTCTACCAGGCCCGGCGTCCCCGCCAGAGAGCTTTCGTCGAGCTCGAGGGGATCGGCCCGGTTGGCGGCCATGCGACGCCACAGCGCGGCGACCGGTTTCGGGCCGGAAATGGTGCGGACCATCAGCTCGCCGTCGAGGACCGTCAGATCCTCCCCCTCCAGCAGCGTGAAGCCGAGATAGCGGGCCAGATAGGCCTGTTCGAAATAGGTCGGATCCTGCCGGCCGGGCGTCAGCACCGCCACCCGCTCGTCGCTGTCACCCAGCCTTGCCCGCAAGCTGTCGCGGAAGCCGGCGAAAAAGGGGGCGAGGCGCTCCACCGTGCTGCGGTCGTAAAGGCCGGCGAAGGCCCGTGTGGTGGCAATCCGGTTTTCGAGCGCAAATCCTGCCGCCGATGGCGCCTCGCTTCTGTCGGAGAGGACATGCCAGTGTCCTTCCCGGTCACGCCCGAGGTCGAAGGCCAGAAAATGCAGGAACTGACCGCCGCGCGGCGGAATCTGGACGAGCGGTCTGAGAAAGCGCGGATTGCCCGCCACCGCCAGCGGCGGGAGGCACCCTTCCGCCACGAGACGGTTCTCGCCATAGATATCGGCGACCACCGCTTCCAGAAGGTCGGCCCGCTCGACAAGGCCCTTGCCGATGACGGCCCATTCCGCTTCCGGCAGCAAGACCGGAAAGGGGGAGAGCGGCCAGGGGCGGGGCGAGGTCCCGCCGCCATAATCGCGATAGTGGATGCCGGCATCACGCAGATAGCGTTCGGCCCGGGCAAAGCGCTCCACGTGCTCCAGTGCGGTTTCGGAGGAAAACGCTTCTGCCAGCGGTCGCCAGACATCGCGGATGGCGCCAGGAGAGCCGACCATTTCGTCGAAGATGCCGGGCCGGGGATGATAGGCAAAGGGCAGGCCAAATCCGTGGCCCGTGCCTTCTTTGCCCCCCTTTTCGTCCGCCATGCGCCCGCTTCCGTTCCCGCATCCTGTTTCAGCGAGGGGTAAAGGCATTTACCGGCTGCTTCAAGGCCTTGCGCCTGCCGTTTGACGGAAATCGACAGGCGGTTCGCGGGACCGATGACGGCTGGCAGCCTGTCTTCACTGACGGCCGAATTCATCCACGATACGGATGATGTCGTCTTCTCCGAGATAGGATCCGGTCTGCACCTCGATCAGTTCCAGCACGATCTTGCCGGGGTTGGCAAGCCGATGCACCTCTCCCTGGGGAATATAGACCGACTCGTTTTCACGCAGCATCCGGACCGTATCGCCGATGGTCACTTCCGCAGTGCCCTTCACTACGATCCAGTGTTCGGACCGGTGGTGATGCTTCTGCAGCGACAGCTTCTTGTCCGGATCGACGAAGATCCGCTTTACCTGGAAACGGTCGCCGTTGAGCACCGATGTATAGCCGCCCCAGGGGCGATAGCTGGTGGGATGTTCACGGGTGAGTTTCTCCGTGGCCGGGCTGGCAGCAAGGGTTTTCACCAGCGTACCGACAGATTGCGCCTCATCGAGGCGGCCGACGAAAACGGCATCTTCGCTGGCGATGACCGCGACATTGTCCATGCCCTGAACGGCAAGATGGCCATTGTGGGAAATCACCAGCGAGTTGCGGGTGTTGACGAGAGTGGCATTGCCGTCGCTGACATTGCCGTTTTCGTCCCGTGCGCCGAGCTTCCAGATGGAATCCCAGGACCCGAGATCGGACCAGGCGAAGGACGACGGAACCACCGCCCCGCGCGCCGTCTTTTCCATGATGGCATAGTCGATGGAGACATCCGGGCTGGCCGCGAAACAATCCGCGTCGAGGCGGGTGAAATCAAGATCGCGCGCGGATTTGGAAACGGCCCGCTCGACCGCATTCCATACTTCCGGCGCCTGGGCTGCAAATTCCTGGGCCAGCGACGGTACGTGGAAGACGAACATGCCCGAGTTCCAGAAATAGCCGCCGGACGTCAGCATGTCGCGGGCCTGCTCGACCGGGGGCTTCTCGATGAAACGGTCGATGGCATTGGCGCCCGGCGCCACGGCTTCGCCGGCCTTGATGTATCCGTAGCCGGTCGCAGGCTCGGTCGGCTGGATCCCGAAGGTGACCAGCCGGTCTGTCAGAGCGACATCGCGGGCCACATGCACGGAACGGAAGTAGCTCTCATCCGCAGTGATTTCGTGATCGGATGCGAGGATCTGGATCAGGGCCCGGTCTCCGAACAGCTGTCGGGCGATGATGGCGGAAGCGGCCACGGCCGGCGCGGTGTTACGGGCCATGGGTTCCAGCACGATTGCGGAGAGTTTCACACCCAGCTGGCGGGCCTGTTCCGCCACCAGAAACCGGAATTCCTCATTGGTGACGATAATCGGCGCTTCATAGAGCGCGGCATCCGAAACGCGGTTCAGCGTGCGCTGAAAAAGTGTATGCTCCCCCAGAAACCGGATGAACTGTTTGGGCGCCTGCGCCCTCGAAAGCGGCCAAAGCCTCGTTCCCTTACCGCCCGCCATGATGACAGGAACTAATTTCTGGCTCATCTCAGCTCTCCTTTTGTCGCGCCCGATCGAAGGCATCCTAGGCCCGGCATGATCCACGCGAGGTTGTTTTTCGCGACCTATAGACCACATCTCCGGTTAAGGGCCTGTGGAATTTCTTGCTTCACGAAACGTGAATTGTGCCGGGAACGAACAAAACAGATGACGCGAAGCGAAGTTCCGCAGTAGAGAGCCCGCGATTGGCCATCAGCAGGAACCGGAGCAAGCGGCATGAGGCACATACTGGTCGTGGGTATCGGCACCGGAAACCCCGAGCATCTGACCGTTCAGGCCATCAATGCGCTCAATCGGGCCGATGTGCTCTTCGTGCCCACCAAGGGACGGAAGAAGGCGGATCTCGCCGAAGTCCGCCGCGATATCATCGCCCGCTACGTCACCAATCCCGCCAGCCGCACGGTGGAATTCGCCCTGCCGGTGCGGGAGGCGGAGGGCAAGTCCTATGTCGGCCGCGTCGATGACTGGCATGCGGCGATTGCGGAAACCTATGTGCGCCTGCTCATCGAGGAGGTAGCGGAGGACGGAACGGCCGGCTTGCTCGTCTGGGGCGATCCGATGCTGTATGACAGCACCCTTCGCATTCTGGAGCGGGTGAAGGCGACCGGAAAGGTGGCTTTCGACATCGAGGTCATTCCGGGCATCACGTCCATCCAGGCGCTCTGTGCCAGCCATCGCATTCCCCTCAATCTGGTCGGAAAGCCGGTGGAAATCACCACCGGGCGGCGTCTGCAGGAAAGCTTCCCGCACCGGTCCGAAACCAGCGTCGTGATGCTTGACGGCGAGCAGGCCTTCACGCGGGTCACCGATCCCGAGGCAAAGATCTACTGGGGAGCCTATCTCGGGACCAAAGACGAGGTGATCCTTTCGGGCCGGGTTGTGGACTGCGCCGCCGAGATCGAGCGGCGCCGCGCCGAGGAGCGGGAACGCCATGGCTGGATCATGGACATCTATCTTCTCCAGAAGGGTGCCGATTTCGACGACGAATAATGCCGTTTCAGCGCGGGTGAGGGTCGCCTGTTGATCCAACGCAATGACGGTTGCATGATAAAAGCCTTTCTGGCCGGCGGTAAACACGCTGCTGCGGTCTCTTCCGCCTGCCTCCAGGATCGATGTCATGAACGCCATTCAACCGCTTTTCCGCACCGCCGACGACCAGCCGGTCCAGTCGAGCCGACGCGGTGTCTGCCCCTCTCTCAGCCGGCCCATGCAGACGGGCGACGGGCTGCTGGCGCGGCTGCGTCCCGCGACCGGCGGCTTCCGCCCGGCCGATCTCAAGGCCGTGGCACAGGCAGCGCGGGCCTTCGGCAACGGCCTTCTCGAAGTCACGGCGCGAGGCAACCTTCAGGTCCGCGGACTGAAGGCCGAGACGGTGGCGCCGCTGACCGAGGCGGTGTTTGCCACGGGCATGGATATCGCGACCGGCCTGGCCGTCGAAACGCCGCCGCTCTCGGGTATAGACCCTTCGGAGCTGGCTGATGTGCGTCCGCTTGCGGCAGCAATCCGGGCACGGGTCGCATCCGCCACGCCTGCCCTCAAGCTTGCTGCGAAACTCTCGGTGATCGTCGACGGGGGCGGAACCTTCAATCTGGATGCGATCGTCGCCGATATTCGCCTCAAGGCCGTGCGGACGGGCAGGGGGCTGAATTACGCGCTTCTTCTCGGCGGCAATGCCGCGACCGCGCGGCCTGTCTGTCTTCTCGAAGTCCATGAGGCGGTCGATGCCGTGATGACGGTGCTGGAAATGCTTCACCGGATGGGCAACGAGGGGACGAAACCGGCCCGGGGCAAGGATGTCGATCCCGCCACGCTGCCGCTGCCGGGCACGGCGCTTGCCCCATCGGAACGTCCGGCGCCCACGGGTCGCCGGCCCGCAGGCCTGCACCGGCTCGCTCCCGATCTGTGGATTGCCGGCCTTGGGCTGACCTATTGCCAGGCCCATGCGGAAAGTCTTGGCGCGCTATGCGAAAAGGCTGAGGCGCTCGGGGCGGCGGAAATCCGGCTTGCTCCCGAACACGGTCTTCTTCTGCCCTTCGCCCGCCAATCCGACGCCGAGACCCTGTTGGCATTTGCCCGGGAGCATGGCTTCCTGACGGAAGAACATCTTCCCGCCAATCACGTCGCCCTTTGTGCGGGCACGGCCGGATGTGCCTCGGCCTATTTCGACACGCATGCGGTGGCAGAACTTTTCGTGCGCGAAGGCGCCGATCTGCTCGACGGATCCTTCACCCTGCACCTTTCGGCCTGCCCGAAGGGGTGCGCCCATCCGGCCGCGACGCTTTTAGGCCTGTCGGGTGCGCCATTAGGCTATGGTCTTGTCGTAAATGGGTCCGCATCGGCCTCGCCAGAAGCCTACATCGCTGCTAATGACGTGGCGTCTGCAGTGGAACGGCTTGCCGCCCTGATGCGGACCGAGAAACAAGCTGGCGAATCGACGCGTGATTGCCTGAGCCGCCTGGGGGCGGAGCGGGTCGCCAACGCCTTGCGACGGAAAGATTGATGCCTGACTACGATTACATCCGGGATGGGAATGCCATCTACGAAAAGTCCTTCGCCATCATACGCGCCGAGACCGACCTTTCCCGCTTCACCGAAGCGGAAGCCGATGTCGCGGTGAGGATGGTGCATGCCTCCGGCTATGTCGGAGCAGCGGAATTCTTTGAATTCCATCCGGATTTCGTTTCAGCCGCTCGCGCGGCTCTTCAGGCCGGCGCACCGATCTTCTGCGATGCGAACATGGTGGCCCATGGGGTGACGCGCGCACGCCTGCCTGCCAATAACGAGGTGATCTGTTCGCTGACCGATCCGCGTACGCCCGAGATCGCGAAGGAAATCGACAATACGCGGTCTGCGGCACAGATGCGGCTGTGGCTGGATCGTCTGGCGGGCTCGGTGGTGGCTATCGGCAATGCACCGACAGCGCTCTTCTACCTGCTGGAAATGTTGCGTGACGGGGCGCCGAAGCCGGCGGCCATTCTCGGCATGCCGGTCGGCTTCGTCGGAGCGGCGGAAAGCAAGGACGCACTGGCCGAAAATTCCTATGGCGTGCCCTATGCCATCATCCGCGGCCGTCTCGGCGGCAGCGCCATGACGGCGGCAGCGCTGAACTCTCTCGCGAGGCCGGGCCTTTGAGCGGCGCGGGCAAGGGACGCCTGATCGGCGTGGGAACCGGCCCCGGTGATCCGGAGCTTCTGACGGTGAAGGCCGTGAAGGCGCTGGGGGAAGCGGACGTGCTTGCCTATTTCGCCAAGGAAGGCCGGCGCGGCAACGGACGCACCATCGTTGATGGCATTGTCCGCGAGGGTATGGCGGAGCTGCCGCTCTACTATCCCGTCACCACGGAGATCCACAAGGATCACGACGATTACAAGAGCCAGATCACGGCCTTCTACGACCGGTCTGCGGAAGCGGTTGCCGCCGAACTGGAGAAGGGCCGAACGGTAGCCATCCTTTCGGAAGGTGACCCGATGTTCTACGGTTCCTACATGCATCTGCATGTGCGGCTGGCGCATCGCTACCCGACCGAGGTGATCCCCGGCATTACGGCCATGTCCGGCTGCTGGTCCATGGCCGGCCTGCCGATCGTGCAGGGCGATGACGTGCTGAGCGTGCTGCCCGGCATCATGGACGAGGACGAGCTGATCCGTCGCCTGAAGGATACGCAGGCCGCCGTGATCATGAAGGTCGGCCGCAACCTGCCGAAAATCCGCCGTGCATTGGATGCTGCCGGCAAGCTTCACCGTGCCGTCTATGTGGAGCGCGGCACGATGAAGAATGGCGGCATGATCCGGCTCGCCGACAAGGGCGACGATGCCGCGCCCTATTTCTCGCTGGTTCTCGTGGCGGGCTGGGAAGGCAAGCCTTCCGAGGATTGCGAATGACCGGCATTCTCTACGTGATCGGCACCGGGCCGGGTAACCCGGACCAGATGACGCCGGAGGCGCTGAAGGCGGTCGAGGACAGCACCGCCTTCTTCGGCTACTTCCCCTATGTGGATCGTCTCCACCTGCGTCCCGACCAGCAGAAGATCGCCTCCGACAATCGCGAGGAGATCGATCGCGCCAAGGCCGCGCTGATCCGCGCCGCTGCCGGCGAACGGGTCTGCATGGTGTCCGGTGGCGACCCCGGCGTGTTCGCCATGGCGGCCGCGGTCTGCGAGGCGATCGATGCGGGTCCCGACGAATGGAAGACTGTCGAGCTTGTCGTGACCCCGGGTGTCACGGCCATGCTGGCCGTTGCCGCGCGCATCGGCGCGCCCCTCGGCCATGATTTCTGTGCGATTTCGCTGTCCGACAATCTGAAGCCCTGGGACGTCATCACGCGTCGCCTGCGGCTGATGGCGGAAGCGGGCATGGTGATTGCGCTCTACAATCCGATCAGCAAGGCGCGGCCCTGGCAGCTCGGTGCCGCCTTCGACGTGCTGCGCGAGGTTCTTCCAGCCACCGTGCCGGTCATCTTCGGACGGGCCGCAGGGCGTCCAGACGAGCGCATGCTCGTCATGCCGCTTGGCGAAGCGGATGCGAACCGGGCGGACATGGCCACCTGCGTGATCATCGGTTCGCCGGAAACCCGCATCATCGCGCGTCCCGGCCGGCAGGACCTCGTCTATACGCCCCGCTTCCTCTCTGCGGAGAAGAGGTGATCCATATGGGCGAGCGCGGCCTCGACCGTCGGCACTGCCGGCACGCCGGGCGGCTCCTGGCGGTCCACCATGATGACGGGAATGGCAAGCGCACGCGCCGCTTCAATCTTGGCATGGGTGGCGCTGCCGCCACTGTTCTTGGCCACGATCAGCCCGATTTTTTCGCTTCGCAGAAGTTCCAGCTCGTCTTCCAGCCCGAAAGGGCCGCAGGCGAGCACGTAGCGCGCATCCGGAACGTCGAGCGGCGGCGTGACGGGATCGACGCTGCGGACCAGATAGGCATGTTCGGGTCTGGCGGAAAACTGGTAGGCCTCCTGCCGCCCGATCGCCAGAAAGACGCGGCTCGGCGTGTCTGGAAGCCGCTTCACCGCCTCGGCGACGCTGGACACGCGAATCCATCGGTCACCTTCACGACTCTCCCAGGCCGGGCGACGCAGCGCGACCAGCGGGACACCGGAGATCGCCGCGGCTTCTGCCGCGTTGCGGGAAATGCGGGCGGCGAAGGGATGGGTCGCATCGATCAGCAGATCGATGGCCTCGGCCTGAAGATAGCGGGCAAGACCCTCCGCGCCGCCGAAACCGCCCACCCGGACCGGAACCGGCTGCTCGCGCGGATCGGCGGTTCGCCCTGCGAGCGAAAGCATGGTATCGAAGCGGTCATCGCCGGCAAGGCGTGCCGCCAGCCCGCGCGCTTCCGTCGTGCCCCCCAGAATGAGTATCCGGTGCTTGTCCATGGTTGATCAGGTTTCTCCGCCGGCTGAATGCTGGCTCACTGTTATCGGGCTCGGCGAGGATGGTCCAGACGGTCTCGGCGACGAGGCGAAACAGGCAATCCGCGCCGCGGCGGTGGTCTGCGGTGGCGCGCGTCACATCGAGCTGGTCGATGGACTGGTCACGGGCGAGCGGCATGTCTGGCTGAGCCCTTTCGAGCGCTCGATGCAATTCGTCGATTCCCGGCGCGGAGAGAAGGTGGTGGTGCTCGCCTCCGGCGATCCCTTCTTCTATGGCGTCGGCGTCACGCTCTCGCGGCGCATGCCGCGCAATGAAATGCATGTGATCCCCGCGCCGTCCTCCTTCTCGCTCGCCGCCTCGCGGCTGGGCTGGGGCCTGCAGGATGTGGAATGCGTCTCGCTGCATGGGCGTCCGGTCGATCTCATCCGCCCGCATCTCCATCCCGGTGCCCGAATCATCGCGCTGACGTCCGATGAAAAGGGGCCGGCGGAACTGGCCGCCACGCTCGTCGCCGCCGGCTTCGGCGAGACCGACATGATCGTGCTCGAAGCGCTTGGCGGTCCGCAGGAGCGGGTGACGGGCCAGGTGGCCAGCCGTTTTGCCATGTCGGGCATCAACAGCCTCAATGTCTGTGCCCTCGAGGTGAAGGCGTGGGCCGGAGCGCGCATCCTGCCCTATGCGAACGGGCTTTCGGACGCGCTCTTCGAGAGCGACGGACAGCTGACCAAGCGCGAGGTTCGGGCCGTTACCCTTTCGGCGCTGGCGCCGCGCCATGGCGAGCTGCTGTGGGATATCGGCGGTGGCTCCGGCTCGATCTCCATCGAATGGATGCTCGGCCATCCCTCGCTTCGCGCCATCGCCATCGAAGGCGTGCCCGAACGGGCGGCGCGGATCAGGCGCAATGCGGCTCAATTCGGGGTGCCCGGCCTTCAGGTGGTCGAAGGCATGGCTCCGTCGGCCCTCGACGGCCTGCCGCGGCCCGATGCCATTTTCATCGGTGGCGGCGGGAGTGAGGAGGGCGTGATGCAGACGGCAGTCCGCGCCTTGCCGAAAGGCGGGCGGCTGGTTGCCAATGGCGTGACGCTCGAAATGGAAGCCGTCCTGCTGCATTGGCAGGCCCGGCTTGGGGGCACCCTCACGCGGATCGACATTGCCCGGGCCTCGCCCGTCGGCGCCATGCAGGGCTGGCGCGCGGCGATGCCGGTTACCCAGTGGAGCTGGGTCAAGGAACAGGAAGACACGGAATGACGGTACATTTCATCGGAGCAGGGCCGGGCGCGGCCGATCTCATCACGGTGCGCGGGCGAGACCTGATCGGCAAATGCCCGGTCTGCCTCTATGCCGGCTCGATCGTTTCGCCGGAGCTTCTGCAATATTGCCCGCCGGGCGCCCGTATCATCGATACAGCGCCGATGTCGCTGGACGAGATCGAGCGCGAATATCTCCTGGCGGCTGCCAATGGCGAGGATGTGGCCCGTCTTCATTCCGGCGATCTCTCCGTCTGGAGCGCGGTGGCGGAACAGATCCGCCGGCTGGAAAAGCATGGCATCGATTACACGATGACCCCGGGCGTGCCTTCCTTCGCGGCAGCCGCTTCCGCGATCCGCCGGGAGCTCACCATTCCCGCTGTCGCCCAGAGCCTCATTCTCACCCGTGTGTCCGGCCGGGCCTCGCCCATGCCGGAGAAGGAAACGCTCGCCAATTTCGGTGCAACCGGCGCGACACTCGCGATCCACCTCGCCATTCATTCGCTGCCTGACATCGTGCGGGAGCTGACCCCGCTCTATGGGGCCGACTGCCCCGTGATCGTTGTCTTCAAGGCGAGCTGGCCGGAAGAACGGATCATCAGGGGCCGGCTTTCCTCCATCGAGGCGGAGGTGGCCAAGGATCCGATCGACCGCACCGCGCTGATCTTCGTGGGTCCCGGCCTTGGCTCGGAGGATTTTCGCGAGAGCTCGCTCTACGATCCCGATTACCAGCGCCGCTTTCGCGGGCGGGACGGCTTCTTCGAGTGATCAGAGCTTTCCGTGGCTCGCCATGAAAGCCTCACGCGCCGCTTCGATGGCGGCGCGGTTCTCTTCCGCCCAGACCCAGACGCCGCAAAAGGCGTAGCTCAGTCCATGCCCCATCCTGGTCAGCGTGTAATCCACATGCGGCGGGATGACCGGGTGAATGCGCCGCTCCACCAGCCCGTCATATTCCATCTGGCGTAGCGTCTTGGTCAGCATCTTCTGGCTGATATCAGGCACGCGCTTGCCGATTTCCGTGAAGCGCAGCGTTCCGCCCTCTTCGAGAACCTCCAAAATCAGCATGGTCCATTTGTCAGCCACCTTGCCGATAATGTCTTCGACCAGTCTGTCAACCGCCGGATCGGTCTCCACGGACCGGCATGATTGCAGATGTCCGTCGGAGGTGGACGTCTTAACATCTTGATTCATAATCACTCTCTTTTTGGTAAGTATAAATCTTTTCAGCGCCTACTTACCAATCGAATGTAAGCTTCATAGGTTGTCCGGGCAATCCCAAATTATGGAGCGAAACTCATGAAAATGACCGGCAACACCCTTCTCGTCACAGGTGGCGGCACCGGCATCGGCCGGGCCATCGCCGAAGCCTTTCACGCGCTCGGGAACAAAGTCATCATTTCCGGCCGGCGCGCCGAACCGCTCGAAGCCGTGGTCAAAGCCAATCCCGGCATGGCCTACCGCATCCTCGATGTCGCCGATGCCCAGGCTATCCCGTCATTCACCGCCGAACTCACGGCCAGCTTTCCCGATCTCAACGGGGTGATTCACAATGCGGGCATCATGAAGCCCGAAACCCTGAAGGATGCGCCCGCCTATCTGGCCACGGCAGAGGAAACCATCGCCATCAATCTTCTGGGGCCTATTCGCCTGACGGCGGCACTGCTGCCGCATCTCCAGACGAAGCGGGACGCCGCCATCCTGACGGTCAGTTCCGGCCTCGCCTTCGTGCCTCTGGTGCTGACGCCCACCTATTCTGCCACCAAGGCGGCGATCCACTCCTATTCGCAGACCCTGCGCCAGCAGCTCAAGGGTTCCGGGATCGAGGTCATCGAAATCGCTCCGCCCTATGTCCAGACGGAATTGATGGGCCCGGCACAGGCCGTCGACCCGCGCGCCATGCCGCTTGCCGATTTCATCCGCGAAGTCATGGAGATTCTCGGCCGCGGCGCCGTGGAGGAGGTGATCGTGGAGCGGTGCCGTTTCCTGCGCGATGCGGAGGCGGAAGGGCGCCATGCGGCCGCTTTCGAAGCGGTCAACAGCCAGCATTGAGCGGAGAGGGGGGGCATCGCACCCCCCTTTCAATCCAGGAGAAAGGCTCCGTCGCCACCCGGGGCGGCTGCAAGCTCCATCGTGTCGCGATAATAGCGGGCCAGACGGACATCGGCGCCGGGCATTTCCGTTCGCGAGGCAATCCAGCCCACATAGGTCAGGGCGCGCAGCGTCATGAACAGGGGTAGCGTGGCGATTTCCCTTTCAGCGAGAGGACGGATGCCCCGATAGCCGGCGATCAGATTGTCGCGCAGGCCGGCAAAATCGGGTTCCAGCCGGTTTTTCAGAAGGGCCGTGGCAAGCTCGAACATGCGATATCCAAATCCGGCATCGTCGAAATCGATGAAGGCAACGGCGCCCTCGTGGACGAGAATGTTTTCCCGCACGAGATCCGCATGGATCAGCCCATAATCATAGTGCTGATTTTCCAGCGTTTGCATCACGCGGTCGAGATGATGCTTGAGAGCGAGCAGCTTCTCCCTTTCGGAAGGCGAGAGCAGAGGGCAATCCCAGAACCGTCCCCAGACCGGATTGTCTCCCAGGAGCCCTTGACGGTTCCATTGGGGCCGATGGAATTGCTTCGGCGGCTTCCAGCCGTCGGATGCAAGATGCAGCCGCGCGGCCGTCGCGCCGATCTGGAAGAAAAGGGTTCTGGCCTCTTCCGGCGTCCAGTCCAGAGGGGTTCCCGTCTGCCCAAGGGGTATGCCCGGAAGCCAGTGCAGAAGATCCGCATACTGGACGTCCTCACCCTCATCGGTGGGCAGGGCGACGAGCAGGGCGCCATCGCTGGTTTCAATGGGTTCGGGAACCGGCAGGCCCTCCCGAAACATGGCCTGCAACCATTCCAGCTCGGAGCGCAACGCATCCTGATCATGGTAACCGGGACGATGCAGACGCAGCCCGGCAAAGCTGCCCGTGCCACGCACCACGCGGAAAACCGCGTTCTCCCGGTACTTGATCAGCAAGGGCACCCGGGGTGGCAAGCCCCACCGTTCCAGGCAGTCGCCAGCGCGCTTCTCAAGCTTGCCGATCAGTTCGAGGGGGAGAAGGTCAACCATGATCAAAGCCCCGCCAGCACGTCGTCAAGGGTGGAAAGCATGTGGTCGGCATGGGCCCGACTGAAGGGCATGGGCGGGCGTATCTTCGTGGTACACTGGTGAATTCCGAGCTTGCCCATGAGCACGCCACGCTCGCGCATGCCATTGATGACCTGGCTGGCAAGTTTGGCATCCGGTTCCTTGGTGGCGCGGTTCGTGACAAGTTCCGCGCCGAAGAACAGGCCCGCGCCGCGCACATTGCCGATTGCACCATGCTTTTCTGCCAATCGGTTCAGTCCGGCCAATGCATAGGCTCCGACATCGCGGGCATTGGCCATCAGGTTTTCCTGCTCGATCACGTCGAGGACGGCCATGCCGGCAGCGCAGGAAACGGGGTTGCCGCCGAAGGTGTTGAAATAGCGAAAGGCCTTCCGGAAAGCATTCAGCGTATCCGTATGGGCGATGACCCCGCCGATCGGGTGGCCATTGCCCATCGGTTTGCCGAGCGTGACGATATCGGGAACAATGCCGGCCCGCTGATGGCCCCAGAAATGCTGGCCGGTCCGGCCGAAGCCCGGCTGGACTTCGTCGGCAATGACAAGGCCGCCTGCCTTGCGTACAGCCGCCACCGCCCGGTCGAGGAATCCCGAGGGCAGGTCGGGGAAGCCTTCGTTGGCAAAGAAGGGATCGATGATCAGCGCGGAAAAGCCGAAGGGGCTATCCTGCAGCGACTCGATTGCGGCTTCCACCTGTTGCGCGAAGGCGATGGCAAAGGCTTCGCCGCCTTCGCCCCCCAGAGGCCGGTAGCTGTCCGGCGCCGATACGTGGCGCACATGGCCGCCAAAGCCGCCGACGGGCGGCATTCGGGTGGAGAGCTGGGACACGGCGGTCGTATTGCCGTGATAGGTGTGGTCGGTGGCGATGACCCCGGTCCGTCCGGTGACCGCTTGGGCCATGCGCAGCGCCACATCGTTCGCCTCGCTGCCGGTGCAGGTGAGGATCGCCGAGTTAAGGCCTGGATCGAAGGTGGATGTCAGCCGCCCGACGTAGTCCAGAATTCCCTCGTGCAGGTAGCGCGTATGGGTATTGAGCAGGGACGCCTGACGACAGATTGCCTCCACCACATGGGGGTGGCAATGGCCCACATGCGGTACATTGTTATAGCAATCGAGATACTGGCGGCCCTCCGCATCGAAGAGCCAGACGCCCTCGCCCCTCACGATGTGGACGGGATGGTCGTAAAACAGGGACATGTTCTTTCCGAGCAGGCGCTCGCGGCGGGCGATGAGACGGGTCTCGTCAGACATACAGGGCCTCCATGGCAAGGGGCGGGCATCAGGAAATGGTCAGGCTGGTCAATTCGTCCTGCAGGGCAGGGGCGGGCTGCGATGTCTTGCGGCGCGGCTGCGCGACGTCGGCCCGCTCCGGGCGGGGATAGAGCGCCCGGGACAGCGCGGCCGCGGTTTCCACCACGGAAGCGCCCAGCGTGCGAATGCTGAGGTCGTCGACCCTCACCAGCGGTGCGGCGATCGCGACGGCCCCGACCGGCGGCTTGTGCGGGGCAAGAATGGGAGCGGCCACGCTGATCATTCCCCCTTCCAGACCCTGGCGGTTCACGGAGTAACCCAGGCGGCGGGTTTCCTCGAGGAGCGCCCGCAGCGGTTCGCCCTCCACGATCGTATGGGGCGTGAAGCGTTCCAGCGGGCGGGACAGGTAATCCTCGATCAGCAGATCGGGAGAGAAGGCAAGATAGGCCAGCCCGGAGGCGCTGGCATGCAGCGGCAGCAGGGTGCCGACCTTGACGGTGACCCGATGGGCACGGAAGGATTCTTCCGCGTGGATGGTCGACAACCTGCCGGCTGTGAATTCCGACATATGCACGGTCTCGCCGCAGCTCGCCGCCAGTCGCCGCAACATCGGGACGCCGTGCTGCAGAAGCGGCAAGCGGGCCTCGCGAATCTGTGCAAGACGCAGCGGTGCGGCTCCTATCCTGTATTTCCGGCTTTCGGCGTCCTGCTCCAGAAAACCGAACCGCTCCAGCTGCACCAGGAAGCGGCGCGTGGTCGCCTTGTCGAGGCCGCCCAGACGGGCAAGCTCGCTGAGGCCCGCCTCATGCGGCAGGCCGGCAATCAGATCCAGCAGTGTCAGAGCCTTGCCGATGGTGCTCATGTCCTCTCCCTCCGGTCGATCCTGAACCGGCAAATTTACTTAACGTGCTAAGTAAATCGCACGCTCTCCCGGCTATTGCAAGAGAGAAATAGCAAGTATGGTTCTAATAGTGAACCGAATAATTGACCGGGAACCGGGGCGTCGCGTGCCTGCTTACCCGCGCCAGTTTCTTTTTCTGCTTTTCCTCAACGGCAGTAAACGCCGGCGATCTTGCTATCTGCTCCTCCATCGAGCCATTATTTAACGTGTGAAATATGTTGACTCACTTTTATCCCTGTTGCATGTTTCCCGGGAGAGAGGGTGCAGCGGTTCAACAAGCGAACCGTTGGGAGGAGGAGAATGATGGCCGTTGCCAAGGCGGAGACGCCTGATCGTATTTTCGTGAATGGACGCATCTTTACCGCTGAGCCCAACAGAAGCTGGGCGGAGGCGCTTGCCGTCCTGAACGGGCGCATCCAGGCGGTGGGCAGCAATGAGTCCATCCGGGCTCTGGCTGGCCCTGGCACCGAAACGGTGGATCTTGAGGGCCGCATGGCGATGCCGGGCTTCGTCGACGTGCACAATCACGTGCTGATGGGCGGTACGGCCGAACTCTTCGAGCGCCGGTTTCCGGGCTCCGCCTCGCTGGACGAAATCTGCGCGGAAGTACGCGCCGCAGCCGAGACGGCCGAACCCGGCCAATGGATCTTCGGCAGCCAGTGGGGTGCCGATCGCATCGCCGAACTGAACACGGTCGAGGCCCTTTCAAAGCTCGACGCGGCAAGCCTCGGGCATCCGGTTCTGCTGAGAGACGAAACGGCCCATAATCGCTGGGTGAATTCCGAGGCGCTTCGCCTCTGCGGGCTCTCGGACGCCAGCACCGACCCGGCAGACGGGGCGCTCGGACGCGATCCGTCGAATGGAAAGCTGACGGGGATCCTGATCGAATCCGCCGCCGGTATCGCCGAGCGGGTGGCCAACCAGTATTTCACCTCCGCCATGGCGGAAGCTGCCGTGGCGCAGGCGGTCCGGACGCTGAACAGCTACGGCATCACCGCCTTTCAGGATGCGGCCTCCGTCCTCTCCATTCTCGAAGCGCTGAGGGCTGTGGAAGACAAGGGGCAACTGACGGCATGGGCGGTGACATCCTTGCCGCTGATCGAGCCGAGCTTCATGTTCGGTGTTTCCGGCGAGGCCTTGCTCGCCCGCCGCGACGAGTTCGTCAGCCGGCTGGTGCGGCCGAACTTCACCAAGATCTTCCTCGATGGCGTGCCCGGTGCCCGGACGGCCTTTTTCCACGAGCCTTACGTGGATGATCCGGCCTTTCCGCACGGCCACCGCGGCCATACGCTGGTCAGCACGCCGGATCTCGTGCGCTACATCGATCTTTCCGAGAAGATGGGCATGGGCCTGAAGATCCACTGCACCGGCGATGCCTCTGTTTCGCAGATGCTGGATGCCGTCGAGGCGGTGCGCCATTTCAACGGTCCGCCCAAGGTGCTGCACCATATCGCCCATGCGAGCTATGTGCGCGACGAGGATATCCCCCGCTTTGCCAAGCTTGGCGTCGTTGCCGATCTCTGCCCGATGATCTGGTTCCCGACGACCTTCCTGGAGGGGCATCGGCAGGTGATGGGCAAGGAGCGCGCGGAGCGTTTCTGGCCGAACCGGGCCTTCCTCGATGCGGGCACGCTGGTGGCCGGCGGCTCCGACTGGCCGGTCAGCCCGTTCCCGGCGCCCTTCAGCGGGATCGAGGGGCTGGTAACGCGCGAGAACCCGGAAGGCGCCTTCCCGGGCGAAAAGCTCTGGGGCGAGCAGGCGATCACGCTGGAAGAGGCGCTGTCCGTCTACACCCTCAATTCCGCCAAGGCCGCGGGTCTCGGCGAAGAGACCGGCTCGCTGGAGCCCGGCAAGTCTGCCGATTTCATCGTGCTCGACCAGAACCTCTTCGAGGTCCCCGCGAACCGGATTTCCCATACGCAGGTTCTGACCACTTATTTCGAGGGCCGCCCGGTTTTCGAACGCTGATGCATGCCCCCGGAGGAGGAAGTTCGGGGAGAATAACAACACAATGAAAAGGGGTATCGTGATGCTGAAAACCATCTCCCGTCCGGTTCTGACTGCCGGTCTCGCGCTCGCCGGAAGCCTGCTTGCCGGCACCGCCATGGCGGCGCCCACCTGTGAGGGGGGCGCCATTCAGGTCGGTTCCGTCTCGACCATTACCGGTCCGGTGGACTTCTCCGACGGGCCGAAGGGCGCGAAGGCGGTCTTCGACCAGATCAATGCGGCCGGCGGCATTTCCGGTTGCCAGATCGAATATACGATGGCGGACGACAAGGCCGATCCGCAGGTGGCTGCGCAGGCTGCGCGCGACCTCATCGACAACAAGAACGTTGTTGCCCTTGCCGGCGGCGCGAGCCTTCTCGACTGCGCGGTCAATGCCGCGACCTACAAGCGCAACGGCGTGCTCTCCGTGCAGGGCGTCGGCGTCGACCCCATGTGCTTCAATGCGCCGTCCGTCTCGCCCGTGAATGTCGGCCCCTACACGCTGACCACGGCCATGCTCGACTATGGAGCCAAGGAGTTGAAGGACGAAAAGCTCTGTGCCTTCTTCATCATCCTCGGCGGCACCCAGGAAGCCTATGCGGCGGCCGTTGCACGATGGGAAAAGATGAGCGGCAAGAAGATCCACCTCATCGACATGACCCTGCCGCTTCAGGGCGACCTGACGCCCTATCTCATCAAGGCGCGCGACAATGGCTGCGATGCGGTGCTGACCAACCAGGTCGAGCCGGGCGTCGTGCAGATGATCAACACGGCGGACGCCCAGAAGATCGAGGGCATCGACTGGCTGTTCCTCGCCTCCGGCTACACCGAAGGCGTGGCCAAGGCCCTGCCGAACACCAAGCAGCCCGTCTATCTCGGTACCGAATGGGAGCCCTATACGGAAACCAACGAGGCCAATGGCGACTGGATGAAGACCATGGAAACGGCAGGCCTGCCGAAGACCGCCTTCAGCCAGGGCGGCTATCTCGCCGCCAAGGTTCTGGCCGATACGATCGCCTCCATCGAGGGGCCGGTGACCCGTGAAAGCGTCAGTGCCAAGCTGATGGAAGGCAAGGCGATGAAGTACCCGATTGCGGGCAGCGACTATGTCTTCGGTGACGCCGCCAAGCATGCGCCGATGCAGGCCACCAAGGTCATGAAACTCAATGCGGGCAAGTGGGAGCCGATCTCCAAGGATTGGTACGTGCTTCCCGCCGCCGAGTAACAGGTCCCGGCGGACCTGCCGGACGGCGCCGTAAAACCCTCCCGGGCGGCGCCGTCCGGTTGTTTTTCAAGACTGTTGGCGACAGGAACCCGTCCCATGAATTCTCTCCTGACCTCAGCCGTGGCGGGCCTCTCCGCAGGCGGGGCCTATGCGATCCTCGGGGTCTGCGCGATCTTCACCTATCGTCTCGTGGCGGTGGTGAACTTCACCGGCGCGGCCATCGGCGCAACCGGCACCTTCATCATGGTGGCCCTCTATGAAAGCGGCGTTCCGCTGGCGCTTGCCGTTCCCGCCGGCATTACGGCCGGCGCACTGGCGGCCCTTGCGGTCGGCCTCATTATGGCCACCTGGTTTTCGGGTGCGGCCGCCTCCACCAAGGCGGCGGTCACGGCGGCCCTTCTCGTCGGCATCATCGCGGTCGGGCTCCGCCTCACCGGCGGGCAGCATCCGCATAACTTCCCGGATCTCATTCCCGGCTCCGCCTTCCGGCTTGCCGGCGTGGAAGTCACCTGGGCGGCGATCGTCACCATCGCCATTTCCGTGCTCTTCACCCTTGCCACCGAGCAGTTCCTCGCCCGCACCCAGACCGGTCTCGAGCTTCGGGCGCTCTCGCAGCGGCCGATGGCCGCTGAACTGATCGGTATCCGCGTTAAACTTCTGGCGCTCAGCGTCTGGGCGGTTATGGGCGCGGTCACGGCCTTTGCGCTGATGGTGATTGCGCCGCAGCGCGCCCCGGATTTCATGTCGCTCAGCCTGCTCGTGGTGCCGGCGCTCGCTGCAGCCCTGATCGGCGCCTTTGCCAGCTTCCGGGCAGCTCTCTTGGGGGGCATGGCCATCGGCATCATCGAGGGGCTGGCCAGCGGGCTCGATACGTTCAGCCAGTATCGCGGCGCCATTCCTTTCCTCGTCATTCTCGCCGTTCTCATGTGGTCGCAAAGGGGGGCCCGATTCGATGAAGCACGCTAGTCTCAGGGCGGCGGTCCGAACCGCGCTTACCCTCGCCATTCTCTCGGCCGTGCTTTACCTCTTGCTGCCGAAATACTGGATCTTTCTGGTCACCGCCGTCTTCATCACCGGGATTGCGCTGCAAAGCCTCGGGCTTGTGACGGGCCGTACCGGCATGATCTCGCTCTGCCAGATGTCTTTTGCCGGTGTCGGTGCCTGGGTTACGGGCTATCTCAATGTCGCGGAAGCGCCGGGCGGGCTCATCGTCTGGGTGTTGCTCGGCGGTTTGGCTGCGGTGCCCGTCGGTGTCGTCATCGGCCTTCCGGCGCTCCGCTTGCGCGGCATCAACCTCGCCATCGTGACGCTCGGTTTTGCTGCGGCCTTCGATACGGTGCTGGCCACCATCACCTTTCCCGGCCAGACCGCCTTCATCCAGGTTCTGCGCCCTGCATGGTTCGAGAGCGATGGCGGCTATTTCGCGCTCGTGATGATCGTCTATGGCGCGATTGCGGTCGGGCTCGAATTCCTTAACCGCTCGCGCCTCGGAGCCTCCTGGCTTGCGGTGCGCCATTCCGAGCGTGCGGCAGCCGCCCACGGTGTCAGCGTGCCCATGGCGAAGCTCTCGGCCTTTGCGATCAGCGCCTTCATCTCGGGCGTGTCGGGCGGGCTTCTTGCGGGCTATCTCGGCACGCTGGTCGCCGAGAACTTCAGCATGATGCAGTCGCTGGCTCTGTTTGCGGTGGCGAGCATGGTGGGCGCGCACTTTACCCTCGGGGCGGTTGCCGGCGGGGCGATGATCACGCTTTTTCCCGAACTGCTGCGTCGCCTTGGCTTGCCGCAGGATATCGGCAACGTGTTCTTCGCCGTTGGCGCGGTGCAGGCGATGAGCACGGGCGAGACGATCAGCGAGACCTGGGTTCGCCTGGGGTCCAAACTCGCCTCCCGTTTCCGCCGGAAGCCCGGTCTGGTCGTGGCCCATACGCCCGCATCGGCGAAACCTCTCGGCGCACCCGCGGTCCATCAGCCGGGCGTGGCGCTGGAGGTGAGCAATCTCACCGTCCGCTACGGTAACGTGCTCGCGCTCGACACGGTCTCGCTGAAGGTGCCCGCCCGGACCGTTGTCGGCCTCATCGGGCCGAACGGGGCCGGCAAGTCGACCACTGTCGACGCGATTGCCGGGTTCCTGCCGCGTTACGACGGTCGTGTTTCGTTGCAGGGCCGGCCACTCGAGGGGCTGCTCGCCACCGAACGCGCCCGGCTTGGCATCCGCCGTACCTGGCAGACCACCCGCATTGCGCCGGAACTGACCGTCGGCGACTATATTCGCCTTGCTGCCCCGGGCATCAGGCCGTCGGAAATCGAGGCGGTGCTGGAATGGTTCGACTGTCCGCCGCCCGAGGCGGTCATCACCACCGTCGATGCGGGCTCGCGCCGGCTGATCGATGTGGCGGGCGTTGTCGCCGCCCGTCCGCCGGTGCTGCTGCTGGACGAGCCGGCTGCCGGACAATCCTATGCCGAAGCGCTCAAGCTCGGCGACCGGATTGCCGCAATCCCCGAGACCTTTGGCAGCGCTGTGCTGCTGATTGAGCATGACATGGATCTTGTCCGCAAGGCCTGTTCCGACATCACCGTCTTCGATTTCGGCCGGGTCATTGCCAATGGTGCGCCGCAGACGGTGCTGGCCTCGCCCATCGTACAGAAGGCCTATATGGGCGTCGAACTGGAGGAGCAGGTGGCATGACCGAGCTCACGATCAAGCAACTCGTCGTCGCCCGCGGCGGCATCCCGGTGGTGCGCGGCATCGATCTGACGGTCCGCTCGGGGGAAATCAGCGTCGTGCTCGGCTCCAACGGGGCGGGCAAGACCACCTCGCTCGAAGGCCTGTCCGGGATCATCCCGGCCAAGGGGTCGATCATTCTCGATGGCGAGGATATTTCCGGCCAGCCGGCGGGCATCCGGGCCCGCAAAGGGCTGCGCCATGTGGAGCAGGGCCGCACCGTCTTCCCCGACATGACGACCGAGGAAAACCTCAAGGTTGCGCTCGCGCCGGGTGCCAGCCTCGACGAGGCTTACGGCCTCTTCCCGGAACTTGTGCAGCGGCGCGACGTGAAGTCGGCCATGCTGTCCGGTGGCGAGCAGCAGATGCTTGTCATCGCCCGGGCTCTGGTTGGCCGGCCGAAGGTGATCCTGATCGACGAGATGTCGTCTGGACTTGCCCCCGTCATCGTCAGCCGCCTGATGGAGGCGGTGCGCAAGCTCGCCGATGGCGGGATGGCGGTGCTGCTGGTCGAGCAGTTCGCCAATCTGGCGCTCGGCGTCGGCAACCGGGCCTATGTGCTGCGGCGCGGCGCCGTGGTCTATAATGGCGGTTGCGAGGCGCTGCTCAAGGACCCGGCCCGCCTGCATCATCTCTATCTGGGGGATGTGGCGGATCAGGTGGCTTGACGGCGAGGGGGGCTGCCGGCTCTTGACCGGCGGGCCGCATCTGCCGATGCTTGGAGCCGGACCCTTTTCTGTTGGGAGGCATGAGATGGAACCGCTGAGCACGACCAGTCTGGTGAAGCGCGATTTTTCCGCGCAGCCCTACGAGACGTTCCGGCATGATCTCCGCAGCATCTGCGGGTCCTTCAATCCGCATCTGGTGCAGAAGGATGACACCGTGTTCGGCGCGGCCCGAAGCATCGATGTCTGTGGCATGGATTTCGCCCATATCTCCACCGATCTCGACTATGTGCACCGGGACTGGGACGATATCCGCCAGGATGCGGCCGAGCATCTCTTCCTGATCATGCAGATCGAGGGCAGCTGCGGGCTCGACCATTCCGGCCAGCAGAATGTGCTCGATGTCGGCGAGTGCATCCTGGTCGACAGCACGCGGCCGACCACCTTCTATTTCAACGGCCGCTTTTCGAACCACCTCTCGCTGCACCTGCCGCGCCAGCTGATGTATACGGAAAGCAAGGTGGATTTCGACATTGCCCGCAAGCTTGCCGCCGACGATCCGATGGCGCTGATGCTGCGCGCGCTGGTCGCCAAGATCATGACGACGCCGGAGAACCAGAGCGGCGCGCCGCATCTGCGTGAACTCATGTATAACGCCACCCGTCAGGCCTTCCTTTCGACCGGGGCGCGGGACGAGCCCCTGCATGCGCTGCCCGACAGCGCTACCAAGCGGATGCAGATGGTGGATCTTTTGATCGACCGGCATCTGACGGAAAGCGATCTTTCCGCCCGCTGGCTGGCAACCCGGCTTGGCGTGTCGATCCGCACGCTGCAGCAGGATTTTCAGGGCATGGGGGTGACCTGCACCACCGTCATCCGCGACCGGCGGCTGCGTTTTGCGCGGCAGAAGATCGAGCAGCTGAAGACCGAGAAGAACTGCGGGACGATTGCGGAAGTCGCCTATTCGGCCGGTTTCAACGACATTTCCTATTTCAACCGCTCCTTCAAGGACCTGTTCGACTGTGCGCCGACCGATCTCTTGAAGACCGGCGCTGCGGAAAAAGCTGACAAAACGTAAATTCTGCGTTCGGGTCCAATTCGCGGCGCGTTCCCGCCCAAGACCGACCCGGCAGACCTTGGCCATACTCCTCCCAGAAGCTACGGGAGGAGCAAAACGTGAAGCAGTATACCCTGCTGATCGGCGGCGAGCGTGTCGCCACCGAACATCATGCCGATATCCGCAATCCGTCCACCGGCGACATCGTCGGGCAGATGCCTCTGGCAACGGCAGCCGATCTCGACCGCGCCGTCGAGGCTGCCGGTGCGGCCTTCAGGCTGTGGTCGCTGGTGCCGGATGCAGAGCGGGCGCAGGCCTGCCGCGACATTGCGGAAAAGATTGCCGAACATTCCGAGGAAATCGCCCATCTCCTGACGCTCGAACAGGGCAAGCCGCTCAACGGTCTCGGCTCGCGCTTCGAACTCGGCGGGGCGCTTGCCTGGACGCGCCATACGGCCGAGCTCTCCCTGCCGGTCGAGGTGCTTCAGGACAACAACGAAGGCCGGGTGGAGCTTCACCGCAAGCCCGTCGGCGTCACCGGGTCGATCACGCCCTGGAACTGGCCGGTCATGATTGCTTGCTGGCACATGATCCCGGCAATCCGCGCCGGCAACACGGTCGTCATCAAGCCATCGCCGCTGACGCCGCTCTCCACGATCCGCCTCGTCGAAGTGATGAACGAGGTGCTGCCGCCGGGCGTCGTCAACGTGATCACCGGCGAAAATGCCATCGGGGCGGCGCTTTCGTCCCATCCCGGCATCGCCAAGATGACCTTTACCGGCTCGACCGAAACGGGAAAAAAGGTCATGGCCTCGGCGGTTGCGACGCTGAAGCGCCTGACGCTGGAGCTCGGCGGCAATGATGCCGGGATCGTGCTTCCCGATGCCGATCCGGCCCGCATTGCCGAAGGCCTGTTCTGGGGTGCCTTCATCAACAATGGCCAGACCTGTGCGGCGCTGAAGCGGCTTTACGTGCATGACAGCCTCTATGATCAGGTCTGCCAGGCGCTTGCCGATTATGCGGCGAAAATCCCCGTCGGTGACGGTCTCGATGAGAAGAGCGTGCTCGGCCCGGTCCAGAACGCCATGCAGCTCAACAAGGTGCGGGCGCTTGTCGATGACGCGAAGGCGCGGGGCGGGCGCGTCCTGATCGGCGGCGAGCCGCAGGAAGGGCCCGGTTATTTCTACCCCGTCACGCTGGTGGCCGATGTGGATCACGGCGTTCCGTTGGTGGACGAGGAACAGTTCGGTCCCGTCCTGCCGATCATCCGCTATTCGGATGTGGACGAGGTGATCCAGCGGGCGAATTCCAGCCCCTTCGGGCTTGGCGGTTCGGTCTGGTCGGCGGATCCGGAACGGGCGAAGCACTATGCGCTGCAGCTCGAATGCGGCTCCGTCTGGATCAACAAGCATGGCGCGATCCAGCCCAATGCGCCCTTCGGCGGGGTCAAGCAGTCGGGCATCGGCGTCGAATTCGGTGCCGATGGCCTCAAGGAATTCACCGTGTCCCAGACCGTGCTGAGCTGACGCCATGCAGAGCTTTGATTACATCGTCGTGGGAGGAGGCTCCGCCGGATGCGTTCTGGTCAACCGCCTCTCGGAAAACCCTCAGAACCGGGTGCTGCTGATCGAATCCGGCCGGCGCGATTCCGATCCGTGGATCCATATTCCCGCCACCTTCTTCAAGGTGATGGGCAAGAACATCGACCTGCATCCCTATGCCTCCAGTCCGCAGAAGGGGCTGAACGGGCGACCGAGCATCGTGCCGCAGGGCAATGTGCTGGGCGGCGGCTCCTCGGTGAACGCGATGATCTATATTCGCGGCCATCGCAACGATTACGATAGCTGGTCGCAGATGGGCTGCCAGGGCTGGTCCTATGACGAGGTGCTGCCGGTCTTCCGCAACCTCGAAAACAATGAGCGGCTGAACGGTCATTATCACGGGCAGAAGGGCACGCTGTCGGTCTCCGATCCGCGCCATCGCCATCCGCTGACGGAAGCCTTCGTGAAGGCGGCCATCGAGGCGGGTCTGCCGGCCAATTCCGATTTCAACGGGGCCGAACAGGAAGGCGTCGGCTTCTACCAGAGCACCACGAAGGGCGGGCGCCGCTGGAGTTCGGCGCAGGCCTTCCTGCGGGAGGCCGAAAAACGGCCGAACGTGACCGTGCTCACCGAGCGGAAGGTCGCCCGCGTTCTCTTCGAGGGCAAAAAAGCGGTCGGCATCGAACTTCTCGACGGCATGGTTTACCGGGCGACCCGGGAAATCGTGCTGTCTGCCGGGGCCATCGCCACGCCGCGCCTTCTCCAGCAATCCGGCATCGGCCATGCGGACCATCTCGGCGGGCTCGGCATCGATGTGGTCTCGCATCTTCCCGGCGTCGGCGAGAATTATCAGGATCATCTGGAAGTGCCTGTCCAGGCGGAAACCAGGGATCCGATCTCCATTCTCGGACAGGACCAGGGCGTGAAGGCCGCCATGCACATGCTGCGCTATCTGGCGACGCGGCGCGGGCTGCTCTCGTCCAACGTGGTCGAGGCCGGCGGCTTCATCGATACCGCAGGCACCGGCCAGCCGGACGTGCAGTTCCACGTGATCCCCGTACTGATCGGCTTTTTCGACCGGGAACCGGAGCCGGGCCATGGCCTCTCCATCGGCCCCTGCTATCTCCGGCCCCGCTCGCGCGGCTCGATCCGCATCACCTCGAAAGACCCGAAGGCGCCGGTCGATTTCGATGCCAATCTTCTGTCCGACCCGGCCGATATCGAAACGCTGGTGCGCGGCGTCGAGGCGGCAATCCGCATTCTCGACCAGCCCTCGCTTGCCCGGATCGTCAAGCGCCGCGTGCTGCCGAAGCCGGGCGTCGAGAAGGACCCGGAGGCGCTCCGGGCCTATATCCGCCAGACCGCCAAGACGGTCTTCCACCCCTGCGGCACCGCCCGCATGGGCCGCGCGGACGATGTCCAGTCGGTCGTGACGCCCGATCTCAAGGTCAAGGGCGTCGAGGGGCTGCGCGTTGCGGATGCTTCGATCATGCCGACCCTCGTGTCGGGCAATACGAATGCCCCCTGCATGATGATTGGCGCGAAGGCCGCGTCGCTGATGACCGGACGGCCGATTGCGGGGTGAAGGAAATCCGGCGGCGGGAACCGCCGGCATACATGGAGGACGGCGCGGGCAGGCAAGCTTAGCGTCCATTTTGGAGGAGAATGACATGCTGAAAACCCTGAGGGTGATGGCCGCCGGCCTCACCTTGAGCCTTTTTGCGGCCTTCAGTGCCCATGCAGCCGCATCCTGCGGCGACGGATCGGGCAAGGCTGCCGAAGGCGAGCCCATCGTCATCGGCGCAATCACCGGCAAGACCGGTCCCGACGACTTCTCGAACTCGACCAAGGCGGCCAAGGCCTATTTCGACTGCCTGAACGCCAATGGCGGCATCAAGGGCCGCCCGGTCAAATATGTGATCGAGGACGACCAGTGGAACCCGGAAACCGCAGCCCAGCTCGGCGCGAAGCTCGTCAATGACGAGAAGGCCGTGCTGATGGTCGGTAATTCCAGCTATGTGGAATGCGGTGCCAATGCCGAGTTCTACAAGAAGTCGGGCATCCAGGTGATTGCCGGCGTGGGCGTGCCGCGTGAGTGCTTCTTTGCCGAGAATTATGCGCCGACCAATGCCGGCCCGCGCGTTTCCATGCTCGGGGCCATGGGCTATGCGCTCGACAAGCTGAATGCGAAGTCGGTGGCCTGCATCGGCCCGAACATTCCGAATGTCGGCACCTGGTCCTGCGAGGGCGTGGAGCTGCTCGCCAAGGAAAAAGGCTTCAAGGCCGAGACGATCCTGATGGATCCGGGTTCGGCCGATGCCACCTCGATCATCCTGCAGGCTGCCGCCAACAAGCCCGATGTCATCGTGCTCGGCATGTCGAAGGGCGTGGCGATCCCGCTCCTGACCGCTGCAGAAGAGCAGGGCCTCAACCAGTCGATCACCTTCCTGTCGGCCGCTTCTGCCTATGACCTTTCGGTGCCCGCCACCATCGGCTCGGGCTGGGATGGCAAGTTCTTCGTCAACATGGAGTTCAACGATCTCGAAGCCACCACGCCAGACAACCAGAACTGGCTCGCCGTCATGAACGAATATGGCCAGGAAAGCGATCCGCGCGATACTTTCGCCCAGGCCGGGTACCTCGCCGCCCGCATTGCCGAAAAGGCGCTGATGACGCTCGATCCTGCCAACATCACCCGCGAAACGGCCTCGGCTGCGGTCCGTCAGGTGAAGGGCTTCGAGAGCGATATCTTCTGCGCCCCCTGGTATTTCGGCGATGGCCAGCCGCGCCACAATGCCAATTCCACCACCCGCATGGCGGTGTCGGAAGGCGGCAAGTGGAAGGTGGTTTCCGATTGCGCCCCGTCGCCCGATCCGGAGCTGAAGGACATCCGCGCCTTCGAAGCAACGATGAAGTGATCACGCTCCCAAGCGCCTGACCACGCGGCGGCCCGTTTCGGCGGGCTGCCGGCAAGTGCCCGCCCGAGCGGGCCGACGGAGGGGAGGAAAACCGTTGAATCTTTTGCCATTTCTGATTTCCGGTCTCGGCATCGGCGCGGTCTATGCGCTGTCCGGCGTCGGCCTCGTCATTCTCTATCGCTCGACCGGCGTGCTCAATTTCGCCTTCGGTGCCATCGGTGCGCTCGGCGCCCATGTGGCCTGGCAGCTTCTGCAATGGAACCAGCCTCTGGCGCTCGCCATCCTCGCCGCCGTCGTGGTGTCGACCGCCGTCAGCTTTCTCTACGGGCGGGTTTTCGCGCCGCTGCTGTCTCACCGGGATACGGTGGTGCGGGCCGTCGGCACGCTGGCGCCCGCGCTCTTCCTCATTGCGCTGATGGGCGTGATCTGGGGCGAGCTGCCGCGCCGCCTGCAATTCCCGACCGACCAGATGTTCCTGACGGTCTTCGGCGTACGCCTTACCTTCACCCGTCTCATCGCGCTGGTGCTGGCGGTGCTCATGGTGGTGGCGATCACGCTCCTGCTGAACCGCACCCGCCTCGGCCTCGACATGCGGGCGCTCGCCAATGACCGGGATCTTTCGGCCATTCTCGGCGTGCGCATCCTCCATACGGAAACCGCCGCCTGGGTGATAACCGGCATCTTTGCCGGCCTTTCCGGCCTGCTGCTCGCCGATCTCGTACGCCTGCAGGGGACCTTCCTGACCTTCCTCGTCATCCCGGCAATTGCGGCGGCCATTCTTGGCCAGCTTCGCTCGCTGACCCTCACGGCCATTGCCGGCCTTTCGGTGGGCGTTGCGGAAGCGGTGCTAACGCCGCTTGCCTGGATCTCCCCCTATCGTGCCGCCGCCCCCTTCGTCATCGCGCTTGCCGCCGTGATGATCCTCGGCAGCACGTCCCGCGCCGCCCTGAGGGACCGATGAACGCCAATCCCGCTCCCCAGACCTTTTCGGAAAGTGCCATGGCCCCCTCCGTTTACCGGCCGAGCCCTTCGGCCAAGCTCATCCCGATCGTGCTCGTCATGGCGGTCTTCTCTGCCATCGTGGCACTCGGCGCCAATTCCTTCTGGCTGTCGGCGGCCACTTCCGCCGTGGCGCTGTCGCTCTCGGTCATCGGCCTTGCCGTGCTCTACGGCCAGCTTGGCCTCGTATCGCTCTGCCAGTTCGCGCTGGTCGGCGTCGGCGGCTGGGTGACGCTCCGGATCGGCCATGCCTATCATCCGCCCTTCGAGGTCAGCATGCTGGCCGGTGGCATCGTCGCGGCGCTGGTCGGGCTCATCTTCGGCATTCCGGCGCTGCGTCTGCGCGGCCTTTACCTCGCGCTCGTCACCCTGATGCTCGCCGGTGCTTTCCAGACGATCATCAGCGCCTGGGGCTTTCCCGATGGTGGTCCGGGCTTTCTCGGGCGGGCGAACGGGGCAGGGCGGGCCATGCTGGCTCGACCTGCACTGGCGGACGGGCCGGTTGCCTACTTCCTCTATGTCTGCCTGATGGCCACCTTCGGCTTCGTGATCGTGCAGTGGCACAAGGTCGCCAAGCCCGGCCGTGCCTGGGCGCTTATCCGCAAGGGCGAGACGGTGGCGGTCGCCTCGGGCGTCAACGTGCTGACCTACAAGGCCTGGGCCTTCGCCCTTTCCGGCTTCTTTGCAGGCATTGCAGGCGCGCTTCTGGCCGGCAATGTGGGCCAGCTTGATGGCCGTGCATTCTCGGCCTTCGAGAGCCTCAATCTCTTTGCCCTCACCATCGTCGGTGGGAGCTACCACTGGTATGGCGCGCTGATCGCCGGGCTGCTCCTGCGGGCGGTGCCCGCGCTTCTTACCGATCTCGGCATCGACGGCTATGTGACCATCGGCATTTTCGGTGTGGCGCTCTTCCATGCGCTGGCCACCGCGCCGGCGGGCATTGCCGGGCAGATCGCCGGGCTCGTCAATCGTCTGCCGCCTGCCTTCCGGGGAGGGAACCGGACATGATCGAGATTTCAAACATCACCGTCCGCTTCGGCGGCATCAAGCCCATCGATCAGCTCACCGCCACGCTGACCGCGCCCGTTGCCGGCCTGATCGGCCCGAACGGCGCTGGCAAGACGACGTTGCTCAACGTCTTCTCGGGCTTCGTCAAACCCATGGAGGGCTCGATCCTCCTCGCCGGAGTTCCGCTCCTCCCGCTTTCCCCCCTCAGACGAGTGGAGGCGGGGCTCCGGCGTTCCTTCCAGACCGAGCAGGTGGTCGAGGATCTCACCGTTTACGACAACCTCATGGCAATTGCCGATCATGTGGTGCCGGTGGGCGAACGGGCTCATGCGGTAGACGCGGCTCTGTCGCAGGTGCGGCTGACCGAGGTCGCGGATCTCCCGGGCCACCGGCTCAATCTCTTCCAGCGGCGGCTGGTGGAGCTCGGCAAATGCCTTGTCGGCCAGCCGAAGCTGATCCTGCTCGACGAACCGGCGGCGGGCCTGACGGACGAGGAGGGGGCGACCTTGCGCGATCTCGTTCTCGGCATTCCCGCAGCCACCGGCGCACAGGTGCTGGTCATCGATCATGACGTGGACCTGATCCGCGCCATGTGCAGCGAAACCATGGTGCTCGACTATGGCAAGCTTCTGGCTCAGGGGCCGACGGCGGAGGTGCTGGCCAATGACAATGTCCGCCGTGCCTATCTCGGAGAACTCTGACATGACCGCATCGCTCTCCATCGAAGTCGAGAACCTCACCGTCGATAGGGGCGGCAAGCGGGTGATCCACGGGATCAGCTTTTCCGTTCCATCGGGCGAAATCACCGCCCTACTCGGCGCCAATGGTGCCGGCAAATCCTCGACCGTCATGGCGCTTGCGGGCGCGATCCCGGCCGCCGGTGGGGCGATCCGGCTCGGTGGCCTGATGCTCGACGGGCTCGTGCCCGACCGGATCCGGCGCGAAGGGGTGGCGCTGGTGCCGGAGGGGCATCGGGTCCTCGGGCAGATGACGGTCGAGGACAACCTCCTGGTCGCCGCGCTGGACCGGACGGCTGCGGGCCGAAAGGCCGGGCTCGACCGGGTCTATGCGATTTTCCCGGAACTGAAGGAACGCCGTCACCAGCTCGCCTCGAACCTCTCCGGCGGGCAGAAGCAGATGGTGGCGATGGGGCAGGCCTTCATCGCAAAACCACGCTTCATGATCGTCGACGAATTGTCGCTCGGCTTGGCACCCGCTGTCGTAAAGCGGCTCGGCGAGGCGCTGACGCTCGCGGCGGGCGAGGGGATCGGCGTGCTGCTGATCGAGCAGTTCGCCAATCTGGCGCTCGGCCTTTCGAGCCGCGCCATGGTGATGGAGCGGGGGCGGCTTGTCTTCACCGGGACGTCGGCGGCGTTGAAGGCCAATCCCGAGATCCTGCACGGCGCCTATCTCGCCCAATGAGGAGGAAGGATGATGGCCCAGTTCTCAAGCCCCGCTGCCTTGCCCGCGGTCGAACGGGCCGCCGGTGCGGAGTTCCCCCGGATGGCGCGGCGTCTCTTCGGCAATGTCAGGCTCGATTTTACCGGCACCGGCACCCGTGAAAGCCGGCTCGTTTCGGCCATGCTCGGACCCTGCCGGCTCAGCCGTCTCTCCGCCGACCGGCATATGGTGCATGGCGAGCGGGTGATCACCGGTGCTGCGACCGACATGGTCAAGCTGATCATCCAGACGGAGGGCCATTCCACCCTGCATCAGGGCGGGCGCCGCTTGCCGGTGGGCCCAAGCTCCGTCGTGCTCTACGATCCTGCCAACCCATATGTGCTGGCCAATCCGGAGGCGGTCGATCTCCTGATGCTGCAAGTGCCGAGGGCCGCTGTCGCGGGGCTCGGCGGCGGCATCACAAGGCCGCTGGCGGCGGCCCTGATCCCCGGCAGTCTGCACCGGGTGTTGTCCTCGATGATGGAATCGACGATCCGGGAAATCGAAACGCTTGACGATGCGGAGCGGGCGCAGCTCGGTCAGACCATGCTCGAACTGGTTGCCACCATGGCGGGCACGGCGGCGGAGCCGCAGCGGTCCGGCTCCCGGTCGCTCGAACTGCTGAAGGAGCGGATCAAGGATTACATTGCCGCCCATCTCTCCCGGCCGGACCTCTGTGCGGCCGAGATCGCCCGCAAGATGGGCTGCTCGCTGCGCTATGTGTATCGGGCCTTCGAAGGCGAGGACATCACGCCGGCGGATTACATCTGGTCGGAGCGGCTGAAGAAAGCGCGGGACCTGCTGGCCGCGAGGCCGATGGAACCGGGGGTCATCGGTGATGTGGCCTTCAGCCTCGGCTTTTCCTCCAGCGCCCATTTCTCGCGCGCCTTCCGCAGCCATTTCCAAGAGACGCCCTCTGCCTGGTGCCGTTCTGCCCGTGCCGGACAATAAACTTGCAAGAGGAAAGGCCCGGAGCGATGTTCCGGGCCTTTCGGTCTTCAACGCATCGCTTCCGCCACACGCAATGTATCGGTGAACTGTTCGAAGCGGCGGATCTTGTCGTCCTTCACGCCCCAGACATGGGCGACGCGGGCGCTGAAGTGCTTGCCCGTGCCCTTGTGGGTTGCCGTGTAATCGCCGAGCGCGACCACATCGTCGCCGGCATCGAGCAGGCGGTCCAGCGTGAAAGTATACCCGTCGAATTCCTTGCCGAGGGCGGCAAAGACGTTTTCGAAGATCTCCTGCCGGCCCACATAGGTGCCGGCGCAGGGGAAGCCGTCCATCTCCGTCCAGCGGCAATCATCGGCGATATCGGCCAGCATGCCCTCGAGGTCATGGCGGTCGTTGGCGTCGTAATGGGCTTTCACCACGTCATAGGCTTTACGCATAGGTTGATCTCCTCAGACCGGGTCCTGGCCCGGCAGGTAATAGGTCATGGATGCCTTGCGGATGAAGGCACCGGCAGGGCTGTTCTGGATCCGGCCTTCGCCGGTGATGCCGAGGAACTTGCCGGTCGAGCGCATGTCCCCGAAATTGTAGAAAAAGGTGGAGGCAACCGGGATCTTGAACTCGCGGAAGGTGAAGACATACTGGTCTTCGGCAAATTTCCAGGTGGAGGCGAGATCCACGTCGCCATGGCCGCGCTGGACGCCGACGAGGCACTGCCAGGCATAGCGCTGAGAGGACAGGTAGGTGTGCTCGTAGGTATGGTTCGGGCTGTAGGTGAAGTGGGCGCGCAGTCCGACGAGATCGCGGGTTTCGTGCGGCACCATGCCGGAAACCGTGCCGCCCTCCAGCACGCCCGGCCGGAAGATCTGGCCGACCTGCGGCTCGCCCACCGTCTCTTCCTTCGGGCGGACGACGGACAGGATCGAGAGAGCCCGGCGGGTCTCGGTGTTCACGATCACCGTTTCCGCCTCGGTCGGCTTGCCGGCAAAGATGATCTCGATGAAGAAGGTGGACGGGGCAACCTCGATGACTTCCGCCAGGTCGTCCCCGGAAGACGTCCCGTCCGACCACCGCACCTTCCCCTTGTCGAAGGCGAGGGTGAGGGTTCGGCCATCCTCGAAACGGATGGTGTGGGTGGAGCCGGCCAGCGCATCGGTGGCCGGCAGGCGGTTTGTGTCGATGCCATAGGCGAACTGGTCGTAGGTCTTCCAGTCCTTCGGATTTTCAACGGCCATGGGATGTTCCTTATTCAACGAAGGCGAGGGTGGGGAGGTCGACGGTGCCCGCACCGCCATCGACGGTGAGGATCGCGCCATTGATCATCGAGGCTTCCGAAGAGGCGAGGAAGCAGACGGCATTGGCCACTTCTTCCGCGGTCGCGGCGCGGCCGAGCGGCACGTCTTTGGTGACGAGCCGGTAGGCTTCCTCGACCGAGGAAAGGCCGAATTTCTCGATCAGGTGCTCCATCTGCTCGTCCGCCATGGCGGTCGTGACCCAGCCGGGGCAGACCGTGTTGGTGCGCACGCCCTTGCGCCCGTAATCGCGGGCGAGCGACTTGGCGAGGCCGATGCAGGCATGCTTCATCGTCACGTAGCCCGCCGCATCCGGTCCGGCGAAGAGGCCGGCGATCGAGGCCAGCACGACGATGTTGCCCTTGCGCTCGATCAGCTGGGGCAGGGTTTCGCGGGCGCTGACGAAGGCGGTGTTGAGGTTGAGACGGACGGATTGTTCCCACGTCTCGTCGCTCATCGAGATGGTCGGGCCGACGCCATGGCCACCGGCATTGGCGATCAGGATGTCGATCCCCCCGAGCTGTTCGACGATGGCCGCAACGGCCTTCTTCATGCTTGCGGTATCGGCAGCGTCTGCTGCGAAGATCGCGCCGCCGGTTTCTTCGGCCACTGCCTTCAGCGGTTCGGGCCGGCGTCCGATCAGCGCCACCTTGCCGCCTTCGGCGCTGATGCGGCGGGCAACCGCTGCGCCGATGCCCGTTCCGCCGCCGGTGATGACGGCTATCCTGTCCTTGAAACGTGTCATTGGGGTCCTCCTTGATGGGATGATCATCGGCAATTGCCGGGATGACGTCCTGTCTCGCCGTGCAATTCCTTTTGACTGAACGTGCAAAATCGCCTGCCATGAAAAAGGGCGGCCCGAAGGCCGCCCCGAAGTGGCGAAGAGCTGGGGGGCCGTCAGCCCTCCGCGCCGGAGTGCAGCCCCCAATCGGTCCGCCGGGCGAGCAGTGCCGCATAGTAGAGCCCGCCGAGAACCATCATGGCGAGCGTTGCGCCAAGGCTTGGGCGGCCAATGACCGGATCGAGGAAATTCTGCCAGGCCACGTAGATCAGTGCGAGCAACGCTACCACGGCGGGAACGGGGAAGAAAGGCATGCGGAAGAAGCCGTCCTTCGTCTTGCCCGTCTGCCGGCCGACAATGACGGCAATGCAGAGCAGCGCATAGATCGCGACCAGAGACGTGCCCGACACAACGAGCAGGATCTCGAAGGGGATGAAGCAGGCAATGGCGCCGAGCACGCCGGCGAGCAGCGTGGCGAACCACGGCGTGTTCCAGGAGCCGTGGACGAGCCCGAGTGCGTCGCTTACCGGCTTCGCCCAAAGGCGGTCCCGACCGGATGCAAAGAGCAGGCGGGCGGTCTGCAGCACGATGGCGATGACCGCATTGAAAATCGCCAGAGCAATGGCAAGGCTGATGCCCACAGTCCAGCCGTGTCCCGCGGTCGAATCGATAAAGTATTCGATTTTCTGGGGGGCGGAGAGCAGCGCCTGCATATCCGGCGCGCCGACCAGAACGGCGGCGAGCGGCAGGATTTCGCAGAGTGCCGTGATGACGAGCGCCCAGATGATGACCTTGGCCATGGTGGAGCGCGGATCCTTGGTCTCTTCCGCGAAATAGGCCGCCCCGCCATAGCCGTTGAGGGCAAAGAGCGCCACGGCAACCGCCGCAAGGGCTGCGCCATAGGGCGCGGCGGTCAGGGCGCCGGCGGCATCAACCATCTGTGGCGCGGTGAAGATTTCCCCCAGCGAACGCTGCGGATCAAGGAAGCCGAAGCCGACCAGGAGCAGGACCGCGATCATTTCCACCGCCAGGAAAAGCCCGGTAATCCAGGCATTGGTGCGGATGTTGAGCACGCCGACACCGGCGGCCACCAGGATCGCCACCACGGCGGCCCACTGGCCGTTGAGGCCGGGGAACAGGACGCCGAGATAGGTGCCGATGCCGAGCGCGATGACGGCAATGATGAGCACGATGGAGATGGCCACCATGGTGAAGGTGATGAAGCCCCAGGCGCGGCCGAGGACCCTCCCGATCATCACATATTCGGCCCCCGCATGGGGAATGGCCGATGAGAGTTCCGCATAGACGAGGGCCATGCAAAGGCCGATGATCGCGGCCAGCACCAGGCTCAGAAGCGCGCCGCTGCCCGCAAGCGCGATGACGCCCGGAAGGATGATGAAGACCGACGAGGCGGGACTGATGGCAGACAGGGTAATCATGACGGCATCGAAGGCCGAGAGGCTGCGGTGCAGCCCTTGGGTGTCAGGGGTGGCGTTCAAATCGGTTTCCTCCTCCAAATTTGAATTGAATTAAAATTGACAGGAGGAAAGCAATTGTCAATAAATATTCTCAAAGGCGGGATTTGTCGGGTTTCAAGCGTCCCGCAATTCTGTTGAAATGAACGGAGTTAAAATTGAAAGTCACGAAGTTGCGTTCTGCCGAACAGCGTCGCAAGGAATTGCTGGAGGCGGCGGAGGAGCTGATCGCCGACCAGGGTATCCATCAGGTCAAGCTGCGCGACATTGCCGGCAAGGCCGGCATGACGCCCAATGCCGCGCTCTATTATTTCGAAACGCTGGAGGCGATCTTCGAGGATGTGCTGGCCCGTTCGCTGAACCGGTATTGCGATGACCGGCAGCTGATTGCCAACGGTCCGGAGGCCCCGGCCGAGAAGCTGCGCCGCCTCATGGCCGCCGGTCTGCCCGGCGGACCGGAAGACCGGCTCGGCCGGCTGATCTACGAGATGGGCAGTTTTGCGCGCACGGATGCGGCCTCGGCGGCCCGGTACATCACGCTCTTCGAACGGCAGGTGGCCATCTATATGGCCGTGCTGGAGGCAGGCGCAGCGCGGGGCGACTTCCGTCTCGCCGGCCCCGCGCGTGACATTGCGCGCAGCCTGGTCGTCATGGAGGACGGTCTCGGCCTCGGGCTGACCAACAAGGTGCAAACCCTCAGGAAAGAAGAAGCGATAGCGCTTCTCACCACCTATGCCGGCGCAATGACCGGCTTTTCGCTTCGGGAGGAAGATGAAAATGACGCATGATGGAGCCGTATCGGATCATTGGCTGAAGGCGCCGGACGGCGCGCCGCGCGCCCGCGCCTTCGGGCTGGCCTTGCGCGGCCAGCCGGGCGCCCTCAATGCGATTACCGATGTGGCCGGTGTGGAAGTGGGGGTAACGACGCTGATCGAGGACCGGGAGGGCAAGGCGATCCGGACCGGCGTCACCGCCATTCTTCCCCGCGGCAAAAAAGGAACCGGCGCTTCCTGCGCGGCGGCTGTGCACAGCTTCAACGGTAATGGTGAAATGACCGGCTTCAGCTGGATCGAGGAATCCGGAAGCCTCAGTCAGCCGATCGCCATCACCAATTCTCACTCCATCGGTGCGGCCCATGAGGGGCTGATCCGCTGGATGGTCGACAATCGTCCGGATGTGGCCCGTCAATGGATGTTGCCGGTCGCTGCCGAAACCTATGACGGATTCATGAGCGATATCAACGGGGTGAATGTGCGTCCCGAGCATGTGATCGCCGCGCTTGACGGAGCGAAGGGTGGTCCGGTGCCGGAGGGCTCCTGCGGAGGCGGCACCGGAATGGTCTGCTATGGCTTCAAGGGCGGGAATGGCACCGCCTCGCGTCAGGTGGAACTCGGTGGAAAGACCTATACGGTCGGCGTCTTCCTCCAGACCAATTTCGGCTCCCGCGAGGAGTTGACCGTTACCGGCACCTGGCTCGGCGAGATCCTCAAGGACAACAATCCGATCGAGGACCTCGTACGGTCCGGCGCGGCGGTGGAAGGGGCTGGCTCCTGTATCGGCATCGTCGCCACCGATGCGCCGCTCCTGCCGACGCAATTGAAGGCCATGGTGCGGCGGGTTCCTTTGGGCCTGGCACGGACGGGAACGACCGGTTCGCACTTCTCGGGGGATATCTTCCTCGCCTTTTCCACTGCCAATACGGGTGTCCTCGACAGCCGCATCCCGGACGCGGACCCGGCCGCCGGCACGCCGCGCGCCTTCGACATCCTTCCCTGGCCGGCCATGAACGGCCTTTACGAGGCTACGGTGCTGGCAACGGAAGAAGCCGTACTGAATGCCCTGATCGCCAACCGGTCCATGATCGGCAAGGGCGGGCTGGCCATGCCGGCCTTTCCGCATGCAGCGCTGGCCGAACACGTGCTCAGCCGTTGACCTCGCATCAGGCCGCCGCCCCGATTTTTGGCGGCGGCTTTGCAGCCCGGCGGGACGCCGTGCACCGCTTCCGAACCCGCAGCTCTCGTATGTGACTTCTCGCAGGCGGGCGCAAAGATTGATTTACTATAATAGTTATAAAAAATAGTTTGAATGCGCGTTTTGACCGCATTTCCGGCCGTGGACATGGGGTTCGCGGCTCTCTTCAGGCGTCATGACGACGTTATTCCTTCAAATCTTGTCATACTCGGCGTCCGCTTTCCGGATGCCGACGGGAGGGACGATGTCCATTCGTGCACGCATCTATTTCGTGGTCGGCCTCATGGGGGTGATCTGCGTCTTCACGGGAGCCGTGGCTGCCTTTGTCGCCATCCGTTTCAATGCCGACCTGGAGGCCTACCGGAACATTTCCGAGCGGGCTTATCTGGGCGAGCATCTCAACCGCCAGGTGACCGCCACGGTCATGGAGGCACGCGGCATCTATGCCGCTGCCGATACGGAAAAGGCCAAGAAATTTGCCGATGGCCTGATGGAGCAGCTCGATGGCATCGACGAAACGCTGAAGGCCTGGCGGCCGCTGGTGCCGGCGGAGGGGCAGGCGGCTTTCGAGGCTGTGGCAGCCCGTGCCGCAGAATTCCGAACCTTCCGTTCCGAGACGGCACGCCTTGGCACGACCGCTTCCATCGAAGCAGCGAACGAGCAGGGCAACAACGAAGCCAACCGTGCAAACCGCAAGGCGTTTCAGGCCGAGATCGATGCCGTCATCCAGGCCGACCGGGAAAATCTCGAAGCGGTCAAGGCCGGTATCGGTAGCCTGATGACCACGATGATCGCCGTGGTGCTGGCAACGGTAGCGGGTGGGCTGATCGTCGGCGGGGGCGTTGCCTTCCGCATCGCGCGGCGCGAAATTTCCATCCCGATCCAGGAACTTACCTCGACCATGACCCGCATCGCCAATGGCGATCTGGCGACCGCTGTTCCCTATGGTGACCGGCGCGACGAGATCGGCGAAATCAGTGCGGCCGTCTCCATTTTCCGAGACAATGCGCTCAAGATCCGCGAGATCAGCGCCGGCGATCAGCATATGCGCGAACGGACCGCACAGTTCCAGCGCGCCGTTGCGGCTTTGGTGGAAGAGGCCAATGCCGGCCGGTTCGCCTCGCGGCTCGGCGATGATTATGGTCGCGATGACCTCAATCTGCTCGCTCGCAGCCTGAACACCCTTGTTTCAGGCGTGGGAAGCGCCCTTGGCGAGATGCAGTCGGTCATTCAGGCGCTCGCCGGCGGCGACCTCACGCGCCCGATGGCAGGCAGCTATTCCGGCGCCTTTGCCGATCTGCAAGGCAACATCAACAATGCGCTGGTCCATCTTCAGCGCAGCCTCGGCACGGTGCAGCACACGACGACCGAAATCGGTCGCAACGCTTTTGAGCTGCGGGCTGCCTCGGACAATCTTGCCAAGCGGACCGAGCAGCAGGCTGCCTCGCTGGAGCAAACCTCCGCAGCGCTGGAGGAGATTACCTCCGCCGTCAAGGCGTCCAGCGAACGGGCAGAACGGGTGAATGTGACGGTGCAGGAGGCCACGAAAAGCGCCAAGCAATCCGCCTCCATCGTCCGCGATGCGGTCGATGCCATGGGGCGGATCGAGGCAGCCTCCAGCGAGATTACCCAGATCATCAACGTGATCGACGAAATCGCCTTCCAGACCAACCTGCTGGCTCTCAATGCCGGCGTGGAAGCCGCGCGGGCGGGGGAAGCGGGCAAGGGGTTTGCCGTCGTGGCGCAGGAGGTGCGCGAACTGGCGCAGCGGGCTGCGCATGCGGCGAAGGATATCAAGGGCCTCATCACCAAATCCGGCGAAGAGGTGACGGTCGGCGTCCGGCATGTGCAGGCCACGGGCGAGGCACTGGCGGAAATCGAAAGCCGCGTCGTGCGGATCAGCGAGGATATCCACGCCATCGCCACCGCTTCGCGCGAGCAGTCCATCGGACTGAGCGAGGTCAGCACCGCCGTGAACCGCATGGATCAGGTGACCCAGCAGAATGCCGCGATGGTGGAGGAGACGGCGGCCGTCACGAGCCGACTCAATGAGGAATCGGAGAGCCTGGAGGCGATCGTTTCCGGTTTCCGGACCGGTGGAGCGTCATCGAATACGGGTCGCCGCGCGGCCTGATGTACGGGCCGGGGGATGCAATCCCCCGGGAACCTGCGTTCAGCAGAGCGAAGCCGTGGGACATCGCGTCTTGCGGCTTTTTCTTTTTCAAATCAGGGGGATCAGATGGTGGGCGTGACAGGGATTGAACCTGTGACCCCTACGATGTCAACGTAGTGCTCTCCCGCTGAGCTACACGCCCATCCGATGAGGCGCATACATCACATTACCCCTTGCTCCGTCAACTGCCTTTTTGATGTTTTTTTGAATGCCGACCACGCAAGCCCGCATTTGCAGGCTATCGCGCCTGTTGAAAACATCTGTTTTGCCCAAAAGCGGAAACAAAAAAATCCGGCTGCGCATCCGCAACCGGATTCCTGAGCCTGTTCAACAGGATCGGCCTGTGCGTCAGGCGACGAGGAGCTTGTTGACCTCATCGACGAGGTCGCGCAGGTGGAAGGGTTTGGAGAGAACCTTCGCATCCTTGGGCGCCTTCGAATCGGGGTTCAGCGCCACCGCGGCAAAGCCGGTGATGAACATGACCTTGAGGTCAGGATCGAGCTCGGTGGCGCGACGCGCCAGCTCGATGCCATCCATCTCCGGCATCACGATGTCGGTGAGAAGCAGCGAGAAGGGTTCTTCGCGCAGCCTGTCATAGGCGCTGGCGCCATTATCGAAGGAAGAAACTTTGTAGCCTGCCTTTTCCAGTGCCTTGACCAGAAACCGGCGCATATCGTTGTCATCTTCGGCGAGAAGAATTTTCTGACTCATACTGTGGGACCGCTGCTCGAAAGAAGTGAAAACTCCGGATTTCAACAATGAACGTTAGGGCGAATTCGGTAAAGATCTAGTGAAGACGCCGAAAGTCCATCCGCGAATTCACATATTTGATCATATGGACTTCGCCTTGCCATACTGGCAACATGAGACAAAATTGTAACAGATGATTTGATCGGGGGCCACGGGAATTGATGCCGCATGATGCAAGCGGACATGGGATATTCGAGGTGCGGGAGCCCTCGGTCCAGCGCATTCCGTTCGTGTTCAATTCTCCCCATAGCGGGCGGGTCTATTCTCCATCCTTTCTGGCGCAGTCGAAACTGAGTGCCCACCAGATCCGTCGTTCGGAAGATCCTTTCGTCGACGAGCTCTTCGCTGCCGCAACAGCGTTCGGCGCTCCCATGCTGGTCGCGCATTTTCCCCGCGCCTATGTGGACGTGAACCGGGAGCCCTACGAGCTGGACCCGCGCATGTTCGACGGTCAGCTGCCACCCTATGCCAATATCGGATCGCCCCGGGTGGCCGGAGGACTGGGCACGATCCCGCGCATCGTTGCGGAAAACATGGAAATCTATGGCCGCCGGCTGCCGGTCAGCGAGGCCATGGAACGAATCGAAACCATCTACAAGCCCTATCATGCGGCGCTCCGGCGGCTGATTGCCCGCACCCATGCCCGATTCGGATTCTGCGTGCTGGTGGATTGTCATTCCATGCCGGGCAATGTCCGCCTGCCGGGTTCGGGCGACCGGCCCGATGTGATCCTCGGCGACCGCTATGGCACAAGCGCTTCGGGCACCCTGTCTCGCGGCGCGATGGATATCCTCGACGATCTCGGCTTCAGTATCGTCCGCAACAAGCCCTATGCCGGCGGCTTCATTACCGAACATTACGGCCGGCCCGCCCGGGGCCTGCATGCGCTGCAGATAGAAATCAGCCGTGCGCTTTATGTGGACGAGGGCACGCTGGAAAAAAGCCGCGCCTTTCCCGGGGTCGTGCAGGCGCTGACCGCCTTCATGCAGCGCTTCATCGCCCATGCCTGTCATGGAGACCAGGTGGGCAGTCTGGCTGCAGAATGACGGCCTGAAACAAAACCTCCATTTGCAATCCCGGTCAGATCGTTTATTGAAAAGATCTCTTCAATGCCGCCGGACGGGCAGAATTCCAAGGGGTCTACCGCATGTATCCAGATCGCGCCTTCTTCAACCGTCTGGCCGATGCTGCCCGGGCGGAAACCCTGCCGCGTTTTCGCACCGGTCTCGATGTGGTGAACAAGGAGCAGAAAGCCGGATTCGACCCCGTGACCGAGGGCGACCGGGCTGCGGAGCTTGCCATTCGCGCGCTGGTGGAGGCCCATTTCCCCGAGCATGGTTTTCTGGGCGAGGAGCATGAGGATGTGGGTCTTGACCGCGATCTCGTCTGGGTGGTCGACCCGATCGATGGAACCCGCGCCTTCATTTCCGGCGTCCCCGTCTGGGGCACGCTGATCGGCCTGCAGGAGAAGGGCCGCGCCATCATGGGGCTGATGGACCAGCCCTTTACGGGCGAGCGCTATTTTGCCGACGGCCAGAAGAGCTGGTATTCCGGCCCGGGTGGCGAACGTCAGCTGAAGACGCGCGATTGCGCTTCGCTTTCCGATGCCATTCTCTTCACCACCTCGCCGCATATCTTCGGTGAGGACCTCGACCGGTACATGCGGGTGCAGAACAGCGTACGCCTCTTCCGCTACGGCATCGATTGTTATGCCTATGCGCTGCTGGCCGCCGGGCATGTGGACATCGTCGTGGAAAATTCGTTGAAACCCTATGATGTCGGGGCGCTCATTCCCATTATCGAACAGGCCGGTGGGATCATGACCGACTGGGAGGGCGGACGCCCGGAAAAGGGCGGGCGGATTCTTGCCGCTGGCAGCAAGGCCGTGCACGAAGAGGCCATGGCGCTTCTCCACGGGTGAGCTTCTTTCCCGCCAGGCCTTCTGCGCCGCTCAATAGGCGGCGCCCATCCCCTGTTCCACCGCATCGCTGCCCGGCATGAAGGCGGCAACGGCGCCCAGCGCCTGTGCCCTGAAGATATCCCGCTCCTGAAATATCTCGTGGCCCGACCCGGCAATGGGAATGAGCTGGCAGGCGCGGAACTTGCGCGCCAGCGCTTCCTGTGCGGAGAAGGGAACGAGCTTGTCCATGGTCGGAGCCAGGATGAGGGTGGGAATGGTGATCCGCGTCAGGTGATCCGGCCGGGCGACGCGATCCATGGCGCGAAACGCCTCCGAAAGCCAGCGACAGCTGGGCGGCCCGAGGCCGAGCTCGGGATGGGTTTCCAAAATCATCTGATTGCGCCGATAGCGCTGCGGATCCGTGGTGACCACATTGTCCGCGAAAGGAACGGGGGAGGGCTCGCCGGTCAGCGGTAAATTCCCGAGACCCGTCAGGCAGAGGGTGCGGGTGAGGAACCGGATCAGGCCGCTTGGCAGCGTCTGGCCGGTCAAGCCGAGAAAGGGCGCACTCAACGCCATGCGCTCGATCCGGCTTGCGAGATAAGGCGCGGCGGAAAGCGCGATCAGCGCCCCGGTAGAGTGGCCGATCAGGAAGAAAGGCAGCCGGGTATCCGGCAGGACGATATCCGTCAGGAAGATGGAGAGATCTTTTTCATAATCGGTAAAGCGACGCACGTGGCCGCGTCTCTGCCGGGGCAGGAGCCGGTCCGAACCGCCCTGTCCGCGCAGGTCGAAGGCGGCGACCCAGAGGCCTTGCGCATTCAGGTCGCGGATCGTCTCGAAATATTTCTCGATGCATTCGTTGCGACCCTGCAGAAGCACCACCGTACCCTTGGCCACCGAGTGGGAGGAGCGAAAGATCGCATAGCGCAGCTTCACACCCTTGTGGCCGGTGAAATAGCCCGCAGTGTGATTGTCCGGCACGGGATTGTCGGGTGAGGAGCGAAGAATGGGAACCATGAAAGGCAATCGGCGGGAGAGGATCGGAGCGACACCCTATGGGTAGCGCCCGCCTTCGGAGCGGTCAAAGAAAAAAGCCGGAACGCGTCATTTTTGGGGGCGGCGCACGTTCCGGCTTCTTAGCAGCAACCGGTGAAATCGGGGGCGACACACCGGTGACCAGGAGTGTTGTCCTCCTGTTGTCATGACCTAGCAGGGGCCGTCTGAACTCTCCCCGAATGGCCGGTTCATCCGCCATTCAGCTTCGGCGAAAATCTCCTTCCCGCGCTCTTGAAACGGGAAAATCGCCTTCCCATCTCCTTTCTGCAGGCGCCAAAAAGGGCCTGTGGCGCTCCCCGGCAATTGCCAATGCGGGATTTTGGGGAGCCACCGACATCGCTATCCGTCGCTCAAAGGAGGACACCATGCGTCACGTAGATTTTGCTCCGCTTTACCGTTCCACCGTCGGCTTCGACCGCCTTTTCAACATGCTTGATGGCGTCGGCCAGGCCGAACAGTCCTATCCGCCCTACAATATCGAGCGGACCGGCGAAAACACCTATCGCATCACAATGGCCGTTGCTGGCTTCGACGAGAAGGAACTCTCCATCGAAGCGCATGCCCATGTGCTGACCGTCAAGGGTGAAAAGGCCGAGGAAGCCGCTGCCGAAACGGAATTCCTCTATCGCGGCATTGCCAAGCGCGCCTTCGAGCGCCGCTTCCAGCTTGCCGATCATGTGGAAGTCCAGTCGGCTTCGCTGAAGAACGGCCTGCTGCACATCGACCTGCTCCGGAACATTCCCGAAGCCATGAAGCCGCGCCGCATTTCCATCGCCGCCGATGCGGCCGGTGCCAAGTCGATCGAGGGCCAGGTTTCGGTCAACTGAACCTGAAGTCCGGTCGCGACAAGCGCGATCCTCCCAAGCGCTCGCAAGCCTCCCTTCCCGCACGGAAGGGAGGCTTTTTCGTGGGTTTCAGCGCAGAATGGCGAGAAGGTCGTCCACGTGCTGCTGTGTCGTCGCAAAGCTCGTGACCAGACGGGTGAGAACCTCGCCTTCCCCGACGAGATGGGGCTGGTCCGCCGGGACGGGCCAATCGTAAAAGCGGGCACCGGCGGCGAATGCCTTTTCCATCTTCGTCTGCGGCATGATGGCGAAGACTTCGTTGGCGGTTGTCTTCCAGGCATTGCGGCAGTCGGACAACTGATCCAGGCCGGCGCGCAAGCGATCGGCCATGCGGTTGGCATGGGCTGCCAGTTCCAGCCAGAGATCGCCCTCCAGATAGGCGTCGAACTGGGCGGCGATGAACCGGGATTTTGAAAAGAGCTGCGCCGAGCGCTTGCGCAGGAACGGCATTTCGCGGGCCAGATCCTGATCGAAGAAGACCAGCGCTTCCGCCATCCAGCAGCCATTCTTCGTGCCGCCGAAAGAGAGAATGTCCACCCCGCTCTTCCAGGTCATCTCGGCGGGCGAGCAGCCAAGCGCGGCCAGGGCATTGGCAAAACGCGCACCATCCATATGGAGCGGCAGGTTCCGGCTTCTGGCAACCGCCGCAATCGCCTCTATTTCGCTGCGCGTATAGACCGTGCCGAATTCCGTCGCCTGGGTGATGCTGACGGCTGCCGCCTGGCCGAAATGCACGCCGCCCTCCGGGAAACGGGCCATCGCCGCGGCGAGTGCGTCCGGATCCACCTTCGCTTCCGCGCCACCCACCGGATGGAGCCGCGCGCCATGGGCAAAGAAGCCCGGCGCACCGCATTCATCCGTGTTGATGTGCGCCTCGTGATGGCAGAAGGTCAGGCCGCCCGGCTTGGTGACGCTGGCCAGCGCCAGCGAGTTGGCGGCCGTGCCCGTGCCGACGAAGAATACGGAAACATCCTTTTCAAAGACTTCGCTGAAGCGTGCATCGACCTTCCGGTCGAGGTCGCTCGTGCCATAGGCGGAGGCAAAGCCTTCCGAGGCATCGAAAAGAGCCCGGGCGATCACCGGATGGGCGCCAGCCCAGTTGTCGGAAGAAAAATACATCGGAAACGGACCTTCGTGAGAGGCGAACAAGAGGACAGGAAACGAGATTAAGGAATCGTCCCGCCTTATCAACCATTGCTCGCTGACCTTTTATACGTCTGCATAGTTTTGAAATTATCGAACCTCTGCGGTGATATTCGCGACATAAAATTTCACGACCTGTCATTCCACTGTAATCTTGCTGCGCAAATTTCGCCTACGTGTCTAGAAAGCGCTTGCTAAAGCGCCTTCGCTCTGGCATAGAAAACGGGAAATTAGGACAGTCTTGCTGTCCTAATTTCCGGAAATGCCCCCTCGCATCGCTTCCTTTCACCGAAGGCTGGCGTGTCGCGGATGGCAAAAGATAAATCGATTTGAGGGACTTGGCCGCTGCGTTCTCGTCCCTCGGGGTCGACCGGGAAGGTCCCGGCGGCGAGCCGACAGGAGGAAGACGATGTCCGAGCATGAGTTCAAGGGGCGCGATGCCCGCGAAACCACTGTCACGGCGGCGCGTTCGACGAAAGCGGCGGAGCGCACCTTCGAAGGTCTTCCCCGGGCGCAGGGTCTTTACGATCCCGCCAACGAGCACGATGCCTGTGGTGTCGGCTTCATTGCCCATATGAAGGGACAGAAGTCCCACCAGATCGTCAAGGACGGCCTGTTCATGCTCGAAAACCTCACCCATCGCGGCGCCGTCGGCGCTGATCCGCTGATGGGCGACGGCGCGGGCATTCTCGTCCAGATCCCGGACCGTTTCTTCCGCGAGGAAATGGCAAGGCAGGGTGTGATCCTGCCGAAGGCCGGCGAATATGCGGTTGGCTACCTCTTCATGCCGCAGGACGAGCAACTGGTCGCCCATTTCAAGGATGTGATCGCGGACGTGGTGGCGGAAGAGGGGCAGGTGCTGCTCGGTTTCCGTGACGTGCCGGTCGACAATTCCTCTCTTTCCAAGGCGCCCGACATTGCGGCGACCGAGCCCCGCCATATCCAGGTCTTCATCGGTGCCGGCCGCGATGCCGCCACCAATGACGAATTCGAACGGCGGCTCTTTACCCTCCGCAAGGTGATTTCCAACCGCATCTATGCGGAAGCGGATGGTGGCGATCTCGGCTTCTATGTCGTCTCGCTCTCCACCCAGACGGTCGTCTACAAGGGCATGTTCCTCGCCTATCAGGTGGGCGCCTACTACAAGGATCTCGCCGATCCCCGCTTCGAGACGGCGGTTGCGCTGGTGCACCAGCGTTTCTCGACCAACACTTTCCCCTCGTGGAAGCTCGCCCACCCCTATCGCATGGTGGCCCATAACGGCGAAATCAACACGCTGCGCGGCAATGTGAACTGGATGGCGGCGCGCCAGGCTTCGGTTTCCTCGCCGCTCTTCGGCGAGGATATTTCCAAGCTCTGGCCGATCTCCTACGAAGGCCAGTCCGATACGGCCTGCTTCGACAATGCGCTCGAATTCCTGGTGCGCGGCGGGTATTCCATGGCCCATGCGGTCATGATGCTGATCCCGGAAGCCTGGGCCGGCAACCAGTCCATGTCGCATGAGCGCAAGGCTTTCTACGAGTACCACGCCGCCCTGATGGAGCCGTGGGACGGCCCGGCCGCCGTTGCCTTTACCGATGGCCGGCAGATCGGCGCGACGCTCGACCGCAACGGCCTGCGTCCGGCCCGCTACATCGTCACCGACGACGACCGGGTGATCATGGCCTCCGAAGCAGGCGTGCTGCCCGTTCCGGAAGAGAAGATCGTCAAGAAGTGGCGCCTCCAGCCCGGCAAGATGCTGCTGATCGACATGGTCAAGGGCCGCATCATCTCCGATGAAGAGGTGAAGTCCGAACTGGCCACCGCCCATCCCTACAAGGAATGGCTCGACCGCACCCAGCTGATCCTCGAGGACCTGCATCCCGTCGAGCCGCGCGCGCTGCGCCGCGACGTGTCGCTGCTCGATCGCCAGCAGGCCTTCGGCTACACTCAGGAAGACACGAAGCTCCTGATGTCGCCGATGGCGACGACCGGCCAGGAAGCGGTGGGCTCGATGGGGACGGATACGCCGATCTCGGCCATGTCCTCCAAGTCGAAGCTGCTTTACACCTATTTCAAGCAGAACTTCGCGCAGGTGACGAACCCGCCGATCGACCCGATCCGCGAAGAGCTCGTCATGAGCCTCGTGTCCTTCATCGGCCCGCGTCCCAACATCCTCGATCACGGCGGGGCGGCCAATGCCAAGCGCATGGAAGTGCGCCAGCCGATCCTGACCAACGGCGATCTCGAAAAGATCCGCTCCATCGGCCATACGGAAGACCGGTTCGACACCAAGACGCTGGACTTCACCTATGACGTCTCGCGCGGTGCGGAAAGCATGCCCGAAATGCTCGACCGGCTTTGCGAGCGCGCCGAGCAGGCGGTTGCCAGCGGCTACAACATCATCGTTCTCTCCGACCGTCAGGTGGGGCCTGACCGTATCGCCATTCCGGCGCTGCTCGCCACCGCTGCCGTCCATCACCACCTGATCCGCAAGGGCTTGCGCACTTCGGTCGGCCTCGTGGTGGAATCGGGCGAGCCGCGCGAAGTGCATCACTTCTGCTGTCTCGCCGGTTTCGGTGCCGAGGCGATCAACCCCTATCTCGCCTTCGACACCCTGCTCGACATGCACAAGCATGGCGCCTTCCCGCCGGAGGTGGACAAGGAGGAAATCGTTTCCCGCTACATCAAGGCGGTGGGCAAGGGCATCCTCAAGGTGATGTCCAAGATGGGCATTTCCACCTATCAGTCCTATTGCGGCGCGCAGATCTTCGATGCGGTCGGCCTGTCGTCGGATTTCGTGCAGAAGTTCTTCTTCGGCACCGCGACCACCATCGAGGGCGTCGGTCTCGAGGAAATCGCCCGCGAAACCTTCGCCCGCCATCAGGCGGCTTTCTCCACCAGCGCGCTGACGGCGCGCACGCTCGATATCGGTGGCGAATATGCCTATCGCATGCGTGGCGAGGACCATGCCTGGACGCCCGATGTGGTCGCCTCGTTGCAGCACGCGGTCCGCGGCAATGCCAAGGATCGGTATCTGGAATTCGCCGAGCAGGTGAATGAAAGCACGGTGCGCATGAATGCCATCCGCGGTCTTTTCAAGATCAAGGGTGCGGACGCGCTCGGCCGCAAGCCGATTTCCATCGACGAGGTGGAGTCGGCTTCCGAGATCGTGAAGCGTTTCTCGACCGGGGCCATGTCCTTCGGCTCGATCAGCCGCGAGGCGCATACGACGCTGGCCATTGCCATGAACAAGCTTGGCGGCAAGTCGAACACCGGCGAGGGCGGCGAGGAAGCGGATCGCTATCTGCCCCTGCCGGATGGTTCCATGAACCCGGAGCGCTCGGCGATCAAGCAGGTGGCTTCCGGCCGCTTCGGCGTGACGACCGAATATCTGGTCAATGCGGACATGCTGCAGATCAAGGTCGCCCAGGGTGCCAAGCCCGGCGAGGGTGGCCAGCTGCCCGGTCACAAGGTGGACGCGACCATTGCCAAGACCCGGCATTCGACCCCGGGTGTCGGCCTGATCTCGCCGCCCCCGCATCACGACATCTATTCGATCGAAGATCTGGCCCAGCTGATCTACGACCTGAAGAACGTCAACCCGGCAGCGGATATCTCGGTCAAGCTCGTTTCCGAAGTGGGTGTGGGCACGGTGGCTGCCGGTGTTGCCAAGGCCCGCGCCGACCATATCACCATTTCTGGCTTCGATGGCGGCACGGGCGCTTCACCGCTCACGTCGCTGAAGCATGCCGGCAGCCCCTGGGAAATCGGGCTTTCCGAAACCCAGCAGACGCTGGTGCTGAACGGCCTGCGTTCTCGCGTGGCCCTTCAGGTCGACGGCGGCCTGAAGACCGGCCGGGACGTGATCGTCGGTGCGTTGCTCGGCGCGGATGAATTCGGTTTTGCCACCGCGCCGCTGATTGCGGCTGGCTGCATCATGATGCGCAAGTGCCATCTCAACACCTGCCCGGTTGGCGTCGCCACCCAGGACCCGGTGCTGCGCAAGCGCTTCAAGGGTGCCCCCGAGCATGTGATCAACTACTTCTTCTTCGTTGCCGAAGAAGTGCGGGAGATCCTTGCATCGCTCGGCGTTCGCTCTCTGAACGAGATCATCGGTCGCTCGGACCTGCTCGAAAAGGATGAGGCGATTGCCCACTGGAAGGCCCGTGGTCTCGATTTCAGTCGTCTCTTCCACAAGGTCGAGGCGCCGAAGGAAGCGACCTTCTGGACCGAACGGCAGAAGCATCCGATCGACGATATTCTCGACCGGAAGCTGATCGAGAAGGCAAAGGCGGCGCTGCAATCGAAGAAGTCGGTGACCATCGAAAGCACGATCCGCAATGTCGACCGTTCGGTGGGCGCGATGCTTTCCGGCGAAGTCGCCAAGAATTACGGTCACAGGGGCCTGAAGGACGATACGATCAATGTGAAGTTGACCGGCACGGCTGGCCAGTCCTTCGGGGCCTTCCTCGCGCGCGGCGTCACGCTTTCGCTCGTCGGCGACGGCAACGACTATGTGGGCAAGGGCCTTTCCGGCGGCCGCATCATCGTCCGCCCGCCGGAGGACACGAAGATCGTCGCGGAAGAGTCGATCATCGTCGGCAACACGGTTCTCTACGGGGCCACCGAGGGTGAGTGCTACTTCCGCGGTGTCGCGGGCGAGCGCTTCGCGGTCCGCAATTCCGGGGCGATCGCTGTCGTTGAGGGCGTGGGTGACCATGGCTGCGAATACATGACCGGCGGTGTCGTCGTCGTGCTCGGTGAAACGGGCCGCAATTTCGCGGCCGGCATGTCGGGTGGTGTAGCCTATGTGCTGGACGAGAAGGGCGATTTCGCCTCCCGCTGCAACATGGCCATGGTCGAGCTGCAGCCGGTGCCGGAAGAGGACGACCTGATGGAGAAGCTGCACCATCGCGGCGGCGATCTCCAGCACAAGGGCCTGGTCGACGTGTCGGGCGACATGACCCGTCACGACGAGGAGCGTCTCTATCAGCTGATCGCCAACCACCATCACTATACCGGTTCAGAGCGCGCCCGCGCGATCCTCGACCGGTGGAGCGACTATCGTCCGAAGTTCCGCAAGGTCATGCCGGTCGAATATCGTCGCGCCCTCGAAGACATGGAACGGCTGGCCATGGGGGTCGCGGCGGAGTGATTGCTTGATCTCACCGGTCGGCATATGCTGTTGGCATATGCCAAGCCGCAGGAGGGGAAGATGGCCTATCCAGACCAAAGCAATGACCGACCGGTCCGCAAGACGGTTCAGGTCTTCAAGAATGGCCGCAGCCGCGCGATCCGGATTCCGAAAGAGTTCGAGTTCGAAGGTGACCAAGTGGAAGTGACAAGGGATGCGAAAGGCAATCTCATCCTTTCTCCGGTCTCATCTCTGAAGAGCTGGGCTGAAGTCATTGCCTTTATCAAGGAAGGACCGGCAATCGATTTTCCCGAAGTTGAGGATTATCCGCCCCGGGCCGTAGGCCTTGATTGGGAAGACGAGAGATGACGTATCTTCTGGATACGAACATCATCTCGGATTTTCTCCGGAACCCAGATGGGTCGGGGGCAAGGCGGATTTCTGAATGCCCTGGTGGTCAGTTGGCCACCAGCGTGCTTGTGCAGGCAGAGCTTCGGTTCGGTTACACCAAGAGTGGAGTCCTGAGGCACAAGCTTGCGGTCGAGATGATATTGGCGCGACTGACTGTCTTTGGATGGGATCATCCTGCCGATCTTGTCTATGCGGAGATCAGATCATCTCTCGAGAAAAGAGGTGAGCGCATCGGGCAGATGGATATGCTGATCGCCGCCCATGCCATGGCGCTTGATGCGGTCCTGGTGACTGACAATGTGAAGGAATTTTCCCGGATTTCGGGATTGAGAGTGGAAAACTGGATCCGGTGAGCCGGAGCGACTGAACGGACGGACAAGACGATGGGCAAGGTTACAGGTTTCATGGAAATTGACCGGCAGGTGGCGAAGTATCAGCCGGCCTCCGACCGCATTCGCCATTTCCGCGAATTCACGCTTCCCATGTCGGACCCGGAAGTGCAGAAACAGGCGGCACGCTGCATGGATTGCGGCATTCCCTATTGCCACGGCCCGACCGGCTGTCCGGTTCACAACCAGATCCCTGACTGGAACGATCTGGTCTATAACGGCAACTGGGAGGAAGCGATCCGCAACCTCCACACCACAAACAATTTCCCGGAATTTACCGGCCGCGTCTGCCCGGCTCCCTGCGAGGAGGCTTGCACGCTGAACCTCGAAGATACCCCGGTCGCCATCAAGACCGTGGAGCAGGCGATTGCCGACAAGGCCTATGAACTGGGCTTCATCGTGCCCCAGCCGCCGACCACCCATACGGGCAAGAAGGTGGCGATCATCGGTTCCGGCCCTGCGGGCCTCGCCGCCGCGCAGCAGCTCGGCCGTGCCGGCCATGAGGTGCATGTCTACGAGCGGGAAACCAAGCCCGGCGGTCTGCTCCGCTACGGCATTCCGGACTTCAAGATGGAGAAGAACTTCATCAACCGCCGCGTCGAGCAGATGCGCGGTGAGGGCGTGACCTTCCATTGCGGCGTCAATGTCGGCGTGACTCTGCCGGTCGAGAAGCTTCTCGCCGAACATGATGCCGTTCTCTATTGCGGCGGCTCGGAAACCCCGCGTCCTGCGGGCATTCCGGGCGTCGATCTGGCCGGCGTGCATGATGCCATGCCCTATCTCGTCCAGCAGAACCGCCGCGTCGGCCGGGAAAACACCGACAGCACGGGCTGGCCGTCCATGCAGATCCTCGCCGGCGGCAAGCATGTGGTCGTGGTCGGCGGCGGTGACACGGCGTCTGACTGCGTCGGCACCGCCTTCCGCCAGGGCGCCGTCAAGGTGACCCAGCTCGACATCCGTCCGCAGCCGCCGGAAAAGGAAGACAAGCTCGCCGTCTGGCCCTTCTGGGCGACGAAGATGCGCACCTCTTCCTCGCAGGCCGAGGGCGCGATCCGCGAATTCCAGGTGGCAACGCTCGAATTCATCGGCGAGGACGGTGTGCTGACCGGGGTGAAATGCTGCGAGGTGGATGAGCGCCGCAAGCCGATCGCCGGCACGGAATTCGTCATCAAGGCCGACCTTGCCTTCATCGCCATCGGCTTCTCGGGTCCCTTCAAGGACAGCGTGCTGAAGGAGCTTGGCAACAAGCTGGTCCTCAACACCGACAAGCGCGGCTCCACCAATGTGGTGGCCAATGACCGGGATTACCGCACCTCAGTGGACAAGCTCTGGGCCGCTGGCGACGTCCGTCGCGGCCAGTCGCTGGTGGTCTGGGCAATTCGCGAAGGACGCCAGGCGGCCCGCGCCATCGACGAAGCGCTGATGGGAAGCACCATCCTGCCGCGCTGAAAAAGCTCCATGCTCCCAAGCATCTTGGCCCCGTCTTCGAAAGAAGACGGGGCCTTTTTATCGATCATATTCCGTTGCAAATCGCCGCGATACGAGCCCTTCGGTCGAACCTAGAGATTGGGCAGGCTGAAATCATCAACGCGGCCGGTGGGGGCGGGGGCGGCTCCGACCGGCATGGTGCTGGCGAGCGTGGCCGGGCGACCGGGCGCTCCGAGGAGCTCGCTGCCACCATCCAGTTCCGGATCCGTCAGGCTGATGGGCGGCGTTCGAACCGGTGGACCGCTCGGTTTGTCCGCCTGCTTGTCCGTCAGCAGGCTCCGGTCATCCAGGCGGATGACATCCTCGACGGTCAGTGGCTCCCCAAGCAACTTGCGGATCGGCTTTTCCGCATAGAAGGCCAGCTTGCGTTTGCCAGCCGCAGCCATACCGACGCCATCCGAGGTACGAAGGCGGGCGGGCTGGCCGTTGAAATCGGAGCCCGACTGGATGAATTTGCCGTTTTCGTCGACGAAACCATCCCAGATGTCGACAAATTCCGCGCCCATTCTGGCGGAAGCATTGCGATAGACAATGTTGAATTGCAGCGCGGCAGCGGTGGACTTGGCACTCTTGAAGGCCGGCAGGCCGACCCAGATCATCGGCACGCCCGCATCCTTGCCTATCTTCAGCAGGGATTCGACGCGGCTTGCATAGGCCTCATTCCAGGCTGGCGTATCGAATTCCGCCTTGCCGGACGCCAGGCGCATCTGCTGGCGGTCGTTGGAGCCGATCATCAGAACCACGGCCGCGGGCTTCAGGTCGCGGATCATGTCCGGCAGGTTCTTCTGCCAATCGTAATAATCGTCACGCACAAGACCGGATGCATTGTTGGCCTTGGTATCGACCACCATGGTCGGATCCTGGGCAAAGGCAGCCGTTAAGCCCTGCGCGAGACCCGAGGCCAGGAAATCGCCGATCACGAGCACATGCCGCGCATCCGGGTTCTTGGTCACCGGCGGCGTGGCGGTTTCCAGCAGTGTCACGCTTTGCGAATTGCGTTTCTTGATCCGTGGCTTCTTGCGGGTCGGCAATTCGATGATATCCGGCTGCTGCCGTTTCGGGCCTCCGAATATCCAGTCGAAAAGGGTCTGGCGCTTGCGCACTTCCTGGGCCTGCGAGGCGGAGGGGAGGCCACCCAATAGAAAGGCCGCGGCCATCATGACAAGAAGGACCGCCCGGATACCGGTTCGTTGTACAATGGCGAGAAACATGCGCGGCTCGTAGAGGTCGGCAACCCAAAAATTGCCCGGAGCACCATTATAGGCCTAACCGTGACAGGGAAAAGGCCAAAACGCCATTTCCCGCAATGGCTTTACTGGCGCAGCGCCTTGAGGAGCTGCCGCGACGGTTCGCCATCCGGCTGCAAGCCGAGCCGTTGCTGGATCGAGGTAATGGCCGCCTTCGAGCCGGAGCCGAAATTGCCGTCGACTTCGCCCTCGTAATAGCCGAGCTCCTTCAGTCGCGACTGCAACTCGAATTTCTCGTTAATGTCGAGAGAGCTGTCCGGGCGGGGCCAACTCTGGCGCATGCCGGGATAGCCCGCGATCTGGTCCGCCAGCTGCCCGACGGCGAGCGCATAGGTATCGGCCGCATTGTATTTCTTGATGACGAAGAAGTTCTTGGCCATCAGGAAGCCGGGGCCCTTGCCGCCAGCGGGCATTTTCAGCTGGGCGCGATCGCCGCCATTCTTGAAGCCCTTGCCGTTCGGGCGGGCGAAGCCGAGTTGCTCCCACTGCGCAAGCGTCAGGGTCTTGCCCGCATAGGCCTGGCCGCCGGCGGGCACCATGACCTCATAGCCCCAGGTCTTGCCGGAGACCCAGCCATTCTGCTTCAGCAGGTTGGCGGAAGTGGCCAGTGCATCGGGGATCGAGTTCCAGATGTCACGCTTGCCATTGCCGTCGGCATCGAAGCCGTACAGCAGATAGCTCGTCGGAATGAACTGGGTGTGACCCATGGCGCCGGCCCAGGAGCCGGTCATCTGGCGCGGGCCGATATCGCCAGCCTGCAGGATCTTCAGCGCCGCAATCAGCTGTTTCTGGGCGAATTTTGAGCGCTTGGGATCGGAATAGGCAAGCGTGGCCAGGGCTTGCGGGATGTAATGGAGCTTTTCTTCCTTGGCGAGGATCGCGCCGTAATTGGATTCCATCGACCAGATGGCGAGAAGAATGTGCTTGTCCACGCCGAAATGGCGTTCGATCGCAGAGAGGGTCGAGCCATAGCGGTGCAGCATTTCCTGGCCGACCCGAACGGTATAGGGATTGACGCGACTGTCCATGTATTCCCACACGGGCGTCTTGAATTCGGGCTGGAAGCCGGCCTTGCGCAGGACCTCCGGATCGGGCTCGTTCACGCCCGCAAAGGCGGCTTTGTAGGTGCGCGCCGAAATGCCGGCCTTGGCGGCCGTCGGATAGAATTTGATGACGAAGTTGCGGAACGCCTCGTCGGCCAGGGCCGGTGTGTGGCCGCCCAGCTGCAAGGCAACAAGTGCCGAGAGTGCCAGTTTTCCGAGTGTCAGGCTTTTCCTGGTCCGCATCGTGCAATCCCGTTCATTGGCTATACGCATGGTGCAGGGCAGCTCATGCCGCTCCCTGCAGCGAGGCTAACGCGAGACTCTCAACAAAATCTTTACCATGTTGCCGCACTGGCGTCATTCTTTGGAAAAAAGTAGCATTTCGAAACTAATTCAGAGACCGCATGGCATGATCCGTCATGTTCGACGCGCCGTTGGAGGCCAATTTGGGACAGCATCGTAAAGTTCGCAAGGCAGTTTTCCCCGTTGCGGGTCTGGGCACCCGCTTTCTTCCCGCTACCAAAGCCGTTCCCAAAGAAATGCTCACCGTCGTCGACAAGCCGGTCATCCAGTATGTGGTGGATGAAGCGCTGGAAGCGGGCATCGAGCATCTGGTCTTCGTGACCGGTCGCGGCAAAGGCGTGATCGAGGATTATTTCGACATTCAGTACGAGCTGGAGCGGACCCTCAAGGAGCGGTCGAAAACAGTGGAGCTGACCCTTCTGTCCGATATCCTGCCAAAGGCGGGCATGGCGAGCTTTACCCGCCAGCAGGAGCCGCTGGGTCTCGGTCATGCGGTCTGGTGCGCGCGCGACATCGTGGGCAACGAACCCTTCGCGCTGTTGCTCCCCGACATGATCATGCGGGGCGAAAAGGGCTGCATGGCGGGCATGATGGATCTTTACAACCAGTCCGGCGGCAACGTGATTGCGGTCGAGGAATGCCATCCAGACCAGGCCCACAAATATGGTATCGTGGGCGTGGGCGATGCGGTCGGTTCCGGCTTCAAGATCACCGGCATGGTGGAAAAGCCGGCCAAGGGCACCGCGCCTTCCAACTATTTCATCAATGGCCGCTACATTTTGCAGCCCGAGATTTTCGACATCCTGGAAACGCAGGAGCGCGGTGCCGGGAACGAAATCCAGCTGACCGATGGCATGCTGAAGCTGGCCGGACGTCAGGATTTCGTCGGATATCACTTCCGCGGCGAGACGTTCGATTGTGGCGCGAAAGACGGCTTCATCCTCGCCAACGTGGCCTTTGCTCTCGAGCGGGCGGATATTCGCGGCAGTGTCCAGGCGGAGATTGCCAAGCTGCTGGCGCGCGCCGGCGGCTGAGCGACGAAAAGGACACGGGGACACAGCCGCTGCGGACAGCCCGCGGCGGCTTTTTTTATCGCTTCAGGGTAAGCCCGACGCCGGCGCGCATCACGTCGGTTTCCGAGCCCACATCCGGCTGGGTGCGCTCCCAGGAAACATCGGCCGTCAGATCGAGATAGCGGTTCAGACCGTAGGCCATGCTCGCGCCCAAAGTCGTGACCACATCATTGCTTGCCGTTCCGGCGGGCCGGTAATCGCGCCAGTTCGCGCCGGCAGAGAGCTTGGCCACGAGATCGTCCCGCACCTGCTGGGTCAGCGCCAGGGTGAGCGCGCGGGATACATAACCCGACTGCCCGGCTGCCACGGAGGGTTCCACATCGGTCAGCAGGCCCAGCGTGATATCCGTGCCGCGGCGTGGCGACCAGCTGGCGGAGGCATCGAGAACCACGGCATCGATGGCCGCAAGCCGGGCATCGGCAAAGGTCACGTGGCGATATCCCAGCCCCAGCTCCCCCTTCAGCTTTTCGCCGAGATCCACCTGCACGCCGGCTTTTCCGCCGAGCGTTTCGGAATTGCGCTCGTAACCCGCGCTATCGGCCGCCTCGTCATAGAAGGTGCGGCCCGCCGACGCTTCCAGGAAAGGAATGAGTGCCGGGGACAGATCGTAGCCGACGCGGACACGGAGATTGCCCTCATTCCGGTTCCGGTCGCTCAAGGAAACGGTCGACCCATCGGACAGCGTTGCATCGGAATAGGTGGTGCGACTGACATCGACTGCCGCAAGACCGCGCAGCAGCCCGAAATCCCGTTCGATGGTTGCGCCCCCGGTCAAGGTCTGGACGCGGGACTGGTCCACGGCATCGAGCAGTGCATTCGGATCGGTCGCGCTTTCACGGGTCAGCGAATAGCCGCCGGTGAGATGGGCTATGGTATCCCTGGAGAGATCGAGCCTCAGATCGGCATTCACCGAAGCGGAAGGTTTGGTCTGGCCTTCCCCGGAAAGATTGCGCTGGAAAATGCCGTCGCCCGTCACGGTTAGCTGGTGTCTGGACCAGTCGGAGGTGAGCGTGCCTTTCAGCTCCGTCTGCATGTAGGTGCGTGTCGTGTCCGTGCCGGCCGATTTCGTCGTCTCGCTTGCAAGGGAATTGTTCAGCGTCGGGCGGAGGGTAAAGGTGCCAAGGCCTATCCCGGGTGTCTGCTCCTGGTCGGAGCGCAGTGCCGGCCGAAGCCCATCGATTGGTTGCGCCCGGAGATTGTCGCGGCCGAGATTGGGATCTTCTTCCGGAAGATCGTTATTGTCATAAACGGACAGCCTGGTCGCTCGCGCATTGACCGGTTCGCCATCGGAAATCTGCGTTCGTAAGGCCGGCTGCTGGAGAACCGTTCCGTCGGCGGGAGCGGCGGAGGTGTCGGACATTCCGGGATCGGCCGTATCATCAGGCGTGGCCATTACAGCGCCGTTCGCCGGATAGGCGGACGGATCGAGGCTCTGCGCCTGGACGGATGGAGCCAAAAGCGCGGCCACGGCAACACCGGCCAGCAAGCCCGACCGGGACTTGAGGCGCGGAAAGCCTGATGGAAGGCGGCAAAGGATCATCGACGTGCAGAACCCGGAAACTGGAATGGTTACCCATTTCTAAAGTGTCGTGGTTAATGCTTGGTTTATTTCTCGACGCCTTGCCGTCTGAGCGGACATTTCGTAGAGGGGAGGGCAGGTCCTGCAATCGGGACGGACGAAGGTGCGGTCGGCGGAGACGGGCAAACCCGAAAAACCGCTCCCGAAGCGGGGTTTTCGGGCTCTGGGAATTGGACAGACGGGCCGGAAAGCGCTAACGCTCCTGCCATGAACGAGATTGCTGCACCCACCCTCGCCGCCGATGCGATTGCCTCGGCGCTCAGAACCATCGAGACCGAACGCAACGGCCTTCTTTCACTCGAGAAGGCCCTGAGCGGCCCGCTCGCGGCGCCCTTCGCCGCTGCGGTCGAACGTATTTTCGGAATCAGCGGGCGCGTGATCGTCACCGGCGTCGGCAAGAGCGGCCATATCGGATCGAAAATGGCAGCCACCTTTGCCTCCACCGGCACGCCGGCCTTCTTCGTCCATCCTGTCGAGGCCAATCACGGCGACCTCGGCATGATCACGCGGGACGATGTGATCATCGCCATGTCCTGGGGCGGCGAAAGCACGGAGCTGAAGGGCATCATTGCCTATTCGCGGCGCTTCCGCATTCCCCTGATTGCGATGACCTCCGGCGAGACCTCCACTCTGGCGCGGGAATGCGATATCCTTCTTCTGCTGCCGAAGGAGCAGGAAGCCTGCCCGCACGGGCTTGCGCCCACCACATCGACCATGATGCAGCTTGCCATGGGGGATGCGCTGGCGATTGCGCTTCTGGAAAGCCGGGGCTTTACGGCCCAGGATTTCCGCACCTTTCACCCGGGTGGAAAGCTGGGCGCGAGCCTTACTCACGTGGGCGATATCATGCACAAGGGCGACCGCATTCCGCTGGTCCCGGCCGGCACGCCGCTGACCGAAGCCGTCATGGTTCTCTCCCGGAAGCGCTTCGGCTGTGTCGGTGTCGTCGATGCCGATGGCCGGCTCTGCGGTATCGTCACCGAGGGCGATCTTGCCCGCAATCTGGCCCGTCCCCTTTCGGAGCTGCTGGTCGACGACATCATGACGCGCACGCCGAAGACCATCACCGCAAGCGTGCTGGCCCCCAGCGCGGCCGCCATGCTGAACGAAATGGGGATTACGGCGCTCATCGTGATCGATGAGGAGAGGCGTCCCACCGGTATCGTGCATTTCCACGACTTCCTGCGGGTTGGGGTCGCCTGACAGGAAAAGGGCGGCTCGCCGCCGCCCCCTGACCTAAGCTGCTTCCACCGACAATGTGGCTCCATCGGCTGCCGTCACGCGGACGCGTGTTCCTGCGGGCATGTCCGCGCCCTGGACGGGCCAAAAGGTGTCGTCGATCTTCAAACGCCCGCGGCCATCGCGGACCGGCTCGCCAAGGGTGGCAACGCGGCCGACAAGCGAGGCGCCGCGCTGGTTGAGAAGCGGCTCGTCACTTCCGCCGGGACCGGCATAGAACCGCCGTCCGGCCAGTACGAAAGCCACAGAGAGGATGGCGAAAGCAATCAGTTGCACTTCCCAGGGCCAATAGGTGCTTTGCCACAGGCCAAGGGACAGAAGGCCGATGGCAATGGCCGCCAGACCGATCCAGACCAGAAACACGCCGGGCAGGATGAGTTCGGCACCGAGCAGCACAAGCCCCAATACCCACCAGCTCCACGGACCGAATTCTGCGAGAAAGGCCGTCAGCATGGGTTCAGGCCTCCGGCGGCTGCTGTCCGGGGGTGGCCGGCCAGACATTGACGGGCGGCTGCTCGCGCGGAGAGGGTGGCGTGGCGGCCGCCATCTGGACTTCCGGCGTGCTGCGGGGTGCCGGGCGGCGCGGTGCGGGCTCGGAGCGGGGCGGATCGCCGAAGACATCCTTGGCGATGGCGCCGATGCCGCCGAGCGAGCCGATCAGGGAAGAGGCTTCCATCGGCATCAGCACGATCTTGGCATTGTTGGCCCGGCCGATCGAGGCCAGGGCCTCGGTATATTTCTGAGCGACGAAGTAGTTGATGGCCTGGACATCGCCTGACGCGATCGCTTCCGACACCATCCTGGTCGCCTTGGCTTCCGCCTCGGCCAGGCGTTCGCGGGCTTCTGCGTCACGGAAAGCGGCTTCGCGCTCGCCCTCGGCCTGGAGGATGGCAGCCTGCTTGGCGCCTTCCGCGCGCAGGATCTGCGCATTGCGGGAACCCTCCGCCTCCAGCACCTGGGCGCGCTTTTCGCGCTCGGCCTTCATCTGCCGGGCCATGGCATCCACGAGATCGACCGGCGGACGGATATCCTTGATCTCGACGCGGGTGACCTTGATCCCCCAGGGGCCGACGGCATCGTCGACGACGCGCAGCAGCTTCTCGTTGATCACTTCCCGGTTCGACAGAAGTTCGTCCAGATCCATCGAGCCCATGACCGACCGGATATTGGTCATGGTGAGGTTGAGGATCGCGTTTTGCAGGTTGGAGACCTGATAGGCGGCTTGGGCCGGGTTCAGCACCTGATAGAAGGCCACCGCATCGGCGGCGACCGAGGCATTGTCCTTGGTGATCACTTCCTGGGTGGGAACGTCGAGCACCTGCTCCATGATATTCATCTTGGCGCCGATGGTCTCGATGAACGGGGTGATGATGTTCAGACCCGGCTGGAGGGTGCGGGTATAGCGGCCGAAGCGCTCGACCGTGTAGAGATAGCCCTGAGGAACGGTCTTCACCCCGGCAAACAGAACGAGAATGACCAGCAGAACCAGCCCGACCACCACAATATCGAAACCCGTCATTCCCTCTGCCCTCCGAAGGTTACCCGCCGATTCAGTCCGGCCAACACTACAACTGGAGGGTCACTCCTCCAATTGCAAGACGGGACTGACGCGCGCTTTGCTTTTCCCGTCAGATCCAGCCGCCCAATTCGCGGCGGACCACATGTTCCAGAACCCACATGCCGTCTGTGCTGTCGTTGAGACAGGGAATATGCGTGAACTTCTCGCCGCCATTGTGCAGGAAGAGCTCGCCTGCCTCGCCGGCAATTTCCTCAAGCGTCTCCAGACAGTCGGACACGAAGCCGGGGTTCATGATTGCGATCTTCTTCACGCCTTCGGAAGCGAGCTTTTCCACGGTCTTGTCGGTATAGGGCTGCAGCCATTCCTCCGGCCCGAAGCGGGACTGGAAGGTGACCATCAGCTTGTCCTTCGGCAGACCGAGCTTTTCGCGCAGCAGGCGCGCGGTCTTCATGCACTGGCAGTGATAGGGATCACCCTTCTGGAAGTAGGATTGCGGAATGCCGTGGAAGGACGTGATCAGGAGGTCCGGCTCCCAGTCCAGCGTCGCATAGTGGTTGCGAACCGAATTGGCGAGCGCCTCGATATAGACCGGGTCGTCGTGATAGGGCGGCACGGTGCGCAGCGCCGGCTGCCAGCGCAGCTTCAGCAGCGTCTCGAAGGCCTTGTCGTTCACGGTTGCCGTCGTGGCGGCGGCAAACTGCGGATAGAGCGGGAAGAGCAGGATCTTCTCGCAGCCCTGGTCCTTCAGCCAGTGGATGCGCGAGGGAATGGACGGCTGCCCGTAACGCATGCCCCAGTCGATCACGACATTCGGATGATCCTTGAAGGCTTCGGCCAGCTTTTCGCCCTGGCTGCGGGTATAGGTGCGCAGATAGCTTTCGTTGAGATCGTGGTTCCAGATTTCCTCATAGGCCTTGCCCACCTTCTGCGGGCGGCGGTTCAGCACGATGCCGAACAGGATCGGATACCAGAAGAGGCGTGACCATTCGATCACGCGGCGATCCATCAGGAATTCCTTCAGGTAGCGCCGCATGGAGGTGTAGTCCGTGCCGTCGGGCGTTCCGAGATTGACGAGGAGAACGCCCACCTTGCCGAACTTCACCGGGGGATGATTGGCGGGGAAATGGGATGTGTCAGCGGCCATGGAGAGATCTCTTTTTGAATTCTGTAAATCAGGCGCAGCCCATATAGGGCAGGCGACGTCTGGAAACATCCCTCTTTTCACGAAAAACCGGCCCGGGAAAGCCGGGCCGGTCAATTTGTCTCAAGCGTCTATCCGGATTACTTCGCCGGAATGGTCAGCTCCTTGCCGACGGGCAGCGCACGCGGCTTCGGATTGCCATTGGCCTCGGAGATCTTCTTCCAGTCGGCACCAGCGCCGAGATATTTCTTCGAGAGATCCCAGAGCGTGTCGCCCTTCTCGACCACATGCCGGTTGCCAGCGGCCGAAGGTGCGACGGCAGCGGACGGGGCAGGGGCGGTCGCAACCGCCGTATCGGTCGAAGCAGCCGGTGCGGCGGGGGCGGCAGGGGCTTCCGCCGGTGCTGCCGCCATCTCACCCACGCCGGTGATCCGGCCATCCGTATAAGGCTTGTAAGGCCGGTTTGCGGTCAGGTAGGCGGCAACGGCGTCTTCCAGGCTCGGGCCGTAATCATAGGCCTTCATGCCCTTCTCGGCGAAGATCGCGTATCCGTCACCGCCGCTGCGCAGATAATTGTTGGAGACCACGCCATAGGTCTTTTCCGGATCGAGCGGCTGGAAGCCTTCGCCTTCCTTGACGGACACCTCGGTGATGCGGCTGCCTGCCGGTTTGGAGCGGTCGAAGGTGAACTTCATTCCCGCGACCTGCGGGAAGCGTCCGCCGCCTTCTTCCACCTGGCTCACGCCATTTTCCAGGGCAGCCTTGATGTCTGCGCCCTTCAGTTCGAAAGTGGCAATGGTGTTCTGGAAGGGCAGCACCGTCAGCACTTCGCCCATCGTCACCGGGCCGGCATCGATCGAGGCGCGCAGACCGCCGCCATTGGCAATGGCGATGGTCACGCCCTGACCCTTGACGCGGTCGAGCATGGCATCGGCGACGAGATTGCCCATGGAGCATTCCTTCTGCCGGCAATTCTCACGCGCGCCATCGATCGCTTCGGTCGTCTCGGAGACTTCCTTCTGGCGGATTTCCTCCAGCGGCTTTGCCAGCTCCGCAACCCGTGTGGCAAAGCCCGCATCCGGCGTCACCGATTTGTCGAGAAGCTTCGGTGCGCCGCTCGTGGCCTTGACCGTGCCCTGGTCGTCGAAGGTTACGGAGAGGTCGCCCAGATATTTCGAATAGGCGTAGGAGGTGACGATCGGAACATCCTTCCCGGCCGGGTTCTTCACCAGCGTCGGGTAGGGACCGGCGGCCTTCTCATCGGTATTCGAAAGCAGGGTATGGCTGTGACCACCGACGATCACGTCGATCCCGTCGACGGCGGCGGCGATCTGCTTGTCCCGCTCGTAGCCCACGTGCGAGAGCAGCACGATCTTGTTCACTCCCTGGCCTTCGAGATCCTTGACCTGTTCCTTCAGCGTCGAGATTTCGTCACCGAAGAGAACGTCCTTGCCCGGCGAAGAGGTTTCATCCGTATCCGTGGCCAGCACCGAGACGACAGCCACCTTGTCGGCGCCGAATTCCTTGATGACATAGGGCTTGTACTTGCCGGCAATGGGTGTGTTGAGGCCGGCCAGCGTGTTCGCCGAAATCATCGGAAATTTCAGGGCTGCGATGAACTTGGCCAGCTCTTCCGGCCCGTCATCGAATTCGTGGTTGCCGATCGCCATGGCGTCAAAGCCGATGCCATTCATGAATTCGGCAACCGGCGCGCTCTTGTAGGTCGTGTAGAAGAGCGACCCCTGAAACTGATCGCCGGCATCCAAGACCAGCACGTTCTTGCCGGCGAGCTCAGAGCGGCGGGCATCGATGGCCGCCTTGACACGGGCAATACCGCCGAAGCACTCGCCCTTCTGCTCGTCTTCCGCACCACAGGTGGAATCATATTTGTTGATCGGCTCGATGCGCGAGTGGAAATCGTTGATGTGCAGAATGTCGAGCTGGAAATCGGCAAAGGCAAAGCCGGAACTGAAGCCGATGAAGGCGCTAGCCAGCAGCGCGGAACGGAGGGGGCGAAACATGTCTCTTCTCCTTGTCTTAGTCATCAAGACCGGAAATCAATCTGAAAACCATCATGATTTCATGACAGGCGGCGGCCTGTCCCTCGTCATTCGCGGCCCTGGACCGGCGAAGACAGGGAAATGCTTTCATCTGCGGGGGCGGCTTGCAAGCAAAAAGAGCAGGGGGCGGATGGGGTGGTAAACGCCGTGCTTCGCAATCGGGTGCGAAAAAGAAGGCCCCCGGCGCATGCGCGGCGGAGGCCTTTTCTCGGAAAAGATGCGTGCGATCAGTTCGGCATGGCCGCTGGCGGGGTGATCCCACCGACCGGCTGGACCGGAGCAGCCGCAGCGACCGGCATGTCGGAACGGCGGGAGAGAGAGAATTGCGCCCCGCTGTCGGAGGTGCAGTTCAACTGGCTTGCGGTCGCCAGCTGGCAGTTGGCTCGCTGGGACTTCTTGGTTTTGGCCGATATGAAGGAGACCTGCACGAGCCCGGACGGATCGACGGTATAGGTGCCGGTTGCGAGCACCGCATTGTAGCCATCGGTTGTCCGCGTGACGAACTGACCGCCCTGGAACGTAGAGACCAGGGCATTCTTGTCTTGCCAGGCGCCTTCCACCGTCGGTACCTTGGCCGGGGCTGGCAGCTCACGGGCCGGCTCCGACGTCTGGCAGGCGGACAGCAAGGCTCCGGCGGCGAGAAGTGCGAGAACCCTTTGGCTATGCATGGTCTGTCTCCGGCGATTCGCGTGTATTCGATAGCAAAAACATGGACCGCCACCGGCGGCATGACAAGGCCGGGACAACGCAAGAATGCGTTCCCGGCCCCGATTTCACGCACCCTGTGGCTTAACGGACAAGGATATTCCGGAACTGCCAGGGATCGGACGTGTCCAGATCCTCGGGGAAGAAGTCATTGCGGTTCTTCAGCGGGGTCCAGTCCGTATAGTGGCCTTCGACTGGGCCGAGATAAGGGGACTGCACTTCCAGGCAGCGGCGGTAGTCCATCTCGTCGGCTTCGACGATGCCGGCCTTCGGGTTTTCCAGCGCCCAGACCATGCCGGCGAGAACGGCCGAGGTGACCTGCAGGCCCGTTGCGTTCTGGTAGGGGGCGATCTGACGGGTTTCTTCCAGGGACAGGCGCGAGCCGTACCAGTAGGCGTTCTTGTCGTGGCCGTAGAGCAGGACGCCCAGTTCATCCACGCCATCGACCAGCTCGTCTTCGTTGAGCACGTGCAGCTCCGGCTGGTGGTTGCCGCCGTTGCCGAACATCTCGTGCAGCGACAGAACGGCATCATTGGCCGGATGGTAGGCGTAATGGCAGGTCGGGCGGAAGGTCACGTCGCCATCCTTGTCGCGGACGGTGAAGTAATCCGCGATGGAGATGGATTCGTTATGGGTCACCAGGAAGCCGTACTGCGCGCCCGGCGTCGGGCACCAGGTGCGCACGCGGGTATTGGCGCCCGGTTGCTCCAGATAGATGGCGGCCTTGCTGCCCTTCTTGTGCTTCTTGGCATTCTTCGGCATCCACTTTTCATGGGTGCCCCAGCCGAGTTCGGCCGGCTGCATGCCTTCGGACAGGAAGCCTTCGACGGACCAGGTGTTCCAGAAGATGTTGAGCGGCTTCGGGCTCTTGGCGCGCTGGGTGTCGCGCTCGGCAATGTGAACGCCCTTGACGCCCAGCTTCTTCATCAGCTTGGCCCAGCCTTCGCGGTCATCCTGCGAGGGCTCATCGAACTTCACCTTCATGTCCTTGGCGAGGTTGACGAGCGCCTGCTTGACGAACCAGGAGACCATGCCGGGGTTTGCACCGCAGCAGGATACGGCCGTGGTGCCGCCCGGGTTCTTTTCCTTTTCCTTGCGCACGGTTTCACGCAGCGCATAGTTGGTGCGGCTGGCATTGTCGGCTTCGCTGTCGAAATAGAAGCCGAGCCAGGGTTCGACCACCGTATCGATATAGAGAACGTCGAGCTTGCGGCAGAGCTTCATCAGATCGAGCGAGCCGGTATCGACCGACAGGTTGACGCAGAAGCCCTGGCCCTTGCCTTCGGTGAGCAGCGGCTTCAGCAGGGACTTGTAGTTGTCCTTGGTGACATATTCCTGGATGTGGCGAACCCCATGCTTCTCGAAGATCTCGGCATCGCCCGGATGCATCTTCGGATCGATCACCACCAGCCGGCTCTTGTCATACTTGAAATGACGCTCGATCAGCGGAAGCGTTCCGCGACCGATCGATCCGAAACCGATCATCACGATCGGGCCGGTGATTTCTCCATGAACCGGATGGTTTTGTTCTGCCATTTTTTGCGCACTCCTGGGAATGTTAGATCGAATATCCGCCGGAAGCCGCCGGCATCGGAGATCAATGCGGATGAAACGGCCCTTCCGGGGCCGTAAACCGTGCTGGCAGCAGGGAGTATTGCCCTTATCGGGCCGCGTCAAGGCTCGTCAGGGTGAATGTCCGCCGCCAGAGGCCACCGGACCTGTCGTAGCGCAGGCCTGTGACGATTTTGTGCAGATCTCAGTCTTTTAGCGCGTCGAGGCCCGCCGCCGTGCGGGTGACGGCCATTTCGGTGATGCGATATTCGGCTATGGCATGGATGGTGAAGGGATCGGCGGCACAATAGGCTTCGATTTCGTCCCGCGTCCCCTTTGCGAGAATGACACCGCCGGTGCGCGGGTTCTTGCGTCCCGAGGTCAGGAAAAGACCGCGGGCATAGCCCTCGTTCACCCAGTCCATATGCGGACCCATAACGGCATCCGCCGCTTCGAGCGGGGCGACATAGGTCAGGTCGAGAATGAACATGCGCGTTCCTTTCGGTCAGGGATACAGGCGCGCCGGGATCAGGCCGCGCAGGGAATTGCCGAGGAACAGGTCCTGACCGGCAAGATCGGCTGGCGTGAGGACGGCTTCCCGTGCCACGCCGGCGTCGATCAGCGATTGGCGCTCCACGCCGGCCAGCAGGCCGCAGGCGAGCGCGGGGGTGAGAAACCCGCCCTTTCCATCCGGCAGGAACAGGCTGGTGATCGTGCCTTCGCAGATTTCGCCACGCTCGTTGAGGAGGAGCACCTCGTCGGCTTCGGCAAGGGGAAATTCGGCGCGGGCCGCCTCGTAATGGCCGCGGTGGCTTGTCTTGTGGCGCAACAGGGTATCGGCCGAGGAGAGATGCGTTTCTGCCGCAATCCGCGCCAACCAGACCGTGCCTTCGGACACCGGTGCGAAGGCGGCATGGGTCAGCGTCAGGCGACCCGTCGGGTGAAGTTCGATCCGCACCCGGCGCAGGCCCTCGTCATCGGGAACCGCGTTCAGCACCTCCTCGAAATCCTCCGCACGGAAGGAGAGGCCCAATGCGTGCGCAGAGCCCGCCATGCGGGCACGATGGCGGTCGAGATTGCGGAAGCCGACACCCGGTTCGAACCGCAGTGTCTCGATCAGCGAGAGCGCGCTCATCGTTCGATCCGCTGGTCGCCGACGGCAAAGCGGGCCTTGAGCAGGCATTCCTCGTATTCGGCCTCGGCCACGCTGTCGAAGACGATGCCGCCGCCGACATTGAAGACCGCCCGTCCGTCGTCGAAGAGGCTGATGGTCCGGATCGCGACCGAGAAGCGCATGGCGCCGGCCGGATCGATGAAGCCGATGGCGCCGCAATAGATATCGCGCGGGCCGGCCTCCAGCGCATGCAGGATGGACATGGCGCTCATCTTCGGCGCGCCGGTGATCGAGCCGCAGGGGAAGAGGGCCGCAAAGATGTCGGTGAGCGTCACCTCGGGCAGGAGTTTCGCCCGGACATGGCTCACCATCTGGTGGACGGTCGGGTAGGTCTCGACATCGAAGAGCTTGGGCACGGAGAGCGTGCCGACTTCGGTGATCCGCGAGATATCGTTGCGCAGCAGATCGACGATCATGCGGTTTTCGGCCTGGGTCTTTATGTCGTCCTTCATGCCCTGGATGATCGCCTGATCCTCCACCGCATCGCGCCCGCGCTTGGCGGTTCCCTTCATCGGATGTGTCTCGATCCAGCCGTCGCGGTCGACCTTGAAGAAGAGTTCGGGCGAGCGGGAAAGGATGACCGGCCCGTCGAGATTGACAAGCGCACCATATTTCACCGGCTGGCGGTCGATCAGAGACCAGAAGGCGGCGCGCGGGTCCCCCTTCCAGCGGGCCTCGATCGGCATGGTGAGATTGCACTGATAGGCATCGCCCTGGCGCAGATGCCAATGCAGCTTGTCGAAGCGTGTCCTGTAGGTGTCGAAATCCCAGATGGCCCGCGGACTGTCGAGCAGCGGCTCGTTTTCGACGCGCTGCACCGGTTTCGACAAGGGGTGGCCTTCCTCGGACGGCATGGCGAAGACGCCGAACTGCAGATAGGGCGTCTCGCGCCCGTCCACGGCAAAGCCTTCGAGCTTTTTCTCGAAAAGGTGGCCGGCTTCATAGGAAAGCGCGCCGGCAAGCCACTTGCCAGCCTTCTGGGCCGCTTCCATGCGCTGAAGTGCGGGAAGGAAATCCGCGCGCGAACGCACGGAAATCACCTCTTCCGGCTCGGAAAAGATCGTGCACTGCCCTGTCGTGTCGTCCCTGAAGAGGACAAAGGGGTCGGTGTTGGTCATGTTCTGGTATGTGCCCCACGGGCAAGGCGGCATCCGCCTTGCCCCGATGTCAGAAAGTGGCTCTCATCTGGCGCAGCCGCCCGTTCGGGCAAGTGCGTCAGGCTGTCCCATCAAGCGCTTCCAGCTCGTCGATCAGCCCTTCAATCATCGACAGGCCCTTGCTCCAGAACGACGGATCGGTCGCATCGAGGCCGAAGGGCGCGAGGAGTTCGGAATGATGGCGCGAGCCGCCGGCCTTGAGGAGCGCGAAATACTTGTCCTGGAAGCCCGTTTCCGCCTTCTGGTAGACCGCATAGAGCGAGTTTACCAGGCAATCGCCGAAGGCATAGGCATAGACATAGAAGGGCGAATGGATGAAGTGGGGGATATAGGCCCAGTAGGTCCCGTAGCCCTCCGATATGCGGATGGCAGGCCCGAGGCTTTCGGACTGGACGGAAAGCCAGAGATTGCCGATATCCTCCGAGGTCAGCTCGCCTTCCTTGCGGGCCGTGTGGAGCCGCCGCTCGAATTCGTAGAAGGCAATCTGGCGCACGACCGTGTTGATCATGTCCTCCACCTTCTGGGCCAGCATGGCCTTGCGCTGCCGCTTGTCCGTGGTTTTTTCGAGCAGGGCGCGGAAGGTCAGCATTTCGCCGAAGACGGATGCGGTTTCGGCGAGCGTCAGCGGTGTCTGGCACATCAGGGCGCCCTGTCCGGCAGCCAGCACCTGATGCACGCCATGGCCGAGTTCGTGGGCGAGTGTCATCACGTCCCGCGGCTTGCCGAGATAGTTGACGAGCACGTAAGGGTGGGCAGAGGGCACGGTCGGATGGGCGAAGGCGCCCGGCGCCTTGCCAGGGCGAACCGGCGCGTCGATCCAGCCTTCCTCGAAGAAGCGGCCGGCAATGCGGGCCATTTCCGGATCGAAAGCGCCATAGGCAGAAAGCACGGTGTCCTTGGCTTCGGTCCAGGAAATCGTCTCATTGGCGGTTTCCGGCAGCGGGGCATTGCGGTCCCAGAAATTCATCTGCTCCATGCCGAGCCACTTCGCCTTCATCGCATAGTAGCGGTGGGACAGGCGCGGATAGGCTTGCCGGACGGCAGCGGCCAGCGCATCAACCACTTCACGCTCCACGCGGTTGGCCAGATGGCGGCTGTCGGCAATGTCCTCGAAGCCGCGCCAGCGGTCGGAAATCTGCTTGTCCTGCGCCAGCGTGTTGGTGATCAGCGTGAAGGTGCGGATGTTCTCCTGGAAGGTGGCGGCTAGCGCTTGTGCCGCTTCCTTGCGCTTCTCGCCATCCGGATCCTGAAGCTGGTTCAGGGCCACTTCCAGCGACACCTTCTCGCCGCCGATCTCGAAGCGCAGCGCTGCCATGGTTTCGTCGAACAGGCGGTTGAAGGCGGCGGCCCCTGTCATGCCCTTCTCCATGAAAAGCTGTTCGAGCTTGTCATCGAGCTGGAACGGCTTGTCCTTCCGCAGATCCACGATCCAGGGCTTGTAGTGGCCGGTCTTGCCGTCGCGGGCCATGGCCGCATCGATCAGCGCATCGTCGACGCGGTTCAACTCCAGCGTAAAGAAGATGAGATGCGTCGACAGCGCCGTCAGACGCGCCTGAACATCGCCGTAAAGCTTGCCGTTTGCAGGATTGGTCGTATCCGAGAAATAGGTGAGGCCGGCAAAGGAAGAAATCTTGCCGAGCAGATCGTCCAGCGCTTCATAGTCGGCGATGGCAGCGCCGAGCCCGTCTTCACCATCCTTGCCGGCGGCTTCGGCCAGTTTGCCCTTCCAGCGCGCCTCGAATGCCCTAGAGAGGCTTTCCGCCTTTTCGAGATCGGCCTTGAAGGCCGGATCGCTGCCCGAGGCGTAGAGATCGGAGAGCTTCCAGCTCGGCAGATCGCCAAGGCCTGGATCGCGGGCGGCGGCATCCGCAGAAGAGCGGAGGGGGAGGGCATGGTTCATCGACGGCATCCTCGTTGGTGGTCGCGCGGGCCGCATCGGGCCGCGCGTGAAGTGCCCAGAGATGTATTGCTTCGTCCGCTGCGCGGCAAGACGGGGCAGGGGCAAGAAGCTTAAAGGCCCGGCCCAAAAGCGGCCGATGTCTAAAATGCGAGCTTTTCCTAAAACGAGATGTTCAAGCCGCTCTGACAAGGTCGCAGAGAATAATGATGATTGAGCATGCCTATAAATTGGAGAACCAGACGTGACGGCACACATTCTTGTCGTGGACGATGATCCGGTCCAACGCCGCCTTCTCAAGGGTGCGATCGAGCGGCATGGTCATATTGCGCATCTGGCCGAAAATGGCCGGGCCGGTCTCGAATTTCTCAAGGCGGCCGCGGTGGAATACCGCGTCGTCGTTCTCGATCTTCTCATGCCGGAAATGGACGGACTTCAGTTTCTCGAGGCACTCGGCGACCTCGGGATCGAAATTCCGTGCATCGTGCAGACCGGACAGAGCGGCATCGACACGATCGTGCAGGCCATGCGGGCCGGCGCCTTCGACTTCGTCGTCAAGCCGGTGTCGCCGGAGCGAATCGCGACCGCGATCGCAAATGCCCTGAAGCTTGACCAGCGCGAAGCGCGGGCGAGAGCCGGACGGCGCGGCAAGAGCGGCGCCGTGGGCTTCTCGGATATTGTTTCGGCAAGCCCGGCCATGCTGCGGGTGCTGGAACTGGCGCAACGGGCGGCCACGTCGGACATTCCCGTGGTGCTCGAAGGCGAATCAGGCGTGGGCAAGGAATTGATCGCGCGCGCGATCCAGGCCGGCAGCGACCGGGCCGGAAAGCCTTTCGTGACTGTCAATTGCGGCGCGATTCCTCCGAATCTTGTGGAAAGTATTCTGTTCGGTCACGAGAAAGGGGCCTTCACCGGCGCCACCGAACGGCACAGCGGCAAGTTTGCGGATGCGGATGGCGGCACGCTCTTCCTCGATGAAATCGGCGATCTGCCGCTCGAAGTACAGGTTAAACTGTTGCGCGCCGTGCAGCAGGGCGAGATCGAAACCGTCGGCGCCAGCAAGGTGCAGAAGGTGGATGTGCGGCTGATTTCCGCGACCAACAAGGATCTGATCGAGGAGGTGAAGGCCGGTCGGTTCCGTGAGGATCTCTATTACCGCCTGAATGTCTTCCCGATTTCCATTCCGGCCCTGCGTCGGCGCAAAGAGGATATTCCGCATCTGGTGCGGGTGTTCCTGCAGCGCTTCGCGGCCGAGCAGAAGCGGCGCGGACCGCTCGGGATAGCGGGCTCGGCCATGGCGCTTCTGACGGCCTATGATTGGCCGGGCAATATTCGCCAGCTGGAAAACGCCATGTTCCGCGCCGTCGTGCTTGCCGAGGGCGACGAGCTGACGGAGGCTGATTTTCCACAGATTGCGGCGCAGGTGCCGGGCTATCTGGCGCCGCTCGCCGGGCCTCCCCGTCTCGAGCTCGCGGAAACGGGACCGGCCCGCTCTGTCGATTTCGCCCGTGAACCGGATGCGGCAGAAGCGCGCATGCCCCGGACCACAACGGCCACGATTGCCAGCACCAGCCCGGCCGGCGAGGTAAGAAAACTTTCCGAAGTGGAAGAGGAATTGATCCGCTTTGCGCTGAAATTCTATCGGGGGCAGATGAGCGAGGTTGCGCGCAAGCTCGGCATCGGACGGTCCACGCTTTACAGAAAGCTCAAGGATTACGGCATCAATCCCGACGATCCGCTGCAGACGGCCGCCTGACACTCCGCCTCCGGACAGGGTCGGGTTTGCTCCACCCGGCCTGACGTCCCTGTTGCTTGCGCATCCCGATCCGGCCATGATCGGATGTTAACGGTGGCGCAAGCATATTTTGTCACCATCTGTAAAGAACTTGTTAGTCACATGTTCACTATGTATGAAGAGGTTGTCTAACTGTGGCAAATTTGCCATTGTGCGGCCGCAATTACAGGTGATCTGGAGCAGCACGCGCAATCAAGTGCGTGGGACGGGGATTGAGTTGCATAGCGATTTCGAAAAATCCTGCATGCAGACGGGCGATGACCGGGGCCTGATGGCCCGGCTGACGCGCCGTGTTGCACGCATGATCGGTACGGGAATGCTTCTCGGAGCCTTGTCCGCGCCCTTCCTCATGGCGTCGCATGCCGATGCCCTGGCGGAAACCCGCAGCCTCAAGCTCTATTTCGTGCATACGGGCGAAAAGGCTGTCATCACCTTCAAGCGGAATGGCGTGTATGACCGGCAGGGACTGCAGCAGCTCAATCGCTTCCTGCGCGACTGGCGCCGCAACCAGCCGACGAAGATGGACCCGCGCCTTTTCGATCTGATCTGGGAAGTTTACCGCAAGAGCGGCTCCAATACCTATATCAACGTGGTGTGCGGCTTTCGCTCGCCCGAAACCAATTCCATGCTGCGGTCGCGTTCCAAGGGCGTGGCCGAGAAGAGCCAGCACATGCTCGGCAAGGCCATGGACTTCTTCATTCCCGATGTAAAACTGGCGAAGCTGCGCGAGATCGGCATGAAGATGCAGGTCGGTGGCGTCGGTTTCTATCCGAGGTCCGGTTCCCCCTTCGTCCATATGGATGTGGGCAATGTGCGCGCCTGGCCGCGGATGAGCCGTCAGGAACTCGTGCGTCTCTTCCCGAACGGACGGACGCTGCACGTGCCTGCCGATGGCAAGCCGCTGCCGGGCTACCAGGAAGCCATGGCCGATTACAAGCGTCGCGTCGGGTCTACCCATATCGAGATCGCGGATACCGGCGGATCGAAGAAGAAGGGCCTGCTGGCCTTCCTGTTCGGCGGTGGTGCGGACGAGGGTGAAGATACTGCGTCTGCCGAAACGGCAGTTGCCTCCGCTGCGCCGACGCCCCGCAAGGAAGAAGTGCTGACCAACCCCACCGAAACGCAGCCGATCCTCGCCGCTGCGGGTGAAGCGCCGTCGGCCGCCATCAATGCGCCGATCCCGCTTGGCCGTCCGGCCTTCAACGATCAGGTCGGCAACAGCGGCGTTGCTGCAGCGCTGGTCGAACCGCCACAGAATTCTGCCGCCGAAGCCCTGGCTGCCGCCTCCATGCCGCAGCCGACGGGTGAAGAAAGCTATCCGGACCTTCAGGCCTATCACATTCCGGTGCCCACCCTGCTCGGCAAGCGCCTGCAGAATGGCGATGCCCAGCCGGATGTCGAAACGGCCGCGCTTGCGCCCGACGAGATGCCGCAGGAGCTTGCCGATGTTCCCGTTCCCGTCAGCCGTCCGGCTGGCGCGGAGGCTCTGCTTGCCAAGGCGGAGGGTGCGGAAGAAGCGGCTGCCGACGAGCAGGAAGTGGCCGCTCTGTCTCCGGATGCGGCTGCCGCGCTGGAAAACGGCGCCGTTGCCGCCAAGGGCGGCCCGATCGCCACCGTTCCCGAAGTGGCGGCCCTGGCCGATGCGCCAGCTGAAGAGGCCCAGCCCGCAGCGGATACCGCTGATGAGGCCTACAGCACCGATGAAGGCGAAGACAGCGAGGAAGTCGCGGCCCTCGAAGGCCAGCCCGACGCCCAGTCGGCCAACTTCGGCGACAGCTTCGACCCGCCGGTTGCCGCGGCCGAACCGGCTGCTGACGCGCCGATCGCAAAGGGTCTGCCCGTGAAGGCCGGTCGCCCGACGGCGAAGGATGCGGCTGTGGCTGCCAAGAGCCAGAAGGCCCTGACGGGCGACATGCTGGCCAAGTGGGCGCTCAACAACGCGCATTCCGGCGACGAGAGCAAACAGGTCAAGGCACCGCGCTTCGTCAGCCTCGCCATGCGCGAACAGGCGCAGGCCCCGGCTGCCGGTGGCTTCACGACCAAGATCACCACCATCGATCCCGCCCGTTTCAACTGATTTCAGGCGCAGGAACAGATAAAGGGCTGCAACGGAGTTCGTTGCAGCCCTTTTGTTTTTTGACATCGAGTCTGACGAGGCTTGAGGTTCGCGGCCTGTTCCCGGAAGGTCACACATACACTGGTTTATGCAAAATATAGTATATTATAAAAAAATAAAAAACCATTGATTGCAGACGCTTATTTGCTAACCTTGTGCCCCGGGGGTGCCGGAACATGGTAGCGGATATCGAGCAATTCATCAGTCGATGGCAGGGGCAGGAGGGAGGCCAGGAGCGAGCCAATTACGGCATGTTCCTAGTGGAACTCTGTGACGTCCTCGGACTGCCGCATCCCGACGCGGCAAGCGCATCTCACGAGACGAACGATTACGCATTCGAGCGCGTGGTCAGAGAAGCGGGTCGCGACGGCGCAGCGTCGTTGAAGCGGATCGATCTCTACAAGCGCGATTGCTTCGTTCTGGAGGCGAAGCAAAGCCGGCTTTCAGGAGATAAAAAGATCCCTGCTGCTCCGATGTTGTCGGGCCTCGAGAGCACGCCACGGGGACGCCGGGTGAGCGCCAACCGGTCTTGGGACGTGCTGATGATGAATGCGCGCACGCAGGCGGAGAATTACGTGCGCCTTCTCCCGGCCTCGCATGAGCCGCCGCCATTCGTACTGGTTTGCGATGTCGGGCATTGCATCGAGGTCTACGCGAATTTTCGCCGCGACGGCAAGGCCTATGACCAGTTCCCGGACCGGCGGTCGTTCCGTATCTACCTGGAAGATCTGCGTCAGCCGCATATTCGCGCGTTGCTGGTGGCGGTATGGACAGACCCGCTGTCGCTCGATCCTTCCCGTCACGCCGCAAAGGTCACCCGTGATATCGCGGCCCGGATTGCCAAGGTCAGCCAGGCGCTGGAAAAGGCGGGGCATCCCACCGAAGAGGTGGCGATGTTTCTGATGCGCGTGCTTTTCACCATGTTCGCCGAGGATGTGGAACTGCTGCCGAAGGACAGCTTCAGCCAGTTGCTCGCGCTGTGCGCAGGAAAGCCCGCGATATTTCCCGGAATGATGGAGGACCTCTGGAAGGCGATGGATGAAGGCAAATTCGCCGCCGCCATCCAGACCAACGTCAAAAAGTTCAATGGGGAATTCTTCAGGAATCGGCGCGCGCTGCCGTTGGCCGGGGAGGAAATCGGCGAGCTTGCCGCCGCAGCCGCCTATGACTGGAAGGATGTGGAGCCGGCCATTTTCGGCACCTTCCTGGAGCAGGCGCTCGATCCCGGAGACCGGCGCAAGCTCGGCGCGCATTACACGCCGCGCGCCTATGTGGAGCGGCTGGTGATCGCAACCGTCATCGATCCGCTGCGCGCCGAATGGGATGTTGCCCGTTCAACGGCCGACCGTCTGAAATCCGAAGGGAAGGCCGAAGCGGCCATCCGCACCGTGCAGGCCTTTCATGACAGGCTCTGCGAAATCCGGGTGCTCGACCCGGCCTGCGGCACGGGCAATTTCCTCTATGTTTCTCTCGAGCTGATGAAGCGGCTGGAAGGCGAGGTGCTGGAGGCGATCAACGATCTCGGCGGGCAGGAAGCGCTCTCGCTCGAAAGCCATACGGTCGATCCGCACCAGTTTCTCGGCATGGAGATCAATCCGCGTGCGGCGGCCATTGCCGAACTGGTGCTCTGGATCGGCCATCTGCAATGGCATTTCCGCAATCGCGGCGTTGCCCCATCGGAGCCCATCCTGAAGGCCTTTCACAATATCCAGTGCATGGATGCGGTGCTGCTGTGGGATGGCTACCCGGTTCCGAAGGTGGAAGCGGGCAGGGAGATCTGCCCGAACCCTCGCAGGCCGGTATGGCCGGAGGCGGATTACATCGTCGGCAATCCGCCTTTCGTCGGGGGAAAGGATATCCGCGCCCGCATGGGCTCGGCCTATGCCGAGGCGCTCTGGAAGGCGCACCGGCACATGAACGACAGCGCCGATTTCGTCATGTACTGGTGGGATCGCTCGGCAGAAATCCTGCTGGAGCCGAAGAGCCGGCTGAAGCGCTTCGGCTTCGTCACCACCAATTCCATCAGCCAGGTTTTCCAGCGTCGGGTCATGGAGCCCTATCTCAATGCGAAGAAGCCGCTTTCGCTTCTCATGGCCATCGCCGATCACCCGTGGACCAAGGTCACCCGCGACAGCGCCGCCGTGCGCATCGCCATCACGGTGGCGGAGGCGGGGAAGAAAGACGGCGTACTTCTGGAGGTGATCGGCGAAGAGGGGCTGGAGACAGACAGTCCGGTCATACAGTTCGCCGAGAAACGGGGTAAGGTAAATTCGGATTTGACGGTTGGGGTGGATGTGACTGGTGCAGCCGAACTCAAGTCAAATTCGGGTATCTGTTCACCCGGTGTGAAGCTGCACGGTGCGGGGTTCTTAGTAAGTCAATCAAAAGGATCTGAGTTAGGCTTGGGTAAGTATCCTAGTTTGGAAAAACATATCCGGAATTATCGCAATGGTCGCGATTTGATGGCTAGGTCGCGCAATTTCTTGGTGATTGACGCCTACCCGCTATCCCAAACCGAACTTCGAATGCTTTATCCCGAAGTCTACCAGCATGTCTTATTGAACGTGAAGCCAGAGCGCGACAGAAACAACATGCAATTCAGGCGGGATAACTGGCATTGGTTTGGTGCGACCCATGAGACGTTCAGAAGCTTTTCAAAGTCCTTAGAAAGGATAATTGTTACCGTCGAAACTGCCAAACATCGCGTTTTCCAGTTTCTTGACGCGTCGATCTTACCGGACAACATGCTGGTCGCCATCGGCTTGCGAGACGGCGTTTCTCTTGGCGTTTTGTCTTCGCGTTTTCATGCGGCTTGGGCGCTCCGCGCAGGCGGCTGGCTTGGTGTTGGCAATGATCCTCGGTACTCCAAATCCCGCTGTTTCGATCCCTTCCCATTCCCCGCCGCCGCCGAGCAACAGAAAGCCACCATTGCCGCCATCGCCGAGGAGCTGGATGCCCATCGCAAGCGGGTGCTTGCCGCGCACACACATCTGACGCTGACCGGCCTTTACAATGTTCTGGAGCGGTTGCGGGCCGGGGCAAGGTCCGGCGATCTCGATCCGAAGGAGCGGCGCATCTTCGATGACGGGCTGGTTCTGATCCTGAAGGAATTGCACGACCGTCTGGATGTTGCCGTGGCGGAGGCCTATGGATGGCCTGCGGATCTTCCCGAGGAGGAGGTTCTCGCCCGGCTCGTGGCGCTCAACCGGGAACGGGCGAAGGAGGAAAAGCGCGGGGTGGTGCGCTGGCTTCGCCCGGATTACCAGATTCCGCGCTTTGGCTCCGACCGGGAAAAGGCCGAGCAGCTGGAAGCGGATCTGGGCGAGACCGATTCGGCAAAGGCGGGCACAAAACCGTCCTTCCCCGTCAACGAACTGGATCAGACACCGGCGGTGCTCTACCAGCTCATGGCATCGCAGGAGGCGCTCGATGCCGCCCTCATTGCTGCCCGTTTTCGGCAAGGCCAGAAGGCCCGGCGCTCCGTCGCGGCGGTGCTCGCCTCGCTGCACCGCATGGGCATCATCTCCACCGAAACGGGCAGGACCTACCAGTTCCGGCGCGCCGCCTGAGCCCTCCCCCTTGCGGGGAGGGAAAACGCGCCTCTTTCGAGGCGGGCCTTGACGTTATTCCATGCCCAGTGCGGCCATGTAGGTCTGGAGGATGGTTTCTTCTTCCATGCGCTCGTTGGCATCCTTCTTGCGCAGACGGATGATGGTCTTCATGGCCTTGGTGTCGTAGCCACGGCCCTTGGCTTCGCCGTAGACATCCTTGATATCGTCGGCAATCGTCTGCTTTTCCTCTTCGAGGCGCTCGATGCGCTCGATGAACTGGCGAAGCTCGGCGGCGGCGACGTTTTCGACCGTATTCTGCTCATCCATGTCTCAAATCCCTTTGGCTCATCCGTCGGCGCCCGCCATTCGGCGGGCTGGACGGGGTTGAAATGAATTGGCTGCTGACCTGCCCAGAACTTGCGGCAAAATCAAGTCCCTTCCGGAGCGCTTCGGAAAAAAGCAAGCGTGCCGTCAGTAGGGGCCGGTGCGGGAGGGGAAGATCTGCCGCTGGTGCAGGCGGGGATCGGCATCGAGCGCCGCGAAGATCGGTGCGAGGCGATCCACCCAGGCATCCACGCCCGGATCGTCGCCGATCAGGTCCTGGCGAAGCTCCAGAAGGGCGTGCGGAATGCCGGTGCGCATGCAGTGCCGGTAAAGCGTATCGCCCTTCAGCGCGCCGTCATAGGGCTCGTTGTCGCCGATCACGAGATCGCCTGCGGCGTTCAGCCGGTCGATCAGCGGCAAGGGCGCACGGCCATCGGAATCCCAGAGCACCGCCGCGTGCCAGGGGCGGGGAACGCCCTTCCAGACGGGCGTGAAGGAATGCAGCGACAGAACCAGGGGCACCGCGCCCGCTTCCCGTTCTGCCCGAGCGATGGTTTCCGCAATCGCATCGTGGTAGGGGCGGTGGAAACGCGTGATCCGGCGTTGCCATTCCTCGCCAGATATCGGATGGTTCCCCGTCACAATCGCGCCATCCGAGATCTTCATGATCAGGGTCGGATCGTCCTCGCCCCGGTTGGGATCGATGAGAAGGCGCGAGAAACGGGACAGGACGGCATGGCAGCCAAGGCGCGCGGCAAGACGGCGCGTCAAGGGTTCGATGCCGATGTCATAGGCAATGTGACGGCTGAAGGCGGAGGCGGGCAAACCGAGGTCGCCATAGGCCGCAGGAATGATATTGGTCGCGTGATCGGCGAGCAGCACCAGGCTGGACCGCGGATTGCCGGCAAGGATTTCGAAGGGCCCGTCGTCTTCAGGGGGCGCGGGCAGGGGCGAAGTTGGCATGAATGTGAACCGTTTCGTGTCATCCGCAGGAGGTGGTGATCGCATGGCTTCGAAAGGAGCGCAACCATTGAATGTTTTGCATGCGACGCCCGCTGGTCCTCTTAAATACAATCGATTGAATTTGGTGGCGGGGTTGCGTTGACATTCCCGGCCCGCCGTCGCAAGAAGTGAAAAGGACAAACAAACATGGAGTCCCAGCGGAACGCCGTGACCTCTTCCAGCAGATCTCTTTCCAGACTTCTTCTCGGCCTTGCGGTGGCCGCCGGTGCCATGGGCGTTTCAGGGGTCGCGCATGCGGAATTCCGCGTGTGCAACGGCACCCAGAACCTCGTTGGCGTGGCCATCGGCTATCGCGCAAAGGAAGGCTGGACGACGGAAGGCTGGTGGCAGATCCCGGCATCCACCTGCGCCACCCTCATCGAGGGCAAGCTGCAGTCCCGCTATTATTATCTCTATGCCGAGGACGCCGCCCGTGGCGGGCGTTGGACCGGCGACATCAAGATGTGCGTGGCCCAGGACAAGTTCAAGATCACCGGCGTGAAGGACTGCTTCAAGCGCGGTTATCTGCAAATGGGCTTCAAGGAATATGATACGGGCCGTCAGGCAGGCTGGATGGTACAGCTTAACGACGCCTCCGGCAGCCAGGAAAGCCAGAAACAATGAAGCGTAACCGCAAAGTCAAGATTCTCGCCACGCTCGGACCCGCCTCCGCCGAGGAGGAGATGATCCAGAAGCTGCACGAGGCCGGCGCGGATCTTTTCCGAATCAACATGAGCCATGCCAGCCATGATCTCATGCGCACGCTGGTCGGGCGCATCCGCGCGGTGGAAACCCGCTGCGGCCGCCCCATCGGCATCCTGGCGGATCTGCAGGGCCCGAAGCTTCGCGTCGGCAAGTTTGCCGAAACGAAAGTGACGCTGAAGGTCGGCCAGACCTTTACCCTCGACAATCGCGACGAGCCGGGCGACGAAAACCGCGTTTACCTGCCGCATCCGGAAATTCTCCAGGCCGTGAAGCCGGGCCATCGGTTGCTGATCGACGACGGCAAGCTGGCACTGCGCGCCGAGACCTGCAACGGCACCTCGATCGTCTGCACGGTCGTCGCCGGCACGAAGATTTCGGACAAGAAGGGCGTGAGCCTGCCCGATACGCTGCTGCCCGTCGGCGCGCTGACCGACAAGGATCGCGCCGATCTCGATGCGGTGCTCGCCACCGACGACGTGGACTGGGTGGCGCTTTCCTTCATCCAGCGGCCGGAGGATCTGGCCGAAGTGCGCAAGATCGCCCGCGGCCGCGTGGGTCTCATGTCCAAGATCGAGAAGCCGCAGGCCATCGAACGCATCGAGGAAATCATCGAGCTCAGCGACGCGCTGATGGTCGCCCGTGGCGATCTCGGTGTGGAAATGCCGCTGGAATCGGTTCCGGGTCTGCAGAAGCAGATGATCCGCGCCTGCCGCCGGGCCGGCAAGCCGGTGGTCGTCGCCACGCAGATGCTCGAATCCATGATTTCCTCGCCGGTTCCGACCCGCGCGGAAGTCTCCGACGTCGCCACAGCCGTGTTCGAAGGCGCGGATGCGGTCATGCTCTCGGCGGAATCGGCTTCGGGCGAATATCCGGTCGAGGCGGTGTCCACCATGGCATCCATCGCCTCCACCATCGAGCGCGACCCGCATTATTCCGGCATCATCTACGCCCAGCGCCCGCAGCCGGAAGCGACCGGTGCCGATGCAATCTCGCTTGCCGCCCGCCAGATTGCCGAAACGCTGAAGCTTTCGGCCATCGTCACCTATACGTCTTCGGGCACGACCGGCCTTCGCGCCGCCCGCGAGCGGCCGCAGGTGCCGATCATCGCGCTCTCGCCCATCGTGCAGACGGCGCGCCGCCTCTCCGTGGTCTGGGGCCTGCATTGCGTGATCGCGCAGGATGCGACCGATCTGGACGACATGGTCAATCGCGCCTGCCGTATCGTGTGCGCCGAAGGCTTCGGCAAGCCGGGCGACCGGGTGATCATCTCCGCAGGCGTGCCGCTCGGCACTCCCGGCGCCACCAACATGCTGCGCATCGCCTATATCGGCTCCGACGGCCTCAGCGGCATCTGAGTTCGGGCTTTACGGCAATAACAAAAGGGCGCTTCGGCGCCCTTACTTTTTTGCAGCAAGCCGCTTTTCCACCTGCCGGGCGAGCGCCTGAAGATCGCGGGGCTTGCCGCTGATCTTCTCGATTGCAGCGATGGCAAGGTCGGTGGCGAGGTAATCCGGCTTGTGGCCGAGGCCGTGGATCCAGAGCAGTTCCGAGCCGGCAATGTCGCGATGCAGGCCCCGGGAATGGATGTTTTCGAGCACGATCTCGTCGGCATCGCCGGTGATGATCACCGTTTGCGTCCGGATGTCGGGGTAGTGGCGGGCAATGCGGCTCACGTAGTCGTGGAGGTTGGCGACGTCGATGGCGTTGTACCGGAAGGTTTCCGGCCGCAACACGAGGGGAATGGCGGCCTCCTCGAGATAGTTCTCCGGCGGCCTGTTGGGATGGAAAACCGATTCGGCCCCGGAAGCGATGCGCTGCAATCCGGCGGGCAAGGCAAGCGTGTGCGTAAAGAGCCAGCCGACGACCGGCATCGAGGCAACCCGGTAATACCAGTCAACGCCGCCCGGCCATGGATGGGTGGCGGCTGCCAGGAAGACCAGCCCCCGCACCCGGTCCGGATGACGCAGCGCCAGGCTGGCCGCGATGGCGCCCCCGAAGGAATGGGCCACCACGACGGCCTGCCGGATCCGGTAGTGATCCATGACCTTGACGATGGCATCCGCCTGTCCGTCCGGAAACCCGTTCTCCGGCCCGCCACGATCCGAATAGCCGTGGCCGGGGCGGTCGACGAAGAGCAGTTCCGCGCGGCCTTCCAGCGGCGCCAGGAAGGCGCCTGCGGGGTCGCGCAGGTTGCCGCTCGCCCCGTGAATGAAGAGGAGGGGCGGGAGATCTGCGTCCGGCCCTGCTGCGCGGTGCAGCGCGTTCAGGCTGTAGCCTCCAACATCGATCCGTTCGCCGATGTTCGGAAAGGCTGCCTCCAGCGCGCGTCCCTTGAGCCAGGAGAAGAGGAGCAGCCCAGCGAGAAGCAGAATTAGAAAGGCAAGGATGAAAAGCACGATGCGCAAGGGAGGTATACCTGATCGGGAATAACAAGCGGAACGGGCCTGGCCCTCCGCTTAAGTGCGGCTCCCGGCAATTTTTTCAAGGAGGTCACGGGCCTGATCCTGCGCGGTGCGATCTGCGGGATAAAGATCGAGATAGGCCTGCCACACCTTCAGGGCGGCCTCGTCGCGCCCTTCCATGGTGAGGATGCCGGCCAATCCGGACAGCGCGCCGAGATGGCGCGGCTCGATGGCCAGCGTCTTGCGAATGTCCGAGACGGATTTGCGGTTGTTGCCGAGGGCGAAATGCAGCGTGGCACGCAAATTGTAGCCTTCCGCATAGTCGGGACGAAGAATCGTGACCTGGTCGATATAGTCGAAGGCGGCGGCATTTTGTCCCGCGGCGATGGCGGTCGCGGCCCGTCCCATCAGCAGATCCACGGTGGCGCTGTCCGATTCGGTGAGGACGGCGCGAATCTCTCCGGCAATGGTCTTGGCCGAATCCGGATTGCCCTCGCGCTTCAGCCTGGCGAAGAGCTCGTCGAGGCGGGTTTCCCGCGGCGCCAGGGTGAGGCTGCCCGTGCCCGGTGGCGGCTGCAGTTGCGGCGCCTCGATGACATCCGCCTGCGGCGCCTCTTCATCGGCAAGGGCCGGAGAGGCGAGCGGAATCAGGGCTGCGAGAAGAAGAGGTGTAATAGGAAAACGCATGGCGGACATCATAGCCCGCCATGCGTAAGGTTCCAACAGTTTAATGCACCTTGCCGGTGCAGGCAGCCGGAGAGACCGGCCGCGCAATCAGCCCTGACGGGCCTTGAAGCGCGGGTTCTGCTTGTTGATGATGTAGACGCGGCCCTTGCGGCGCACGATGCGGTTGTCGCGGTGACGGGCCTTGAGCGACTTGAGCGAATTCTTGATCTTCATTTTTCTGATCCGCGATGTTTGACGGGGAACTCGACATTCGCCCGGGAACTGTGAAACTTCAAAGCGTGCTCGTGCCCGCTTCCTTGGGTTGGCAGGCAATTACCTGTTTGACCCTTTTCTGTCAACCGCTTCGGGGCGTGAATCCGGCCCGCGCGGTGGATGAACCCGCGCTTTTATGCCGTCTTGCGGCCGGAAAGTACGGTAACATGCCCCATCTTGCGGCCCGGCCGCGCCTCGGTCTTGCCATAGAGATGGACGAGGGAATCGTCCCGCTTCAGCCAGCTGGGCACGTCGTTCATGTCGTCGCCGATCAGATTCTGCATGACACAGTCTGAATGACGCTGCGGATTGCCGAGCGGCAGGCCGGCAATGGCGCGGATATGCTGTTCGAACTGCGAGATGACGCAGGCAGCCTCCGTCCAGTGGCCGGAATTATGCACGCGTGGCGCGATTTCGTTGGCGACCAGCGATCCATCGGCCAGCACGAAGAATTCCATGCCCACCACGCCCACATAGGAAAGCTCGTTGAGCAGTTTTTCCGCGGCACGCTTTGCAGCCTCCGCGGTGTCTGCGCCGATTGCGGCCGGCAGGGTGGATGTATGGAGAATACCGTTCCGGTGCACGTTTTCAGCCGGATCGTAGGCGGAGACCGTACCGTCAGTCGCGCGCGCCGCGATGACCGAGATTTCCCGCACGAAGGGGACGAAGCTTTCGAGAATGAGAGGCACCGCGCCCAGCGCAGCATAACCGCCCTCGGGGCTGTCCTCGGGGCCGCGATAGACCTTCTGTCCCTTTCCGTCATAGCCGAGGCGACGGGTCTTCAGCACGCCCTTGTGGCCGAAGGCGGCAAGCGCCTCCTTCAGGTCCGCATCGCTGTCGATGGCCCGGAAATCGGCGGTCGGGATGCCGCAGGCATTGAGGAAGCGTTTCTCCGTCAGGCGGTCCTGCGCCACTTCCAGCGCCTTCGGCGGCGGATAGACGGGCAGGCGGGCCGCGAGCCGCTCGGCGGCCGAGACGGGGACATTCTCGAATTCATAGGTTACGACGCCGGCCAGTTCCGCCAGGCGGTCGAGGGCATCGGGATCGTCGTAGGCGGCGGTGATCTGGCTGTTGGCCACCTGGGCGGCCGGGCAGTCGGCCTGCGGCTCCAGGATCACGGTGCGGAAATTCAGGCGTGCGGCAGCCATCGCCAGCATGCGGCCGAGCTGGCCGCCGCCGATAATGCCGATCGTATGGTTTTTCATCAGGCTTCGTCCATGGGATATTCGGCAACGGCATCCGTCTGACGCTCGCGCCATTCATCGAGGCGCTCGGCGAGCGCATCGTCATAAAGGGCAAGCACGGCGGCCGCGAGAAGGGCTGCATTGACTGCACCCGCCTTGCCGATGGCCAGTGTGCCAACCGGTATGCCAGCGGGCATCTGCACGATGGAGAGCAGGCTGTCCTGGCCGGACAGGGCCTTCGATTGCACGGGAACGCCGAAAACGGGCAGGGGGGTCATCGAGGCGCACATGCCGGGCAAGTGCGCAGCACCGCCAGCACCGGCGATAACCACCTTGAAGCCTTCGTCCCGTGCCGATTTGGCAAAACGCACCAACCGGTCCGGCGTGCGATGTGCCGACACGATACGGGCCTCGTAGGCAATGTCGAGCGCATCCAGCGTATCTGCGGCATTCTTCATGGTCTCCCAGTCGGACTGGCTGCCCATGATGATGGCGACCGGAGGTCTTTCGGTCATCTCGGTCTCCTCGGCGCGGTCAGGCAATGATGTCGGGGATGATCTGGTCTTCGAGCTTGGTGATCTTGTCCTTGATCGCCAGCTTCTTCTTCTTCATCCGCTGGATGCGCAGCATGTCGCAGCCGGTCTGGATCATGGCATTGATGGCCGCATCATAGTCCTCGTGCTCCTGCCGGAGCCGCGCCACAATCAGCCTGACTTCCGCCTGATCCTGATCCGCCATTCCTCGATCCCCATTCCAGTCTCGCGGACCATTCTGTCCGCATCCCCATGCTTTGAGCAAGCTCCTATCACCAAATACCGGTAACGGGAAGTTAGGCCTGCGGCAGAAATCGCCTTCGACAAAGCTTCATAAACGTGTCACACTCCTTTTGTTGACCACGAGCCCCGGCTCGCCCGGGCAAATAAAGAGAGGAAGGACATTCATATGACCATTGAGGCTCATCTGAAATCGCTTGAACAGAAGCATGTCGCCCTTGAAAGAGAACTCCATTCCGCCATGACATCGCCCTCTACGGACGATCAGCACATTTCGGACCTCAAGCGCCGCAAGCTTCGTTTGAAGGACGAGATGGAGCGCTTGAAGACCAGGCACTGACCGTCATGCGGATGACAGCCTGACACCATAGGAGGGTGACTAGGCAACCGAAAGAAACCTTCATCAAAGCCCGTGCCGTCGTGGTTCGTTCCGGCACAGGCGAAGGGCCTAAAGGCCAAGGCAATCAAAAGCAGCGGGGAAATCGCCCCGCATGAACCGGCAAGCGCTTCCGGGCGCAGGCATCGATCTGCACAAGGATCGGCCGGTCGTTCTCACAACCATCGGCGGCATACCCCCGCCTGGGGCGAAAGCCCGCCGATGGCCTTGAGGGCGGTGTTGCAACCTCATCTCCAAAATCAGGGTTCTGCCCAGAACTGGTCCAGCCACAGGATCAAACGGTCGAAGCCGCGCGGGTTGATGCCATAGAAGCGCCGCGTACCTTCCTGGTGGACCGTTACCAGCCCGCAGTCCAGAAGCGCTTTCAAATGTTGGGAAACCGCCGGGCGGCTGATGGGGAGGCCCTCCGCCAGCACGGATACGGTCTTTTCACCGCGCCGCAATTCCTCGAGCAACAGCCGGCGGTGCGGATCGGCAATCGCGCTGAATGGATCGATGCTGGACATGGCCTTGGCTCTCATCCCCCGCGCCGTGCCCGGGAAAAGGCGCGGCGGAAGGCGAGACTAGCGGAGTTTTTGCAGCGCGAAAAGATATCTTTTGCGGGTGCTAAGAGGGTCAGCCCGGCAGCCCGCTGATGAAGAGGCGCAGGCCCGCCAGAAGCGCCATGCCATACATGACAGGATAGTAGGTTTCCGGGCGCATGCGCTTGACAATCCAGGCGCCGGCCATGGTGGCAAAAGGCGCAAAGGGCAGGAGCGTCAGCGAAATCCAGAGATTTTCCGTATCGATCTGGCCGAGCGAGGCATAGGCCCCGAGTTTGACCAGATTGAGCACCGCGAAGAAGCGGACGGAGGTGCCGGTGAACGCCTTGGGATCGAGTCCGAGTGGCAAGGCATAGATCTGGAAAGGCGGGCCGCCCGCATGGGTGACGAAGCTGGTATAGCCGGACAGCGTGCCCCAGAAGCCGGCAGCCGCCCGGTTCGGCTGCTTCGCGGCGATGATCGTGCCGCGCGCGGCGCGCAGCCGGTTATAGAAATAGCGCAGCGCAAAAAGGACCGTCATGGCTCCGATCAGAAGCCGGAGGATCGCTCCCGGAACCATGGCCGCCGTTGCCCAGCCGATGCCGATCCCCAGCATCGCGCCCGGCAGCATGCTCAGAAGCAGGGGGGTATTTCCGTGCTTTCGCCAGATGAACAGCGACACCCAGTCCATGAAGATCAGCACGGGCAGCAGGATGGCTGCAGCCTTGACCGGTGAAATGACGAAGGCCAGCAGCGGAACCCCCATCATGGACAAGGCCTCGCCCATGCCGCCTTTTGTGAGGCCCACGAGGATAACGGCGGGGATGGCAGTCAGATAAAAGGCGGTGTCCGGCGTCATGGAGAGTTGATCCTTTGGCAGGAGAGGTCTATCGGATTCCGGATAAAGACACGAGGGCGTCCAGGGCTGTATCCGGCCATTCGGGACGACGATCCAGAGAAAATTGCCATGAGCTCACCAGAAGACCGTTGCCGCCTCGTTCTGATCCTGCCCGAAGAAGCCGGGGAAGATGGTGGCGTGGCCGCCCTTTCCGCCGCCCTCAAGGGTGGCGATGTGGCCTCCGTCATCCTGCCGCAATACGGGTTTTCCGATGCGGAGTACCAGAAGCGGGCGCAGGCGCTCGTGCCGCTCATCCAGGATGCCGGTGCGGCGGCCCTTTTGTCAGGCGACAGCCGGGTGGCGGGCCGGGTCAAGGCGGACGGACTTCACATCGAGGGGAAAGCTCCGGATCTCGCCGAGGCCATGGAACGGCACAGCCCGAAAATGATCGTGGGCGGTGGCGGGGCCACCGAGCGCCACGCGGCGCTGGAACTCGGCGAATGCCGGCCCGACTATGTGTTCTTCGGCAAGCTGGATGGCGATATCAAGCCGGAGGCCCATCCCAAGAATCTGGCCCTTGGCGAATGGTGGTCTTCGATGATCGAGATTCCCTGCATCGTCATGGGCGGCACCTCGGTCGATTCGGCGCTGGCGGTGGCCGAGGCAGGCGCGGAATTCGTGGCGCTTCGCGAGGCGATTTTCTCAGCGCCGCAGGGTACGGCTGCCGCCGTTGCCGAAGTGAATGCGCTTCTTGACGAAAAAGCGCCACGGTTTGCTGATTGAGACCAGGGCATGAGCCGCTTCGCACCCTATATCGGACCTGTTCTTGCCGCCGGCCTCGTTTCGGGAAGCCTCGGCATGCCTGCGCTTGCCGTGGATACGGTGGTCAACCGGCCGGTGGGCGATGCGGCAACCGATCTGAAGCAGGGGCGCGTCCAGCCCGAAAACAATGCGCTCGAGCGCATGAACGGCAACGCGCAGAAGCTGATGCCGCCGGATGCGGACCAGCAGCGCAAGAAGGATGGCGGCCTGACGCTTCTGGAGCGGATGGGCGCCGACCTGCCCCCTCTGCCGCCGGAAAAGGAATATAAGGGGCCGATCGATGAGGCCTATGGGGCCTATCAGCTCGGCCTCTTCCTCACCGCCATGGAAAAAGCCCTGCCGCGCGCGCAGCTGGGCGATGCAGCGGCGCAGACGCTGATCGGCGAATTGCTGTCCAACGGGCTTGGCGTCAAGCGTGATCCGAAGGCTGCCGCCTTCTGGTACCAGCAGGCTGCCGACCACGGCGATCCCGCTGCCATGTTCAAATATGCCCTCCTGTTGATGGAAGGCACGGTCGTCAAGAAGGACAAGGCCAAGGCGGACGTGCTGATGAAAAAGGCCGCCGATCTGGGCAATGCTTCGGCCGCCTTCAATTATGCGCAGGTGGTGGTGGGCGATCATCCGGGGCCGGACGGGCTCAAGATGGCCTTGCCCTATTATCTGAAATCGGCCGAGCAGGGCATTGCCGATGCGCAATATGCCGTTTCGCAGATCTATATGGCGGTCGAGGATCTCGGTGCCGACCGCAAGCTGAAGGCCCTGACCTGGATCGAACGGGCGGCCCGGGCCGGCTTCGATACGGCGCAGCTCGATCTCGGCCTCTGGCTCGTCAACGGCACTGCCGGCCCGCGCGACGCCAAGGCGGGCTTCGAATGGCTGAAGATCGCGGCCGAGCGCGGCAATATCTCGGCTGCCAACAAGGTGGCCCATCTTCTGATCGAGGCGATCGGCACCCGACCCGATCCGGTCGAGGCGGCGAAATGGTATGTCATCTCCCGCCGCGCCGGTCTTGCCGATCCGGGGCTTGAGGACTTTTTCCTCGGCATCGAGGACGACAAGCAGCAGAAGGCCATCGCGCTTGCCGATGCCTTCCGGCCACGCCGATGAGCCTGGAGGATCCTGCGGCTTTGGCCGATTTCGATTGTCAGAGCTGCGGTGCCTGCTGTGCCTACAGCGCCGAATGGCCGCGTTTTTCGCTGGAAAGCGAGGAGGCTCTGGCGCTCATTCCCGAAGCCTTCGTCGCCGCGGACCTCTCCGGCATGCGCTGCGAGAACGATCGCTGTCTCGCCCTCGGCGGGGAAATCGGCAAGCATGTGGCCTGCACCATCTATGCCGTTCGCCCCGAGGTCTGCCGCGCCTGCATGCCGGGCGATCCCGAATGCCTGATGGCGCGGGCGGCGCATGGCATCGGGCAGGCGGCCTGACTGCCCGTTCCAGCCGTGCACTGCCCACATATCGGCCCTGCACGGGGCCAAGACCGCCCCGGCCCCTTGAATTCGCGCGCGTTTTGTGGTCTTGAGGCGGCAATATCTCGTATTGCTGGTCTCCACCCGCCGCGCTGCCCGGCTGCGCTGGCCTGACCGGACTGCTTTCAAGGAAAACCCACGCAATGGCTCGTTCAGCACTTCTCAATGTCATGGTTCAGGCTGCCCTCAAGGCGGGCAAGTCGCTTTCGCGCGATTTCGGCGAGGTGCAGAACCTTCAGGTCTCGCTGAAGGGGCCCGGCGATTTCGTGTCGCAGGCCGATCGCAAGGCCGAGAAGATCATCCATGACGAGCTGATGAAATCCCGCCCGACCTACGGGTTCCTCGGTGAGGAAAGCGAAGAGATCAAGGGCACGGACGGGGCGCATCGCTGGATCGTCGATCCGCTCGACGGCACGACCAACTTCCTGCATGGCATTCCGATCTTCGGCGTGTCGATTGCGCTCGAGCGCAACAACGAGATCGTCGCCGGCGTCATCTACAATCCGGCCATGGACGAGCTTTACACCGCCGAGCGCGGCGGCGGCGCCTTCCTGAACGACCGCCGCCTGCGCGTTGCCTCGCGCCGGTCGCTCTCGGATGCGGTCATTGCCTGCGGCGTTCCGCATCTCGGCCGCGGCAATCACGGCAAGTTCCTGGTGGAACTGCGCCATGTGATGGGCGAAACCGCCGGCGTACGCCGCTTCGGCGCCGCCTCCATCGATCTCGCCTATGTGGCGGCAGGCCGTGTCGACGGCTACTGGGAGAACGACCTTTCGGCCTGGGACATCGCGGCCGGCATCGTGCTGATCCGCGAAGCGGGCGGCTATGTCTCCGATTTCAACGGCGGCACGAACATCCTCGAAACCGGCACCGTGCTTGCCGGCAACGAGCTGATCCACAAGGCGCTGCTCGAAGTGACGCACCGCCCGGTTCCGGCGCGCTGATCTTTCTGCGGATCTTCCGTGGCCTTAAAGAAAAGGCGATGCCCCCTGCGGGCATCGCCTTTTTGTCATGGTCCGGCGCGATAAGGGGCGATGGCAGCGCGCCTGATCGGAACGATTGCAGCGGTCAATGCATTCCCCTCCAAGGTGGGTTTCGCCGCCAATAGGGTGAGGATGAATGCGTTTCCCCGGCGAGAACTGTTTCATTTTCGGGCGGCTCTGGGTTAGGCTTTTGCCAATTGACCAATTGCGTCGCACGAAACACTTCGGGATCTCCATCGCATGAACATCGATCCTACCATTTCAGGCGCGGCCGATGCCCGCCCGGGCCGCTACGGGAAGAAGCTTTCCAGCCCGATGCCGGTCTTCTGGACGATGATCCTTTTCCTGATCATCATCGCTTTCATTGCCGCCATTCTTTACCGCCAGATCCATACGGCCTTCATCGCCAATCCCGGCCTCAACGGACTGATCCTGGGTGTCGAGCTGATCGGCATCATCCTGGTTTTCTCCCATGTGCTGGGGCTCCGGCCCGAGGTGACCTGGTTCAACAGCTTCCGCGCCGCCGGCCATGCGGACCGGGTGGGGCGCGAGCCGAAGCTTCTCGCGCCCATGCGAGCCCTGATCGGCAATCAGGAGACGATGGCGATCTCGACGGCGGCGCTTCGCTCGATCCTCGATTCGATTGCCACGCGCCTTGACGAGACGCGGGACATTTCCCGCTATCTTATCGGCGTCCTGGTGTTTCTCGGCCTGCTCGGCACCTTCTGGGGTCTTCTCGGAACCATTGCCTCGATCAACCAGGTGATCCAGACCCTGGACCCCGGAACGGGCGATGCCTCCGCCGTGCTGCTGTCGCTGAAGGAAGGCTTGTCGGCGCCGCTCTCCGGCATGGGTACGGCCTTTTCCTCCTCGCTTCTCGGTCTTTCCGGGTCGCTGATCCTCGGCTTTCTCGATCTGCAGGCCGGCCGTGCCCAGAACCGCTTCTACACCGAGCTGGAAGACTGGCTGTCCTCGGTCACCGACGTGAACAGCGACCGCGCGCCCGCCGCAGGACCGGTGCAGGCCGCGCCCGTCGAGGAGCTTCGCGCCATCACCGAGCAGCTCGAGCGGCTTTCGGTGGAAGGCGGCGATTCCGGCAGGCTCTCCGAAGCCACCGCCCATTTGGCGGAAGGCATTCAGGGGCTGGTGAAGACCATGCGCGGCGAACAGCAGATGCTGCGCAACTGGATCGAGGCCCAGCAGGAGGAAACCAAGGCCATGCGCCGTACGCTGGACAAGCTCGCCGACCGGCTGAAGGAGCGCTGATCCATGGCGCTTTCCCGCAATCGCCGGACCCAGCGCAGCATCGACTACTGGCCGGGCTTCGTGGATGCCCTCTCGACGCTGCTGCTGTCGATCATGTTCCTGTTGACGGTCTTCGTGCTCGGGCAGTTCCTGCTCAGCCGCGAGATTTCCGGCAAGGACGAGGTGCTAACGCGTCTTAACAGCCAGATCAACGAATTGACGCAGGCACTGGCACTGGAGCGCAACGGCAAGCAGGACCTCGAAGATTCGCTCGCGGCGCTGCAATCCTCGCTCGCTGCTTCCGAAAGCGAACGCAGCCGGCTGCAGCAATTGCTGACCGCCGGAAGCGGCGGGGCCGATGCCGCGCAGGCCCGGATCGGCGTTCTTTCCGACAGTCTCGATGCCGAGAAGAAGATCAGTGCCCGGGCGATGAGCCAGGTGGAACTGCTCAATCAGCAGATCGCCGCGCTGCGCAGCCAGATCGCCGCCGTCGAACAGGCGCTGCAAGCGGCGGAAGCGAAGGACCAGGCGTCACGCACCAAGATCGCCGATCTCGGTCACCGGCTGAATATCGCGCTTGCCCAGCGGGTGCAGGAGCTTAACCGCTACCGCTCCGATTTCTTCGGGCGGCTGCGCGAGATCCTCTCGGATCGGCAGAACATCCGCATCGTCGGCGATCGCTTCGTCTTCCAGTCGGAAGTGCTGTTTCCCTCGGGCGCCAATGTGATGAACCCGGAAGGCGAGGTGGAAATGCAGAAGGTGGCGGATGCCATCGTCGAGCTTTCCAAGGAAATCCCGCCGGAGATCAACTGGGTCCTGCGGGTCGACGGGCACACGGACAATGTGCCGCTGTCGGGCACGGGCAAGTTTGCGGACAACTGGGAGCTTTCCTCCGCGCGTGCCACGTCGGTGGTCAAGTTCCTGATCTCCAAGGGCGTACCCGCCGACCGGCTGGCGGCGGCGGGCTTCGGCGAGTTCCAGCCGATTGCCGAAGGCGATAGCCCGGAGGCGCGGGCGGCCAACCGGCGCATCGAACTGAAACTGACGGAAAAATAACGGAAGGGCCGCGCCGCATTTGCGGTTGCTACCGGTGCAAGGCCCGAATTACCTTTGCGTCAACGGTAGTCGGAGGAGGCCACCCACATGGATGTCGATGTCGTAGTGGTCGGGGCAGGTCTTGCCGGTCTGGTGGCGGCCACGGAGGCTGCTTCCAGAGGACTTCAGGTTCTGGTGGTCGATCAGGAAGGTCCGCAATCCCTCGGCGGACAGGCCTTCTGGTCGCTCGGCGGGCTCTTCTTCGTCGACAGTCCCGAACAGCGTCGCATGGGCATTCGCGACAGCCATGCGCTGGCGTTGCAGGATTGGCTGGGTTCGGCCGCCTTCGACCGCCCGGAGGACTTCTGGCCACGGCGCTGGGCGGAGGCCTATCTGGATTTTGCCGCCTCCGAAAAGCGCGCCTGGCTGCACCAGCTGGGCATGCGCTGGTTTCCCGTCGTCGGCTGGGCGGAGCGGGGCGGCGGGCTTGCCACCGGACACGGCAATTCCGTGCCGCGCTTTCATGTAACCTGGGGCACCGGCCCGGGCGTGCTGCAACCCTTCCTGACCCGCGCGGCGGAACTGGAAAAGGCCGGCCGTCTCTCCTTCCGCTGGCGACATCGCGTGGATGGCATCCTCCTTGAAAAGGGCGCGGCCGTCGGCATTCACGGCGTCACCCTGAAAGCGGACGATGCGGTACGTGGCAAAAGTACCACCCGGGAGGTCGCCGGCGATTTCCGCATCGCTGCCGGAGCCGTCCTCGTCGCCTCGGGCGGCATCGGCGGCAATCACGATCTCGTCCGGACGAACTGGCCGGTGGACCGGCTCGGCACCCCGCCTGCACGCATGGTGACCGGCGTGCCCGATCATGTGGACGGGCGGATGCTCGACATTACCGCAAGGGCAGGCGGCCGCATCATCAATGGCGATCGCATGTGGCACTATACGGAAGGGCTGAAGAACTGGGACCCGATCTGGCCCGGCCACGGCATCCGCATCCTGCCGGGACCGTCTTCCTTCTGGTGCGATGCGGACGGCAACCGTTTCTCCGCCCCCGCCATGCCGGGATTCGATACGCTGGCGACACTGAAAGCCATCCGGGCGAGGGGGCACGAACACAGCTGGTTCATCCTCACCAAGGCGATTATCAAGAAGGAATTCGCGCTTTCGGGTTCGGAGCAGAATCCGGACCTGACGGGCAAGGATATTCCGCTTCTGCTGAAGCGCCTCGGCAAGGAGCCGCCCGGGCCGGTTCGGGCCTTCATGGAGAATGGGGAGGATTTCCTCGTCGGCGGAACGCTGGAGGATCTGGTGGCGCGGATGAATGCGCTGGAGCCCGGCCACAGGCTCGACGCCGCCCATCTGCGGCGTCAGATCGAGGCGCGGGATCGCGAGATCGACAACCGATTCTCCAAGGATGCGCAGGTGACGGCCATCCGCGGCGCGCGCGGCTATCTGGGCGACCGGCTGATGCGCACGGCCAAGCCGCATCGCCTGCTCGATCCCGCCGCCGCGCCGCTGATAGCGGTCAGGCTTCACATTCTCACCCGCAAGACGCTGGGCGGGCTTGAGACGGATCTTTCCGCCCGGGTCCTCTCGCTCAACGGCGAATATGTGCCCGGCCTCTATGCCGTCGGCGAGGCCGCCGGATTCGGCGGCGGCGGCATGCATGGCTACAGCGCGCTTGAAGGCACCTTCCTCGGCGGCTGCCTCTTCTCGGGCCGCATCGCGGGGCGGGCCGTGGGGAATTGACATATTTTGTAAAATGTAAATTGACATTGTACAATTGAGAGCTACAATGATCCTGTCTTTTCGTCACAAGGGTCTTCAGGTTTTCTATGAAAAGGGTGATGGCACGCGTCTTCCTCCCGACATGCTGGGGAAGATACGACTCGTCCTTTCGGTTCTGGATGTTGCGGGGCGGGTGGAGGATCTCGATCAGCCTGCCTTTCGCCTCCATGCGCTGCGGGGTGACCTGAAGGGCCGTTGGGCCGTGACTGTCCGCGCGAACTGGCGGATCACATTTCGATTCGAATCCGGGGACGCCTTCGACGTGGATTTCCTGGACTATCATTGAAGGAGCAAGCCATGCGGCAACCGTCCCATCCCGGAGCGCTGATTGCGGCCAATCTGGATGCACTTGGCCTTTCGACGGCGCAGGGAGCCAAAGCGCTTCAGGTCACGCGGCAGCAATTGCATAATGTGGTCACGGGCCGAAGCGCGGTCTCGCCGGAGATGGCCCTTCGGCTCGAGCGCGCCTTTGGCGGTGAAGCCGAGATGTGGCTGAGAATGCAGGCGGCGCATGATCTGGCCCACCTGCGCGACAATAGCGAACTTGAAGGAATCCGCCGCCTGATACCGGAGCCGGACTGAGTTCGGCCCCGGAAAAGCTCAGATGCCGTCGGCTTCGAAGGCGCGGGCGCCTTCGTCGAACTGCAGGCGGGCAAGCTTGGCATAGAGACCGCCAAGGCGGATCAGACTTTCATGGGTGCCTTCCTCGACGATATGGCCCTGATCGAGCACGAGGATGCGGTCGGCCTTGAGCACGGTCGCCAGGCGGTGGGCGATCACGATGGTGGTCCGGTCGCGCATCAGGCCGTCGAGCGCCTTCTGCACCAGCGTTTCGCTTTCCGCATCGAGTGCCGAGGTGGCTTCGTCGAGCAGCAGGACGGGCGCGTTCTTCAGGATGGCGCGGGCAATGGCGATGCGCTGCCGCTGGCCGCCGGAGAGCGTCACGCCGCGCTCGCCCACTTCCGTGTCGAAGCCCTGGTCCAGTCTGAGGATGAATTCCTCCGCCTGCGCCGCGCGGGCAGCCGCCTCGATATCGGCGCGCTTCGCGTCCGGCGAGCCGAAGGCGATGTTGGCGGCAATGCTGCCGGAGAAGATGGTGACATCCTGCGGCACGATGGCGATCTGGCGGCGCAGATCCTCGGGCTTCAGGTCCTTGACGTCGATTCCCTCGAACTCCACCCGGCCGGCGGTCGGATCGTAGAAGCGCAGCGCCAGGCCGAAGATCGTGCTCTTGCCGGCGCCGGACAGGCCGACGATCGCCACGGTCTCACCCGGTTCGATGCGGAAGGAAAGGCCGGAGAGCGTTTCCTTGCCCGGACGCGACGGATAGGCAAAGCGCACATTGCGGAATTCCACGCTGCCGGTCACGGGCACCGGGAGCGCCTTCGGCTGGGCGGGTGCGCGGATGGCGGGGACTTCCCCGAGAAGTTCGTTCAGCCGTTCGGCCGCGCCGCTCGCCTGGGCGAATTCGCCCCAGACTTCCGAGAGCGCGCCGAGCGAGCCGCCGGCAATCACCGAATAGAGCAGGAACTGGCCGAGCGTGCCGGCGGACATGGTGCCGGCCAGCACCAGATTGGCGCCGTACCAGAGCACGCCGACAACGCTGCCGAAGACGAGCGCGATGGCAAAGCCGGTCAGGAAGGAGCGCGACTTGATTGCGGCGCGGGCGGCTTCATAGGCGTTTTCCACAGCCCCGGCATAGCGGCCATCCGCGATGGATTCCGAGGTGAAGGCCTGCACGGTGCGGGTGGCGCCGATGGTCTCGCCGGCAAAGGCGGAGGCTTCGGCCAGCATATCCTGTGCATTGCGCGAGCGCGAGCGCACCGAACGGCCAAAGGCGACCAGCGGGAAGACGATGAGCGGAATGGAGGCCAGCACCAGCCCCGAAAGCTTCGGGCTCGTCACCACCATCATGCCGATGGCGCCGAGACAGAGAATCGTGTTGCGCAGCGCCAGCGAAGCGGTGGCGCCCACCGCGGACTTGATCTGTGTCGTGTCCGCCGTCAGGCGCGAGACGATCTCGCCCGACTGGTTGACGTCGAAAAAGGCGGGGGACAGCTTCACCACATGGGCAAAGACATCGCGGCGGAGATCGGCGACGATCCGCTCGCCGATGGTGATGACGAAGTAGTAGCGAAGCGCGCTGGCGAGCGCCAGAATCACCGCCAGGACAACCAGAAGGCCGAAGGTGCCGTTGATTTCCGCGCTGTTCTGCCGCTGGAAACCATGATCCACCATCTGGCGTACGGCGGCCGGCAGAGCCAGCGTGGTGGCGGCGGCGAGCGCCAGAAACACCAGCGCCCCGGCGGCCAGAGCGCGGTAGCGCAGAATGTAAGGCACCAGCACCATCAATGGCTTCATGGAGCGGCGGCGCTGCACTTCTTGTTCAGACATGTCTTCTTGTTTCCGGCGTCCCGCGGAAGCTTGTTTCTCAGCCTACCGGGGCTCTTGTTATCCCTTGCGCCTTCATGTATAGGCACGGCATCGAATTGGGAAGCCGTAGCCCATGGCGGACTGCGGCTTTGTTTATTCAATCGGTCCGGCGCCTGCAATGGGTTGCGGCAAAAGGACCCTGGCACCGCAGGAAGATTGTTATGAAGGCGAATATCCATCCCGACTACCACATGATCAAAGTGGTCATGACCGATGGCACCGAGTACGAAACCCGTTCGACCTGGGGTTCCGAAGGCGCTGTCATGAACCTCGAAATCGATTCCCATTCCCACCCGGCATGGACCGGCGGCAACCAGCAGCTCATGGACCGCGGTGGCCGCGTTTCCAAGTTCAACAAGCGTTTCTCCGGCCTCGGCCTCTAAGGTCCGCTTGCGGTATCCGCAGATTTCGAAAAGCCCGGACAGCGATGTCCGGGCTTTTTGCATGTCTCAACGGAGCGTTTCGCAAAGAGCGCTTCCACCGATGGGCCGGTTACCCGGCAGGATCGCTTTCCCGCGTGGGGACCGGACAAAAGAAAAGGCCCCCCGCGAGGGGAGCCAGTGAGATCCGGATAGATTTGATTGATCAACGGGAGCGTCTTGCCGTGGAGGCAAAGGCGCTCCTTTCCTTATGATCTTCCTGTGCCGATGCAGGGGGCATCATGCCCGCCGGCGGCGGTCGGTCGCTCAGTGTACGTTGAAGGCGGTGCGCAGCAGGCTCAGCTGGGCCTGGACGCTGTTTTCATTGTCCGACTGCATGGTGGTGTCGGCCGGACGGTAGATTTCGCGGTCAAGAAGGGCAACGCGGTTCTGCAGGCGCAGAGAGCGCTCGATCAGATCGCGGAAGGCTTCCGGCAGATCGTTCCAGCCGGGGGCGTTGCGGTCGACGTTGAACGAGTCGAGGCGAACCTTGCGCTTTTCGGTCAGCACCTGATCGCGGGTCATTTCGCCATTGTTAACGGCGCGCTGCAGGAGCAGCCAGGACGCCATCTGCATCAGGCGGGTGGTGAGCCGCATGGATTCGGCCGCATAAAGAACCGAGGCCATGCGCGGCAGAACCTTCGCCGCGGCGCGGCCGGTGCCGTCGAGATAGCTGGCGGTTTCCTCAACCAGGGCCATGCCTTCCGTGTACAGCGACTTGAACTGCGACGAAGAGGCGATGCGCCCTGCGAAGCTGATCGTATTCAGGCCAAGTTCGGACATCTCTATTTCCCTGTGAAACGCACCACAATATTCAGGTAACGGGAAAGCGGGTACTCGGTTCCGCTCTCTTTCGATGGCCTAAACATGATCCGTTTACAGGCAAACCGCAAGGCGTTTATTAAGAAAGGGTTAATTCCCACAGTTTTACATAAGTTGTCCAAGACTTAAATAAAAAAAGAGCCGCTGGATAGCGGCTCTCAAGGTAAAACAGGGAGAAAATCAGACCAATCCTCCTGGCGGAGGAGAAGGCTGAGTCCAGAAAGTCTGGATATGCGCAGAATGTGCCTGAAAACCTAATCTATGGTTAACAAAACCCGTTGGGGACAAGGTAAATTTTATGAATAGCAGATAATTGTTGTTTCAGTTTTTCGGGCGGAAAAACGACTCGGCAGCTGCCAGCCCGCTCATCTTTTTTTGCCGTTCGGCGGAAAGACGGCCGATCTCCGCCTCCAGAAGGGCGATCCGTTCCCCCAGCTCGTCGGCGGAGAGAAGGGTCAGATCGCAGCCGATCTCGTGTTCCTTTTTCTTCTGCGGGCGGTCGTCGTCAAACAGGCTCATATGGCGGCTCCTGCGCTTTCCACGATATCCGGGTCCGCTGCATGGTCCGGCAGCGGCGCGGCGCGGGGATTGAGCGTCAGGCTTTCGGGCGTTGTCAAGGGGCCGGCGGAGGTGGCGGTATAGGTCTCGCGCGCCTCGACGGGGACCGCCTTGCGGATGCGGCTGCGGATCATCGCATAGATGACGAGCGCCACATGGGAGAGACCGGTGACCAGGAAGAGCGAGTAGGGGCCGAGCGCGGTCATGACCGGGCCGCCGATGGTGGGGCCGATCACCGTGCCGATGCCGTAGAGCAGCAGCAGGCCGCCCGAAACCTTGACGAAATCCTCGGACGAAGCGTGGTCATTGGCATGGGCCACGGCGATGGAATAAAGCGCATTGGCCGTCGCGCCATAGATGGCGATCATCGCCACCAGCGTGGTCACGTCGCCCGGATGGAGAATGACGACCATGAGGCCGGCCAGTGCTGCCAGTCCCGAAAGCACGATCAGCACATAGCGGCGGTCCATGCGGTCCGAAATGCGCCCGGCGGGCAGCTGCATCACCGCGCCGGCAAAGATGGTGGCGCTCATCATCAGGGCGATCGAGCCCTGGCTCAGCCCGGCCTTCGCCCCGAAGACGGCACCGAGCGTGCCGAAGGCGCCGTTGGCAATGCCGATCAGCAGAATGCCGACGAAGGATACGGGCGAGTTTCGGTAGAGCGCCGGAAGGTCGAGCTTGACGGATTTGAGGGGCTGCGGGGTCGCGGCATTCGAAAGGGTGGTCGGCAGCATGGCGACGCAATAGAAGATGCCGCAGATCATGAAGAGAACGGGCGTCATCACATCCGCGAACGGCACCACGAGCTGGCCCCCGACCGCGCCGATCAGGGTGATCGTGACATAGAGCGAGAAGATCATGCCACGGCTCTTGTTGGTGGCGCGCTCGTTCAGCCAGCTTTCGATGATCATCGAGGTGCCGGCGGTGGAAAACCCGGTGACGGCGCGCAGCGCGATCCACCAGATCGGATCGACCAGAATGCCGGTCAGAAGCGCAATGATCGCGATCAGCGCGATGAATCCCGAAAAGGCCCGTACATGGCCGATGCGCCGCACCAGTTGCGGCGCCAGAAGACAGCCGAGCACGAAGCCGCTGGCCCAGGAGGTGCCGAGCAGACCGAGATCGGTGGTGGGATAGCCTTCCGCCGCACCGCGCACCGGCAGCAGCAGACCGTGCAAGCCATTGCCGAGATAAAGGAAGAGCGTGCCGACCAGAAGGGCAAGGACGGGCAGGATGTTGCTCTTGAAAGCGGCGGGCATGGGCAGGTCCTGACGGGCGGTTTTGAATTTCGGGCGAGGTCCGGCAAAATTACGATGCGGGGATGGGCCGGGCCTTGTGTCCATGCTAGCAAAAATTGACCGTGTTATGACACGGGAAAGGGAAATGCCCGCTGCGCAGCAGGGCACAGGACATGGATGCCAGGTGAATAAGTTAATCGGATTGTTTCTCGTGCTGCTGATGGCCGTGCAGCTTCTCTATCCGCTCGGTCTTCCCGGGCTGAGGCGCCGCCGCGACTTCTGGAAACTGGCCGTGCTTGCCTTCGTTCTGTGGAGCATCGTGCTGCTCGTCCGGCCGTGATAACGACCGCTGCGGGCATGAAAAAGGGGCCTTTCGGCCCCTTCCGTATTCCCGTTGTCCCTCGTCTCAGGCCGAAAGCTTGGCCATGACCTCGTCGGAGACTTCCATGTTGGAATAGACGTTCTGAACGTCGTCGTCGTCTTCCAGCGTGTCGATGAGCTTCATCAGCGACTGGGCCTTTTCCTCGTCCACCGGAACCGTGTTCTGCGGACGCCAGACGGCCTTCACGGTCTCGGCTTCGCCGAGCGTGGATTCCAGTGCCTTGGAGACCTCGCCGATATCCTCGAAGCCGCAGATGATGGTATGGCCGTCCTCGTCGGAGGTCACGTCTTCTGCGCCTGCCTCGATGGCGGCTTCCATGACCTTGTCGGCATCGCCGATGGCGGCCTTGTAGGTGATTTCGCCGACTCGGTCGAAGGAGAAGGAGACCGAGCCCGTTTCACCCAGCGCCCCGCCGGCCTTGGAGAAGGTCGAGCGGACCGAGGAAGCGGTGCGGTTGCGGTTGTCGGTCAGCGCTTCCACGATGACGGCGACGCCGCCCGGGCCGTAGCCCTCGTAGCGCACTTCTTCGTAGTTCTCCGCATCGCCGCCGGCGGCCTTCTTGATGGCGCGCTCGATATTGTCCTTCGGCATGGACTGCGCCTTGGCGTTCTGGATGGCCAGGCGCAGGCGCGGGTTCATGGCCGGATCGGCCATGCCGGTCTTCGCCGCCACGGTGATTTCGCGGGCGAGCTTGGAAAACATCTTGGAGCGGACCGCGTCCTGACGGCCCTTGCGATGCATGATATTCTTAAACTGTGAATGGCCAGCCATGGCACCCCTGTTCACGTCTTTATGGTGGGAATGGCGGCTTTATAGGCAGGAAGACCCGTTTCGTCCAGCCACGGCCGTCAAATTACGGTCATCAGGCCCAGAAGGCGGGAATGGTCTCCGCAAGCCGCGGACCGATGCGCAGGGGGGCGATCTTTTCCGCGAGCCCCGTCGCATCGGAAATGTCCACGCCGACGCCGCAGAGGGTGGCCGGGCCGTGCGCGGCCTCGAAGCGGCCCTTCGGCATCTTCGAAATGAAGCGGTTCAGCGGCTCTTCCTTTTCCATACCCAGCGAGCTGTCGTAATCGCCGCACATGCCGGCATCCGACATATAGGCCGTGCCGCCGTTGAGGATCTGGTGATCGGCGGTCGGCACATGGGTGTGGGTGCCGACGACGAAGCTCGCGCGGCCATCGACGAAATGGCCGAAGCACTGCTTCTCGCTGGTCGCTTCCGCATGGAAATCGAAGACGATCGCATCGGCCTGTTCCTTCAGCGGGCAGGCGTCAAGGATGGTCTCCGCCGCCTTGAAGGGATCATCGAGTTCAGGATGCATGAAGACCCGGCCCATGATGTTGGCGACCAGCACGCGCGCGCCATTGCGGGCATAATAGAGGCCGGAGCCCTTGCCGGGCGTGCCTTGCGGATAGTTGGCGGGCCGCAGGAACTGGTCGTGCCGCTGGCAGAAGCTCACCGCTTCCTTCTGGTCCCAGACATGGTTGCCCGTGGTCACCACATCGGCGCCGGCATTGATCGTCTCGAGGAAGATGTCTTCGGTGATGCCGAATCCGCCGGCGGCGTTTTCGCCGTTGACGATGACGAAGTCCAGCTTCAGGTCGGAGACGAGGCCGGGCAGCTTTTCCCAGACGGCGGTGCGACCGGTCTTGCCCACCATGTCGCCCAGAAACAAAAGCCGCATCGGCTCAACCCTTCCTTCAATCGAAACGCCGGTAGCCGCTTTCGGTGATGATGGCGGAAAGGCCCACATCATGCGGCTCTGCGGGCACTGATGCCACTTCCTGGCAGTCGAAGGCAATGCCGACGAGGCGCGGATTCAGGCCTTTTTTCCGCAGGCGGTCGATGGCGCGGTCATAATGGCCGGCGCCATAGCCGATCCGGTTGCCCGCCGCATCGAAGACGGAAAGGGGCATGAGCAGCAGTTCGGGGTCCAGAACCTCGGCGTCGGGACCCGGGCCACGGGTGCCGAAACCGGTGTCCACCAGCTCCGCTCCCTGCTTCAGTTCACGAAACCTGATGGTCTCCCGGTCCTCGACGATCGGCAGGCAGAGGCGCGCGCCCCGCTTTGCGAGATGATCGAGCAGGGGGCGGATATCCGCTTCCGAGCGGATCGGCATGAAACCGGAAACGATGGTGCCCGGCGCGAAAGCGAGCGCCTCGCCGAAGGTGGAAATCGCCAGCGATTTCTCAAGCCGCGCCTCCGGGTCGATCGCATCGCGCAAGGCCAGCCGCTCCTTGCGCAGCGCCGCCTTCTGTTCCTTCAAGGTCGTCATGAACGCCGGTCTCCTGTGATGTCCCAGGCTGCCTTAGTGGCGGAGAGACCGTTGGGGCGCAAGGCTTTTTCCGACATTTGCTGTCGCGCTTCCGGACTTGCCCGGCGATCGTTTCGCATCTCGCCGGGCAACGCCGCAGGCGCGCGGGATGGAGGCAACAAATTGCCCGTCCCGATTAAGGCCTCCGCAAGGATAAGGCCAAATAAAGCCGTGCCTTGCTGATCATGTAATAATTTTAAACAACAGTGTCGCTTTATATTCCGTCCATGAGAAAGAGCGGCGCCTTTCTTTTTAGCCTTCTCGATCAGGGGACAGCGGAGTGGGCATGGCATGACGAGCATTCATTTCAACAGTCGGGCCCGCAGTGCGGAGTTGCTGCTCGGCGCCGCGGATCGCGCGGTGCAGGCCTCCGAGGCGCGGTTGGCAAGCGGGCTGAAAATCGGTTCCGCACGGGACAATGCGGCCTATTGGTCGATCTCCCGCGCCATGCGCAGCGATATCGCCGCCCAGTCTGTTCTCTATGAGGGTCTCAACCAGAGCCTTGCCGTGATCGATACGGCGATGAGCGCTGCTGCGCCGGTCTTGCAGGGGCTCGTTCGTCTCAGGGAAATCTTCACGATCGGCCGGCAGGCGACTGCTGACGAAGCCACAACCTATGACCGGGAAATCCGTCAGATCGCCGATATGTTGGAAACCACGGTCAAATCTGCGTCTTTTGGCGGGGAAAACCTGCTCTATCGCACCCTGTCCGCTCCGCATACGAAGAGCTTTCTTGCCGGCTTGCAGCGTGCGAGCGACGGGTCGCTGGGCATGGCGCGCATGACGCTCGACCTCGATCAGGTGGTGCTGATCGACGAAGACAAGATCTTCGGGCTGATGTCGAAGACCTATTACGACCGGTTCAACTATACCACGGGTCGAAGGCTCTTCACCGATTATGGCGGTACGGCCTGGCTGCTTGCCTTTTACAACAGCCAGAATGGCAGTCTGTTCAATGTCGGGGGGCGCAAGGCCAATGTGGACCTGATCGAGCAGATCGAGTCGGCAGTTCGGGGTGGATTCGCGACGCTCGGCGCCTTCCAGAAGCGGCTGGAGTTGCAGCGGGATTTTCTCGACAAGCTGAACGCGACCCAGATGCGCGGCGTGGGGCGCCTGATCGATGCCGACCTGACGCAGGAGAGCGCCCGGCTGCGGGCGGAAAGGACACGCCGCCAGCTGGCGCTGCAATCGCTCAGCATCGCCAACAGCCTATCCGGGCAGGTTTTGAAGCCGTTGCTGGGTCGGCTGCGCTGACCTCGGTCAGGCGGGCGGCGTGAGCACAAGGCGACCGGTGGCCGCGAGCGCAGTGAACAGTGCCGCAACATGCATGGATTGCTCCATCCCGCCGGCAACTGCCATATGGAGGGCTTGCGCCAGCGGAACGAGCTCGACATGCAGCTCTTCGCCAGGTTCAAGGTCCGGTTCGGCGATCCGCCGGGCACCGGTCATCATGGCAATCTGAATACGATTGGTCTGGAGCGCCGAATTTGCGCCCAGCGCACCGATATAGGTCAGATGGCCGCCGCCATAGCCCGTTTCTTCCAGCAATTCGCGGGCCGCGGCCTCTTCCGGCGACCGATCCTCCGGATCTACGCAGCCGCCGGGCAGCTCCAGCGCGATGCTCGCGGTTCCATGACGGTACTGCCGCACCATCACCAGTTCGTCCTGTTCGGTCAGGGCGAGGCATACGGCCCAATCCGGATAGGTCAGGACATAATAGGGATCGAGAACCGTGCCGCGGCCGGTTCTGACGGTCTGGCTCTCCACATGGATCCAGCGGTCGGACATCACGACGTCGCGGCGTTCGACGGTCCAGGGCTTGCTCATGGCGGTCCTCGTTCGTTGCGTTTTTTTGTCCTAGCGCCCCCGGACGGGGAAGAAAAGATAAGTCATTATCGCATATCGACCTGTCCCGAGGACGGATTTGCCCTATCTCTGCTTCGGAATGCAGGTGAAGGGGAGGAACATGACCCTATCCATGGACCGGTCCGCCATCATGGCTTGGCGCAAATCCGAGCGCGAAAGGTTGATCGGGGCGCGCCTTTCGCTTTCTCAATCGGCGCGGGAGGAAGGATCGCTCCGGATCATCCAAGCCCTGCTCGAAAAACTTGGGCCGCTTTCCCAGCGCAAGATCAGCTTTTACTGGCCGTTTCGCGGCGAGCCGGACCTGCGGCCCTTTGCCGAACGCCTGATCGGCGCCGGCGGCAGCGCCCTGCTGCCGGTCGTGACGGAAAAGGGCAAGCCGATGCTGTTCCGCCCCTGGACGCCCGGTGGCGCACTGGTGCGCGGCATCTGGAACATTCCCGTGCCGGATACGATGGAGGAAGCGGTCCCCGACGTGGTCATCGCCCCGCTTGTCGGCTTTGACGGGCAGAATTACCGGCTGGGTTACGGCGGCGGCTTCTTTGACCGTACCCTGGCGGCGCTGACGGCGCGCCCTCGCGTTATCGGCGTCGGCTACGCGCTGCAGCGGCTGGAGACAATCCATCCGCTATCGCATGACATTCCCATGGATGAAATCATCGCGCCGGATATCGGATGAGGGGGATATTCCACGAAGCCGGGCAGAGTAAGTGCCGCCGGCCGGGTTAACCGAAAGCTCCTTGATCTTGTCGTCAATCTATGTTGAATAAGTAAAAAATATTTTAGGCATAAATTTGGATTGTCGATGGATAGGTCATTCCTGCAATTATTCAGAATGCTGAACCGGTGTGCCGGCGTTCTCGTCGTCCTGATCTTTGTTCTGGAGGCAGATGGCGAGGGTCATGCCGGTGTTCTGACCGGGCTTGTGACAGGAATGTCCTTCCTCGTCCTCACCTATGCGGCCATCATCCTCTTGGGCCATCCGGCCCGCTGCGTGGAGGAGCAGTGCATTTGACATGCGCTTCGCCGAAAGGCGGCCCGCCGGCTGTCGGACGGGGCGGAAAAGGTGCGATCCACACAACCGATGGAAGCGGTGATCCTGGGCGCCTACGAAAGTAGGTGGGCGCCGTGTATCCAAGCCCACGGGCCTGAACAGGGACAGCTCCCTTAGGATCGGGTATGGCCCCGAGGATTCGATTGTTCCTGTCGAGAAGCGCAGACCGCAGAAAGAATATAGGTCGAAACCGGTCTTTCCGCCAGTAGGGGCGAGGCGATTTGCGGCAATTATTCCGCAGCCATGGCGGCGCGTGAAGACTGGTAGCGTCAGTTCTGCTGGGACGGCGGGCGGCTCGAAATCCGGGCGGCGATTTCGAGGATGCGATGGCTCATTTCCTCGATCGCGGCGGCGGCCACTTCTTCCGTGCGCTGGGCACCGGCGGCGACCGCATCGCGATTGCGGCGCAGGTTGTCCAGATCCGCTTCCACGGATTTCAGGCGACGGGAGACTTCCGAGAGTTCGTCCATGACCATGATGCCGGCCATGACCGTGATCCGCAGATCGCCTATTTCGCCGAACTGGGATTTCAGATGGGCGACATACCGGTCGAACTTGGCGGCGAGTTCGGTCAGATGACCTTCCTGGCCTTCCTCGCAGGCCATCCGGTAGGCCTTGCCGTCGATGGTTACGGTCACCTGCGCCATGTTATCGGGATTTCCTTTGCACTTTCGACGCCATCAGGGATCAGCGATCCAGCACGGCGCGAATGGTTTCCATGGCAGTGACGAGCCGGCGGGAGACTTCGCGGTTGACCTCCTCCAGGCGGTTTGCCCGGAATTCGGATTGGTCGAGTTCCTGGGCAAGGCGCGAGCGGTCCGCATGGACCCGGCGCACTTCGCTCTCGATCTCGCTATTGTCTCTTTCGCGCTCGAAGCGTGCATCGACGGCGCTTTCGAGGCTGCCGAGGGCCGCCCGAAGGCCGGCGATAGCTGCTTCAACCGATTTGCCTGCCGACATCAACTCAATCCATCAATTCCCGAAACGCTGCCCGCGGCCGACCGAATCGGCCCGTTCCGCACCTGCCGGTCCGTTCATTACGATATTCTTGCCTTTTACCATGCGTCAACCAAGCCGGCGGCGCGGGCGCATGCAAGGCGGGTTTGATCACAGGAAATCACGCAGAGCGGGTCTGGCGGGGCAAGGTCGGCCCCATTCATCAGCCAAAGGGATGAGGGCATCAAAAGGGGTGAAAAACCGCCAGATTTGTTGACAGAGACGGCTGACCTGCTATGGATCAGCCGCTTTTTGACGGTCCTTCCCGGCGGGAAATGCCGTTCTCTTTGACCCGGAACCTCTTGGAACAGTCATGATCTCTCGCGAACAACATAACCGGATGGCGAATGCAATCCGCTTCCTGTCCATGGATGCCGTCGAGAAGGCCAATTCCGGCCATCCGGGCCTCCCCATGGGAGCGGCCGATATCGCGACCGTTCTTTTCACCCGCTCGATGAAGTTCGATCCGAAGAACCCGCTGTGGCCGGATCGTGACCGTTTCATCCTGTCCGCCGGCCATGGCTCGATGCTGCTTTATTCCGTCCTCTACCTGTCCGGCTACGAGGACATGACCATCGAGGAAATCAAGAATTTCCGTCAGATGGGCGCCAAGACCGCCGGCCATCCGGAATATGGCCATGCCACCGGCATCGAGACCACCACCGGTCCGCTCGGCCAGGGTATTGCCAATGCCGTGGGCATGGCGATTGCCGAGAAGAAGCTCGCCGAAGAATTCGGTGCCGATCTGCAGGACCACCACACCTTCGTGCTCGCCGGCGACGGCTGCCTGATGGAGGGCATCAGCCAGGAAGCGATCTCGCTCGCCGGCCACCTGAAGCTCAACAAGCTCGTCGTTATCTGGGACGACAACAACATTTCCATCGACGGCCCCATTTCCATGGCCGACTCGACCGACCAGCACATGCGCTTCCGCGCGTCGGGCTGGAACACGGTCGCCATCGACGGCCATGATCCGGACGCGATCTTCGAAGCCATCGAAAATGCCAAGACATCCGACAAGCCGACGCTGATCGCCGCCAAGACCGTGATCGGCTTCGGCGCCCCGAACAAGGCCGGCACCCACAAGGTGCATGGCTCGCCGCTCGGTGCGGAAGAAATTGCCGCCACCCGCGTGGCGCTCGGCTGGGAGGCGGAAGCCTTCTCGGTTCCCGCAGACGTGCTGTCCGCCTGGCGCGACGCCGGTGCCAAGGGTGCCGCAACCCGCGCCGAATGGGAAAAGCGCCTTGCCGCCTCCGACAAGAAGGCCGAGTTCTCGCGCCGCTTCGCCGGCAACCTGCCGGGCACGCTTGCCGGCGCGATTGCCGACTACAAGAAGAAGCTCGCTGAATCCAAGCCGACCGTTGCCACCCGCAAGGCATCGGAAGATGCGCTCGAAGTGATCAACGGCGTGGTTCCGGAGACCATCGGCGGCTCCGCCGACCTGACCGGTTCCAACAACACCAAGACGAGCCAGACCAAATCGATTACGCCGACCGATTTCTCCGGCCGTTACCTGCATTACGGCATCCGCGAGCATGGCATGGCGGCTGCGATGAACGGAATGGCACTGCATGGCGGCCTCATTCCCTATTCCGGCGGCTTCCTGATCTTCTCGGATTACTGCCGTCCGTCGATCCGTCTGGCGGCCCTGATGGGCATCCGCGTCATCCACGTGCTGACGCATGACTCCATCGGCCTTGGCGAAGACGGCCCGACGCACCAGCCGGTCGAGCACATGGCGGCGCTGCGCGCCATCCCGAACCTCCTGATGTTCCGCCCGGCCGATGCGACCGAAACGGCGGAATGCTGGCAGATCGCGCTGGAAAACCAGCACCGTCCGTCGGGTCTCGCGCTCACCCGCCAGAACCTGATGGCCATCCGCACCAGCTATTCCGAGCGGAACCTCTCGGCGCTCGGCGCCTATGAGGTGGCCAGCGCCGACAATGCGCCGGTGACGATCTTCGCTTCCGGCTCGGAAGTGGAAATCGCGGTCAAGGCAAAGGATCTGCTGGCCGCGAAGAACATTGCCGCCCGCGTGGTTTCCGTGCCCTGCTTCGAGCTCTTCGCCGAGCAGGACGAGGCCTATCGCAAGGCCGTGATCGGCAATTCGCCGGTCAAGATCGCGGTGGAAGCTGCGATCCGCCAGGGCTGGGATGCCTTCATAGGTGCAGACGGTGTGTTTGTGGGCATGAGCTCCTTCGGCGCCTCGGGGCCGTACAAGGAACTCTACAGCCACTTCGGCATCACGCCGGACCATGTCGCGGACGCCGCGATCGCCAAGCTTGCATAACGGAACGCGCGGGGCCCAAAACCCCGCGCGTTTTGCCACAAGACCCAAGACGAAGCTTTGATTAAGCGGGAGAGTGTGAACATGACTGTTAAAGTAGGCATCAACGGCTTCGGCCGCATCGGCCGCAACGTGCTGCGCGCCATCATCGAATCCGGCCGCACCGACATCGAAGTCGTTGCCATCAACGATCTCGGCCCGGTCGAAACCAACGCGCACCTCATCCGTTACGATTCCGTCCACGGCAAGTTCCCGGGCACGGTTACCGTTTCCGGCGACACGATCGATGTCGGCCGCGGCCCGATCAAGGTCACCGCGATCCGCGATCCGAAGGAGCTGCCCTGGGCTGGCGTGGATATCGCGCTCGAATGCACCGGCCTCTTCACCACCAAGGAAAAGGCTTCCGCGCATCTCTCGAACGGCTCCAAGCGCGTTCTGGTTTCCGCGCCGTGCGACAATGCCGACAAGACCATCGTCTTCGGCGTCAACCACGGCACGCTGACCAAGGACGACCTCGTCGTTTCCAACGCGTCCTGCACCACGAACTGCCTGGCGCCGGTCGCCTATGTGCTGCACCGCGAATTCGGCATCCAGAAGGGTTACATGACGACCGTTCACTCCTACACGGGTGACCAGCCGACCCTCGACACCATGCACAAGGACCTCTACCGCGCCCGTGCAGCCGCCCTTTCGATGATCCCGACCTCGACCGGTGCCGCCAAGGCCGTCGGCCTCGTGCTGCCGGAACTGAAGGGCAAGCTCGATGGCTCGTCGATCCGCGTGCCGACCCCGAACGTCTCGGTCGTCGACCTGAAGTTCGTGCCGGGCCGCAACGTTACCGCCGAAGAAGTCAATGCCGCCATCAAGGCCGCCTCGGAAGGCGAACTGAAGGGCATCCTCGGCTATGTGGAGGCGCCGCTCGTCTCCATCGACTTCAACCATGACAGCCATTCGTCCAGCTTCGCTGCCGACCAGACCAAGGTTCTCGAGGGCAACCTTGTGCGCATCCTGTCCTGGTATGACAACGAGTGGGGCTTCTCCAACCGCATGTCGGACACCGCGGTTGCCATGAGCAAGCTGATCTGACGGGATCGATCCCTGAACCATGCGCATGAAGGGCGGGCCCCCGGGGCTCCCCCTTTTTCTTTACCGTGTTTCCTGCCGGGGCATTTACCATGGCACGGGCTTTTCCGGCGCGGAAACCTGCAATTTGAATGTCATTGATCGATATTAAGGTTCAATCATGTAGAATATCCACATAAAAGAATGAACGTCGAGGGCGAGGCATGATCTATGTCCGATATTATGAAGCGGCCCGCTCGGCCGTAGAGGCGCTGACTGCGACCGGAGATGACGCCGCTGTCAACCAGACGCGGCTCGCCACGGGTTACCGCGTCTCGGAGGCCGCGGACAACGCAGCCTACTGGGCGATTTCCACCAGCATGCGCGCCACTCTCGACACCACGAATGCGGCCGTCGGCGGCCTGTCCGTTGCTCTGGGTGTCGTGGATGTGGCGCTGAAGGGGATCGAGCTTGTCTTGCCGCTGATGGAAGAATTCAACGCCCTGCTGGTCGCAGGCCGTGATGCCACGACCGAGCGCCCCCAGATGCAGGCTGAGATGGACAGTCTCAGGGAGCAGATGATGTCCATCATCCAGTCCTCGTCCTTTGCCGGGGTAAACCTGTTGTTTCACAAGACCGGGGCGAGCTACGATTTCGACATGGTCACCGGCGTCGGAGGCAGCGGCAGTGCGTCCGGCCAGCTGGTGCGTGAGCGGCTGGACCTGACCGACCTCGTCCTCGTCGACGAAGTGTCCACCAACGGGGTGATGTCCAAGTCCTATACGACGGGGTCCGGTACCTGGCGCAAGCTCTTTGAGAATTATGGGGGCAGCAGCTTCCGTATCGGGCTTTACTATGGCGCGAACGTTCCCGCGACCGGGTTCGCCTACAATACCGCACTTTACGCCAGTACCGAGATCCTCAGCCAGCTGCGCACGGTGGCGACCAGCTTCGGCGCGGTGAAGGCCCGACTGGAAGACCAGCAGGATTTCGTGACCAAGCTGGCGGATATCCAGGCCCGCGGCCTGAGCCGTCTGGTGGATGCGAATATAGAGGAAGAAAGCGCCCGCCAGAAGGCGATCCTGGCCAAGACCGAACTCGGCTACCAGGCGCTGGCCATTGCCAATCACCAGTCGCGGCTCATCCTGCAACTGCTGGTGCCCTCTGCCTGAGGGGGAGACCCCTACCAAAAAAGCATCCGCCAAGGCTTGCGCCGCACCGCTTCAGGTGTATGGTCCCGCCCGTTCCCAATTCCAGACGAGCGGGTGCTTCCATGGCAGCTTTCAAGACTCTCGACGATATGACCGACATTTCCGGCAAGCGCGTTCTCGTGCGTGTCGATCTCAATGTTCCGATGGCCGATGGGCAGGTTTCGGATGCGACCCGCATCGAACGGGTAGCGCCGACGATCCTCGAGCTGTCCCGCAAGGGCGCCAAGGTCATTCTGCTTGCCCATTTCGGCCGTCCGAAGGGCGGGCCGGAGGCAGCCTTTTCGCTGGGTCAGATCGTCCCCGCCGTGGAATCGGTTCTCGGTCGCCCGGTCGGCTTTGCCGCGGATTGCATCGGCCCCGTTGCGGCGGATGCCATTGCCGGGATGAAGGCGGGCGATGTCCTGCTCCTTGAAAACACCCGCTTCCACAAGGCCGAGGAAAAGAACGAGGCCGATTTCGTCCGGGCGCTGGCTGCCAATGGCGACCTCTATGTCAACGATGCCTTTTCGGCGGCGCACCGCGCTCATGCCTCGACCGAGGGGCTCGCCCACCATCTGCCAGCCTATGCAGGCCGAACGATGCAGGCGGAACTGGAAGCGCTGGAAAAGGGTCTCGGCAAGCCGGTGCGTCCTGTCGTCGCCATCGTCGGCGGTGCGAAAGTATCGACCAAGATCGACCTCTTGTCCAACCTGGTCAAGAAGGTCGACGCGCTGGTCATCGGCGGCGGCATGGCCAATACGTTCCTGGCAGCGCGGGGCACGGATGTCGGCAAGTCGCTTTGCGAGCACGATCTGGCCGCCACCGCAAAACAGATCATGATCGACGCGGCATCCGCAAATTGCGCGATCGTTCTGCCGGTCGACGGCGTGGTCGCCCGCGAGTTCAAGGCGGGTGCCGCCAATGAAGTGGTCGATATCGCCGCGATCCCGGCCGATGCGATGGTGCTCGATGTTGGACCCCAGTCCGTTGCCGCAGTCAACGACTGGATTTCCAAGGCAGCAACGCTGGTCTGGAACGGTCCGCTCGGCGCTTTCGAGATCGAGCCCTTCGACAAGGCCACTGTTGCGGCGGCCCGTCATGCGGCTGCCTGCACCAAAGCCGGCAAGCTCACATCCGTGGCAGGCGGCGGCGATACGGTCTCGGCCCTGAACCATGCCGGCGTTGCCGATGACTTCACCTATGTCTCGACCGCTGGCGGCGCCTTCCTCGAATGGATGGAAGGCAAGGAACTGCCCGGTGTTGCCGTGCTTTACGCGGTAAAGTGATCGATTTCGGTCGTATAGAACGAGAAAAGGGGCCCTGCGGCCCCTTTTTTGCATTTCGGCTCGATTTTATCCGGCTCTTCGATAACTGCCGCCATAGGAGTCATAGGCATCCGACTGGCCGTTCAGCACAAACTGTCCGAGCTGTTCGTCCATGTTGCTGGCTTCGGCGGCGAGCTGGTGAATGGCCGCGGTCGATTCCTGTACCATGTTGGCGTTCTGCTGGGTCATCTGGTCCAGCTCGGATACGGCGATGTTGATGGATTTCAGCGTTTCGGCTTCGTCACGGGTGGATTCGATGATCTCGTGCAGGCGGGCATTGATCGCCTCCACATAATCACCGATGCCACGCAGCGCGTTTCCGGCCTTTTCCACAAGCGCCACACCGTTTTCCACCTCGCCCGTCGATTTCTGCAGCAGGCCGGAGATTTCCTTGGCTGCCTTGGAGGAGCGTTGGGCGAGCTCGCGCACTTCTTGCGCCACCACGGCAAAGCCCTTGCCGCTTTCGCCGGCCCGCGCGGCCTCGACACCGGCATTCAGGGCCAGCAGGTTGGTCTGGAAGGCGATCTCGTCGATCACGTTGATGATCTGGTTGATCTGCCGCGAGGAACCCTGGATCGCCTCCATGGCGGAGATGGTTTCCTGCATGATGCGGCCGGATTCCTGGGCGCCCGCCTTGGCGTCGCGGGCGATCAGCTCCGCTTGCTCGCTGCGGGTGATCTGGGTGCGGACCGATTCGGTAATCGCGTTGATGGCGCTGGCGGTCTGGGTGATCGACGCCGCCTGCCGCTCGGTACGGACCGCGAGCTGATCGGCGCCGCTGCTCATATGCTGGGAGCTTTCGCGCACCGCATTGGAATTGCCGCCGATGGAGGAAAGCGTGCCGTTCAGGGTGGCAATGGCGCGGTTGAAATTCTGGCGCAAGCTGTCCAGTTCCGGCGGGAAGGTCTCATCGATGGAGAAGACCAGATTGCCGCTGGCGAGCTGGCTGAGCCCGGTATCGAGCTGCTCCACCACACGCTGAAGGCTACGGGCTTCCGCATCCTTTTCGGCCATGCGCTGCTGGCGTTCCCGCTCCGTAAGGCTGCGGTTTGCCTCCGTTTCGGCTTCCAGCGCGCGCTGGTCGAGCAGCGACTGGCGGAAGCGGGCAAGGGCGCGGGCAAGGGTGCCGATTTCGTCCTTGCGGTCGCCATAACCGATTTCCGCTTCCAGATTGCCCTCGGAGACGGCGTGGGTGAGGCCGGCAAGCTTCGCCAGCGGGGCAAAGAGGCGGTTGGCGAAGAAAGCGGTGAGCACGCACAGCAAGACCAGCACGCCGGCACCCATGAGCAGCAGGTTGCGGGCAATTTCCAGCGATCCGGCCTGCAGTTCGTGCAGATCCACAGTCTCGCCGATCACGAAGGTCTGACCCTCCCGCGATACAGGGCGGAAGTAGCCGCGCGCATCGTCATCGTTGATGAAAAGCGCGGCTTCGGAGATCGAACCTTCCCCGGCTGCGATCGCATTGGCGGCAGGCTGTTCGTAGGGCTTGCTGTCGATGAGTGTCAGGGCGCCATCCTTGGCGGCAATCGCCTGGCCCAAGCCGTTGATGATGAGCGCTGCCTCGGAGCTCCCCGGCTGCAGCCCCTTCGTGAGGGTCTGCACGATGGTCGACTCGCGCACCTGCAGGATGATGATGCCCTTGATGGAGCCGAGCTTCACAATCGGAACCGCATAGTAAATGGCGGGATGTCCATCGACGGGATTGATGGCAATGCCTGAGAAGGCCGTTTGCACGCCCCCGTCTTCGGTTGCCGCTTCGCCATTGGCGAGGGCGGCGGCAAATGTCTTTCCGAGCGGAGTGTCCGCCCAGCTGCCGCTCTTCAGGTCCTGTGCAAAGGAAGAGCCCTTCTTGTAGCTGTAGATCACATTGCCGGAGACGTCTGCGATCATCAGGTCCAGAAAATCGGTGCCCTTGAGGATGGCGGCGACATCGTTCTGGGTTTTTTCATGGGCGGTGAAATAATAAACGCTTGCCCCTTCAGGCTTGATCAGCTTTTCGCGCTCGTCCGCCGGGAAGGGGTTCTTGGTCACGAAGGTCTCGATGAGGGCGTCGGCAGCCTTCTTGCCGCCGTTCTCCAAGGTCTTCCAGCCGCTGCGCAGCGAAACGATGGCGCTCTGCATGGCTTCGATCTTTGCCACCGAGACGGCCTGGCTTTCCATCTGGGTCAGGGACGAGGCCACCATGTCGCCGCGGAACGTGAGGATGCTGTTCATCGAGTTCAGCGTTTGCCGCTCGAAGATGCTGTTGCTGCTCACATAGGCCATGTAGTTGAGGGCGCCGACCGACAGGATCGTCAGCGCAATGAAGATGGCTATCACCTTGGAAGACAAGGAGTGAAACATCGATGACATGTCGATACCCGCGTTTAAACTCATACGAAACAGGGGCAAACGCCCGGCCGCACGTTGAATGGATGAGCAGACCCGACGGTACGGTGCACCGGCAACCTTCATGTTGCTGCTAACCGGGAAAAGATGGCCCATGTTGTGCTGCCTCCCTTAATTGGGAGTAAAGAATAAGTATTATTCCGTACGTGTTTTTGTTTTGTTCACTTTTTGCTGGTCTGAAACGGTTGAAAAGGGATAGGGTCGGACATGCAAGAAGCGATTCGTATCATTGGAATTGACCCCGGGTTGCGGCGCACCGGCTGGGGAATCATCGAAAGTCTTGGGAATTCCCTGAAGTTTATTGCTTCGGGAACAGTAACGTCCGATGGCGACTGCGATCTCGCTTCGCGTCTGTGCCAGCTGCATGACGGTCTGGCGGAGGTGGTGCACAGCTACCGGCCGGACGAGGCGGCTGTGGAACAGACCTTCGTGAACAAGGATGCGGTGGCGACGTTGAAGCTGGGTCAGGCGCGCGGCATAGCCATGCTCGTGCCCGCACGCGCAGGCCTGCCCGTTTCCGAATATGCGCCGAATGCGGTCAAGAAGGCGGTCATCGGCGTTGGCCACGGCGAAAAGCAGCAGATCCACATGATGCTGAAAATCCTGATGCCGAAGGCGACCTTTGTCGGCAATGATGCGGCGGATGCGCTGGCCATTGCCATTTGCCACGCGCATCAGCGCGGCGGCCAGAAACTCCGTCAGGTCATGGCAGGGAAGGGATGATCCGGTGATCGGAAAACTCAAGGGCACCATTGAAGAAATCGGCGACGACCATGTGCTCGTGGATGTGCATGGCGTCTGTTACGTCGCCCATTGTTCGGCGCGAACGCTCTCACGCATCGGATCGGCGGGCGAGGCGGTCGTTCTCTTCATCGAGACCTATGTGCGCGAGGACCAGTTGAAGCTCTTCGGCTTCATGAGTGCGCTGGAACGGGAGTGGTTCAACCTCCTGCAAAGCGTGCAGGGCGTGGGGGCAAAAGTGGCGTTGTCGGTGCTCTCCACGCTGACACCGTCTGAACTGGCGAACGCGATCGCTCTTCAGGACAAGGCCTCCGTCTCGCGTGCGCCGGGTGTCGGCCCGAAGGTCGCAGTGCGGATCGTGACCGAGCTCAAGAACAAGGCGCCTGCCTTTTCCGGCGATGCGGGACAGAACATCGGCCTCAAGCAGGAGCTCGGCGAAGGCGTCGCCTCCGCGCCCGTGGCCGATGCAGTCTCGGCCCTCACCAATCTGGGCTACAGCCGCGACCAGGCCGCCAATGCGGTGGCCGCCGCGCTCAGGAATGGCGGGGAGGGCGCCGACAGCGCCAAGCTCATCCGCCTCGGCCTGAAGGAGCTTTCCCGTGGGTGATTCCTTGTTTTGGTCGCCTTTCCTTACTATGCTGAAAAAGTAAGGAGGGCGCTCATGAGCTACAACATCACCATTACTGCCAAGGGGCAGATGACCATTCCTAAAGAGATGCGCGACAGGCTCCAGGTCAAGGCTGGAGACAAATGTTATGCGTGGATTCGTAACGGTGAAATTGTGATCGTGCCGCGCAACAAGTCGCTGGAAACGCTGGGTGGAATCTTGGGAAAGCCTCCGGGCGGAGCACACCTTTCCGCCGAAGAGATGCGCACTGCCGCTGCCGACGCTGCCGTGCAGCGCCATGAGGACTTGCAATCCAAGGATTATGGCGGGTGACGCAGCGGCTCGGTGTCGATACCAATATGCTGGTGCGGCTTGCCGTGGATGACGATGCCAGGCAGGGTGAACTGGTCCGGCGGATGCTGGAGCGGCTGGGCGAGGATGATGTCCTCTTTGTGAATGCTGCGGTTGTTCTGGAGCTGCACTGGGTTCTAGGGAAGGGCTATAAATTCCCGGAAGACCGTGTACTGAATTTTATTCAGGCGCTTCTGGAAAATCGGTCCATTGAACTTGCTGATTACGAAGCGGTGGGCAATGCGCTCGATATATGCCGCCGCACCCGGGCGGATTTCTCCGATGCCTTTCTTGCTGAACTCAATCGGGTGGCCGGCTGCCGGAGCACCCTGACATTTGACCGGAAGGCGGCGGACCGCATTCCCGGAATGGAACTTCTGACGTGAGCGAACAAAACAGACTGCTCTCCCCCGAAAAACGCGGTGAGGATCTCGATACGGCGCTGAGGCCGCAAACGCTGGACGATTTCACCGGCCAGGCGGAGGCGCGCGCCAATCTGAAGATCTTCATCGAGGCGGCGAAGAATCGCGGCGAGGCGCTTGATCACGTGCTTTTCGTCGGGCCGCCCGGTCTCGGCAAGACCACGCTGGCCCAGATCATGGCGAAGGAACTCGGCGTCAATTTCCGCTCCACGTCCGGACCGGTGATTGCGAAAGCCGGTGATCTCGCGGCCCTGCTGACCAATCTCGAGGAGCGCGACGTGCTCTTCATCGATGAAATCCACCGCCTCAATCCGGCTGTCGAGGAAATCCTCTATCCCGCCATGGAGGATTTTCAGCTCGACCTGATCATCGGCGAGGGCCCCGCGGCGCGCTCGGTCAAGATCGACCTGTCCAAGTTCACGCTGGTCGCCGCCACCACACGCCTCGGGCTGCTCACCACGCCGCTGCGCGACCGCTTCGGCATTCCGGTGCGCCTGAACTTCTACACTGTCGAAGAACTGGAGCTGATCGTGCGGCGCGGATCGCGGCTGATGAACCTGCCGATGACCGACGAGGGTGCGCGGGAAATTGCCCGGCGCGCGCGCGGGACGCCGCGCATTGCCGGGCGTCTGCTGCGGCGCGTGCGCGATTTTGCCGAGGTGGCGCGGGCGGAAGCGGTGACGCGCGAGATTGCGGATGAGGCTCTGACGCGGCTGCTCGTGGACAATATCGGTCTCGACCAGCTGGACAAGCGATATCTGACAATGATTGCCGTCAATTTCGGCGGCGGGCCCGTCGGCATCGAAACCATTGCTGCCGGTCTTTCCGAACCGCGCGATGCCATCGAGGATATCATCGAGCCCTACATGATCCAGCAGGGCCTGATCCAGCGCACCCCGCGCGGGCGGGTGCTGACGGCGAGCGCGTGGAAGCATCTCGGCCTCGTGCCACCGAAGGATATGGAGGCCGCCCAGTTCCGCCTCTTCCAGGACGACAGCGAATGATCACGCGCCGCGGGCTTCTCAAGCTCCTGGCGACCGGCTGGTTTGCCGGGCTGGCAGTTGCGGCTTATGCAACGGGCGGGGAAGCGCTCGGGCGTCCCCGGGTAACGCGGCTGACGTTGAGGCCGCCGCGCTGGCCAAAGGACCTCCCGCTTCGCATTATCGCGCTTGGCGATGTCCATGCGTGCGATCCGTGGATGATGCCGGACCGGATCGCCGATATCTGCGCGGAGGCCAATACGCTTCAGGGCGATATCGTCTTGCTGCTCGGCGACTATGCCAGCAGCATGAAGCTGGTGGCGGGCTATCCACCCTTCGAACAGACCGCAGCAGCGCTGGCCACGCTTCGCGCGCCGCGGGGCGTTCATGCCATTCTCGGCAATCACGACTACTGGGCCGATCCGGATTTTCAGGCCGGCACGCGCCCGTCCTGCCGAATGCAGGACGCTCTCGAAAAGGCCGGCATTCTGGTCTATGTCAACCGCGCTGCGCGGATCGAGCATGGCGGCGGATCATTCTGGCTGGCAGGCCTCGGCGACCAGATGGCTTACAAGCCGAGCCGCCGCTACAATCGCCCCTGGTTCATCGGCATCGAGGATATGGCGCGGACCCTGTCGGGGGTTCCCGATGAAGAACCCATTCTGCTCATGGCGCATGAGCCCTATGCCTATCCGCTCCTGCCGGAGCGGGTAAACCTGATGCTGTCAGGCCATACGCATGGAGGGCAGTTCAATCTGTTCGGCTGGACACCGTTCCTGGATAATCCGCTTGACCGGGCCTATGCCTACGGGCATTTCCGCGGCGAGAACAGCGATCTTTTCGTCTCCCGCGGCCTTGGTTGCTCGGCGATTCCCATGCGGTTGGGTGCTTGGCCCGAGATACTGGTGCTGGAGATTGCCTGACCCATGGCCGACCGCTTCATGATCCGGATCGATGCGAAGCCGCGGCTCTTCAATTTCCGCATTGCCGGCCTTGCCTTTCGGCAGCGCCATGTGCTCGTGCACCGCGCCACGCATGAGCCGTTCTGGACCTTTCCGGGTGGCCGGGCGGAAATCGGGGAAACCTCCGAAGAGACGCTTCGCCGGGAAATGCGCGAGGAGCTGGGCGTCGAGGCGGAAATCGGGCCGCTTCTCTGGACGGTCGAGAATTTCTTCCATTTCGAAAAGCGCGATTATCATGAACTCGGCTTCTATTACCGGATGGAGCTGCCGGCGCATTTTGCCTTTTCGGAAACCGGGATCGTGCACCGGATCGTCGACGGGGCGAGCGAGATCGAGTTCAAATGGGTTCCGGCGACGACGGAAGCACTCGCAGCGCTGCCACTGCAGCCGGATTTCATCGCGGCGCGAATCCAGGCGCTGCCGGAGCGCAGCGAACATCTCGTCTGCCATGAAACCGTGCCCGAATAGCGCCGACTTGCACGGGGCGCGCGGCTGGATTATGCACCAGCCGTGCGAAGGCAGGAAAGACAGACATGGCGGATCTCACGGCCCATCTTGCGGGTGAACTGACGGAAAGCGGCCACCGGCTTTGCCAGCGGGTCTATTACGAAGACACGGATTTTTCCGGTCTCGTCTATCACGCCCGCTATCTGCAATTCCTGGAACGGGGGCGTACCGACTATCTACGCTGCCTCGGCGTCGAGCAGGGGGCGCTGCTGACGGCGGACGAGGAAGGCCTCGTCTTTGTCGTCCACCGGATGGAGATCGATTTCAAGGCCTCAGCCCGGATGGACGATGTGGTGACGATCCTGACCTCCACCGAAAAGGCGGGCGGAGCCAAGATGGTGCTCAACCAGGAAATCCGCCGCGGCGAGCAGCTGCTCATTGCCGCGCGGGTGATCATTGCGGTCATCAATGCACGGGGAAGACCGCGCCGGTTGCCGGAAACGCTCGCGGCCAGCTTTCTCGGCAAAGAGGCTTGAGCGGGCCGGCGCAAGGCCGGATGCTAACACTCTTTTAACCATAATGGCGTCTTACTCGCTTTATAAGGAATCGCGGGCTCCGCGCCTTCCTTTAACCAAATTTTGCAGCAAGAAGCTTTTTCGGGAAGGGTGGTCTTGACACCACCGAAAAACAGCTTCTGGCGGCAGAGGAAGCAAGGACCGGCCGGTGCCCGAGATGATGGCGACCGGATGGACCGACAAGCGTATTGCTTTGTTTTGACACCGCCCGGTCCTCAGTGCCGGGCGTTTGGATTCGAGGGTGAAAGATCGATGGAAACGGTTGATTTGGCGGCAGCGGCAACGGATGTAAGCCTCTGGTCCCTGTTCATGCAGGCAGGCTTCATCGTGAAGCTGGTCATGATCGGTCTCTTGGGCGCCTCGGTCTGGACCTGGGCGATCGTGATCGACAAATACATCAATTTCGGCCGTGCCCGCCGGCAGTTCGACCAGTTCGAGCAGGTCTTCTGGTCGGGGCAGTCGCTGGAAGAGCTTTATCGCAGCCTTTCCGAACGGCCCAATGGCGGTCTTTCTGCCATGTTCGTCGCCGCCATGCGCGAATGGAAGAAGAGCTTCGAGCGCGGTGCGCGTTCTCCCATCGGATTGCAGATGCGTATCGACCGCGCCATGGACGTGACGCTGGCGCGGGAATCCGAGCAGCTGGAAGCCCGTCTTTCCTCGCTCGCCACGATCGGTTCTGCCGCTCCGTTCGTCGGCCTCTTCGGCACCGTGGTGGGTATCATGACCTCGTTCCAGGCAATCGCCGGGTCGAAGTCCACCAATCTCGCGGTTGTGGCACCCGGTATTGCCGAGGCGCTGCTTGCCACCGCTATCGGCCTCGTGGCCGCTATCCCGGCAGTTATCGCCTACAACAAGTTCTCCGGTGACGCGGGCAAGCTGACGGCACGCATGGAAGGCTTTGCGGATGAGTTTTCCGCCATCCTGTCGCGCCAGATCGATGAGAAGCTGCAGCCGCGTGCGGCAGCCCAGTAAGAACGGCCAGGAACGGGAGTAACGACCATGGGAATGGCAGTGGGCGGAGCAGGCGGCAAGGGCGGCCGTCGCCGAAGGGGCAACAAGCGGGGCCCGGTCAGCGAAATCAACGTCACGCCGCTTGTCGACGTCATGCTTGTGCTGCTCATCATCTTCATGGTGGCGGCACCGATGATGACTGTCGGCGTGCCGATCGACATGCCGGAAACTTCGGCGAAGCCGCTGAACTCCGACACGCAGCCGATTACGGTTTCGGTCAATACCGCAGGCGAGATTTTCCTGCAGGAAACGCCGATCGCGCTGGAGGAACTCGTGCCGAAGCTCGAGGCCATTGCCAAGACCGGCTATAACGAGCGCATCTATGTGCGCGGCGATACCAATGCCAATTACGGCGGCGTCATCAAGGTGATGGCCCAGATTTCCGCTGCCGGCTTCAAGAATATCGGCCTGATCACGCTCCCGGACAACAGCCAGTGAACGACCTTTTGAAGCGCAGTCTTGTCATTTCGGCGGTGCTCCATGCCCTTCTCCTGGGCTGGGCGCTGTTGAAGATCGGCGCGCCCGAAGAATTCGACATGGCCAATTCCGAATCCCTGCCGGTCGAGTTCGTGCCGATCACGGACATTACCCAGATCCAGCAGGGCGACAAGGAAGCGCCGGTCAAGGACAAGGCGGCGCCGGTGCCCACCAAGCGGCCGGATACGGTCGCGAATGCGGAGAATTCCGGTGACAACGACGTCGATCTGAAGTCCGCGCCGAAGCCGGTCGAGAAGCCCTCGAAAACGGAATCGGCGGCAGCTCCGAAGGCGACGGATAATCCCACGCCGGAGCCCGAGGACAAGCCGAACGAGGTGAAGGAGGTCGCCAAGGAGGAGACCGACACCGCCGATCCGACGCCGAAGCCCGAACCGAAGCCGGAAGAGGCTAAACCCGCGGAGAAGCCGGCCGAAAAGCCGCCGGAAGAAGCCAAGCCGGACGAGCCGAAGCCCGAGGAACAGGCGCTGCCGGAAAACGTGCCGGTGCCTGCACCGAAGCCGAAGGTGGAAAAGCCGAAGGAGCCGGAAAAGAAGCCCGCGGAGACAAAGACCGCCGACGCCAAGGAAAAGCCGAAGACGTCCGACAAGAAGACGGCCGACACGAAGCAGGAAAAATCGAAATCGGCAGCCAGCCAGAAATCCGATTTCAATGCGGACGAGATCGCCAATCTTCTGAACAAGACGGATGCGAAATCGGATGGTGCCAAGCGCTCCTCTGGCGAGAAAGCCTTCGGCGGCAAGAAGACGACCGGTGGCGAAAAGCTGTCCCAGTCGGAACTTGACGGCCTGCGCGGCCAGATAACAGACAAGTGGACCTATACGGCCGGCCTCGAAGGCGCTGACGAAGTGGTGATCGAGGTGAAGTTCTCGCTCGACGAGAGCGGCAATGTGGTGGGTGACATCGAGGCGACGGCCAATGGCGGGCCGCCCTCCACCCAGCAGGCGCTGCTCTCGGCAGCCAAACGCGCGATCCGCAAGGCGACGCCCTTCCAGGGGCTGCCGCCGGACAAATACGACACCTGGAAGGATGTCATTGCCAGCTTCACGGTTGCCGATCTCGGCGGCTGAGGAAGAGGGGGGCAACAAGTTTGGCCCGGCAACGGGCATGGTTTGAACGAGTAAGGCGTTTCCCGGCCTCTGCCTTGCCGGCGGCGGGAGACGAACAAGCTGAAAGGCTGATGGACGATGATGAAACTTATCCTGAAGAGATGCGTCATGGCGCTTCTCGTTGTGGTGGCGGCTGCGCCGTCGGTCTTCGCCGAAGTGCGGATCAATATTCGTGGCGGCCGCGCCGAGCCGCTGCCGATCGCGATTTCTGACTTCATGTCGAATGGCAATCTCGGCCCGCAGATCTCCGCCGTCATTGCGGCCGACCTGCAACGCTCGGGCCTGTTCGCGCCGATCGACAAGGCGGCCTTCATCGAAAAGATCAGCAATCCCGATGCGCAGCCGCGCTTCGAGGACTGGAAAGCGATCAATGCGCAGGCGCTGGTGACCGGCCGCGTCACCCAGGAGGGCGACGGCCGTCTGCGCGCCGAGTTCCGCCTCTGGGATACGTTTGGCCAGAGCCAGATGATCGGCCAGCAGTTCTTCACCCAGCCCGAAAACTGGCGCCGCGTCGCCCATATCATCGCCGATGCGGTCTACAAGCAGATCACGGGTGAAGATGGCTACTTCGATACCCGCGTCGTGTTCGTTTCCGAAAGCGGCCCGAAGACCGACCGCAAGCGCCAGCTCGCCATCATGGATCAGGACGGTTTCAACGTCCGGACACTCACCAATTCCAACGACATCGTGCTGACGCCCCGCTTCTCGCCGAGCAAGCAGGAAATCACCTACATGTCCTTCGAAGGCAACCAGCCGCGGGTCTACCTGCTGCAGCTCGAAACCGGGCAGCGCGAGATGGTGGGCAACTTCCCCGGCATGACCTTTTCGCCGCGCTTCTCGCCGGATGGCCAGCGGGTGATCATGAGCCTTCAGCAGGAAGGCAATGCCAATATCTACACGATGGACCTGCGGTCGCGCACCACGACCCGCCTGACCTCCACGGCGGCCATCGATACCTCGCCGTCCTATTCGCCTGACGGTGGCCGGATCGTCTTCGAAAGCGACCGCGGCGGCAAGCAGCAGCTTTACGTCATGGGTGCCGACGGTTCGGGCCAGACGCGCATTTCCTTCGGTGACGGCTCCTATTCTACCCCGGTCTGGTCGCCGCGCGGCGATCTCATCGCCTTCACCAAGCAGGCGGGCGGCAAGTTCTCCATCGGCGTGATGAAGCCGGACGGTTCGGGCGAGCGCATCCTCACCACGGGCTTCCACAATGAAGGCCCGACCTGGGCGCCGAACGGCCGCGTGTTGATGTTCTTCCGCCAGGCCGCCGGTGCCGGCGGGCCGCAGCTCTATTCGATCGACCTCACCGGTTACAACGAGCAGCTGATCAAGACGCCTGCCTTTGCATCTGACCCTGCCTGGTCACCGCTTCTCGAATAACTCCGCAGCGACGGGGAGGGGAAACCCTCCCCGTTTTGCTGAATGCCTCTTTCTTGCCGTAATCCGGGCCGATTAGGGCGAAAACATCGTAAATTTATAGTTTTGTTAACCATAGCCGTTGAGTGCGCGTTAACTGCAAATGGTTAGGGTCTGGCAACGCTAATTGTAAGTTCAAGGAGAACAGGCCGATGAGCCGTACGACTTCCCCGGCAACCAGCCGACTTCAGAGCCTCGCTCGCAACCCGGTCATGATTGCCCTTGCCCTTTCGCTGACGCTTGCAGGCTGCGCCTCCAAGAAGAACCTGCCGAACAATGCCAACGATCTCGGCCTGAACGGCGCCAACGGCGCTGGCGCTGCCACCCCCGGCTCGCCGCAGGACTTCACGGTCAATGTCGGCGACCGCATCTTCTTCGACACGGACAGCTCCGCCATCCGCGCCGATGCCGGCCAGACCCTCGACCGTCAGGCCCAGTGGCTCGCCCAGTATCCGAATTACGCCATCACCGTCGAAGGCCATGCCGACGAACGCGGCACGCGTGAATACAACCTGGCACTCGGTGCGCGCCGTGCGGCCGCTGCCAAGAACTACCTGGTATCGAAGGGTGTTCCTGCCAATCGCCTGAAGACCATTTCTTACGGCAAGGAACGTCCGGTCGCCGTCTGCGACGACATTTCCTGCTGGTCGCAGAACCGCCGCGCCGTCACCGTTCTCGGCGGCGCCGGCCTCTGATCCGTCCCGGTCCATAGGGATGTATCCAGTTTGAAGGGCGGCTCCTGGCGGGCCGCCCTTTTTCATAGTTTGGCCGGGATTGCCTGTCAGGACAGGCGCATTCGCGCACCGTCTGCGGGGCAGGCACCGGCACTGCTATTGGCAAAGAGCGGGCCACATGCCATTCAGGACATGGGCTCATGAGGGAAAGGGACATGAAGACACTATTGATGGCAGGCGTGCTCGGAATCGGCCTTCTGACGGGCATGGGAACGGCATGGGCGCAGAGCGCCGATCCGGAGGTCCAGCAGCTCGAGGAGCAGGTGCGGCAGCTGAACGGCCGAATCGAGGAGATGAGTTTCCAGCTTCTCCAGATGCAGGAGCAGATCCGCAAGGCGCAGGAAGACAATGAATTCCGGTTCCAGGAACTGGAGAAGGGCGGCTCCAAGAAGAGCGGAGCGCTTGATCAACCGGCCGGCGCAAACAGCGCCGCCACCGCGGACGCGGGAACGGATCCGGCCACGGCCGGATCCGCAGGCGACGATGTGGCCAAGATCATCGAGCAGCCCGCTGATACCACCGGGCAGGGCGGTCAGGCAGATCAGGCGGAGCAGGGTGGCCTTCCCGGCGTTGGCCAGCTCGGATCCATCGAAATGGACGCCAGCGGCAATCCCGTGAAGGCAACCATCGATCCGGGCGCGGCCAATGGCGGCAATTCCACCGGTAGTCAGACCGCCTCTGCCGGCGCTGCAAGCGGAAGCGAATCCGACAGCTACCAGATTGCTTACGGTCACGTTCTGTCCGGCGATTACGGCATGGCGGAACAGGAATTCCAGTCCTACATCAGCAATCACCCCCAGGGAAAAAAGATCGCCGATGCGAATTTCTGGCTTGGCGAAGCCTATTACTCGCAGGGCAAGTATAACGAGGCCGCCAAGACCTTTCTCAAGGCGCACCAGACCTATGGCAAATCGCCCAAGGCACCGGAAATGCTGCTGAAGCTCGGCATGTCGCTTGCCGCTCTCGACAATAACGAGACCGCCTGCGCCACATATCGTGAAGTGACCAAGCGTTACCCGAAGGCATCGCGCACCGTGATCAACAAGGTGGCCAGCGAACAGAAGCGCCTCGGCTGCTGACATGTCCGGCCCGGCCGAGACGATCCTGTCTGCACCCGTTCAGGGCGCACTGCACCGGGTGCTCGAGACCGCCACGGCCTTTCTTCGATCGCTGACCGGCTGCGGTCCCCTGCTGGTGGCCGTTTCCGGCGGTAGCGATTCTGTAGCCCTTCTTCGGGCATTTCATCATCTGACCCGCCAGCCGGCCTTCCGTGCAATCCCTCTCGCCGCAGCGACAGTCGACCACGGGTTGAGACCCGGTTCGACAGCGGAGGCTGAGGCGGTCGCCTCTCTCTGTGCCAGCCTTTCTGTTCCGCATCGCATCCTCCGATGGGAGGGCGAAAAGCCGGTCGCCGGCCTCCAGGCCGCCGCACGGGACATGCGCTACCGGCTGCTCGGGGCCGAGGCGCGCCGCATCGGCGCGCGCGCGCTCCTGATCGGACATACCGCCACTGACCAGCGCGAAACAATCGCCATGCGGTCGGCACGGGGCGAGGGGATGGGTCTTTCCGGCATGGCACCGGCCGTGCTTCTGGATGAGACGGTCTGGGCGTTTCGCCCTTTCCTTCCTCTCGAACGGGAGGACCTGCGGGACATGCTTCGCGCACTCGACCAGACCTGGCTGGAAGACCCGAGCAACAGCAATCCTCGTTTCGAGCGCGCGCGCCTGCGACAAAGCGCGGCGAGCACCGCGCCTGCAACGCTGACCCATCCGGATCGGGCAGCGCGCGCCGTGGCCCAGGCGGATTTCTTGCAACGCCATGCGCGCGTGTTCGATGGTTCTGTCGGCCTGATCGCGGGCATGGCGCTTCAGACGCTCGACGCCACCGGCGAAGCAGCACTTTTCCGATTGTCGGCCGCTCTCGGCGGGCGCGTGCATCTCCCCGGTCGTGTCGAGCGAAGGCGGATTGTCACCTGGCTGGGCACCGCAGAGACGGGGCGCAGGACCCTTGGCGGAACGGTTTTCGATCGCCGTCGCGATGGGCTCTACCTCTACCGGGAATGCCGTGGCCTTCAGCCGCAGCGTCTGCCGGCCGGCGCTATCTTCGACGGTCGCTACCGGATCGACGGACCGTGCGGACGGCCGGTCGAGGTTGCCGCCGTTCGAGACCTCCAAACGGCGGCAGGCCGCCTTCAGGCTTTCGGCGTTCCGCAGGCAATTGCCCGGCGAGCCGCGCCGGCGCTTGCCACACTCGACGCGGCAGAGGAGGGCTTTACTCTTTCGCGGGTGATCGCGGCACAAACCGCCTTCGTCCCCGGCTTCGACCTTCCGGTCGCGGACGCGTTGCGGTCACTCCTCGGCCTTCCCCCTCTGCCATCGCTTCCCATGCGGCAATAGGCGTCGTGCCGACCCCCAAAAATATCCGCATGCTCCGGAGCTTCGCCTGGTCCAATCCGGGGATAAGAGCCCTGTTCGGACCTCAAAGACGCGGCACTTTCTGGCGCCTGATCCGTAAAGCTGGTGCGGTACCGAACGGTGGCCCCCCGGAACGCTCCCGGGGCAGGCGTAGATTCAAACTGGATCTTTGCTGGCCATGCCCTGATTGCGCTCCACGAAGATAATCCGCATCCCGGACCAAGTGCGAGACAGCCATCTGTTGGCGGGCTTTTTGGCCCAGATCGGGAAGCAGCTTTAGCCTTTAGGCTTTGCTGGCGCTCCGATCATCACAGCGCCCGGTTCCACGTCTTTCGTCACAATCGCCCCAGCGCCTATGATCGCGCCAGCTCCGATGGTGAGAAACTTGTCCGCCTTGCCGGGCAGAATGATGGCCCCCGTGCCGATGTAAACGCCGTCCTCGACCCGGACGCGTCCGTTGACACAGACTTTCGGTGCCAGGGTCACAAAATCGCCGACCTCGCAATCATGGGCGATGTACGAAAAAATGTTGCAATGAAAAGCTTTGCCGATCTTCGCATCCGACGTCACCATGGAGTTATGCGCAAAAATTGCGCCCTCAGCCAATTTGACGTTATCTCCGATGATGGCCGTCGGTGCGATGCAATCAAAAGTCCCCAGGCCTTCTCGTTCGCAAAGCTCTACCTTCAGCTTACGCAATTTAGGATCTGCAAAAGCCACGTTTACGCGAATTCCAGAGATTGATTTGGCCTCAGCGAAAGAAATAACGCGACTTCCGTGAATGGTCGTGCCCTGGGTCTCCTCGCTGTCGTCGATGAAAACAACCCGGTTGCTGTCGTCTGAACTCAGCCCAAGGCTCTTCAGAAATCCTGCCCTTATCTCGCGCGCAAATCCGCCAGCGCTATAAAAAGCAAAAGTATTCATCCCTCTCTCCTCTCTCTCGACATGGCTTAACGTCGATCATCCGACAATTTTTCTGTAAATCTATTCCATTTCACTCGGTATATATTCCAAATGGACGATACTATTTCCTCATTTGTAGACATAATTTCAATGAATCGCGATTTGGATTTCAAATCCTGATCGGGTCATTTGACGAGGCAGCAGTCCATAGGGCTGGGAAAACAAGGCAGGTCAACCGAATTTCCGGAAGCGGAACACGCATGTTTTTCAGAAAAAATCCAGGTTGCACTGTGTTTTCCCGGTCGCTTTGGGCCAACTCCAGCCATCACCGATGACTTTCACCAGCCGGCAAGCAGGAGCAACTTAAAGAAGATTCTCTCATTTCCTTAGTCGGTTCTGCTTGCATAGTCACCATGGGATTTCCAGCGGCTCACGTCGTTGGTTCGGAAACATCCACCTCTTGGTAAGCGACCGTCGGGACCTCGACATTTTCACATTGCCTACGACCATTTCTGCGCCTATAAGTAGAAATGTATCGGTTTTCGAGGAATTCTAAGTGTTGATCGTTGTAGCGGCCGGTCTTTCGTCAGTCAGTATGGTTGGGCTGAATTCAGCCTATCAACGCCTTTTTGCCTCAACGCCGCCTTTCTTCCTGCAGGTTCCCTACATGTTGTTTTCCACGTGCCTGCTCTTCTGGGCCGTGTCAAACCTCGCCTGAGCAACAAAATAGGCCTGTGTCTTAAGTCATTGGCCCCGGCACTCCGCTTCGTGACCGGATCAGACATCCCCAAATTCCCCCGCCGCCGCGTAAGGCCGACCTGTTGATCAGATCCGCCATCCAGCGCGAGCTGTGAAGTCTCAGGAGGTTGTTCACCCGAAAAGGGTTTAGGCTGCAATCGCCAAACTCCAGCCGAGGCCTCCCAGAGGATGAACAACCTGCACCATGGTGCCCGTCTTGCAGTTTACAGTCGAGAGCACCTCGTCATACGTATCTCGTCGCGCGATCCACCGTGTCGCGATGGCTCAAACGCGCGGGCTTGGGACGGTTGTCGCGCCTCGATCCGCCTTCACCCGTGCGCCTTTGCTGCGCGTGCAAGTCCGTCTTCGGACGGCGTCTGCCCAGTCCAAAGAAGTTCATGAAAATGCTCCTCCGTTGATAGTGGCCATTTTTAACCACCAAGCGTGGGTGCGCTGCGCGTAGCGCCCACAAGGATGGCTTTCACTCTTGGCCCCGGCTGGAGCTACTGGCCGGGACCCAGTGCAGCTCCGTCGGAATGCAAAGAAACCATTAAGTGTGGACTTTCGGGAAATGGGCGCAACTATAGGCTTGTATTGTCGCCCGTGTGAAAGCTATAGCAGCGGCACCAAATTGGGGTCCCTTCTATGCGCTCATGGATTTTTGTCGTTTTTGTTGCAGCAACGTTTGGGTTCCCGTGGGTTGCCAATGCGTCTTGCCCAGACATTGGAGTTGCCCCCCGAACAGCCAGCGGAACGGCCGCGGAATTCTCTCGATCCGAGAAATACAGCCTTGATGCTGACGGCATTCTGACATTTGACTATGGCAAGGCATATAACAATTTGGGTAAATTCCATAATCCATATTTTATCTCAATATACGCAAGCTTGCTTTATAAAGACTATTTGGCATCTTCTTGTAAAGATGAAGGAATTCGCAAAAATTTCATACTGCAAGCAAACTGGTATATTAATAACGCTCAAGTTCATGACGGCATGGCCACGTGGACTTATTCATTCCCAGCAGAAGTATTCAACCTAAAGCCCGGCTGGGTTTCCGGCATAGGACAAGCTAGAATTGCAGGTGTACTGTACCGGGCATTTGCCATAACCGGTGAAAAACGTTTCCATAACTTCGCAGAAATGGCCATGGAGGCCTATCGACGGAGTCCTGCTGAGGGCGGCGTTGCCACAATTGACGATGAAGTTACGTGGATCGAAGAAGGGGCGAGTACAGCCGGTGCATCTTATAAAATCCTAAACGGACACATCACGGCGCTGACGGGGGTCCTGGACTATTATCAGATCACCCAAGAGCAGGAATGGAAAGAATTGTATGACCGAGGAGTTGCGGCAGTACTTCGAGACATATCAAAATTTGATGCCGGGTTTCTATCGTACTACTCCTTAGCTTCGCCCCGCTTCCGTCAGATAGCCGCTCGCAGGGACTATAACTCGCTACACGTACACCAACTTCTCTGGCTCTACGAGCAACAACATGACGCGGCATATCTTGAGTATGCTAGCCGTTTTCAGTTCTACGAACTTGCCCCTTGGTCCTATTCGGCAAAAGGATCGGTTAATGCCAAAACCAATGGCCCCGGCCAAGCAGGTGGATACTATGGCAACGCTTACTGGTCCCACTCCGCTTTCCCCACTTGGCTGCAAGTTGATGTTGGGAGCCAGCGCTCGTTCAATGGCATAACCCTTCACGCATCCAGTGAAAAAGCAACGCCGAAGGATTTCACAATCTCGGCCCGCACCGATGGTGAATGGAAGGTAATTGCGACGGAGAAAGACAATGCCGATTTAAGGAGAACAATCATGTTCTCGCACCCCGTAAAGGCGGATGCCTTCCGCGTAGACATCGACTCTGACAACGGTAATAAGAATGTTGCGTTGCAATCATTCATCCCAATCTCAGATGAACATAGGTTGGCTCCGATAACGAACGAGTGCAACTATCGTGCACGCGACGGTCATTACAATTACGATTTAGCATTCGACAACGATGCAAATACCGCTATGAAGGTTTTCTGTCCGGGTTGGATCATAATACCGACCGAAGGCGCAAGGTATCTTGATATCGATGCCGAAGGCTTGCCAGATGCCAGCCTTTCTGTGCGAACCTCTGATGACCTCCGGTCATGGAGCAGTGAGACGCCTGCATCGCTACATGGGCGCTTCACCATTAAGCAGCCGGCTCGCTTCACAAAGATCGTGTTTCTTGGGCCTTTGACCGAGGTTAGAGAGATAAAGGCGCTCAAATAACCGTGAATCAACATGTACGCAGCGAATCTCCCGCCATCCGCGGCGGGCGCTTTCGTTTCAGTAAAGCGCGCAGCGCGGCCTACAGCTAACTTGCCGCACTTGCAGGACCTATCTGCCGATGGGGGGTCTGCCCATCGCATTTGAACGAGACGATTATGCGGCTTGTATATTGGCCCCGCCGATCGTGTAGATCGTTGTGCCAGTGGAGCTGACCGTTGTGTTGGCGTTAGTAACGATGAAGGTGTACTCCTTCCTAGTAACACCATTGGTGACCGTAGCGATGATGTGCGCTGCGTCCGCCGTGAACACCACAGTATCGCAGTTCGACAGTCTACGTTGGTCACGCCCGTGGCGGACATTGCATTCAAGCCGTTTCGATCCACGCCCTTCTTGGGAGGGCAACCTTCCAGGCCCATCACGCATCGCCCGACACGGTTGAAGCGACCCATGACGGTTCGTTTGCTGCGGATGAAAGAGCGCCCCGTGCCGCATGAAATATGCGACGTTCCGATTCCATCCTCTCCCAAGGGCCGGGGCACATAGCGTCAAGCGGGATGCCAATCCTGTCTTTTCCCTCTGCGATGACCTCCCATGCGGCAATAGGTATCGTGACGACCCACAAAAATATCCGCATCGCTGGCGTTCAGGGAAACCAGCGGGAAAAGCCGGGCGGCGTCCCGGGTCGCCGCTGGCCAAAATGCCGTCTTCGGCAAAGGCTTGCCTTGGCATTTCCTTTCGGCATCCCTATGTTAGGCATCATATTCCGTCCGCCCGCCAAGGGCGGTTGTTGTTTCGGGGAGTTCTATGAACCCAAACTTTCGTAACCTGGCCCTGTGGGCGATCATCGCCCTGCTGCTGATCGCGCTGTTCAGCATGTTCCAGTCCGCTCCGGCTCAAACCGGCTCACGCGACGTTCCCTATTCCCAGTTCCTCCGGGAGGTGGATGCCGGCCGCGTGCGGGATGTGGTCATTTCGGGCAACCGGGTCATCGGTACCTATGTGGAAAACGGCACGGCCTTCTCCACCTATGCGCCCGTTGTCGACGACAATCTGATGAAGCAGCTGCAGACGAAGAACGTCACCATCGCGGCCCGTCCGGAAACGGATGGCTCGTCGGGCTTCCTGTCCTATCTCGGCACCCTCCTGCCGATGCTGCTGATCCTCGGCGTCTGGCTGTTCTTCATGCGGCAGATGCAGGGCGGTTCGCGTGGCGCCATGGGCTTCGGCAAGTCCAAGGCCAAGCTGCTCACCGAAGCGCATGGCCGCGTGACCTTCGAGGACGTGGCCGGCGTGGACGAAGCCAAGCAGGATCTCGAGGAAATCGTGGAATTCCTGCGGGATCCGCAGAAGTTCCAGCGCCTCGGCGGCCGCATTCCCCGCGGCGTGCTGCTCGTCGGCCCGCCCGGCACCGGCAAGACGCTGCTCGCCCGCTCCGTCGCGGGTGAGGCGAATGTGCCCTTCTTCACCATTTCCGGTTCGGACTTCGTGGAAATGTTCGTCGGCGTCGGTGCATCCCGTGTGCGCGACATGTTCGAACAGGCCAAGAAGAACGCGCCTTGCATCATCTTCATCGACGAAATCGATGCGGTCGGTCGTCACCGTGGGGCCGGTCTCGGCGGCGGCAATGACGAGCGCGAGCAGACGCTGAACCAGCTGCTGGTTGAAATGGATGGTTTCGAGGCGAACGAGGGCATCATCCTCATCGCCGCCACCAACCGTCCCGACGTGCTCGATCCGGCGCTGATGCGCCCGGGCCGCTTCGACCGTCAGGTCGTGGTGCCGAACCCCGACATCGTCGGCCGTGAACGCATCCTCAAGGTGCATGTGCGCAACGTGCCGCGCGCGCCCAACGTCGATCTCAAGGTGCTGGCCCGCGGAACGCCCGGATTTTCCGGTGCCGATCTCATGAACCTCGTCAACGAAGCCGCCCTCATGGCCGCCCGGCGCAACAAGCGCATGGTCACCATGCAGGAATTCGAAGACGCCAAGGACAAGATCATGATGGGTGCGGAGCGTCGCTCCTCGGCCATGACCGAAGCCGAGAAGAAGCTGACCGCCTATCACGAAGCCGGACATGCCATTCTGGCGCTCAATGTGCCCGTGGCGGATCCGCTCCACAAGGCGACCATTATTCCCCGCGGCCGTGCGCTCGGCATGGTCATGCAGCTGCCGGAAGGCGACCGCTACTCCATGAGCTACAAGTGGATGGTGTCTCGTCTCGCCATCATGATGGGCGGACGCGTTGCGGAAGAGATCACCTTCGGCAAGGAAAACATCACGTCGGGCGCCTCTTCCGATATCGAGCAGGCCACCAAGCTTGCCCGGGCCATGGTGACGCAGTGGGGCTTCTCCGACGAACTCGGTCAGGTCGCCTATGGCGAGAACCAGCAGGAGGTCTTCCTCGGCCATTCCGTGGCGCAGTCCAAGAATGTCTCGGAAGCCACCGCCCAGAAGATCGACCGCGAAGTGCACCGTCTCATCAACGAAGCCTATGAAAGCGCCCGCCAGATTATCACCCAGAAGCACGACGAGTTCGTGGCCATCGCCGAGGGTCTGCTGGAATATGAAACGCTTTCCGGCGAAGAAATCCGCGCCCTGATGCGGGGTGAGAAGCCCAACCGGGACCAGGGTGACGATGGCGTGCAGCAGCGTTCGTCCGCCGTGCCGAAGGCCGGCGGGAGCAAGAGCGACGGGACCCCCAAGCCGAGCGGCGAAGAGCCCGATGGCTATGAGCCGCAGCCGCGCTGAGGCGGGATGTCCGTGCCAATGATCGATAACCCGGCCTTTTGGCCGGGTTTTTCTTTGGGAAAATCCCGGCAAATAACGCATTGTAATAGTCTTGCACGTTTTTTTACGTGCCGAAGCGCAGCAGTTGTGGCATGGAGCGCAATGAAAGGGAGCCGTGCGGCAGGACAGGTTCTGCCAGACGTTGTCGCCGGCCCGCAGGACGGGAGTACCCATGAAGCGCCGTTACTTTGGAACAGACGGAATTCGCGGAAAAGCGAACAGCCATCCCATGACCCCCGAACTCGCCATGCGGGTGGGGATTGCCGCAGGCACGATCTTTCGCCGGGGCAGCCATCGCCACCGGGTGGTGATCGGCAAGGATACCCGTCTGTCCGGCTACATGCTCGAAAATGCCATGGTGGCGGGCTTCACCGCGGCGGGTGTGGACGCCTTCGTTCTCGGCCCGATCCCGACGCCTGCCGTGGCCATGCTGACCCGTTCGCTGCGCTGCGATATCGGGGTGATGATCTCGGCCTCTCACAATCCCTATGAAGACAACGGCATCAAGCTGTTCGGGCCGGATGGCTACAAGCTGTCGGATGCCATCGAGATGCAGATCGAGGATCTGATCGGCCAGGATATCGCCCCGCAGCTTGCGGCTTCGGACGATATCGGCCGGGCCAAGCGCATCGACGGCGTGCATGACCGCTACATCGAATTCGCCAAGCGCACGCTGCCGCGTGACGTGACGCTGCAGGGGCTGCGCGTGGCCATCGACTGCGCCAACGGCGCGGCCTACAAGGTTGCCCCGGCCGTTCTCTGGGAGCTCGGCGCGGATGTGGTGACCATCGGTGCGGATCCGAACGGCACCAACATCAACAAGGGCTGCGGCTCGACCCATCCCGAGGCGCTGCAGAAGAAGGTGCATGAAGTCCGCGCCGATATCGGCATCGCCCTCGACGGCGACGCGGACCGGGTGATCATCGTCGACGAGAACGGCGCGATCATCGACGGCGACCAGCTGATGGCCGTGGTGGCCGAGAGCTGGGCGGACGACAACCTGCTGCGGGGCGGCGGCATCGTCGCCACCGTCATGTCCAATCTCGGCCTGGAGCGGTTCCTGGTCGACCGGGGCATGACGCTGGCCCGCACCGCTGTCGGCGACCGCTACGTGGTGGAGCACATGCGCCGCAACAATTTCAACGTCGGCGGCGAGCAGTCCGGCCATATCGTGCTGTCCGATTACGGCACGACGGGTGACGGTCTGGTGGCCGCGCTGCAGATTCTCGCCTGCGTCAAGCGCTCCGGCAAGCCGGTGAGCGAGGTCTGCCGCCGCTTCGAGCCGGTGCCGCAGCTGCTGCGCAACGTGCGCTTTGCCGGCGGCAAGCCCCTCGAGGACAAGGTGGTGCGCCAGGCGATCAGCGATGCGGAAAACGAGCTGGCCAATCGCGGCCGCCTCGTCATCCGTCCCTCCGGCACCGAGCCCCTCATCCGCGTGATGGCGGAAGGCGACGATCGGGGTCAGATCGAGCGGATCGTCAACGACCTGATCGGCGTCATCGCCGCCGTGCCGCACGCGGCCTGAGCTCTCGCGCCATACCCTTCATCGCGAAAAGGCCGGCCTTCCGCCGGCCTTTTCTTTTTCCGCGACATGCCGCTTCTGCAATTCATGGTATCAAAATTCATAAGAAACACGGTGAATAAGTTTAGTTAATCGCACCTTAACCTTTGCTGTTTATTTTCCAAAACGATCTTTGGATTTGGCTGGCCAATAGCCCGGCCTGGCAACCGAGACTTTGGAGAGAAAGTCATGAAACATATACTGTTGGGCGCCTTCGCGCTTCTGGCCGCCAATGGAGCCGCCTTCGCGGCCGATCTTTATCAGCCGAGCGAACCGGTGCCGGTCGCGCCGCAGCCGGTTCTTGTCGAGGAAGCCAGCGGCTGGTACCTGCGCGGCGATGCCGGATACAGCCTCAACCGCTCGCGCGGCGCCTGGTTCTTCCAGGGATCGAACGGCACGGAAAGCGATTTCACCACCTCGGGCCTGCGCAATTCCTTCACGCTCGGCGGCGGTCTCGGTTACCAGCACAACAGCTACCTGCGCACCGACGTGACGCTCGATTACATGTTCAAGGGTGATTTCGAAGGCTCGACCAAGGGCTCGTGCGGCGTGGCCGGCGCCTGCACCTCGACCGACATCGCCTCGATGAACGCGCTCAGCCTGCTCGCCAACGCCTATGTCGATTTCGGCACCTTCGGCTCGATCACGCCTTATGTCGGTGGCGGTCTCGGCGGCACCTACGTGAAGTGGGGCGACCTGAAGAACACCTCCTGCTCCGACGCCAACCCGTCGAGCTGCGATCCGACCCAGACCCATGGCGGCGAAGGCAACTGGCGCTTCACCTATGCGCTCATGGCCGGCGCCTCGGTCGACCTGACCTGTAACCTGAAGGCCGATGTCGGCTACCGTTACCGCCATGTCGATGGCGGCCGGATGTTCAACTACCAGGCCAATGGCGGTCCGGGCTACGACAAGGGCTTCGATGCCCATGAAGGCCGCGTCGGTCTGCGCTATGTCTTCAGCGGCTGCGAACAGCCCTACATGCCGCCGGTCGATGTGCCGATTGCGCCGGTCTACAAGTAAGATCGACTGCCATCTCATCGCATTTCGAAGCCGTCCTGCCAGGTGCAGGGCGGCTTTTTTCGTGCGTGCGGGTGGCGCCGAAAGAAATTCCTGTTTCATGCATTCGTTAAAAGGCATGCTTAACGGGGTTTTAACGGGTTTGGTTAAATAATCGGCAACATGACAACCATTCCCCGTGACATCGAATACGGGCTTTGAAGGACGAGGTCCATGATCCGCAAAACGGTAACCTCCTTTATCCTGGCGCTGGGGCTTTTCGGCACCGCCTCGGCGATGGATCTTCCTCCGCAGGTCTATGCGCCGGAAACGTCCATCGATGGCGTGGGGCAGGGCTGGTATATCCGTGGCGACCTCGGCTATGCGGGCTGGACGTCCAACGACAATCCCCATTTCAACGTGATCAGCGGCAACGGCCCCACCTTCTCCGACGTCGAGTTCGACGACTCGCGCTTCGGCAAGCACATGGCCTATGGCGGCGGCGTCGGCTACCAGCTGAACGACATGCTGCGCACCGACGCGACGGTGGATTTCTTCTCCTCGGAAATGACCGGCTCCTCGCAGATCAATTCCCGCTGCGCCACCACCGAAGCGGTGGGCACGAATTGCGGCTTTACCCATACGGGTGATTTCCAGGGCATAGGCCTGATGGCCAATGCCTATGTCGATCTCGGCACGGTTGCCGGCTTTACCCCCTATGTGGGTGGCGGCGCGGGTGTGACGCATGTTTCCTGGAGCGACATCACCCATAACGGCTACTGCGTCGATGGCTCGGCCACCTGCTCCGGCAACAGCTATGCCGCGACGACCTCCAGCGGTCTTTCCAGCTGGCGCTTCAGCTATGCGCTGATGGCGGGCATGAGCTACGATCTCACCAACTCCCTGAAGCTCGATCTCGGTTACCGCTTCTCGCGGATCAACGGGGGCGACATGTTCGATTACAATGCCGCCAGCACGGCCCTGGGGGCGCTCAACCAGCAAGGTTCGGATGAGGGTCTGACCCGTCACGAAATCCGCGCCGGTCTTCGCCTGAATACCTGGTAACACCTCCTACTTCTCCCTTCCCCACCTTGCTGCCGCCGGCCCTGCCGGCGGCATTTTTGTTATACGGTCGGATTATTCACCCGCGCCATTTTCCTCTCTCTCTGCGACTTCGCGCTTGACGAAGCGGGCACTCTTCTATATCCACGGCGGCGGGCAACCTCTCCCCAACGAGAGGCTAACTATCTGGAAGGATAGATCTATGACGACGACCGCGCGTCCGGCTTCCGTGCCGGCGAATCCCCGTTTTTCCTCCGGTCCCTGCGCCAAGCGTCCCGACTGGACGCCTGCAGCCCTCGCCGATGCACCGCTCGGCCGCTCGCACCGCGCCAAGATCGGCAAATCCAAGCTGAAACTCGCCATCGACCTCACCCGTGAGGTACTTGCCGTTCCCGCCGATTATCGCATTGCCATCGTTCCCGCCTCCGATACGGGCGCGGTCGAGATGGCCATGTGGTCGCTGCTCGGCGCCCGGGGCGTCGACATGGTGGCCTGGGAGAGCTTCGGCTCGGGCTGGGTCTCCGACGTCACCAAGGAACTGAAGCTTGCCGACGTCCGCACCATCAAGGCCGGCTATGGCAAGCTGCCCGGCCTTTCCACGATCGATTTCGACCGTGACGTGGTCTTCACCTGGAACGGCACGACCTCTGGCGTGCGCGTGCCGAATGCGGATTTCATCCCGGCCGACCGCAAGGGCCTGACCATCTGCGACGCCACCTCGGCGGCCTTTGCGCAGGACCTCGATTTCGCCAAGCTCGATGTGGTCACCTTCTCCTGGCAGAAGGTGCTGGGCGGCGAGGGCGCGCATGGCATGCTGATCCTCAGCCCCCGCGCCGTCGAGCGGCTGGAAAGCTACACGCCCGCCTGGCCCATGCCGAAGATCTTCCGCCTGACCAAGGGCGGCAAGATCGTCGAGGGCATCTTCGAAGGCGAGACGATCAACACGCCGTCCATGCTCTGCGTCGAGGACTATATCGATGCGCTGCAATGGGCGAAGGGTCTCGGCGGCCTGAAGGCGCTGATCGCCCGGGCGGATGCCAATGCGGCGGTGATCCACGACTTCGTGGCTGCCAATAGCTGGATCGACAATCTGGCCGAGGTGGCAGCGACCCGTTCCAACACCTCGGTGTGCCTCAAGATCGTCGATCCTGACATCCTCGCGCTCGGCGAGGACGGCCAGGCGGCCTTTGCCAAGGGCATTGCCGCGACGCTCGAGAAGGAAGGCGTGGCCTTCGATATCGGCGCCTATCGCGATGCTCCTGCGGGCCTTCGCATCTGGACGGGTGCGACCGTCGAGAAGGCAGACCTCGAGGCGCTGATGCCGTGGCTCTCCTTCGCCTACGAACAGCAGAAGGCCGGCCTGAAGAAGGCTGCCTGATCCGCCCTTTCTGCGGCGCGCCCGGCCGAGGCCGGCTGCGCCGCCCGCTGTCCCAGACATCATCCGTTTTTTCTTCAGACGTAGGGAGTGTGCCCCATGGCGCCACGCGTACTCGTATCCGACGAATTGTCCGAAACCGCTGTCCAGATCTTCCGCGATCGCGGCATCGAGGTGGATTTCCAGCCCGATCTCGGCAAGGACAAGGACAAGCTTCTCGAAATCATCGGCCAGTATGACGGTCTTGCCATCCGTTCGGCCACCAAGGTCACGCCGAAGCTGATCGAAGCCGCCGACCGGCTGAAGGTCGTCGGCCGCGCCGGCATCGGCGTCGACAATGTGGATATTCCGGCGGCCTCGCGCCGCGGGATCATCGTGATGAACACGCCCTTCGGCAATTCGATCACGACAGCCGAGCATGCCATCGCGCTGATGTTTGCCGTTGCCCGGCAGATTCCCTCCGCCGACCAGTCCACCCAGGCTGGCAAGTGGGAGAAGTCCCGCTTCATGGGCGTCGAAATCACCGGCAAGACGCTGGGCGTCATCGGCGCCGGCAATATCGGGTCCATCGTCTGCTCCCGCGCCAACGGGCTGAAGATGAACGTGCTCGCCTATGATCCCTTCCTGTCCGAGACCCGGGCCAAGGAAATGGGCGTCACCAAGGTGGAGCTCGACCAGCTCTTCGCCGCCGCCGATTTCATCACGCTGCATGTGCCGCTGACCGACAAGACCCGCAACATCATCGGCGCCGAGGCGCTGAAGAAGGTGAAGCCCGGCGTGCGCATCATCAACTGCGCCCGTGGCGGACTGGTGGACGAGGCAGCCCTTGCCGAGGCGATCAAGTCCGGCCACGTGGCCGGCGCCGGCTTCGACGTGTTCGAGGTGGAGCCCGCCAAGGAAAGCCCGCTCTTCGGCCTGCCGAACGTGGTCTGCACCCCGCATCTCGGCGCGTCCACCAACGAGGCGCAGGAAAACGTGGCGCTGCAGGTGGCCGAGCAGATGTCCGACTACCTGCTGAAGGGCGCCGTTTCCAACGCCATCAACATGCCCTCGATCACGGCCGAGGAAGCGCCGCGGCTGAAGCCCTTCATCCGTCTGGCGGATGTGCTGGGGTCCTTCGTGGGTCAGGTGACGGAAAGCGCCATCAAGGAAATCGAAATCCTCTATGACGGCTCCACCGCCGGCATGAACACCAAGGCGCTGACCAGCGCGCTGCTGGCCGGCCTCATCCGCCCGCAGGTGGCGGATGTGAACATGGTTTCCGCGCCGATCATGGTGAAGGAAAAGGGCGTCATCCTCTCGGAAGCCAAGCGCGACAAGTCGGGCGTCTTCGACGGCTACATCAAGCTGACCGTCACCACCGACAACCAGACCCGCTCGGTGGCCGGTACGGTGTTTTCGGACGGCAAGCCGCGTTTCATCCAGATCAAGGGCATCAACCTCGATGCGGATGTGGGCCAGCACATGATCTACATCACCAATACTGACGTCCCGGGCCTCGTCGGCTTCATCGGCACCACGGTCGGCAATGCGGGCGTCAATATCGCGAACTTCCAGCTCGGCCGCTCCACGCAGGGCGGCGATGCGATTGCGCTGCTTTACGTGGATGGGGAGATTTCCCAGGACCTCATCACCGCGCTCGAAGCCCATCCGCAGATCCGCCAGGTCAAGCCCCTGGCCTTCAACGTGGACTGAGCGCACACCGACCTCCCGGTCCAGACTGGCCCTCGTCCGCTCCGGCGGGCGGGGGTTTTTCATGCCCGCAAAATCGCCCCCTCCTTGTTCCCCTTGTGGGGGCGTGGGGAGGGGGCAGTCATGCCAGGCCATGCTTCATCGATCCCGCGCTTCGTTCGAAGCCGGGTTATGCCTCATTTCCCCCCTCGGGACACGAGGGGTCGGCCGGGGCGCGGGGAGCACCTCGTATGAATAAGTTTATATGGCGCTTTCCGCGCCCCGTTTCGGCTTTATGCGATGCAACTCCGGCTTCTCTGCACCAAGCCTACGGTCCGCCGGGTATTTCGCATGCGCCCGGCGACGGGCGACCGGATTGACCGGTCTTGTTCGCACCGGACCGCTATTTTTCACGCGACCCGGCCCGCAGCAGTTTTTCGTCGTCACACAGACGGACCCCCCGACATTGGTGACGGGGAGCGGAAGCCATTTTCTGCACCGTCTCTTCCTGCGCATCTGCGAGAGAGCAGGAAGAAAGACCGGCTCCACCTGACCGGGATCGCAGGGCCCCCGGCGTTACCAGAGCGGAACGAGGAATATTATCCCACAGGATTTGCTGAGGGGGATGATGGCGGTGCAAATTTATCTGCGCGGGAAAACAGGGGGTTAGGGCGAGGGGAGTGAGTAGTGGGTAGTGAGTAGTGGGTAGGGGGTAGGGAGTGGGTATTCGTGATTGGAAGGGCAGCTGACGTCCTGCCAAGCAGCCCGCTCATCTGCCCTCCGGGCATCTTCTCCCTCGGCGAGCTTCGCTCGTCCGCCGAGGGAGAGGATGCCGGCAGGCAGGTGAGGGGGCGGCAGGCACGGACCGTAGAAATCGCATTGTTTGGAACAGATGGGGAGCGGCAAACTCAAGGGTCTCCCTCCCCCTTGTGGGGAGGGGCAGGGGTGGGGGTATGCCTAGGAACTCAGGTTCAGCAATGAAGCTACATTGAGGCCTTCAACCACATCTTACGTTCCGACCCCCACCCCTAACCCCTCCCCACAAGGGGGAGGGGAATCCCGCTGTCCTGCCCAACGGCCCCCTCATCTGCCCTCCGGGCATCTTCTCCCCGCTGGGGAGAAGAGGGAGAGTCGCCGACCTTTCCGCAAAACAACGGATGCTGAACGCCGACGGCGGTTCCTCCTCTCCCCCGCGGCGAGCTTCGCTCGTCCGCCGAGGGAGAGGATGCCGGCAGGCAGATGAGGGGGCGGCAGGCACTGACCGGAGAAGCCGCTTGGTTTGGTGATGATCAGGGCGGCAAATTCGACCGTCTCCCTCCCCCTTGTGGGGAGGGGAACCCCGCTGTTCTGGCGATCCGCCCCCTCATCTGCCCTTCGGGCATCTTCTCCCCGTTGGGGAGAAGAGGGCATCGCCGACCTTTGCGCAAAACACAGGATGTCGAACGCCGGCGGCGGTTCCTCCTCTCCCCCGCGGCGAGCTTCGCTCGTCCGCCGAGGGAGAGGATGCCGGCAGGCAGGTGAGGGGGCGGCAGGCACTGACCGGAGCCATTGCATGATTTTACGGAGATCAGAGAGCGGCAAACTCGACCGACTCCCTCCCCCTTGTGGGGAGCGAAGCTCGTCCGGATGTGGGGAGGGGCAGGGGTGGGGGTAGGCCGAGGAAATCGACGTGCTTTGATTGAAAACACATTGAGGCCTCCGGCCACATCTTACGTTCTGACCCCCACCCCTAACCCCTCCCCACAAGGGGGAGGGGCAACCACCGTCCTTCGGACCCTCCCCCTCATGGCGCGAAGCTTGTCCGGATGGGGATCACCACGCCGCGCTCCCTCCTTGAACCGGCCACAAAAGCCTTTTATATGGCGGGAATTGCCTGAAAGGGCGAGGATCGAGGGCCGCCGGGGCCTTTAACCCCGGGCGGATAAGCGGAAAGTGTGCCCTGACATGAACAGTCTGGATTTCGACAAGAAGCCGGAAGATACGCGGGTGGTGGTCGCCATGTCGGGCGGCGTGGACAGCTCCGTGGTGGCCGGTCTGCTGAAGCGCGAGGGCTATGATGTGCTCGGCATCACCTTGCAGCTCTACGATCACGGGGCGGCCGTGCACCGGCCGGGCTCGTGCTGCGCGGGGCAGGATATCGACGATGCGCGGCGCGTCTGCGAGACGCTCGGCATTCCCCATTATGTGCTGAATTACGAGCAGCGCTTTCGCGAAACGGTGATCAATCCCTTTGCGGAAAGCTATGTGGCCGGCGAAACGCCGATCCCCTGCGTGGCCTGTAACCAGACGGTCAAGTTTGCCGATCTGCTGGCCACCGCGAAGGATCTGGGCGCCGATGCGCTGGCGACCGGCCATTACATCGCCTCGAAGGCCAATCCGCAGCCCGGCCATCCCGGGCGGCGGGCGCTTTTCCGGCCCGTGGACAGCGACCGCGACCAGAGCTATTTCCTGTTTGCCACCACGCAGGAGCAGATCGATTACCTGCGCTTTCCGCTCGGCGGCTATTCCAAGGCCGAAACCCGGAAAATGGCCGAGGTCATGGGCCTGACCGTGGCCGCAAAGCCCGACAGCCAGGACATCTGCTTCGTGCCGCAGGGCAAATATACCGACATCATCAACAAGCTGAAGCCGGATGCGGCGCTTTCGGGCGAGATCGTGCATCTGGACGGGCGGGTGCTCGGCCGGCATGAGGGCATCCTGAACTACACGATCGGCCAGCGGCGCGGCATTGGCATCGCCACGGGCGAGCCGCTCTATGTGGTCTATCTCGATGCGCGCGGGCGGCGCGTGGTCGTCGGTCCGCGCGAGGCGCTGGAAACGCGCCGCGTCTATCTGCGCGACGTGAATTGGCTCGGCGATACGGACCTCGAACAGGCGGCCGCCGCAGGCTTTTCCTGCTACGCCAAGGTGCGTTCCACCCGCCCGCCGAAGCCGGCGCTGCTGAAACGGGACGAGACCGGCCTCTATGTGGAGCTTGCCGAGGGCGAGGCCGGCATCGCGCCCGGACAGGCCTGCGCGCTCTTCTCCGGCGAAGGCGCCTATGCCCGCGTCTGGGGCGGCGGCTTCATCGCCCGCTCGGAACGCTCGGCGGATGCAGAGGCCGCGCTGAAGCAGCTTCTGGACCAGCCGGCAGCCGCCTGAGCAGATTTTCTCTCCCGCGAGCCGGGGGAGAAACCTGCCTGTCAAAAACCTTCACGCTTTCGCGCCGAGGTGCTTGACAGGCCGAAGCCGCCCGCCTATTAAGCCGCTCATCCGAACGGCGCGCGGCGAATTCGCAAGGCGAAACAAGGCGCGGCACCGGTCTGGCGGGGTAGCTCAGGTGGTTAGAGCAGCGGAATCATAATCCGCGTGTCGGGGGTTCGAGTCCCTCTCCCGCTACCATCTTTCTCCAATGATTACAGATAGTTATGGCCTCTTTTGAGGGGGTGCTCGGCGTGGACGCCGATGTGGGTGTCGCCTGAGGATTTTCCGGAGCGGTCATCGCATCGCGCACCCGCGCTTTCTCCGACAGGATGGTCTCCGATGGTTCACGGCGATCGTTCCATGAAGGCGACGGGGAGGCGTGTCAGGGGGGATCTGTTCTATCTGGATCGCTGGCTGGCAATGGCATCCATAGCGATTGCCATTACCTTTAGGTCCTCATCCGACAGCGCATTTGCAGCGGCTGCTATTCTCGCTTTCAGTATGTCAACAGCCGTAAGCTGATCAGGTTTGTCATAGAAACTCAGCAATGCGTTTGGTGAGCTTTCAAGAACAGTTGCGATCCTGACCAATGTCGCAAGATCGGGCTCGCGTCGACCCGTGATATAGTTGCCATACCGGCGCTCCGTTAGTCCGGCACGCCGAGCGACTTCGGCATTGGATAATCCAAGCTCCTGCGCACGCCGCTTCAAATTTGTCGAGAACGATTCCATAGGAACAGATTGTTCCTGACAAAGACCACGGGTCTATGTACAATATGGCGTTATAAAACCTGTCATATTGTGGTTGTCATGGCTGCTTCGTTTTCCGATTTCCTGCCGTTCCTCGTCATAGGCGGTGTTGCACTGATCGCAGCCATCCATCACACGTGGGAATTCCGGATTCTCCCGCATCGAATACCGCCTGAAGACATCAGGCGCCTCGTCGACGAGCTCATCGCCCGCCACGGTGACCGGGCCGAGGAAGTGGCCTACATCAATGAAGACCGTGCGTGGCGTTACAGCGATACGCGGGAACAGGGTAAGTGGCGGCGGGTTCGCGATGAGTTGCGGCGACGTTCGGCGCAGGGGGGCGGATAGCGCATCCGTTTCGAGGGGGTGGCGATGGTGCGCCGACGCCGCCTTCGCCCGCTTCGGCTCAGGCGGTATCGGGCCTTTAGCGGCGGGGAGTGCCGGCCTTGCCGGCGCCGGCCCAGGCCATGTGCAGGAGCGGCTCCATCATGTCGTCCGGCAGGGCGGAGAGACGGAGCTCGGTCCAGCCTTGCAGGCCCCACTTGTTCGGAACAGGCCGCATGGCCTCGCCCAGCACGGCGCACCAGTGCTGTTGCTGTTCGGGGAGCAATTTCACATTGGCGGCCGCTTCATCGGGGGAGAGCGTGGCGTAGATCACGCGTCGGCGGAAGGCCCGGCGTTGGCCGTGAGGGACCTCCACGGTGCCCTCCAGCGAGAGCGCAATCTGAGCAAATCGGCTGTTCATCCGGTTACCTTCCCTGCTTTTGCCTGCTCCCGCAAGGGATCGGGCAGGTTCGACCCGACGGGCCCTGTTGCGGAGGCGTACCGGGCAGGGGGCCAGGCAGTTTGCAGGGATCGCCGTGCCTGGCCCGGAGCGCGGCAAACGGCAAGGAAACGTTTCAGCCGATCGGCTGCCCACATCGCATGGCTCCCTGTCTTGTTCACGGGCCAAGTATCGGGAGGCGGCGGCGCGATGACCAACGCAAATCCAGGTGGTTCGCATAAGGAGTCTTTATCCGCATGGCCTTCACGCTTCCTCCTCTCGCCGCCTTGCGCGCCTTCGAAGCGGCGGCCCGCCTCGGAACCTTCACGCGGGCGGCCGAGGAGCTCGGCATGTCGCAAGCGGCGGTGAGTTACCGGATCCGCATCCTCGAAGAGCGCATCGGCACGCCGCTGTTCGTCCGCACCGCCCGCAAGGTCACGCTGACGAAAACCGGCGAGGCGCTGTCTGCCACCGCGACGGGGGTGTTTGCCGATCTGTCTCAGGCCTACAAGGCGGCGCGCAACGAGGCTTCGGCGCAGCTCTCGATCACCTCTCCGCAAACCTTTGCCTCGAACTGGCTTTCGGAACGGCTGGCGCAGTTTCAGCGCGCCAACCCCGATATCGCCATCACCCTCGATACGTCGCCGCGGATCATCGATCTGGTGAAGGAGGACGTCGACCTGGCGATCCGGATCGGAAACGGCAGATGGCCGGGACTTGCGCGGGATTTCCTGTTCTGCGGCGCGTATGCGCCCATGCTGTCTCCCCAGCTCGCCGAGAGCATCGGCGGGATCAGGACGCCGGCGGATCTCTATCGCCTGCCCTTTCTCGGTCATACCGATCCGTGGTGGAAGGCGTGGTTCGAGCTTTCGGAGACGGCCTTCCACCCGGAGCGGATCATTCCCGGCCCCACCTTCTGCGTCCAGTTCTACGATGCGGTGGCGGCCATTGCCGGCCAGGGCGTCTCCATCCTCACCTGTGCCCTTTACGAAGCCCATGTTCAGGATGGGCGACTGGTTCAACCCTTTCCCCTTCGCGTTTCCAAAGGGCAGGATTATTGGCTGACCTATCCGGAAAACCGGAGAACCCTTCCGAAGATCAGGCGTTTTCGGGAGTGGCTGCTCGAGGAAACCCGGGTGCTGAGACAAGGCGGATAGGCCGCCGTTCGGCCCCCTGGTGACGGAACGGGGTCAGCCAGACCTTCGGAAAGGAGCCCGGCCATGCATCCTCTCGTCCAGGTTCTGACCTGTTTTCTCCTCGCGGTCACGATGGGCCTGTCGCTGGCACATGCCCTCGAATATCCCGGCAAGCGGCGGCTGGATGAAGCGGCCTATCGCGCGACACAGACAATCTACTATCCCGGCTTCACGCTCGGAGGCCTGTTCGGCGAGCTTGGCGGCATGATCGCGGTCGGCGCGATCCTCGTCTGGGGCACGCTTGGCGACACGCCGTTCTGGGCCGTTAGCGCCGCCTTCGTCTTCCAGCTTCTGGCGCATGCGACCTACTGGATCCTGACCCATCCGGTCAATTCCGTCTGGATGAAGGACAGCGCGCTGCCGACGGTAAGCCGGTCTTTCTTCGGGTCCGCGGCCAACCCGTCCGGTGACTGGCGGCGCATGCGCGATATCTGGGAAATGTCCCACATCATCCGCGCGGCCTTTCACGCCATCGCCTTTATCGCCTTTGTGGTGGCGCTGATTTCGTGATGCCCCGAAAGCGGTTGGCGAGACGCAGCCCGGCCCGTGCTGCCCCGCGCCCGGCTGTCGGGGAAAGCCGGTTCGCGTCCACGCCGGTTGCAGGTTCGGCTCAATCCGCCACGGCGGCAATGGCATCCATCTCGAAGAGGATGTCCGGATGGAAAAAGCCGGTCACCTGCAGAAGGGTGCTGGCCGGCGGGTTCTCCCCCGTCACGAAACCGTCGCGCACCCGCCGGAGCGTCGCCAGATGGTTCATGTCGGTGACATAGAGCCCCAGCTTGACCAGATCCTTGAGGCCAGCGCCATTGGCCTGCAGCGCCCATTCCAGATTGCGGAAAACCTGAAGTGCCTGGGCTTCGAAATCGCCCTTGCCGATCAAGTTGCCCTCCGCATCGAAGGGGACCTGCCCCGACACATAGATGGTGCGGGCGCCCGCCGCCACGGCGACGGTGTGGGCATAATTGGCGGTCTTGGGTAGGGTCGGGGGCGAGCGGAAATCGAGGAGCGGCATGGATCAGTCCTTGCGGTTGTCGGCAGGCCGTTCATGCTTGCTGCGGAGCGGCGGTGCTGTCAACGCGGAGAAAAGGGCGCGTTTCGGGCTCCGGCAGAAGCAGGCCCTCTAGCCGCTTCGTTTGCCCCATTCGGCGACGGCAATACCTGACAGGGCCAGCGTCAGCGCCGCGATGTGGTAGGCGTGAAGCGACTCGCCGAGAATGGCGATGGAGAGCAGGGTGCCGAAGACCGGGACGAGGTTGATGAAAAGGCCCGCGCGGTTCGGGCCGATGCCCTCGACGCCGAAGATATAGAAGACCTGCGCCACGAGCGAGGCGAAGACCCCGGTATAGAGCGTGACGGCGATGCCGGTGGCATCGGGCCAGAGGGCTGCGCCCGACTGCACCTCCCAGAAAACCAGCGGCAGGGAGGCAAGAGCTGCGCCGAGCGCCGGCACCGCCATCAGGCTTTTCCAGTTCATGTCGGGCCGATAGCGCAGGAAGATCGTGTAGACCGCATAGGCCAGCACGGCGAGCAGCATCAGGCCGTCCCCGAAATTCAGCTTCAGGCCGACCAGGGTGGACATGTCGCCCCGGGCCGCGATCAGCAGCACGCCGGCGAGCGTCAGCACGAAGCCGGCGATCTGCATGGGAGAGATGCGGGTGGCGAACAGCAGGAAGTTGAAGGCGAAGATCAGCATGGGAATGCCGGCCTGGATGATCGCCACATTGATGGCGCTCGTATAGAGAAGGGCCGAATAGAGCAGCGCATTGAACAGGGCGTAGCCGACAATGCCGTAACCGGCGAGAAGCGGCAGATTCCGGCGAATGACGGGCCAGTCGCGGCGGATTTCCGGCAGGCCGATGGCGAGAATCATCAGGAAGGCCACGAACCAGCGGCTGAAGGTCAGCACCATCGGACTGACATGGCCGATGGCGATCTTGCCGGCCACGGCATTGCCGCCCCAGGCGAGGGTGGTGACGATCAGAAAAATATAGGATTTCAGGCGCAAGGGCCGGCTCCTTGGGGTCTCGAGCGACTGCCGTTGATACCGGAAATTTCCGTTCTGTGCGCCTAAATCGGTGCAATGTCACGCAAAAACCCGGATTGTGCGCTGATACGCGATAGCTTTCCCGGAAACAAAACAGTATAGATGCGCGGGTTTGGCGGGGCTTTGGCCCGCTTTTTGGTCTTTGAGGGTACTGAGATATGACGAATGTCGTGGTTGTCGGCTCGCAGTGGGGCGACGAGGGCAAGGGCAAGATCGTGGACTGGCTTTCCGAGCGCGCCGATGTGGTCGTGCGTTTCCAGGGCGGTCATAATGCCGGCCACACGCTTGTGATCGATGGCGTCAGCTACAAGCTCTCCCTCATGCCTTCCGGCGTCGTTCGTCCCGGCAAGCTGGCCGTCATCGGCAATGGCGTGGTGGTGGATCCGCATGCGCTTCTCACCGAAATCGACAAGCTCGCCGCCCAGGGCGTAAAGGTCACGCCGGAAAACCTGCGCATTGCCGACAATGCCACGCTCATTCTGTCCGTTCACCGCGAGCTCGACGGCATGCGCGAGGACGCGGCCGCCGCGACCGGCACCAAGATCGGCACCACCCGCCGCGGCATCGGCCCGGCCTATGAGGACAAGGTCGGCCGCCGCGCCATCCGCCTGATGGATCTCGCCGAACCGGAAGCGCTGGCCGCCAAGGTGGATCGGCTTCTCGCCCACCACAATGCGCTGCGGCGCGGCTTCGGCGTGGCCGAAATCGCCCATGACCAGCTGATGCAGGAACTGACCTCCATTGCCGACCGCGTGCTGCCCTTCCGGGACACGATCTGGCTGCTGCTCGACAAGGAGCGCCGCCGCGGTGCGCGCATCCTGTTCGAAGGCGCGCAGGGCTCGCTGCTCGATATCGATCACGGCACCTATCCCTTCGTCACCTCGTCCAACACGGTGGCCGGCCAGGCGGCGGCGGGTTCCGGCATGGGTCCGGGATCGCTCGGCTATATTCTCGGCATCACCAAGGCCTATACGACCCGCGTCGGCGAAGGCCCGTTCCCGACCGAACTTCACGACGAGGTCGGCCAGTTCCTGGGCGAGCGCGGCCATGAATTCGGCACCGTGACCGGGCGCAAGCGCCGTTGCGGCTGGTTCGATGCGGCGCTGGTGCGCCAGTCGGTTGCCACCAACGGCATCACCGGCATCGCGCTGACCAAGCTCGACGTTCTCGACGGTCTCGACGAGCTGAAAATCTGCGTCGGCTACATGCTGGATGGCGAGCGCATCGACCATCTGCCCGCCTCGCAGGCGCAGCAGGCCCGCGTCGAGCCGGTCTATGTCACGCTGGAAGGCTGGAAGGAATCGACCGTCGGCGCCCGGAAATGGGCGGATTTGCCGGCCCAGGCGATCAAATATGTGCGTCAGGTGGAGGAATTGATCGGTGCGCCGGTCGCTCTCCTGTCCACAAGTCCCGAACGGGACGACACCATACTTGTGACCGACCCGTTTGAGGACTAATGTCGCGGCTTGTTTTAGGTTAGCAAGGTGTAAACCGTGTTCACGAGAAAATACTGATGGCGGATTTTGTAGCAGTCATACGCAGGGCGGTGGACGGTTTGTCCGACAACACGCCGGAACTGCGCGCCAAGGTGTATGAAAAGGCCCGCGGTGCCGTTCTCCGACAGCTGGAGAGCATGAAGCCGCGTCCGCCCGAGGAAATGCTCCGCCGTCAGCTGGAAAAGCTCGAGACTGCCATTCGCGAGGTCGAGGCCGAGCATGCGGAGGCGCTGGCTGCGCCGGAAGAGGTGGAAACGCTGAGCCCCGAGCCGGTATACGAGGATGCCGCCCCGGCGCCCTCCGTTCCGGAACCGCAAGCCGAAGCCCCTTCCGCCGTGGAGCCTGTCCATGCCGCCGAGGCTGTGGTTGCTCCCGACATGGAACCGGTTTCCGCGCCCGCCTTTGAAGCCCCGGCGGCCGCGCCGCAGGACGTGGTGCCCGCTCCGGCCGCAGAGCCGGTCGTCGAGGCCAGCCCCGCGCCGCCGGTCTGGGATCAGGCTCCCGTCAGCGCGCCCGAATCGCCGTCCGTTCCTTCCGCGCCCGTTCCCGAGCCGCAACCCGTTCCCGTGCCTCAGCCCGCCCCCGTTGTCGCGTCGCCGGTCAAGGCGCCGACGCTCTGGGACGACGAGAGCTGGGCCGACGAGGACGTACCGCAGCCGGCCACGCCCGTTGCGCCTGCGCCTCTGCCCGCGGCATCGCCGGTAGCGCCCGAGCCGATCCCGGCCTTCCCGGCCGCCGTCGAGCCGGAGACGGCTCCCGTTCCGGTCGCAGACGAAAAACCGGTCCCGCCGCCCGCTTCGCCCGTCTGGGATGAGGCCGTTCCGGCTCCGGCGGCCGCTTCGCTTCCGGCAAGCACGGCGCTCGAAACCTATCCGGGCTTCGAGATCGAAGATCCCACCGAAAAATATGCCGCCATCGAGCCGGTCCCCGTGGTGGAGCCGCAGCCGGAGCCCCTGTCGCAGCCGGAATGGCCGACGGGTGGCGTGGATGTGGATGCCAATGCGCGCATCGACGCGGAAGAATGGGCGGCAACCGCCCAGTACGAACCGGTCGCCCATGCGGATGCGCCGACCATCGAGCAGGAAACCGGCCTTGCCGTGCTGCCCGATCAGCCCGTGGCCGATCCGCTGGCCTGGTCCGGCGATCTCGACCCGGTCCCGGCCGCGCCTGAAGCGCCGGAGCCCCTTCATGCGGATCTGTCCGCACCTGCGCAGGACTATTTCGACGCGCCCGTTCTGACGGCGCAGGCTGAAAGCACTGCCCCCGTCGAGCCCGAACCGTTGGCACCGGTCGTCCCCGCGACGGTCGCCCCCGTGGCGCAGCCTCCGGTATCCCAGCCCGCAACGGCAAAGCCCGTGGCCAGCCTCGACGACGACTGGGACCTGCTTGGGGCCGATCTGCCGCCGCTGAAGAGCCAGCCTGCGCCCGCCGCGCCCGCCGCCGCTTCGCAGGCCTGGGACGACGGGATCTTCGACGAGGTGCGTCCGGCCGCCCCGGCCGCCAAAAAGCCTGCGGTCGAGGAAGAGCAGTGGGAGCCCTTTGAGGATTTCGATGCCTATGAGGGGCCGGCCGACACATCCCGCGGGGATGAGGACGATACGGACGACCTGCTCTATACCAATGTGGAAAAGCCGGCGCGGTCCTACCGGATCGAGCCCAAGCGCCGCTTCGATTTCACCTCCATCGGGCTTGGTCTCCTGGGCCTTCTGCTCGTCGCCGGCTCCGGCTATGGCGCCTGGGTGTTTCGCGATACACTGAGCGGTCTGGTGACCGGGCTCGTCTCGTCGCCGCCGAACGAGGTGAAGCCGAAGACCGAGACCGGGAAGGCGGACACCGGCAAGACGCCGGCGACCAAGCCGGCCAGCGGCGAAAAGCCGGCGACCGGCAAGACCGCGCCGCAGGAAACCGCGACCGCCGAGCCGGAAATCCAGAAGTTTACCCAGCGTCTGCAGGCGGATGGCTCGGAAGTGGACGAGGGCAAGGCCGCGACGGCCGGAAACGGGGAAGGCAAATCGGTTGCGCAGCAGACCGTCGCCTCCGCAGAGCCGGCAGCGGCAAACGTGCCCGGTGCCGGAACGCCGGCCACCACGACGACGCCCGACGCGACCATTCCCGTCGGCGTGTCGCAGAAGATGTATCTCTATGAGGAGCGGGTGGGCCAGACCTCCCCGGTCGCCATCGAGGGCGCCGTCGTCTGGTCGCTGAAGAAGGAAGCCGGTGCGGACGGCAAGCCGGAAACCACGGTGGAAGCCCAGGTTTCGGCCCCGGAGCGCAATCTTTCGGCGCTGATCACCTTCAAGCGCAATCTCGATCCGTCGCTTCCGGCCAGCCATCTGGTGGAACTGGTCTTCTCGATTCCGAAGGATTTCGAGGGCGGCGCCATCGAGAGCGTGCAGCGCGTGGCGCTGAAGCAGACCGAGCAGGATCGCGGAGACCCGCTGATCGCCGTGCCGGCCAAGATCACTGACGATTTCCACATGATCGCGCTCAACGATTTTGCGGATGCCCGGGCGTTCAATCTCAAGCTTCTGGAAACCCGCGACTGGATCGACATTCCCGTGACCTATCGCAACGGCCGCCGCGCCCTGATCACCATGGAAAAGGGCTCCACCGGCAGCGAAGCGTTCAAGGCCGCGATCCGCGACTGGAATGCGCAGGACGGCACGTCCGCAGGCGGGCAGGCCCCGGCCCAGCCCTGATCGCGGGCGGCTGCGAAGACCCTACGAAAACGGCCCGGATGAACATCCGGGCCGTTTCTTTTTGTATCTCGGGTTTTCGGCGAAGGGGGCTCACGCCTCGACGAGGCGAAGGGCCTTCTGGCGTTCGGCGGCGTCCTTCTGGACCGCTTCCTGCACCTTCTCGAAGGCGCGGACCTCGATCTGGCGGACGCGCTCGCGGCTGATGTCGAACTCGGCGGAGAGATCTTCCAGGGTGGACGGATCTTCCGAGAGGCGACGCGCCTCGAAAATGCGACGTTCGCGATCGTTCAGCACACCCATGGCGCGCGCCAGCATGCTGCGGCGGCTTTCCAGCTCGTCCTGTTCGATCAGCACGGTTTCCTGGCTGTCGTGGTCATCGACCAGCCAGTCCTGCCACTGGCCGGATTCGCCTTCGGAGGCGCGGATCGGCGCGTTCAGCGAGGCGTCGCCCGACAGGCGGCGGTCCATGGAGACCACTTCCTCCGGCGTCACGTTCAGCTTGGTGGCGATCTGCTCGATCTGGTCGGGCTTCAGGTCCCCGTCGTCGATGGCCTGGATGCGGCCCTTGAGGCGGCGGAGGTTGAAGAACAGGCGCTTCTGGTTGGCGGTCGTGCCCATCTTCACCAGCGACCAGGACCGCAGCACATATTCCTGGATCGCGGCCTTGATCCACCACATGGCATAGGTGGCGAGGCGGAAGCCGCGGTCCGGATCGAATTTCTTCACGGCCTGCATCAGGCCGACATTGCCTTCGGAAACCACTTCGCCGATCGGCAGGCCATAGCCGCGATAGCCCATGGCAATCTTGGCCACGAGGCGCAGATGGCTGGTGACGAGCTTGTGGGCGGCGTCGCGGTCCTGATGTTCCTGGTAGCGCTTGGCGAGCATGTACTCTTCCTGCGGCTCCAGCATCGGGAACTTGCGGATTTCATCCAGATAACGGTTCAGACCGGCTTCACCGCCGGAAATGATAGGCATGGAACCACGGGCCATGGAGCACCCCCTCGTCGAGATCCCGGCTCCTGATGGGGATATCCCAAGGCGGCCGAGCGCAGCGGTCTGTTGGAAGCCCCGCCGCGACTTTTTCAGATAATAACCGGCTTATGGCCTTTCAAGGGCAGGACGGCGGAATTTGTTCCCGTTTTTTTCCGGTTACTTTCCGTGCCTAGTCCCGCAGGGCCTCCACGAGGGCTTCCATGTCCTCGAGCATGGGGGCTTCGAAATGCATGACTTCGCCGGTGGACGGGTGTTCGAAGGCGAGCAGGAAGGCGTGCAGCGCCTGGCGGTCGAAGCCGTTCACCACCGCCTTGGCGGCGTCCGGCAGGAGGTTCGCCTTGGTGCGGAAGGCCGAGCCGTAATCCGCATCGCCGATCAGGGGATTGCCCATATGGGCCATGTGCACGCGGATCTGGTGGGTGCGGCCCGTTTCGAGCTGGCATTCCACCAGCGAGGCGAGGCAGGAGGCGTCGGGCTTTTCGTGGAAGCGCTCCACTACCTCGTAATGGGTGATGGCCTCGCGCGCATCCTCGCTCTCCTCGCGCTTGACGCTGCGCTTGGTGCGGTCTCCAGCCCGGCCGAGCGGCGCATCGATGGTGCCGCGCAGCTGGCGCGGGCGGCCCCAGACCACGGCGAGATAGGCGCGCTCCAGCGGGCCGGAACGGCCGTGATCGGCAAATTGGGCGGCGAGATGCCGGTGGGCCTGATCGTTCTTGGCGACCACCATGACGCCCGTCGTGTCCTTGTCGAGCCGGTGGACGATGCCGGGACGGCGCACGCCGCCGATGCCGGACAGCGAACTGCCGCAATGGTGTATCAGCGCGTTGACCAGCGTTCCCGTCCAGTTGCCGGCGCCGGGATGCACGACGAGGCCCGCGGGCTTTACCAGCACGATCAGGTCGTCGTCCTCGTAGAGCACGTCGAGGGGAATATCCTCGCCCTGGGGCACGGGGTCTTCGGGCTCCGGCAGCAGGATCTCGATCCGGTCGCCGAAGCGGATCTTGCGTTTCGGCTCGGTGATGACCGCGCCATTGATCGTCACGGCACCCTGTTCGATGAGCTGCTTGATGCGGTTGCGGGAGAATTCCCCCTCCAGCGTTGCCGTCAGCCACTGGTCCAGCCGGCCTTCGGCGCTTTCGTCAGCCGTCAGCACTTTCCTATTGGCTTCGGCTTCGGTAAAGGGGTCAGTCATCACTCTCGTTCCCGTGCTTGTCAGAAGCATCATGCGAGGCCGGTCGAAACGCTCGATCCATGACGGATCGCCAGCCAGGAAATGCACCTATCATGTCTCATGTGGACGACGACGAACAGGAAGACAAGCCGCTTGATCCGGTGATGGAACGGGTCCGGCGCAAGATGGTGCGGCTCCAGCTGATCTCTGCCGGCGTCATGGTCGTCATGCTTATGGCTGTCCTCGGCACGATTGTCTACAAGCTCACGCGTCCCGATCCGAAAGCGGCCAGCCAGTCGGTGGCGGGGTCGGGCATTCCGGTCGGCGAGAAGATCAAGGCGGTGGCAAGCCTGCCGCCGGGCTTCATCGTGCGGTCTGTCTCGCTTTCGGGCGGGCAGCTGCTGATCCATGGTCTGGCGAACGGCGCCACGGAGCAGGCGCTGGTCTTCGATATCGCGTCGGGCCGGATCGTCGCCGAAATCACCCTGCGCTGAGCGAAAGCCATGGCCGTGCCCGAGCGGATCGATGATCCCGCCGATCCCCGCGTCGCCCCCTTCCGGGATATTCGCGAGCGCGACCTGACCGGCCGGCAGGGCCGGTTCATCGCCGAGGGCACGGTGGTCCTGCGCATGCTTGCGGCCCATCACGGCGGTCCGGAAGGCTTCCTCGCGGAAAGCCTGCTGCTGCTCGAAAACCGCGTCGCAGGCCTTTCCGACATCGTGTCCGCCTTTCCGGAGGAGGTTCCGGTCTACACCGTCTCGCAGGCGGTGATGGACGGGATTGCCGGTTTCCACATGCATCGCGGCGTGCTGGCGCTCGGGCAACGCCGGCCGCGGGCGGATCTCGGCCAAAGGCTGGCGGCCCTGCCCGAAAAGGCGCTGGTGCTGGTGGCCGCCGGTCTTTCCAACCACGACAATATGGGATCCATCTTCCGCAATGCGGCCGCCTTCGGCGTCTCGCTGATCGTGCTCGACGAGACGTGCTGCGATCCGCTCTATCGCAAGGCCCTGCGCGTTTCGGTGGGTTCGGTGCTGTCCGTGCCCTATGCCCGGGGTGGCGATGCGGCCGCCTGTCTGGCGCTGCTGCAGGAAAACGGCTTTGCCGTCTGGGGCCTTTCGCCCTCGGGCGGAGTGGAAATCGGCGCCATACCCGCTGCCGCCCGCATGGCGCTGGTGCTTGGCACGGAAGGGGAGGGCTTGCCTGCCCCCATCCTTCGCCGGTTCCAGACCGCGCGCATTGCGCAAAGCCCCGGTCTCGACAGTCTCAATGTCGCAACCGCGAGCGGCATCGCGCTCTATTCCATCGGCACGCGGGGTGGCTTTGTTCCGGGGGCGTAAGCCGCACTAGGGCATGATCGCGCGGATGCGCTCGGCCAGGCTGCGACCGGCACTGTCATTGGCGGGGGAGGGGGCAGGCTGATCCACCAGCGCGGGGATGGGCGAGGCTTCGCCTTCTTCCGTCGCGGTGATGGCGACCATGCGGGCGGCCAGAGAGGCCAGCTCGTCCCGCAGGGCCGCATCATTGGCCGTATTGCGCGATTTCTGGAACTGCTCGGCCAAGGCGGCGGCCTGATGCCGGGCCTCGTCCTTCATGTCCGCCACGCTTTCCGCCGTGACCGGCGGCTCATCGAGGGAGGCGGAAACCGCCGTGCCGGGCTTTTTGCCGGCCTTGCGCTCGGGAAGGCTCTTCATCTGCCGGCGGGCGTCGCGGCTTTCGGCTGAAATCGCCTTGATCTTGTCGCGCAGGCGCTGGATTTCGCTGGCGCGGCGCTCGATCAGCGTGTCGCGGTCGGCCAGACCCGCCTGCTCGCGCGCGAGACGGTCCGACAGGCGAATGTTCTTGTGCTCTTCCTGCTGCAGGCGCTGCTCGGCCTCCTTGGCGCGGGTGGTGAGCAGCTTGACCTCGCGGCGCAGGCTGTCCCGTTCCTCGCGCAGGGACTGCACGCGGTAGCGGTCGTTCTCGGCCTGGGTGTTGCGCGCGGCGAGGTCGATCTTGGCATTGTCCCTTTCGGCGGCCACGCGCAGCGACTGGCGCTGGATATCCTCGATGGCGGCGACCTGCTCCGCAAGCGAGAGCTCCAGCCCGGAAATCTTTTCCTGGGCCTCCAGCAACTGGTTTTCCTTCTGACGCAGGGCGGAGCGCAGGTCTCCGGCCTCCGTGTTCATCTGGTCCATCTGCATCTTCATGGCCGCATTTTCGGCCCGCAGTTTCTGGGCCTCGCCCGACAGGTTTTCCTGGGCCACCTGCAGGGTGACGCGGCGCTCGCGTTCCTGGTTGAGTTCCTGCTGCGTGCGGGACTGTTCTGCCGCAAAGGCCGCACGCGCCATGTCGCGCTGGGCGCGCACTTCCTGCGGCGAAAGGGGCATGGTCGCCTTCAGGCGGTTTTCCGCATAGATGACGATGCGCTTCTGGATGGCGGGCGCGACCAGCATGGCCAGAAGCGCGGCAGCGAGAAAACCCAGCCCGAAAAGAAGCACGTATTCGATCACGGAAACACCGAAACTTGGGGCGTGCCAGCCGAGGGGGAGCCGTCGGTCTGGCCTGTTGATGTCATTAAGCACTCCCGCCCGGCAACTTCAAGCGGTAACCGCCCGAAGGCCGGGGGTTCCCGGTGCTTCAGAAGGGGTTCCAGGTGGGCTGGGTGGAGAGCTTGAGATAGCCGACATTGATGCCGAGCCGAGCGCCGATGCCGGTGCGGATGGGCACGATGATGACATTGTGGCTCTTCAGCACCGTCATGCCGACGCCGGCCACCACATAGGCCGAGCCGCTGACGCCGCCATAGCGGTTATAGAGGGAATCCAGGTTCGGCAGGTCATAGACCAGCATCATCACCCGGCTGCCCTGACCGCCATAATCGAGGCCGAGCGAGGGGCCTTGCCAGAAGACATCGTGCTGGCCGACATTCTTCGTGTAAAGATTGCCTTCGCCATAGGTCAGGCCGGCGATAAAGGCGCCCGACCCTTCCTGGCCGAGAATATATCCGTTGGGCAGGCCATATTGCTGGAAGGCGTTTTCGACCACCTTGGCGAGGCCGCCGCTGGTGGAGCCGAAGAAATCATGGCCCGCATCGACGATTTCCTGCACGGTGTACTGGCTGGAGCTGGCCGCCCGGGCCTGTGGCCCGGCCAGAATCGCCACGGCCAGGGCCAGTGATGACAGATAAAGAACGCGGGCGAGGCGCGATGCCATCCGCCCGATCCCCGAAAGACGCCGTTTGTGGTGCATCCGTTCCTCCACTAGAAAGGGTTCGTGTCTTGCCGTCGCCCCGTAAATGCATTTTGCGCGGATCGGATTAACAATCGGTTTACCAAATATGGTGTCATTATGGCGGGTCAATTTACCGATCCGCTAAGGTCGCGGTCGGAGGCGGTTCCGGTTCTGCTGACCGAGGGGGAAGCGGGGCCTGAACCGATGTGTTATTTTTTTATCCATTCCGTATGAGGCGGACATCGCCGCGGCGATGCAGATTTCAGGAGGGCTGAATGTCCAGGAATCCCAATCTTACCCTGAGCGGCGCCGATCTCGCCGCCCTGCTGTGCAGCCGGGTCTGCCATGACGTGATCTCGCCGGTCGGTGCGATCAACAACGGCCTGGAGCTGCTGGACGAAAGCGGCAGCGACGCGGATGCGATGGATCTGATCCGCACCAGTGCGCTCAATGCTTCGGTGCGGCTGAAATTCGCCCGCCTTGCCTTCGGCGCGTCCGGCTCGGTCGGCGCCTCGATCGACACGGGCGAGGCGGAAAAGGCGGCCAAGGATTTTGCCGCCGCGGAAAAGAAGACCGAAGTCGTCTGGAACGGCCCGCGCGCCATCATTCCGAAGAACCGGGTCAAGCTGCTGCTCAACCTGTTCCTGGTCGCCTATGGCTCGATCCCGCGCGGCGGCGTCGTGACGGTCACGCTGGAAAATCCGGAATTCGACGCCCGTTTCACCCTGACCGCCAAGGGCCGGATGATGCGCGTGCCGCCGAAATTCATCGAAATCTATGCCGGTACCGTGGAAGAGGCCATCGATGCCCATTCCATCCAGCCCTATTATACGGTGCTGCTGGCAGACGAAACCGGCATGACGCTCAACCATACGGTGACGCCAGAGGAAATCACCTATACGGCAGTCGTTCCGGCCTGAGGCAACAAAGGCCCGATCTGACCCTGTTGCAGTAACGATTCCTTAGTCGCGCGCCGTTACGCTCCTGCATATTGTCGTAGACGCCCGCCATGGGCCGGGAGGCAAGACGATGCAACGTCTGATGATAGCAGACGGATCCGACGTGGTCCGAAAGGTCGGGAAACGGATCCTGACCGAACTGAACTTCATGGTCTTCGAAGCGGGATCTGCGGAGGAGGCTTTGCATCGTTGTGAAGCCGACATGCCGAATATCCTCATCGTCGATGCCGGTCTGGAAGGGGCGATCGAGCTGATCAGCACCCTTCGCACCCTGCCGAACGGCAAGGATGTGCGAATCTATTACTGCGTCGTCGAGGCGGATCTGAAGAAGATGATGATGGGCAAGCGGGCAGGGGCAAACGATTTCCTGCTGAAGCCCTTCGACCGCAAGATCCTGACCCAGGCTTTTGCCGGACTGTCCGTCGCGGCCTGACCGGACCTTCCCCCTTTCTCGCGCAACGAAATTCAGACCGCCGGTTCACCAGCCGGCGGTTTTCGTTTGCAAGGGTATCCCGGGGGAGGGATCGCGCTCGCGCGCGGCCTATGCCGCACAAGAAAATCCCGCCGGTCGGAGACGGGCGGGATCCTTGATCGTTGCAGCTTTTCAGGGAGGCAATCAGGCGGTTTCGAGATAATCCGAACCGTCGGGCTCGCGCAGCACATAGCCACGGCCCCAGACCGTTTCGATGTAGTTCGCACCGCCGGCCGCATTGGCCAGTTTCTTGCGCAGCTTGCAGATGAAGACGTCGATGATCTTCAGTTCGGGCTCGTCCATGCCGCCATAGAGGTGGTTCAGGAACATTTCCTTCGTGAGGGTGGTGCCCTTGCGGAGCGAGAGCAGCTCCAGCATCTGGTATTCCTTGCCGGTCAGGTGAACGCGCTGGCCGCCGACTTCGACCGTCTTGGCATCCAGGTTCACGATCAGGTCGCCGGTGGCAATAACCGACTGCGCATGACCCTTCGAACGGCGCACGATCGCATGAATGCGCGCCACCAGTTCGTCCTTGTGGAAAGGCTTGGTCATGTAATCGTCGGCGCCAAAACCGAGACCGCGGACCTTGTCCTCGATGCCAGCCATGCCGGAGAGGATCAGAATGGGTGTCTTTACCTTTGACAGGCGCAGTGTTCTCAGCACTTCGTAGCCCGACATGTCAGGAAGGTTCAGGTCAAGCAGGATGATGTCATAGTCATACAGCTTGCCGAGATCCACGCCCTCTTCACCGAGGTCTGTGGTATACACGTTGAAACTTTCAGACTTGAGCATCAATTCGATGCTCTGCGCGGTCGCGCTGTCGTCTTCGATGAGTAGAACCCGCATTTTTATCCCCTTTACCGCCGCATTAAGGTCGTCTTGGCCCCCTTACGCGATACGGATCCAGTCGTTGCCTGATTTGGAAGCTGCCACCAAATGGTTAACAAATTCTGATTCCCTCTGACAAGGTGTACCGAACTTATTAAATATTTTTAGCACTCCCCTGATTTCTCATAAGAATCTGACTTCAGGCTTGCTCACGTAAAACATGAGAAAAACCCGCTAACCGATTCTTCTGACTCACCTATGCAGATCATTGTTTTTCTGCATTCAGTGTTTACCTACCCTTAAAACCTCCCCCCTATCATTGACGATGCCCGTAAATGAAAGGTTACCAACGGTAGGTTTTTGTTAACGTCGCCCGATTTTTTTTAACGAAGACGGCGGCGGCAGGGCACTCGGGTTAATGAATTGAGTGGAGCCGGGGTCTCGTATCACGGGAGTATTGCGTATGAAGACGCGTGAGAGCCTAGTGCGCCTGAAAGAATTTCAGGTGAATGAAAAGCGCAGGCAGCTGCAGCAGCTGCAGGTGATGATGTCGGAATTCGAACGGATGGCGAAAGAGCTGGAAGCCCAGATCGCCCTCGAGGAGAAAAAGTCCGGTATTTCGGATCCGAACCATTTTGCCTATCCGACCTTTGCGAAGGCCGCCCGGCAGCGTGCAGACAATCTCCAGGTATCGATCCGGGAGCTGAAGGCACAGCAGGATGCGGCATCCGCAGCGCTGGAGGAAGTTCAGGCGGAATATAGCCGCGCTGCAGCCCTGGAAGAGCGTGACAGCGCGGTGCGTGCTCGCGCCTGACCAGAGGCAGGCAAGCCGTTAACCGGCGCCGGACAGACGAGGTCCGGCGGCAGGGAACCGATTGGTTTTTTTTGAAAGACCGCAGCGAACGGGGTGAGCCGTGCGCCTGCGGTTTTTTGCTTTTTCGGATCGGCGCGCCGCCTCCGGCAAAGACCGGTTCGTCAGGCGCGTTCCAGGCCTCGTCTTCAAGTTTCCGAACGAAGTCAGGTGGTTGCGCCTGTCACGGATAGCCTTCTGCCGGCGTTCAGGGGGCGGAAGACGGCAAACGAAAACCCGGCACGCCGAGGCGTCCGGGTTCTTTTCAGGCGCGGAATGCGGTCCCGATCAGTGACGGTATTGCTGAAGCCGCGTCGTCCGCAGGCCGGCCAGACCGTGATCGTTGATGGAGGCCTGCCAGGAAAGGAATTCCTCGACGGTCAGGGTATAACGCTCGCAGGCTTCTTCCAAGCTCAACAGGCCACCGCGCACCGCTGCAACCACCTCTGCCTTCCGGCGGATCACCCAACGGCGCGTATTGGCCGGGGGAAGATCCGCAATCGTCAGCGGGCTGCCATCGGGACCGATGACATATTTTACTCGGGGTCGAATCATTTCGGTCATTGGACTCTCTACACAAACTCAAGACCACATGAAGCGACTCTAGCCCTGCACCTTTAAAAATTGACTAAGCCGTTCGTGAAAATTTTCAGCATATTCATTGGCCTATGGGAAAACGTTCAAAACTTGATGCATGCCATTCCGTCTGCGTATAGAAAGCCCCGTTTCGCCCAACTGAATAATAATTATAACTGTTTTCAATAATAAACTTTTGTGCGCACCGATTTTTTCTTCCTCTCTCTTTCCCTTTTGTTGTTTTTGTTGAGAAAAAATTTCATCTGGAAGAGGGGACGGGGCCGGAACAGGGGAGAAGTTTGAGAAATTTCATCGCAATACAGTCCATGATGTCGATTATACTCGCGCGATAGCCATGCAAAAATGCAGGGGCATGCCCGGATTTCGCCGGTCCCTCAAAGAAAGTCCAGCATCAGTTCGGTTCTGTTCGGCCCAAAAGCAAGCTGGGCGGCGCCGGTATGCTGGAAATGCAGCGTATCGCCGGCATTCAGGCTGGCGATCGTGCTGAAGGACTGCGGAATGGAAATGAAACTGGCATTGCCCTTGGCGGTGAGTACCGTGATTCCGTCATTTTGTAGCAGCACGACGGCATGGCCTGTGGAGGTGTTGGCCAGCATGTTGACGGTGACGCGGTAAAGGCCGGTGACCGGGACGATGAGCTTCAGCCCCACCTGGGACGGCACGTCACCCCTCAGCACGAACTCACCCTGATTGATGCTAAAGGCTTGAAATCCCGAGAAAGCGCCGCTGGCGATCGACATGTTCTGGATGTTCATATGGGCGCGGCAGACGGGCTTTGCAGGCAGGCTGACCACGCCTTTCGGGTTCACCTGAATGGCGTTTTTCCAGCTTGTCCCGTCCGGAGACACCTTTAAGCCAATGTTAGCATTTCCGAGCAGCCCGAACTCGGCGCGCCCCGAAAAGCCGGTCTGGAAAAGCAGGGAGCCGGTTGCGGCGTCATCGGCCCGGTTGATCTTCATCTGGTGACCGGCGCCGCGATGGTTGAAGAGCGAAGCGGCGGCGCTGACGGCGAGGCGGTTGACGGTGTCGGGCGTTGCCCCCGCACCGATCATGTCCTGCACGAAGGGGGAGGGAAGCGGCAGCGGCTGCCAGCCGGTGCCGGTGAAATACACCGCCCTGCCGGTATCCGCCGCCCAGGCGAGCCAGCCGGTCGCGGGTGTCATGAAGATCCAGTCGCTATCCTGCAGGCAGGCAATATCGCCGGCATGGCCCTGCCAGAGACCGCTGGCCGGGGCGGTGACGGCATAGCATGCGCCCTCTTCGGGGTTGGCGGGCGGCGCGGCGAGCGCACCGGCCAGCACCAATTGCGCCAGCGCATCTAGACGCTGCAAGGCCTCGTTGTGGGTCACGTGTTTCTGCGCCTGATCGGGCATCAGGTAGGGCAGTTGCAGATTGGGGGAATTGTCGCTCATCGGGCACCTCCGGGTTCGGTCCGGATTATGGGTGCCTTTCGGGGGCAGGGGATGAAAAAGGCGGGCTGCCCTTGAAAACCCTGCCCTTTCCCGTTCGATTATCCCCCGTTTTGGCCGGGGTCCCGCTGGTATTGCGGGGGCAGGCGCCCCCAGGCGACGAAATAGGGATTGGCATAGCCCTCATCCGGACCGTCCGGCCTTTCGCCATAGAGAAGCGGGCGTCCGTCGAGTTCCAGCGTCACGCCGCCGGCGGCGCGAAGCACCGCGTCGCCGGCTGCCGTATCCCACTGCATGGTGCGGGTGAAGCGGGGATAGACATCCGCTCCGCCCTCCGCGAGCAGGCAGAATTTCAGCGAGCTGCCGATCGACTGGAAACAATCCGTCCCGAGGCCGCTCAGATATTCGCCGGTGCGCGGGCTGTTATGGGAGCGGCTGGCAATGGCGACCAGCGGCGTTTCCGGTGGGCGCGTGCGGATCGTCTGCCGCTCGAGGGCCTGTCCGTCCGTTCCCACGACGACCGCCTCGGCCTTTCCTCCTTCGGCAAGATAGAGCTTGCGATAGGCGGGGGCATAGACGACGCCGGCCACCGGAATGCCGTTTTCGATCAGGGCGATGTTGACGGTGTAATCGGCCTTGCCGCTGATGAATTCCTTGGTGCCGTCCAGCGCATCCACCAGAAAGAAGCGGCGGGCATGCACATGCGGTATCCGCCCTGCGGCGATTTCCTCTTCCGCGACCACCGGCACATCGGCAAAGGCTGCGGCCAGGTGGCGCAGAATCACCGCCTCGGCCTGCATGTCCGCATCGGTCACGGGGGAAAGGTCGGGCTTGATCGTCACGCCATGGCCGGCGGCGGCCACGTGGAGAATGGCGGCCCCTGCTTCCACGGCAGCCAGCTCGAACAGGCTCCGCATCAGGATTGTCCCGGCGGCAATCGTCCGCCGCATTCGAGCAGATCAGGCATGGAAACCCTTTGTCCTCGTGATTTTCCGCAAGTCTAACGGGGGCGCGGGCGGCTCGCAATCCGTGCTTTCGAAGGGCTTCGGCCAGGGCGCGTCGCCAGCGGAGCGGAGCGGCACTTTTTGTCGCATTTCGCTGATGACGGAACCTGACATAGTTGCGCATATGTATCAGCGGCAGGGCGTTCCGCAGCCATCCCGGGGGTGGTGCGCGGAGGGGCTTGCCGTTTTCCACGGCTGTGCGAATGTGCGGCCCGTTTCATTTTGCCCGGATTTCAAGTCATGCGCTATTCAGCCCTGTCGATCCTCAGGAACGCATTTTCCGGCAATCGCGACTGGCAGCCTGCCTGGCGCGAGCCGGAGCCGAAACCCCACTACGACGTGATCATCGTCGGCGGTGGCGGCCATGGTCTTTCCACCGCCTATTATCTTGCCAAGGAATTCGGCATCACCAATGTGGCGGTGCTGGAGAAATCCTATATCGGCTCGGGCAATGTCGGCCGTAATACGACGATCATCCGGTCCAATTACGTCCTCGAGGGCAATGAGCCCTTTTACGAGCTCTCCCTGAAGCTGTGGGAGGGCCTCGAGCAGGACTTCAACTTCAATGCCATGGTCTCCCAGCGCGGCATCATCAACCTGTTCCACGACGATTCCGGGCGTGACCACTATGCCCGGCGCGGCAATTCCATGATGATCCATGGCGTGGATGCGACGCTTCTGTCGCGGGATGAGGTCAAGGCGCTGGTGCCTTACCTGAATTACGACCATGCCCGCTTCCCCGTCATGGGTGCGCTCTACCAGAAGCGCGCCGGCACGGTGCGGCACGATGCGGTGGCCTGGGGCTATGCCCGCGGGGCCGACATGCGCGGCGTGGACATCATCCAGAATTGCGAAGTAACCGGCATTCGCCGCGATGCGTCGGGCCGGGTGACCGGCGTCGAGACTTCCAGAGGCTTTATCGGCTGCAACCGTCTGGCGCTGGCCGCGGCCGGCAACACGTCCACCGTCGGCCAGATGGCCGGGCTGGAGCTGCCGCTCGAAAGCCATGTCCTGCAGGCCTTCGTGTCCGAAGGGCTGAAGCCGGCGATCCACCACGTGCTCACCTATGGCGGCGGGCATTTCTACATTTCCCAGTCCGACAAGGGCGGTCTCGTCTTCGGGGCCAGCCTCGATTTCTTCGGGTCCTATGCCCAGCGCGGCAATCTCGCGACGGTGGAGGAAACCATCGAGGAGGGCGTGTCGCTGATCCCCGGGCTCTCGCGCTCCCGGGTGCTGCGTTCCTGGGGCGGGGTGATGGACATGTCCATGGACGGCTCGCCGATCATCGACCGCACGGGGATCGAGAACCTCTATCTCAATTGCGGCTGGTGCTATGGCGGTTTCAAGGCCACGCCTGCCTCGGGCTTCTGCTTCGCGCATCTGATCGCGAAGGGGGTGAGCCACGAGGTCAGCCGTTTCATGCGTCTCGACCGGTTCGAGCGCGGATATGCAATCGACGAGGCGGGCAAGGGCCCGCAGCCCAATCTTCATTGAGGCCCGAAACAGATGGCAAGCCTGATCACCTGTCCCCATTGCGGCTCCCGGCCGAAAGAGGAATTCTCCATTCGCGGCGAGGTGCGCAACCGCCCCGATGCCGCCGAAGGATTCGAAACCTGGTACCGTTATGTCTATGTGCGCGACAATCCCAAGGGTCGCCAGAGGGAATACTGGCATCACGTGCTCGGTTGCCGCCGCTGGCTGGTGGTGGAGCGCGATACGCTGACCCACGAGGTCTATGGCGTCACCGATGCGGCGGCCTACAAGGCCGGAGACGTGAAGGAGGCCGCGGAATGACGGCGTCGCGCCTTTCCACCGGCGGTCTCGTCGACCGCTCGAAGCCGGTGAGCTTCACCTTCGACGGCAAGACCCACCAGGGCTTTGCCGGCGATACGCTCGCCTCCGCCCTCATTGCCGAAGACCGGCTGCTGGTCGGCCGCTCCTTCAAGTATCACCGCCCGCGCGGCGTGCTGACGGCAGGCTCGTCCGAGCCCAACGCGCTCGTCACCATCGGCACCGGCGCGCGCTCCGAGCCAAACACGCGGGCGACCGTTGCCGAGCTTTACGACGGTCTCGTCGCGAAGAGCCAGAACCGCTGGCCGTCGCTGGATTACGACATCGGCTCTTTCAACAGCCTGTTGTCGCCCTTCCTCGGCGCGGGTTTCTACTACAAGACCTTCATGTGGCCGAAAGCCTTCTGGGAGAAGGTCTACGAGCCCTTCATCCGCATGGCGGCGGGCCTCGGCAAGCTGACCATGGAAGCCGATCCGGACCGCTACGAGAAGGCCTGGGCCCATTGCGACCTGCTGGTGGTCGGCGGTGGCGCGGCCGGTCTTTCCGCCGCGTTGACGGCGGGCCGGGCTGGACTGCGGGTCATCGTCGCGGACGAGGATTTCTTGCTCGGCGGCTCGCTCAATGCCTCGCGGGCTTCCGTCGGTGGTCAGAAGGCATCCGATTTCGCGGCGCATGCGGTCGCGGAACTCGCGGCCCTGCCGAATGTCACGCTGATGCCGCGCACGACAGTTTTCGGCTGGTTCGACGACATGGTCTTCGGGGCGGCGGAGAAGGTGCAGAAGCATGTGGCGGAGCCAAGCCACGACCGGCCGGTCGAACGCATGTGGCGCATCGTGGCGAAGCACGCGATCCTCGCCACCGGCGCGATCGAGCGGCCGCTCGTCTTCGGCGGCAACGACAAGCCGGGCATCCTGACCGCGAGCGCCGTTTCCACCTATGTGAACCGCTTCGGCGTGACGCCGGGCAGCCGCGTTGCGGTGTTCACCAGCGGCGGGACGGGCTACCGCACCGCGCATGACCTCAAGGCCGCCGGTATCGAGGTGGCTGCGATCATCGACACGCGGGACGCCTCCACCGACCGGGCACCACAGGGTGTGACGGTGCATTACAAGGGCGCGGTGGTCGATACCAAGGGCGGCAAGCGGCTTGGCGGCATCATCACGGAACGGTCCGGCTATGAGGATACCATCGGCTGCGACGCGCTCGCCATGTCGGGCGGCTGGTCGCCGGTCATCCATCTCGCCTGCCAGCGCGGCGCAAAACCCGTCTGGTCGGCGGAAAAGCAGGCTTTCCTGGCACCGGCCAGCGATCCGCGGCTGACGCTTGCGGGGGCGGCAGCGGGTCTGGAAACGCTTGCCGAGGCGGTTGCCGATGGGGTGGCCAAGGCCGGGGCCGTGCTCGCCGCGTTTGGCAGAACGGCTGCCATCGCCGCTGCGCCTGCCGTCGAGGAACAGGATTTCGCCGGCCACCAGCCCGTCTGGTATGTGGGCGGCGCCCGCTCCAAGGCCTTTGTCGATTACCAGAACGACGTGCATGTGAAGGATCTGGCACTCGCCCAGCGCGAGAACTACACGAGCATCGAGCTGACCAAGCGCTATACCACCTCGGGCATGGCGACGGATCAGGGCAAGATCGCCAATGTGAATGCCACGGGCATCGTCGCCTCCATGCGGGGCGTCGATCCGGCGCTCGTCGGCACCACCACCTTCCGGCCCTTCTATACGCCCGTTTCGCTCGGCACGATTGCCGGTACGTCCCGCGACGAGCATGGCCGTCCGGTGCGGCGCTCGCCGCTGCATGGCTGGGCGGAGAAGAACGGCGCGGTCTTCGTGGAAGCCGGGCTCTGGTATCGCTCCTCCTATTTCCCGAAGGGGGAGGAAAAGACCTGGCGCGAGGCCGCCCATCGCGAGGTGATGGCGGTGCGCAAGGCCGCCGGTCTCTGCGATGTCTCGACGCTCGGCAAGATCGAGGTCTTCGGCCCGGATGCGGCGGAATTCCTCAACCGGCTCTACTGCAATCCCATGCTGAAGCTGCCCGTCGGCAAGGCCCGCTATGGCCTGATGCTGCGCGAGGATGCGATGGTGCATGAAGATGGCACGGTGAGCCGTCTTGCGGAGAACCACTTCTTCATCACGACAACCACGGCCATGGCGGGCGAGGTGCTCTCCCACATGGAATTCTATCATCAGGCCCAGTGGCCCGACCTGAAGGTGCGCTTCGTCTCGGTCTCCGACCAGTGGGCGCAGATGGCCGTTGCCGGTCCGAAGGCGCGGGCGATCCTTTCGAAGGTGGTGGATGCGGATCTCTCGGACGAGGGCTTCCCATATCTCTCGGCCCGTGACGTGACGCTGAAGGGCGGGCTGCCGGCCCGGCTCTTCCGCATCTCGTTTTCGGGCGAGCTGGCCTACGAACTGTCGGTGCCCGCCGCCCATGGCGAGGCGGTGGCCGACTACCTCATGGAATGCGGGGCCGAACACGGCATCACGCCCTATGGTCTCGAAGCGCTCAATATCCTGCGCATCGAAAAGGGCTTCGTCACCCATGCGGAGCTGAACGGCACCGTGACGGCCGACGATGCCGGTTATGGCAAGATGATGTCCATGCAGAAGCCCGATTTCGTCGGCAAGCAGATGGCCACCCGCTATGGCCTGACGGCGGCGGACCGGATGCAGCTCGTCGGGCTGAAGCCCGTCGATCCGAAGAACGAGATCCGTGCCGGCGCGCATCTGCTGCGCGAGGGGGCGGAGCCCTCCATGGCGAACGACCAGGGTCTGGTCACGTCGAACTGCTTCTCGCCGGTGCTCGGCCATCCGATCGCCCTAGCGCTGCTGAAATCCGGCCGCGAGCGGATGGGCGAGACCATCATCGTCTTCGACCGCATCCGCGGCGACGAATTTGCGGCCGTGGTCTGCCCGCCGGTCTTTGTCGACCCGGAGAACGAGAGGCTCAAGGGGGAGGGGACAGTCCCGCCCGCGCCCAGAGAGGAGGTTTCCCGATGAACGGACCCTTCACGCATCGCCATCCGCTGGATGGCGCCATTTCCGCCAATCCCGGCCGTTCGGAAAACCATGTCACGGTGCTGCCCGATCCGATGGTGCTTTCGGTGGCGGCGCTGCCGGGCGAGGACGAGGCTGTAGCAGCCCTGCTTTCCGGCGTGGCCGCAACCGCGCTGAAGCCCATCGGCCCCGGCGAATGGCTGGTCGTTCTCGAAAGGCCGGATCAGGCGCTCCGCCGCGAGATCGCCGAGAAGGCCGGGGCGCTGGCGCTTGTGACCGACCAGTCCAGCGGACGGGCGGTGCTCAGGCTTTCCGGCCCGCGCAGCCGGGCGATCCTGGCGAAGATCGTGCCGCTCGATCTTCATCCTGATGTCTTCGCCATCGGTCAGTCCGGCAACACCATCTTCGCCCATGTCAGTGCCAATATCGGCCGCATCGGCGCGGATGAATTCGAGATCGTGCTGATGCGTTCCTTCGCGCTTTTCGCCTTTCAGGAACTCATGGAAATGGGTCTCGAATTCCAGCTGACTGCCGGATTTGCGACCTGAGCTTATGGCGCATCGAGAACAATCTCGATGTCGTAATTGGCTATAGTGCGCTTATCTAAAGCATGTCGCGAAACGGGGTGAAATCGTCCCTTCCGCGACGGCCAAGAAAAAACGGGGGGAACGAAGCGGCGGTCCGCGCGCGCAGTCCGGCGCTTCCTTCCACAACGCGAAATGAACATGCCAGCGCAGCGGCGGCGGAGGCCGGGCTGCGAACGGTTTCCTATTGTCTGTCTCATCCGGCGCGGGCCGGACCATTGCGGAGCGTCAACATGAAAAGTCATGCGCGGGTCGTCGTCATCGGAGGTGGTGTCGTCGGTTGCTCGGTTCTCTATCACCTGACCAAGTTCGGCTGGACCGATGTGGTGCTTCTGGAGCGTTCCGAACTGACCTCCGGCTCCACCTGGCACGCGGCCGGCGGCATGCACACGATCAACGGCGATCCGAACGTCGCCAAGCTGCAGAAATATACGGTCGAGCTCTACAAGGAAATCGAGGCGCAGTCGGGCCAGGATATCGGCCTGCATCTGACCTCCGGCCTGATGCTGGCCGCCACCCACGAGCGCTTCGACTGGCTGAAGTCCATCCTAGCCAAGGGCCGCTATAACGGTCTCGAAGCGCAGTTGCTGACGCCGAAGGAAGCGCATGAGATGATGCCGCTTCTCGATCCGGACCAGTTCGTCGGTGCGCTCTATGATCCGGTCGAAGGCCATCTCGATCCCTATGGCACGACCCATGCCTATGCGAAATCCGCCAAGATGAACGGCGGCGAAATCTATCTCCACACCAAGGTGGAAGAACTCGTCCAGCGCGAGGACGGCACCTGGCGCGTCATCACCGACAAGGGCGAAATCATTGCCGAGCATGTGGTGAACGCCGCCGGTCTCTGGGCTCGCGAAGTGGGCCGCATGGTCGGTCTGGAGCTTCCCGTGCTCGCCATGGAGCACATGTATCTGATCACCGAGGACATGCCCGAAGTCGCCGAGTTCAACCAGAAGACCGGCAAGGAACTGATGCATTGCGTGGATTTCGACGGCGAAATCTATCTGCGCCAGGAGCGCGGCGGCATGCTGATGGGCACCTATGAAAAGGCCTGCCGTCCGTGGTCGCCGATCAACACGCCGTGGAATTTCGGCCACGAGCTGCTGGCCGAAGACATCGAGCGCATCACGCCGGAACTGGAGGTCGGCTTCCGCCACTTCCCGGCCTTCAACAATGCCGGCATCAAGAAGATCATCAACGGCCCGTTCACCTTCTCGCCGGACGGCAATCCGCTGGTGGGTCCGGTGCGGGGCCTGCGCAATTACTGGTCGGCCTGCGCGGTCATGGCCGGCTTCAGCCAGGGCGGCGGCGTGGGCCTTGCGCTCGCCAACTGGATGATCCACGGCGATCCGGGTTTCGACGTCTTCGCGATGGACGTGTCCCGCTACGGCGACTACGCCACGCTCGCCTATACCAACGCCAAGGTGCGCGAAAACTATTCCCGCCGCTTCTCGATCCGCTATCCGAACGAGGAGCTGCCGGGCGCGCGTCCGCTGCTGACCACGCCGATCTATGACAAGCTCAAGGATGCGGGCGCGATCTTCGGCGCGTCCTATGGCCTCGAAGCGCCGCTGTGGTTTGCGCCGGAAGGCGTGACGGATGCCTTCTCCTGGCGGCGTTCCAACGACTTCGACGCCGTGGCGGCGGAATCGAAGGCCGTGCGCGACAGCGTCGGCCTGATGGAAACCTCCGGCTTTGCGAAATATTCCGTCACCGGCCCGGGTGCAGAAGCCTGGCTGGACAAAATGCTGACGCCGCGCATTCCCGCCACCGGCCGCATGACGCTGGCGCCCATGCTGAAGGACGACGGCAAGCTGATCGGCGATTTCACGCTGGCGAAGCTCGGCGAGGGCGATTTCCTCGTCATCGGTTCCGGCATTGCCGAGGACTATCACATGCGCTGGTTCGAGAGCCACCTGCCGAAGGACGGCTCGGTCAAGCTCGAAGCTCTGAACCTGCGCCTGACGGGTCTCGCCATTGCGGGTCCGAATTCCCGCAAGCTCATCAGCAAGCTCACCCATCTCGACATGTCGAACGAGGCCTTCCCCTTCATGTCGATCCGCCGGATGGATCTCGGCATGGCCAAGGCGATCGTCGGGCGCGTCTCCTATACGGGCGATCTCGGCTATGAAATCTGGATGAAGCCGGAATATCAGCGCTATGTCTACGACCTGCTGATGGCGGAAGGGGCGGAATTCGGCATCAAGCTCTTCGGCCTCCGGGCGCTGAATTCGCTCCGTCTCGAAAAGTCCTACGGCTCCTGGTCGCGCGAATATCGCCCGCTCTACGGGCCGTTCGAAGCCGGCCTCGGCCCCTTCGTGGCGCTCAAGAAGAACGCCGATTTCATCGGCAAGCAGGCGGCGGCGGACGAGAAGGCCTCCGGCGGCACGCTGCGCCTGGTGACGCTGATCATCGACGCCCGCGACGCCGATGTCATCGGTGACGAGCCCATCTTCTTCAAGGGCGAGGTGCGCGGCTGGGTGACGTCGGGCGGCTATGCCCATGCGTCCGGCAAGTCCGTGGCGCTCGGCTACGTGCCGAAGGAGATTGCCGGGGAAATGGAAGGCTTCGAAATCGAGCTGCTCGGCGAAATGTTGCCGGCCCGGCTGCAGTCGGCAGCCCTTTTCGACGGCAATGGCGAGCGCATGCGCGGCTGAGCCTCGGCGAGGCCAAGCCCACGCTTTAAACGGGAAAGCGCGGCAAAACCACGTGTAAAATACAGCCGGGGCTGCCACCTGTTGGCAGCCCCGTTACAATTGTCGAGCGGCGTTGCATTTGATAATCTGCGGCTGGTTTCAGCAAACAGCTGCGCCAGCGACGCCTGTTGAGGGGAAAACCCCCGTCCAGGCGTTCAAAAATCGCTTCCGGGTTGCTTCCATGCGAGCATGCGAAAAAAGTTATCCCCAGAGTGTTCTGCTAAAAAATCCGCTAAAGTTAGTGTATTGCACTAAAAAATCGTTTGAAAATCTTCTGTTGCGCGATAAAGCCCGGAAATTGTCCCAATTCCGGCTTTCATGCTTCACATTTATGGCGAAAGCGTTATGAAATCCCCTGATACGCAAGCCTCGTAAGGGGAAACAAGAGATGCGGCCCCCATTGGCGCGCATCCGGGGGAAAGCTAATGGAGTATTTCGTCCAGCAGCTCGTTAACGGGCTGACTCTCGGGTCGATCTATGGCCTCGTGGCTATCGGTTACACGATGGTCTATGGCATTATCGGCATGGTGAACTTCGCCCACGGCGACATTTTCATGCTCGGCGCCTTCGCAGCGCTCATCGTCTTTCTGGTTCTCTCGCCGATCATCGGCCTGGCAGGTGTAGCGGTTCTCGTGCTGCTTCTCGCCATGCTTGTCGTGGCGATGCTGGTCACCAGTCTCTGGAACTGGACCATCGAGCGGGTGGCCTACCGGCCGCTGCGCGGGTCGTTCCGCCTGGCGCCGCTGATCACCGCGATCGGCATGTCCATCTTCCTGTCCAACTTCATCCAGGTCGCCCAGGGGCCGCGCAACAAGCCGATCCCCGGTCTGGTGAACGATGTCTACAACATTGCCGGCATCTCGCTCTCGCTGAAGCAGATCGTGATCATGATCGTGACTGCGGTGCTGCTCGCCGTGTTCTGGTACATCGTCAACCACACGCCGCTCGGCCGTGCCCAGCGCGCGACCGAACAGGATCGCAAGATGGCCGCCCTGCTCGGCATCGACGTGGACCGCACGATCTCGATCACCTTCATCATGGGTGCCGCGCTCGCCGCTGTGGCCGGTTCGATGTATCTGATCTATTACGGGGTCGCCTCCTACAATGACGGCTTCGTGCCGGGCGTGAAGGCCTTTACCGCGGCCGTTCTCGGCGGCATCGGCTCGCTTCCGGGCGCCGTGCTCGGCGGGCTGCTGATCGGCCTGATCGAGAGCCTCTGGTCTGCCTATTTCACCATTGCATACAAGGACGTCGCGACCTTCGCGATCCTCGCCTTCGTGCTGATTTTCAAGCCGTCCGGTCTGCTTGGCCGTCCGGAAGTCGAAAAGGTCTGATCCGATGGCAGAAAACACCGTCTCTTCCGCCCGTCCGGACGACAACCTCTTCCAGAAGGGCATCAAGGAAGGCCTGTTTGCGGGCGCCGTCTCGCTGGGCATGTTCCTTCTCTATATCGGCATCGTGACCGAGCAGAACATCCACAACGAACTGGTCTACCGGTTCCGCTGGGTGGCTCTTGCCTCCTTCGTGCTGATCGCGGCCGTCGGCCGTTTCCTGATCGTCACCGTCGCACAGCCCTGGCTGGCCGCGCGCCGGGCACAGGCCAAGCCGAAGGTCGAGGAGAAGGGCTTCCTGTCGAAGCATTTCGCCAAGTTTGCCCTGATCTTCCTGATTCTCTATCCGATCCTCGCCATCACCCTTGCAGGTGCGCAGGGCTCGCTGAAATACGTGGACAATTTCGGCATCCAGATCCTCATCTACGTGATGCTTGCCTGGGGCCTGAACATCGTGGTGGGCCTCGCAGGCCTGCTCGACCTCGGATATGTGGCCTTCTATGCGGTGGGCGCCTATTCCTACGCGCTGCTCTCCAGCTATCTGGGTCTTTCCTTCTGGCTGCTGCTGCCGATCTCCGGCATCCTCGCCGCCTTCTGGGGGATGATCCTCGGCTTCCCGGTGCTGCGCCTGCGCGGTGACTACCTCGCCATCGTGACGCTCGCCTTCGGGGAAATTATCCGCCTGGTTTTGATCAACTGGACGGATGTGACCAAGGGCACCTTCGGGATTTCCTCCATTCCGAAGGCAACGCTGTTCGGCATCAAGTTCGATGCCTCCAAGGAAGGTTTCGCCGCGCTGATGGGCCTTGCCCCGTCTTCGGCCTATTACAAGGTCTTCCTGTTCTATCTCATCCTGGCGCTCTGCCTGCTCACGGCCTATGTGACCATCCGGCTTCGCCGCATGCCCATCGGCCGCGCCTGGGAAGCGCTGCGTGAAGACGAAATCGCCTGCCGTGCGCTCGGCATCAACACCGTGACGACCAAGCTGACCGCTTTCGCCATCGGCGCCATGTTCGGCGGCTTTGCGGGTTCGTTCTTCGCTGCCCGTCAGGGCTTCGTCTCGCCCGACAGCTTCATCTTCATGGAATCGGCCATCATCCTCGCCATCGTGGTTCTCGGCGGCATGGGTTCGCTCGGCGGCATCGCGATTGCGGCCGTTGTGATGATCGGCGGCACGGAACTGCTGCGCGAGATGGAATTCCTGAAGCATATCTTCGGCGACGATTTCACCCCGGAACTCTATCGTATGCTGCTCTTCGGCGCGGCCATGGTCCTCGTGATGCTGTTCAAGCCCCGCGGCTTTGTCGGCTCCCGTGAACCGACCGCCTTCCTGAAGGAAAGAAAGGCCGTATCCAGCAGCTTTACCAAGGAGGGCCACGGTTGATGGCGCCCGGGGACACGACGATGACGAACGACGACATCATTCTGAAGGTGGAACATCTGTCGATGAAGTTCGGCGGACTGATGGCCATCAACGACTTCTCCTTCGAAGCCAAGCGCGGCGAAATCACCGCACTGATCGGCCCGAACGGGGCAGGCAAGACCACGGTCTTCAACTGCATCACCGGCTTCTACAAGCCGACGATGGGCATGATCTCGCTGCGCCAGAAGAGCGGCAAGGAATATCTCCTGGAACGGCTGCCTGACCACGAGATCACCAAGACCGCCAAGGTGGCCCGCACCTTCCAGAACATCCGCCTGTTCTCGGGCATGACCGTTCTGGAAAACCTGCTGGTGGCCCAGCACAACAAGCTGATGAAGGCCTCGGGTTATACCGTGCTCGGCCTGCTCGGCATCGGTGGCTACAAGGCCGAGGCCAAGCGCGCCATCGAACGGGCCGAATACTGGCTGGAAATGGCCGATCTGATCGACCGTGCGGACGATCCGGCCGGCGACCTGTCCTATGGTGCCCAGCGGCGGCTCGAAATCGCCCGCGCCATGTGCACGGAGCCGGAATTCCTCTGCCTGGACGAGCCGGCCGCCGGTCTCAACCCGTCGGAATCGGCAACCCTCAACAAACTGCTGCGCTCCATCCGCGCCGACAGCGGCACGTCGATCATGCTGATCGAACATGACATGTCTGTCGTGATGGAAATCTCCGATCACGTGGTGGTTCTGGAATATGGCCGGAAGATTTCCGACGGCACGCCGGACCACGTGAAGAACGATCCGAAGGTCATTGCCGCCTATCTCGGCGTCGAGGACGAAGAGGTCGAAGAGGTAATCGCAGTGGTGGAATCCCTTGAGGGAGGCGAAAACGCATGAGTGGTGAACCGCTTCTCAAGGTTCGGGGTGTCGAGACCTTCTACGGGAACATCCGGGCGCTGAATGGCGTCGACGTGGAGGTCAACCAGGGCGAGATCGCCTGCCTGATCGGGGCCAACGGCGCCGGCAAGTCGACACTGATGATGACGATCTGCGGCAGCCCGCAGGCCCGCAACGGTCAGGTGATCTTCGACGGCAAGGACATCACGCGCCTGCCGACGCACGAGATCGCACGGCTGCGCATCGCCCAGTCGCCGGAAGGGCGCCGCATCTTCCCGCGCATGAGCGTGTTCGAAAATCTCCAGATGGGCGCGAGCCTCGACAATCTGAAGTATTTCAACGAAGACGTGAAGCGCATCTTCAAGCTCTTCCCGCGCCTGGAAGAACGCCAGTCGCAGCGCGGCGGCACGCTTTCGGGCGGCGAGCAGCAGATGCTCTCCATCGGCCGCGCGCTGATGGCGCGTCCGAAGCTGCTGCTGCTGGACGAGCCGTCTCTCGGCCTTGCTCCGCTGATCTCCAAGCAGATCTTCGAGGCGATCAAGGAGCTGAACAAGACCGAAGGCCTGACCGTGTTCCTGGTGGAGCAGAACGCCTTTGCGGCCCTGCGCCTCTCGGACCGGGCCTATGTGATGGTCAACGGCAACGTGACCATGCAGGGCTCCGGCAAGGAACTCCTGGCCAATCCGGAAGTCCGGGCGGCCTATCTGGAAGGCGGCCGCCACTAAAGGCGGGTGAGGGGAGATTAAGACATGGAAGGACTTTTCTTCGAAAGCGACGGCTCGAGCCGCGACGTCATCCGGTTCATCGTGATGCTCATCGGCTTCTGGACCGCCTGGCGGGCAGGCCGCGCTGCGGCCGAGGGCTGGTCGGACTATCCGATCGTGATCGTCTATTCGCTCCTGCTCGGCGTGATGATGCGTTTCCTGCATTATGCGCTGTTCCAGGGGCCGTTCCTCAGCCCGTTCTACTACATCCTTGATGTGGTTCCGCTTTTGGTATTCGCTTCGATCGGTTTCCGGATGAAGCGCACCAATCAGATGGTCAATAACTACTATTGGCTCTATGAGCGGACTTCTGCTTTTTCCTGGAAGAAGAAAGATTGACAGTCGCCTGAAAACTGTCTCAGATAATCCCAGAGGGAACTCTAATACCGCTGCAATGGAGATGGGTATTGCAGCGGGATCACTCCAAAAGACCCATCCAATAATTGGGAGTAACAGGATGAAGAAGTCTCTTCTGTCGGCAGTTGCGCTCACGGCTATGGTCGCATTCAGCGGCACCGCCTGGGCTGACCTGCTCGTAGGCGTCGCTGGTCCGCTGACCGGCCCGAACGCTGCTTTCGGTGCACAGCTCCAGAAAGGCGCTGAGCAGGCTGCAGCCGACATCAACGCGGCTGGCGGCATCAACGGCGAAATGGTCAAGATCGTTCTCGGCGACGACGTTTCCGACGCCAAGCAGGGCGTTTCGGTTGCCAACAAGTTCGCTGCCGATGGCGTGAAGTTCGTGGTCGGCCACTTCAACTCGGGCGTTTCCATCCCCGCTTCTGAAGTCTATGCCGAAAACGGCATTCTCGAAATCACCCCGGCTGCAACCAACCCGCAGTTCACCGAGCGCGGTCTCTGGAACACGTTCCGTACCTGCGGCCGTGACGACCAGCAGGGCGCAGTTGCCGGCGCTTACATCGCCGAGCACTTCAAGGATGGCAAGGTTGCCGTCGTTCACGACAAGACCCCCTATGGTCAGGGCCTTGCCGATGAAACCAAGAAGGCAATGAACGCTGCCGGCATCACCGAAGTTGTCTACGAAGGCATCACCCCCGGTGAAAAGGACTACTCCGCCCTCATCGCCAAGATGAAGGACGCTGGCGTCAACCTCGTCTACTTCGGCGGTCTGCACACCGAAGCCGGCCTGATCATCCGCCAGATGGCTGACCAGGGCATGAAGGCTACCCTGATGTCCGGCGACGGCATCACCTCGAACGAACTGGCTTCGATCGCAGGCGACGCAGTCAACGGCACCCTGATGACCTTCCCGCCGGATCCGCGTAACAACCCGAACGCTGCCGACGCCGTGAAGAAGTTCCGTGACGCCGGCTTCGAGCCGGAAGCCTACACGCTGTACTCCTACGCAGCTCTGCAGGTTATCGCTGAAGGCGCAAAGGCCGCTGGCGAAAACGACCCGCAGAAGGTGGCTGACGCCATCCGCGGCAAGGGCCCGTTCAAGACCGTTATCGGTGACCTCGGCTACAACGAGAAGGGTGACATCACCCGCGCCGACTACGTCATGTACACCTGGCAGAAGGGTGCCGACGGCAAGTACACCTACCTCGAAAACAAGTAAGGTCCTCGACCTTCCGGTTTTCGGAAACAAGGGAAACCCGGCCTCTGGCCGGGTTTTTCCGTTCCGGGACGCCCTTGCCCTCGGACGCCCTTTGCCCCCGCACGTCCTTTGCCCCCGGCGGGGCCTGGCGACCGATATTGGTCTTATCCCACACTTTTCCTCGGGCGCTTTCCCGTGTCACTATAGCCATCGGCAGGCCCTCGATGCCTGCTGCCACAAGACAGGGAGATCCCATGCGCCTTCATGCCCTTCTGTTTCTGTCCGCCACCTGGCTGATCGGTTCGAGCGCGGTTGCGCAGGATGCGGCGCCGGATTGCGACAATCCCGTTACCCAGGCGGATATGAATTCCTGTGCGGCCGACAGTGCGGCCGTGGCCGACAAGGCGCTGAATGCGCAGTACAAGAAGACGAAGGCCGCGGCGACGGCGTTCGACAAGCAGATGGACGGCTCGGGCGCGTCTGCCGTGGAGATGTTGACCGCTGCCCAGAAGGCCTGGATTCCCTTTCGCGATGCCACCTGCAACATCCAGCGGGCAATCAGCGGCGGCGGATCGATCGAGCCCACCCTGGTGGCCGGTTGCCTGGAGACCGAAACCAGGAAGCGCACCAAGGAGCTGAAGCAGCTGGAACAGGATTTCAGCCAGTAGGCCCCTGCCCAAGGGCGCGCTTCGAATCAGCGAACCTATCCCCCTGTTCCGGTGCGGATCCGGGGTGATCGCTACCCTGGCGGGGACCTGGACCCGGCGGTACAGGGTTGCGGTTGCGCCGGCCGACCCGGCGCCGCTGTTCATAATTGACACAACTCGAAATTGATTGTGTTTCAACCTGTGGGACTTGCGATTTTTTTAGGGCCAAGCCGCCGATGGTGGCAATTTTAGAGATTCGATTAAAGGAACGGGAAGGCTTCGGGTCTATCTCGGAACTGTCTTCCAAAGCCCGGAAAGATCGTTCTTATGAAGAGATGGAATGTGAAAGGGGACGGTGCCGATGACTTTCGCATCCGGCAGTCCCTCAAGAGCTTCGTGCTGAGGATGACCCTCCGCGCCTTGCTCCTTGGAATAGCCGCCGCCGCCTGCGTGCTTTTTGCTTCCCGGGGTATCGGTCTTATCGGTGCCGATGCGGGGCAGTTGCTGGCCCTGGGCGTCCTGATCGTGACCGTCACGACATCGATTGCCCTGTGGGTGTCGTATCGGACCGGCCGGCTCATCCTGCGCCTGGCGCGCTCCAATGCGCGGTTCGAGCAGCTGAGCCGTACCGATGCCCTGTCGGGCCTGCTGAACCGGCGTGCCTTCGGGGAGGCCCTCACCCATGCCCCGGCGGGAACCTCGCTTGTCATCATCGACGTCGATCGCTTCAAGGCGATCAACGATACCTATGGCCACAGCGTCGGGGACGACGTAATCCGGCGCGTGGCGGCCATCATCGCTTCTGAAACCAACAGTGCCGCCGGACGGCTCGGCGGCGAGGAATTCGGCGTCCTGCTGCGGCAGGGTTCGGTCGAACGGCGCATCGCGCTGGTGGAGGCGCTGCGGGCGCGGATCGAGGCCGAGGCGTTTCTGGCCGACGAGCAGGTGTTCGGCGTCACGATTTCCGCAGGCATTGCGGAAGTGGACGATACCCGCTCGACAGAAGCCAGCTATGCGGCCGCCGACAAGGCCCTTTATCTCGCAAAGGCCGGCGGTCGAAACCGGGTCGTGCATGATCGGGAAGGGCTGAACCTCATCCTCGATATCGTGGCTGCGGACCGGATCGATTTCAGCATCGATCAAGCCACAATACAGCGCACCGCCTAGGGCCCGGTTAACCGACCCCGGTCAAGGCGACCGATCCCGCTCTACGGCGCGGAAAAGCCCGGTCCTCGTGGGACCGGGCTTTTCTCCGTACCGAAGGGAAGGGGAGACCGTCAGATCTGCTTGAGGGCGTTGACGTCGTTGATCTGGATGAGGCGGCCACGGACGGTGACGCCGGCCCGGCGAAGGGCGGAGAAGGCGCGGGACAGCGCTTCCGGCGCAAGGCCGAGCTTGCCGGCCAGCAGGCTCTTCTGGAAGGGCAGGCGGATGGAGGCGGAGGTGCTTTCCTTCGGGCAGCTCGTCAGCAGGAAGTGGGCGACGCGCTGCGGAGCGGTCTGCAGACGATCATTCGCCACGCAATCCATCGTGGAGAGCAGGTGGCTGGCCAGCGATTGCATGATGGCGCGGGAAATATCCGTATCCTGCTCCGCGGCGGCGCGCACACGGGCGATCTCGAAACGGGCGAGGGTGACATTTTCCGCAGCCTGCGCATTGTAACGGTAATTGGGGCCGAGATAGAGCAGGCATTCGGCGAATGTATCCCCCGGGCCGCAGATGCGAATATCCGCTTCGCGACCGTCCTTGTTCAGGCGGTAAAGGCGGACATAACCGGAGAGGACACAGTAGAAGCTCTCGGCCGCCTCGCCTTCGCGGAAGAGGATGTCGCGGCTTTCGAAATTGATGGCGGTCGCCAGGTCCACCATCCTTTGCAGCGCCATCGTCCCCAGCGACGCCATGAAGGGCGTTTTCACCAGAATGGATTTTTCACGGCTGTTCAGTCTCAGAAGCTTGTTCACCGTCATCACTCCGCAACCGGCGGCCCGCGGGCCGCGTCCCTTTTCGCCTGATGAGCCCCTTGCTTCCAGGGCGCTCCCGTGCCCCTTGACATCCCTTTGTCCGCCAACCGGTCCGGGCTGCCTCACGGGCTGATATGACAGGGAAGATAGGATATTCCGCAGCGGACGGTTTGATTTCGATCAATCAGGGAATGACATGGGCGAGAATATTTGCGTTTCGTCATGTCCCGAGGACGGGCGCCAAAGAAAAAGGCCAGGCAATTGCCTGGCCTTTGTCATTTGCCGGGGGCCGGGCCTACTCGGCGGCGAGCGGGGGAAGGCGCACCACGTTGTTCTTGGGGGCCTTGCCGCCTTGCTCCAGGTCCTGGAGGCGCTTTTCGAGCGTTTCCAGCTTGTCCTGATTCTCGTTGGCGATGCGGGTCAGTTCCTCGTCCGTCATCGGCAGGTCTTCCTTCTCCTTCTTGCCCACGAAGCGGCCGAAGAGGCGGCCGAGCAGGCGGGACAGGTCGTCCATGATCAGGAAGAAGGACGGGACCACCACCAGCGACAGCACCGTCGAGACGATGATGCCACCGATCACGGCGATCGCCATGGGCGCCCGGAACGAGCCGCCTTCGCCGACGCCGAGCGCCGAGGGCAGCATGCCCGCCGACATAGCGATGGATGTCATGATGATCGGCCGGGCGCGCTTGCGGCCCGCCTCGATCATAGCCTGCTTGTGGTCCATGCCGCGATGGATCATCTCGATGGCGAAGTCCACCAGAAGGATGGCGTTCTTCGTCACGATGCCCATCAGCATGAGAATGCCGATCAAGACGGGCATGGAGAGCGCGTTGTTGGTCAGAATCAGCCCCGCCGCCACGCCGCCGATGGCGAGCGGAAGCGAGAACAGGATCGTGAAGGGCTGGATCACATCCTTGAACAGGAGGATCAGCACCATCAGCACCAGCAGCAGGCCGAGAAGCATGGCATTGCCGAAGCTCTGCATCATCTCGTTCTGGACCTTGGCATCGCCGCTTTCCGCCAGACGGACAGATTTCGGAATGCCGGCAGCCTCGACGCCCTTCTTGAAGTCGTCGGTGGCCGTGTTAAGGGCCACGCCGGCCGGCAGGTTGGCGCCGATGGAGACCACGCGGTTGCGGTTGTTGCGCTTGATCGAAGACACGCCTTCCGAATAGTCGATATCGGCGACGCTTGCGAGCGGCACGATCGCGCCGGTCGCGGTCTGGATCTTCAGCGCCCGGATGGCGGCGAGATCCTTGCGCATGTCCAGCGAGGCCTGGGCCCGGATGGGGATCAGGCGGCCATCCAGCGCAATCTTCGGCAAGGCCGCATCCACATCGCCGATGGTGGCGACGCGCACGGTCTGGGCGATCTGCGACGGCGTGATGCCGAGGCGGGCCGCTTCGTCCTTGCGGGGCCGGATCTGCAGTTCGGGACGGGGCAGCGAGCCTTCCGCGCTCACATTGGCAAGCGTGGGGATGGCGCGCAGCTTGGCTTCCAGAATGCCGACGGCCTTTTCCAGATCCTGCTCGTTCTTCGAGAGGAAGTTGAAGGACAGGTCGCGTTCGCCACGGTCGTTCAGCTTCAGCACGCGGATATCGGGCAGATCCCGCAGCTTGGCGAAGACTTCCGTTTCGATATCCCACTGCGGACGCTCGCGCCCGTGAGAGGTGACCTTCGGCAGATAGGCGCCGATGATCGGCAGATTGCCGGCCACGTCGTTGACGAGCTTCTTCACCAGCGAATGATCGAGCTTGTCGAGGTTCAGCGTCACGCTGGCGCGGCGCAGTTCCAGATCGCCCTTCGGCGAGGCGCCGCCGAGCACGAAGACCGTATCGACGCCGTCGATGTCCTTCAGGCGCTTGTAGATTTCGTCGGTCGCCTTTTCCGTATCGGCAAGCGATGCGTTCGGCGGCAGCTCGACCGAAAGCGTGATGCGCGAGGCATCTTCCGGCGGCATGAAGCTGCCGGGCACCTGGGCCAGGAAATAGAGCGAGCCGATGAGGAAGCCGATGGCGGCCAGCAGCGTGGTATAGCGCCAGCGCGTGGTGACGCGCACCAGCGTGGTATATTTCTTCAGGAGCGGGCTGTCATTGTCGTGGTGGTCGTCCACCGCGTCTTCCGCCCGCATCAGATAGGCGGCCATCAGCGGCGTGATGAGACGGGCGACCATCAGCGAGAAGAAGACCGAGAACGCCACCGTCAGGCCGAACTGGATGAAGTACTGGCCCGCTATGCCCGGCATGAAGGAAACCGGCACGAAGACGGCGATGATCGTGAACGTGGTGGCGATAACCGCCAGACCGATTTCGTCCGCCGCGTCGATGGCTGCCTTGTACGGCGTCTTGCCCATCTTGATGTGGCGGGCGATGTTCTCGATCTCCACGATGGCGTCGTCGACGAGAATACCGGTCGCCAGTGTGAGCGCCAGGAAGCTGACGAGGTTCAGCGAGAAGCCCATCAGGTCCATGATCCAGAAGGTCGGGATCGCGGACAGCGGCAGGGCCACCGCCGAGATCAGCGTGGCGCGCCAGTTCCGGAGGAACAGCCAGACCACGATGACGGCGAGGATCGCGCCTTCCAGCAGCGTGTGCATGGCGGATTCATAGTTGCCATAGGTGAAGTAGACCGAGTCATCGATCTTCTCGATGGCAATCTGCGGGTTTTCCGCTTCCACCTGGTTGAGCTGCTTCTCGATGGTCTCGGCCGCAGACACTTCCGATGCGCCCTTCGACCGGAAGACGGCGAAGGTCACGACCGGATTGCCGTTGAGCCGCGAGAAGGACTTCAGCTCCTGATAGGTGTCCTTGATCGTGCCGAGTTCCGACAGCTTCACGAAGCGGCCGCCCGAGAGCGAAATGGTGGTATCGGCAAGGCGGGCCACGTCGCGGGCATCGCCCAGCGTGCGGATCGCCTGTTCCGAGCCGGCAATCTGGCCACGGCCGGAACCGGCATCGGCATTCACGCCGCGCAACTGGTTGTTGATGTCCGAGGCGGTGATGCCGAGCGACGCCATCTTGTCCGGGTTCAGCTCGATGCGGATTTCCCGGTCGGCGCCGCCGTAACGGTCGACGCGGCCGATGCCGGGCTGGCCCTGCAATGCGCGCTTGACGGAATCGTCCACGAACCAAGACAGCTCTTCGAGCGACAGGTTGGGAGACGAGACGGCGAAGGTCTGGATCGCCTGGCCTTCCACGTCGATCTTCGTCACGACAGGGGCTTCGGCCGAGGCCGGCAGATCGCTGCGGATGCGGTCGATGGCGTCCTTGACGTCCTGGAGAGCCTGATTGGTCGGCACTTCCAGACGGAACATCACGACGGTCTGGGAATTGCCGTCGGTGACCGTGGAATTGATTTCATCGACGCCGTTGATGCCGGCGACGGCATCTTCGATCTCCTTGGTGACCTGCATTTCCAGCTCGGCAGGCGAGGCTCCGCTCTGCGAGACGCTGATGGCAACCAGCGGCACGTCGATGTTCGGGAAGCGGGTGATCGGCAGCTTGTTGAAGGAGTTGATCCCCACATACATCAGCAGGAAGAACACCAGAAGCGGCGCGATCGGATTTCGGATGGACCATGCGGAAAAGTTCATCTTGCCGTTCCTCAGTTCGATGCAGCCGTTTGGGCCCGCACGGGCTGGATGCGGTCGCCGTCGCGCACATAGGCACCGGCCTTGGCCACGACCTCGTCGCCGGCCTTCAGGCCCTTGCGAATTTCGATGCGGTCGCCGTCCTGAATGCCGGTTTCCACCTGCACCAGCTTCACCACGCTATCCTCGACCTTGCGAACGGTGGTGCCATCCTCCGCGGTGGTGATGGCGGTCAGCGGCAGGGCGACGCCCGTTCCTTCCGCCGTGATGATGGAGGCGCTGCCATACATGCCCGACCGCGCCTGGGTATCGTCGTCAATCGCCACGTGCACCGTGCCCAGACGGGTCTGCGGGTCGATGGTGGGCGAGACGAGACGGACCGTGCCCGGAACCTGCTTGCGCGATCCTGCAAGAGCGATCGTCGCCTTCTGGCCGTTCTTCACGGGAAGAATATCGCTTTCCGAGACATCGGCCACCAGTTCCAGCGCGCCATCCTGCTCGATGGTGAAGAGCGGCTGGCCGGCGCCCGAGGCAATGGCCCCGACCTTGGCATTGCGGACGGAAATGAGGCCGGAAACCGGAGCCTTCACATTGGTGCGGGCAAGCTTCAGATCGATATCGGCAATCTGCGCATCGATGACCTTCAGATCCGCCTCGCTGACGCCGATGCCCTGCTTGGCCGAGGTGACACGGGCTTCCGCACCCACGGCGGCGGCTTCGAGCTGGTCTGCCTGGGCGCTCGAGATCGTGCCCTTGCCGGACAGCGTGCGGGCGCGGTCGGCCTGGCGACGGGCCTCGGCGGCATTGGCCTCCGCCTCCGCCAGCTGTGCCTTGACCTGCATCAGACCGGCTTCGGCCTTGGCGCGGGTGGCGATCAACTGGCTCTTCGACAGAAGCAGGGCATCGTCGTTGAGGGTCGCGAGCACATCGCCTTCCTTGATCCGGTCACCCACATCGGCCTTCAGTTCGCGGATCGACAGACCCTCGACCTGCGGCTGCACGAGCACTTCATTGACCGGCCGGATGGTGCCGGACGCGACGATTTTCGCGGTCAGCTTTTCTTCCGTTGCCTTGATGACCACGATGGCGGGCAATTGCTGTGCGGCCGGCGCGGGGGCGGCCGCGTCCTCCGCCCCGGCGTAACCTGCCGTCGAAGCAAGAAGAAGCGCTGCGGTCATTCCGATAAGGCGAAATCTGTTGCGAGCCATACCCGTCATTCTAAATCCTGTTGGCCAAACCCTGTTGGACGGTCCCCGGCCAGGTGCGCATGGGGTTCAGCGGCATCCTGCAGGACCGGTCATTTTTCCTCTGGCAGGAAAAAGAGCCCGCGATCCGACCGGATCGTCCGCTGCCGTTCCTGCGCCATGCAATGCTTCAACCGTGAAAGGGCGAAACTGGGATTGTTGCCCGTTACCGGCTGTGGCCGATCCGTCTTTTTCCCCTCCTGCAATAAGGAGGCGGGCGGATGGCTGTCGTGCTGCCGTTATACTTCCCTGTGGTTGCGCTTGAAATGCGCGGGCAATCTCCCGAAACTGGCAAAAATCAGAAACCAGTCCTATGTGGGGACGACCGTGTCAATCCGCAAGGCATTTTCCGGCGATGTGGTGAATGAGTGCAAAATTTCACCTAACGGGCTGCAAACCCGTTTTCGCCTTGCTTCTGTCTAATAACGAACATTTGTTAAATCAATGACCTAAAGGCCACAGTGGGGCACGGAACGCATCAATAGTTTTGATTTTTACATGACAGCCGCGCAATCCTGAGGTTGCGCGGCCGTTCTTCATGCGTTCACGTCGGCCTATTTCAGGGCAGCGTCGGTGATCTCGTGGGTGAAGGCGCCGGTCGGCTCCTTGGAAATGACCGGGTCAGAACCGCCGCCGAGCAGGGTGGCGACCGTGCGCTTGTAGTCGGCCTCGTCGAGCGCGCCGTTGGAACCGGCGGTCAGCTTGGCCACTTCGCCCATCATGCGCTTCTGGTGCTTTTCGGTCTGGGCGCCGGAGGCGTCGTTGTCGAGCACGATGCCGGCGGCTTCGTCCGGGTTCTGCTCGGCATATTTCCAGCCCTTCATGGAGGCGCGGACGAACTTGACCATCTTGTCCTTGAAGGCCTGGTCCTTCAGCTTGTCTTCCAGCACGTAGAGGCCGTCTTCCAGCGTCGCGACGCCCTGGTCCTCATACTTGAAGGTGACGAGGTCTTCCGGCTTGATGCCCGCGTCGATGACCTGCCAGTATTCGTTGTAGGTCATGGTGGAGATGCAGGCTGCCTGCTTCTGGATGAGCGGATCCACGTTGAAGCCCTGCTTCAGCACGGTCACGCCATCGGCGCCGCCCTGCGTGGAGAAGCCGAGCTTTGCCATCCAGGAGAGGAAGGGATATTCGTTGCCGAAGAACCAGACGCCGAGCGTCTTGCCCTTCAGGTCTTCCGGCTTGGAAACGCCGGTTTCCTTCAGGCAGGTCAGCATCATGCCCGAGGTCTTGAAGGGCTGGGCGATGTTGACGAGGTTGAGGCCCTTTTCGCGGTTGGCCAGCGCGTCCGGCATCCAGTCGACCACGACATCGGCGCCACCGCCGGCCAGCACCTGCACCGGCGAAATGTCCGGGCCGCCCGGCTTGATATCGACGTCGAGGCCTTCCTCTTCGTAATAGCCCTTGTCCTTTGCCACGTAGTAACCGGCGAACTGGGCCTGGGTGACCCACTTCAGCTGAAGGGTCACCTTGTCCGCCGCCATGGCCTGCATGGCCATCAGCGACACGGCGCCGGCGAGTATCAGCGATGTCAGCTTGTTTTTCATTCCTTGGTTCCCTCTTTTCTTGTTTACGCCCGTCCACCGCGGACAGACGGATGCCAGAACGTGACGGCGCGTTCCACCAGCGCAACCACGCCATAGAATGCGGAGCCGGCAAGCGCCGCGACCGCTATTTCGGCCCAGACCATGTCGATATTGGCGCGGCCCACCTCGGTGGAAATGCGGAAGCCCATGCCGACGATCGGGGTACCGAAAAACTCCGCCACGATGGCCCCGATGAGCGCCAGCGTGGAATTGATCTTGAGTGCATTGAATATGAAAGGCGCAGCCGCGGGAAGCCTCAATTTTGTCAGCGTCTGCCACCAGCTTGCGGCATAGGTGCGCATCAGGTCCCGTTCCATGTGGCTGGCGGCGGCAAGGCCCTGCACCGTGTTCACCAGCATGGGGAAGAAGGTCATGATCACGACCACGGCCACCTTGGACGGCCAGTCGAAGCCGAACCACATGACCATGATCGGCGCCACGCCGACGATGGGCAGGGCCGAGACGAAATTGCCGATCGGGAGCAGGCCCTTCTGCAGGAAGGGCGAGCGGTCGATGAGGAGGGCGACCAGAAAACCGAGGCCCGATCCGGCGACGAAACCGGTCAGCACCGCCTTCAGGAAGGTCTGGCGGAAGTCGGCGGCGAGGATCGCCAGCGAATTGACCAGCTTCGTCCAGATGGCGGACGGCGCCGGCAGCAGGATCGCCGGGATCTGGAAACCCCGCACGATGCATTCCCAGACGACGAGCAGGGTAACGCCGAAGAGAAGCGGGACCGCAAGGTTCACCAGCCGGGCGGCCATCCGGTTTTCCGGCTTCAGCCGCACGAGCCATTCATTCAGGGCCCAGGTCGCCATCCAGAAGATCATGGCGAAGACGAGGTAGCCGCTGTTCCATTCCGCGCCGTTCATGGCTTTACCCCCATCCGCTTCAGCACCATGGTGTGGGCCACCCCGACGATGCCCACCAGCACGGCGGCAAGGCCTGCCGCCATGAAGAGCGCCGCCCAGATCTGTACCGTCTGGCCGTAATAGGAGCCGGAGAGCAGGCGTGCGCCGAGACCGGCGACCGCACCCGTCGGCAGTTCGCCCACGATGGCGCCCACCAGCGAAATCGCAATCGCCACCTTCAGCGAGGTGAAGAGATAGGGCATGGAAGCGGGCCAGCGCAGCTTCCAGAACAGCTGCGAGCGCGAGGCATTATAGGTGCGCATCAGGTCGAGATGCATGACCTCGGGGCTTCTGAGACCCTTCACCATGCCGACGACGACGGGGAAGAAGGACAGATAGGTCGAGATCAGCGCCTTCGGCAGCAGGCCGGAAATGCCGATGGAGTTGAGCACCACGATCACCATCGGGGCGACCGCGATGATCGGCACGGTCTGGCTGGCGATGACCCAGGGCATCAGCGAGCGGTCGATGGCGCGGTTGTGCACGATGCCGATGGCGAGCAGGATGCCGAGCAGGGTGCCGATGCCGAAGCCGGCCAGCGTGGCCGACAGCGTGACCCAGGAATGGTAGAAGAGGCTGCGCTTCGAGGTAATCGGCTTGTTGATGGTCGTATCCCAGAGTTCCGCAATGATCTGGTGCGGGGCAGGGAGGACGGGCCGCTCCTGGTTGAAGACTTTCGGCAGCAGCTCCGAGAAGGTGATGGATGTGCCTGCGCGGGCGGCCTGGTCCCGCTCGAAGGGGGCGTTCAGCACCACCACAAAGACGTGCCAGACGATCAGGATCGCGATCACGACCGTGGTGATCGGGATGATGCTGTCCTTGAAGATATTCGGTTTTTCCATGGATCAGGCCCCTCCCTGGCTGGGCCAGAGCATCAACGCGATGGCGAGCGTGCCGAGCGCGATGCCGGAAAGCTGGGTCGGGCTGATCTTTTCCCCGTAGAAGAGGAAGGCAATGACATTGACCAGCAGCAACTGGGTGACGGACAGGATGGAGACGGTGACGCCGAGGCCGGATTCGCGCATCAGCGGCACCACAAGCACATTGCCCGTGACGTAAAGCGCAAGCGCCGCCAGGAGCATGTAGAAAGGCGCGCCGCCGGCATAGAGCTTCAGTGTCGAGGCGGCCGCGATGAAGATGCCGGTGGTGAGCCCCAGCATCAAAATGACCCAGAGTTTCAAGTGCGCCTCCTATTCGTCATAGGAGTGGCCGGCCCGCAGGCCTTCGCGCACGCGGTGGGCGATTTCGAGGAATTGCGGCGTCTCGCGAATGTCGAGCGGCCGCTCCTTCGGCAGGGGGCTGTCGATCACGTCCGTGACGCGGCCGGGCCGCGGGCTCATGACCACGATCTTGGTGGAGAGGTAAACCGCTTCCGGGATGGAATGGGTGACGAAGCAGATCGTCTTCTCGGTGCGGGCCCAGAGTTTCAGCAGCTGTTCGTTCAGGTGATCGCGGACGATTTCGTCGAGCGCGCCGAAGGGCTCGTCCATCAGCAGCAGGTCCGCATCGAAGGCGAGCGCGCGGGCAATCGAGGCGCGCTGCTGCATGCCGCCGGAGAGCTGCCAGGGGAATTTCTTGCCGAAGCCGGTGAGGTTCACGAGCTCCATCGTCTCGGAAATGCGCTTCTGCATTTCCGCCGACGAATAGCCCATGATCTCCAGCGGGAGGGCAATGTTCTTTTCGATGGTGCGCCACGGATAGAGGGCGGCAGCCTGGAAGACATAGCCATAGGCCCGCGCCTTGCGGGCTTGTTCCGGCGACATGCCGTTGACGGTGATGGAACCCGACGTCTTTTGCTCGAGATCGGCAATCACCCTCAGAAAGGTCGTCTTGCCGCAGCCGGACGGTCCGATAAAGGAGACGAAGTCGCCCTTCTCGATGTTGAGGTTGACGTTCGTGAGCGCATTGACGGGTCCGTCATTGGTCTCGAAGGTCAGACAGAGATCCCTGGCGGATACGACGGTCTTCTTGTTTTCACTCATGTCGTGGCGTCCCACATTGCCCTTATCATCCGCCTGCCTTGCGGCGCGGATTTCCCCCTTAAACGAAAACCGTCCCTCGCCGCATTCGTGCGAGGGACGGAAACTGTTCCATTCAGACGCCTGTCGCCGGAATGCCGCTGCGCTGAACCTTGCGCGGCGCGGTGATTTCCTTCCAGGTCGAGAGCGCCCTGTTGACCGGTGTGACCGGCGGGCGCTTGACGAATTCGCCATGGCCCTCGCGGGTATCCACCTTGCCGTCATTGATGGCAAGATGGCCGCGCGTGAGCGTGAAGCGCGGCAGGCCGGTTACTTCCTTGCCTTCGAACACGTTGTAATCGATGGAGGATTGCTGGCTTGCGGCCGATATCGTCTTCTTCTTCGCCGGATCCCACACGACGATATCCGCATCCGCGCCGACCAGGATCGCGCCCTTCTTCGGATACATGTTGAGGATCTTGGCGATGTTGGTGGAGGTGATCGCCACGAACTCGTTCATGGTGATGCGGCCGGTGTTGACGCCATGGGTCCAGAGCATCGGCATGCGGTCTTCGAGCCCGCCCGTGCCGTTGGGGATCTTGGTGAAATCGCCGATGCCGAAGCGCTTCTGCTCGGAGGTGAAGGCGCAGTGATCGGTTGCCACCACCTGCAGCGAGCCCGAGGAGAGGCCGGCCCAGAGGCTGTCCTGGTGGGTCCTGTTGCGGAAGGGCGGCGACATCACGCGGCGGGCTGCATGATCCCAGTCGGGATTGGCATATTCGCTCTCGTCCAGCGTCAGGTGCTGGATCAGGGGCTCGCCATAGACGCGCATGCCCTTGGCCCGGGCCCGGCGGATCGCCTCATGGGCCTGCTCGCAGGATGTGTGCACCACATAGAGCGGCACGCCCGCCATGTCGGCGATCATGATCGCGCGGTTGGTCGCCTCGCCCTCCACCTCGGCGGGGCGGGAATAGGCATGCGCCTCCGGGCCGTTATTGCCTTCGGCAAGCAGCTTCGCCTGCATCTGCGCGACCACGTCGCCGTTCTCGGCATGGACCATGGCCAGCGCCCCCAGTTCGCCGACGCGCTGGAAGGACGAGAACATCTCGTCATCGTCAACCATCAGCGCGCCCTTGTAGGCCATGAAATGCTTGAAGGAGTTGATGCCCTTCTCGTTGACGATGGTCGCCATGTCGTTGAAGACCTGCTCGCCCCACCAGGTCACCGCCATGTGGAAGGAGAAATCGGCCGTCGCCCGGCTCGTCTTGTTGTGCCACATGTTGAGCGCATCGACGAGCGACTGACCCGGCGAGGGCAGCGCGAAATCCACCACCATCGTGGTGCCCCCGGCGAGACCCGCCCGCGTGCCGCTTTCGAAATCGTCGGCGGAATAGGTGCCCATGAAGGGCATTTCGAGATGGGTATGCGGATCGATGCCGCCCGGCATGATAAAGCATCCCGTCGCATCCAGCTCCTTGCCGCCGGAGAGGTTCTGCCCGATCTCGACGATCTTTCCACCCTCGACCTTCACATCCGCCTTGTAGGTCAGATCCGCCGTGACGATCGTGCCGTTCTTGATCACTGTGCTCATGGATGTTCCCTCATTTTTCTTTTCCCGTTCTGACCCCACCCTAGGCCATCCCCGTAGGGGGAAGAAGGCTTACTCCCCATTCTCCTCCGCCTTGCGAAGGGAAAGCATGGATGAGGGTATGTCTGACCGCTCAGTCTGTCTTTGACAATTCCTCTTCATCCATCAGACCGAGCGCCCGCATGATTTCCTCGATGCAACCGTCGAAGGCCTGTTCCAGGTCTCCCGTGCTGATCCTGATCACGTAATAGCCTTGGCCCCGAAGCCAGCTATCGCGCTTTTCATCCCGAATCATGCGCTCTGGGTGTTGATGAAACTCGCCATCAACCTCGATCACCAGCTTCTTCGAATGGATCGCGAAATCCGCAATGTATGGACCGATCGGCACCTGCCGTCGGACATGGATGTCGAAATGATGACGGAATTCCCGGAGTTCCGACCAGAGCCTTCTTTCGCCATCCGTCATCTCGCGTCGCAGCTTCCGTGCGAAACGTATGGTTGACGGTTGGATCGTGGAAGGTGTCATCGTTCCGGATACCCCCACCCCTAACCCCTCCCCACAAGGGGGAGGGGGACTTTCAGACGCCGCCAGTTTCCCGTCAATCCGGGCGAACGGAAGAAATGGGCACGTTCCCCTCCCCCTTGTGGGGAGGGGTTAGGGGTGGGGGTCTGCCAGAACGCCACCATCCCCTTACTCCACCACGCCCGCCGTCTCGACCACGGCATGCAGCAGCACGTCGGCGCCGGCGGCGGCCCATTCTTTCGAGATGTCTTCGGCTTCGTTGTGCGAGAGGCCGTCGACGCAGGGGCAGAAGATCATGGCGGTGGGGGCGACCTTGTTCATCCAGCAGGCGTCGTGGCCGGCGCCGGAGATGATGTCGCGGTGGGAGTAGCCGAGCCGTTCGGCGGCGTTGCGGATGGTGGTGGTGAGTTCCGGGCTGAAGGTCACCGGATCGAAATGGCCGACCGGCTCGATCGCGATGCCGACGCCCATGGGTTCGACGATCTTCGGGGCTTCCGCCTCGAAGCGGGCCTTCATGGCGTCGAGCGTCGCCTGGTTCGGCGAGCGGAAGTCGACCGTGAAGACCACCTTGCCGGGCAGCACGTTGCGGGAGCCCGGCGAGACCTCGATATGGCCGACGCCGCCGACGGCGGAGGGCTGGTTGTCCATGGCGATGGTGTTGACCAGTTCCAGGATGCGGCCCATGGCCAGCGAGGCATTCTTGCGCATCGGCATGGGCGTGGAGCCGGTATGGGCTTCCTTGCCCGTCAGCGTCACCTGCAGCCACCACAGGCCCTGGCCATGGGTAACGACGCCGATATCCTTGCCTTCGGCCTCGAGGATCGGGCCCTGCTCGATGTGATATTCGAGAAAGGCCTTCATCTTGCGGCTGCCGACGGGCTCGGTGCCTTCCCAGCCGATCCGCTTCAGTTCCTCGCCGAATTTCTTGCCCTTGGCATCGGTGCGCTCCTTCGCCCAGGCCTCGTCATGCACGCCGGCAAAGACGCCGGACGCCAGCATGGCGGGTGCGAAGCGGGCGCCTTCCTCGTTCGTCCAGTTGGTGACGACGATGGGAGACTTGGTCTTGATGCCGAGATCGTTCATGGAACGCACGACTTCGAGGCCGGCCAGAACGCCGAGAACGCCGTCGAACTTGCCGCCGGTCGGCTGCGTGTCGAGATGGGAGCCCACATAGACGGGAAGCGCATCCGGATCGGTGCCCGGGCGGGTGAAGAACATGTTGCCCATGGTGTCGACGCCCATGGAGAGGCCGGATGCCTCGCACCAGCGCTGGAAGAGCTTGCGCCCCTCGCCATCCTCGTCGGTCAATGTCTGGCGGTTGTTGCCGCCGGCAATGCCGGGGCCAATCTGGGCCATCTCCATGAGCATGTCCCAGAGACGGTCGCCGTTTACGCGCATGTTTTCGCCGGGTGCTGCCACCATGCGTTCATCCTCACCTTTTTTCAGCGGAGCAATGATCCGCGCTTCGTTCCCGTGTGGTCCTTTGCCTCCCCGTTCAGGGAAGGTCCGGCTGGCTGCCTTTTTAGGCTTGTCTCATCCAGAATTTGACCGATTGGTAAACATTACAACTTCCGCCGCTGCACTCAAGACCCTATTGAAAAAAGATCGCGGAAGAGATGCGCCCGACTGTTGCAGGCCTCTGCCGCGGGGAGGCGCGGCGCGCCGCGTCCGGGGATGGTTTAGCATCCGCCCTGTCTTTCTTTCAATGGTTTCCGCAATTTGATCTTGAACAGTTCGGCGTTTGCTGAATGATAAGGGTACAGGAAGAGGAATGGGCGGGCATGGAAGATACCGGGATTGTCGCGCCGCGCGCCGCACGTACGCTGCGCCGCACGCGCATTCAGGAAGAGAAGGAGGAGCAGATCCTCTCGGCGGCTCTGGATGTGTTTTCCCAGCACGGGTTCCGGGGCACGACGATCGATCAGATCGCCGAAGTGGCCGGCATGTCGAAGCCGAACCTGCTCTATTATTTTCGCACCAAGGAAGCGATCCACAGGGCGCTGATCGACCGGGTTCTGCAAACCTGGCTCGATCCCTTGCGCGCTTTCGATCCGGACGGCGATCCGGAGCAGGAAATTCGCTCCTACATTCGCCGGAAGCTGGAGATGGCGCGCGATTTCCCCCGGGAAAGCCGGCTGTTTGCCAATGAAATCCTGCAGGGAGCCCCGCATATCGAGGACGAGCTGAAGGGGCCGCTGAAAACCCTGGTGGATGAAAAGGCCGAGGTGATTCGCACCTGGGCGAGGGCCGGAAAGATCGCCAAGTGCGATCCCTATCACCTGATCTTCTCGATCTGGTCCACCACGCAGCACTATGCCGACTTCGACGTGCAGGTGCGGGCGGTGCTGGGGCAGGATCAGGCGGGCGAGGGCCGTTTCGACGATGCCGCCCGGCATCTCGAACAGCTTTTCCTCAGCGGGCTTGCCGTCAAGCGGAAGGGCTAGGGGCTACCCCGGAAAAGCCTGATCGCGCTCGCTGTCCGGAAATGCTGGAAGACAAAGGCGCGGACCGCGTCCGGCGAAGCGGGGCCTGCCGGACGGGCTCTTGAGCGTCTCAGTCCTTGAGCGCCGCCATCCAGGCCAGGCCGAGCGCGGTCACGAAAGCACCCGCGACCACCGTCATCGTCACCCAGCCATGGCCGAGGATCCCTTCCAGCAGGATGATGAAGGACGGCGTGAGATACCCGTAGGCAAGCACTTTCGGGGCTGGCAGCCGCATCGAGGCGAATTGCAGGAGCATGAAGGTAATCGCCGTCGTCACCACCGAAAGATAGGCCAGCGACCACCAGACCAGCGCGGGCGTGCCGGCATAATCCACATCCGCCAGGAACGGCCCGGCCCGCACCGCGAGGAAAAGGGTCGCGAAAATCGTGACCCAGAAACCGAAGACCACGGGATGCTCGCCGCGATCGAAGGTGCGGATCAGCGGCACATAGAGCGCATGGGCGACCACGCCGGTGAAAAAGATCATCTCGCCGCGGCCGACGTCGAAAGCGAGGATTGCGTCCACATTGCCCCGGAAGATCACCCAGATGGCGCCGGCGGCGGCGATGACCAGACTGACGAGCACCGGCGCGCCGGTTTTCCTGCGATTGATCAACAGGGCAAAGCCTGCACTCATCAGGGGCATGAGCGTGAAGACGGCACCGGTCGATACGGGGCTGGTGAATTCCAGCGCCTTGAACATGGTCAGCATGTAGAAACTGATGAGGCCGCCGAGAATCGCGAAACGCCAGGCCTGCTTCGGCCAGGCGAAGGGCTGGCGGAAGACGCCATAGGCCAGGAACCCCATCACCAGACAGGTCAGCACATAGCGCAGGAAGGTGAGGACGCCCGTATCCATGGCGCGCGCGGCCAGACCGCCGAAGGAAAAGGAGCCGGCAATCAGGGCGGCGAACAGAAGCATGGCGAGATGGGCGAGAACCCGGCCGCGCTTGACGTCCGAGGGAGAACTGACCTGTTGCATGAGGCACCTTCGGGGAACAGGACCGTCCGGCAGGACGGGCCGGCCATCAGCGCTATCCGGTTCGCCGCAGGAAGTCCAGACTCCGGCACGGGCCTGATCAGTCCGTCAGGGCAGCCTGCCGGTCGGTGTCTGCCCGCTCGGCGGCCGTCGTGTGCCCCAGCCTTTGTTCCTCGTCCTCGACGAAACGCCGGATTGCCTCCACCATGAGCCAGTGGTTGCTGCAGTTCAACTGTCTGGCCAGCGCTCGCAGGCGCTGGTCGATTTTCGCGCAGAGCTTGACGGAAACGGCCATGTTCTTTTCCTTTGTCGAATTCGAAAATAAACTAAATCTAAATTACCATTTTGCAAATAGGCATTTGCCGATTAGTACAATTTTGGTCCAACCGCCGCATCCCGTGCCCCGTTCACGCGCTTATGAATGCAGCATCTGCCTGATTCCGGTAGCTTTTCCACCGAATCGACAGGACAGGACAAGGACGGGTTTCATGCATATTCTGGCGCTCTGCGGCAGCCTCAGGACGTCTTCTCTCAATATGGCGCTACTGGAGGCGGCGAAATCTCTCGTGCCCCGAGATCACGATTTCGTTATTTTTCGCGGAATAGGGGGCCTGCCGCCCTTCACGCCGGATCTCGATTCGGCCTTGCCGGCTGACGTCATCGCCTTTCGGCGGCAGGCGGCATCGGCCGATGTGCTTGTCATGGCCTGTCCGGAATATGCGGGCGGCATTCCCGGCATGTTCAAGAATGCGCTGGACTGGCTGGTGGGCTGCGAGGACTTCAACAGCCGTCCGGTTGTGCTGCTCAATTGCTCGCCCCGGGCGGTGGAGGCGGAGAACGCCCTGCGGCTGGTGCTCAGGACGATGTCGGCGCCGGTGATCGAACCGGCGTCCCGTCGTATCCCCGTGCGTGACCGGCAGGCGACCGCTAACAGCCTCGTGGCGGACCCGGAAATCCGCGCCGCGCTTCAGGATGTCTTCGCCAGCCTGGAGACAGGTCTCGCGGCGCTTGCTGTGTGAGGGGGGAGGGCGTGGCCTGGCGGCGAAGCCCTTCCCTTGGAAAGATCGTATTCCCGCGTCAGGCGCCGAGGCGGCTATATTCCCGGAAGGAATTCACCGGGAAGCGCAAAGCGGCGGCAATGCGCACCAGATAGGGGACGGCGACCACATCACCGGCTTCGATGCGGGCAATTTCCTGCTCCGTCAGGCCGCAAGTCTCGGCCAGATCGGTGATGGAATAGCCGCGCTGACGGCGCAGCTCGGCAGCGGTCAGAAGGCACTCGTCGGTCTTGTTCAGCGAAAGGCTCATGGTCTGCTCCTGTTTGCCGGCCGCTTCGGGACGGCCGTTCTTGTTCTTGTTTTTCTGGAAACATCGCATCGCGCGGCGGTCATCCTGTCCGCCACCGGGCCGGGCCACTTAAGGGCCCGCCGACGGGTCTTCCCCGTATCTCGCTATAAAGGAAGCTAACATAACTGTTTTAACAGCCTGCAAAGTGCTTGGGTAAGCGTCCGGTTGAGATCTGTGCTTACCGAACAGCTAATGTGTTCCAGGATGAATTCCAAAAGAAAGGGCCGGACCCCTGATAGGGCCGGCCCTTGCGGAGTTGCCGGAGGGAAGGCTTATTCGGCCGCCTGACGCTGCGCCATCGGGTTGTTGGGATGGGTCGTCCAGTTGGCATAGGTCGGATCGACCGTCTTGCCGGTGCGCTGGTCAAGCACGCCTGCGGCGAGCGGCACCATGGTGATGCAGTTCTCGACCGGGCAGACATTGACGCAGAGATTGCAGCCGACGCATTCGTCTTCCTTCACCTCGAAATGGCGGACGCCGTCCACCAGATGGGTGATAGCCTGGTGGGACGTATCCTCGCAGGCGATGTGGCAGCGGCCGCACTTGATGCAGGCATCCTGATCGATGTGCGCCTTGGCGATGTAGTTGAGGTTCAGGTACTTCCAGTCGGTGACATTGGGCACGGCGCGGCCGGTAATGTCATCAAGATTGCGATGACCCTTCTCGTCCATCCAGTCGGACAGACCGGTGATCATTTCCTGCACGATCTTGAAGCCATAGGTCATGGCAGCGGTGCAGACCTGCACATTGCCCGCGCCGAGCGCCAGGAATTCCGCCGCATCGCGCCAGGTGGTCACGCCGCCGATGCCGGAGATCGGCAGGCCGTGGGTTTCCGGATCGCGGGCGATTTCGGCCACCATGTTGAGCGCAATCGGCTTCACGGCCGGGCCGCAATAGCCGCCATGGGTGCCCTTGCCATCGACGGTCGGGCTCGGCGCGAAGGTGTCGAGATCGACGGAGACGATGGAATTGATCGTGTTGATCAGCGAGACCGCATCCGTGCCGCCGGCCTTGGCTGCGCGGGCGGGCTTGCGGATATCGGTGATGTTCGGCGTCAGCTTGGTGATGACGGGCATGCGGGTATATTGCTTGCACCACCGCACGACCATTTCGATATATTCCGGCACCTGCCCGACGGCGGCGCCCATGCCGCGTTCGGACATGCCGTGGGGACAGCCGAAGTTCAGCTCGATACCGTCGGCGCCGGTTTCCTCGACGAGCGGGAGAATGGCCTTCCACTCCTCCTCGACGCAGGGCACCATGATCGAGGCGATCAGGGCGCGGTCCGGCCAGTTCATCTTGACCTGCTTCATTTCCTGCAGGTTGATCTGCAGCGGACGGTCGGTGATGAGCTCGATATTGTTGAGGCCGAGCAGGCGACGATCGGCGCCCCAGATCGCGCCGTAGCGCGGACCGTTGACGTTGACGACCGGCGGTCCTTCCGAGCCCAGCGTTTTCCAGACCACGCCGCCCCAGCCCGCCTTGAAGGCGCGCTCGACGTTATAGGCCTTGTCGGTGGGCGGCGCGGAGGCCAGCCAGAACGGGTTCGGCGATTTGATGCCTACGAAATTATTGCGAAGATCAGCCATGGTGAAGTCCTCTCAAATCCTCGGGCGGCTCAGGCGACGGCGCTGGAAAGCGCAGCACTGGCGAGCGCGCGGTTGATGCTGTCTGCGGCGTCGCGACCCTGGGCGACGGAGGTCACGGTGAGGTCCTCACCGAGCTTCACGCAGTCGCCGCCGGCCCAGACCTTGGGCAGCGAGGTGCGGCCTTCCGCATCGATGACGATGCGTCCGCCCTTCACTTCCAGGCCGCCGATGCCATCGGCGCGGAAGGTCTGGCCGATGGCCTTGAGGATGTGGTCGGCCTTGACGACCACGGTTTCGCCGGTTCCGGCAAGACCGTTCGCGGTCGGCGCCGTATATTCCAGCTCGATGCCGGTGGCCTTGCCGCCTTCGCCGAGCACCCGTTTCGGCTGCAGCCAGTGGCGGATGTTGACGCCCTTGGAGGCGGCGAGATCCTGCTCGAACTCGGAGGCGTTCATGTTTTCCTTGCCGCGGCGATAGGCGATGGTCACCTCTTCGGCGCCGAGCAGCTTGGCCTGCACGGCTGCATCGATGGCGGTCATGCCGCCGCCGAGAACCACGACCGAGCGGCCGACGGCGACGGTCGACTTGTCCTTGGCCTGGCGCAGGGTGGCGATGAAATCCACCGCATCCTCGACGCCGGCGAAGTCCTCGCCTTCCACACCCAGACCGTTGACGCCGGCCAGGCCGATGCCGAGGAAAATCGCGTCATACTGGCCTTCCAGATGGGCGAGCGTGAAATCGCGACCCAGCTTCTGGCCGTGGCGCACCGTGATGCCGCCGATGGAGAGAATGTAGTTCACCTCGTCCTGGGCGAAATCGCCGGTCGATTTGTAGGTGGCGATCCCATATTCGTTGAGGCCGCCCGACTTTTCGCGGGCTTCGAAAATGGTGACCTCATGACCGGCAAGGGCCAGACGGTGGGCGGCCGCAAGGCCCGCCGGGCCGGCACCGATCACGGCCACCTTCTTGCCGGTTGCGGCGGCGCGCTGGTAGAACTGCACGCCCCGCTCCATGGCGGTGTCGGTCGCGTAGCGCTGCAGGCGGCCGATCTCGACCGGGCGCTCCTCGGCGGTGTTGCGCACGCAGGCCTGCTCGCAGAGCGTTTCGGTGGGACAGACGCGGGCGCACATGCCGCCCAGAATGTTCTGGTCGAAAATGGTGCGCGCGGCCCCCAGAGGGTTGCTCGTCGAGATCTGCCGGATGAACAGCGGAATGTCGATGGATGTCGGACAGGCCGTCATGCACGGCGCATCGTGACAGAAGTAGCAGCGATCCGACGCCACAAGCGCTTCATGCTTGTCCAGCGGCGGGTGAAGATCGGAAAAGTTGGCGTCGTAGTCTGCGGCGCTGAGGCGGCCAGAAGTAATGCCGGGTGCCAGTCGTCCCATGTCGGTTCCCCATTATTGTGTAACGCACTGTGGGCAAACGGTAGCGCAAAAAATTTATTTATCAAACGGTAAAATTTCCGCGGAGCCAGTTTTTTGCGTTTCATCTGAGGGGTTTAGCGAGGGCTCGGCGTGCACATCGCCCGGCGTGCAGTGCAGCATTTCCGGATTATTCCATTCAATCAATATCTTGTAAATCACTACTCAAACGGTCGTCTCACGGTCTCCTGTGCATTGCGGAATTGCGGTCTGCGCGGGGGAAAAACGGCCGAAAACGGCTGCCCTGGCCATCAAGACAGGCCCGGAACCGTGGATGAAAACATGAGTTGAAAATTCATCTTTATACTTTACTCTGAAACTCATGTTTTGTAGCGTGCCGCAACGCTCAACAGGAGAACGGTATCGTGGCAGCGAAGCGCAAGGGCAATTGCGGGAAGTCGGGGCAGGGTGGGGAAACCCAGCCGACAGAGGAGCGGGCACGGCCGATCCGCAGCTTTCTCTATGTGGGCGGCAGGGATTGCCAGGTCGCGCATCTCCGGCAGATCGCCAGCGCCCACGGCGCCGAACTGATCCATCATGACGGGGGACTGCGGGAAGCGGTTTCGCGGATCGACACGGTTCTGCCGTCGGTCGATTGCGTCTTCTGCCCGATCGACTGTATCAGCCACGATGCCTGCCTGCGCGTGAAGACCGGCTGCAAGAAATTCGGCAAGACCTTCGTGCCGCTGCGCAACGGGTCGAAATCCAGCCTCGACCGGGCGCTTCAGGAAATCCGCGACCGGGAGGCGCGCTGAAGGGATCAGGCGCTGCGGCGCGGCAGGAGTGCGCCGGCGGCAACCGACAGCCAGCCGGCCATGATCAGGGTTCCCCCGGTGGGCGCGGCGCGGGGAAAGAGTGCATGGCCGACAAATTCCCGCATCAGCATGTCCCCGGTGAAGAGTGCCACCCCCGCCACCATCAGGGCAGCGGCAAGACGGCCGAGCCGGAGCGGAAAGCCGCAGATCGCCAGCAGCGCCGGACCATGGGCGAGGCAGAGCAGGCCGGCCTGGGCCAGGAAGCGCGGATCCTCCGCATGGGCCGCCGCTGCCGAAAGGGCCACGCCGGCCAGACCGATAAGGCCTGCGGCCACGAGCGTCAGGCGCTGTCCGATGCTGTTTCTTTCGATCATCGCCCTATTCCCGGTTCTGCATGTGGAAGGCCAGCCGCTCGATGGGCTGCCAGATGATGTCCCGAAGCTTTTCGTGGCTGATCGTCTCGTTCAGCGCCTGGCGGAAGCAGAGGATCCAGCCATCCCGTTCTTCCGGACCGATCTCGGCCATGAAATGGCGGGACCGCAGGCGGGGGTGACCATATTTCTGCACATAGACGGGCGGGCCACCGAGATAGCCGATCAGATATTCGGTGAGCTTTTCTTCCGATCCGCTCATGTCCGCCGGGTGCACCGCGCGGCAGGCGGCGGCCTCGGGAAGCGTGTCCATCAGTTCATAGAACCGTTTCGTCAGCGCCTTGATGGTGTGCACGCCGCCAATGGCCTCGAACAGGGTGATCGTATCATCCGCCATGCGAATCTCCTTCCGCAATGCGGTTCGAGATGTGATCCCCCTCCACCGTTTCCGCAAGGACCAAATGCAGACTGCGGCGATTGGCCGGGTCCGGGAGCCGGTCGAATGCTTCAGGGCAGCAAAAGGACGTCATACTGTCCGATGTCGAGCGGCAATGTCCCCGTCTCCCTCTCGCGGACCGGCTGATCCTCCAGGAATTGGAAGGCACGCGGATAGGCGGCGGCGAGGCTGTCGCGGAAGGCTTGTGCCTCCTCGCCATAGAAATCCGGCGAAAACTCCATGTAGATCGGAACGCCCGCCTGCATCAGCCCGCGCATGGACCGACAGGCGACGGGCTCGTAGCCCTCGATGTCCATCCAGACGAGACCGATCTCCCGAGCGGCAATCCCCAGATCCGCGATGATGCGATCCACCGGCCGGACGGGCACGACGAGATGGCGATCGCGGGCCGACAGGCGCAGCGCCGAACTCTTGCCGTGATTGTCCGGGTTCTGGAAGAAATCGATCTCGCCTTCGGCTTCACCCGCCGCCACCTGCAAAAGCGTGACGAGGTCGGCGAGGCCGTTCTGCCTGATATTGCGCTCCAGCCGGGCGAAATTGCGGGGATCGGGTTCCACCGATACGATCTTCGAGAACAGGCCTTCCTTCGCCCAATAGACGGTCTGCGTGCCGATATTGCCGCCGAGCTCCAGAAGCACCGTTCCCGACAGGGGATGGCCGAGCGTTTCCAGCAGCCCGCGCAACCGCTTCACCGACCCCCGTTCGAAGTGTCCCTTCCGGTAGATCTTGCGGCCGATATAGTCATGCGGCGAGAAGGTCATGCGGTGGTCGCCGCAATCGGTGGTCATGTCCAGAACGCGGGCGGGCAGCGACTGGACGAGCAGTTCCCGTCCGTAGCGGGTTTCGAAAAACCGCCGGGCCAGCCCGTTGCGCAGCTTTCGGATGCGCTTTTTCCATCTCTTCCAGAATGCCATGGCGCCTCTCAAACCTTGCTCCCCCCCGAATTGACAGGGAGCCCGGGCGGGAAATAGGTATCCAATATGAAAATTGCATTCTATGCGCCACTGAAATCCCCCCACCATCCCGTTCCCTCGGGAGACCGGATGATGGCGCGGCTTGTCCTGCGGGCTCTGGAAGCGGCAGGCCATACGGTCACGCTGGTTTCGGAATTCCGCAGCTTTTCCCGCGATCCGCAGGGGCATGCCGGCATGGCGTCCGCCATCGAAGCGGAACGGGCCCGCATCCGGACCGGTTGGGGGGATGGGGGAAGGCCCGATCTCTGGTTGACCTACCATGTCTACTACAAGGCGCCGGATTATCTGGGACCCGTTCTCTCCGCCGAGGCGGGGATTGCCTATGTGACCATGGAAGCGTCCTGGTCGGCCCGTCGGGAAGGGCAGGGCTGGCAGGCGGCGCAGGCGGTGGTGCTGCAGGCGGTGCGGGGCGCGGCCCTCAATATTTGCCTGACCGGACGGGACGAGCGGGGGCTTGCCGAAGCTGCGCCCGAGGCACGAACCGTGCGGCTGAAGCCCTTTCTGGATGCCACGGATTTCCTTGCCGTCGAACCTTTGCCGGAACCGGGCCGGCTGCTGACCATCGCCATGATGCGCTTCGGCGACAAGCTGGAGAGCTATCGGGCGCTCGCGGCTGCCCTTCAGGGCATCGACCGGCCTTTCGTCCTCGACATTGTCGGCAACGGCCCGTGCCGATCGGACGTGGAGGCCCTGTTTCGGCCCTTGGCCCCGGGACGGGTGGTGTTTCATGGCGAGCTCGCCAGGCCGCAATTGCTCGAACGGCTGCGTCGGGCCTCGGTCTATGTGTGGCCGGGAGTCGGCGAAGCCTATGGCATGGCCTATCTGGAAGCAGCCGCCTCGGGCCTTCCGGCGGTCGCCTTCCGCACCGGTGGCGTGCCGGAGGTGGTGGAGGACGGACGGAGCGGCCTGCTTGTTCCGTCGGGCGATGCCGGCGCATTCCGCGACGCGGTCTCGCATCTCCTGCAGGACGGATCGCTGCGACAGAGGCTTGCAACACAAGCGCGCGCCATGATCGTGGCCGAGCGGACGCTGGACGAGGCCTCCGCCCGGCTCGACGGCTGGTTGACGACAATCGGGAAAGGAACGACATGACCGAACAGGCAGGCCGTGACCGGCTGATGGCGGTGCTGGAGCGCCGGGCGGCCATGCTTTCGCCGGCCCCCTTCTGGCTGCGCGATGACGATGCGGTGGAACCGACCGACGCGCTTGCCCGCTTTCTCTCGCTGACCGGGGAGCATGCGATTCCGGTGACGCTTGCGGTCATTCCCGAGGGGACGGGCGTGGCGCTCGAAGCCTATCTTTCCGGCCGGGACCTGATCAGCATCGCCTTGCATGGCTGGTCGCACCGCAATTACGCGCCGCCCACGGAAAAGAAGCAGGAACTCGGCGCTCATCGCCCGGCAGCCCTTGTTCTCGCCGAGCTTTCGGCCGGCATGGATCGCCTTTCCGCGCTGCATGGGGAGGCGATGCTTCCCATGCTGGTTCCGCCATGGAACCGCATTTCGCCTGAACTCCTGCCGCGTCTTCAAAAGATCGGCATTACCTGTCTTTCGGTCTTCGGCCCGGAAAAGACGCGCGGCATTCGTGAACTCAACACCCATGTGGATGTGATGGATTGGCATGGCACCCGTGGCGGCAGGCCTGCGGACCTGCTGTTTCACGAGATTGCGGCGCGGGTGGAGACCCTGGAGGACGGGAAGGCCATGGGGCTTCTGACCCATCATCTGGTGCATGATTCGGCGGTCGATGATTTTCTCGAGGCGCTGTTCGGGATCACCGCCGGTCATCCGGGTTGCCGGTGGGTCAAGGCGGGCGATCTGCTCAGAGGCTGACGGTCTGGAGATCGCGGGCGAAGAACAGGCTCGGCAGTTCGGCGCGGGCGCGGCTTTCCATGGCTTCCAGTTCGCTGTCGATCCGGGTGGGCGAGTGGTGGAAAATCGCGGTCTGCTTCACACCCGCGGCCCTTGCCAGCCGGGCGGCCTGCTGCCAGGTGGAATGGCCGAAGCCCTTGAACTTCTCCATCTCGCCATCTTCAAAGGCACCGTCATAGATGAAGAGGTCAGCCCCCTCGATCAGCCCCAGCACCGTTTCGTCAAGCGTGCCCGGCTCGTGCTCGGTATCGGTGATCAGCGCGATCACCCGGCCGTTCCATTCGATGCGGTAGCCGATCGAACCGCCGGGATGGTTAAGCATGCCGGTCTTCAGCCGGGCGCCGGAAATCGGCTCCAGCACGTCGCCCGCCTGGAAATCCAGGCAGCGCACGCGGGCCGCGCAAATATCCGGGCTGACCGGGAAGAAGGGCGGACGCATGATTTCCTTCAGCGTCTGCTGCGTGGTCTGCAAGCCGTGCAGGTTGCCGGACCAGAGCGAGACCGTCGCCCGCGGATTGAAAAGCGGGCAGAAGAAGGGCAGTCCGATGATATGATCGTAGTGGAAATGCGACATGAACAGATGGGTCGTCTGCCGCCGATCCGGCGCCAGGGCCCGGCCGGCCTGCGGCAGGCCCGAACCGGCATCGAAGAACAGGGTTTCGTCGCCGGCGGAAACTTCGACCGCAATCGTGTTGCCGCCAAAACGTGCATAGTCGGCGCCCGACACCGGCAAGCTGCCGCGCGTTCCCCAGAACTTCACCCGAATCCCGCTACCGTCCACGCTTCTCGTACTGCCCCTGTTGGAACCGGCCAACCTTGCGGCCGGACAGGTCCTGTTCCTCATTCCGGCACCCGAACCCGAGAAGGTTCCAAGGGTTTCCCTGGTGCCGCTTTTATACCATGCTAGCGAAACTCTGCCGGAGTGGCGAGAGCTTTCGCAGCTTGGCCAAAGGCATATTGGCAGTTATGTCTGAAAAGAATCCGAAAGCCCCAGGATTTGCCGATTGAAAAGACAGCCCCACCACCGTTTCGCCGTGATTGCCGATGCCCATTTTCACGATCCGGGCGCGGATTTCGGCTTCGATGCCTTCACTGCTGAGGGTATCCCGCTGGCGTTGCGCCTGCCGGGCGACGTGGCGCGGGCGCCGCGCATCTACAACGAAGCGGGTTCGATCCTTGCCGCCACGCTCGAGACACTGGCGGCAGACGGCATTCAGGATGTCGTGCTGCTCGGCGATTATTCCGATGACGGACAGGCAGTCACGCTTGCAGCGCTGGCGCGCCTGCTCGACCGTTTCCGGGCGAAGCACGCGATGCGGTTTTTCGCGCTGCCGGGAAATCACGATATTTTCGGCGAGAACGGGCGGCACCGTCGCAAGCGCTACGCGGATGCGGCCGGCGAGAGCGTGCTTCTGACCAGCGATCCCGGCTATGCCGATCCCCGCGGCGGCAAGCGGGTGGTGAATGCCAATCTTTTCTGCGGCGGCTATCCGGCCAATCTGCCGGGTGGATGCGGCTTCTTCCACGATACGGATTGTCTCTACTGGGAGACGCCCTTCGGCACCGATCCCGATCCGGAAGGGCGGCGGTATCCCGTCGTCGACGGAGACGGTCTGGACCGGCGATGGCTGATGGATGCGAGCTATCTCGTCGAGCCGGTCGAGGGTCTCTGGCTCGTCATGATCGACGCCAATGTCTTTGCGCTCGATGCGACTGGCGATGACGGGCTCGGGGACAGCACGGCGGCCGGCTGGAACGCCCTTTTGCGCGAGAAATCCTTCCTGATCGACTGGCTGAGCGATATCCGCGGGCGGGCGGAGGCCGGGGGCAAGCAGGTCATCCATTTCTCGCACTATCCGGTCCTCGAAACATTGAACGGCACGCTCGAGGCGGAACTGGCCATGATGGGGACCCATTCCTTCCAGCGGCGCATGCCGCAGCCCCTTGTCGGAGGCACCGTCGGCCAGGCGGGCATGCGGCTGCATTTCAGCGGGCATGTGCATGTGCATGATGTTGCGCTGCTCAGCGGCGGTCAGGGAGAAACCCTGGTCAACGTGGCCGTGCCGGCGCTTGTCGCCTTTCCAGCGGCCGTCCGGATCGTCACCGTGTCGGAGGGCGTGGCGGAGATCGACACGCTGAGCCTCGATCACCTGCCGCTCGATCCGCTCATCACCCGGGCCAGCCAAAAATTGGCGGCGATCACGGGCGTCGAGACGGGCAGGATGCTGGAAGCGGAAACGCTGGGCGCGTTTCTCGATGCCCATCTGCAGCATGTGACCGCCCGCCGCTTCCTGAAGCGCGAATGGCCGGAGGATCTGGCCGCGTTCTTCCGTCAGGCGACGATGCCGGAGCTGCTGCACGCGGCGGGCTTTCAAGGCGCGGTCCCGCACGGCCTGTCGTCCCTGACGGCCGTGGATTTTCTGGCGGACTGGTACCGGCTTCGCGCCGGTGGCGACCTTGCCCATGTCTGGCTCGGCGGAGAGCGACTGGCGGCCTATCGCGCGCTGGTAGCCGGCGGGCCAACAGGGGCCGGCGGCGACCGCCGTCTCGGGCTCCTCCTGGAAACGCTTGGCCAACACCTTCACGGGGTGCCGGCAAACCGGCTTTCCGTCGAACTCGCAACCGGTCGTGTCCGGTTTGGCTGACCGCGAAGCGGTTTATTCGCTGGCCTTCAGCTGGCTGCGGGCGAGGGTGAGCTCCTGGGTGGTGTGGCTGAGGCGGTCGGCAAGCACGCGCATCACCTCGATGGTGATTTCGGGGAAATCGACCAGCAGCTTCAGGAACTGGTCCTTCTTGATCCGGAGCACATCCAGCGGGGAGGCGGCCCGGACCGTTGCCGTGCGCGAGACTTCGCACAGAATGGCGATTTCGCCGACGATCGAGGAATATTCGGCTTCCGCAACCTTGATCTCTCCCGCCGGCGTATCGACGAGGATATCCGCCGTGCCGTTCAGGATGACATAGGCCGCGTCTCCGGAATCGCCCTGATGGAAGATTTCCTCGCCTGCGGCATAGTTTACCCGGTCCGATGTGAATGCCAGAAGCTTCAGCTTGGCAGGCGCCACGCCGGCAAACAACGGCACCCGCCGCAACAGTTCCACTTCGTCCTTCAGCAACATGGCTTCGCTTCTTCCCACTCTTTCGGTCCGCGGCTTTCTAGCGTTTGCCGCTTGTCTGTTTGATGACAGTTCATAGCATCATGACACAAGCTGGCGGAACGTGTCATTGCTCTCGCGCAACTCGGCATGCTTGCCGTCGCCCACCAGCATGCCGCGGTCGAAGACCATGACCCGGTCGAAGAGCGGCGAAAGGCTGGCATTGGACAGGACCCAGATGACCGCAGGTTTCGCGTCGCCGCGGTCGAGCAGGTGCAGCACATTGCGCACAATTTCGTCCTGCAGCCGGTGATCGAGGCCGGGCAGGGGGCGGTTGAGGATGTAGTAGTCGGAATGGCGGATGAGCGCCCGGGCGAGGTTTAGCTTCTGGCGCTGGGTAGAGGTGAGGCGCCGGCCGCCGGGACCCACGTCGAATTCGAGGCCGATTTCCAGCACGTCGTCATAGAGTTCGCGGCTTTTCAGCATGCCGGCGACGATGGTGCGGATACGGTTTGCGCCATCGGGATGGCGGTGGCTGATCCGGCCGAAGAGAATGTTGTCCAGCAGCGTGGCCGATCCGGAATAGCGGTCGGGATCGTAGGTTTCGAGCGCGCTTTTCAGCTCTTCCGGCAGGCCTTCGTGGAACTGGCGGCGGGCTTCGACGATTTCGGCCATCCGCTCTTCGGTCAGAAGGCCGAAGCGGTGGCGAGGCTCGATATAGAGGAAGCTCAGGCGGATGATGGCCAGGCGCTCCTCCCGGGTGGCCTCGGCAAAACCGCGCCCTTTCAGCTTCTGCAACATCACCTGATAGACCGGCAGGTCGTCGGAGGTCATGAAGGTCAGCTGCTGGAAGAAGGGATGATCGGGCGGCAGGTCGCTGAACAGCTCGACGGCGTTTGCGGCAATCTCGCGGCCCATCTCGAACAGCGTGTTGGAAAGGCCCGTCTCGGTCATCACGGACCGGAAATAGGCATTGTTGGCAATGGCGGTGCCGGCCAGTTCCGGCCCGGTGGCGGTGCCGAAAAGCAGGTTCTCGCCCACCGTCGCCTCGGTGTTGTAGCGGCCGGGTTCGAAGGGCACGACAAGGCCGCTGACCCCTTCGGCGGCCAGCACACCGCCGAGGGCATGGCGCAACTCGACGATGCGTTCGGCGAGACCCGGACGCTTGCCGGGATCCATGGTGGAACGAAGCGCCAGATCCAGGATATCGCCGGAGAGCTGGACCGAATCGAGCACTTCCAGAATGGCATCGAAGAAGGTGTCCGGGCCGCTTGCATTGGCGGCCGTGTAATCGATCCAGTCGCTGTGAATGTCGAGGTCCGGATTGCCCGCAAGCCGCGCCTCGTTGATTTCCCAGCGTCGCCCCTTGAGTGCCTGCTCCTCGTAGACGGCCGGGCGGAGGGGCATGTGCTTCAGGCCATAGGTGAGGTTATCCCGCAGGCTGCCGTAGAAGAAATAGGCCTCGGACGACACATAGGAAATGCGGCGCCCCGAAATCGCCTCGGGCAGTTCGAGCAGATCCTCGCCGCCCGCCGTGATCCGCCCGCTTTCGGGCCAGATGATCCGGCCGAAGGCATCCGCCAGCGCATCGCCGCCCGCCGCCGTGCGACCGACGACGGCCACCGTCTCGCCGGGATTGATCTGCACGGACACCCGCTCCAGCAGCTTGGCACCGCTGTCGTCGACCAGCGAGAGATTGACCGCGGCCAGCGGATGGGAAAGCGGTGCCGGCAAGTCGGCATTGGGGGCCTGGATCTTGGGATCCATCACGCCATCGACGGTAAACTGCTCCACCACCTGCACATATTTCACCTGCACATCCTGACGGATCTGGTCCCAGTCGATCAGGTCCTTGAGGGGGCCGGGCAGGTCCTTGTAGGCGCTGATGACGGCGACGAGCTGCCCGATATCCAGCTTGCCCTTCAGGGCCAGATAGCCGCCGATGCAATAGAACAGGAAGGGCGTGAGCTGGGCGAGGAAGTTGTTGATGAATTTCACCATGAACTTCCACTGATAGAGATCGTAGCGGATCTTGAAGATCGTGCCGAGCCGGTGCGCGATGTCGGCGCGCTCGTAATTGGACGTATCATAGGCGTGGATGGTGCCGATGCCGTCGACGATCTCGCTGACACGGCCGGCGAGCTCGCGGGCGGTGAGCTGGCGCTGGCGACCGAGGATCAGCAGGCGGCGGCGCATGCGCGGGATCACCAGCGCCTGGATCGCCACCATCAGCGCGGCAATCATGCCCAGCCAGAAATTCTGCATCAGGATGAAGAAAAGCGCCGTCAGCGCCTGTCCGCCCAGAAGCGCCGGCTGAACGAAGGCATCGCCGGTAAAGCCGCCGAGCGGCTCGATCTCGTCCTTCACCATGCTGGCGACTTCGGCGCCCTTGATGCGTTTGAACTGCTGCGGCGGGAAGCGGAGGATGCGATCCACCAGTTCGAACCGGATGCGGCGCAACAACCGCTCGCCCAACCGGCCCTTGTAGGTGTTGATGTAGAGCTTGAAGAGGCCGTTCACGACCACCAGAAGCAGGAAAACCATGCTGAGCGCGAACAGCATCTGCATGCGGTCGAGCTCGAGGCCGTCGAAAAGCTGCACCGTTCCGAAATAGGGAAGGTCGAAGGAAATCGGCATGAAGAGCTGCGTCGCGCCGGGACCGTCGAAACCCTTGCCCTGGATCGGCCCGTTGACGATCTGCTTCGGCAGATCGAAGGACAGGAAATAGGGCACCATGGACAGCGCAACGACCAGCAGAATGTAAAGCTGCTGTCGCTTGGTATGTTTCCAGATGTAGCGGGTCAGTCGCGATTCCATGCATGCTCCTGAAGTGGCGCCCGGGGGCGGACCGGAGGCGAGACTATATTCCGGGAATAACAGATTCTACAGGATAATCATTGGGTGTTTCAGACCCGGGCCGTCGACGCTTTCCGGTCGAGCATCTCGCGCAGGACATGGGCCGTCCGGGCGGCTCCGTTGCGGTCGAGGGCGAGGGATGCGGGGTCCGGCAGGGCAATGGCACGGGTAACGGCCTTTGCCAGCATGTCCGGCCCGATTGCGGCTTCTTCCACCGTTACGGCGCGTCCGCGCCTTTCCAGTTTGTCTGCCCGCGCCTCCTGTTCTGTTTCGCCCCCCGCCGTGAAGGGAACGAGAATGGAACGGCAGCCGGCCAGCAGAATGTCGCCGATCGTATTGTAGCCGGCCTGGGAGATGGAGAGCCGTGCATTGGCGAGCAGGCCGGTGAAATCCCGGCGGAACCGGGCCAGTGTCACGTTCGGGCCTGCGGCCGCCTCCAGTGCGGCGTAATCGGGAGCCGGAAGGTTGGGGCCGGCGATGAGCAGCCAGGACAGGGCGGGATCGAGCAGGCGGGCCGCACCGAGCGCTGCCTCCATGACCTTGCGACCGACCGCACCGCCCCCGGCCGACACGACCACATCATGCCGGTCCGGGGCGGGAACCAGCCTGTCGGGCGCGACCAGCCCGGTATAGATCACCTTTCCGGCGATTTTGGAGGCGAGGGCGAAGCTGTCTTCCAGCCGGGCGAAGTCGGGATCGCCATGCACGAGCACGGCGTCGAAATGATTGCGCACGAGATCGGCGGTTTCCCGGTCGCGCCCGGGCTTTGTCCGGGCCTGGAGCAGATCCCGCACCGAAGACAGAAGCAGCGGCCGGGGCTGGCTCGCCTCGATCCGGTCGATCAGGGGCAGGAGCTCGAAGCGCACCTGCCGCCTGCCGAACGGGAAGGCTTCGAGGAGCACGGCATGGGGTTGGAAATCGTCATAAAGCGCAAGGAGACGGTCGCGGCGCGCGGCTTTATAGGCTTCCGTGGCCGGCTTTCCATCACAGTCATTGAGGGTGGAAAAGCCGTCGTCGCCGACGACGAGGGGTGGAAGCCGGACTTCCCGCACGCCCTGTGCGACGAAGCCGTCCACCGGCAATCCGCCGGTCACCAGCATCACATCGAAGCCATCGCGGACGAGAGCTTCGGCAATGCGCCCGGCGCGGGCCAGATGGCCGATGCCGAGGAGGTGCTGCACATAGAAGAGAACGCGGGGGCACTCCGTCATCGACGAGCCTCCGCATAGGCCCTTTCGAAGTAGCGGGAGAGATCGGCGATGCTGGTATGATAATCGAAATGCGCCCGCACTTTCGCCTCGGCACGCGCTCCATAGGCATGTCGGAGCGCGGGGTCGCGGATCGCTTTTTCGAGCGCCCCGGCGAAGGCGTCCGGGTTTTCCGGTTCCACCAGGAAGCCGTTTTCGCCATCGGTCAGCAGCTCCGGGATGCCCGAAATATGGGTGGAGACGGTGGCCAGACCCTGGCTCGACGCTTCGACGATCACATTCGGCAGACCGTCGCGGTCGCCATCGGCCGTGATGCGGCAGGCAAGCGCGAAGAGATCCGACTGGCGGTAGAGTTCCAGCACGTCGAGCTGGTCGAGCGCGCCCTTCCAGGCAATGCGTCCGGCAATGCCCAGCTGTTCCGCGAGCGGCTTCAGACGGGCCAGTTCGCCGCCTCCGCCCACGTGGTCGAAGCGCCAGTGAAGGTCCGCAGGCAACTGGCTGAGCGCCTTGAGTAGAATGTCGTATCCCTTCTTTTCCACCGCCCGGCCGACGCTGACGATCCGGACGGGATCGGCGGGATCGGACCCGTCCCGCAGGGACCGTGTTCCGGAAAAGGGCGAGAAGCGGGAGAGGTCGAGGCCGTGATAGCTCAGATGCACGGTGCCCTGGCCGGCGGCGAGATGCTTCAGATGGTCGTAACCGGAGGCGGTGCAGGTAACGGTCCAGCGGGCATGCTTGAGCTTTTCGGCCAGCTCCCAGTCCGGCGAGGTCCAGATATCCTTCGCATGCGCGGAGACGGTATAGGGAATGGCGGTCATCGCGCTGGCATAGGCGGCGACCGAGCAGGGCGTATGGATGAAATGGGCGTGCAGCCACGCGCCGCCCTGCGGCCATTCGGCGACCAGCACGGCCGCCTGGCCCAGCCGCCGGAACCGGTTGCGGCTGACATCCCGGCCGAGGTCTTTCAGGAACCGGGGCAGAAGTCGCCAGAAGCCGGGATTGAAAAGGGCTTTTCCGAGCGCTTTTGCGACCCGCAGGGGCTCTTCATGCAGGTATTCCGGCAGATAGAGCACGGGTGCCCGGATCTCGTCATGGACGGGATGGCGCTTCTTGTCCGTCGGGTGGCGAAGCGAGACCAGCGACAGGCGGAAGCCTGCCTTTTCCAGTCCCAGCAGCTCCTGGGCGATGAAGGTTTCGGAAAGCCGCGGATAGCCCTTCAGCAGGACAACGAGATTCGGTTTGTCGGTCATCGGCCTTCCTTCAGGATGCGGCGGTCTTTTCCGCCGCACGGGCCTGCTCGCGTTCCTCGATCCAGGGCAGGACCTCGGCCGAGATCTTGGCCAGCCCTTCGAGCCGCAGGTTGGACGCGCAGGTGGAGGGGAGCGGACGGCTCCAGAGCGCCTTCAGCGCGGCGGACATGCGGACCGGATCCTCCGCCTCGTCGGGCAGGAGCATGTCGATCAGCCCCAGCTCGCTGGCGCGGGTGGCGCGGATCAGCTGTTCCTCGCGCGGCACGACGCGGGGCACGATCAGCGCCCGCTTGTCGAAGGAGAGGATCTCGCAATAGGTGTTGTATCCGCCCATGGCGACGACGGCGGTGGCGCCGGCGATCAGCTCTTCCATGCGGTTGTCGAATTCGATCACCTCGATCGTCGGCACCTTCTTGGCCTTGCGCATCAGCTTTTCCCGCTGGCGGGCCGGCATGTAGGGACCCAGCACGATCAGCGCCCGGCAGGTGAGGGACGGATCGGCCCGGTAGGCATCGATGACCTGGTGGACCAGTTCCGCGCCGTCGCCCCCGCCGCCGGTCGTGACGAGCAGGTAATCGCCTTCCGGGCGACTGCGATTGTCATCGCGCGAGACGCTGCGCTGGAGGAAGCCGACGAAGCTCATCTTGTCGCGCACTCCCGGCGGTACCTCGAGGCCGGTGAGCGGATCGTAGAAATCCGGTGGGCCATAGACCCAGATGCGGTCAAAATAGTGGTCGATCTTGGGCAGGATGTTGCTGCGCTTCCATTCGGCATCCAGCAACTCCGGCGAATCCATCACCTCGCGCAGGCCGAGCACCAGTTTGGTCCCGCGCTCCTTCAGGAACTCCAGCGTCGGCTCCACCTCGCCGCGCAGGCCCATGGGTTCCTTGTCGACGATGAAGATGTCCGGCTTGAAGGTCTCTGCCGTGTGCTGGATGATCGACCGCCGGATCGACAGGGTATCCTGCAGGTCGATGTGCCGGTCGAGCGACTGGTATTCGCCATTGCGCAGCTTGATCACGCTCGGGATCTTCACGAAATCCACGCGGGCCCGGTAATCGAAGGCGCCTGCGATGGTGGCGCCGGAGACGATCAGAATGGAAAGGCCGCGATAATCCTCCACCAGCGAGTGGGCTATGGTGCGGCAGCGGCGCAGGTGCCCGAGGCCGAATGTATCATGGCTGTACATGAGGATGCGTGCATCTTCAAAACGGCGAAGCATACGTCTTCCACTTCACTTGTAGGGATCGGCGGCATCGCGCAAACCATCGCCCAGGAAGTTGAAGGCGAGGATGACGAGGATGACGGGAATGGTCGGAAAAAGGAGCCAGGGATAGAAGGCGATCACGCTCACCGAGCGCGCCTCCGTGAGCAGGATGCCCCAGCTGGTGATGGGCGGGCGCAGGCCGAGACCGAGGAAGCTGAGCGCCGTTTCTCCAAGGATCATGCCGGGAATGGCGAGCGTCGCCGTGGCGATCAGGTGCGACATGAAGCCCGGCACCAGGTGGCGGCCGATGATGCGGGCCGGACCCGCTCCCATCAGCTGCGCGGCCAGGACGTAGTCTTCCTCGCGCAGCGAGAGCAGCTTGGAGCGCACCGCTCGGGCCAGACCCGTCCAGTCGAGCAGGCCAAGGATGACGGTAATGCCGATATAGATGAGTATCGGGCTCCAGGTGACGGGCATGATGGCAGCGAGCGCCATCCAGAGCGGGATGCTGGGAATGGATTGCAGAACTTCGATGATGCGCTGCACCAGCAGGTCGAACCAGCCTCCGTGATAGCCGGCAAGGCCGCCGATCACGATTCCGAGCGTGAAGGAGATGGCGATGCCCAGAAGGCCGATCGTCAGCGAAATGCGTGCCCCGTAGAGGATGCGGGAAAGCACATCGCGGCCGAGCCGGTCGGTGCCGAGCAGGAAGAGCGTCCCGCCCTCGGCGGGGCAGGCGAGATGCAGGCTCGTCTGCTTCAGACCCCAGAAGCGATAGCTGTCGCCGCTGCAGAAAAAGCGGATCGGCTGCACATCCGCGCGGTTATCGGCATAGACCCGCTGCAGCGTGTCCATGTCGAGCGTCATGGTTCGCCCGTAGACGAAAGGCCCGACAAATTGGCCCTCGTGGAAGAGATGCACCCGCTGCGGCGGCTCGTAAATGTGCTCCATGTGCCGGCTGTGCAGATTGTAGGGCGCCAGGAATTCCACCATCGCGATCATGGCGTAGAGAATGCCGAGGAACCAGGCGGAGGCCAGCGCCAGCTTGTGGCGGCGGAATTTCCACCACATCAGCTGCTTTTGCGAGGCGCGGGCGAATTTCTTCTGCTTGGGCGTCGCTTCGTCCAGGTGATCGGGATCGAAGGGCGCGTCCGAGACATAATGCGCGAGCGGCGCGCCGGGTGCGGGCAGGGGAGACGTCATCTTGTCGGCGCTCACTTGGTGCTCCTCCCGGCCAGACGGATGCGGGGATCGAGCAGCGCCAGCGCGATATCGGAAATCAGCATGCCGATGACGGTCAGGAAGGCGAGGAACATCAGGAACGAACCCGCCAGATACATGTCCTGGCTCTGGAGCGCCTTCACGAGCATCGGCCCGGTGGTTTCGAGCGAAAGCACGATGGCGGTGATTTCCGCGCCCGAAATGATCGCCGGCAGGATCGAGCCGATATCGGCCACGAAGAAGTTCAGCGCCATGCGCAGCGGATATTTCACCAGCGTGCGGGTGGGCGACAGGCCCTTGGCGCGGGCGGTCACGACATATTGCTTCTGCAGCTCGTCGAGCAGGTTGGCGCGCAGGCGCCGGATCATGCCCGCGGTTCCGGCTGTGCCGACGATCAGCACGGGGATCCAGATATGGGAGAGGATCGATCGCGCCTTTTCCCAGCTCATCGGTTCTGCCAGATATTTCTGGTCCATCAGGTGGCCGATGGAGACGCCGAACCAGCGGTTGGCAAAGAACATCAGGATCAGGGCCAGCATGAAGTTCGGCACGGCAATGCCGAGCAGGCCCAGCAGCGTCAGTCCGTAATCGCCCCAGCTATACTGGTGCGTGGCGGAATAGATGCCGATGGGGAAGGCGATGAGCCAGGTGACGATGATGGTGCAGAAAGAGACCAGTATGGTCAGCCACATGCGATCGCCGACCACTTCGCTGACCGGCAGCTGATATTCGAACGAATAGCCGAAATCGCCGTGCAGCATGGCCCCGACCCAGTGGAAATAGCGCATGACCGGCGGCTGATCGAAGCCGTATTGCTGGCGCAGCTCCTCGATTTCGGCCATGTCCACATCCTCGCCCATGGCGGTGAGTTCGGAAACATAGCTTTCGAAATAGTCGCCGGGGGGCAGCTCGATGATGGTGAAGACCAGCATGGAGATGACCGCAAGCGTGGGGATCATCGAAAGAAGGCGCAGGATGATATAGCGCAGCATGGTCAGCCCTCCTCCCTGAGGAAGAACGTGTCTGGCTTGTAGACGCCAAGATAGGCGGTGGGCTCGAAGCCGAAGAGGCCCTTGTCCGGCACGTTGACGAGGCGTGCGGCATGCACCATCGGCTGGAGCCCGCCATTGACGATGCCGATGGAAAAGACCTGATCCGTGTAGATATCGAGCATTCTGGCCCAGACGTCGGCGCGGCCTTCAGTGGTGGCGGAGGCTTCCCATTCGCCGAGCAGGTCGACGAGCTTCTGCGCCTCGGGAAGTTCCGGGGGCTTGCCCTTCTTGCCGACGGACAGGTAGTGCATGCCCCAGACCGGCCATTGCAGCTGGTCATCGGCGGTGGGTGCAATCTGCGAGGGGTTCATGTCGGCGGTCGGAACGCCATTGTCCATGCCCATCCACATCGACATCATGATCTCGCCGCCCATGGCGCGGCTGCGGAACACGTCGCGCTGGGACGTTCGCACGAAGAGAGACAGGCCGACGTCGCGCCAGTGATCCGTCACCAGTTCGAGCACGTCGGTCTCGAGCGTGCTTTCGCCTGCGGTCTCCACCACGATTTCGGCCTTGCGACCATCGGGAAGCAGCCGGATGCCGTCGCTGTTGCGGGCCGTCAGGCCCAGCTCGTCCAGCAGGCGGTTCGCCTGTTCCGGATCATGCGTGCTCCAGGCCTTCGCAAGGGATTCCCGGTAAAGCGGGCTTTCCGGCAGCACGGTATCGGCGCTTTCGCGGGCAAGCCCGTAGAAGGCGGCGAGATTGATCTCGCGCCGGTCGATGGCGAGCGAAAGCGCGCGGCGCATCCGCACGTCGCGGAACAGGCCACGCCAAACCTCGTCGCCGCAATTCAGGTTCGGCAGAAGCGCGACGCGGGAACCCTGCGTGCGCTTCCAGAGGCTGACCTTGACCGGGAACAGCTTCTCGCTGTCCTTCAGGAAGGTATAATCGGCAAAGTCGAGGCTGTTGATCTGGAGATCGGATTCGCCCGTGCCCGCCTTGGCGGCGATGATATCAGGGGTGCTCAGCGACAGGACAACCCGGTCCACATAGGGGAGTTGCAACCCGTTCTCATCCACCCGGTGGAAATAGGGGTTCCGCTCGAAGACGAACTGCTCTGCGGGCGGCGCCACTGTGTTGCGCCAGGGATCGAGCGTCGGCAGATCGGGATTTTCCGGCCGGTAGCTGCGGGACATCTTGATGTGCAGGTCTGCCCATTTCTTGACCCGGTACTCCTTCATCAGCGCCGAAAGGCGGAAGGCATCCTGATAATCCTTGTGGAACTGCCGCATGTAGCCGGAGGGCATGAGAATGACGAGCGGCTGCGGCGCGGCGAGCTTCGGCAGGAAATTCGGGTTCGGCGCATCCCAGCTGTAGCGGACCGTATAGTGATCAAGGATCTCGAAACGCGGCGGCTTGCCGTTGGCCAGCAGCTCGCGCGGCAGCCCGCCCTTGCGCAGGTCGTCGTTGAGGATCACATCTTCCCAGCAATAGCGGAAATCTTCCGCCGTGAGCAGCGATCCATCCGACCAGCGATGCCCCTTGCGCAGATGGAAGGTGAAGATGCGGTCGCCCTCGTTGTCCACCTTTTCCAGCACGTCCGGCTGCAACTGGAGGGTTTCGTCATAGCCGACCAGCCGGGCATAACCGTTGATCGTCATCAGGCGGATGTCCTTCTGGCTGCCGATCAGCATGCGCACCGTGCCGCCGTGGCGCCCGGGTTCGCGACCCATGGCCTTCACATTGATCACGCGGGGATTTTCCGGCAGTCGGGTGGCCGCATCGGGCAGGAGCCCGCTGGCGACCAGATCGTCCAGAATGGGGCTGCCGGTAAAGCCCGCAGCGCGGGCCGCGCCGGGAAGGGCAAGGGCTGCCAGAATCTTGAGGGCTGTGCGGCGGCCGATCATGCGCGTAGCTCCGCAACGGAGATGGAGGGTCGGGCGAGCACGAGATGGCCTCCGCCGAGATCGGCGGCCGCCAGCGCTCCAGCTTCTTCCGCGGGGCGGAAGGCTTCCGGCCAGCGGCCGACATCGGAGGCGCCGCCTGCAGAAATCGCCTCGAAATCCAGGGGGCGGTCGAGGTCCGGAAAGGGCACGGCTGCCAGCAGCGCCCGCGTGTAGGGATGAACCGGCGCGCGCATGAGCACGTCGCGGGGGGCGATTTCCACGATGCGGCCGTTGCACATGACGGCGATACGGTCCGCCATGTAATCCACCACGGCGAGATTGTGGGAGATGAAGATGGTCGTGAGCCCCAGGTCCTTCTTCAGATCCTTGAGCAGGTTGAGGATCTGCGCCTGTACGGATACGTCGAGCGCCGAAACCGGCTCGTCGCAGATGATCAGTTCCGGGCCGAGCGCGAGGGCTCGGGCAATCCCGATGCGCTGGCGCTGGCCGCCGGAGAAGGCGTGCGGGTAGCGGTTGAGGGCGGTCTCGTCGAGCCCGATGGCCGAGAGCAGGCGTCGAACCGTTTCCAGACGGGAGCGGGCATCGCCGCGCCCGTGAATTTCCAGCGGCTCCATCAGGATGTTCTGCACGGTCATGCGCGGAGAGAGCGATGAAACGGGATCCTGGAAGATCATCTGGATGCGGGTGCGGAGCCGGTTGAGTTCCGCGCCGCCCGCCTTGCCGATGTCGATGTCGCCCTCGGCGCTGTGCAGCACGATGCTGCCTTCATCCGGGGTGATCGCCCGCATCAGGATCTTGCTGAGTGTGGTCTTGCCGCAGCCGCTTTCCCCGACCAGGCCCAGGCACTCGCCCCGCTCGACCGTGAAGCTCACATCCGAGACCGCCCGGTGCAGCCGCTTTTCGCCGGAGCGGAGGAAACCGCCCTTGCGGGTCGCGAAGGTCTTGCTGACATGGCTGACCGAGAGCAGCGGTCCCGGTCGCGAGGCCGTGCTGCCGGCACGCGCAGGCGATGCGATATGGCCGGACAGTCCGGCGCCGCCCGCAGCGATCGCCCGGAGCGGCTTCAGCCGCTCGCCGGCCGGCATGTCGAAATGGGGAACAGCCTCCAGCAGGCCCTTCAGGTAGGGATGCCGCGGATTGCGGAAGATGGCGTCGACGGGACCTGCTTCCATGATCTCGCCGCGATAGATCACCACCACCTCGTCCGCCACATTGGCAACGACGCCAAGATCGTGGGTGATCAGCAGCATGGCCATGCCGAGCTTCTGCTGAAGGTCGCGCAACAGTTTCAGGATCTGCGCCTGGATCGTGACGTCGAGCGCGGTGGTCGGCTCGTCGGCGATCAGCAGGGCCGGCCGGCAGATCAGCGCCATGGCAATCATGGCGCGCTGGCGCATGCCGCCCGACAGTTCGAAGGGATACATGTCGAAGGCGCGCTTCGGCTCATGGAAGCCGACGAGACCCAGCATTTCCTCCGTCTTGGCCCGGCGCTCCGCGGCGGTATCGGCCGTGTGGATCGCCAGAACCTCGCTGATCTGGTCGCCGATCGTGTGCAGCGGCGAAAGCGAGGTCATGGGCTCCTGGAAGATCTTGCCCATGCGGCGGCCGCGAAGGGCACGGATTTCCCGGCCGTCCAGCGGCATGCGGACAATATCCACAGTCTCGCCCGGGCGGGCCGGATCGCTGAAATAGATATGGCCTTCCGCCGAGGCGATCCGCGGCAGGATGCCCATGATGGCCTGGCTGATCACCGATTTGCCGGAACCCGATTCCCCCACGAGCGCGGTGACCTTGCCGGGCAGCACCCGCAGGCTCGCATTCTTCACGGCCGGAATGACACCACTCGGCACATGGAAGGATATTTTCAGATTCTCGACCCTGAGCAAGTCGTTTGCCGGTGCGGTCATCTCGTTGTCCTCCCCTCAAGGCACCGAGATCCGGCTGTGTCCTGTACTGTCATGCCTGTCCCTGCTGGTCCGGGTTGATCCCGGGCCATTCATGCGCAGGACCGACCGTATGGTTCCGGTTCTTCTATCCTGGCACGTTTCCATAGAAACGATTTAACAGCATAACTGTTTTGCGTAATCAACTGTTATGCGGACAGACTGTCGCGATCTGAACAGATCGATTATGGGCCTATTCAGGGGATGGCCGGGCAGAGGGACTTGTCCTTCAGCACGTCGGCGCAGTCGGGGGAGCGGCGATATTCGTCGTAAAACAGCGTCCACACGCCTTCACCAGCGGCTCGGTAGGGGCCGAACTTGAAATACTGGTTCTCTAGCAGGCCCGGGTCGTTATGGCCGATCGCGCCCCGGATCGTCACGATGGGCTTGTTGTTGGCAAAGATCTCGATACGGCCGGAACCGTCCGCACCGGGTTTGGTGTAAATGGCGAAATCGATCCACCCCGTAGCAGGCGAGGGCAGGGGATTGCCATGGTTTTCCACCGAGATGGCCTTGGTACAGGCGGTGAATTCGGCCCCGTCACGCGGGGTGAAAGCCGCATCCGTGCCGACGAGCGCCCGCATCTGGTTGGTCTCCGGGCGGGGCCAGACCGGCGTTTCACCGGGCCCGCAGGCGGCGACCTCGTCCTTGGCGACCTGGTCCCGGTCAGGCTTGTGATAATTGGTCTCGACGGTGGCAAACAGCTTGCCGTTGCGCAGGCGCAGCGCCAGGAACGGGCTGAAATCGCCTTCGGCATCCGGACCGATCTCGCGCTTCCACTGGGCGATCAGATAGCGGTGATCGTTCTGCGGGATGGGCTCGGCCAGCTTGACGGCGAACCCGACCCATACGCCCTTGTCGTAGGGCACGCGCAGGTCGGGCTTTTCCCAGATTTCCGCCCGTTCGCTGCAGTTTTCCGCGCCGGCTTCGCAGTTTTCGCGCACCGACAGCTTGAGGCTCCGATGCCCGGCGAAGGCGTCTTCGGACTGGAAGACGAAGCTTCCGGCCGCCTGTTCGTCGTTCTTCTTGTAGTAGAGCCCGCCGTTGGGGGCGAAATCCTCTCCCTCGAAACCGTCGTAAAGCCGGGTGCCAAGCGCATCGGCCCCTTGGGCGGGAGCGGCGAGGAGAAGGACGAGCGGCAGGAAGAGCGAGGCGGCGCGCAACGATTTGTTCATGGCAGGAGACGGTTCCAGGGGGATTTCTGTTCGGTCGTTCGACCGGCGTTCTGGTAGAGCAGCATCACCTGCTCCGCTTCGGACCGGGCTTCCAGCGAGCGGCTTTCGATGACCTCGTAATGGTCGAGCTGCATGTGGTCGCCGGTCGGTTCGAGGACCTTCACCTTGGAACGCACGCCCCGCAGCTCTTCCTCGGCCACGTTCAGCCAGTTGCCGCCGCAGTAATTCACGAAGGCACCGCTGGCCAGCACCGGCTTCGAATATTTCTTGGTCAGGCCCTGGAGGCGGTGGACCTCGTTGACCGAGGCACCGAAGGCGGAAAAGGTCAGCCGGTCCTTCAGCCCCACATTGCCGAACATCACGTTGCCCATATGCAGACCGATGCCGTAGCGCACGGCACCCAGCGATTGCTGGGTTCGGCTCCGATTCATTTCATGCATGCGGCTCACGGCCTGCCGGGCGGCCGTCATGGCCGACTGAGCGGCAAATTCCGAAGGCTCGCGGTGCCGGCCGCAGGGATAGATGGCCAGGAAGCCGTCGCCGACGAAGCTCAGGATTTCGCCGCCATTGCGATTGAAGGGAAGGGCCACCGCATCGAAGAACTGGTTGAGGGTATCGATATAGACCTGCCGGCCTTCCTTCTCGGCAAGAAGCGTGGAATCGCGCATGTCCACCATGACAAGCGCCGCCCGGATGCTCTCGCCATCCCCGCGCCGGATCTGGCCGGACAGCACCCGCTGGCCCGCATTGCCCCCCAGATAGGTGGTGAGCATGTTGTTGGCGAGCTTGCCCAGCACGGCCATCTTGGCGGCAACCGCGAGATGGGTCTGGATGCGCAGCAATGCGGCGATCACCGCATCGTCGAAACCGCCCGGGGCATCGGTTGCCCAGGACCCGATCATGCCCTGCTTGGAATCGCTGCCGAAGGACTGGACAAAGGCGAGATAGTCGGTCACGCCGATGCGCTTCAGATCCGCAAAGACCGGAAATTCGTCCGGCGTTTCCGCCGTCAGGTGACGGCGGATATGGCTGAGATTGTGACTGAGCAGATGATAGTAGGGGCTTTTCAGGAAGCGGTCATTGTCATCGCTGGTCCGCTGGGCCCGGTAGCCCTCCACCGTAATGCCTTCGCCCCGCATCCAGGTGAAGCCGACCGCATCATAAAGCGGATGGAGCACCGAGAAGGACAGATGCACCCGCAGCAGCGGAAGACCCGACGCGGCCAGCCGCTCGCAAAAACCCTGGACCAGGACTTCCAGCCCTTCGCCATTCAAGGCTGCCTGTTGCAGCCAGGTGGAAACACCCTCGAGGAGGGTGTCGGAGACGGGGGCGCGATGGGCGATCTTCATGGAATACGGGTTCCGCAGCAAGCAGGAGACAAAGGCCCAAATCCCGCGAACCGGGGCGAGGCGTAAGACTCATGTAGAAAAGCAAGTATTCTCTATCAAGGTCACGAATGACAACTAGTCGTTTTTCAACGGCTGTCGATGAAGGGGTCAGGCGGACGTTTTCTTGATCCGGGCAGCGGCCATGGCGTAGCCGCCGGACCCGCCATCGATGAAATGCATGTGGTCCCGGCTGAGCGGGGTGGGCACGAGGCAGGTGACGAGGGCGGTTTCCTGCTCGTGGATGCCGTACTGGCATATGCCGGCGCGTTCGGCCTCCTCCAGCCGCGCGCGGATCGCATCCAGCCGGCGGCGGTCGATGTCGACCGTCATTTTCAGCCCGTCGTCATATTTGCGGAAATCGCTGTTGGCGGAGACATCCTCGCGATAGCGGCGCGGATCGAAGGAGCCTGCCGTCCGGTTGAACCGCGACAGGAGGGCAATCATGATGACTTCAAAGGCAACGCGCATGGCCTTTCTGAGGCGCGGGAGGCCCGGCGGCGCGGCCCGGATTTCCACCCGGCAGGCGCCGGGGGAGAGATTGACCGGCGGCCCTTCCACCGGCAGCGGATGGCCCCCGCGCTCGCCTTCTCCCGATATGGCCACCACATCGCTCACCAGCATGCGGAAAGCGTCCGCATGGGCGTCGTCCGTCGGCAGGGCGATGATCGAGACAATCAGCCCGTTGCGGGATCGAACCGGGTTCCAGCGGCAGGAAAGACCGGTCAGATCGGGCTGTCCGGTCGAGAGGCTGGCATCCAGCCCGTACCGGCCCGCCTTCATCTGTTGTTCGGCCCAGTGCACGCCTCCGCCGGAGAACATGGCGTAGCTCACCTGTTCGCTGGGCTTGTAGCGGCCGACGCGAACATCGTGACCTGCCGCGCGGATGTCGGCCAGCGGCACGAGCGCGACGCGCAAATCCAGCTCCATGTTGGTCTTCACCCAGTCTCTGGTCGAGGCCAGCGCCCGGCGGGCGGGCTCCGCCTGATCGGGCGGGATCGCAACCGCGGCGCCGTCTCCGCCGAAAACGAAGGGAAGATCATGCTCTCCCACTGCATTCATGATGGCGGAGATCACGCTTGCGCCGGCCATGTTGACCGACTTGTACCGGCCGTTCGCGATGGCCTTCGTGGAGTTCACGATATCCGCGGTGGCAAGCCACCAGTCCGCCGGAAGCGGCGTGTAATTGCCGTCGCGGGTCACCCCGTCGAAATCGGCAAAGACGGGCAGGCCTTGAAAGAACGAATCCGTAGTGACTGTCTCCATGGCCTCATCCTATCCTATTCATTCTCCGTGGCCAGCGGGTGCGGCAATTTGAAGACGAAGCGTACCGATTAGGACGGAATGACGGTTTTCACCGGCATCGCGGCGCGATAGAAGAGAAACGGTTCGCCGCGTGCTTTGCACGCGCAGATCCCTTCTTCGATCCCATCGCCAGACACAGAGCCTTCCATGAACAGCGCGCGCTCTTCCGTCGCCGACAGGCGACTTCCCCTTGTTGCCCTCTTTGCGGGCGGAATCGCCATCGGGGGCTCGCCGATCTTCGTGCGTCTTTCGGAAGTGGACCCGATGGCGACCGCCTTCTGGCGTACGGCGCTGAGCCTCATCCCCTTCATCCTTTTCGCCCTGGTGCGGCAGCGGGAGGCGCTGCGGCTGCCGAAGTCGGGGGCCGATCTGGCGCGGCTGGCGCTGCCGGGCCTGTTCCTCGCCACCGACCTGTCCTTCTGGCATCTCTCCATCGAGATGACGAGCGTGGCCAATGCAACGCTGCTGGTCAACCTTTCGCCCGTGTTCGTCACCCTGGCGTCCTGGGCCTTTTTCGGAGCGGTGATTACCCGTCGCTTCCTCGTCGGTCTGGGGATCGCGATCCTCGGCGTCATCGTGCTGAAAAGCGGCGGCGCCAACAGTTTCGGCGGCGGACACTGGCTTGGCGATCTCTTCGCCATCTTGGGCGCCCTGTTTTATGCGGGCTACATGCTGACCCTCGGTGCGGCGCGCAACCGGTTCACCACCCTGCAGGTGATGATCTGGAACAGCGGCGTTGCGGCTGTCTCCATCCTTCCCGTGGCGCTGCTGACGGAACAGGCCATCGTGCCCCATTCTGTCGCGGGCTGGGCGACCGTTACCGGCTTGTCGATGATCAGCCATGTGGGCGGTCAGGCGTCGATCATCTATGCTCTGGCCTATCTGCCGACGGCCTTCTCGTCGCTGACCCTTCTGCTTCAGCCGGTCGTGGCGGCGATTCTCGGCGTGTTCCTGTTGCACGAGCCCCTGGGCTGGAACGGCATTCTGGGCGGTGCGGGCGTTCTTGCCGGCATACTCATCGCCCGCAAGGCGGTCTGAGGCGGCATTTGCTGTCGCAATCAGGTGTGGTCGGTCCGCAGCCCCGGTTTAGTCTCGCAGTCCGAAGCGGACCGGTGCCCTTGCGGGGCGCGGCCGGAAAAGCGGCAAAACGGGGAGGGTGCAATGGCGGTGATGTTGGATGAGGGGCTCGGCTGGCGCGCGGTGGCCCGGGTGGCCATGGGCGAACCGCTCGCGCTGACAGAGGCTGCCTGGACACGCGTGCGCCATGCCGCCGACATCGTCCAGCGGATTGTCGAAAGCGGCGTTCGGGCCTATGGCATCACCACGGGCGTCGGGGCACTTTCCGATACGGTCGTCAGCCGCGCGGCGCAGGCCAAGCTCTCGCATACCATCCTGCTCAGCCATGCGGCCAGTGTGGGACCGCTGATGCCCGAGGATCAGGTACGCGCGATTATCGCCGCGCAGATCGCCAATTTCGCCCATGGGCATTCCGGGGTGCGTCCAGAAATCCTGACGGCCTATCTTGCCTTTCTCGAGCAGGGGCTGGTGCCCGATGTCCCCATGCGCGGCTCGGTCGGGTATCTCGTGCATAATGCGGCCATCGCCCTTCTGCTGATCGGGGAGGGCAGTGCGCGGGTCAAGGGCATGCCGTTGGAAGGAGGCGAAGCCTTGCAGGCCATCGGCCTCGCGCCGCTGACGCTCCGGGCCAAGGAAGGGTTGAGCCTGGTGAACGGGTCGGCCTGCGCCACGGGCCTCGCGGCGCTTGCGCTCCACCGGGCGCATCATCTCCTCGACTGGGCGGATGCCATCGCGGCGCTCAGCGCCGAAGCCGCCGGATGCCAGATGGCGGCTTTCGGCCCCGAGGTGACGGCCCTGCGCCCCTCTCCTGGCATGGCACAGGTGGCGGCCTCGCTCCGCAGTCGCTTGCAGGGCAGCGGGCTGATCGCCGCTGCCGAGGGACGGCGGACGCAGGATGCGCTGAGCCTGCGCTCCATCCCCCACATGCACGGCGCGGCGCGCGATCTTGTGGCCGAATGCGGGCGGGTGGTGGATCAGGAACTGGCTTCGGTCACCGACAATCCGGCGCTTTCGGGAACGCCGGAGCGCCCCGTCGTCACTTCGGAAGCCCATGCGGTGGCGCCGGCGCTCGGGCTTTCCATGGACAGTCTGGGCCTCGCCATGGCCCAGCTTTCGCAATTAAGCGAACGGCGCATGGACCGGCTGGTCAATCCGCTGGTCAGCGGCCTTCCGCCCTTTCTTGCGACCGATGCCGGCAGCCATTCGGGCTTCATGATCGCCCAGTATACCGCCGTCGGTCTGGCAAGCGAGAATCGCCGTCTCGCCCAACCCGTCGCGCTGGATGGCGGTGTGACCTCCGGATTGCAGGAGGATTTCCTCGCCCACCCGACCTCTGCCGCACAGAAATGCCTCTCCATTCTCGACAATACGGCCTATATCCTCGCCATCGAGCTGATGGCGGCAGCGCAAGCCGTGGAAATGGCGGGCGATGCTGCAGCCATGGCGCCGGGGACCGCCTGCCTGCATCGGCGCGTGCGGGCGCTTGTCGCGCCCTATGGCGACGACAGGCCCCTCAACCGGGACATGGAAAAACTGAAGCGCCTGATCGACACGGAATTGCCGCCCCCGGTGGACGGCTAAGTCGCTTCAGCCGCCGTTGACGAGGGTGAGCACCAGTTTTTCGATCGTGCCGCCGGGCGCCATCTCGGTGCGGTCGAAGGCGTTGCTGGCCTCCTGCTGTTCGCGGGAGAGGGCGCCGAGCCGTTCCTGGAGCGCCGGATAAATCTTCTTGCATCCGGGATCGTTCTCCAGGGTGAAGCCGACCGTCGCCGCCTCGATCTTGCGGGCCATGGCCTCGATCTGCTCGCCATGCACCCGCTCATGCGCGGCAATGCCCTCCCGGAAGGCCTTCCAGCGGGCGGCAAGGGCGGGGTCAAGTGTCTCCGTGGCTTTCGGCAGCGTGTAGGTGATCACCAGTTTCGGAACGGCGGAGGCCAGCACGCAGGCCGTTCCGCGCTGCTGGTAGTCCCGTTTCCAGGTCAGCCGGAAATTCGTGTGGGCGATGGCCCGCACCGACTTGCCGACGATGGGACCGCGATGGCCGATGGATTGGTAGAGATCGATGCCGGTGCGACCCGTAACGGGGTAAGTCGCGATCTTTTCGATGGGCTTCCAGTCCGCCTGCGCCGGGGTGGCAGCCAGCGAGACCAGAACGGCCAGAACGGCCAGAAGGGCATCAGGCCGCATCCGCATGAGAGTCTCCGAGCGTGAGGATCCGCACCCCGGGCACGACGGTGCGGGCGATGTCGCAGAGATGACGGTGATGGGTGAAGTAAATGACCTGGCCGATCCGGGCCATGTCGCCGAAGAGGCGGAAGACCTCTTCCGAGCGCGGTTCGTCGAAGGTTTCCATGATGTCGTCGGCGATAAAGGGCACGGGCGGGCGGATACGGGCAAATTCTTCGTAACCGGCAAGGCGCAGCGCCAGAAAAAGCTGGTACCGGGTCCCGGTGGACATGGCGTCGGTGAGCTTCGAGCCGCCTTCGCGCGTCAGGCCGATCAGGGTTTCCCGGTCCTTGTCGGCGCGGGCGGTCAGGCCCGTATAGTCTCCGCGGGTGATCTGGCTGAAGGCTGCCGAGGCACGGCGCATCATGCCGCTTCGGTGCTTTTCCCGATAGAGTTCCAGTGCGCTTCCTGCCGCCAGCACCCCTGTCTTGAGTTTCAGGTAGCGGTAGCCCAGGTCCTCGATGGTCAGCAGCAAGGTCGCGCGACTGGCTTCGAGAGCGGCCACCGCGCCGTCGCCGCCAACGGCCTCCAGCCGGTCGCGCGCCAGCGTCCATTCGCCATAGAGCTCGCGGCTGCGGTCGCTGAGGAGCGCAACGCGATCTGCCTCGCGCCGATGCGCCTGTTCTGTCGCCTCGGCATCCACATCCGCCAGAAGCGCGATGGCAGTCTCGGCATCGGTCGTGCGAAGGGTCTCGGTGAGCTGCCGGGAGAAGGCGGCGGCCCGTTCCTCCAGCCGGTCCCGTTCCGAAAGGCGGTCGTTCAGCCGGATCGCCTCATCGAGGTCGGCGGCTTCGAAGGCTGCAAGAAGGCGGGCGCGGCGCAGGAGATGGAGATTCCAAGCCTCGCTGCGCTCGCGCTCTTCACGCTCCAGGGCGTCGATTTCCCGGGCGAGCCGGCTTCTTTCATCGGCCCGCCGCCGACGATCGGCATGGGCATCCGCCAGACTCTGCTCCCGCTCCTCGACCGTGCCCACATGAGGCAGACCGGCCAGCGTTACAAGCGCGTCGAGCTCGACCACATAGTCTCTCTGGTCTGCCTCCATGGTCCGGATGCGCTGTTCAAGCTGGGCGACGGCCTGAATACGGGCGGGAAGATCGGCAAGCGCATCGATCAATGCGCGGACTTCGGCGGGAGAGGTCTCCGGGCCGAACCAGGTTTTCGAAAGGGCGTCGCTCCAGTCCGCAGCGAAGCGTTGCCCGTGCTTTTCCGCCTCGGCAAGGTCGCGGCGGCGTTCGGCGTGCTCCGCCTTGAGTTCGGCTTCCCGTCTGGACAGATTTGCGGCGGCGGTTTCCTGGCGGCGGTGCCTGTCGAGCAGGGCCTCCGCCCGAGAACGAAGGTTGGCGTCGGCGGACTGTCCCGGCTGATCCTCACCCGCTTCCTGCAGGCTGTCGGCAAGGCGCTCCCGGGCCTTTTCGGAGTCCTTCCGGTACAGATCCAGGCGCCCCCGTGCCTCCTCAAGGGCATCCCGGGTCAGCCGCGCTTCTGCAATCCGCTCCGTCAGCAGCGATGCCGCAGCCAGGGCATCCGCAAGAGGCAGGTCGTCTCTCCATAGCCCTTCCGGAAGAAGCGCCCGGATGACAGCGGACAAGCACTCTTCCTCCCGGGCGAGTTGCTCGATTGCCTGTCTTTCCCGAGCGAGGATGTGCCTGTCCGCCGCAATAGCCCGACGAATTTCGCGCATTTCGGCCAGGTCGGCAGAACGGGCGAAGCGACGCTCGTTCACGGCGTCGTGGCGGGCCAGCAGCTGTTCGAACCGCTCTGCCGTCGTCGCCTGGAGATCGTGTCGGTGGGCGGCCCAGGCCTGATCCCGTTCCGCGCGGAGGTTCGCCGCCGCATCGTCATCCGGGACCTCCTCCGGGGAGAAGCCGGCCAGACGGGCTTCCGCCGTCGCGATCCTGGCTTCGAGGGAGCGACATTCTCCCTCATGGCGAGCCCGGTCGGCCTTGAGGGTTGCGGCGGTCTCCCGCCAGCCATCCATCTGTCGCCGGTCCGGCAGGAGAAGGGAGGCAAGCGCCTCCGGGCTGGCGAGCAGGCGGGCAAGCGGCGCCCATTGTTCGGCAAGTTGCCGCTCAAATTTCTCGACCTGCCGCTCCTCCGTCTCCAGTCGGGCCCGATCGGCCCGATCGCCCAGAGCCTCCAGCGCCGCGGAAAGTCGCGATGCGAGGGCGGGCGCCAGGGGTTTTCCAAGGGACTGCTTTTCCTCCTCCAGAGCGGCAAGCGCACGTTCCGTGCGCTCCAGTTCCCGGCTGGCCTGCAGCAGGCCCGTGTCGAGCCCGGATTTCTGGCTCAGCAAATCCCGGATACGGGCGGCAAGCGAGGCCTCCATGACCAGGCTTTCCGGCGTCGGATGGTCCGGCTTTCCGAGACTGCGCAGCAAAAGGCCGAGCGCCGCTTCCTCGGCTGCCAGGGCCTGGCGCCGGCGCGGCAGGTCGGACAGGGCGGTTCGGTATCGGGCCTGCAGGTCCTCGAGCATTTTCATGCGCTGATCGAGATCCCCGAGCGGGGTCTCGGCACCCAGCTCGCCCATCTGCTCGCGGAGCAGGGCGAGCCGGCCGCGCAGGGCTTCCAGCCGGGTCTGAATCTGCGCTTCGTCCCGGAGGAGCGGCGGCAGATCCTCTATGGCGGAACGGGAGGGCCGGGGCAGGCCGGCAAAGGGCTGGAGCGCGTCCTGCGTCTGGCGGACGTCGCGGGCAAGCGGGAGCGCTGCCAGCAGTCTTGCAAGCCGGGTCTCCTCCGCGCGGGCCTCGCCGAGGTCTTTCTCGGCCTCCCGGTAGGCACTTTCCGCCTGGCGCGCGCCGTCGACGAGCCGGGAGAAGGCAAGCGCCTGGATGTCGATTTCGGTGCGTCGTTCCTTCAGGGCGTCGAGTTCGCGCTTCAGTCGGGCAAGCTCCGTCTTCTGGCCGCGATGCCGATGCAGGCTGTCCGCCTCTTCCTGCATGGTCGCGAGCGCCCGGCCGAGATCGGCAAGGCCGGAACTCGCGGAAAAGAGCAGTGCGCCCAGATCGCCCTCGCTTTGCAGGATGGACCGCCCCCCTTCGCGCAACGACTGGTCGTCGAGAGAGAACATGGTCCGGTAAGCATCCCGCCCGATGCCGCCCAGCGCCGCCGTGAGGAGCGCCTCGTTGACAGGATGGCCGGACAGATCGACCAGAGACTGGCTTCTTTTCTTCAGGCGGGTGAGTTCATGGGTGGAACCGTCAAAGTCCAGGCTGCCGCCGACCTGAAGGGCGCTGTAGGTGTGAAGGAACCCATAATCGCTGCGCTCGGGTATACCGAACAGCAGGTCGAGAAAGCCGGAAAAGGCGGTGGATTTGCCGGCCTCGTTGAGCCCGTAGATGACGGTGAGGTCGGGATCCCCCGGTTTCGGCCGGCCGAAATCCAGTGAGACGTCGGTAAATTTGCCGTAACGCGTCAGGTCGAGCCGGTTGAGCCTCATGATGCGGCGCCCCCGGCCAGCCGGGCAATCACATCCTCGCCGCTGTCGCGCATCAGGCGATCCAGAAAGGCGTCGAATTCCGCCTCCGATGCGCCGGCGAAGCGACGGCTTTCGGGCGGAAGATCATCGAGCAGGTCGCGCACCATCTCCCTGACATCGTCGCGGAAAGAGGGGCGGGACAGCACCTCGCCGCGCATCAGGCCGGCGAGTTCGGCGACCGGATCGCTTCCGTCTTCGCGGGTGGCCGCGCCGGCGCCTTCGACCGCCAGCTCGATGCGGTCTATCCAGGCGGAGCCCAGGCCCTCGGCGCGGTGTTCCATCTCGGTGCGAAACAGATCCGCATCGCGCCGCAGGGCAAAGGCAAGGGAGGAGCGCCCCTCCAGCCGCAGACGCAAGACCGCATGGCGCGACTTCGTCGCGGCGCGCGCCTGTTCCAGCGCGGCCGTTGCCAGATCCACCAGGTGCCGCCAGTCGCGGGCACCCGAGACATCGAGCCCGACCCGGGAGAATTCCGCAAGGCTGGTCAGTCGCTCCTCGACCGATAGGGTGCCGTCATCCGCAACCGTCACCAGGCTGACCGTCTTCGGCCCGGCTTCGTTGATGTCACGCCCCTGTGGCATGCCCGGCATGATCACGGTGGCCGGGCCCGCATGGGCGCTGCGCTGGTGAATGTGGCCCAGCCCCCAATAGGCAAAGCCGGTGCGCTGCAGATCGGCCAGCGCGCAGGGCGCATAGGGATCGTGCCCCGGCGCACCATCGAGGCTCGTATGCATGAGGCCGATGTTGACGGCGCCGGCGACAGGCGCGCGAAATTTTCCCAGCAGGCTTTCCGGCGCATGCGGACGGGAAAAACTGAGGCCATGCACGGCCAGTTTCAATCCGCCCGCGTCAAGCTCCACCGCTTCGGCGCGCCCGCCGAAGATCTTGACCGATGGCGGCAGGACGAGTTCCTGCGTGATGCGGGAGAGGGCATCGTGATTGCCGCGAATCTTGAAGGTGCGGATGCCGGCCTGATCCAGGCGCGCCATCTGGCTGGCCAGAAACCGGGCCGTCTTCATGGATGTCTGGTCGCCATCGTAGAGATCGCCGGCAATCATCAGCGCGTCCACGCCTTCCTCCAGGCACAGATCGACGATGGCGATGAGGGCCTGTCGGGTCGCATCGCCGATCAGGGCCGCCAGATCCGCATTGCGGAGCGACAGCGACTTCAGCGGCGAGTCGAGATGCAGGTCGGCGGTGTGGACGAAGCGAAAAGCCATGCCTTCTAGTTAAGGACATGCGCCGCACACGGCAAGGCGGCGCGGGCCATTCTCCACCGGGCCGGCATGCTATGCGCTCTATTCGCAGGCACCCGGAATTTCGATTTCATAGGTCGTCATGCCCGGGCCGTCCGGCAGGATTGGCTTGAGATAGACCTTGAGATCGCATTCCTGAACGCGCACCGTCCATTCCTTGGCGCCATCCTCGCGGGTGCCGGTGTTGGAAATCGAGCCGATGGGCGCTTGCCGGACCGCATTGCCCACGGCCTCGCTGCCGAGAATCATGCCGATCTGTTCGCCACTGTCATAAAAACCCGAGAGAGCCGCCTGCGCCGGCAGGCTGGACAAGGCAAGAAGGGCAAAGGGCAGGGCAAGCGCGCGACGCATCCAGAACTCCTATCGGTACCGTCAATGGGACCAGGAGCCTATCGCGCCAGTGACCACGACGAGAAGCGCTTTTTTTGTTCCGATCTCGCCTTGGGCGCTGTGGCTTTAGAAACGCTGCGACGAGAATGGCGACAGATCGATCGGCAGCGGGCGCCCCGTCAGAAGATCGGCAACCAGGCGGGCGGTGCCCGCCGATTGGGTCAGCCCCAGATGGCCATGGCCGAAGGCATAGATGACACGTTTCGATGCCTTCGACGGTCCGATCACGGGAAGACTGTCCGGCAGGGAGGGGCGGAAGCCCATCCATTGCACGCCGCCTTCGGTCTTCAGACCCGGAAGGAAGCTCTTGGCGCGCGTGAGCATAGCTTCGGACCGCCTGTAGTTCGGCGGAAGCGAGAGCCCGCCCAGCTCCACCGCACCGCCGACGCGGATGCCGGTCGACAGGCGGGTGATCACGAAGCCGTGGCCGCCAAAGGTGATCTGCGTGCGCAAGTCAAAGGCGTCCGGGGGAAGCGTGGTGTTGTAGCCCCGCTCGGTTTCCAGGGGAATGCGCTCACCCAGGGAGCGGGCGATTCGGTGCGAGAAGGCGCCTGCGCAGAGCGCCACCTGCCTGGCGGAGAGGCGACGCCCATCCGCCAGAAGAAGGTCTACCCGATCGGAGGAGGGTTCGAGAGCGACCACCTCGCCACGCTCCAGCTTGCCACCATGGTGGGTGAAATGCTCGGCAAGCGCCAGCGTATAGAGTTTGGGGTCGGCAATGGAATGCCAACCGGGGGTGAAGGTGCCGCGGATGAAGCGGGGGGACAGCCCGGGCTGAATGTCGGCCATGGCCGCCGGATCCAGATGGCGGAACTCGATGCCGTGCCTCTCGCGCGCCTTCCAGCCGGGCATGGAGGCCTGAAACTCGGCTTCGCTTTCGTAGACCTGAAGATTTCCCTCCTTGCGCAGCATGGAGAGGGTGCCCGTGGCGGCAAGAAAACCCTCGAGCTCGTTGCGGGAGAGATCCATGATCGACGTCTGCGCTGCGGTCGAATGGGCCACGAGGCTGGGTGAGCAGGCCCGCCAGAAACGGTACATCCACGGCAGGATCTGGAAAGCATAGGCCGGCGGCACGCTTAACGGTCCGAGGGGATCGAGCAGCCACTTCGGTGCCTTTCGAACAATTCCGGGGGATGCAAGCGGCAGAATATCCGTAAAGGCAAAGGCCCCCGCATTGCCCGCCGACGCGCCCGCGGCCGGTCCCTCGCGCTCGACGACCGTCACGGCCAAACCCCGCGCCTGCGCCGCTATCGCCGCCGAAAGACCAACGACACCAGCCCCGATGATGATGATGTTCTGTTGGTCCAATGCATGTCTCCCTATCCGATCGCATCATCATGCGCGGCCAAGCGCATAATGATGGGGCGTTGTCACCGTCTCATCGGCGGGTAAAATACATGTTGTACGCAAAACGTATAGAGAAAAATGGGAGCAGAATGACGCATCAAGGGAGGGGCTTTCTCGATAGCCTTTCCATGCGCCGGTGGGGCAAAACAGCTTGTATGTTTGTAAGCTTAAGCGAACTCCCCCCCTCCGCGAATGACCCGTGGAAGGGGAAGTGTTGACGCGGAAGAGGTTTCTCGAGCGAATTTTCCGTATTTTGGCTGTGTTAAGATAAGAAATCACAAGATTCACGCTTCAGCTTGGCCTCTCTATATACTCTGAGACACTGCCTGCGAGGCTGTGAAGCAAGCAGGGCTCATTACACCCGAGTGTATCAGAAGTGATTTAGAGAGAAACATATTCGCACTATAAAATCGATAATTTCAACTACCTCCCTCGGAAAGCTAGCAGCAGATATCCATCCGAAGTCTAAAGCTTCTGCTATACAAGCGTACAGTATCCGGAAGACGATCCAAGTCATGTCTTGAAGGTCTCCGATGGAATCGAAGAGGTCTATATTTCCCTATCTTCGCAAGAATGCGATTTATACACAAAAAATCAAGAATAGAACGCGACGCGCCGCCCCAATATCCTTGACAAGAGCGCTTGGCCTTTCTTAGCCAAGCGTTGTTTGTTATCCCAAGTCGCAAAATCAGTATGAAGGCGGTTGGGGGCCGCCATGAGAGCATCGAATTCACTTCGAGTGATGCGAAGTTTTTTGCAGAAGTATTCGATATCTGTATCCAGTTCAAAATCGTCGTAGAGAGGCTCCTGTAGCTTTTCCAAGGCCACTTCGCGTGTCATCTGTCCAGAAACGATCAAGCTTGAGTAATGGGGTAGCCGTTTATCGTAACCGAACTTCCGCGGTAGATAATAATTCTGGAAAAGCTTGGTGAATAAAGACTCTCCATGCTTTCGTTCGTATGGCTTATAGCCAAATGTCAATTCCATTTCTTTAATGGCGTCCGCCTTGATATAGTTCATAAAGTTGAGCGGTCGCGCAGTCCGCATTTTCTTTATGACAGGATACCAGAAATAGTACTTGAAGAAGCTGATTGTGGGATAGGTCTTGAGAGGTCGGGTTCCGAAACGGGCGTGGATGGCTTTCAGGTTGACTGCGTCCATGGCGCTTCCATGCCATGCCTTGGGAAAGATGCCTTCCGTAGCAAGATTTCCGCCCGAGATGATGACGCGGATCTTGTTGGCAGTCGCAAAGTGATAAAGACTCGCGAAAAATGCATGATCCTGCGGCACATCCTGGTTGGGAATGCCGGCTTTCAGATATGCAAGGTGAAGGTCGCGCATCTCTTCCCAGTCAATCACGTGGGTATGTAGATCATAACCGCAATGTTTTACCACTCGCTCGATATTCGCCACGGCGAGTTCGCTGTTCCAGCCTGCATCGACATGAACAACCAATGGGCGAAGGCCCCAGTCTTTCATTTTCAGCGCAAGATATGTGCTGTCCGCACCTCCGGAAAGACCTAATATGCAGTCATATTCCTTGCCTTTTCCCTCCGCCTTGATCCGGTTGAGCATTTGTTGAAGTTTGGCCTCGCCTTCTGGGCCAGGGAACCATTGAGTCTGCCTCAATGCATCAAAGGAATGACAATGGTTGCATACCCCCGATGCGTCGAATCTTATATCTGGGTCGGTGGTGTCCATCACGCAACGCGAACATCTTTGATATTTCAGGGTAGTCATGTGGCAAAAAAATTCCCTGCAATTGAGCGATTGTCACTCGGAGTGATAGTGCAAAAGGTTCAGATGGACAAGTTGCTTGGATGCAGCACAACCGCAACAATTCCCTACAGCGATATCAGGGCGATTTTACCGACTCGCTCGTTAGTTGCTCTATCTTAAATTTAAGAGCCCTACCCTATCTGAGATGTCATATTTATGACGTACGCCCATTCTCGATATGAAGGTTTAATTTTGGGCTGCTATGATAAAGCCGTCTAATGTGTTCGCTTGAAAATCGAACCCTCTCCAGGGGATACTATTTCGAAATTTACACCACAACGGATATAAGATTGCTTCTTCAAAAAGAAGAATATACATTTAACTTTTTAAATATTGATAACTGAATCGATTTTTAAAGACTGCCATCAGGATTGCACCAATTCATGGGGGTTGTAGTTTATAAGAACGGCGCGGTGCTTCCCATGAAACACGAACATGCTGCCTGCAGCGACCGCCGATGCGCGCCCGATATCCAGAGCACTGCGCAGGTGCTCAATGGTTCCGGCACCTCCGCAGGCCACGACAGGCACAGTCACGCTGTCGGACACCAGCTTGATCAATTTCGTGTCAAAGCCGGCCATTGTTCCGTCGGCATCGATGTTGTTTATGAATATTTCTCCGGCGCCAGCTGCCACCAGCGCTCGCGCATGTTCCTGAAGATTGAGGCCGGTATCGACGGTGCCAGATTTTGCGGCCACCCGGTATCCCCGCAGCATCGAATGCCGGACATCGATTGCGCCCACAACAGCCTGACTTCCGAATGCATCGGCGGACTTTGTGATCACGTCCATGTTGCCGGAGGCTGCCGCGCTATTGATGACCACTTTTTCCACGCCGGAGCGGATCAATTGACGGACTTCCTCATAGCTGGTGATGCCACCTCCATAGGCCATGGGCATGAGGCACTCGCCTGCTATTTCCTGTATGAGATCAAAGTTCGGCGCCCGTCCTTCACGGGAAGCATCAATATCCAGAATCACGATCTCATCCGCTTCTTTTTCGGAAAAGATTCTGACGGCGTTCACAGGGTCGCCCACATAGACGGAATCTTTGAACTTCTTCGTTTTGACGAGTCCATGGCCGCGCAGGAGCAGGACCGGGATGACGCGAGGACGAAACATCAGAGGGTGCCTCCCGCAAAATTTCCAAGCAAGGTCTTGCCGAACCGGTGACTTTTTTCCGGATGGAACTGAACCCCTGCGATGTTGCCGGCTGCGACGCCTGCGGCGAAGGAAAGGCCATAATGGGCGTTTAGGATGCTGATGGAAGGGTCCGCAGGCATGAGGTAATAGCTGTGAACAAAATAGAAGCGCGCATCTTCCTTGAGCCCCTGAACCAACGGGTGCTCGGGTTGCGGCCTCTCTACCTCAGTCCAACCCATGTGGGGAATGCGGAGTCCTTCCAGCGAGGGAAACCGTTTTACCTTCATGTCCAGCCATCCAAGGCCAGGCTCGTTTCCTTCCTCGCTCTCTTTGCCCAGCATCTGCGCTCCCACGCATATACCGAGGAGGGGTGTTCCCTGAGCGATCTTTTCCTCCAGCAGAGGGACAAGGCCACTGGCTCGTATATTGCGCATGCAGGTGTCGAAATGGCCGTTCCCGGGAAGAATGATCTTGTCGGCTTCTGCAATCACATTCGGGTTGGCGGTAATGACACTTGCGTGGCCTATCCTTCGCAGCATGTTCGCCACGGCGCCCAAATTGCCGATGTCGTAGTCGATGATTGCGATCATGCTGTCCTGCTATTGCTGAAGCGGTAGGAAAGGAAAATGTAAACCACGTAAAGAAGGCTATACCCGATTGCATAAGATGCAAGCGAGTCCTGGTATGTCGAGAAAGCAAGCAAGGAGATGAGCGTCATCGCAAAAAGGCAAATTTGCCACACCAGATCAGCGGACTGCTTTTGTGCAATATAGAACGTATAGCTCAGAGGGCTGGCCACAAAGCGCAACGCAAAGAGAGGCAGGAGGATTATTGCGGCCCGACCGGCTTCGATCCAGCGTGGCCCGAAGGCAAAGACAAACAAATCTTCGCCAAAGAACCAGAATACGCAGGTCGCGAGCAACGAGCCTGCGGCGAGGACAGTAAAGGTTTCCAGGTAGGCTGCTCTGCAATTGCCGATCGTTCTGAAGCTTTCCGAAGCCCGTCGCTTGAACACGTCCAGAACCGCTGAGCCGAGCAGGGATATGGGGGCGCCCAGCATGCGAAACGCCATCGCAACATATCCCGCGCTTTCTGCGCCAAAGCGGTGCGCGATGATGGTGAGGGGCAGTTGTGCCGCAGCGGTGTTAATCGTATCGGCTGGCAACGCAAAGAGGGGAAAACGGCGATACTTCCGCCAGAAGGCAGTGAGGTTTGTCCATCCCCCAGACAGGCGCGGGGGCCTGAACAAGGAAATCATCACTGCGAGACCCGCTGTCACGCCGAGCAACTGAGCCGTGGCGAGGCTGGCCGTCGAGGGCATTGCAAAGCCCACGCCAATCTGTAGCGCTGTGACCAGGGCAGCCTGGGTGATACGCATCATCGAAAGCGCCTTGAAACGCCCTTCTGCGGCCGCCCAAGCCTGGAAAATCAGCACGCCGGCCGCCGCAGCCACCGCAGGCACATAAAGCACAATCAGATAGGCCGGAGCGGCGGGCAAATAATGTCTGAAGGCGAAATAGAGCAGAATGCCGGGAAGCGATACCGCAGAGAGAATAAGGCCGAGGGTCGTCAGGGCCATCGTCGCCGCTTGCGCCCGTTCCTCTCCGTCCGGCTCGAGGGCAAGGGTCATTTCAAAGCGCCCCGTTGCAAACACGGCCCCAAGGGAAACCAGTCCGAACCAAGCCATGAAGATGCCGAAGTCCGAGGGGGTATAAATCCGGGCAATAACGAGCGAGCCGAGAACCGGAATCATCTGTGCCGTCGCCGTACCGGAAAAGACCAACGCAACGGCACGCCAATAGGCTTTCCGACCTGTCAAAACAGCAATCCTTCTCCGTTTATGACCGCCCGGCCCTGGCAACTGTGTCCCGCATTGGATCCCTCTGCCGCCTTGGCGAAGAAGCCTTGCTGCGCATGGCATTGAGCACGCACGTTACGAATTCGTTTGTGTGATTTGCAGGATCGCTTTATCCGACGGACCAATGAACTGTAAAGGATCTAGTCCCGCTTCCAGGGACATCTGTCCTGCGCTTCCATCGATTTGCCCTTTGACACATGCCTGTTTCATCTGCGCAAAATAGCCCCTTACAAGTGCTCCGCGATAGCCTTATAGCAAGTCAACCTTTATCAAAACAACCTAGGGTGAGTAGAAATTTCGTGCGTATCCGCAGTGCGCTCGGAAGCCTGATCCCACAAAGTTACGTCAGAAAGCCGGCACCGAGAAAGCGATTTTTCTTGGAAAAGGCTACTGAACACATCCACGGTACCTGTTTAGCCATTTGCTCTCTCAAAGCATAAGCGCGTCTAACCTGCGCCCTAAGGTTTCAGCCAAAAGCTTCGTATCATGATGTTCCAACAAGTAGGCCCGACCATTCTTGCCCATATTGTGGAGGCGATCGGATGGCATCGCGGCAAGTTCCAGCATTGCGTCAGCAAGCTTTTCCGGGTCGTCGGGTTCTACCGTTATTCCGGCGTTGGCGTCCTTGACCGGATTGTTTCCCGCCAAACAGGCGAAAACGATAGGTCGTCCCGCTGCCATATAATCAAAAAGCTTGTTGGAGCTTATCCCATACTTGAACACGGGTGTATCAGCAAGATTGAATACAAAGGCGTCCGCCTCGGATGCTATATTGGGTATCTGCGACTTGGGCACCGGATCCTCAAAAGATACGTTTGTCAAATTCAGGCCGGCAGCCTTTTCGCGCAATTTCATCTTTTGGGGGCCATCGCCGATAAAGCGGCAGAATATCGGTCTATCCGCATGACGCGATTGGATAATCACCATCGCATCAAGTATATTATCAAGATTATTGGCGAGTCCATGGGCGCCAAAATACATAAAGGTGAATTTTTTATTTTGTGTGAGCGGTAAAGGTTCAGGCCCTGGGTCGGCACCGTTCGGCAACCAAAGAATTTTGCTTCTGTCTATTCCACGAGAAGCAATGTAATCAATGGAATAAGGTAGCAAAGTTATTACCATTGCTGCCTTGCGGTACAGATATTTCTCAAGAATGAACATCATCCAGGAAGCGGGATGATTTTTCCCCAATCGCCCGATATCGATCAGCGTCTGTGGCCAAAGATCGCGTACCTCAAACACAAAAGGTACACCGAATTTTTTGGCAAGGCGTAGTCCTGCCCATGCGGCGAGCGGATGCACACTCGAGCCTATTACGACATCAGGTCGGGGCAGGCCTGATTGTTCACCGGGTCGCAGCCCAAGCGCCTTGATCGTATAGTCCAGCATGTTGCCGACGCGATCAAAGCCGTTTGCTGCATATGTCCGGCATTTCAGCCATAGGAAATGAACTCCATCAATGGTCTGGAGCCTGCTTGTTTCCTGATCTTGGAGGCGTTGTCGCCCGGTGCCATGTTCCACGCTCGACGCTACGAGATAAGCATCCCAACCTTGTTCCCTGAGATTTTTGGCCAACGAGAAATGCCTCGTGCCACCAGGGCCACCTGGTTCCTGTGCGTAATGGTTGAGAACCCATACTACTTTCATCTGGCGAGAACCCCTGCAATCCGGTCGGCTGCGGTTCCGTCGCCGTATGGCGCGATTTCAGCACCCTTACTCCCGATTCGTGCGCGGATCCGGGCGGCGACATCAGACGTTCCGGGTTGCAGGAGAATGTTCCAGCCTGACTGGACCAACTCTACCCATTCCGTCTCATCCCGCAACGTGACGCAGGGAACCTTGAAAAAGAAGGCTTCCTTTTGAACACCTCCGGAGTCGGTGGCGATCAGGGAAGCGCGTGATTCGAGGGAAATCATATCGAGATAACCGACTGGGTCTATCACGGTCACTTTTCGGAATGTAAATTCCAGCTGTGCCAGTTTCTGCTTGGTCCGCGGATGAAGCGGCAGCACGACGGGAATGGATTCCGCAATCTCATCCAATCCTTTCACGATGCTGAGAAGTCGCTCGGGTACATCCGTGTTTTCTGCGCGATGAATGGTCGACAGCACAAAAGGACGGCTTTCGAGGCCAAGGCGTGCCAAGATGTTGCTCCGTTCGGCCGCAACCTTTGCAAAGCGCAGGGAGGCATCATACATGACGTCGCCCGTTTCGTGGATCAAAGAGGCATCAATCCCCTCGTGCAGCAGGTTTTCCCGCGCAACATCCGTCGAAGCGAAAAGAAGCTGAGATACGTGGTCGGTGAGAATCCGGTTGATCTCTTCCGGCATTTTCTTGTTGAACGACCTTAGCCCCGCTTCGACATGCGCAACTGGTATGTGAAGCTTTGCAGCGGCGAGGGCGCCCGCCAGAGTGGAGTTGGTATCTCCGTAGACCAGCACATAGTCCGGCTTGAGTTCGATCATAAGAGGTTCGATCTGCTGGAGCATTGCGCCCGTCATGGCGCCATGTCCTCCTCCATGAATATCCAGATTATAGGCAGGGGGGGCAATTCCAAGCTCGTCGAAAAATATGTCGGACATTCCAGCATCAAAATGCTGGCCAGTATGGACAAGTACTTCTTGCACTACCCCAGTCTTCTTCAAGGCGATACTGACTGGTGCAACCTTTATGAATTGCGGCCGAGCGCCGACAACCGTCATGATCTTTTTCATATTCTACTGCCTTTAGCTTGTAAGATTAGGTGGTGCGGGGCTTATGCAAAGTGCTGATAAAAGGCGACTAGCTTTCTCGCTTCCGCCGGCCAGTTGTAAATCTGATGCACCGCATTTTTGCCCCGCTCTCCCATAGCTTTTGCAAGCGCGGGATTCTGAGCAATCTTATCGATCGCTTCGGCTATTTCTTTCGGGTTTTGGGGATCGACGCAAATTCCACAATCAACCCCTTCTATTATTTCGCGCCATAGAGGAAAATTCGACGCAATTACGGGGAGGCCCGCCGACATATACTCAAACATTTTGTTCGGCTGAGAATCCAAGTGGTTTGGAGCTGGCAGAAATGTAACAAGACCGGCGATAGAGCGAGCCATGACTCTTCCGACCTCCTCGCGACTGATCACTCCCAAGTCGTTCACAGTCGACCATCCCGCCATCGCTTCTAGCGTTGAATGAAGATTTCTTTCCGACATGGGGCCGGCCAGGTTCAGGCGCAGGCCGCCAGAGACCAGGCTCATGGCCGTAACTATTTCTCGAGCCCCTCTTATCGTGGAGACTCCGCCAATGTAACAAACTTCAGGGGTTTTGATGAGCCCTTCGACAGCAATTTCCAATTCTCCTGGTAAAGGGAAATTGTTGACCGTCTCGGCGTGGGCGTTCATTCCCTTTAACTTAAGGCCGATGCTTGGCGTTGCTGCGACCACGCCGCTGAAATAAGGGAAAGCTAGGCGTTCGCCGATTTCGGCTAAAATCGATACGCAGCGGCGCAAAACAGCTGGAATGTAGGCCTTTGATAAAATTTGCTTAGGCAAATCCTCATGGGCGTCAAAAACAACCTTTTTTCCCCGCATTCGCAATCTTAGACCGATTGGGATGAGCTCAGGATCATGCATGTGGTAAATGTCTGCATCCAGTAGCAATGCTTGTTTCAGTATTTTCCTGGTGGATTCGGTCATGCGACGTAGTCGGCCAGAGGCACGTCCTACATCCAAAATACGAATGCCTTCTTTAACTTCTTCACCTTTTCCGTCTGCGACAATCAGGGAAACGTCGTGGCCGGCTTCCTTCAAGCTGCGGCACTGTTTCAGATAGATCCTGACATCATAGCGACTATGCGCAGACGTAAGGTGAACAACTTTCATGCTTTATCCAATTCCTTATTGTGCAGTCCAGTTATGTTACGGTGCAAAATTATCCCTAGAGTAGAGATACAATACGTTCCTGATCGTCCGAGGACAGATAGGGGTGCATGGGCAAGCTGAATACGCTATCGGCGAGGTATTCGGTATTTGCCAAGTCTCCCGATATACGGCAGAGATCCGCATAGGCTGGCTGGCGGTGCAATGGCGTCGGATAATGAATTGCCGTCGGAATGTCAGCGGCCTTCAACGTTGCCAGCAATTGCTCCCGCTGGTCCGAAATCACCGTGAATTGCGCCCATACCGACGTGCGCCCGGGCCTTACGGCAACGGTCCTCACAGAATTCTTACCCGAGAGCAAGGCGATGTAACGGTCGCCGATGGCAATACGCTGCGCCACTTCCCAGTCGAAGCGCTCCAGCTTGGCCAGCACGACCGCGCATTGCAGGGTGTCCATGCGGCCACCCACGCCGATGCGGGTGTGATAGTAGCGGCGTTCCTGACCGTGTACGCGAATTTCGCGCATCGCTTTCGCAAGTTCGGCATCGTCCGTGAAGATCGCGCCGCCATCGCCGTAGCAGCCCAAGGGCTTGCTGGGGAAGAAGCTGGTGCAGCCAATGCGCGACACGTTGCAAGATTTGCGGCCATGATAATCAGCGCCAAAACTTTGTGCAGCATCTTCGATCACGGCTATATTGCCGTGGCGCGCAGCGATGTCGTTGATGGCATCCATATCAGCCGTCTGACCATACAGCGAGACGGGAATAATGGCGCGTGTGCGTTCGGTAATTGCGGCCTCGATGCGGGAAGCATCAATGTTGCAGGTGTCCCGTTCCACATCCACGAAAACCGGAACGGCGCCGACAAGCGCAATCACTTCGGCGGTTGCGATGAAGGTGAAGGCGGTCGTGATCACTTCATCTCCCGGCTTCACACCCAGTGCCATAAGGGCGATAAGCAGCGCTTCGGTGCCCGAAGAGACAGTGATGCAATGGGAGGAGCCGGTATAGGTTTCGAGCTTTTCCTCCAACTCCCTTACTTCCGGACCCATGATGTACTGGCCATGATCCAGCACTTTTTGTATGCGGCTATCAACCGCGTGCTTGAGCTCTGCATACTGCGACTTGAGGTCGATGAAATCCAGGCGTCTGGCGGTCATAGGGGTTTGCACTCCGTGGCAGAAATTTCATAACGGGCACCGCATTCACAGGTGACAGTCCCTGTGCCTTTGAGTTGCGACCCACAAAGACACATCCAGCCTTTACGCTTGGCGGGCACGCCAAGCATAAGGGCAAAGGCTGGAACGTCCGTGTTCACGACCGCGCCCGCACCGATGAAGGCATGATCGCCGATCGTGTTTCCGCAGACAATCGTGCAGTTTGCGCCGAGCGTAGCGCCTTTGCCCACCACGGTCTGCCGATATTCCGCTTTACGGTTGATCGCGGAGCGAGGATTGTAGACGTTCGTGAAGACCATACTCGGACCGCAGAAAACGTCGTCGCCCAGTCGCACCGCATCATAGACCGAAACGTTGTTCTGGATCTTCACATTGTTGCCGATGACAACATCGTTGCCAACGAAAACATTCTGACCAAAGGAACATCCGGTGCCAATCCTGGCGCCGCCGCAAATATGCGCCCAGTGCCAGACTCTGCTGCCGTCGCCGATTTGCGCGCCTTCATCGACGATGGCCGTGGGGTGTATAGAGACGGCCATGTCAGTAATCCAGCGGCAGGGCGATACGCTTACCGTCACGCGCCGAGAGGTAGGCCGCGATCAGGGTTTCCAGGGAGCGCAGCCCTTCGCGACCGTCGGTCTCCGGCGTATCTTCTCCCCGGAGTACGTTGATCACATTGTCATAATACAGGGGATGTCCAAATCCGTAGACGGACGTCGTCGAATAGGATGCATTCTTGACTTCAGCATCGTCAGGATGCGGTTCGGCAAATTCCCAGTGCTGAATTTCGTTGACGGCAACGCCGCCCACACGCACCGTGCCTTTTTCACCGATGATGGTGATGCTGCCTTCCAGATTCTTCGGGTAGGTCAGCATCGTTACATTCATCGAACCCAGCGCGCCAGAGCGCCAGCGAACGCTCATGACAGCGGTATCTTCCGTCTCGATGTTTCTGGCAAGCGTCGCAGTGTAGGCTTGAAGGCTCTCGATCGGTCCGATCATCCAGTCCAGCAGGTCAACGTAGTGGCTTGCCTGGTTCATCAACGCGCCGCCATCGAATTCCCAGGTCCCGCGCCACGCAGCACTATCATAATAGTCCTGGGGGCGGGTCCAGAAGACATTGAGGTTGACCATGTAGATCCGACCGAAGCGCTTCTGGTCGATTGCCCGCTTCAAAAGCTGGAGCGTTGCATTGCGGCGATTCTGCTTGACAACGAAAAGGCGCACATTGGCATCATCGCAAGCCTTCACCATACGAAGACCATCTTGCCAGCGCGTTGCCATGGGCTTCTCGGTCATCACATGTCTGCCGGTCGCAGCCACTTCCACAGCCTGTTCGGCATGAAGGCCGCTCGGGGTGGTCAACACGACAATGTCCGCATCAGTGTGGCTCAGAAGATCTGAAAGCTTGGCGTGGGGACGCGCGCCGGTCAGCGCCGCAGCCTTTTCAAGAGCGGCAGCGTCGATGTCGCAAACATCGACAATCTCGCAACGGTTTCCATGCTGCTGCATGGCAGCGAAATGATTCTGCGCGATACGGCCACAGCCAACGAGGGCGAATTTGATCTTTCGATCAGTAATTCCGGGAGCGAAGCTACGCATGGATCAGGCCTTTGTTATATGGTCGGTGGGCTCGAGATAACGGCCTCGCGCATCCACGATCAACTTGGAGTGTTCACGGATCAGGTCGTAGTCGAACCGGTCATGGTCGGTGGCAAGCAGCACGCAGTCGTAGCTTGCCAGCACGTCCGCGTTCAGCGGTACGCTGGAAAGATCGAAGTGATGTTCGCGCATCTTCGGGAATGTCGGAATATGGGGGTCCGAGTAAGCAATCTCCGCTCCCATATCCCGGAGCTTTTCCATCAACATGACGGAGGGCGATTCCCGCATGTCGTCCACATTCTTCTTGTAAGCGATCCCAAGAACCAGAATGCGGCTGCCGGCAACCGATTTGCGGGCCGTGTTGAGGGACGACATGATCTTCGAGATCACATAGTCCGGCATCGACGAGTTGATTTCGCCGGCCAGTTCAATGAAGCGGGTGTGAACCCCGTATTCGCGCGCTTTCCAGGTCAGGTAGAAAGGATCGATCGGGATGCAGTGTCCGCCGAGGCCGGGACCCGGATAATAGGGAACGAAGCCGAAAGGCTTGGTCGCCGCCGCACGGATGACCTCATGAATATCTATACCCATCCGGTCTGCCACAATCTTCATTTCGTTGACCAAGCCGATATTGACCGCCCGGTGAATGTTCTCGAGCAGTTTTGTGAGTTCGGCGGCGCGGGTCGAGCTCACGGGCACGACACGGTCGATGACCTGGCCATACAGCGCCAAGCCGACTTCAAGGCATTCCGGCGTGCAGCCACCGCAAACTTTTGGAATCGTGCGCGTGGTGAAGTTCGGGTTGCCCGGATCCTCGCGTTCCGGCGAGAACACGAGATAATAGTCTTTGCCGATGGTGAAACCAGCCCGCTCGATACGCGGCTGCAATTCTTCTTCCGTCGTGCCGGGGTAGGTTGTGCTTTCCAGCGACATGACCTGTCCGGCCCGAAGATGAGGAACAAGGCTCTCGACGGTATTGAGCACAAAGCTCAGGTCAGGCTCCCGGTAGCGGTTCAGAGGGGTCGGCACGCACAGGATCAGTGCGTCGACCTCTTGGGCGCGGGCGAAATTGGTCGTCGCTTCGAAGCCGCGCTCCCGAGCCGAGCGGATGGCATTGCCGTCGATATGTTCGATGTAGGATTCACCGGCATTCAGGCGGGCAACCTTGGTCTCCTCGATATCAAATCCGAGAACTTTGTACCCGACTTCCGAGTAGCGCAGCATCAGGGGCAGCCCTACATAGCCGAGGCCCACGATGCCGATGACCGCGTCTTTGCTGTTCAATTTCTGCACGAGATCGGATGCCATGTTTGCCTTTCCTCGGGTACCGCCTGTGGCTATCGTGTCCACAGGGTATCATTACCTAATCGTATTTGCCTGCGGGAGATGTAGACGCTCATGAAATCCGCGCCAAAACACCGATCCGCAATCTAGACCTGCACCGACAGTCAGGTGCGTCATATCGAGTTGGATTGTATTTTTCAACGGATCTAGAGCATCTTGAAACAGGTTATTTTGGTCGCATCCTTCTATATTGGACGACATATGCCGGCCAGAGCATGCGTGGTCTCCCCTTTTGTTCTTGCAACCTTCGGTGAGCTCATGCGTATGACGCGCGTGGTTCATATATGTAGAATGGCGGAACGGGACGACCTGTGATTCTTTTATTTGGCTCACCAAGCGTGTAGAGGCTGTAAGAATCTGTTCCCTTGTCAGCAGGGGAACCGAGAATTATGGTGCCGCCGGTTCAGGGAAACAGGTCCCTGCGACAAAGGCAGTGCGGATCGTACGGGCAAGAAATTGAAACGGCTTATCGATATTCTCCTGAGCCTTGTTGCTCTTTTTTTGTTTTTACCGGTCATCGTAGTGCTCGCCTTGCTCGTGAGGGTCAAGCTCGGCTCTCCGGTGTTCTTCACGCAGGTTCGGGCCGGTCAGAACTGCAAGCCCTTCCGCATGATCAAGTTTCGCAGCATGACGAACGCTGTGGGTGCAGATGGACAGCTTTTGCCGGACGACATGCGCCTTACCCGTTTTGGCCGCTTTCTGCGTTCTTCGAGCATGGACGAGCTTCCTGAGCTGATCAACGTTCTCAAAGGCGATATGAGCCTTGTCGGTCCGAGGCCTTTGCTGATGGACTATGTTCCGCTGTATTCCACCGAGCAATTGCGCAGGCAAGAGGTGAAACCCGGTGTGACTGGATGGGCGCAGGTGAATGGGCGCAATGCCTTGTCGTGGGAAGAGCGCTTCAAGATGGATGTCTGGTATGTGGATCATGTAAACCCCTTGCTCGACCTGAAAATTCTTTACCTGACAGTTGTGACGGTGCTGTCGCGCAAAGGCGTAAGCCAAGAAGGCCAGGCGACCATGAGCCGTTTCACCGGTACGGCCGGCCTCGGCAAGGCAGAGTAACGGACATTCGATCGCCAGCTGGTGACCAGAACCAGGGCAGAGGCTTCCTGCGCCACGTGTTGAAACGGCACCTGGGGGACGCCTGACGGCAGCATGAAAGGTAAGATTGATGGTTATGCAGGTTCCTTGGTGTCGGGCCAGACGGTAGCTGATCGGATCATGAGCGGATGGGGTGTGATCACGGGCACGCGTGCTTTTCCAACCCCGAATAGACTTGAAGGCGTGTCGTGGTAGCCATCCCGCGCGCCCTACAACAGGAAAGCGACAAATTATGCTGAACACGCCCTTTTCGCCTTGGCCGAGTTTTACCGAAGAAGAAGGTGATGCCGTTCGCAACGTGCTTCTGTCCAACCGCGTCAATTACTGGACGGGCGAAGAGTGCCGGCAATTCGAAGCGGAATTCGCGAGCTGGTGCGGCACCGCCCACGCGATCTCGCTGGCAAACGGAACGCTTGCCCTGGATGTTGCCTTGAAGGCCCTCGATGTCGGCCCGGGAGACGAGGTGGTGGTGACCCCTCGCACCTTCCTTGCCTCCGTATCCTGTGTTGTCAATGCAGGCGCCAAGCCGGTCTTTGCTGAAGTGGACCGGGAGAGCGGAAACATAACCGCCGATACGATATCTGCCGTTCTTTCCCCGCGGACCAAGGCCGTCATCTGTGTCCATATCGGTGGCTGGCCCTGCGATATGGATCCGATCATGGCTCTCGCCGACCAGCATGGCTTCCGTGTTATCGAGGACTGCGCCCAAGCGCACGGCGCTCTTTATAAAGGGCGGAGCGTCGGTTCCATCGGCCATATCGGTGCCTGGTCTTTCTGTCAGGACAAGATCATGACCACCGGCGGGGAAGGGGGCATGGTAACGACGCAGAACAGCGAATGGTGGTCCAGAATGTGGTCGTACAAGGATCACGGCAAGTCCTATGATGCGGTCTACAATCGGCAGCACCCGCCAGGCTTCAGATGGCTCCACGAAAGTTTTGGCACCAATTGGCGCATGCTGGAAATGCAGGCTGTACTCGGCCGTTATCAGTTGAAGCGCATGGAGGACTGGACGACAATCCGCAACAGGAATGCGATGATGATCGCGGAAGGATTGTACCCTTTCTCCGGCGAGAAAGGTCCTGTTCGCTTGCCGACGCTGCCTCATGAGGATGAAGGCAGCAAGCATGCCTTTTACAAATTCTACTTCTACGTACAGCAGGAAAATCTTGCCGCCGGCTGGAACCGGGATCGCATTATCGAGAGTGTAAACGCACGCGGCGTGCCCTGCTATCAAGGCTCCTGCTCGGAAGTTTATCTGGAGAAAGCCTTTGACGGAACCGGATTCAGGCCGGCGAACCGTCTGCCGATCGCCCGTGAGTTGGGAGAGACGAGTGTGATGCTGCTTGTGCATCCAACCTTGACGCAAGGCGAGATCGGGAAAACCAGGGAAGCACTGCAGGATGTGCTTTCAGAGGCGATGGCCGCCTAAGCGGCTTGGTCGCCTGTAACGGGATGCGCCCGCTTGCACGAAGCGGGTGCCGTAGCCAGGGTTTTATGTTCAGCCGGTGCCCGGCAATGCCGGCACGTATGTTTTTGCAGAACGTCTTATTCATCCATAATCGACATCAAGCAGCTCGAACCGCCCTATGGTGTTCCGGTGACTTTCCAGGCAGTTGGACTGGATCAGGAATTTTCTTTCCGTCAGCCGCTTCGGCAACGCAAATCCGCTGGTGAGCCGGACAGCGTTGTTCCAGCCCGCGTATAAAAAGGCGCTACGCCCTGATGCGTGGCAAAGGCGCCTTATCAAGGCGCCGAAGGGCCTTGCTGGTTTTCTGTGCTCCGCTCCAAAGGTAGCGCAGATAACCAGAGCGGGTATGGAACGAATATTGCGCGGCGATGCCAGAATAGCTGTCTCGCCATCGGTCGCGCAGAGATAGCTATGGATGGGTGAACTGATCCGGTCGTGTAGCTGTTGCCGGGAAAGCTGCACGCCTCCCATATCGGCTCCTTCCTCGCAGCGGACGCACGCCTCCGCGATTTGCGTCATGTCATTCAGCACGACTATAGGTCGACCTCCGCCTCCCAAGGTCAGGGGGGCAGCAAATCCAAGACGAGCGGGCAATGCGGTTACTTCATTCATGCCAAAAAAGCGGCGGTTCAGGACCGAGGCACCCTGATTGGCATAGGCAAAAATATGGGAAGTTCCTTCGGCGGATATGATCTTTTTCATTTCCTTGTACAGGCTGCTTGCCACCTTAGCGCCGCGGTATTCCGGAGAAACGAAAAGATCGACCAGTTCCGCAGCCGTGCTCAAGGTGCCGTTGACGCGAAAAGGCTTGAAAAAGCACGCCAACTGGCCGACTTTCAGGTCACCCGAAAAGGCTGAAACGATTGTGGCCCTGTCATACCCCTTGCTGTAGCTCCACGAAAATCTTTCGGGAGAAAGCTCGGGGCTATGTTTTTGAAAGGCAGCGCAGGCGATGTTCGATGTCAGTTTTGGGTCAAGCTCGCTTGCATTTTCTATGCGTACCTGGATCTCCATGGGGATGCCTTTACTGACAGATGGCGACAGCGACCGACCGGGAGAGATGTCTTGGCGGCAAAAATCTTCCCGCAGATGCCGTCGCCTTGAAAGAATGCAGCGTCGAATATCGTATCGACATCCTTCATTTTCCTTACGATCCTGTCGTCATAGTTGCAGTCAGTGGCCATTCGGCCTGACAGAAGCGGAATTCCCGCAAATATGGGTATCGAGTCTCCTTCTGTTTCCTGAGAAAGCGGGCGAGAATATCTTGGCACCGGCATGCTGGTGTTTTCTTCATAAAAAACCTTCGACTATTCGGAAGCTATCCTCTGCGCTTCGCGGGAATTTTTGAGATTTCCTTCTTAAATTACGCCTGTAGGCGATCAATTTTCACTTGTCCTGGTTGTCGGGGTTGGTTCAACCTTTTCACCGGTTGACCGTCTCCGCGGATGGTCTGACACCGAGTGAAGCGACACATCGTCCGCGCCGAAAACCGGAGACGGCACGAGCCATGAAAGCCAGATGGGGTTTTATCGCGGGCAAAAGGCGGTGCTGCTCCTTCTGGGGTGCTGCGATTCCAGGTGTTGCGAGCGAGCTTCCTGTATCACGGCTCGAGATTAACGGTCCGGCGTTGGGCAACTACAGGGCTTCGGTGAAATGGCGCGCCGCGCCGGGTGAAGACGAGAACTATATCTACGCTATAGCCCTCCTTTAAGCGTGGTTCGAATTCTCCCCGCGTCACCGCAGTAGGTCTCCTCCTCGGCAAGGCACGAGGAAGAGGACCAAGATCGTTACGGGACGCGGAACCCAGAATAGCGACTTAACGCCTTGCGTTAAGTCGCGTTGACGACATCACGCGACTCAGCTATGGTCTGCCCAATGGAGATCGAGTTCGCAGACCAGCAGTTAGCCCTGATTGAAACGGAACGTGCAGCAGACACGAAGCTGCCGGTTGCCGTTATTCAATCTGCCCGGCAGCGGTTGAGCATAATCCGAGCCGCCCCTGATGTTCGCACCATGCAGAACTGGCGGAGCCTCGGCCTAAAAGCGCGAGCAGCAGACTCTCCAGAACATTTGATGATTTTAGCCCCGCAGTGGGCAATGGTCTTGCGAATTGAGGAAAAGAATAGTGCTATGACAGTGATCATAAGGGCGATGGAAGAGCAAACAAGGGGTGCGGCATAATGGCCAGCGCTAACGCCGTCGCTATTGATCCACCTGGAGTCTTCATCAAGCTCGAACTGGAGGTTCGTGGCTGGTCGCAGCGCGATCTCGCCTTCATTCTCGGGCAGACCGAGCAGCAACTTAATCCCTTGTTGTCAGGAAAGCGCGCGATCACGCCGGATATGGCACGTTTGCTTGGGGATGCCTTTGACGCGTCCCCTCAATTCTTCTTGAATCTTCAAAGTCAGTACGATTTGCAGAATGCGAAGGAACCTGATCCGGCTGTTAAAACAAGGGCTGAACTGCAAAGCTTGTATCCTGTACGCGATATGATCCGTCGGGGGTGGATTCAGGACGGGGAGTCATCCCTGCTTCAGCTTCAGATGGACAGGTTTTTCGAGGTCGCCAACGATCAAGGGGCTGGCGCGATCGCTTTTGCCGCCAAAAGGACGCATTACGACGAAACTCCCCCTCATCAATTGGCGTGGGTTTTTCGGGTTCGGCAACTCGCAAGCAATATGTCGGTGCAAACTTTTTCATCGGACAAGCTCCGCAGCGCGCTCCCAAAACTTCGGGCTTTGATGATTGATCCTGAAGCGGTTGAGACCGTTCCAGCATTGCTCGCAGACTGCGGTGTACGGTTTGTCGTTGTTGAGGTTCTACCCAACGCGAAGATCGATGGCGTGTGTACCTGGCTCGATGACCAGTCCCCCGTCATTGGAATGTCGACGCTGTACGATCGCCTTGATAACTTCTGGTTTGTTCTGCGACATGAAATCGAGCACGTCCTTCAGGGGCACGGAAAGCACTCAATCGGAATGGTCGACCACCTAACAGGTGATAACGCGTCAGATGACAAGAATGAAAGCGATGAAGAGCGTGTCGCAAATTTAGCCGCCGCTGATTTCTGCGTTCCAAGTCAAAAGATGGATTCATTCTATACTCGAAAGCATCCATATTTCTCCGAACGGGATGTTATCGGATTTGCGTCGCTGATGGGCGTCCACCCAGGGATCGTAGTGGGACAGCTCCAAAAGCGGATGAAGAGGTATGATTACCTTCGTAAATATCAGGTGCCCGTGAGGCGTTATGTAGTGAATTCGGCGGTAACCGACGGCTGGGGCAATGTTGCCGAAGCGCATCTCTAGATTTCAATGATGGTGATGAATGGCAAAGTTTTCTGAGCAAATGCAGGCGATTTTCGATCGCTATACCGAAGAGGTAGATTCCTCTCCGGTATCGCTCGACAACGTTGCTGCGTGGGCGATCGAACAAGGGCTTTACCGCCCGCAACCGCGCGACGTGGTAAAGCTTTGCCGTGAGGCGCTGGCCGAAAGCCTACGGCAAGAGAAACGGATCGACGCCCAGGGCAGGAAGTACAGAGCCAAACACTCTGTACGAACCAATATCGGCGGCGTTCAATTGAGCCTTTGGGCGGACATCGACAATGCTCCCCGCTCATTCATGGAAAAATCCTTTAGTCAGCGTCGAAAGGCCATCGCGGACGACTGTTTCCAGGTTAAGCAGGATGTTGATCACTTCAACGACGAGAACCCCACTGAATTGCCTATTCAGATAGTGCTCGATTTCACTGATGACGTTGCCGAAATGGAAGCTGCCGCACGCCGCGACAGAGACGACGACGAAGCCGCTTGATCACCCGATCTCCATATCGGGAGAGTTGGCGATAAAGCCGTCAATTCAAGTCACTGGGAATGTTCGGACGCCTGCCTTCGCCAGCAGATCGTACAGCGTGGCTATCTTGCTTCGTGCGCCCTTACGAGCGCAGTAGGTGAAAACAACCCGTTGCTTCGCGCGCGTGAAGGCGACGAAGAAGCCTGCGGTAGCCTCGATCTGGTCGTTGGCAAAACTCCACCATGCGCCATCATCAAGACCGACGAAAATGACGCTGTGGTATTCGAGCCCCTTGCTCTTGTGGATCGTCATTAACGGGACCGCGTGGACGCCTTCATATGCGTCTAGCGTCGTTGACCAGTCGCCGTCGCTGGATGACGATCCAGATAGATGCACGGCGGCTGCATCCAGCACCTTTTCCAACCAACCTCCCTGACCATAGGCGGGATGAACTGCGATCAGCCGATCTCGACCCAAGAATGCTACGATGTCGTCAATGATCGCCCGCGCCGCCGCTTTCGACTTTGGCGGAGCAAGATGATTTTTGGAAAGATTGACCGTGTAGGCGTCTAACTCGTGGGCCAGTTTGGACTGCGCCCCCTCGTCATCAGGTGCGATGCCTCGCAGGGCCGCAAGCGCTTCTTGGCATTCGGTCCAATAACGACCAGCGCGCTTGGTCATGGCGAGGCGCAAAATGACCATCGGCAGTTGAGACGCTTCTTCCGCGAGCAACTCTTGCAGCATAACCGCCCCAACGGTTCCGGCCTCGTTGCGCAGTGGAATGCCGGCGGCATTGAAGGCTGGCTCAAGGACGGCCGCATAATCAGCAGCCTTCTGGCGAACCAACAAAACGAAATCACGCGGGCCGAGGTTGTGTGTTTTCATCTCGGCAGTGACGAACGCAGCCAAGCGATCCGCCTCGACCTCCGGCGTAGCGAAATCCCATATCGCACAACTTTCCCCGCCGATCGTACCGGTGGTCTTTGAGATTGGCGCTACGGCGCGAGCATCCAGAGCCTGTGCAAGGACATGCTGGATGCGTACCAGCTCCGGCGAAGAGCGATAATTGTTATAAAGCGGTGTTCGCTTGCCAGCGAAGTCAGCATCAAAGGCGGCGAACGGATCGTCCATCGCCATTGCCCAGCGCATGATCTGCTGCTTGTTGTCACCAACGGCCGTGATAACCGTATCGGTGCCGAGGAAGATCGTGCGGACCAGATCATATTGGATCTGGGTCGTATCTTGAAACTCGTCCATGAACAGATGCGAATAGGTCAGACGGAGCGCATCGCGCGCCATCGGATTGACGCGCAAAAGGAGTTCGGCGAGCCTCCCGATCATTGGAAATGAAAGGACACATTTTTTGCCTTCGTGGAGCGACATTTGCCAGAAGCGATCTGCCGCCCATTGGCTGACGGATGGATTTACCCAGCCATCCACGGGCAAGGGCGAGCCAACCAGATGGCGGCGCTCGAATGTTTTCGTCGCTATTGCTTGTATGTCCGCATAACTCCCGACCGAAGATGGAGGCGAACCGACTTGCCGATATAGAAAGTTAGCAAAAAATTGCCCACGATACATCGGGTCATACGGATTCAATATTTCGTAGTCTGGCCTTGGCCGCCAGCGTTCAGGCAACGCCTGACCAAAGCGATCGATCAATCCCTTGGCAAAGGCATCAAAGGTCATCGAGTCGAAGCGCCCTGCATGATTGCGATGGCAACGCTGACGGACGCGCGCGGCGAGGTTGGTCGCCGCGTCTCGCTTGAAGCTGATGGCGAGAATGCGCCTTGGCGCGGGTGCGGCGCCTGTCTGGAGGAGGTAGGCGGCGCGTTGCGCCAGCAATTCCGTCTTGCCCGCGCCGGGGCCAGCGATAACGGACCGATTGTCCGTCGAACGCACAACCTTCAACGCATTCGCTTCGAGCGCATCCACCCCCACGGGCTTCCAATCATCCGGTCGTACACGTCGCGAGAGCACCGCCATGACTAATCCCGCCGCAACGACTTGGCGATGTGATTGAGGACCTCGGCCAAAACCGGAGGCATTTTCTCAGCCAAGTCCTTTTTCTTGATGTGGGTCAGAGCTGCGAGATGCGTTGCAGGCTTGCTGTTGGTGAGGAAGTGATAACGGTAGGCTGGCAGAAGCGCCGGATAGTCCTTGAACGGACCGGTGTAGAGCGTGAGCCCCGGTCCCGCTGTCCCGAGCACCACTTCCGCCGCCTTGTCGGCGGCCATCTTCGGACCGCCACCCTTCGGGATGATCGCTTTATAGGCGTCCGGGAAAGCTCCGAGCATGGCCAGATCGAGGTCGAGAGGCGCTGAAAAGTAGACGCCATGCGGCTTCAGGCAATCGACCCAACCCTGCAGAATTTTACGATCCTCTGGGTCCTGCCAAGTGTGCATCGTGGCAAACCGTTCGTCGGACAACACGCCCCCATCGATCTTCAGAAGCGTGGCCTTTGGCACGCCGAATTCGATGAGGTTCTCGATCGCCGTCTTCACGCGACCAAAGCCACCGCCGTCGCGACCCAGATCGAGATCGAGAAGGGTCGCGTGCGGAATGCCCAGATGTTTCAGCAATCGCCAGAAATGCTGCACATGCCGCCCGCCCAAGGGCACGATGGCGACGAAGGCAGGATCGATCAGGAGATCGAGCGCATCGGCCAAGGGCGGCAGGACGATCCGTTCCGAGTCGCCTTCGACCAGCAGAACGAACCGGGCGAAGTAGAGTTCAGGATAGGCGAGCATCGCGCCACGGACGAACTTGGACGCCTCGTCAATGCCCGGCGGCATCTTGATTTTCTTGACCGTCGAGACCCGCGTCTTCGGGTCGCACCGGCAGTAGCGGACCTCTCGCGGATTGACGCGGCTCAGCACCGCCGGCGAATGGCTGGTGATGATCGCCTGCGCGCCGCCGGCGTCGGTCAGCGACCGGACCTGGCGGATGATGCGCGCGAGGAAGTATGGGGAGAGATGGTTTTCCGGCTCTTCCAGCGCGAACAGCGTGAGCGCCGGGATACGCAGGGTATCGTTACGGAAGCCGTCCACGGTGCCGGCGACAACCTGACGCTCCAGATCGAAAACGGCTGCGGCCAGCGCGAAATAGAAGAGCGATTGCTGACCATCGCTCAGGGCGTCGAGGCCGCGTTCCTGGCCATCCGGTCCCTGCTCAAAGATCACGGCAATCTTGTTGACCACCTCCTCAAACCGGCGACTGACCAGACTAAGCCGTGGTTTTGTATCGACGACATCGTCGTGGAGCCCTGACCAGCGCGCCTGCAAGGCTTTGCCGATCGCGGCGATCGCCGACTCCCCCTCGAATGCGGTAGCCAGATTTTCAGTTGCCGTTTGAACAGCCTTCTCCGTTTTGGATGACCATTCGATAGCGCGAAGAAGGCGAGCGGCGAGCGCGCCGGTCGTTGCCTTAATCTGGGCCGCCGCGTCCCGGCTGGCAGGCGTGTAATAGAGTTGGATGAGACCGCGATCCGCCGCCGAGACCGGATGGCATTTGTCCTCGGCGGGATCGTCATCGAGCGTATCGACCCAGAACAGTTCCTGCGAAACCTCGCCTTCGACGGTCCCGTCATCTTCCCATCGCGCTTCGAGACGCAACCGGCAGACTGGCGATTTTCCCTCCCGCTCGATCTGCATGTGCCGGAACGACGGTGCGATGGTCTCCGGTGTCGCGGTGCCATCGGCCAGCTCGGGCAAGCCGATCAGCACGTCGATGAACATATCCCTTGGTTCACGGTCCTCGGGATCGTCATCTGCGCCAAGATGAAAATCGGATCGTTGAACGGTGCGCTGCGCCCGCGACACGCCGAACAGCTTCGACAGAGCATGGAGCAGCGCGGTCTTGCCCGCCGCATTCGGACCGACAACCGCCGTGATCTCTGACGAGATCGGAACCGTGATTGGATCTGGACCGAAGCAGCGGAAGCCGGACAGGGTTACAGATTCTATACGCACAGACTTCCTCCCGTCAGGCCGTAGTGGGGAGCGGGTCGGTTCCCTCGCTCAGGATGGCGAGATACCGCCGGTAACTGAACACGCGCCCCCGTTTGCGCCCGGTGATTTCCTCAACAATATCGAACCGTTCCAGATCGGCGAGCGCCGCATTGACGGTTGGGGCCGAGAGGCCAGTCTTTTGAACGAGCTGGTTGGCGGTCAGGAACGGATTCTGCTGAAACAGGTCATGAACACGCAACGCGGAGCCGGCGCGATCGCTCTGCGTCGTGATCCGTTCACGGTCCTCCTTGAACAAATCGACGATCCGGGTGGCCGCATCGAACGCCTGATTGGCTGTATCCGCCACGCCCGTCAGAAAGAAATCGAGCCAGGCTTCCCATGCACCGTGTTCACGCACCTCCTGAAGGAGGCGGTAATAGTCGGCGCGATGGGCTTTCAGATAAAGGCTCAGGTAGAGCAGCGGCTTGCGCAGCACGCCGTTGACACAGAGATACAGCGTGACCAGCAAGCGGCCGATCCTGCCGTTGCCGTCCAAGAACGGGTGGATAGTCTCGAATTGAACGTGCAGCAAGCCCGCCTTAATCAAGGCGGGCAGTCGCGAGCCTTCCTCGTGCATGAACCGCTCAAGCGCATTGAGGCAGCCTTCCATCTCGGTCGGCGGGGGCGGCACGAACAGCGCGTTGCCTGGGCGCGTGCCGCCGATCCAGTTTTGCGACCGGCGGAATTCGCCGGGATTTTTCGTACCGCCCCGCCCGCTTTGCAACAGCCGCGCGTGCATCTCGCGGATCAGCCGCAAAGACAAAGGCAGTTCTTCCAGTCGCTCCAATCCATGCATCATGGCATCGACGTAGTTCGAGACTTCGCGAATTTCGTCGATCGGCTGGCCGGCCTGCGCCTCGGTCTCGAAGCGGAGCAGGTCCGAAAGGGTTGATTGGGTGCCCTCGATCTGGGACGAGAGGACCGCTTCCTTCCGCACGTACATGTAGAGGAACAGCTCTTGACGCGGCAGCAGCATGGTGATGCCGTCCAGCCGACCCAACGCCCGCTCTGCCAAGCTCAGCTTCTCAAGCAGGGCCAGCACGTCGATCGATGGTTCCGGCGGCAATGGGGGCGGCACGAAAGCGCGCACGATCTCACCCGCGACCGGGGTCTCGACAAAACGGCCTAGACGGAGGTTGGGAGCTGATTCGGACATGCCCCATTATGGGGCCCGTCGTTATTTAAGCAATGACCGTTTGGTTTAAATAGGAGTTCAGCCAAGTTAAGCGGCCTTAAATAGCGGAGCGATAACATCATGGGCGGGTAGCTTCGTCAGCCGAATGGCTTCTTCGGCTTAGCGGACGATTGCTCATCCACCGATATGAAGGCACGGAGCTGTCATACAAAGCTCCAAACGCGAGGCCTTCGCAGGAACCGAAGACGATTCGAACTTTGTTACCGTCAAACGCCGCTGTTTCTACGCTTTTTTGCACATAGGCCGCCCGCTACCCGATGCAAAGGGGTACGTTCGGCGGTTATAGCGTAGTGTAGAGGGCATTCGGCGTAAAGTGGCGCGCCGCGCCGGGTGAAGAGGAGAACTATGTCTACGCCATAGCCCTCCATAGTTCTTCATAATGTGAGTTTGGAATGCAGGCGTCAGAACGCTACTCCCCCTGCGCAATCAGACGCCCACTCCACTGGCACTTCACGTGCCGATGCCCCAATGAGCACCTGTTCGCCAGTTGCCGCCATGCTGTGCCCGGTCCAATCCCCACATATCACCTGGTGGACGAGCGATGCCATGCGCACTGACGCACTTCATCCAATCCGACGGCCATAAATGAAATTCGGTAGAATATACCGTCTTCCCGGTTGCCAAAGCGCACTGATAGTTGTGTGATAATTATGGCAGGGGGATCAAAATGCAGCAAATTATGGTGAAGCTCGAGCATTGTTACGGCATCAAAAAATTAGATGCAGCATTCAATTTCTCCAATGGGAATGCAGTAGCGATCTACGCTCCCAATGGGGCAATGAAATCATCGCTCGCGAAAACCTTTCAGGACGTAGCCGAAGGTGCGGCGTCCAAAGACCGAATATTCACGACTCGGACGACGACCCGCGACATTAAGGATGAGACTGGTAAGGACCTAGCCGCAACTGACGTGCTTGTGGTGCAGCCATATGATGAAGTCTTGGGACATTCAGCGAAGACATCGACGTTGTTGGTGAATGCGACACTTCGCAGAGAATATGAGGAACTCTACGCCGAGATTGATAAAGCCAAAGACTCGTTCCTGGCAGCGATGAAAACGCAGTCGGGGTCAAAGAAGGACTTGGTCGCCGAGATATCGTTGACCTACACGAGCCGCGCGGACGATCTTATGACCGCCCTCGTTCGTATACGCGAAGAGATGAAATCTCAAAAAGAAACACCTTATGCAAATTTGAAATACGATGTGATTTTTGACGAAAACGTGTTGAATTTTCTAGCAACAAAAGATTTTAAAACGACGATCGAGGAGTACGTAAAGAAGTATAATGAGCTTCTCGCCAACTCAAAATATTTCAAAAAGGGAACTTTTAACTACTACAATGCTGCGACTATTGCGAAAAGCTTGGCTGATAATGGGTTCTTCCGCGCAAAACATACGCTAAGACTAAACGCTGGTTCTATAACGGATATCGCCGACGAAAAAGAACTTGAAGCGCTTGTTAAAGCGGAAAAAGACGCAATAACAAATGATGAAGCTCTTAAAAAGAAATTCGCTGAAATCGAAAAGCTACTGCAAAAGAACGCTGGGATGCGAGGCTTTGAAGCATATTTGAGTGAGAACGAGGACGTGCTTCCGCGACTCTCGAATGTCGCCGCCTTCAAGGAGGACGTCTGGAAGTCTTATATCGCATCGAACTATGAGCTTTACGAAGACTTGCTCGTCAAATATCAATCCGCTGAAAAAAGGCGGCAAGAGATCGAAGCTCAGGCATCGAGGGAGAGAACGCAGTGGGAAGATGTTATTGATATCTTCAATGACAGGTTTTTTGTGCCCTTCACGTTGATCGCCAAAAACCGGACATCCGTCATACTTGGACAAGAACCGATGCTCAGCCTCGGATTCACGTTCGACGACGGCAGCGATAGCGCCCCTGTTGATCGAACGGCGCTGATAGCCGCTTTGAGCACTGGTGAGAAGAAAGCGCTGTACATCTTGAATATCATCTTCGAGATCGAAGCAAGACGGGCAGCAGGGCAAAACACATTATTGGTCGTCGATGATGTCGCTGACTCCTTTGACTACCGAAATAAATATGCGATCATTCAATATCTTAAAGATATATCCGACGGCCCGAATTTCAACCAAATAATATTAACACACAACTTTGATTTTTTCCGAACTCTCAATAGCAGATTCGTAAAATACTCAAATTGCTTCATGATATCAAAGACGAATACGGAAATTCAACTTGGAGTCGCCTCCGGTATCAAGAATATTTTTGTCAATGATTGGAAGCCAGGCTTTGCTGCCGATCCGAAAAAACGAATAGCTACTATCCCTTTCATGAGGAACCTCGTCGAGTTCACCAAGGGCGAAGATGATCCAGACTTTATAAAGCTGACGTCATTATTGCATTGGAAGATCGACACGCCCGCCCTTACGGAAGCCGATCTATATGACGTTTACAATCGGTTGTTTGGAACTGCGCTAGTGGCCGCCAACGCGACAGCTTCGGTGCTGACGATGATGGAGAGCGAGGCAACTGCTTGCCGGTTGGCCGCCGGAGGTGTGAATTTCGAGAATAAGATCGTCCTAGCGATCGTAACTCGTGTACTCGCCGAGAAATATATGGCCAATATAATCTCTGACCCGGGGTATGTGGCTGGCATCAAGGCCAATCAAACTGCAGCACTGCTGAAGCGCTATCGAACCGACTTTCCTGGTCATCGCGACAAAATTAAAGTGTTGGAGAAGGTCTTGCTGATGACACCGGAGAATATTCACCTCAACTCATTTATGTACGAGCCGATCTTGGATATGTCTGACGAGCATCTGAGAAAGCTTCATGAAGAAGTAGAAAAACTCTAGCGATCTTAGATCGTGCCTTTAACAGCTAAGTCACACAGCTTCTCTTTAATCATAAGAATAAGTTGGTCGGTATCGGTAAGCGCTCGCAAATCGTCGGCATCCAAGACTATCAGTCGGCGCCGTTCGGCCTGCGCGCCGGCGATCAAGCTATGGGCGGCCGTTAAATCATCTGCAACGCCCGTAATTCCATTCGGCGCGAGCAAAATTCCGAAATCTTGTCCGCGATTTCGCATCTTTGTCAAAAACCAGCTCACTTCGTTGCTGCTGACTCGAGCACTCCAGTTCTTGCATTCGACTAGGATGATGTTCGGTAGAAAAGGGAGTCCAAGGGGGTCTGTATCGTTCCATAGAGCGACGTCGATTTCCTCGGTGTGGAAAGCATTCATTTGATTGCGTCGCGTCACTGCAATTCCCGGTACAAGTCCGAAGATGTAGCAGATCAAATCTTCGAGTGCCCGACCCTTTTCAGTCGTGGTGGCCCCATCAGCCCCCGTCGCCAAGTGCGCTTCGATAACAGCGACGTCAATTGGAGGCATCGCGACCTCTATTATGAACCCTGTCATGCCTCAGATCGGTGATGATGCGCGCGAATGACCGACTTTCCAGCTTTTTGAAGAGCAATTCCAACGAAATCGTTAAGATGGTGGGGGCGAGGGACGTCAGTACCTTACGTGGAATCTCGCTGCCTCCATGAATAAGCAGACCCCATTGTGCACCAGCCGCCAAAGTATGGAGCTGGAAAGATCGTAACATGGATTTTTCGCGTTCCGTATCTCGCCATTGTCCCCTTACTTCAATCAGCAATGGGTTCCCGACAAATGGCTGGAGTTCATCTGACCACACGGCGATATCGAACCGATGATCTTTGTGCTTGGACTCTGACAAAGCTTCGAGGCCACTTTCGCGAAGAGCGTCGGCGACAACACGCTCGACGGCGGCATACTCACGGTCATCGATATGGCGATTGACCTGGGTAAGATAGAAACTTGCCCGTTGACCGAGGGCGGTTGTCTGCTGAACTGGAGAGGGAGAGGATTTCGGAGTGGGGGCAGGCGCTGCCAGCAGCTGCTCGAGGGTGAACCCGAGCGCCTCCTTGTTATTCAGCGGTATACGCAGAATCAGAGCGCCTTGAAGGGGTAAAGGCACAAAGCTTTTCGGAGGGGCGATAAGTATGGTCTGTTTCTTTAGGCCGATTGCCATACCGAGTTCGAGCAAAACCCATTGCGAGCGACGTTCGTTCGTTAGCACGCCAATCACAAGGTCCGCCTGCTCTATAAGAGAGGAGGTATGGGTTGCCAGAACGGTCGACTGAGCAAAATCATCAGGCGTCAGGATATCGATACCTTTTTCGGTCAAAGCTGAACGAATAGCGTCGAGGTTGGCACCTGGAGGTGCCGAGATATAGCAGGTCGTAATTTTCTTAGTCACGCGCCTCTCAACTCCCGAGCGTTTTCATTCACACCGTATACGAGCGAAAATTCCTTGCCAATAAGTCGTTGTAGTTGAGCTAAATAAGAATCCGTTCGACCTTGTTCAGGCTCACATCATCGCTGCGGCGGTCATAGAGTTGGATCGTACGCGTCGAGGAATTGTTGACCATTTGGGCCGCCTTTTCCAACGTTGCGTCATTTCTGAGATAGGTCGTGATGCCCGTGCCGGGCATGGAATGGTTTCCGACCTTCGTGCCGATCGCTGCGGAAAGGCCGTGACGGCGGACACGCTCATATGCGTCGGACTGGTTCAGGGGTGCGCGCTTCAATTCACCCGCGCCGCGTCCCGATCCCCGCCGGATGGTCGGAAACAAAGGTGCCTTCGGTTCGCCCTTGAGGCCGCAGGCTTCAAGCCATTTACATAGCACTCGATCGTGTGGTGGCGTGGCAGGGTAGTATGTTGCGTTCCACTTTTTCGTGCAAGCGAATCCAGTGGCGGCGCTGCTGGATGAACACATCCTCCGCGTTCATGCCGGGTGACTGCGTATCGCGAATATCATCAATATTTTCAGGGATTTAAAATTCTCGCCCATGAAGCCCTGTCAGACTCTGTTGCAGTCCTGGAGGCGACGCTGCGCGCGGCCACTTGCCGTTAGTCGGTGAAACATGTGAAAAATATTACACATAATTCTGAAATATTATTGACATGTTTGCGATCAGGCTAAATATTGGAAGAATAAGAAATTCAGGTGATGTGCATGACTAAAAAAAGAGAAAAGTTTGTAGAACTTGCTGAGGCGAGGGTTAATCGCGCGATAAAAGATCTTCAACTTATCGGAAATCTGTCAAACACATCCGCTTACGAATTTACCGAAGCTGACATCCGAAAGATGTTTTCCGCCATCCAGAAAGCGATGGAAGTCGCGAAGGCGCGGTTTGCCCGTGATGGTGATACGGGTGGTGGAGAATTCAAACTTTAAATACGGTGAGGTAGGGAGGTGGGGGATGGCGGGGATACGCTTTCTAACGAACGAGGCTAGTAAGGTTGAGGGTCTTGCATACGCAGGCTTCGAAACCTTCCGAGGTTCACCGTACACAAGCTGTGCTCGTGAGACCGGGCAGAACAGCCGCGACGCAATGCGGGGATCCGGTCCTGTCCGCGTCAGCTTCGACATGCTGTTGGTAAAGCGGCAGGACATCCCTTTTGCGGATGAGCTCCAGCATTCCATTCAATGCTGTCTCAAGGCGCCACAGAACGAAAAAACGAAAGCTCACCTTGAACGCGCGCTCGCTGCAATATCGGCGCCGATGGTCAAGATCCTGCGGATATCTGACATAAACACCACAGGCTTGACGGGACCTATCGATGACCCCGGCTCCGTATTCACGGCCCTTGTGAAAGGGGATGGCATCACCAACAAGCCCGATGAAACGTCCGCCGGTTCATTTGGTATCGGTAAAAATGCGGCTTTTGCCATATCCGAACTCCAGACGGTCATCTATTCGACCTGCTATGAAGATTCAGACAATGTTGTCCAGTTCGCCGCACAGGGAAGGCTACGTCTGATCTCTCACAATGACGGAGAGCGAAAATGCTCGGCCGAGGGTTACTGGGGGGATTCAGGTTTCAGGGCCATTGAAGATCCTGCCGCGGTACCGGAGTGGCTGGCTAGGGAAGAAATCGGTACCTCGATTTATGCGATGGGCTTTGATGAGCGTGATCATTGGGCATCGCGAATGACGCTGTCACTTGTTACCAATTTCTTCGTCGCGATTGACCGCGGTCAAATCGAGTTTGTCGTCGATGGCTCCGTGATCAATAGTACGTCACTGGATACCGTGCTGGAAGACAAAGGTCTGGAGGCGCTTGCGCATGAACATGATCAGCTTGCTGAACTGGATCGTGCTCGCCGACTTCTGTTATGCATAAGGTCAGAAGCTGCGACACGGCATGGCATCACTATCTCGGGGCTCGGGGATTTTACGCTCCACCTGCTCGTCAGCGAACAGCTTCCCCGCGAAGTGCACGTGTTGCGCAACGGCATCTACATCACCGACAATTTCGCAAAGTTTTCGCAGCCGATGCGCCAATTTCCGGGTACCAGAGAATTTATTGCTGTGCTTGAACCTGCTTCGGCAGATGAAGGTCGCGCTCCGAGCGCGTTGCTCAAGCAACTCGAAAATCCTGCTCACGATGCGTTTGAGCCGGACCGGATTGTTGATGAGAAAGGTCGAGCGCTCGCGCGTGAGCAGATCAAAAAGCTTATCAGCGAGGTACGCAAAATCATCCGCTCGGTAGCCAAGATCGATGAGGTGCAAAACAGCCGCCTCGATGAACTCTCGTCGATGTTCGCGGATACCGGTACGACGCGCGATGAGGGCCGCGAAGACGAAGAACGAGATCCCGACGCTTACATCTACCAGGAGCCGCGGCGGGGGACACGTCGACAGGCCACGGGAGCGACCGGGAAGGGAAAAGCCAAAAAGCGGGGCGGCACTGGCCGCAGCCAGGTCGGTTCTAGGACAGGAGAGAGCCGCAAAACTCAACGCAGGATGGGAACCGGCGCTGCGGTGCCTCTGGATGCCATACGTTCAACGGCGAGAGCCGGCAATCCAACAATCCGTAGCGTCTGGTTCACGCCGACCGCATCTGGCAACATCGAACTCGCACTCGAGGCTTCGGGTCTTACTGATGATGTCAGTCTCGACGTGCAGTCGAGTTCTCCTGGAACGGTCAGCAAAGGGCGGGTGCAAATGAATGTTCGCGCCGGCCAGCGCGTGCAGCTTGAGATCACGCTTACCGAGCCATTTGCGGGTCCAGTTGAGCTCAGTGCGGTCAAATTCACCGCGGCTGAAGAAAAGGAGCCCGTGTAGGATGAAAATTTCGGAAACCACGAGCTACCCGCATCCGGTGCTAGCACCCTGGTCGAGTGATATTGATGGAGCTTCATTTCATGCAGAGCTCACATTGCGTGAGGATGGGGCGGCGCAGCAGGTCGATATTCATTGCAAGGTAACGCTGGAACAACCTGAGCTGGTAGCGCTGATTGAGCAGGGTGACGCTACGTTTGGATGTTTCATCACCTGCGTTGCTACAGGCTTTCGCCGCCTGCAGCGCTTCGGATTCCCCTCTGGATCACACCAGTTTGCGCCGGGTGCTTTGCTGGGCCGGGTGCAGATCCGGCCTATGGTCTGGGCATTGCGTCCTATTGCAGCCTATGCTCCAAACGGGGGCCATCCCGAGTTCGGCGGCCCGATCGATGTTGAGGTCGGACAAATACTCGCTTTGGATGACGAGCTCCGGGTTGACGTGCTGCGTCCCGCCTTACCCTCGATTGAATCGATTTTCGAAATATTTGCTTCCAAGGAGGTCCCCGAAGGAGAGTTCGAAGTCGACCTCTCAGGAGACAGGATTCACATCATGATGGGGGAAACTTCGTTCTCTCTGGTTCAGGGTTTAAGACAGACGGACGAGGCAACGCGGGGAGTGGTGATGAATGCACTGTATGTGCCGGTCGTCATGGAGGTTCTCCAGCAAATAGCTGGAGGGCCTGACCAGCACTCTCACTGCAGATGGTTTGAACCCTTCCGGAAGCGCAGTGAACTCCTTGATATCGACCTGAAGTCACCGGATTTGCTTACGGACGCCCAGATACTGCTTGGCAAGCCCTTCGCTGGCCTGAACCGGTTGATCGAACAGGAGGATCTCGTGAATGACTGAGGCCGTCAGACTTGTGTCGCAGCCGGTGGTCGATCGGCTTGCAGAGACGATAACGCAAAACATCGATCGGTATCGCACTGGTGATTTTTCCGATCTTGCTAGAGAAAACGGCTGGGCGATCGAATCGCGGATTGCGGCCTGGGATCCCGGGATTGCTTCCAAGCTTGATCCTGCTGGAACGCCCGAAGCTGAAATCCAGAATTCACTCCTCGTCTGGAATGGGTTTTCCGGCATGACGCCCGCGCTCGCCCGGGAAGAGAGGCTCTGGACACGTCTATGTCACGTTGAATGCCTTGATTTCGCGCGCGGTCGCTGGCTAAAGGGCAACGACAAGGACGCCAACATGGTCAGGATTCACTTTTTTGCCAACGGCATCACAGGTTGCCGCGACGACAATGCGATTGGCCGGCTCTGGTGGAACGGTCACGTTGCAGCCTTGGCTTCTCCGGGGAACGTTGAGCGTGGGTTGCGTCGGTTGCTGGCCCGGGCGAATTACCGGATGCAGATCATTGAGAGAGCCAATACGGGCTTCCGTGAGCCGCTGGTACGCGGGATCGTGCGTTTGCTGGACCAGGAGCCTTGGCTCAATATAGACGATGAAGCAATTGTTGATTTCATGGTCGAGGTCAACAAACGCAGCGGTAGCTTTGTGTTCGAAGCTCTGGATGATGCGGGGATTGATCTTCATCTGCAACACTGCGTCGCGTTCGCAAAAGCTCGCAAGCCACGGGCAGCATGGGTAGCCGCTTGAGCAAGTGGGAAAAGCAAAAGATCAGCGGCTCCTGAATGACACCTGACGAGCGGGACATTATCAGGGACTTCCTGAATCAGCTGGCGAGTGAGGAAGAGACTCTTCATCGCGACATCCGGCTGGATCGCGTCGGCCTCGCGTTTCGGACGGCCATCAATGAACTTGACTGGTACGTGTGGAACTACCGGCAGCAGCAAGAACCGACCGAGGAACAGGAAGAACAGTATTACCTCATCTCGCTTGGTGTAGCGCGTCTGGTTTTGCTCTCAATGCAAATACACCGCGGCTATCCCGTTCCAGCGCTCACTTTCAGGCGGCAGCGCCGGCTGTATGGCGAGGTTCTGTCGCTGGTCAGTCATCTTGGTTTTATCCAGCATGGTCGTCGAGTTTCCGACTCGGCTTTCGCGGGCTTTTGTCAGGTCACCCGCGATACTGAAGGGCGCTTTAATTTCATTCTGCCGGCGGGCATTATCGATCACGGTGCTGTAGAAGATGATGTCAGTCACCATTTCTCGCGGGAAATGGCGCGGGTCAGGCATGATTTCATGCGAACATCGGAGGGCCGTAATCTTCAAAACGTCATTGATGAGCTACACACTGACAATGTGTTTGTCTTTCGCGAGCACTTCATGGGCTATAATGCTGACCCTCTGCTTGACGAATTTTATTTTCAGGCAGCCTGGAGCGATCTTAAAAATGCGATCGGGTTTGATTCATTCAACGAGCTTCGCGAGTTTGGAGGCATCTCCTACCTAAAATACACGCTTGCAGCGGCATTTGTGGCTTCGCTCTGCCTTAAGCACGAAGCGTTCTGCCGTGTCATGGTGAAGAAGCATCCGGAAATCCGGATTGAGGATATCCTGACGATATCCGCAGATAAGGCGGGATTTATAACGTCTATCCGCGAGGCTCTCAATTCTTTTGGTCTCAACTTCCGCCACTACACCACCACAACGGAAGACCAGGCAGAAAGGATCTATGAAATAATTGCAATCACCCCTCGTAACGCCAATCTTCTGAACAATTCGAGCCCGGCGCTGCCCTGTGTAATCGAATTTGCGAACGACGGAATCATCAAGTGTCTCTCCGGAAGACATCATCAGATGGAGTTTCTGCTTAACTCGCTGAAGCATACCTACCCCCGCGAGTACGATTCGTATCAGCAGCTTCGAGAGGGGTCATTCCAGACTGCAGTTGAAGGTTTGCTTAAGTCGTCATTCCCTGATCTCGTCATACGGAGAAACATCAAGCTTCGTAAGGACGGAAGGGAATTAACCGATGTCGATGTGGCTGTTATCGACAGGCGGCATGGTTACCTGCTGCTTGTGCAGTTGAAGTTTCAGGATAGCGCTGCCCGTGATTTCCGGGCGGACGCCTCGCGGATGGCGCGATTTCGAGAGGAATCCCTACGATGGCTCGATGTCGTGTCGACCTGGCTTGAGGAAGCCGACGAACAGATGCTGCGGTCGGCATTTCGCATACCCCGTGGCACGCAGATCAGGCAAATCCGCAAGCTGGTACTCGGCAGACACCATGCCTGGTCGTTGCGATCCGTCAGTCTCGACAACGATACGTCCTTTGCTTCATGGAACCAGATGATCAATACCGTCATGCTCATGGAAAAGCAGCAAGGGGATTTCCGCACACTCGGCGGAGTTCATACACTGCTCCGCAAATATGTCGTAGATGCGCCCGACCGCCACCATCGCGACCAGGCTCCCGTCGAATATGTTCTTGATAAACTGAAATTTTCTGTCGTGCAGACCCGCAAGGACGAGCCGCCTGTTTCCGGCTCTGCAGAGACCAAAGCATCATGAACCGCGTCTGGTCTCTTCTTACAATCGACGGCGACCGTCAGTATGGCGGCAACACGGGTTATCGAGATGATCCGGGAGCTGTTTATCGATATGACAGTGACGTCGCCAATCATCTGCGCGTTCAGGTTGGCGATATCATATTTGTCCGTTCTCGTTCCGAAGTGCTGGGCATCGCTGAAATCGAGAGCATTTCTGAAGGAGCAGGTCCGAAGGATCGGTTGCGTTGTCCGGAATGCAACGCGACAAACATCAAACGGCGCATAACCAGGATGCCGCCTTGGGCATGCAAAAACGGTCATTTTTTCAGCGAGCCGATCAACGACCCTGTCAGAGTGACCACTTACGAGGCACAGTACGCCAATTCATTCCGCCCCGTATCTCCCGAGCTGACAGTAAGCCGGCTGCATGAGGCGGTGCTGAGGCCCAGTGACCAGATGTCGATCAAGGAAGTTGATCTTTCCCGTCTTGAGCCCTTTCTCGATAATAATGCATTCGCACTGTTGAGGCGTTACGTCCGTCGAATGCAGGTGCCTGAGGAAAACCGATCACGACTAAAAGATGATTTCCCATCGATTGTGGCGAGGCGGCGCCGTGTTTTACGAGAAATCAGTCTCCGTCGGGGCCAGCCGCAGTTTCGTGAGAGACTTCTGCGGCGTTACGGAATGCGCTGCCAGATAAGCGGTTATGGTTTTGCCGAGGCCCTCGAAGCTGCCCATATCAGGCCCTATGCAATCCATGAAGAAAACGGCGTCGGGAATGGACTTTTGCTGCGCAGTGATCTTCACACGCTGTTCGATCTCGGTTTCATCGGTGTTGATCCCAATACCCTTCGTGTTTCATTCAACCCGGCTTGCTTGTGCACGGAATATGCTGCCTACGATGGGATTGTCCTTTCCATCAATGGTTCCAGCGGGCCAGATCCCAAGGCTCTTGAAGAGCATTGGGAAATCTTCCAAAGTCGAATGTCGGGAGAAGCATAGCTGGAAACCGCGACTATAGCGTTCAGGTCCACGATTCAGATCTGTTCCAACGCTTTTGCATCGAGTTCGCGGAATGCAGTGCGGGGGATTCTGACAACCATGCTCGTGCTTCCTCCCATGCTTTGCCCGCCGCTTCGAGGCACCCAGGACGCATATTGAGCTAACTTGTCGAACTCGGTGAACAGCCAGCGTTTGAAGGTACGCGTTGTTGGATCCTCGATTTCGCGCACAACGAATAGCGAATGCAGGTTTCCACGTCTTGCTGCGTAGTGGGCCAGTTTGACGAACGGCCCGGTATCCAGCCCAAACCACTCTCCTATATCGTTGTCACGGGCAGGAGCTTTCTCCTTGATTTCGATGGGGTATGTGTATCGCTCGCCCCAAACAATCCCGTCGATATCGGATGTCTCGCACATGAAGCGGTCTTCGACAAAGACCCTCAGGTTCTCATGAGAAAACTGTACGAGAACGTCCGCATCGGATAGCGACGATACATTGGTGCTGTATCGCAGATAGTTGTATCTGCGCGAGCGACGAATAAACGCTGTAAAGGCCAAATCTGCATCCGCAAACTCGGTCTGCCATGGAACCCCAAGCTGAATGAGTTTCCAAACCACAACTTTTCCCGTACTTCCTCCGGAAATCACCGGATGTGCGTAGAAACTCCTTATGCCGATCTGATGCATAGTTGCGCAGATTGTGTGCAGGGTAAGTGGGATATCGGTGCGTGAAGGCTCCTTCGAGTAGTCACGGTCAGCATCCAGACAATGTGGGAACACTGCGACAGTGCTGTTTCCGAAATCGTGTTCTCCCTTTTGCCGAAAAATCCAGCCGCCCGGTGAAACCCGTTGCGATGCGCCCAGACTCTGAACGTAAGATCGAAAGCTGGCTTCGGCTTTCATGCCGTGGAGTTTATTGGCATTGAGGCTGGAAGTCGACCGTTCAAGATAGGCCCTCATCTCCGGGATTGACATTTGCTGCATGGTTTCCGATCCGGAATGGTAATCGCGGTTGTGGTACGGCCTTATCGCGGAAGCTCGCGCCTGTTCAAGAGAGTTGTAGTCAAATGGATTTGAGGGGTTGATATCCCAAAAAACTTGAGAACAATAAGAGAACAACGATTGCTATCTGGGAAATTTTTTGTCAGTTTGGCAAAAAATTACCCAGAGAATGGCAGGTGATTCGTGCAGCAGACACGTCAGGACGAAAACGAGTTCAACCAGCTGTGTCAGCGAGCAGGGCTCACGCCGGGTGAGGCCGGTACAGTACTTGCTGTTTCAGACCGCACAATTGCCAGGTATATAAACGGCAGCAGCCGTCCGACCGATCTCGCTGTTCGCACGTTGAAGCAGGAAGCTGAAAAGAGGAGTGCTGGTACCGGGCCGATCTCATTCCGTTTCATTGATCTGTTTGCAGGCATCGGCGGGTTGCGTATTGGCTTCCAGGGTATCGGCGGACATTGTGTGTTCACGTCGGAATGGGACCAGAATGCCCAGAAGACCTATGGCCTGAACTTCCGCGATAGTCATCGCCTTGCGGGGGATGTTCGCGAATACGCCGAAAACCCGGACCTGATCCCTGAGCATGACATCCTGCTTGCGGGCTTCCCCTGCCAACCATTCTCGATCGCCGGCGTTTCGAAGAAGAATGCCCTTGGTCGCCCCCACGGGTTTCTATGCGATACCCAGGGCACGCTGTTCTTTGATACCGCCCAGATCATTGCGCATCATCGACCCGCAGCTTTTGTGCTCGAAAACGTCAAGAACCTTGAAAGTCACGACAAGGGCCGGACGTTCGCCACGATTATCAATGTGCTCACGAACGAGCTTGGCTATCACGTTCAGACGCGGGTGATCAGTTCCGAGCACTGGGTACCGCAGCGCCGCGAACGTATTTTCATTGTCGGTTTCCGTGAACCGACCGACTTCGATCTGAAATCTCTCAAGCTTCCGGGAAATGGACCGAAACTTGGCAGCATTCTTGAGCCGCATGAAGAGGTCGACCCGAAATACACCCTGACCCCACGTCTTTGGGAATACCTGCAGGCCTACAAGGAAAAGCATAATTCGAAAGGCAACGGGTTCGGATACAGCCTGTTTGGTCCTGATGATGTGACGCGGACGCTCTCTGCCCGCTACTACAAGGATGGGTCGGAAATTCTCGTCGCTCAACCTGGTAAGCGGCCACGTCGACTGACGCCCCTTGAATGCGCCCGTCTGATGGGCTTTGACAGGGGCGATCGCCGCTGGAAGATACCAGTTTCGGATACTCAGGCTTACCGTCAGTTTGGTAATGCTGTCGTGGTTCCGGTGGTAGAGTTCCTTGCGGACTCGATGAAGCCATTTATTGAGTCCGCATTGCTGAGAGGCGCCGGTCGCTCATTGGCAGCGCCTGTGACTGTAACTCGCCCCGATCGGGAGCCAGTTAGCGCGCATGGCTGATATCGTCCCGGCTGAAGTTCGCAGCCGGATGATGTCGGGCATCCGTGGTACCAACACGAAGCCGGAACTTCTGCTGCGCAAAGGGCTCCATGCTATGGGGTTTCGCTTTCGGCTGCATGATCGCTCGCTTCCCGGCAAGCCGGACATTTTCCTTCCGCGCTACAAAGCGGTGATATTTGCACATGGCTGCTTCTGGCATGGCCACGATTGCCACCTGTTCAAATGGCCCTCAACCCGCCCGGAGTTCTGGCAGACGAAAATCGCGCGCAATCGCGCTGTCGATGAGCGGACTGATGCAGCTCTGACAGAAGCTAGTTGGCGCCAGGCAATCGTGTGGGAATGTGCCCTGAAGGGCAAAACGCAACAGCCTCTCGAGGACGTCATTCAGTCGTGTGCCGAGTGGCTGAGATCGGACCGGCCGCGACTGGAAATCAGGGGAGGGTAGAATGCGCCGCGGGCTTTTGTCAGATCTCTTTACCGGAGTTGTCGCCAAGCGTTTGACGCTGGTTGAAACCATCACGCACAAATCGAACCAGCACGAATTTCAGGGCACAAGACCACTTCGCCGGCTTCTGGGCGACGATGATCGCAGAGGTATCGCGACACGCTTCATCTGGATATCCGGCGAGCAGGAGGCCTTGGCGGAAGAAGGCTTCATGAGCTGGTCTAATGTCCGCAAAGGAAAGCCGCGCGCACCCGAGTATCACCTCTACTATTCCTCAAACGCCGTCACCGAGCTGATGCAGCCTGGCGACATGCTGTTTCTGGCTTTGCAGCAAGATGGCTCGATCCTCGTCGTTGTAACGCCCTCTGCTACGATCCAGAACCAGCTTCTCTGGTTGTTTGCGCTGGAGGAGCAGCCCGAATTCGCTTTCACATTCCAGGAGATCGACGGCGCACATAGCGCCGAACTCGATTTTGCAGCGCGCTATATTCTTGATGAGTTGGGGATCGAGCCGGAAGAGCCTGAAGCCGATCGGCTCGATAGCCTCATCGAACGGTTCGGTCTCGACTTCCCGAAAACACGCGTGTTCTCTGAGCTTGCGCGGACATCGATGCCGGAGGTTTCTGCTGCCGACGATCCAGACCTTGCGCTGATCTCATGGATGGATCGCGAGGAGCAGCTTTTCAAAAGGCTGGAACGGCGTATCGTCGCCGCACGTATTGGAAGCGGCTTTGGTGCGGCTGGCGACGCTGACGTTGAAGGATTTCTGGCGTTCTCGTTGAGCGTCCAGAACCGACGAAAGGCGCGGGCGGGACAGGCTCTCGAAAATCATCTTGAGGCAGTTTTTGCCGCCCAGCAGATTCGCTACGTTCGGGGCGCGGAGACAGAGAACCGGAACAAGCCCGATTTTCTGTTCCCGGGGCAGAATGAGTATCGTGATCCGCTGTATCCGGAAGCAAGGCTGACGATGCTCGGTGCCAAGTCGACGCTGAAAGATCGCTGGCGCCAGGTTTTGTCGGAGGCTCTACGCATCCCGGAAAAACACCTTCTTACCCTTGAACCCGGGATATCAGAAAACCAGACGGACGAGATGCAGGCCAAGAAACTGCAGCTCGTCGTGCCGAAGCGGTTGCACAATACCTATCGGCTGACACAGCAGGCGTGGCTGATGGATGTTGCCGACTTTGTCTCTGTGGTGCGATCTCGTCAGGAGACCTGATCCACTCGCTCAAGTTAGCAAGTGCTGCGGTCGCGGGCTCTCACAGCCCGGCATACGGAACGTGCCATGCGGGGTCAGTCGGTCCCGCTTCTTTAGCGACCGCTATGCTGAAGCTCCTGCGGCTGACCTGTTTCCGCCTGTCCCGTGTCGAGAACTCCCGAAATCCCGCTTGCCGCGGCGCTATGCTGATTTCTCCGGTATTCTTCATTGTTCCTCTGAACGATCGCTATCAGGCGATCGAGGCAACTCGCCGTACTTCGATTGGTACCGGTCGCCGGGTGCACGCCAGTTTTTCAGGAAATCCAGAGGATCTATGCTACCCATCATTCGGCGAGCGAGTTTGACCCGCTCTTCCAGGAATTGTCGCTGCTCTTCAGCCGCCTCCACCAATCGATCCTCGACATCATTGAAAAAGCGTTCAACGAGCATTGCCTTGCCCCAGACCAGCCTATCTCGACTTTCTGTGGAACAGTCCTGCCGATGGATGACCTCTACGATCCACGCGCTCACGCCGCCCGGAGGCTTTGGCGCTCTCTCAAAGGCCCACCGCCCGGTCCTGATTTTCGCGCGCTGCCGGACCTGCTTCGGCAATGGCAGAATCTATCCCTGCGCGCACTCGACGCCCGTCTTCGCAGCGAGAGCTAACCGCGCGATCGCTGAAGTTCTGCTCGGCTTCCGTGGCACCAAAGAGGATTTTGAGGTCGACCCGCGCAAGAACAAGGCCCGTCGCCTTGTCGCCCATGGCATAAAGATGATGCGCGGTGACTATCGGCTGTTGCTGCATTATCCGATCAAAGCGTTGGACAAGTAAACCTAGATAAGTGGCGCAGCGATCTGATTACACGCTCCAGTTATCTGAATAGAGCGGCTACAAAGATATTGTCGGCTCTGTGACCATCTCCGTCCGGGCTTGGTCCTGCATCGCCCGGATTGGGGAGGTGAGCCATGCTGAGTATCGACTGGCGCTCTCCGGCGGCCTATGCGCACACAAAAACCATCACCGCCGCCGGTTTTGCTTGGGAGTATCTTCGTCGCAACGACGAATACCGGGAGGATTTCCTGTCTGCCAGGGCAGAAGGGAACGCTGGCGTTGATCGCCTCGAACACTTAATTCGGCGCTGGGGGTTGCGATTTCCCATGCGATCCTGACGCACCGCCCGATCTTGAGCCTCCGGTCTGGTCGCCGCGCTTACGGCCGCAAGCGGTCATGTTGTCGTCCGCCGAGTTTAGGGACGGCAAGACAGAACCGATGATCGTGCTCGCGCATCTCGACGGCCTTCAACTGCGTCAGGCCGAAGATGGCTGGCACGGCATCTGGCAGGCCGATGGCGTCGTGCATCAATTCTGGCTGCGCGTCGCCGTACCGGACGCCGCCGCCTCCTATGCCGCATTCCTGCCGATGGATTCCTATCTGGAGCTTCGCGCCCACGCCGTGCGGCGTCTCTGGCGCGCGCTGGCCGGACGCCCGCCAGGCGCGGACTTCCGGGCGCTGCCCGCCCAACTTCGACAATGGCATATCCTATCGCTACGCGCGCTCGACGCCCGGCTAGGTGGCGAGAGCTATCGCGCCATCGCCGAAGTCCTGCTCAGCTTTCATGGCAGCAAGGAAGATTGGGAGGTGGATCCGAGCAAGAACAAGGTTCGTCGCCTCGTTGCGCACGGCGTCAAAATGATGCGTGGCGGCTATCGCTTGCTGCTGCACTATCCCATCAAATCGGATACGCGCTGACAGCATCAGTCCGTCAGGGCTTATTGGCCGCCGCCTCTTCCAATATACGCCGATAGCCTTCGCGCGACAGCCATTGCGCGCGTTCGAGATGGCTTTGCCAGCAGCGCCGGGTGCGCAGTTCATCGGCGACCGGATCACGATGCAGCACGATTTGCGCGACTTCCCGCCAGTCCGCGTTCTCCGCTTTGGCGTCCAACAGCCGCATGTACGTCACAAAATGCCGCTCGTCATAGGGCGTGATCACATCGCCGTTCGGCGCTTCGTCATCCACATCGGGATCGAGTTCGGGAGGTGTTTTCATCGTCGTTCCCTCTACCTTTGGAGAGGGGTAGTCTGCGGTACGCCCCCGCAAACATCCTCTCTGACTCCTGGTGATCGGGGAGTTAGTAACCGCGTTGGACGGCCCCATGGCCTTTAGTTCGAAGAACCTGTTGCATACACCACAGGCTCCCCGACCATAGGATCAAGGAGTGTGGTGCCGTCACGGCCGGCACCAACCGCCAACAGGGGTTACTACGCCCCCGGAACAGCGCGTCACTGCTCCTAGCCCACCTTTATCTGAAGCAGGCGGAAAAGTCTCTCCCTATTCGGTGCAACAGGCGGTGAGCCGCTGAAAACTCTTGTCTTTTCGGTCTCATAGGGGTGCCGCCAGTGCATAGGCGCAAATGCGGCACGCTACCGACCGCCGATCCCTCGCCATGGTTCGCCACAGCCCGCTCGCCTTGTGGCAGCGGCATCAACCACGAACCACAGGTGATCCATGGCCATCCGCCCCAATGCGGATTTGCCGCCGCGCTTGTTGCGCACACAGGAAGCCGCGCGCTTCCTCGGCATTTCCATCCGAACCCTTGAGAAGCACCGCACCTATGGCACCGGCCCGACCTATCGCAAGGTCGGCGGCCGCGTCCTCTACGCCGTGCGCGATCTCGAAGCCTGGACCGAGATCGGTTCGCGCAAATCCACCCGTGACACCAATGCCGGTAGGGTCTTTCCGGCCCGCCCGCTGACGCCGCAAGAGCGGGGTGAGTGCTGAATGCTGCGCGACAACGATCATTACCGCGCTGACGCTCACGGCCGCGATTCCAGCGAGCGCAGCCGCCTCGAACCCTTCGTGGTCGTGACCGGCGATGCCGCGCCCCGCGACCAGCGCGACCTGATGGAACGGCCGTTCTTCTCGCTTGCCAAGGCCAAACGCACTGAGCCGATCCTCTACGAATCCGCGGACGTCCGCGTCGAGGTGTTTGCCGGGGCCGATTGCGGTATGGCGACAATCTGGGATGCCGACGTACTGATCTGGGCTGCCTCGCAGATCGTTACCGCCGAGAACAATGGGCTGCGAACCTCGCGCTTCTTCCGTTTCACGCCCTATCAGCTCCTTATGGCGATCGACCGCGCCACCGGCGCGCGCGAATATCGCCTGCTGAAGAGCGCTCTGATCCGCCTGCAATCGACGTCCATCCGCACGACGATCCGGCAGGGCGAGCATTGGCGGCGACATCAATTCTCCTGGATCAACGAGTAGGAGGAGCTGATGACCCGTGACGGCCGTGTCGAGGGTATGGAATTGGTCCTGCCCGATTGGTTCTATCGCGGCGTCACCGACCGATCGCTGGTGCTCGCGATCGACCCAGCCTATTTCCGCCTGACCGGCGGCATCGAACGCTGGCTCTACCGCGTCGCCCGCAAACACGCCGGCCATCAGCAACACGGCTGGCGCTTTGAGGTTGCGCACCTTCACCAGAAATCCGGCTCGATGGCGCGGATTTCGGATTTCGCGCTCGACCTTCGCCGCATCGCCGCCAAGCAATCGCTGCTCGGATACCGCCTCGAAATTTACCGCGAGGGCCGCCGCGAACTACTGCACATCCGGCCCGTCGGCGAATCCACAGTGCCTGTTGAAAAGGGTGTGGAAACACTCGTGACTTCGGGCGCAAAGGGTATCGGGACTTCGGGCGCAGCACTATCGGGATTTCGGGCGCACAAGCCGCAGTTAAGCCTTTGGCCCGGCGAGCTGAATCCGACCGCTAACTTAGAGTCTAACCCAGAATGTAACTTTTCTTCCGAGGCGCACGCGTACGCGATGCGTGGTGCCAGTGCCGCCCGTTCCGTTGCCGACGTGCTGCGCGACCTGTTCACGCCCGACCCATCTGACAGCAACGGAGGGCGGCGCTTATGAGTGGCAAGGAATCGCGCCACGCACATGGCCGTCAGCAGCCGGACGGGCCTGCGCCTTTCACCACGCTGGTCGAACTGACCTTCGAGAAACGCCGGATCGAGCATTGGATCAGGTTCGGCCACAAGAGCTACGAACAGATTATCGACCGGCGCCGCAGCATCGTCGGCTTTGCGCCCGACAGCCTGTTCGCCTTCGTCCGCTGGGCGGCCGGCCAGCATGGCACCGTCGTCTCGCGCATCGACGTCGTGCGGGCTATCCGGCGCGGCGAGCCGTTCCAGACGCTGTCCTTCGTCCGGCCTGGCGGCGATATCCTGCTCAGGCTCGACGGCTGGCCAAAGGTCCAGCGCGTCCTTGCCGCGATCGACGCGGTGGAAGCGCTGAGCGTCGATCCGGCCGACGCATCGCCTGATCACTGGCGGCACGTCCATAACCGGCTCAGTTCCGGGCTGGAGCCGAACGCCTACACGCCCGAGCGTCATGCCGCTTGGATCGGTCGCCGGAGGATCGAGCCATGAGCCGCCGCATCCTTGGCGTTGCGCTGCTCGCTGTCGTTGCTGTCGCCGCGCCCTTAGCCGTCGACATGCCGACGGAGCTCCTCTGGAACGCCACCGCCAGCGCACCGCTCGGATTATACGTGATGCAGCCGGCCGACCGGCTGACCGCGCCCGAACTGGTCGCCGTCATGCCGCCCGAACCGCTCGCCGCCTTCATGGTTGGCCGCGGCTATATCGTCGACGGTGTGCCGCTCCTGAAGCGCGTCGCCGGTCTGCCCGGCCAACGCGTGTGTCGCACCGGCCGCGCCGTCACGGTCGACGGTGTGGCGATAGGCGATGCGCTCGATCGGGACCGCATCGGTCGCGATCTGCCCGTCTGGCAGGGATGCCGCGTCATCGCAACGGGCGAACTCTTCCTCATGAACAGCGGGATCCGCGACAGCCTGGACGGCCGCTACTTCGGTCCCATCCCCGCGCGCTTCGTCATCGGTCGGGCGGTTCCGCTCTGGACCGATGAGGAAGGCGTCGGCCGCTTCGGTTGGCGCGCGCCGACGTCCGATTTCCGCCAACGAGAAGGAGACTGACTATGGACAACCTGATCTTTGAACGCACCGCTGACGGCTATGCCGGCCGAATCCGCCTGTTCGGCATCAACGAGGCGATCGTGCTTATCGCGGTTGATCCGGGCGACGCCGAGAATGCGCCCGCTTTCCGGATTCACATCGACGATGAGGACGGCCCCGAGATCGGCGCGGCGTGGAAGCGTGTCGGCGAGCGCGCCGGCGACTACATCGCGCTGGAGATCGACAGCCCGCTTTTCCCCGCGTTGTTTCGTCCGGCGCTGTTCCAAGCCGATGACGAAGCACGCACCCTCCGGCTCGCGTGGAAGCGGCAAAAGCCGCGCGAGGATCGGAGCTAGGCGATGTTCGTTCCGATTATTCTTTTGTTCGCGAAAAGGCCGTCTCATTCCTTCGTCCCGCTCGACCGCAGGACGGCCGGCGCTGCGCGCGCACCCTTGACCGCAGCGAGTGCGCTTGCAGGCTGGCGTCGCGGGGGAGACATGTTCGCCCGGCGTTCTGCTGTTCTCGTGTCTCTGGCGATACTGGCGATCACGTCGGGACCGGGCGTGACGATAGCGCAATCGGCTGTCGTCACGCGGCTCGTCGACGATTCTCATGGCGTGCATATCGTTGAGGCGTCGCAGCGCTTCGGCATCCCCGAGCACTGGATTCGCGCCGTCCTGCGCGCCGAAAGCGCGGGCGACTTGCGCGCGGTCTCGACATCCGGCGCGCTTGGTCTGATGCAGGTCATGCCCGAAACATGGGCAGGCCTGCGCGTGCGCTACCGGCTTGGCCGCGATCCCTACGATCCGCGCGACAACATCCTCGCAGGCACCGCCTATCTGCGCGAGATGTGGGACCGTTACGGCAATGTCGCGGCGATGCTCGCCGCCTACAATGCCGGCCCCGGCCGCTATGACGATTATCACACGACCGGCCGGCCGCTGCCCGCAGAGACTCGCGCCTATGTCGCGGCTCTCCTGCCGCTGCTCGGCGGGGCCGCGCCCACCGATGCGCCGGAGAAGCGCGTCGAACCGCCGCTCGATTGGCGCGAGGCTCCGCTGTTCATTCCGCGCGCGGGCGACATCCGCAATGCCGCCGAAACGTCATCCGGCCCGCGGCCGAGCGTATCGGACGGGCAAACCGACGCACAGTCCGGCGAACAATCGAGCGACGGTCGCGCTGCCATTGCGGTGCGCGATCCTGTCGATGCGGAGCGGCAGGGCGGCACGATGTTCCTCGCCCGCGCGAACCGCGGGGGATTGCGATGAGCATTGCGTACCCGCGTTCTCGCGAGTTTGTTCCGGTGTGCAGTCGGGTCGGCGGTCGCCTGGCTGCATATCTGGATCGAAGGGCAGAACGGGAAGAAAGGGCGGAGGGCAAGATAAAGGAAACCGGCACTGCGTTGGCGCGGTTTCGGGGCAAGCCTTTGTCTGCACACTGTTTTGGGGCGGCGCGGACAGCACCTTTGTTTTGGAGGCCGCGTGCCGCGACTTCGCGCAAAGCCTTGGCTTTGCTTGGTTTTGAGCGGCACCATGGCCCGAATTCGGCGGTTTTCCGCGGCTTTTCCTCGGAGGCGCTGGCTTGAGCGACGACGATGAATTCCGCTTCCGTCCGAGGCCGAGCCGTGTGCGCGTCGATGCGCCCAAGCTCGGCAAGGCCAAGAGCTTCCTGACGCAGGCGAAGAAGATTGCCCGCCAGCATAGCAACATCCCATTGCGCTCATCGGCAGCATCGTCGCAGCGTTCCCGATCGCAAGGCACGCCCAAGGGCACGAAGGCGTCGCGGAAGAACGGCGGCCCGGGCCTGAAACGGGGACGCGGCGCGGCCTTTGTGCGCGCCCGCACCCTGTCGGGCGGCTGGCGTCACGGCGCGCCCGGCGCGCGTCGCGTCGTCGTCAAAACCCGCTATGTCCAGAGCGCGGGCAAGAACGGCAAATCCGCCGCGCATCTGCGCTACATCCAGCGCGACGGAACCTCGCGAGAGGGCGAGCGCGGTCAGCTCTATTCGGGGAACGAAGATCGCGCCCACGGCGCCGCCTTTGTTGAGCGTGGTGCCGACGATCGCCACCAGTTCCGCTTCATCGTCTCGCCCGAAGACGCCGCGGACCTCTCCGACCTTACCGCCTATACGCGCGACCTCATGGTCCAGGTCGAAACCGATCTCGGAACCCGGCTCGATTGGGTCGCGGTCAATCACCACAATACCGGCCATCCCCATGTCCATGTCATCGTGCGCGGCGTGGACGAGCTGGGCGGGAACCTCGTCATCAACGGCGACTATCTCGCCAACGGCATCCGCGAGCGGGCGAGCGGTCTCGTGACGCTTGAGCTTGGTCCCGTCACCGAGATCGAACAGGGCCGCAAGCTCACCGCCGAGATCGGCCAGGACCGCTTCACCCGTATCGACCGCGCCATGACCGAGGAAGCCGAAGATCGCTTCCTCGACCTGCGCAACGAGCCCGCCGATCCGAAACGACAGTTCGACAGGACCTGGCGCCTGCGCCGTCTCTCCAAGCTGGAGAACATGGGTCTCGCCACCGAACACGCGCCGGGCGTCTGGGAATTGAGCGAGCGGATGGAACCGGCGCTGCGCGGGCTGGGCGAGCGCGGCGACATCATCCGCAACATGCACAAGGTGCTAAAGGCCGATGGGCTGGACCGAGATCCGATGACCTTCCAGCTTCACGACGCCCCGCCCGAAGTCCCGATGGTCGGCCGCGTCGTCGACAAATATCTGACCGACGAGCTGGGCGAGAGCCTGACCGTCGTGGTCGACGGGATCGACGGGCGCACCCATCATCTGCCCGGCATCGACCCGGCTCGCATCGAGGACGCGCGTATCGGCAGCGTCGTCGAGATCGGCCCGGCCGAGACCGCGAGCCGGCCATCCGATCGCACCATTGCGACAATCGCCGAGGGCGGCGTCTATCGGCCAAGCCGTCATCTCGAACAGGCGAAATTCGAGGGCCGCGTGCCCGGCGGAGACTATGACGGCTATGTCGACGCCCATGTGCGCCGGCTGGAGGCGCTGCGCCGCGCCGGCGTCGCCGAGCGGATCGACGCCGACCAGTGGCGCATCCCCGACGACTTCGAGACCCGTGCCGCGGCCTATGACGCCGGCCACAATAAGCAGGCCAATGCGCGCGTCCTCTCGACGTTCGATCTGGAAAAGCAGATCGGCGCGGAAGGCGCGACCTGGCTCGACCGGCGGCTCATGTCATCGGAAACCTCCGATCTTTCATCGTCCGGGTTCGGCCAGCAGGTGCGTGAGGCGATCGACCGCCGCCGCCAGCATCATATCGACCGCGGTGACGCGACGCCCGGCCCGAACGGCAGCACGCTCTATCGGCGCAATCTCCTCGCCACGCTGCGTGCGCGGGAAATAGAACGCACCGGCGGTGAGATGGCCGCTAGGAAGAATCTGCCGTTTCGCGCCGTGACCGATGGCGAGACTGTCAGCGGCAAGTTCACTGGCACCGTTCAACTATCGAGTGGTAAGTTCGCGGTGGTGGAGCAGAGCCACGATTTCACTCTTGTCCCGTGGCGGCCAGTCATCGACCGGCAGCTCGGCCGCGAGGTCAACGGCGTCGTGCAAGGCGGATCGGTGTCCTGGCAGTTGGGCCGGCAGCGGGGTTTGGGTCTCTAGCTGCATTCTACAAAAAACCTGGATTCTCAAAATGAATGCTCCGAGGGACCGGTGCGCTTCACATCGCCTTGTACAAAACGCCTGATGTCGCATGCAAGCAACGGTGTATCCGCCAGAGGACCACTTGAATCGATTGGATCGATGCTTCCGCCAGAAGATGGCGATCCTAGTCGTCCTCGAATTAAGCATTCTAGGAATGATTTTTCGCAGAATATGAAAGGGACGACCTTCCACTGTTTGGTAATGATGCAGAAGGCACAATACCTCCATCATCGGGAGCGCCGGCACCATACGTTCCGGTCCGCTGAAGGAGGTCTTTTTGAGATTCCTCGACTTTGGCCAGCCAGCCCTTCGTTACCTGAGATGTTGAGAAAGGGTGACGATCCGCGCCATTCCAGCGAATTCGATTCGAAGGCACCTGCTCCTTCAGAACTGAAGGGGGCTTCAATCATGTTGAGCGCCAGGACTAAGATGTTATGCTCTAACTAAAATTGGCGAGTTCAATGCTAGAATTTGCACATTTGACAACGGGTCTCGTGAGTTCGCAAACGAAATTGTTGCTCGCAAGCAATGATATCGATGAAACCTTGGACATATGCCAACGCACTCTAAGGCCACATCTACTGACAGTCAGTGGGCAATACGAAGAATTCAACGCAAACCTCTATAGCATAAATTGCGGAGATCACGTTTCGATCAATCGACTTCGTTATGGTGCGCCTGTCGACATCACCTCGGTCGTTCCGCAGGATAACGAATTTTGCATTTGCATACCGCGAAGCGGCACAGCCAGATTCCACTCTGGATCGAACGCGATGGATCTCTCTCCTGGAAAAGGCGCGATAATCGGGCCTTATGAGAGCTTCCGGTTTGAACTGGACAGCGCGTTTGATCAGGTCATCGTGAAAATCGACCGTGTTTTTGTTGAGAGCGCTCTCGCGAACATAGTGGGTATTGAAGCGGCAAAACAGGTTCGTTTCGACGTCGCATTGCGCACCGTTCCTCAATTGTGGGCCAACCTGGTCGAAGCTGCGACAAATCTGGCTGCGCTGGACAACACATCAACACGGCTACTGTTTCCGCAGTTGCAGGACATGTTCGCGACCTCGCTTCTTTTGAGTCAGCCGAACTCCTGGAGCGAAAGGATACACAATTTCTGTAGTGCTGCCCCTCATCTTCAGGTTCGTCGCGCCATGGAATACATGTGTGATCACATCGCAGAGCCAGTGCGGCTGAGCGATGTCGCGAAAAATTGCGGAGTGAGCCTGCGGAGCCTGCAGGCAGGCTTTCAACGTGATCTCGGAATCTCTCCCTGCCGGTGGCTCCGGGCGCAGCGCCTGGAGAGGGTTCATGACGCGCTCCGCATAGCTACGCCGGATTGTACAACGGTTACTGAAATTGCGCTGCGATGGGGCTTCTGCCACCTTGGGGAGTTTGCAGCCCAATATAATGCCCGGTACGGGGAAAGACCCTCTGAAACTTTGGCCAAGATGCCGCGCTGACGATCTCCTTCGCGGAAAAATGCACAAATCCGATAAAGCCGAGCGCAATTCCGCTAGCGCCTAACCCCTCAATTTTTGGATTTACGACAGCAGAAGACGTTGCTCGTCGGGGTTCCTTAAATAGTGGGGGGAATAGATATGCTATTTGTTCTCGTTCCCCCTCACAAGTATAGGGATGGGACCTTGGATCAGCTACGCTCGCAGCTGGAGGCAGCCGGACTCGAAGTTCATATGCCGTTGACCGATGGTCGCCTGATCAGCGACGAAAAGAATGTCCCGCTTTCAAGCGTCATTCAATCTGTTTTCGCCTTCATAAAGGACTATGTGCTGCTCGATCGCAATGCTAGCAGTGGCGTAAGTTCGCAGATCGCCATCGGGATGCCGGATTGTTCTCCCAGCCGGCTTGTCAAGGCATTTGAGGGTGTTCTCTCGGCATATCTCGCAAGTGACTACTCGATCACCGATGTCCAGCCGCAGGAGACCGCAAGTGTTGAAAGACCTCTAGACGGGCGCCGCTTGGCGCGCGTGATAGAGTTTGTCCGTGCAAACCTTGACGGTGAACTTACCGTCAGCCAGATGGCAAAGGTCGCCAATATGAGCACGGCTCATTTTGCGCGCCGCTTCCGACTCGCTACGGGTTATCCACCACATGAAATGGTCAGCCGCGAACGCTTGGCGGTAGCAAAATTGCGCCTGCTCAGCGAAGAGAGCCCCATTAGCGAGATTGCCTTCGCTGTAGGGTTCTCATCGCAAGCGAACTTCGCCAGGGCCTTCCGAAAGTCGGAGGGTGTTACTCCTTCCCAGTTTCGCAACCAGACGGGTCACCGGCAGCAACCTCATCGTGCGCCAAATGGCGCGGCTGCGGGGCAATCCCCAGTGTCCTTTCTGTAGATCCGAGCGACGGCACAATGCGGAGACTGTCGAGCCACTTCAGGACTCAGTCGCTCCGGATGGACGCCTCAGATCTGAAAGAGTCCGGTGGCCATCGTCTTCATCTGCAGCCATTATGGCGGCCCCGTTGGTGTTGACTTCGCCCTGCTGTGCACCTTTCCGCAGCGCGTCGCATCAATCGGCGCAGCGAGCTGTTACCGCGCCCGGAGAACGGTAGAATTGCAGCGAGAAGACTGACCACAACGTACAGATCGACTCCCGCGGAGCAAAACTGTTCGAATGAGACATATACCGGGACTGCATCTTCCAACTTGGTCTCTGCGGCCCCCATTTCTCAGTCTAGGAATGCGCTTTCGCAGTCCCTGAAAAGCGACGTTTTTGCCGCCCCGGTATCCTCACCCGATCGATCTTTGTAACAGTCCACCGTTTGGGCCGCTTAACAAGGTTTTAAGTGACATCGTGATCGGGCTCACGTCTCGGTCATCCAACTCTTTGGAGCGAATGATGGCTGAGGCCAGAGAACACCTAATCGGTCTGGTTGCCGATATCGTTTCGGCTTATGTTTTGAACAACCACGTGCCCACAACCGATCTTCCAAACCTGATCGCAACCACATATGCAGCCATTGCTGGCCTGGGTGGCGGCCGTACGCGTCTAGCTGAGGAAAAGCTGATGCCTGCGGTGTCGGTGACCGAGTCGATTTCCACCGATTTTTTGATCTGCCTTGAGGATGGAAAGAGATTTAAATCGCTGAAGCGGCACTTGCGGACCTCTTATAACATGACCCCGGACGAATATCGTACGCGTTGGGGGCTTCCGCCTGACTATCCCATGGTTTCTCCTGCCTATGCTGAAGTTCGATCCGTATTGGCCAAGAAAACTCGGCTAGGTCTGAAGCATCGGTAACCTTGGTGCGCTGCCACACAACCAAGGTGGGAATGATTGCGGCGTCGGCCTCACTCGGATTGGCGAGCAGCCCCTGCCTGCCGCAGAATTGATGCGCCAACCCCTGCTTCTAAAGCCGTGCGACTGTCTTCCGACGCAGCCTTCAGGAAGGCGTCATGTCGCGAACGGCGTTCAAAAATGCTTTGCGGTCGCGATTGCCGGTACCGGGCGGACCAAATTGTCGCGCTTCGTTGATCGCGTAGTTGATGCGAACAAGCGTGGAGGGGTGCATCGCCGGGGTGTCTGGCTTGGCTGACTTGCATTTCTGACTGGCACACAGCGCTCGCTGTGTGGCCGAGCGATCAAGGGATTGCAGCATGCGCACAGCGCCATAGGGGTCGTAACCTGCTTGGCCGATGACCTTGACGCTTATTGCATCGGCCTCGAGTTCCTGTTGGCGTGTGACGCTTGCCAACCGTTGCGCCTGTCCGGCCTTTTCGAGCTCAATGCGCAGCAAGGAATGCCTAGCAATCACGTGGGCGATCTCGTGAGCCATAACTGCGGCCACCTCCGAGCCATCGTTAGCCAGCGCAAGAAGGCCAACTGTGATGTAGAGATCGCCAGACGGGACGGCAAAGGCATTCGCTTTCGAGGACCTCAAAACGGTGACGTGATTGATCTCTGTTTGCCCACCTGACGAGGCAGAGAGCTTGGTGAGCATCTCATCGAGATATCGCTGAAGTGGCGCATTTCGATATAGGTCCTCAAAGAAAGGCGTTGGGCTTTTGCGCTCGACAAATCTGTCATCGTCGCGCACGGAGCAAGCGCTAAACATAAGTATATTTGCAATAATTATGCATTTTTTTGTTTCAAAAATCCTGATTATCATCGGATTGTTGCTTTCTTAGCTCTGTTTTGTTTCCAAATAGAGCCGACTGTGTTTCAATTATAATTGATGCCGTCCCAGCCGCCTTAGGGCGGCGTCTCGAGTGTGTGTCGACTATTGCTCCATCTGGGGCGCAATCCAATTCAGCGCCCCCGCATTTCGCAGTCCGGGAATGCTCTTCCGCAGTCCCCGAAAAGCGTAAACGCCCCCAACTCGGTAAAAATGCGCAAGCAATGCGTGAATCTACCGTAGCCACCGGCGTGCGGTCTTGACGGGGATGTGAGAGAATATGAAAGACATTATCGAAAGCAATACTACAGAATACTTGCCATCCTCCACCACAAACCCGATTTTCGGACTTAAGACAAATGACTGCCGCAAGGCTCGTTCGCTTCCCGTACGTCGGGCGCTCTTACTCGGCACCGTGGCTCTGACTGTGACCTTTGCTGCCGCGCTCGTGGCGCCTGTGGCGTATGCTGCTGACTTCACGGGCGGCGATGGGGCCGGTAAAGCGGGTACCGCAAACGGCGGCGGCGGCGGGGGCGGAGCCGGCGCGGGCGGTGGGGGCGGAGCCAGTCCTCAGCCTTTTGCCGGAGGTAACGGTGGTTCCTACGGCGTCATCGTCGGCGGCAATGGCGGGGCGACGAGCAGTCAGGCGGGTGCCAACGGGACCGCGACTGGATCATCCATCACCACTAGTGCTGGCAATAAAATTCAAGGTGGTCGGGGTGGCCTCGCGAGTTACAGCGGTGGCGGTGGTGCCGGCGCGGGCATCGGTGGCGGTGGCGGTGGCGGCGGCAAATATTCAGGGCGGAGCACTTCCGGCGTTGGTGGCGGCCTGAGCGGTGGCTTTACCATCTACAACGCGGGCACGATTCAGGGTGGCAGTGGTGTTTCCGTAAACGCCACCTTCAATGGCGGTGGTGGCGGTGCCGGTGTCGGCGGCGGCGGGGGCGGCGGCTTGGGCAACAGAATCGAAAGCCTTGGGGGGGCTGGCGGCGATATCAATGGCGATGTCAACATCATCAACAAGGGCACCATCGTTGGTGGGAATGGGGGTGGGGGGGCTCGAATCTAAGTCAAGGCGCAGGCGCAGGTGGTGCGGCGATTGGTCGTGGCGGCGCGGGCGGCGGCGCAAGTGGCAGCTCTGGTGGCCAAGCATATACACGAGGTGGTGCGGGCGGCACTATCAATGGTAATGTCACGGTCGTAAATTACGGGACAATCCAAGGAGGCAAAGCTGGCGCTGCCGGTGCCCACTATCATGGGGAGCGTTATACGAACAATACAGGTGGCGACGGCATTGGCGGCGTTGGCGGCACGCTGACGATCACGAACAATGCAGGAGCGACCATCCAGGGCGGACAAGGCGCGGTCAATAAGAAGGGCGGCGTGTCAACGGTTGGCGGTTCGGGTTTTTCGGGCAGCAATGTGACCGTAGTCAACGCCGGCACGATCAGCGGCGGCATGGATGGCAGCAACACCAAGCGGGCCAATGCCGGCACCTTTACCGGCGGCACGAACAGCTTCGAATTGCAGGCGGGATATGAGGTCAATGGCAATGTCGGCAATGCCAACGCGTCAACGGTGGCGACCAACACGTTTATCCTCGGTGGCGACGAAGACGCGGAGTTTGACGCCTCGAAGATCGGGCAGACCGCTCAGTTTCGGGATTTCTCCGAGTACGACAAGAACGGAGCTAGCACCTGGAGACTGACCGGCACGACGACGGCGCTGACGCCCTGGAGCATCAACGAGGGCACGCTGAGTATCTCGGACGATGGCAGTCTCGGCGATGTGAGCGGCGGATTGACGCTGAACGGTGGAACGCTGCAAACCACGGCGAACATCACCACCAGCCGCAACATCAACGTCACGGCAAACAGCGGTATCGACACCGCTGCCGGCACGACCCTCCAGCTGGATGGATCGATCACCGGGTCCGGATCGTTGACGAAAGGTGGGGCCGGCAGCCTGGTACTGAATGGCGACTCCAGCAGCTTCACGGGTACGACCACTGTCGCTAACGGCACGTTTGTTCTCAATGGCAAGCTGGGTGGCACGATCACCGTGGCCGCTTCCGGTAAATTGGAGGGCACCGGCAGCTTTGGCGACGTTATGGTCGATGACACCATTTCGCCCAGCGACCCGGTGACCGGGGGTGCTTTCGGTACGCTCGATGTCAACACCATCACCTTCAATGCCGGCTCTATCTACGAGGTCGACGTGAATGCAGAAGGGCAGAGCGACAAGATCAATGCATCGGGTACAGCCACGATCAACGGCGGCTCCGTCAAAGTGACGGCGGGCTCGGGCAATTATGCCAAGGGGACGACCTACACCATCTTTACGGCAGCGGGCGGAGTGAGTGGCACGTTCACGGGCGTGACCACGAACCTCGCTTTCCTCGATCCCTTGCTCAGCTATGACGCCAATAACGTCTATCTGACGGTCGCCCGCAACGACATTAGCTTTGCCAGTGTCGGCATCACCCGCAACCAGGTGGCCGTCGGCGGCGGTGTTGAGGGCCTCGGCCTGGGCAACGCGGTCTACGATGCTGTGCTGAACCTCTCGGCTCCGCAGGCGCAGAATGCCTTCGACCAGCTCTCCGGCGAGATCCATGCGTCTGCCCGCAGCACGATGATCGAGGACAGCCGCTTCCTGCGCAACATTGTCAACGACCGCATTCGCGCGGCGTTTGATGGGGGCGGCGCAACGCCGATGCCGGTCATGAGCTATGCGGAAGGAGGGCCGCAAAACGTGCCCGCCACCGATCGCCTCGCGGTCTGGAGTCAGGGCTTCGGCTCCTGGGGGCAGACCAATGGCGACGGCAATGCCGCGCGTCTCGACCGCTCGACCGGCGGCTTCCTGATCGGTGCAGATGCACCGGTCTTCGATACCTGGCGCTTCGGCGCGCTTGTCGGCTACAGCCGCACCAGCCTCGATGCGAAGGATCGCCATTCGTCGGGAACCAGCGACAACTACTCCATCGGCCTCTACGGCGGCACGAGCTGGGGTGACCTCGCCTTCCGGACCGGCGCGGCCTACACCTTGCATGACATCTCGACGTCGCGGAATGTGTCGTTCCCGGGCTTCAGTGACAGGCTGAAGGGCGACTACAATGCCGGCACGGCGCAGGTCTTCGGCGAGGTTGGCTACGGCATCCGCGCGGGCAACGTCGCGTTCGAACCCTTCGCCAACCTCGCTTATGTGAACCTCCATACCGACGCCTTCTCCGAAACCGGCGGAGCTGCGGCTCTGACCAGCCAGGGGACGACGACGGATGCGACATTCACGACGCTGGGCCTGCGCGCCTCAACCACCTTCGACGTCAACGGCGCGACCCTGACGGCCAAGGGGATGCTCGGCTGGCGGCATGCCTATGGCAACGCGACGCCGCTCTCGAAGGTGCGTTTTGGCGGTGGCGACGTCTTCTCGGTCAGCGGAGTTCCGATTGCCCGTGACGCAGCAGTGGTCGAAGCCGGTCTGGACTACGCGCTGACGCAGAATGCCACCCTCGGCATCAGCTATGGCGGCCAGTTCGGCTCAGGCGTCTCCGACCAGTCCGTCAGAGCCAACTTCAACGTCAAGTTCTGAGGGCGGCACTACCCCACTGCCGCACTCAGTCATCGGGGGGAGGCGCGATCCTCTCCCCGATGACCATTTTCGCCGATCGGGCCAAGGCGGGCCCGCAATGACAACGGGTCGAGGCTGTTCCGCAAAGACCATGCCGTGATGGAAATGGCGGGCGGACCGTAGCAAGAGCCTAACGGCTCTGGTGTTGAGAACGATCAGCCAATTCAAGTGCTTTCGTCGGATACCGTCATGCGTACCAGGAAAAGGTTAGGACCGGTCGGCATTGGCGCACAACCACTGTTTTTCCTCTATTGAATCTAGGAGATGTTCTTGACTGGAGAAGCCCTAAATCGTCGCTTTCATTTTATCTCTGGTCTTCCAAGGTCCGGTTCGACGTTGCTGTCAGGCATTCTGCGGCAAAACCCGCGCTTTCACGCTAGCATGAGCGGACCAGTGGGGGGTGTCGTCGATACACTGACGAACGAGCTTAGCGACCGCAACGAAAGCGCGGTTTTCATTACCAACGACCAGCGGCAGCGAATCTTGATGGGCATCTTTGACGGCTACTATGGGCCGGAATTCGACGCCGAAGTGATCTTCGACACCAATCGCGTTTGGTGCAGCAAGTTGAATCAGCTTAAGCAGCTCTTTCCGCATGGGAAAGTCATCGCTTGCGTTCGAGAAGTGTCATGGATTGTCGACAGCATCGAGCGGCTTGTTTCCCGGAATCCGTTTCAGCCTTCAGGCATATTCAACTACAACGCCGGAGGCACTGTTTACTCGCGAGCCGAGGGCGTTTCCAAAGGCGATGGCATGGTCGGCTTTGCCTACAATGCGCTGAAACAGGCGTTCTATGGTGCTGATCCAGCCAACCTGATGTTGCTACGCTATGAAACGCTGACCAGCGAGCCCAAGCGTGCAATCGCTGCCGTCTACGACTTCATAGGCGAGCCTGTATTTGCCCATGACTTCAACAATATCCGTTATGACGCTGACGAATTTGATCGACGGTTGGGGACGCCCGGCTTGCACACAGTGCGCCCGAAAGTCGAGCCAACAAAGCGTGCGAGCATTCTGCCGCCGGATCTGTTCGCTCGGTACCAAAACGATGTGTTCTGGGACAACCAGGCTCTCAACCCGCATCATGTGCAAGTGGTATAAGGCGTCTTCTTGCAAAATATGAAGAAAACACTGTGGATTTTGCCCTTGTCGGCAAGATCCATGGAGGATCGCATGTCTCTATCGCTTATTGAGAAGTGTGCAGAGCAACTTAGCTAGCTCGTCGGGCGTCGTATCGAGAGTTTCGAGATGGACTTCGGGATTTTCCGGCACCTCATAGGGTGAACTGATCCCCGTGAAATTGGCTATTTTGCCCCCCATCGCTTTCTTGTAGAGGCCCTTTGTGTCTCGCCGCATGCATTCTGTGATCGGCGTGTCAACAAACACTTCGATGAACTCGCCTTCGACCATGAGTTCGCGGGCAAAGCGCCGCTCGGATCGGAAGGGGGATATGAAGGATACGAGAACGATCAGACCTGCATCGGTCATCAATCGTGCGACTTCGGCCACTCGGCGGATGTTCTCGACGCGATCCTGAGCCGTGAAACCGAGATCCTTGTTCAGGCCATGGCGAATATTATCCCCGTCGAGCAGGCACGTATGGCGCCCGCTGGCATGCAAAAGTTTTTCCAGACGATTGGCGATTGTGGATTTGCCGGAGCCGGACAGGCCAGTGAACCAGACGACGGCAGGCTTCTGGTGCTTGAGGGCCGCTCGCGCTTCACGATCGACATCGATCGCCTGCAAATGTACGTTCTCAGCCCGACGTAACCCGAAATCAATCATGCCGGCTCCAACCGTGCGGTTGCTCATCCGATCAATCAAAATGAAGTTCCCGGTCACGCGATTGGCGGCATAGCTATCGAAGGCAAGCGAGGAGCGGGATGCAAAGTTGCAGACAGCGATGCCATTCATGCTGATTGCCTTGGCGGCAAGGCGGGCCAAGGTGTAAACGTCCACTTCATATTTGATAGCGGTCACGGTTGCTTCTGTGCAGTCCGCTTCGGTGCGAAGGATATATGTGCGGCCGGGGATCATGGGGACCGCGTCGAACCATATGACATGGGCCCGGAATTGATCGGCGACAGTCGGGCGGTCGTCGGACGCTACGAGCATGTTACCGCGGGAGAGCTCAAGCTGATCCTCAAGCACGAGCGTTACTGCCTGCCCTTCGACAGCGTGATCCAGCGATCCGTCCCAGCTAACAATCTTCTTAATCCTTGTCGTTTGGCCCGATTTTGCAACAGTCACATGATCGCCTACAGCGACGGTTCCTGACGCAATCTGGCCCGAGAATCCTCGGAAATCGAGATCCGGGCGGGTCACGTATTGCACAGGAAACCGAAAGGGCTTCTCACTATCGACATGTTCGATCTGAACGGACTCGAGATGTTCGAGTAGGTGGGGCCCGCGATACCAAAGTGTATTCTTCGAATGCGCCGTGACATTGTCGCCTTGGCGGGCGGACACCGGGATCGCCAAGAGCGTTGCGAGTCCAAGATTGTCTGCAAAGGCCCGAAAGTTCGCGACGATGCCGTCGAACACTGTCTGGTCGTAGCCGACGAGATCGATCTTGTTCACGGCGAGCACAATGTGTCGAATGCCAAGCAACGAAGCAATGAAAGCATGGCGCCGCGTCTGGCGCACAACGCCCTGGCGAGCATCGACCAGCACGATTGCGAGATCGGCAGTCGAGGCCCCGGTCGCCATATTGCGGGTGTATTCCTCGTGGCCAGGCGTATCGGCGACAATGAATTTTCGACGGGACGTCTCGAAAAAGCGATAAGCGACATCGATCGTGATGCCCTGCTCGCGCTCAGCTTCCAGCCCGTCGACCAGAAGCGAGAAATCGAGCTCGCCGCCTGTCGTGTCACGCTTGCGGCTATCTCGTTCCAGCGCGGCGAGCTGGTCCTCGAAAATCAGCTTCGTGTCGTAGAGCAAGCGGCCGATCAAGGTCGACTTGCCATCATCCACGGAACCGCAGGTGAGTAAACGGAGCAAGGACTTGTGTTCCTGCTCACGCAGATAGTCGGTGAGCCCCGCGGCGGCGGCCCCCATCAGAAGTATCCCTCGCGCTTCTTCTTCTCCATTGAGCCGGCCTCATCCCTATCGATCATACGGCCCTGGCGTTCAGTGGTGCGCGCGGTCAGCACTTCGCGCACCACGTCCTCCAAAGTGGAGGCATCGGAGTCGATTGCACCTGTAAGAGGGTAGCAACCGAGTGTCCGGAAACGAACAACGCGTTCCTTGACCTTGTCGCCCTGCAGGATGGGCATGCGTTCGTCGTCCACCAGGATCAGCATGCCGTCTCTGTCGATAACCGGCCGGCGTGCCGCGAAATAGAGCGGCACGATAGGAATGTTCTCCTTGAGGATGTACTGCCAGATGTCGAGCTCAGTCCAATTGGAGAGTGGGAAAACCCGGATCGATTCTCCCGGAGCCACACGCGTATTATAAGTTTTCCAGATCTCAGGGCGTTGGTTCTTAGGGTCCCAGCCATGAGTGGCATTGCGGAAAGAGAAGATGCGCTCCTTGGCTCGCGATATTTCCTCGTCGCGTCTGGCGCCGCCGAAGGCAGCATCGAAACCGAATTTGTCGAGCGCTTGACGCAACGCGACCGTTTTCATCACATGGGTGTGGATGCTGGACCCATGTGTGAAGGGCGAAATCTGTTGCTCGATGCCCTCCGCGTTGGTGTGAACGAGCAGATCGAAACCGTACTCAGCCGCCATGCGGTCACGAAAGGCGATCATCTCCTTGAATTTCCAGTTCGTGTCGACATGCAAGAACGGAAAAGGTGGCTTGGCTGGATAGAAAGCCTTCACCGCCAGACGCAGCATGACCGACGAATCCTTGCCGATCGAATAGAGCATGACAGGTTTGGAAAAACTTGCGGCGACTTCACGGAATATATGGACCGCTTCTGCTTCCAACCGCTCGAGATGTGTAAGAGACGTCAACACCGATTCCCTTTTTGGCATCAAACAACTCGCCTTTTACATCGCGCCTATCCGGGCAAGTTCCTTGCCGTCGTATTATGTGCTTTCGAGCCGCCGTCCGATACTTCAATCGAAACTGGCGTTGCTTACGCACCTGTCGTTCGGAGACAATTCAGCAGCTGAATAGGTTCGATATTTATCTGATAAAAGCTAGGTCTCGATCGACAATATTGACCTCGATTTTTTCAGCGCGATCTATTTCGTGGGAGAGTCTCGCCTCAATCATTCACAGCATCCGGCTTGGAAATCCCACAACACAAGCTGACTTCTGATGGATACAATGGCTCAAGCCAATCCCATCCCGGGAAATGCGCAGCTTGGGAATGTTATTCCGCAGCAGATGAAAAGCACAGACTGCCCCCAACCAGTAAAATCAGAGCCAGATACATGATTGCTACCTTGGGGGATTGGAATGCTCTCTTCGAACTTGATCAGATGCAGCCGACGGGCCCGCCGCTATTCTCGATCCCCATTCCGCATTGAGGTCGGTTGCGGCGGCGACGGGCTCGTGCTGTGGAGTGCGGCTGCTGGAGGAGATCTGTGATGTCCGATTTCCTGCGCTCACAGAACCGAGCTTCCGATGTTAACGACGATCGGAGCGAAGATCGCGCGCCCGTCGTCATCACGATGATTCCGGCTGCTCTCTCCGGCTTCATAGCTGGCGCGCTGTTGAGTGGCGAATTCTTCAACGCAGGCGTTCTCCTCTGCGTCATCGTTCTGTCAGCTGGAGTCGGCTGGTGGGCGCGAGGTGTTCTATGAAGTCGCCTCGCACGTTTTCAGGCTCGGTCAATGGATCACCTATGCGTGAGGTGGCGGCGCGCGTTGCCTTCGGCCGACGCGAGCGCTCGCCGGAACAGGAAGTCTCTTTTCGTAAGGCTCGACTTGAGATTCTGGGCGCGGAACTGGAGCTGCTCTTTTCCGTCCACGAGACGACGGGTCGGTCGGGCTTCGTGTCCGTTATGGGCGACGACGAACCCTCATTGTCGATTGGCGGCAGGGAAGCGCGGCTCTCGGTCGAGATTGACCCGGCTACGGGGTACTTTATTCTCCGCGAGGACGGGCCGAATGCCTGCGTGCTGATCACTGCGAGCGTGGAGCGGCTGTGTGATCATATCGTCGGCCAGGTGGCCTGCAAGTCCGGTGAATTGACCCCTCGCACCATTGGGGAGGCTGCCGCGATTTTCGTCGGTCGGTCGCTTGAAGAGGTTGAACGGCAACTGATTTTGCGCACGTTAGTGCATTTCAAAGGCGATCGGCAGAAAACCGCCTTCGCGCTCGGCGTTGATGAAGCGCAAGTGCGGGCTCGGGTGCGGCGCTATCTGCTGTCCCCTTCGCGCACAATCGAGGGGCAGCAATGAGTATGCTGCCTCCAAACGCGATTCACCAAAACCCGTGCGGCGGGCCTGACGGGGGCTCGGCGGAGATTCAGCTAGGTTTCTCCGCCGAGCCCGTCGTTGATCTCGTCAATTTCGACGCCAGTACTCTTTATAGCGAATGTCTGGCTCGCATGATGGTCGCAGAGGGTGTCCTGCTCAAGGGCGGTGACTTCATCGGCGAGTTGGAAAAAGACGGCGGAATTGGGTTCCTTGATGCCGCTATGGTTGATCTGACACTGGATGCTCTTGCCGATGAGCCGCTTGCCCGTTTCGGCTGCAATATCTCCCCACACACGCTCGTCGACGCGGAAGGCTGCTCCGCGTTTATGCGTCGTCTTGCTGCCCGCCCCTTGCTTGCGCAGCGGTTGACGCTGGAGATTACGGAAAGCGCACCGCTTCGAGAGATTCCTGATGTCGTGCAGCGGCTGGCGGAAATTCGGAAATTTGGGTGCCGGCTTGCAATCGACGATTTCAGTGCGGGCTACGCAACCGCACATTACCTCTACGGTCTCAATGTCCAATGGGACATCATCAAGATCGATCGTAGTTGCTTCGATGGTCTGTGCCAGGCGCCTCCACATTGTGAAGGTTTGGCGTCTTTGATTGCGACTGCCCGATCCTTCGCTCCCATCGTCGTTGTGGAGGGCATCGAGACCGAGGAGCATCTTGCCGCGGCTCTTAACGCAGGCGCCCGTTTCGGCCAGGGGTGGCTGTTCAAGGATCTGGTACGGGAGCGTTGGACCGCCCTCCACGGGAGTGCAGGAGAGCGTCTGGCCACCGCGATGGTGGCAAACGGTGCGGCGGCGCGCGCGGCCCCTTCTGTTTCAGAGGCGTTGTTACCTGCTGCGGGTCAGCCGAATGAATACGCCTTGGCTCGCGTGGCGCGCTTTGATGAGCAGATGCGGTCACTGCGCACGTGGGGAAGGCCCAAGGGGAACTCCTGACCCATCATTCGACCCTCCAACATCACGTTCTGAGTGCGACATGCCCCTCGTCGTATTAGGTCGATCGGGGAGGAGCGATCTTCCCCTGGTCGGTAAAGTGTATCGCCCTTCGGTTGACCGGAACTTGTTCCGGAAAGTGCATCGTCAATTGAGTTCAGCGCTCTCGGCGTGGCACCATGAAAAGGATTGTAATTTATTTTGACAACTGACAATCAGACCAAAGCTAGTGCACCACCGCTTCCGCTTTTCTACAAGAGCCCAGTGCTTCTTCGCCTGGAGGAGCACAGTGACGCCGGTTTGGCACCGCCCATGGGTTTCAGCTTCGCGCGCGAAGCTGTCGCCATTCCGCTCTGCATCGGCGAGTTCGCCGTGGCTATGCGTCACTACCCAATCGTGTTCGCAATGGGCGAGCGAGCCTCTCCGATTGCACTTGTCGCGATCAGAAAGGACCACAATCTCTTCATCGAGCGTGACGGAAGCTGGCAGGCGGGAAGCTATGTGCCCGCCTATGTGCGCCGTTATCCCTTCATCGCCATGGAGACGGCGGACCGGGCGAAGCAACTGCTCATGGTGGATCGTGCTAGTGACCGATTCATCGGATCCGTGACTGTACGGCGCGATGCGCAGCGCGTCTTCGACGAAGCGGGCCAGCCAACGCCTATGGCCCGAGGTGCTATGGCGTTCTGTCATGCCTATCACATTGACTACACCAACACGATCGCCTTCGTCCGTGCTCTGATCGCCGCGAAGATGTTGGAGTCCTATCATGCCGATTTCCGCTTGGCGGATGGATTGCAGCATCAGGTGAACGGCTTTTGTGCCGTGAACGAAGAGGCATTCCGGGCGCTTCCAAAGAAAACTGTTGCCGAGTGGCATGCCAAGGGCTGGCTCGGTCTGGTGAACCTCCATATCGCGTCCCTGCAAAGCTTCCAGGCCCTGCTGGATCTCTATGCGCAGCGCACAAATGAACGAAAGGCGCTCGCATGATGAGCAAGAAACTGCGTTTCATCTGTTGTTCCTCCCTCGCAGCGGTGGCTATTGCCGGCGGCGTCAGCCTGGGGTTCGTATCGGAAGGAGCGGTCTCAACCCCGACCATGGCCGCGCCGATTGCTGACAGGCAAGGTGATCCGGCACCGCAGCGCTTCGAAGTCGCACAGGCCCAAACAGACGGTCAACCAGCGGGTGGAGCCGCTGCGAACCTTCCGGGAGGCGCATCCTCGCTTAATGAGACCTACAAGGATTGGCGTGTTACCTGCGCCCAGCAGGGGAACGTCAAACGTTGCGTACTATCCCAGGTGCAGACACAGCAGGACGGCCAGCGCGTACTCGCCATCGAGCTCAACGCGCCGAGTGGCAATAGCGTCGCCGGCACGCTGGTCCTGCCATTTGGGTTCGCGCTCGATTCAGGTGTGACTTTCCAGATCGACGAGAAGCCTCCGATGCAGCCGCTTCGCTTCCGCACCTGCCTGCCCCGCGGCTGTTTAGTCAACGTCAGCTTCGATGCGCCGGTATTGGTAGCGCTGCGGGCCGGCGTGGCACTCAAAGTCAAGGCAGTCGCTGACGACAATTCAGCTGTTGTGCTCTCGATTTCGCTGCAGGGCTTCGCCACGGCGCTTGACCGGCTGGCGGTGTTGGCGCGTTAAGGACGGTCGAATCTTTGAAGCAAGAGACAGCCTTAAACTCTGGATCCCATCGGCCCATACTATCAAGCCCGTCGGACAAGTACGGCAGCCGCTGTGTGTCTGCGCGCGTACCCACGCCATTCGGGTAACCAGCGATGAGGCGCCTCAACAAACTCTCCGAAAATTGGCAATCACGCTCGTGCCTTGGCGGGCGGATTCCGATGATCTCACTGGTGGAAACGTTGGCAGTCGCCGAGTATTTGAACTTTCGACATGCGGCTAAGTTTCTCGGTGTCAGTCCGTCCAGTGTCAGCGAACGCATCAGGACTCTGGAAAATGATCTTGGCATACTTCTATTCGAGCGCCACGCCCGAGGCGTTCGATTGACCGAAGCTGGGCGGCATTTCGTCGAAGGCGTCGCTACCGGAATCGAGCACCTCGATCATGCCATCAAAACTGCCGGTGCATTCGCACGGGGCGACACTGGGCGCCTCCGTATTGGCATCTACGCCCTGACACCGGGCAGCTTTCTTGACAACCTGATCTGCCGATATCGAGCGGCTCACCCACATGTCGCAATCGAAATCACCGAAGGTAGCGCGCGTGACATCATTACCCAGCTCCGTGCCGACCAGCTCGACATTGCGTTCGTCGCGGGAGCCCCAGATCTGCCCGATTGTCACTCGCGCCGCATCTGGCACGAACGCCTTGTTGTCGTACTGTCGATCAATCACCCTATTGCCGATAGCGATCAGGTTACCTGGGATGATCTGGCCGGGGAAGCATTCCTGGTTCGCCAGAGTGGTACAGGGCCGCAGGCCTATGACCATATTGTTATGCGGCTTGCGGGGCGCTGGACAATCGCACCCTCGATCCTCCGTTGCGATGTCGAGCGCGGTACGTTGTTGCAGATGATTGCACAGGGATTTGGCATTTCGATTGCTGGACAGGCCGCCGCGTTAGTGGATTTCCCAGGAGTCGCATTTCGCCCCTTTCGGGATGAACCCGAGCCGATCCCATTTTCCGCAGTTTGGTCACCCTACAATCGAAACGCAACGTTGAGGAGTCTACTTGATCTCGCAAGCACCTTGGGCCGGTCTCTACCGTCAGCGTAGCCTACCGGTGGGTATGGCCTTTCTCCGACACAATGATAACGTCGGTGCTTCTGGCGGAAAGCTACATCGCTGTGGAGGCCGAGGCACCGAGCGATAGCGTCACGCAGCTCACTCCACATTTCACACCTTATGCGCGCTTACTGTCGCTAAGTCGGCCGAGGCATTCCGGGTATGGGTGGCCCGAACTGCGGGTGAGGGGCGGTGCTAGAGCCATCGCTGATCCCCGACCGTCCTATTTCTACGCCATGGTATCCGGCGGCCCTCGCGGCATACATCGGCTATTGCAACTCGCGAGAATGCCTATTCTCTGATCGGCTCCAACATTCTTGCCAATTGGAGCCTGTATGCGCGGAGGTCGAATACTCTGGGGTCAGATTGCCGTTGTCTTCGCCATTGTCGTTATGACGACCTGGGCGGCGACGGAATGGACGGCATGGCGGCTGGGGTTTCAGCCGCAACTCGGTCGCCCCTGGTTCGAACTGGCCGGCTTGCCGATCTACCATCCGCCCGTCTTCTTCTGGTGGTGGTTTTCCTACGACGCCTATGCACCTGCGATCTTCACCGAAGGCGCGTTCATTGCCGCATCTGGCGGCTTCATCGCCATCGTTGCCGCCATCACCATGTCGATCATCCGCGCGCGCGAAACCGGCAACGTCGCGACATACGGTTCCGCGCGCTGGGCCGACGATACGGAAATCCGTGCCGCCGGCCTGCTCGATCCCGATGGCGTCGTGCTCGGCCGATATGAGCGCGACTATCTGCGCCATGATGGCCCCGAGCATGTGCTGTGCTTCGCGCCGACCCGCAGCGGCAAGGGCGTCGGCCTCGTCGTGCCGACGCTGCTGACCTGGCCTGGCTCTGCCATCGTTCACGACATCAAGGGCGAGAACTGGACGCTCACGGCAGGCTTCCGCGCGAGACACGGCCGCGTCCTTTTGTTCGACCCGACCAATACCGGATCGTCCGCCTACAATCCGCTGCTAGAGGTTCGGCAAGGCGAATGGGAAGTCCGTGACGTGCAGAACATCGCGGACATATTGGTCGATCCGGAGGGCAGCCTCGACAAGCGCAACCATTGGGAAAAGACCAGCCATTCGCTGCTGGTCGGCGCGATCCTGCACGTGCTCTACGCCGAGCCTGACAAGACGCTTGCCGGCGTCGCCAACTTCCTGTCCGATCCCCGGCGCCCGGTGGAAGGCACTTTGCGCTCGATGATGGACACGCCGCACCTCGGCGAAGCTGGCGTTCATCCTGTCATTGCATCCTCGGCGCGCGAGCTGCTGAATAAGTCCGACAACGAACGGTCGGGCGTGCTCTCGACTGCTATGTCGTTTCTCGGCCTCTATCGCGATCCTGTCGTGGCGCGCGTCACGGCGCGCTGCGACTGGCGCATCGCCGATCTCGTCGGCGGCAAAAAGCCGATCAGCCTCTATCTCGTCGTCCCGCCGTCCGACATCAACCGCACCAAGCCACTCATCCGGCTGATCCTCAACCAGATCGGCCGCAGGCTGACCGAAGAATTGACGACATCGGGCAAGCGTCATCGCCTGCTGCTGATGCTCGACGAGTTTCCGGCGCTCGGCCGGCTCGACTTCTTCGAATCCGCGCTCGCCTTCATGGCAGGCTATGGCCTGAAATCATTCCTGATCGCGCAGAGCCTCAACCAGATCGAGCGCGCCTATGGACCGAACAACGCCATTCTCGACAATTGCCATGTCCGCGTCAGCTTCGCCACGAACGACGAGCGCACGGCCAAACGAGTGTCGGACGCACTCGGTACCGCGACTGAGATGCGCGATTCCACCAACTATGCCGGCCACCGGCTTTCGCCTTGGCTGGGGCATCTCATGGTGTCGCGGCAAGAGACCGCGCGGCCCTTGCTGACGCCTGGCGAGATAATGCAGCTCCCCCCCCAGCGACGAAATCGTCATGGTCGCCGGTACACCCCCGATCCGCGCCACAAAGGCCCGATATTTCGAGGACGCGCGCTTGCAGGAGCGCATCCTGACGCCACCCAAACTGGCAGCAGTAGAAACCGTCCCGTCCGATGACTGGACCGGCCGCGTCACCGTGTCGGGGAACCACATGCCTCCGGCGACCGCCGACGACATGGGCGGCGATCCTGCCAATGCCGGTATCCGCCGCGAACCGGATTTGCCCGAGCATGAGGAAATCGTCGCGCCGCAGCCATCACCCGAGCACGAGTTCGACCTTCTCGACGGGGAACCCGACGTTGACGCGGCAAAGGCGAAGACGATGCGCGCCCGGATGCGGGTGGTGGCGCGGCAAGCCTCGCTCGACCCCGGCGACGGCATCGAGCTTTGAGAGGAACGCCGATGACTGCGCGCACCCGCATGAACGTCTATTTCGATCCGGCTTTGCTGAAACAGGTCGAGGCGCTGGCGCTCCGGCGCAACGTCTCGAAATCCGCCATCGTGGAGGCGGCAGTCGCGTCCTTTCTATCGGGCGATACGACCGAGCGGCTGGAAGCGGCCATGTCGCGCCGCATCGATAAGTTAGGCCGCCAGATGGACACGCTTGACGAAGACCTCGCCGTGCTCGGCGAGGCCGTCTCGCTGTTCGTCCATTTCTGGCTGACCACCACGCCGCCAGTGCCGGATTCCGCGAAGGCGTCGGCCCGCGCCAAGGGCAACGAACGCTACAAGGGTTTCATGCAGACGCTCGGCAGGCGTTTGGCAACCGGAGACAGGTTCCTCAAGGAGCTGTCGCGGGACATAGAGCCATCCGACCACCAGACCATGACAGAGGCTGACAAAAGCACTTGAGAATATCGCTGAATCTGACGTTCATTTCTCCTGTATCCACGACGACATATGACTATATTGACGGAGCAGATAGCATCTATGGCGACCAGTGTTGGATGCCCCAGAAGATTAGAAGATGACCATGGTAAAGCCATCAACACCCGCCCGCACAGTCGCTGAAGTCGTGAAGTCGGTAGAGCGCACGGCCGCACGTCGAAGACAATCTCGTGAAAAGCTAGCAGCCGAAATTGCGGCACGCGTGCCGGGTGAAGGCTATGAGCCGTGCATCGTCAGTTTCATCGACGTACTGGGCTTTCGCGATCTTCTCGCCAAGCGCCATGCTCACGACATACGCGACATCATGCTGCGGCTGCGCAAATTCACCGCTCCGGACGAGATCGAGAAACCGCGACGGATGAAAGATGCGCGGCTTTATAGTCGGCCATTCGCGGATTCGGTTTCGGATGCCGTGGTTCGTGTGCGCGTCTTCGATACTCAGTATCGTGACGGCGCGTTCTTCCACGAACTGCTCGACCTGCTCCACGCGCAGATCCAGTGTGTGGGAAATGGGGTGGTGGTCCGCGCCGGCGTGACGATCGGAGACGCGCATGTCGGATTTGACGGCAAAGGCCCAGTGTTTGGTCCGGCGATGGTGCGTGCCTACGAGATTGAGACCCATGAGGCGGTTTACCCACGTATTGTCATCGACCAGAGCGCCTACCAGACGTTTCTCACAGACATCCGTCTGCATAAGGAAGGCCATAGCTCCAAGATGGAAATCAGCTATGTCGACAAGCTGCTGCGGGTCGACGCCGATGGTACAAGGTTTATTGACTATCTCGCGGGCGGCGAGCCAGAGTTTGACCACCCCGGTGAATATTTCGAGTTTCTCGGCCGCCATGCCGAACTGGTTCGCAACAAGCTTGAGGAAACCACCGACAAGGTACGCGCGAAATTCGAGTGGCTCGCCGGCTACCATAACTGCGTCGTCAGGCAGATTATCGATGAGTTTACCCACGGCTCACGATCGAGCGAAGCGTTTTGGGAAGAATTTAATTGCGACCCGTTTCCGATCCTTGAGGAGATGATCGTAAAAGTCTGATGACCATGCGCGCGCGTCGCGAATGCACTGGTCTCATCCGACAACGAGCGATGACATAGGTTCGGAATATCTTCTAAGATCGCGGCAGAAAACCAGTTGAGCGGCAAATAGAGAGCCTTCACAAGCTGAACGTCCGGCTCTGGGTCAAGTTTGATTAACCACCTTTCCGAGACCTAACCCATCCTATTCCCCGCCGATGGCCGCCGATCCCCGCACGCGCTTCGATACTTGTTGAATCGACCTGATTTCAGGCTCTTTTAATCGACCCGGATCCGGGGACCGTCTGTTGCGCCTCGTGAAGAAACGGGGCCGACATGACCACATCACACCACAGACCGGAGGCGATCCAGCGCGGCGCGCGCATGTTGCGCACGGCGCTCGGCCCCGCCATCGCGCGCTTTCTCGAAGACCCGGCCGTCGTCGAGGTGATGCTGAACCCGGACGGGCGCATCTGGATCGACCGGCTCTCCGAAGGATTGTCCGACACTGGCGAGGTGCTGTCGCCTGCCGATGGCGAACGCATCGTCCGCCTGGTCGCCCATCATGTCGGCGCTGAGGTTCATGCCCGATCCCCGCGCGTTTCGGCCGAACTGCCCGACACCGGCGAGCGGTTCGAGGGGCTGTTGCCGCCAGTCGTCGCCGCACCCGCCTTCGCGATCCGCAAGCCAGCCGTCGCTGTCTTCACGCTCAATGACTACGTTGCCGCCGGGATCATGTCGGCGAACCAGGCAGCGACTTTGCGTGCGGCCGTTGCGGCGCGGGCCAACATCCTCGTCGCGGGCGGCACCTCGACCGGCAAGACCACACTGACCAATGCGCTTTTGGCCGAAGTCGCCAAGAGCGCCGATCGCGTCGTCATCATTGAGGACACGCGCGAGCTTCAATGCGCCGCGCCCAACCTCGTCTCCATGCGGACCAAGGAGGGGGTCGTCACGCTCTCCGATCTCGTGCGCTCCTCGTTGCGCCTGCGCCCCGACCGCATCCCCATCGGCGAGGTGCGTGGTTCCGAAGCGCTCGATCTCCTCAAAGCCTGGGGCACAGGCCATCCGGGTGGCGTCGGCACCATCCACGCCGGCACCGGCATTGGCGCGCTACGCCGTCTCGAACAGCTCATCCAGGAAGCCGTCGTCACCGTCCCGCGCGCGCTGATCGCTGAGACGATCGACCTCGTCGCCGTCCTCTCCGGCCGCGGCTACGCACGCCGGCTCACTGAGCTCGCCCGCGTCGATGGGCTCGGCCCGGACGGGGACTACCGCATCAGGCATCCCATCCCTTTGGCCACCCCCACCAGCACAGGAGAACCTTCATGATCCGTATCCCTATGCCCTTGCATCGCAGCGTCGCCACCCTCGTCGCCGTTGCCTACGTCAATCTCGTCCTCGTTCCCGCCGCTCACGCCTCCGGCTCCTCGATGCCGTGGGAAGCGCCGCTTCAGAAAATCCTTCAGTCGATCGAAGGTCCGGTCGCCAAAATCGTCGCCGTGATCATCATCATCGCAACGGGCCTCGCGCTCGCCTTCGGCGACACCTCCGGTGGCTTCCGCAAGCTGATCCAGATCGTGTTCGGCCTTTCGATCGCGTTTGCGGCGTCGAGCTTCTTCCTGTCGTTTTTCTCATTCGGCGGCGGGGCGCTCGTCTGATGGCGGTCGCCTTCGAGCAATTGGACGTGCCGGGTTTCGCCGTCCCGGTCCACCGCGCACTGACCGAGCACATCCTGCTCGGCGGCGCGCCGCGTTCTATCGCGATCCTCAACGGGACGCTTGCTGGGGCCGTGGGCCTCGGCCTGCGCCTCTGGCTGGTCGGCCTGCTCATCTGGGCGGTCGGCCATTTCGCGGCGGTCTGGGCCGCCAAACGCGATCCGCTCTTCGTGGAGGTCGGCCGTCGGCATCTTCGCATCCCCGCTCATCTCTCGGTCTGACGGAGCGCGGCAATGATGAATCTCGCCGAATACCGTCGCAGCGCCAGCCGCCTTGCCGATTTCCTGCCCTGGGCCGCACTGGCCGGCCCCGGCATTGTCCTCAACAAAGACGGCTCGTTCCAGCGCACCGCGACGTTTCGCGGGCCTGATCTCGATAGCGCCGTCGCGGCCGAGTTGGTCGCCGTCGCCGGCCGCATCAACAATGCCTTCCGCCGTCTTGGCTCCGGCTGGAGCATCTTCGTCGAGGCGCAGCGCCATGAGGCCGCGACCTATCCGGCGGACCGGTTCCCCGATGCCGCATCTGGCCTGGTCGATGCCGAGCGCAAGGCCGATTTCGAGGAAGCAGGCGTTCACTTCGATTCCGGCTACTACCTGACCTTCCTCTATCTGCCCCCGGTCGAGGAGACCGCCCGCGCCGAAACCTGGCTCTACGAGGGCCGCGGGCGCACCGGTGTCGATCCGAACGAGATCCTGCGCACCTTCATCGACCGCACCGGCCGCGTACTGGCGCTCCTCGACGGCTTCATGCCCGAATGCGCCTGGCTCGATGACACCGAGACACTTACTTATCTGCACTCGACGGTTTCGACCAAACGCCACCGCATCCGCATTCCCGAAACCCCGATCTATCTCGATGCGCTGCTCGCCGACCAGCCATTGACCGGTGGGGTCGAACCGCGCCTTGGCGACGAACATCTGCGAATTCTCACCATCATCGGCTTTCCGACGGCGACGACGCCCGGTCTGCTCGACGATCTCAACCGGCTGGCGTTCCCGTATCGCTGGAGCACCCGCGCGATCCTGCTCGACAAGACCGATGCCACGAAGCTGCTGACGAAGATCAGGCGGCAATGGTTTGCGAAGCGCAAGTCGATCGCCGCCATCCTCAAGGAAGTTCTGACCAACGAAGCCTCGGCGCTGGTCGACACCGATGCGTCCAACAAGGCGGCCGACGCCGACATGGCCTTGCAGGAGCTGGGGGCCGATGTTGCAGGCATGGCCTATGTCACCGCGACGATCGTGGTGTGGGACGCCGATCCGCGTCTTGCCGACGAGAAGCTGCGTCTGGTCGAGAAGGTCATCCAGGGCCGCGATTTCACCGCCATGGTCGAGACCGTCAACGCGGTCGACGCATGGCTCGGCAGTCTGCCCGGCCATGCCTATGCCAACGTCCGCCAGCCCCCCATCAGCACGTTGAATCTTGCTCACATGATCCCCCTCTCCGCCGTGTGGGCGGGGCCGGAACGGGACGAGCATTTCGGTAGTCCCCCCTTGCTTTACGGCAAGACCGAAGGCTCGACCCCGTTCCGGTTATCCCTTCATGTTGGGGATGTCGGCCACACGCTCGTCGTCGGTCCGACCGGCGCGGGCAAGTCCGTACTGCTCGCGCTCATGGCCTTACAGTTCCGACGCTATGAGCGGTCCCAGGTCTTCGCTTTCGACTTCGGCGGTTCGATCCGCGCCGCTGCGCTCGCTATGGGCGGTGACTGGCACGATCTCGGCGGCGGGTTGACGGAGGGGGACCAATTCTCCGTCTCCCTCCAGCCTCTCGCTCGCATCGACAACACCTATGAACGCGCCTGGGCGGCCGATTGGATCGTGGCGATCCTGACGCGCGAAGGCATCAGGGTCACGCCGGAGGTGAAGGAGCACATCTGGACCGCGCTGACCTCGCTCGCCTCCGCGCCGGTCGAGGAACGCACCATCACTGGCTTCGCAGTCCTGCTCCAATCCAACGACATCAAGCAGGCGCTCCGTCCTTACTGCGTCGGCGGTGCCTACGGACGCTTGCTCGACGCTGAGGCTGAACATCTGGGCTCCGCCGACGTGCAGGCGTTCGAGATCGAAGGTCTTGTCGGGGCTGGCGCGGCACCAGCCGTACTCGCCTATCTCTTCCATCGCATCGGCGAACGGCTCGACGGCCGCCCGACGATGCTCATCATCGACGAGGGCTGGCTTGCGCTTGACGATGAAGGATTCGCTAGCCAGCTCCGTGAATGGCTGAAGACGCTGCGCAAGAAGAACGCATCCGTCATCTTCGCCACGCAGTCACTGTCCGACATCGACAATTCGAGTATCGCGCCGGCCATCATCGAAAGCTGCCCGACGCGCCTCCTGTTGCCAAATGAACGGGCGATCGAGCCGCAGATCACGGCCATCTATCGCCGCTTCGGCCTTAACGACCGCCAGATCGAAATCCTCGCGCGTGCCGTCCCCAAGCGCGACTACTACTGCCAGTCTCGGCGCGGCAACCGCCTGTTCGAGCTGGGTCTGTCGCAAGTCGGCCTCGCACTCTGCGCCGCCTCATCCAAATCCGACCAGACGTTGATCGCCAACCTCGTCGCCGAACACGGCCGCGAAGGTTTCCTCGCCGCTTGGCTGCGCGCCCGCGACGCCGGATGGGCGGCGGAACTCATTCCGAATTTCCCCCTAGCCGCAAAGGAGTCCTGACTATGCAAATCCGTCGATCCCGCTCGCGCGCCATGGCGCTCGCTGCAAACCTGTTCGCAGCAGCGCCGCTCGCGCTCTCTCCGATGGTGGCGACGCCAGCGCACGCCTTCATCGTCTTCGATCCCTCCAACTATGCGCAAAACGTCCTGACCGCCGCGCGCACGCTGGAGCAGATCACCAACCAGATCACCTCGCTTCAGAACGAAGCGCAGATGCTCATCAATCAGGCGAAGAATCTGGCGAGCCTACCCTACTCGGCGCTCCAGCAGCTCCAGCAGAACGTGCAGCGCACCCAGCAGCTTCTCAGCCAAGCTCAGGGCATCGCATTCAACGTCCAGCAGATCGACCAGGTGTTTGCCCAAAAATACGGCAACGTCTCGATGTCGACGACCGACAGGCAGATGATCGCCGATGCGCGCTCGCGCTGGCAGAACACCGTCGGCGGACTTCAGGATGCCATGCGCGTGCAGGCCGGCGTCGTGTCCAACATCGACACCAACCGCACGCAGATGTCGGCGTTGGTCAGCCAGAGCCAGGGCGCGACCGGCGCGCTTCAGGCCACGCAAGCCGGCAATCAGATCCTCGCTCTACAATCGCAGCAGCTTTCGGACCTCGTGGCGCTGCTCGCCTCCAACGGCCGCGCCAGCGCACTCACCGAGGCCGAGCGCACCGCCGCCGCTGAGCAGGGTCGCGAACAACGTCGCCGCTTCCTGACGCCCGGCTCGAGCTACGCGCCTGGTAACGCCCAGATGTTCAACACCGGCAAGTAACCTCCAGAAGGAGCATTCCCATGGACGGCAAGATGCTGGCCCGCCTCGGCGCTATCGTGTTCGTCGCCATCGCCATCACTGCGACGGTCATCGGACTGAACCGCGAGGAGAACGCGCCGGCTTCTTCGCCGGCCGCACTTCATTCCCCCGACCGCGATCCGCTGCGCGAAGGCCAACGCCGATGCCAGCGGCTCGGCCAACAGGCAGCCAGCGACAACGAGTGCATGGCTGTATGGGCCGAGACCCGTGACCGCTTCCTTGGCCGCGCGCCCGCGCCGATCGCACCCGAAGGGCGGTGAGCCATGGGCGGCGCAGGCGTCATCGACAATTTCCTCGGCGTATTCACCAGATACATCGACAGCGGATTCGGCCTTCTCGGCGGTGAGGTCGGCTTCATCGCAACCACTCTGATCGTCATTGACGTGACGCTCGCCGCGCTCTTCTGGTCCTGGGCGGCCGATGACGACATCATCACGCGCCTCGTCAAGAAGACGCTCTTCGTCGGCGTCTTCGCCTATCTCATCGGCAACTGGAACAACCTCGCCAAGATCCTGTTCGAGAGCTTCGCGGGCCTTGGCCTGAAGGCGAGTGGAACGGGGTTTTCAACCGCCGACCTGATGCGGCCCGGCAAAGTCGCACAGACCGGCCTCGACGCCGCCCGGCCGCTGCTCGAATCCATCTCCGATCTGATGGGCTGGGTCGCGTTCTTCGAGAACTTCATCCAGATCGCGTGCCTGCTCTTCGCCTGGGCGCTGGTCATCCTCGCCTTCTTCATTCTGGCCATCCAGCTCTTCGTCACCCTGATCGAATTCAAGCTGGCGACGCTCGCCGGCTTCGTCCTCATTCCGTTTGGCCTCTTCGGGAAAACCGCCTTTATGGCCGAAAAGGTGCTTGGCCACGTCATATCCAGCGGTATCAAGGTTCTCGTGCTGGCGGTCATTATCGGCATCGGCTCGACGCTTTTCAGCGAGTTCACCAAGGGTTTCGGCGGCACCACCCCCAGCATCGATGACGCCATGGCCGTCGTGCTGGCTGCGTTGTCCCTCGTGGCCCTCGGCATCTTCGGTCCCGGCATCGCCAACGGTCTCGTCTCCGGCGGCCCGCAGCTCGGCGCGGGCGCGGCCATTGGCACCGGCCTTGCGGTCGGCGGCGCGGCCATGGCCTTCGGCGGCGGTGCGATGATGGCCGCCAAGGGCGGAGCCGCCGTGCTCTCCGGCGGGGCCGCCGCCGCCCGCGGCGGTGCAACCGCAGCTGGCGCGGCCTCCTCGGCCTATTCGCTCGGCTCTCTCGGCAAATCCGGCGCATCGGGCGTCGCCTCCGGTGTCGGTGGGGTCACGCGTGCCGCCGGATCGGCGGCCACGTCGCCACTCCGCCGTGCCGCATCGCGCGCCGCCGACTCCATGAAATCCAGCTTCTCCGATGGCGCGAAGGCTGGCTTCGGGGCGACCGGCGGCATTTCGACCATGGGGACGATCGGGGGTGCAGCCGCCGAGGCCGCTGCCACCCCGACCGTGACCGGCAGCGCTCCCGATTGGGCTAAGCGCATGAAGCGCAACCAGACCGTCAGCCACGGCGTCAGCGCCGCCGCCCACGCCATCCGCTCCGGCGACAGCCACGGCTCCGGTTCTTCCATCAACCTCTCTGAAAGCGACCGCTGATGAACCTCTTCAAAAGACCCGCCGCCCACTACGGCAAGACCCCGCAACCCGAGACACCTTACCAGCGCGCCACGCAGGTCTGGGACGACCGGATCGGATCGGCCCGCGTGCAGGCCAAGAACTGGCGTTATATGGCCTTCGGCTCGCTGATCCTCTCGGCGGGCTTCGCCGGGGCGTTGGTCATCCAGTCAGCGCGCGGGACCGTGGTGCCCTGGGTGGTTCAGGTAGACAAGCTCGGCCAGGCCCAGGCGCTCGCGCCGGCCGTCGCCGACTTCCGTCCGACCGATCCGCAAATCGCATGGCATCTCGGCCGCTTCATCGAGCAGGTCCGCTCGATCCCCGCCGATCCAATCATCGTCCGCCAGAACTGGCTTCGCGCCTATGAATGGACCACCGATCGCGGCGCGGGCGCACTCAACGACTATGCCCGCACCAACGATCCCTTCACCAAGGTCGGAAAGCAGCAGATCGCGGTTGACGTCTCCAGCGTCATCCGCGCGTCGCCGGATTCGTTTCGCGTCGCCTGGACGGAGCGGCATTTCGAGAACGGCGCGCTTGCCTCGACTGAGCGCTGGACCGCGATCCTCACGGTCACGCTTCAGCCGCCACGCGACGCCGAGCGCCTGAAGGCCAATCCACTCGGCATCTACGTCAACGCCATCAACTGGTCACGGGAGATGGCCCAATGATCCCGGCAATCCGTAAATCGACCGTCGTATTGATGTTGCAGTGCGCAACGGTTTTGGCAGGGTGCGCGACCTACAAGCCACCCGAAATCAGCTACGACGCCAGCGTGCCGCCGTTGCCGGCTGTCCCGGCCGCCATAATCGATGATCGTCCCAAACCCCTCAACGTGCCACCCGCCTGGACGGTCGCGCGCGGCGGCGAGACCGCCTCCACCCCGACAGGCCGCGTCGAGAATGCCAATGCCGCCGCCCGCGTGCAGCCGCGCCGTGAGGGCTATTACAACGCCATCCAGGTCTATCCGTGGTCGGAAGGCGCGCTCTATCAAATCTATGCCGCCCCCGGTCAGATCACCAGCATCGCGCTCGAACCTGGCGAAGCTCTGACGGGTGCCGGGCCGATCGCCGCTGGCGACACGGCGCGCTGGATTATCGGCGACACCGAATCCGGCTCCGGCGTCGGCCGCCGCGTGCTCGTGCTGGTGAAGCCCTCGCGGGCCGACATCACCACAAACCTCGTCATCACGACCGACCGGCGCACCTACATGATCGAGCTGCGCTCTGGCGAGAAGCCTTATATGCCCGCGGTCTCCTGGGCCTATCCGCGGCCAAGCGGCGGCCAGCAAGCGTTTCCGGCAACGCCGGCCATTCCGGCCGTGGCCGCTCGCAACTATCGCTATGGCCTCACCGGTGACACCCCGCCATGGAAGCCCGTCGCCGTCTATGACGACGGCCGCCGCGTCTATGTCGAGTTTCCGCGCGGCATCGTTCAGGGCGAAATGCCCCCGATCTTCGTCCTCGGCTCCAATGGCGAGACCCAGATCGTCAACAGCCGCATCTATCAACACATCCTGATCGTCGATCGCCTGTTCGGCGCGGCCGAACTGCGTCTTGGCGCGGGAGACAAGCAGCAGACCGTCAGGATCGTCCGCACCGACGGGAGGCCGCAATCGTGAATGAGACCGAAACCCCAGCAGAAACCAACGCGGCCCCGATGCGTCTTCGCGCCGAGGCACCCCGTGTCACGCGCCTGTCGCGCAAGATGCTCGCCAGCGTCGCCGCCGTTGCGCTTGTCGGCATCGGTGGATCGCTGATTTACGCGCTTCAAACGCGCGGGCCGGACGATGGCGGGACCGAACTCTATTCAACCAACAACCGCCAGACGGCCGATGGCCTGGCCGGCTTGCCGAAGGACTATACCGGCCCGATCCTCGGGCCGGCGTTGCCCGGCGATCTCGGCCGCCCGATCCTTGATGCGCAGAACAACGGCCAGCCCGTCGCCGCACCCGTGGTCGCGACGCCCGGCGTCAGCGAGGCCGAGCAACGCCGCCGCGCCGAGGAGGAGGCCGCCCGACTCAGCACCGTCTTCTTCCAGTCGCGGCAGGGCTCGACGGCCGCCGGCACGGGCGTGACGCCTGGCCTTGCGGGGCTCGACCTCTCCGGCGCTGGCGCTGCAGCCGCGACCGCACAGGACAAGCAGCTCGCCTTCCTCAATGCGGCGGCCGACCGGCGCACCGTGACGCCCGATCGCGTGACGCCGCCGGCGTCGCCCTTCGTGCTGCAGGCCGGCGCGGTCATCTCGGCGGCTCTCATCACGGGTATCCGTTCCGATCTTCCCGGCCAGATCACCGCGCAGGTCACGGAAAACATCTACGATAGCCCGACGGGCCGCATCCTGCTCGTGCCGCAGGGCACACGGCTGATCGGCCAGTATGACAACAGCGTCCAGTTCGGCCAGCGCAGGGTCCTGCTGTTGTGGAACCGCCTCATCATGCCGAACGGCCGCTCCATCGTTCTCGAACGCCAGCCGGGCGCCGACACTCAAGGCTATGCCGGTCTTGAGGATGGTGTCGATTACCACTGGTGGGATCTCGCCAAGGCCGCCGCGCTGTCGACGCTTCTCGGCGTCGGCGCGGAACTCGCCACCGACGACAACGACCGGCTGCACCGTGCCCTGCGCGACGGCGCGCAGGACACCGTGAACCAAGCCGGTCAGCAGATCGTCCAGCGCCAGTTGCAGGTTGCACCGACGCTGACCATCCGGCCCGGCTACCCGGTCAGGGTCATCGTCACCCGCGACATCGTGTTCGAACCCTACAGGAACTAACCTATGACCAAGCTGAAACTCGGCCCCATCGCCGACGACAAACCCGTCAAAGTGACGCTGGAGCTGCCCGCCAGCCTGCATCGCGATCTTGCCGCCTATGCCGCCGCGCTGGCCCGCGAGACGGGCCAGCCAGCCGCCGATCCGATGAAACTGATCGTGCCGATGCTCGAACGCTTCATCGCCACTGATCGCGGCTTCGCGAAGGCCAGAAGTTCCACCACCTGAACCCATCGCGGCACTCGATCGCCTGGAGTGCCGTCAGCACAGCAGAATGAATGCGGCACGCTACAGACCGCCATTCCCCCTCTAAGCTTCGCCTAATTCCGGGCTGTCCAGCGCCCGGAACCCTGTCGCAACCACGGAGGATTTTATGTCCGCGAAACGACACCGTGCCGCAAGAGGGCGGCCCCGCCATGCAGCGCCGAGGGTGCTCCCCAATGATCTTTACGACTATGGCGACGACCCCGCGCCGCGGCCCGGCCCGAAGCGCAGCCCATCCACGGACGTATTCGACATCGAGAAGCTGTCCATCGCCGACGACTGGCCCGAGCGCGTCCCGATTACGGTAGCCGAGGTCGATATCTTCGAAAGCTATTTCGGCGATGTTTTGGATCGGCTCTTTCACCCCGTCGTCGTATTGAACACCGACGTATCCGGCTTGAATTTGTTACCATCAGATGGTAACAAAACGCGGTGAGTGAGGATCGTGATCCGAGCCTCGACATGCTTCTGGACCTCGATGGTCAGGTGCTCGTTGTCGATCCCGAGGGCGGCTATTGGGTGAAATTCGTTGTTACTCGCGTTCCGGCATCGCCGGAAAAGCTGCACGGGCTCGATTACTCCCTCACGCTTCACGGCCGTTCGGGCGAACGGTTGGTCGGCTTTGACAACGCCCATCCGGTCGGCCGGGGCAGGCGCGGCGAGCCGATGGATCATCGACATCGCCTTCAGACCGTGAAGCCCTACGCCTGGGAGGATGCGGCCACGCTGTTGGCCGACTTCTGGCAGGCGGTGGACGCGGTTTTGAAGGAGCGAGGCGTGCTATGACCACATTGAAAGTCGGGATCGCTGACTATGAAGAAATGAAGGCCCGCACGATGCGGATCGCCAAGGGCGAAGAAAAGCCCGCACCGGACGATCCCAAGGTGTGGTTCACCTCTACCGAGTCCTTCGCGCAAATCCTGTCCAGTGGAAACCGCGAATTGCTGCGCGTCATCCACGATCAGGCTCCGGCCTCGCTGGAGGAGCTGTCGCAGATCACGGGACGCACGAAGCCGAGCCTATCCCGAACTCTCAAGACGATGGCGACCTATGGGCTTGTCCGCATGGAGCCGGGTGAGGGGCGAAAGCTCATGCCGAAGGTGCTGCATGACCGCGTCACGCTGGAATTGCCTTTGCTGCACCGGCGCGATGCCAAGGGAGGCCGCGCATGAACGTTCAAGGTCCACATGTGGCGCAACGCGCCGCCCTCTATCTTCGCGTCTCGACCACGCGGCAGGCCGAGCATGACGTGTCGATCCCCGACCAACGCAAGCAGGGCGAAGCCTATTGCGCCTCGCGCGGCTATCAGCTCGTCGAAACCTTCGTGGAAGCGGGCGCGTCCGCCACCAACGATCGCCGTCCCGAGTTTCAAAGAATGATCGAGGCCGGCACCACGAAACCCGCACCGTTCGATGTCGTCGTGGTCCATTCGTTCAGCCGCTTCTTTCGCGACCATTTTGAGCTTGAATTCTACGTCCGCAAGCTCGCCAAGAACGGCGTCAAACTCGTCTCCATCACACAGGAGATGGGTGACGATCCGATGCACGTCATGATGCGGCAGATCATGGCATTGTTCGACGAGTATCAGTCGAAGGAAAACGCCAAGCACGTTCTGCGCGCCATGAACGAAAATGCGAGGCAGGGCTTCTGGAACGGTGCTCGGCCACCGATTGGTTATCGCATCATTGCGGCTGAACAGCGTGGGTCGAAAATCAAGAAGAAGCTGGAGATCGACCCGCTGCACGCGGAGACGGTCCGGCTCATTTATCGCCTGTTCCTGGAAGGCGACGGCATCTCCGGCCCGAAAGGTGTCAAGGCAATAACCACCTACCTGAATGAACGCCACATGTTTACTCGTGACGGCGGGAAATGGGGCCTGGCGCAAATTCATGCGATCCTGACACGCACGACGTATATTGGCGAGCACCGGTTCAATACTCGCTCTTTCAAGAACCGCGAGAAGAAGCCCGAGGGCGAAATAGCGGTCATGGCGGTGCCGCCGCTGATCGAGCGCGATACGTTTGACGCGGTGCAGGCTCGCCTCAAATCGCGAAACCCCATTGTGGTGCCTGCACGGGTGACGAGCGGTCCGACTCTGCTCACCGGCATCTGCTTCTGCGCCAAATGCGGAGGCGCGATGACCATGCGCACCGGGCGGGGCAATGGCGGGCAATATACCTATTACACCTGCTCGACTAAAGCTCGGCAAGGAGCCACTGGCTGCGAAGGTCGTTCGATCCGTATGGACAAGCTCGACCATCTGGTCGCGAGCCATCTCGAAGACCGTCTCCTCCAACCCAAGCGGTTGGAGATGATCCTGTCGAGCCTTCTTGATCGCCGTCAGGAACGGACTGAACGCCGTCGCGAGCATCTGGCGGAGTTGCATCGACGAATCACCGAAACGGACCAACGGCTCGGGAGACTCTACGACGCTATCGAATCAGGTGTGGCCGCGCTTGATGACATGGGACTGAAGGATCGTATCGCTAGCCTGAAGGGTATCCGCGATCAGGCGACGGCCGACGCCGAGCGGATACAGGTGACATTGGACAGCTCTGGCAGTCGGGCCGTTACCGCAGACATGATCGACACACTCGCGAACGCGGCGCGCAGCAGCCTGCGGATCGAAGGAGGGGGTTATCGGCGGGATCACCTGCGCGCTTTCGCACAACGCGTCGAGGTCGCCGACGATGAGGTTCGTATCATGGGATCGAAATCTGAACTGCTTCAAAGCCTCGTCGCCGCTTCGAGCGGGAAATCGGCGGCTTTTGCGGTTCGCAGTTCTGTACTTAAATGGCGCACCCGACAGGATTCGAACCTGTGACCTTTGGAATCGGAATCCAACACTCTATCCAGCTGAGCTACGGGTGCACTGAGGAGCGTCCGGATTCGACCGGCGTCCTGTGGGGTACTTAACCCAGCTTGGTGCGCCTATCAATGGATTTTTTGATTTTTTCGCACCGCCGGCTCCGGCAGGCGGATTTCCTGACAGGCGAGGGGTTGGCAGCGCGATGGCGGCACATGGTGTGCTGTGGCGGGAGCTGGCCCGGGCCGGCTTGCATCATTTCGGAACGGGTTTTTATTTATATATACTAACGGTTATATTTCACAGGATATAAATAATAAGAATTTTCCGGTTAGAATTAGCATATTCGTTAGTTTTTTCTCTCTATATAAGGTTCTTGCAAGATGATTGGTGAAGGCGATGATTCACTCCGATGGGAAGTGTCTTTGGCAACATCCGCAGGCTTTTTTATCAGGATCATAATTGGGAAGGATTTGAGATGAACATTTCGGTAGATTTTACTGCCACGCATGTCGAGGAAGGAATTGGCTACTGGTTGCGTCGAGCCCAGCAGACGGTGCTTCACGATTTCAGCGAGACCTTTGTGCCTTATGATCTGCGTCCCGCCGAATTCTCGCTGCTGATGCTTCTTGCCAATCATCCGGGGATCAAGCAGTCGGATGCGGCTGAAATCCTCGGAATCCAGCGGGCGAATTTCGTGGCCCTCGTGGATGCCCTGCAGCAGCGCGGCCTTGCAGAACGGCGCAAGCCGGAAAGTGATCGCCGCGTGCAGTCGCTGTTCCTCACCCGGCAGGGGACGGATTTCGTGGTGGAGACCAGCGGCAAGTGGCGCCAGCACGAAACTCGGATGATCGCCCGGCTGGGTGGCGTCGAGGAGCGCGACCAGCTGGTGGAACTGCTGACCCGCCTTGCCTGCTGATGCCGCCATAAACCGCAATCATGCGACGTCCACTGAATGAAAAAGGCTCCGATCGGAGCCTTTTTCATTTCCAGCGTCCGGTCTGACAGGACGGGGCCTGCCTTGCAGGTCCCCGTCCGTGCGCGATCAGAGTTTTGCGGCACCCGGTCCCGGTGTCGCGCCCGGAGGGCACTTGCCGAGAATGATCATGCCGAGGACTTCATCCTTGGTCACGTCGGTGGTCTTGGCATGGCCGACCACCTGACCATTCTTCATCACCGTGACACGGTCCGCCAGATCGAAGACATCGTGGATGTCGTGGCTGATGAGGAAGATGCCGATGCCATCCTTCTTCAGTTCCTTGATGAGTTCACCCACCTGCGCGGTTTCCTGAGGGCCAAGCGCCGCCGTCGGTTCGTCCATGATCAGGATACGGGCATTGAAGAGGATCGCGCGGGCAATGGCAACGGACTGGCGCTGTCCACCGGACAGTGCCTTCACCGGCTCCTTGAAGCGGCGGAAGTTGGGGTTGAGGCGCCCCATCACCTTGCGCGCTTCCGCCTCCATGGCGGCATCATCCAGCGTCCCCCAGGGGGTCAGCAGCTCGCGGCCGAGGAAGAGATTGGCCGCGGCATCCACATTGTCCGCCAGAGCGAGCGTCTGGTAGATCGTCTCGATCCCGTAGGATTTCGCGTCGCGCGGATTGTTGATGTTGGCTTCCTCGCCATTGATCATGATCGTGCCGCCATCACGCGGATAGGCGCCGGAGAGGATCTTGATCAGCGTGGATTTGCCCGCGCCGTTGTGCCCCAGCAGCCCGACCACCTCGCCGGGATAGAGCGACACGGAGGCGTGATCCACGGCCTTGATGCCGCCGAAGGCGATGGAAATATCGCGCATGTCGACAAGGGGCGTGCGGGTTTCAGGTTGAATATGTTCAGCTGTCGCGTTCATCGACGGGCCTCCTTACTTCACACGGCGCTGGTAGATCGTGTCGAGCCAGACAGCCACGACAAGAACCCCACCGACGACCATTTGCTGCACGGCCGAGTCGAAGCCGACCAGCACCATCCCGGATTGCAGCGATTGCATGACAACAGCACCGAGCATGGCGCCGTAAATGGTACCCATGCCCCCGGCGAGCGAGGTGCCGCCGATCACGGTGGCGGCAATGACGTAGAGTTCATCGAACTGGCCGAGCGCGTTGGTGGCCGAGTTCAGGCGAGCCGAAGAGATGGTCGCGGAGATGCCGACGAGGAAGCCCATGAGCGCGAAGATCAGCATGGTCATGCGCTTGGTATTGATGCCGGCAAGTTCGGCGGCTTCCGGGTTGCCGCCAATGGCGAACACGTAGCGGCCGAAGCGGGTGCGTGTCGCCAGGAAGGTCATGGCAATGCAGACGAATGCCGCGATCAGCACCGGAATGGCAAAGCCGTGGGAAATATTCAGGCCGCCTTCCGGAATGGTGATGTTCTTCGCAGCGGCATATTGCTTGACGATGCCGACCGGCCAGAAATACTGGTTGGCGATATAGGCCGCGCCGATGATCAGCAGTGCGGAGAGGGCGGCGAGGAACACCTCTGCCCAGACCGGGCGCAGCGGGAAGCCGAAGCGAGCGCGCTGGCGGCGACCGGAGGCGAGCATGAAGGTGACGGCGACGCAGCCGATCAGGGCCACGATCCAGGTGCCCCAGTAACCAATGGATCCATAGGGACCGCCACCGATCAGGGCAAAATTGGCATCGACGGGGGAAATGGTTTCGCCGCGCGCCACCCACCAGGCTGCGCCGCGCCATACCAGCAGGCCACCGAGTGTGACGATGAAGGAGGGAATCTGGAAATAGGCGACCAGCATGCCCTGGAAGGCGCCGATCAGCGTGCCCACCGCCAGGCCGAAGATGACGGTCAGAACCCAGATCATCGGATGGCCGAGGCCCAGATATTGAGGCAGGAACCAGACCTGGAAAACGCCCATGAGCATGGCCGTGATGCCCAGAACCGAACCGACCGACAGGTCGATGTGACGGGTCACGATGATCAGCACCATGCCTGTCGCCATCACCGCGATGGAGGAGGTCTGGACCGAAAGGTTCCACAGGTTACGATAGGTCAGGAAGGCGCCGTTGCCGTTATAGACGATGCCGTAGATCTGGAAGCCGAGCCAGATCAGGATGAGCGCGCCGAACATGCCCAGCATGCGGGTATCGATTTCCGTGGCCCGCAGAAAGCGCTTTACGGCCCCTTCGTCGACCAGCCCGGGACCGGCGCTGGCTTGAGATATTTGATTCATGGGTACTTCTCCCTTGTGCCCCTGCATTCAGGTCAGCGTACGCCTCCAGTCACCACCGGCACACGACCTGCCTCACATTGGGGAATATACAACACTTCCCTGGGTCAGCCCCGGAAGTTTTCGCGCATTGCCTGCCCATATTTTCCGCCCCGGCGGAGAAGCCGCGGGCCTTTGCACGCAATGGTTCTTTAAAAAACCGCGCCGCTTGGGGCGGCGCGGTCTTCAGTCGGCACTCTCAGGCCTCAGCCCGGAGCCTTATTTGCAAACTTCGACCGCATTGGCGTCGACACCGGCGCAGAGCGTGGCCTTGTCGATCCAGTTGGCGTCCAGAACGTCCTTCAGGCGGTCCTTGGTGATTGCTTCGGGGGTCAGGAGAACAGCGTTCATCTCGACGCCCTTTGCACCATCCTTGAACTTGCCGACGTTCGGGATGTCGGTCATGGCCTTGCCGTCTGCCAGCATCAGAGCGGCGTTGGCAGCCACTTCGCCGAGCTTGCGGCTGTCCTTCCAGACCGATACCAGCTGGGTGCCGAGGGCAACGCGGTTCAGAGCAGCCTTGTCGCCGTCCTGACCCGTGACCGGAACGGTGCCGGCGAGACCCTGGGCAGCAAGAGCGGCAACCACACCGCCGGCCATGCCGTCGTTCTCGGAGAGAACGGCATCAACCGCGTTGTTGTTGGCGGTCAGGATCTGCTCCATGTTCTTCTGGGCGTTTTCCGGCTTCCAGCCGTCGCTCGAGGCTTCGCCGACGATCTTGATGTCGCCGGAATCGAGCTTGTCCTTCAGCACTTCCTTGAAGCCGCGGTTCAGGAACGACGCGTTCGGGTCGCCCTTGTCGCCGTTGATGATGGCGAAGTTGCCCTTGTCCTTCACCTTCAGCATTTCCTGCGCCATCAGGCGGCCGACGCCGACGTTGTCGAAGGTCATGTAGAGGACGTTCGGGTCTTCGATCTGAACGTCATAGGCGATGACCGGGATGCCTTCGGACGTGGCCTTCTGCACGGCCGGCAGGATGGCTTCGGAATCGTAGGGAACGATCAGGAGCACGTTGGCGCCCTGCGAGATCAGCGACTCGACGTCGGTCAGCTGCTTTGCTGCGGAGCCCTGGGCGTCAGCAGAAATATACTTGTCGCCATTGGCTTCGACGATCTTCTTGATGACGGCTTCGTCCGTCTTCCAGCGCTCTTCCTGGAAGATTTTCCAGGACACGCCGATGACCTTGTCCTTGGCCAGCGCATGGCCAGCAACAGACATGGCGAAAACTGCGCTCGTCAGCGCAAGGGTCAGTTTCTTCATTTGGGTCCTCCCAGGTGGTTGCCGTGATTGCGGCCTCCCCACAACGCCCGGCTTTTCTCGGTTGCTGCCGGAAAAAATGTTTTTCTCGACAGTCGAGAAAATAGATGTCAGAGTTTTTGGACCCTGTCAACAAGCCCTTCTTTCATCGGCGTTGACAAAGGGCGAGGGCTTGTGGAGGAGGCTTCGTCCGGGGTCGAAAGGCATAGGGAGAGAGGCTGGGTCATGCTGGCGAAGTCGAGTACGGAGATCGTGCGCCAGCAAAACAGCGCACTGGTGCTGGCGCAGCTGCGCCGGCACGGTCCGCTCTCGCATACCGAGCTGTCGGACCGGACCGGCCTGTCGTCGGCAACGGTTTCGGCGATCACGGCGGATCTCGAACGCTATGCCGTGATCGAACGGCAGGAGCAGGCGCCGCCGGCGGGCCGCGGGCGTCCTCGGGTCTCCTTCACCCAGCGGCGGCGCAGCGGCTACTTGGTGGCGGTGCGCATTTCTTCCGATCAGGTGGAGCATTCGCTCGTCGATTACGGCGGAACCCTTATCGATCGGCTGGAAGAAGCCCGGCGGGGGCAGGAGGAAGCCACGGATTTTGCCCGCGTCCTCCGGGCAACCATCGAGCGGCTTTGCTCCCGCTCCGGCCTTGCTCTGGGGGATATCCGCGTCGTTTCCATTTCCAGCAAGGGGTTGGTCGATCCGGTGGAGCCGGTGCTGCTCTGGTCGCCGGTTTTCGGGGATGCCGCGATCGATTTCGGGTCGATTCGGGGGCAGGGGCTTGAGCCTGACATCCTGCTCAGCAACGAGACCAGGCTGGTGGCCGGTGCGCTGGCGCGTATGGTCGAGCGGCTCGCGGACGAAAAGGCCGAGCCGCGCCCGCGTGCGCTGTGCGCCCTCTCGCTCGGTCACGGCATCGGACTGGGCATTGCCCATCTCGATTCCGGCGGGGAATACCAGGTTGTCGCGCCTGATTTCGGGCACATGCTGCATCTGGCGAATGGCGGTCTGTGCCGGTGCGGATCGATCGGCTGCATCGAGGCAACGGCAGGCTTCTACGGCATTCTCCGGACGGCCTTCGAGGTGCCGGCCGACCGCATTCCGGCCCGCTTTGTGCCGCTGGTCGAGATGGAAAAGCTGGCGGCCAACGCCCGCCGCGGCGACAGGCAGGCCCAGTTCGCCTTCCGCCAGGCGGGGCTGGCGCTGGGGCAGGGGCTCGGGCGCATGCAGAGCCTCAACGAGAAGATGCCGGTCTATTTCACCGGTCCGGGCGTCCGTTTCTACGATCTGATGGAACGCGGGCTGAAGGAGGGGCTGGCCCAATCCCGGGCGATCCGTCGCGAAGGCCTTCCGGAAATCCATATCATCCTCGATGAAACGGCGCTGGTTTTCACGGGCCATCTGGATGTCGGGCTCGGTTATATGGACCGTACCGCCATTTCGACAGCGCAGGAGCAGACGAGCTAGACGGTATCAAGCCGCGTGGGACATCGGCCGGATAAGCACTTCAACGGGAATTCCAAGACCTGCGCTCAGCTTCCGGATCATGTCGAGTGATAAATGCCGCTTGCGGTTGAGAATTTCGGATACGCGTCCTCTGTTGCCAATGAAGGGTTCCAGGTCTGCTCGCGACAAGCCCTGCTGTTCCATTCGAAAGAGAATGGCGTCGACAGGGTCGGGAAAATCGATGGGAAACGCCTGCGCCTCATAGGCTTCCACCAGCGCCACCCAGATATCAAGCCTGTCGCCTTCCGGCGTCCCCGGCGATGCTCCCCAGAGCCTTTCGATCTGTTCCAGAGCGTTCGCATGCTCCTGCGGAGTCCGCACGGGACGAATTTCATCATTCATGACGAACTTCCCTCACATCGATCTTGTCATAATCTGCATGCGTTCCAATCCACTTTATCCAGACAATGGATCGCTCATAGTCGACTGCGACAACCAGACGATAGTCATTTCCCTTGATATTGAAGACCACTCGCTCCGCCGAGACGATGCTGGCCGTCGCAAAATGCTGTTTGACGTCCGATGCCCTTCGCCATTTGGCGCGGGACACTTCATGAAACCAGGCATTCAATGACGCTGCGACGGCCTGGCGGTCCCGTTGCCCGTTCAAGGTGTCCAGAAAGGTAACCAGCGTGCTGCGCGCTATAATCCGCATGGCATATCCTAGCATGTTCCCATTTTGGGAGCAACGCCCATATGCGAAGGGCCGGACCGGGGTCCGGCCTTCCGGGCGACAGGCCGTCTGCTTCAGCCGAGCTTGATGCGGCGGCCTTCCTTGACGGACTGGACAGCGGCATCGGCGAGGGCCAGGGCCTTCAGGCCATCCTCGCCGTTCGGGGTGATGGTTGCACCCTTCTCGATGGCGGCGATGAAGCTTTCGATTTCCGCCGCATAGGCTTCCGTGTAGCGGGTCATGAAGAAATCATGCAGCGGCGGACGGGTATAGCCCTCGGCATTGGCGACCTCGATGGAAACGGGGCGCTGGTTCTCCGCGCTCGCCACGCCCTTGGAGCCATGCACTTCTATGCGCTGGTCGTAGCCATAGGTGGCGCGGCGGGAATTGGAGATCACGCACTGCTTGCCGGAAGCGGTTTCGAGGATGACGGTGACGCTATCCCAGTCGCCGGCCTCGCCGATGGCCTTGTCCACCAGCACGGCGGCGTGGGCCGAGATGGAGACCGGCTCTTCCCCGAGCAGGAAGCGGGCCATGTCGAAATCATGGATCGTCATGTCGCGGAAAATGCCGCCGGAGCGCTTGATGTAGTCGATCGGCGGAGCACCGGGATCGCGCGAGGTAATGGTGACCATTTCCACGGTGCCGATCTTGCCTTCGTCGATGACCTTGCGGACGGCCGCAAAATGCGGATCGAAACGGCGGTTGAAGCCAACCATCAGCTTCGCCTTGGTTTCCTTCACCACCTTCAGGCAGGCCCGGACGCGCTCTGCGTCGAGATCGACAGGCTTTTCGCAGAAAATTGCCTTGCCGGCGCGGGCGAAGCGCTCGATCAGGTCCGCATGGGTGTCCGTCGGGGTGCAGATGACAACTGCATCAATATCTTTTGCGGCTTCGATGGCCTCGATCGTCCGCACGTCGCAGCCATAGGCGGACGCAATCGCCTCCGCCGCAGCCGGGAAAGCATCGGCAACCGCAACGAGCTTTGCCTGCGGATTGCCGCTGACGGCCTTTGCATGCACCTTGCCGATACGTCCGGCACCCAGAAGACCAAATCTTACCGTCATCGTCGTGTCTTTCTCCGAAATGCAGACCTTGCCCTCCTCCGGGCGGTCGCGAAAGGGTTGCCATGAAGCACTCCAGGCTTCAAGGTGCCCTCGAAATGCCTCTCAACAGGATGGAACAAAAGAACCGTTTCAATCTTGTTTCGGAATAAATATTCCATATTTATGGAGCGCGTCAAGCGAGGAAAGCATGCAGATCATCGATCCCAAACATCCTTTTTACCGGCCCCTGTGGGTCCGTCTGCTGGTGGTGGCGATCTGCGCTGTCTGGTTCGTGGTGGAACTGGTGTTCGGCTCGCCCTTCTTCATGGTCATCATGGGGGCCTTGACCGTCTATACGCTGCTGGTGCTGATCATCCGCTTCCCGAGGGAAGGGGCTGCCGCCGACAATAACGGAGCCGGCGGCAAGGACGTCTGAGGGAGGATCCGCTAGCCGCCGAGGCTGCGGAAGAAGTCTTCCGGGGTCTCCACCTCCTGCAATCGCTTTCCGGCGATCAGCCAGAACCGGTTGCCGGCGCTGCGCACGAAGGTGCGGTCGTGGGAGACGAGCAGCGCCGCGCGCCCTTCCGAGGCCAGTTCACCGGCGAGGTTCTCCTGCCCTTCGATATCGAGATGATTGGTGGGTTCGTCGAGCAGCAGAAAATTCGCCTCGGTCAGCCGCAGCATCAGCAGGGCAAGCCGTGCCTTCTGGCCTCCGGAGAGGCGGTCGAGCGGTTTTTCCTGCTTTTCGATGGCAATGCCGGCCCCCGCAAGGAGGCTTCGCGCCCTTTGTTCTCCCAGCGAGAACAGCCGGACAATGGCGCCCATGGGTGTTCTGGCGCCCTCGAGCAACGCAAGCGCCTGATCCATGTATCCCGGTTGCAGGGAAGGCGTCGGCTGAATGACCGCCTCGTCGGCGCTGCCGCCGGCAATGGCGCGCAGGATTCGGGCCATGAAGCGGCTTTTTCCGGCTCCGTTCTCGCCGAGCAGCACGATCCGGTCGCCGCGGCAGATGAAAAGCGGACCGCTGCGGAACAGAAGCGTGCCGTCGGGCAGACGTTCCTCGAAGGGCGCGATGCGGATGAGCACGCGGGCGTTCGCCTCGCTGCCGCCGAGGGCGACCAGTCCGGCGCTGCGATCGCGATGCGCCGCCTCCGCCTCGGTCTCGATCCGCTGCGCGCGCTCGCGCAGCTGCTTGGTTTTCACCGTCAGCAGGTCACTGCCCGAGTTGATGCCGATATTGTTGAGCTTGGCGGCCTGCCGGCGCAACTGCTCGACGGTCTTCATGTCCTTCTCGAACTTGCGTTCGCGGGCAAGGTCTTCTTCCGCCAGCGCCTCCCGTGCCTCGGAATAGGCGAGCGCAAACAGCCGGCTTTCCGGATGGCGCAGGAAGAGGGTGCGGCGGGTGACGCGGTTGAGAAAGGCCCGGTCGTGGCTGGCAATCACCACCGCTTTCGCGGGTGCGAGCCCGTTCAGCCAGCGTTCCAGCAGCACGATCTTGGCGAGGTCCAGATGGTTGGTGGGCTCGTCCATCAGCATCAGGTCGGCATCGGCGAGCGCCAGCCGGGCAATCAGCACCAGCCGCTGCCAGCCGCCGCTGAGCTCTGCAACCGGCCGGTCGCGAAGGTCTTCCGGCACGCCTATTTCATCGAGCACGATCTCGGCCCGCCATTGTTCGTAGTCGCGGAGGTCGGGGGGAAGCGCATCCGCCACCGCATCGCGGAGCGGCAGGGACATCAGAGGGGCGGGAACATCCTGCTCCATGTAGGAGAGGGTGAGCGACCGCGCCCTCGTGATCGTGCCTTCGCCGGGCTCCATCCGGCCGGCGATGACATTGAGGAGGGTAGACTTGCCGCGACCGTTGGCCGCCACGAGCCCCAGCCGTTCGCCGGGCAGGAGGGTGAGATCGAGTTTCTGGAACAGGGGCGCGCCGAGCGTGACGCCAAGAGAGTTGAGGGTGACAAGAGACATAGGATCAGGAACCTGCATGAGCCGCGGGCCGGCCTCTTTAAAAAGGCAGGGGAGGCGGCAATCAAGGGAACCGCGCATGGCGAACATGTCCGCATGCGACGGCAGTCAGGCTGACCGGTGTTGATGAGCAGCGTTGTCTCTGGTCAGCCCTGCAAACGCATCTGCAGGGCAAGATCAGGGCCAAAGGTGGTGCTCCTGTTATGGTAAAACAGCGTCACGATAGGCTCCATTGATGCCGAATCGATAGCAAAAACCCCTGGCTGTTTCAACCCGGCGTCAGAGAAGGCCGAGTTTGCGGCTGGCTTCGATGCGGGCTATCGCCCGGTCGACGAGCAGATTGGCAGTCGTCATGCGGGATGTCGCGGCCTCCCGATGCGCGGGGTGAACAATATCCGGATGGTTGGATCGCGCGAAGAACCGGCGCCGTTCCGCCAGAATATCCAGCGTGTCATCGGGCCGAAGGCCGAGGTCTTCGGCGATTTCGGCAGACAGTTGCCGGGCGAGATGGGCGGGAAGCGGCGGCGGCTGGTCTTGCACCCCGTCGTTGAAAACGGGCTCCGGATCGGAAAGGAACGCGGCCTCCGCTTCTGCGGCCAGGTCTCGATAGGCGTCGTCGATCCGGTGCAGGCTGACCGACACGCCTTCCATGGCCGGCGCGACGAAGCCGGAGGTGAAGCCACGGATGCGCGCGCTTTCCTCCTCGCGTTCCTCGGGCGGGGGCGTCTCCTCCTCCAGACGGGTGAGGACGGAATCAAACAGGGATCGGCCAAACAGCATCGGGCGGGGTCGCTTCCATGAACCGGGGCGCCAGCATGGGCGATGCCGCTTGCGCCGGGCTTTCCCCGGCGAAAGAGGTCAGGACTGGCTTTGAGACTGGCTCTGGCTTTGCGCCCGATCCTCGACCGTCAGCGCCACCCGCAGATGTTCGCTTGCCGAACCGAGGCGCAGACCGGAGACCGGCGCCGCACCCTGATAATCCAGTCCGCAGGCGATCCGCACATAGCGGTCGTCGGGACAGATCCGGTTGGCGGCGTCGAAGCCGACCCAGCCGAGGCCGGGCACATGGGCTTCAGCCCAGGCGTGGCTTGCCGTCTGTTGTTCCACGCCATCCATGAAGAGATAGCCGGAGACGTAGCGGGCCGGCACATCCAGCAGCCGCGCGGCGGCGATGAAGGCATGCGCGTGATCCTGGCAGACGCCGACGCCATTGGCGAGAGCCTCCTCCGCCGTGGTTTCCGCATGGGTTTCGCCGGGGCGATAGGCAATGGCGTCGCTGAGGGCCCCCATCAGCCGGTGCATGCGGGCGAGCACGTCACCCTCCGCCCCGATCTCCGATGCGAGGGCGCGGATGCGCTCGCCCGGTGTGGTCAGCGGCGTCTCGCGCTGGAAGAGCCAGAGCGGGCAGAAGCCTTGATGCGGGCCGAACACGCCGGCCTTATCCTCCGTCTCCACTTCGCCTTCGGCAATGATCACCGTTTCCTTCGGTTCCTCCATGGTGGACCAGAGTTCGGTGCGGTTGCCGAACTGGTCGAGGAAACTGGCCTGCCGCGATGCATTTTCCATGCGCACGGACCAGTTGAGCACCCGCTGGCCGGGGCCGGTCTGGGGCGTCAGGCGCAGGCGCTGGAGCGCGTAATGAACCGGGATGTCGTAATGATAGCCGGTGCTGTGCGATATCTTCAGATGCATGGTGTTTTCTCCGGCTGCGGCTCCCCGTCAGGTGTAGAACCGGTAGCCCTCGCTGATCTCGATGCCCAACTGGTTGTTGTGCCGGATGAAGTCCTCCAGAAACTCGTGCAGGCCCTGATCGATGATGTCGCGGATGTTGCGGCTGCGCAGCGTATCGTAGATGCTTTCCGCGGTCTGATGGCATTTCAGGCGCTGCCCGTAATCCGCCGCCAGATGATGGAGATCGCCCACGATCTTTTCATAGCAGTGGGCGAGCGAGCGCGGCATCTGCACGTTGAGAATCAGGAAATCGGCGATATTGGCGGCGTGATAGCCGCCGTCATAGACCCAGCCATAGGAGCGGTGGGCGGACACGGAACGCAGGATCGATTCCCACTGCACATTGTCGAGCGATGTGCCGACCGAGGAGACCGAGGGCAGCAGCACGTAATATTTTACGTCCAGGATGCGGCTCGTATTGTCGGCCCGCTCCGTATAGGTGCCGATGCTGGCAAAGTGGTAGATCTCGTTGCGCAGCATGGAGCCGTGGAAGGCGCCGCGGATCAGGCCCGTGCGCTGCTTGATGGCGTGGATGATTTCCGGCAGTTGCTTGGCATTGAGCGGCTTCGAAAGGGCCGCCTTCAGCTCCATCCAGCATTCGTTCGTGGCTTCCCAGGTGTCGCGCGTCAGGGCGGTGCGCACCATGCGGGCATTGTTACGGCCCGCCTCGATGCAGGCAAGCACGCTGGAAGGGTTCGATGTGTCACGCAGCAGGAAATCCACCGCATCCCCGGCGGTCAGCCGGTCGTGACGGGCGCCATAGGCGGCGCGTACGCCTGCACTCTGCAGCACGCCGTCCCAGTCGTCGTCGGTCGCGCCGCTGCGGGTGAGCGCCACGCGCAGGCCCGCATCGACCAGTCTTGCAATGTTTTCCGCCCGCTCGATATAGCGGAACATCCAGTAGAGCCCGTCGGCCGTTCTTCCGAGCATGTCAGTCCTCCAGCACCCAGGTGTCCTTCGTGCCGCCGCCCTGGCTGGAATTCACCACCAGAGAGCCTTCCTTCAGCGCCACGCGGGTCAAGCCGCCGGGGATGATCTTCACCTTGTCGCCGACCAGCACATAGGGCCTCAGATCCACATGGCGGGGGGCAATCCCGCTTTCCACCAGCACGGGCACGGTGGAAAGGGCGAGTGTCGGCTGTGCGATGTAATTGTCGGGCCGGGCCCGCAGCTTGGCCTGGAAGTCATCGAGCTCCGCCTTTGAGGCGGCCGGGCCGACCAGCATGCCGTAACCGCCGGAACCATGCACCTCCTTCACCACCAGTTCCGCCAGATGATCGAGCACATAGGCGAGGCTGTCGGCCTCCGAGCAGCGCCAGGTGGGCACGTTTTCGAGCAGCGCCTTGCGGCCCGTGTAGAACTCCACGATCTCAGGCATGTAGGAATAGATGGCCTTGTCGTCGGAAATGCCGGTGCCAGGTGCGTTGGCGATGGTGATGTTGCCGGCGCGGTAGACATCCATGATGCCGGGCACGCCGAGCGCGCTTTCCGGCTTGAAGGTGAGGGGATCGAGATAGTCGTCATCCACGCGGCGGTAGAGCACGTCGATCGCCTGATAGCCGCGGGTGGTGCGCATCTTCACCTTGCCGTCGATGACGCGCAGGTCCGATCCTTCCACCAGCTCCACGCCCATCATGTCGGCAAGGAAGGAATGCTCGTAATAGGCGGAGTTATAGATGCCGGGCGTGAGGATCGCCACGCGCGGCGTGCCATCGCAACCGGGGGGCGCCAGCGACTGCAGGCTCTGGCGCAGCAGAGACGGATAATCCTCCACCCGCTGCACCTTGTTGCGGTGGAAAAGTTCCGGGAACATCTGCAGCATGGTTTCCCGGTTTTCCAGCATGTAGCTGACCCCGGAAGGCGTGCGGGCATTGTCTTCCAGCACGTAGAACTCGTTCTCGCCCGTACGAACGATATCCGTGCCGACGATGTGAGTATAGACGCCACCCGGCGGGCGGACGCCGATCATCTCGGGCAGGAAGGCCTCGTTGTTGGAGATGAGCTGGCGCGGAATGCGGCCCGCGCGGATGATTTCCTGCTTGTGATAGATGTCATAAAGAAAGGCGTTCAGCGCCACGACGCGCTGCTCGATACCCTGGGCCAGCCTCCGCCATTCCTTCCCGGAGATGATCCGCGGCACGATGTCGAAGGGGATCAGCTTTTCCGCGCTTTCCGCATGGCCGTAGACATTGAAGGTGATGCCGGTCTTGCGGAAGATGTGTTCCGCTTCTCTGGATTTTGCCGCGAGCAGGGCCGGATCTTGCTGCGCGTACCAGTCGTAATAATCAACATATGGTTGTCGCGGACGGCCGTCCGCATTCATCATTTCATTGAATGCCAACGCTTCATTTCCCCTTTTTTTAACATCAAATGCCATTGTTTCGGGCAATGCAAGCGGCTTCTTTAAAATGTTTCGCCGATGCTGTGCGCATGAGGTTTGCCGCCACCCGCGGTTGCCGCATTTTCCGACAGGGACTGCCTTCGGAACAGGCAGGCTGCCTGAAAACAGGGCTTTGACTTCGTCTCCGGCTTGGGCCTACAAGAAGGCGCCTCTAATGGGCCCACCCCGCATCCCATCCTGTCCGGAGCCTCCCATGTTCAACCGGTTCGTCCCGGTGATTTTCGTTCTCCTGTGGTCCTCCGGCTGGATCGTCGCGAAATATGCGGCCTTTCATGCGGACGCGCTCTTCTTCCTGTTCATCCGCTTCGGGATTTCGGCGGCGGCCTTTGCGGCCTTCTGCCTGGTGGTGCGTGCGCGGTTTCCGCGGGAACCACGGCTTGTCTTCAACGCCATGGCATCGGGCGTCTTCCTGCACGGGCTTTATCTGGGGCCGCTGTGGTGGGCGATAGAACAGGGCGTTCCGGCCGGTCTTTCGGGCATCATTGCGGGCATGCAACCGCTGTTGACCGCCATCGCTGCGGCTTTCTTGCTCGGCGAACGGCTTTCCGCGCTGCAGAGATTTGGGCTGCTGGTCGGTTTCGTCGGTATCGGGATTGCGATCTCGCCCAAGCTCGCTGCTCTCGATTTCAACATGCTGCACGATCAGGCGCTGCCGCTTGTCGTCAATCTGCTGGGCATGGTTTCGGTCACGGCAGGCACGCTTTACCAGAAGCGCTGGCTGCAATCGGGCGATATTCGCTGGATCGCGACCCTGCAATATGTCGGTGCGGTCATCGTACTCTTTCCGGCCTCGATCTTTATCGGGGAATGGCATTATGACGGCAGCCTGACGATCAATCTGGCCATGGCCTGGTCGGTCATCGGCCTTTCCATGGGGGCAATCGGCCTGTTGCTCATGCTGATCCGGCAGGGGCAGGTGTCCCGCGCCGCCTCGCTCGTCTATCTCATGCCGCCGCTGGTTGCCATCGAGGCAGCCCTGTTCTTCGGCGAACCGCTGACGCCGGCAATCGTGACCGGTGCGCTGGTGGTGGTGATGGGCGTCTATCTCACGAACCGGAAGGCGAAAGAGCGGGAGTAGTGAGTAGTGAGTAGTGAGTAGGTGGGCGTCTTAAGAGAAAACCGGCGGAAGTTGCCTTCCGCCGGTTTCTTGTTTGCTTATGCCGTTTCGCGCTGGCGATTGCCGCCGCCGTGGCTGCGCTGGCCCTGACCCTGGCCGGGGCGCTTGCCCTGCGGGCGCGGACCGCGGTGATGCGGCTTGCCGCCTGGGCGGCCGTGGCCGGCGGGACGTTCGGAGCGTTCACCGCCACGACCGTCGGCGGCGCGGTGTTCGCTGCGCTGGCCGTCCTGGCCGCGATGCGGCTTGCGGGCCCGCTTCTCGCCGGTGCCTTCGCCCCGCTCGGCCTGACCGCCGACGAAGCTTGCCGGACGCTCGCGCCGTTCGCCGCCACCTTCACCGGGGCCGCGACGGCCACGATGACCGCGCGCGCCGCCCTTCTTCGGGCCGTCCTTGACTGAGGGGCCATGGCCTTCCGGTGCCGTGCCGCCGGCAACGGCGATGGAAATGCCCATCAGCTTTTCGATGTCGCGCAGCAGGCGATATTCGTCCGGCGCGCAGAAGGCGATGGCAAGGCCGTCGCGGCCGTTACGGGCGGTACGGCCGATGCGGTGCACATAGGCATCCGGCACTTCCGGCAGGTCGTAATTGTAGACGTGGCTGACGGCCGGGATGTCGATGCCGCGGGCGGCAACGTCGGTCGCAACCAGCACCTTGACTTCACCGTCCTTGAAGGCCTTGAGGGCACGCTCGCGCTGGCCCTGGCTCTTGTTGCCGTGGATGGAGGCGGCCTTGTAGCCGACGCTGTCGAGGTGCTTCATCAGCTTCTCGGCGCCGTGCTTGGTGCGCAGGAAGACGATGGCGCGGCCATCCGGATTGGCGTTCAGCTGATCCTTGAGGAGGGTGGTCTTGTCGTTCTTGCCGGAGACGAAGAAGACCGACTGTTCGATCTTGTCCGCAGCCTTGCCGGCGGGAGAGACTTCCACGCGCTTGGGATCGGTGAGGTAGGAACCGGCGAGATCGGCAATCGCCTTCGGCATGGTGGCCGAGAAGAGCAGGGTCTGGCGCTTGGCCGGAACCATCTTCGAGATCTTGCGCAGGTCATGGATGAACCCGAGGTCGAGCATCTGGTCGGCCTCGTCGAGGACGAGATGGGTGACCTTGTGCAGCGAGATCGCCCGGCGGGCGATGAGGTCGAGCAGGCGGCCGGGGGTGGAGACGAGAATGTCCACGCCGCGGGTCAGCTGTTCCTGCTGCTTGTTGATCGACACGCCGCCGACGACGATGCCGACCTTCAGCGGCGAGCGCCGCACGAAGAGCTTCAGGTTGGTGGCGATCTGGTTCACCAGCTCGCGGGTGGGGGCGAGGATCAGCGTGCGGCAGGTGCGGTGATCGACGCGGATGTTCTCCGCAAGGAGCATTTCGATGATCGGCAGGCCGAAGGCCGCGGTCTTGCCGGTGCCGGTCTGGGCGAGGCCGATCAGGTCGTGCCCTTCGAGAACCAGCGGAATGGCCTGGGCCTGGATGGGGGTGGGCTTTTCAAAGCCGTTATGGGCAAGCGTCTCAAGCAGCTGGCTCGACAGGCCAAGCGAAGCAAAGTCAGTCAATTCAATACCTTTCGGGGCGCCAACAGGATCCGCCGCCAAGGCGGGATTGCCCGGGCGGATCAGGTGGCGTCAAGAACCCCGCGTGATTTGGGAACTTGTCTTGTTGGATATGTGGCTTTCGGTGCCTGTTTCAGTCAGACCCAGCGGGACGGTCATTGCGACCGCGCCATCCAATGGCCGGCACCTCTTTCCCTTGGCGAAGATCTCTGCTTCGCTCGGCACGCTCACGCGGCGGCCCTGGGGATGTAAGCACGAGCCGCATGTGGCCCTTTCTTGCGGGAAAGTCAAGCCGTCCTTGGCCGATTGGCCGGTTCGGTGGCCGAAAACTTCAGTTCAGCCCGCAAACCGCTGCCCTCCGGACGGTTGGAGAGGGTGAAGGCGATGCCATAGACCTCGGCGATCTCCCGCACGATGGACAGGCCGAGACCGGTCCCGGGCTTGGCATTGTCCAGCCGCCACCCGCGCCGGGTGAGATTGGCGAGTTCCGCTTCCGGCACGCCCGGTCCATCGTCCTCGACCGAAAAGACGATCCCGCCTGCCTGGGATGCCCAGCTTATCCGGACCGCCGAATGGGCCCATTTGACGGCATTTTCGATCAGGTTGCCGGCCAGTTCGCGGAAATCGCCGGGATCGACGGGCAATGTCAGGGTATCGGAGCCGTCGGTCGTGATGTCGAGCTGCTCGCCGGAAGGCGTGCGTTTCAGCGTGCGGGTGATTTCCCCGGTGAGCTTGGCGATGGCGCTGTCGCCCCGGCGCAGATCGGGACGGGCGGCGATGCGGGAGAGAGCAAGTTCGCGCTCCACATGGGCGCGCATGGTGCCGGCCAGATGATCGAGCTCGTCGGCCATTTCCGTCTCGCCTTTTTCGCGAAGGGTCAGGGCGTCGTTGGACAGGACCGTCAGCGGCGTGCGCAGGCCATGGGCAAGATCGGCCGCCCGGGCGCGGGCCTTTTCGATCATGGCGCTTTGGGTTTCGAGCAACTGGTTCACCGCATGAACCGTACTGCCGAATTCCGTCGGGAATGCCCCGGTCAGCCGCAATTCCCGGCGCTCGCGGATGCGGTCTATGCCCTCGCTGAGGGAGGAAAGCGGCTTGAGTCCGAAGGCGAGCTGGGCAATCGAGGCCCCGATGAGAAAGAGTCCCAGGCCGGCCAGTGCGGGAAGAATGTCGCGGACAAAGCCCGCTTTGGCCTCTTCCAGCGTGTTCTCGTCAATGGCGACGGCAATACGCACGCTCCTTTCGCCTTCCGGCGCGGCGATGCGGATCAAGCGTTCCAGCACGATCAGCTGGGTACCTTCAGGGCCGGGCAGAATATAGCGATGCACCGTTCCATCCGTATGCAGGTCGTCGGGCAGGTCCATCGAGGTGTCAAAAAGCGAAACAGAGCGGATGACCTGTTTATTGCGGTCGTCCACCACCTGCCAGTAGAGGCCGCCATAAGGGATGCCGAACCTTGGATCGACCGGACCGTTCGGTCTTGTCAGCCTGCCCGAGGCATCGAAGGAAAGGGCACCGGCCAGCATGTTGATATGGCTGGTCAGCTCGAGATCGATGCGCTTTCGGATATTGCTCGAGAAGAGCGAGACCAGCAGAGCAAAGGTGAGCGCGAGCGCCAGCCCCACCGTCATCGCCGAGAGAACCAGAAAACGCCCGCGGATCGAGGACAGCCACCTCATGAAAGGGCGATCCTGTAGCCGTAGCCACGGCGGGTCTCGATCAGGTCCTTGCCGAGCTTGCGGCGCAGGCGACCGATGAGCACCTCGACCGAATTGCTCTCCCGCTCGAAATCCTGGGCGTAGAGCTGTTCGGTCAGCTCCAGTTGCGTGACATGACGGTCGCGATGCTGCATCAGGTGATGAAGGCATCGATATTCGAGCGGCGTGAGATCCACAGGCAGGCCGGCCACCGTTACCGCCTTGGTGCGGGGATCAAGCTTCAGCTCGCCGGCGGAGAGAACCGGATTGGCCTGTCCGGCGGAGCGGCGCAGGATGGCGCGCAGCCGCGCCAGCACTTCGGCCACCTGGAAAGGTTTGGCGAGATAGTCGTCGGCCCCCGCATCGATGCCTTCCACGCGCTCTTCCCAATTGCCGCGGGCCGTCAGGATGAGCACGGGAAAATCCCGCCCGGCTTTGCGCCAGCGCTTGAGCACGGTCATGCCATCCATCAGCGGCAGGCCGAGATCCAGGATCGCGGCGGCGAAATCCTCGCTGTCACCCGCATACCAGCCGGATTCGCCGTCCTTCTCATGGGCAACGATGTAGCCGGCCCGTTCCAGATGGGCGATGAGATCGCGGGCGATGAGGGGGTCGTCTTCGACAAGAAGCAGGCGCATCATTCATTCTCGGTTTCGAGGATGCGGCCGCTGGCAGCATCCATCTCTATCTCCACCAGACGGCCGTCCTCTTGCAGCACCTTGAATTCATAGGTGATCATGCCGCGCTTGCGGTGCGGCTCGATGCGCACGATCTCGCCCGGAAACCGGGCGCTGACGATGGACTTGAGTTCGGGAAGCGGTTTCAGCGTGCCCTTTTCGACCGCTTCGTGCACGGCGTCGAGCGTCTCTCCCTCGTCGCCGTCATCATCGGCATGGACGGGCGCGCTTGCGAGCGCGAGAAGCAGGGCCAGGAGGGCGGAAGTCGGGAAAGAGTGACGCATCGGCAAAACCTAGCATGCCGAAACTGAAATTTCCCTGACATTTGTCGTCAGTTATCGCTCAGGGCCGTTCCGCTAAAAGCTTTCTCAACGGTCGGACACGGTGTCACGGACCGTTCAGCTAGGAGCATCTCCCATGAAGAAAATCGTACTCGCCGCCGCCCTTCTTTCCGCATTTGCCGCCGGTGCCGTTCGCGCCGAAGACGAAGGCAAGAGCTGCGATGTGCCGAAGGACAAGTGGATGACGGAAGACGCCATGAAGGAAAAGGCCAAGGCCATGGGCCTCGACGTTCGCCAGGTCAAGGTCGAGAACGGCTGCTACGAAGTCTACGCCATCGACGCCAAGGGCAACAAGGTCGAGCAGATCTTCAACCCGGCAACCGGCGAGCAGGTCGGCGCCGAAGGGGCTGAATAATGACTGAGCTGTCTGCCGAAGGCCGGGTACTCCCCGGCCAGAGCGGCGGCCGGATCAAGGTGTGGGATCCGCTCGTGCGGATCTTCCACTGGTCGCTGGTAGCCCTCTTCACCTTTTCCTTCTTCACCGGTGACGAATGGAAATCCGCCCATATCTGGTCGGGCTATGCCATTGCCGCCCTCATTGCCATCCGGATCATCTGGGGTCTGATCGGCACGCACCACGCGCGCTTCGTCAACTTCCTCTACTCTCCGGCGACGATCCTCGTCTTTCTGAAAGAGAGCCTTTCCTTCAAGGCAAGGCGCTATGTCGGCCACAATCCAGCCGGCGGAGCTATGGTCATCCTGCTGATCCTCATGATCTCCGGCATCGTGACGACAGGCTACATGATGACGACCGATGCCTATTGGGGTATCGAATGGGTGGAAGACACGCACAAGGTGCTCGTCTATTCGACCTTGGGCCTGATCGCCCTGCATGTGGCAGGTGTAATCCTTGCCAGTCTCGAACACCGGGAAAACCTGGCCCGCGCCATGGTGACCGGCTGGAAGCGGGCGGACTGAGGTTCCGCCCGTTCAGGAATTGACCGTCAGGGAGACCCGGACCGGGTCTCCGGCGGCAAGGCCTTCCTTTCTTCTGACATCCGCTTTCACGGGAAGCAGGAAGGAGCCGCTTTTCGAATCCGGAAAGATGCTGGTTCGAAAGGCCGTCGTACCGATGCGACCTGCCACCCGCAGCTGACCGAAACCCCGACGTGGGCCGGACAGCATCCTGATCGCATCGGCAATATCGATCGGGAGCGTGATGAAATGCCACGCGCCCTTGCCAGAGTAGAGCCAGAGTTCGGCCTCGAAATCGAAGGAAAGGTCGGGCTCCAGCATGCTTCTCCCTGAGGGTACTGCCCTTTTAAATGGCCGACTTGATCTTGAAGTGCTGCATCATCACCACTTCGCCTATCGCGCCCATATAATCCGCGAATTCCGGATCCGTCATGACATTCTTGCCGGCCGCGCTGGCATGCGCAAGGCTTTGCCATTCCACGACGTCCACGATGAGCAGAGGGTCCTCGACGCCTTCCATGGCTTTCCAGCCGACAAAGCCCGGATAATTCCTGACGGCCTGCATGGCCTTGTCCCGCGCGCCCGTGTTCGCCTGTCCAGGCTTCAGCTTGCAGATGGCAATTTCCAGAACGGTTTCAGTCATTGGTCTTCCTTGCTTCAGGTTGTTGACCTCTTGACCTGATCACACTGCTCCTGACAGGGTTATGGCCACAATCTTGGGCAAGGAGTGCCTTTTGTGCGTCCCGCGGACCGTCTTTTCAGAATCATCCAGCTGATGCGCTCCACCGGTCGGGCGATGACCGCTGCCGAAATTGCCGAGCGGATGGAGGTGGCACCGCGCACCATCTATCGCGACATGCAGCATCTCATGGCATCCGGAGCGCCCATCGATGGCGAGAGGGGTGTAGGCTATCTTCTGCGGGAGGATTTCGATGCTCCGCCGATGACCTTTACCTTCGAGCAGCTGGAAGCTTTGGCCTTTGGCCTCAGGGCGGTGCGGATGCTTGGTGATGTCCGCCTGGGACAGGCAGCGCGCGAGGCCTTCGAAAAAGTGGCCGAGCGATTGCCGCCCGACCATCGCGAGCGCCTGCGGCAGGTGCCTATCCGTGCCTTCCGCTCGTCCTCATCGGAACCGCCCCATCTGCTGGAGCCCATACGCACCGCCATCGCCGAGCATCGCTGCCTGTCCATCGGTTACAAGGATGGACAGGGAGAGGAGACGAGACGCGTGGTGCGCCCCCTCGGTCTGTGTGTCTTTGGCTCCATCTGGCTGCTTGCCGCCTGGTGCGAGCTCAGGCAGACCTTCCGGGATTTGCGAGTTGACCGAATCTCCGATCTCGCACTGACCGGCGCGCGGTTCGAGGCAGGGCCGGGATGCAGCTTCGAGGATTATCTTGCGGCGTCCTGAATGTCGGCGTGACACCAAGAACGTCCTGCTTGCAATTGGGTTCGAAAGCCCTAATATGGAGTATGGCCGGAGCGATGAGCCCCGGCCACCTTTTACTGATTTGACTTTCGGAATGATACCCGCACGGAGATTTGCCAGCTCGTGCGGGTTTTCCGTATGGTCAGCGTGATCGTGATGGGCTTTTCGCGCATCGGATCGACCTCCATTCGAATGCAGGGCGGCTCCCTGCCACAGCCCGGGACGCCCATTCGCCCAAGTCGCGCCGCTGGCACGGCGCTGCTGCTTCTGCATTCGACGGAAGAAGGCTAGTCCGAAACGGGAAATCAGTCCATTCGAATATTCAGTGTTTATGATGTTGCCTTAGAAATCGGTGGCGACCCCGCCTTCTTCCTTGCGGCGGGCGACGAAGGCTGCCAGCTCTTCGGCGACGGCCGGATCGATCGGGGGCGCTTCATAGCGGTCCAGCGTCTGCTTGAAGATGCGGTTCGCATGATCATAGGTCGTGGGTCGGCCGGCCTCGGTCCAGGTCTCGAAATTCCGCCAGTCGGAAAGGATCGGGGAGTAGAAGGCGGTTTCGTAACGCGCCAGCGTATGCGGCGTACCGAAATAGTGGCCGCCGGGACCGACATCGCGGATGGCGTCGAGGCCGAGGGCGTCGGCGCTGACATCGATGGGCTTCAGGAATTCCGCGACCATCTGCAGCAGGTCGACGTCCAGGATGAACTTTTCGAAGGACGCGGTCAGGCCGCCTTCGCTCCATCCGGCGGCATGCATGATGAAGTTGCCGCCGCCCTGGGTCACGGCCCAGAGGGAGAGGGCGGACTCATAGGCTGCCTGCGCATCCAGCGTGTTGGCCGCGTTCACGTTCGAGGTGCGGTAGGGCACGCCGTAGCGGCGCGCGAGCTGACCGCCGGCAATCACCGCCTTCATGTATTCCGGTGTGCCGAAGGCGGGGGCGCCCGTCTTCATGTCCACGTTGGAAGTGAAGCCGCCATAGATCACGGGCGCACCCTTGCGCACCATCTGCGCGAAGGAGAGGCCGCAGAGCGCCTCCGCATTCTGTTGCACCAGCGCCCCTGCCACCGTCACCGGCGCCATGGCACCTGCCAGCGTGAAAGGTGTGAGCACGACGATCTGGTTTCGGCTCGCCATCTCGATAATGCCCTGGAGCATCGGTATGTCGAGGCGCAGCGGCGAGTTGGAGTTGATGATGGTGAAGAGCGACGGTTCGCTGTCCATCTGTTCGGCGGTGATACCGCGGGCGATGCGGGCGATCTCGAGCGCATCGATATTGCGCTGCTTGCCCAGAGAATAGGCGTGGAACGGCTTGTCCGTCAGCGTCACGATGTCGGACAGGCATTCGAGATGGCGCACGGAAGCGTGAATATCGATGGGTTCGACCGGATAGCCGCCGTTCACATGCACCACGTCATAGCTCTGCATCAGCTTCAGCAGCTTGCGGAAATCGTCCCGGTTGCCGGCGCGACGGCCCCCTTCCCGGTCGGCCACGAAGGGGGCGCTGGCGATCTGCGCGAAGACCAGATTGTTACCGCCCATCTGCACGTTGCGCATCGGGTTGCGGCTGTGGAGGGTGAATTCGGACGGCGCATGGGCCATCATCTCCAGGATCAGGCCACGGTCGAAACGCACGCGTTCCGAACCCTCGGTGACGATCGCCCCGGCCCTCTTCATGATCTCGCGGGCTTCCGGGAGCATCACGTCGACGCCGATCTCCTCCAAGACCTGCAGCGAGGCATTGTGGATGTCCTCCAGCGCCTCGGGCGTCAGAAGCTCGGTCCGGGCCAGGGTGTTCTTGATGTTCAGATAGGTTGCCGCGGGCGCCTTGCGCACCCGGTCGCCACCCCGGCCACCGCCACGCCGGGCTCTGCCGGACCCTGCGGTGTTCTCGACGGAAGAGGTGGAGACTGTCGCCAAAATGTCGCTCATGGATAACTCGCTGTAATTTCCTCGACAGGATTTGTGGCAGAAATCCAAGCGCGCCGTCCTGATCATTTGCGACAGGTTGCTGACTTCTTTGGGATAGTGAATGTTCCGGAAGCGACCCCGGGCTCAGAGGCGTCAAAACAGCGACGCAAGGTTAACGCATTGTCAACGTGGCAATGGTATTTCCGGCAGACAGGGAGGATAAAGCCTCCCGGGAGCGCTCTATTTTGACACAGGCAAAGCCCGATTTGCTTGCGTTGGCATGCCAGCGGATACAGGAACTGGACAGGCCAGCCTTCATCAAGGACCACATGCTTCGCTATGTGGCGGCCAATGACGCCTATCTGAAACTGCACGGTTTGTTGCCCGGCACGGTGCGGGTATTCCCGTCCTACCGCGACCGGGTGCGGGAAGATATGGAGCGGTTGACCCTCTCGGGCGGCGACGAGGCGACGATGGTTGTCACGGCCCGCGACGGTCATTCGCTTGGACTGGCTGAAATCGAACGCTTCATCACGGAAGACGGCAATGTCTATCTGTTTGGCCAGATGCCGGAACGCGCGCAGGGCAATGCTGCCGATCTGGCTGCCATCCGAAAGGGGCTCGATGCCCTTTCCGAGCCGGTGCGGATCGTTGCGGCCGATGGCCGGGTCCTCGTGGAGAACGCCGCGGCGCGGCAAGGCGAGCAGACCGAGGCTTCACGAAGCGTCGAGGCGGCCCTCAAGCGTTCGGTGGAAAATGCTCTCGAAATGCTCGACGTAGGCGTCGCCGTCTTCGATGCGGAGGGGCAGCTTCTTTACAGGAACCTCCGGATGGAGGGGCTTTATGGCGAGGCGCTGGGCTCCCTCCGGCCCGGCCTCACGCTGCAGGCCTTCTTCGAGGGACTCTATGATTTCGGCGTGAAGCATTACCCCGATCTCGCCCACCGCCTGGGTTCCCGTGCGGCCTGGGTCGATGCACGGCTCGATTTCTTCGATCAGGATTTTACGGAAACGACCGAACTGGCCTGTGACGGGCGCTGGCTGCGCTGCCTCAATCGACGGCTGGACAATGGCATGCGGATCCTTGTCCGGCTGGACGTTTCCGACATGAAGCAGCAGGAGCTGCTTTTGCGCGATCATGTGGCGCGCAACGAGCTTTATCAGTCGATGATCGAAGAGCTGCCCGTTGCCGTTTTTGCGCGGGACAGGCAGCACCGCATGGTCTTTGCCAATGCGGCCTTCTGCGAATTGTTCGGCCACGAGCCGGGTGAGCTGATCGGCCGCACGGAATGCGAAAGCTATGGCCGGGAAGGCCAGGACATCTATGCCAACAATGCCATGGTGCTGGAAAGCGGATTGGTGTCGACGGTGGAAGAGGTGCTCAGCCATTCTTCCGGCCGTACATTTTCCGCGATGTCCCGCACAAGTTGCGTGCATACGGAAAATGGCGACCCTTTTCTGATCGGATCGGTAATCGATATTTCCGAACTCAAGGCCCGGGAAGAGGCGCTGCGCGATGCGCGGGCCCATGCGGAAGACCTCAGTCGCGATCTCAGCGGGATCCTGTGCGGCCTTCCGGCGGGCGTTCTGGTCTTCAACGATAATCTCGCCATCGACTATGTGAACGAATCCTTCTTCAAGGTCTGCGGTCTTCCCCCGGATAGCGAGATATGCGGCCAACCGGTACATCACGCCATCGAACTCATCTATTTCCGCGCGGGAGCGCCGGAGGCGGAGGGCGAGGCTCTCGCCGAAAAGCTTTCCCTGCTGTTCGAGAGGGGAAGCGAAGCATCGGTGGAATTTCGGGTGGAAGGCGGCCGGTCCGTGGTGGCCGTTTCGCGCAATCTCACCGGCGGCAAGACGCTTCTGACCTTCGGTGACATTACCGCTCTTCGCGAGCAGGAACGGGAGCTGACGGAACAGCAGAAGCAGCTGGAAACCATCGGCCAGATCATGCGCGACACGGCCATGGTCATGGCGCAAGGCCTTTTCGTCATCGATGCCGGCATCATCACGCTGTCCAACCGGGCCGCTGCCGAAACCATGTGCGTGCCGCCCGAGCTGGTCGAGGCGGGACGCCCCTGGCACGATTGCTTCCGCTATTGTCTGGAAAGGGGCGATTTCGGCACATCGGAAGAGGGCCTGCGTCTGGCGGCCGACTGGCAGGAGAGCATGCGCCAGGCGGGCTCGCTGAAAGCCAATTTCATGGTCGATGGCCGGCGCTGGGTACAGATGCGGGCGACGCTGAGTGCCGAGGGTCAAATCCTGGTGGTGCTCAACGACCTGACCGACATGAAGCAGCGGGAAGAGGAACTGGAAAAGCTGCTCGCGCGGAGCGAGGCGGCAGACCGGGCCAAGACCGATTTTCTCGCCCATATGAGCCACGAAATCCGGACACCGATCAACGGCGTTCTCGGCATGGCCGAGCTTCTTTCCAAGACCCATCTGGATTCGCGTCAGCGAACGTTCACGGAAATCATCACCAAATCCGCCAATACGCTGCTCACCGTTTTCAACGATATTCTGGATTTCTCGAAGATCGACAGCGGGCAACTGGAACTGAAGCCCCAGGCGTTCGACCTTCTCGAGGCCGTCGAGGATGTGGCGGCGTTGCACAGCGCTGCGGCGAGCGAGAAGAATGTGGATCTTCTGGTCCGGGCGCATCCCGGTTTGCCGCGCAAGGTGGTGGGCGATGCCGGTCGGTTCCGGCAGATCGTCTCCAACTTCGTCAGCAATGCCATACGATTCACGGAACAGGGGCATGTGCTGGTTGAACTCCGCGCCGAGACGGCGCCGGACGGACGCTCCACGATTTCGGTCAGCGTCGAGGATACGGGGATCGGGATCGATGCATCCCGGCTCGAGACGATTTTCGAAAAGTTTTCCCGCGGCAGCATGACCGAGCAGCGGCCGAGCGACGGAACCGGTCTCGGACTGGCGATCACGGCAGGCCTCGTTGCGCTGTTCGGCGGTCGCATCGAAGCGAGAAGCCAGCCCGGTGCCGGGTCTACCTTTACCGTGCACCTGCCCCTGCCGGTCGTGGAAACGGCCGATCTGAAGCGACCGCTGCCGGCCAATGTCCAGGGCGCTCGAATCCTGGTTCTCGACGAGAGCCCGCTCAACAGGACGATCCTGATCGATCAGCTGGGCTCCTGGGGTTTCGATTGCTGTGCGGCCGAAGACGTCGAGACCGCGCATCTCATTCTGGATGCGGCCGAACGGGCCGGCCTGACGGTGGATGCGGTTCTTCTGGACGGCCATATCCGCAATGGCGGCGCATTGACCTTCGGACAGGCGCTGAGGGGCGCCAATCGCCCGACCGGTCCTGCAGTGATCCTGCTTTCGACCATCGACCATCCCGATCAGACGCTGGCCGAAGCCGTGCAGGCGGACGCGCAGGTGGCCAAACCGGTGCGCGCCAATGTGCTGCGCAACACGATCATCGATGTTCTGCGCGTGCACCTGTCGCGTCAGCGGGAAAGCGTGCCGGCGTCAGGAAATCCGCCCGCCCGGAGCGAGGCCCTGAAAAGCCTTGTGGCCTCTCCGCAGACATCGCCCGACAAGGGGGAAACCGTGCCGGAAAAGGTCAGTATCGTGGTGGCGGAGGACAATGAGGTAAACGCCTTCGTGTTCTCGCAAATTCTCGAGGCTGCCGGTCATCCCTATGCACTGGCGGCGAATGGCGAGGAAGCCGTGCGCCTCTGGAAACAGCATCAGCCGGATGTGATTCTCATGGATATTTCCATGCCGGTCATGGATGGCCTTGAGGCCACGCGCCGGATCCGGCACATGGAACGGGTGGCCGATATGGCGCCTGTCGCCATCATTGCGGTGACCGCCCATGATACGCCTTCGGGCCGGGAGCTTTGCCTCTCGCACGGAATGGATGACTACCTTGCCAAGCCCATCAGCCCCGAGGCTTTGGAAGAGAAGCTTTCCCGCTGGCTGAAAGAGCCGGCTGTCGCCGTCAGGCCGGCCTGACGCCGCAGAGCATCTCGCGCTTGCCGGCAAAACCCTTGCGTTTCTGCACCGCAAAGCCCGCGCCGATGAGGTTGCGGCGCACGAAGCCCGCTGCGGCATAGGTGGCAAAGGTGCCGCCCGGAACCGTATGGGCGAAAACGGCGCGCATCAGCGCTTCCGACCACATTTCGCCGTTCCGCGAGGGCGCGAAGCCATCCAGGAACCAGGCGTCGAACAGGCGGCGCTCGGCCTGTACGCCATCGAGCGCCTTGCCGCAGACGACGCGCAGCCGGGTTTGTGCATCGAGATCGAGCTCTACGATACCCTGCGGCTGGTCCGGCCAGAGGGCAGTCAGCGCCTGGCGCTCCGCATCGATTTCGGGCCAGCGGGACAGGGCGCGGTCGATATCGGCCCGCTGCATGGGGAAAAGCTCAAAGGAGGTAAAGGTCAGGTGGCCGGTGGCCCGTCGCACCTCTTTCCACTGCCGGAACGTCTCGCAGAAATTCAGCGCCGTGCCGAAGCCCAGTTCGCCGATCTCGAATGAGGTGCAACCGTGCCAGCGCTCGGGCAGGCCGTTGCCGGCCAGAAAGACATGGCCGCATTCGAGCCGGCCATCGGTCTGGCAATAAAAATGGTCGCCAAAGGCTTCGCTATAGGGCATATCGCCCTCGCGCCAGTCGAGGCGTTCATGGCTGGGATCAGCGGGAGTATCGGTCATGGTGACTGGCGATAATGCCGACGGGCGCGGGCGTCAATCGTCCCCTGCCAAACCGGTCAGGGATCTCCTCGTCATCGGCGGCGGGATCATGGGGCTATGGGCGGCCCTGCATGCGGCCCGGGCCGGAATGGATGTGACCCTCCTCGATGCCGGCGCGCTTGCAAGGGGAGCAAGCGGCGGACTGCTCGGCGCGCTGATGCCGCATATGCCGGATCGCTGGAACCCCAAGAAACAGTTCCAGTTCGATGCGCTCCTTTCGCTTGAGCACGCCGTGCGGGCGCTGGAGGCCGATACCGGCCTTTCCGCCGGCTATCGTCGGTGCGGGCGGCTGATCCCCCTGCCGAAGCCGCATCTTGCCGAGATCGCCCATGGCCATGAGGCCGATGCCACGTCGCACTGGCTGGCGGGCGACCGGCGCTTTTCCTGGCGGTGGCGGGAGCGCGATTTTGCATCGGGTCTGCTCGACGGAGAGGCGCTTGCGGCGGGGATCGTCGAGGAAGATTTCTCGGCACGGGTCAATCCGCGCGGTCTGACGGCGGTTCTTGCGGCGGCGCTTCGGCAGACCGGCCGGGCAACCATCCTGGAACATACGGATTTGATGCGGCTTGATCCGCATACCGGAGAGGCGATGCTTTCCGATGGCTCCGCGCTGGCCTGCGGACAGGTCATCCTGGCGGCAGGCTACCAGACCGGCGTTCTTCTGGAGGGCATCTACGGGCCTTTCGCAAAGCCGGCGGTCGTGCCGGTGAAAGGGCAATCCGCGCTGCTTGAAGCCGATCTGCCGGAGGAGATGCCGATCGTCTATCTGGACGGTCTCTATATCGTGCCGCATGAAGGCGGCCGGGTGGCCATCGGCAGCACAAGCGAGAACCGGTTCGGCGAAGCCTTCTCCACCGACGACCAGCTCGATCAGCTGATCCGCGATGCGCGGGCCCTGATGCCGGCCTTGCGGGACGCACCCGTGATCGAGCGCTGGGCGGGTCTGCGACCGAAGGCCATCGGCCGGGATCCCATGGTGGGACGACTTGCCGAATTCCCCCGCCTCAGCGTGCTGACGGGCGGATTCAAGGTCAGCTTCGGGATCGCCCATGTGGTCGCGGCACAGCTCATGGAGGGACTGCTGCGCGGCGATGGGGAAACGGGATTGCCGGAGACATTTTCTCCCCAATCTCATCTCGCCCTTGCCCGTTGAGCGGCGTTCTCCGGCCCGATTGTCCCCCGTTTTCGAATTTTGCCCGTCTCGACATTCCTGTTCGGGGTGATACCGTCAGGCAAACAACTCTAATGGGGCTTTTCATGGATTTTTCGAATTATCCCCGCGACATGCGCGGCTATGGCAAGGATATGCCCGACGCGAAATGGCCGGATGGCGCCCGCGTGGCCGTGCAGTTCGTGGTGAATTACGAAGAGGGCGGCGAGAACAATATCCTGCACGGCGATGCGGCATCGGAAGCCTTCCTTTCGGAAATCGTCGGTGCGCAGCCCTGGCCCGACCAGCGCCATTTCAACATGGAATCCATCTATGAATATGGCTCCCGTGCCGGCTTCTGGCGGCTGTGGCGGCTGTTTCAGGAAAAGCAGATCCCGGCCACCGTCTATGCGGTGGCGACGGCCATTGCCCGCAGCCCGGATGCGGTTGCCGGCATGAAGGAAGCGGGCTGGGAAATCGCCTCGCATGGCTACAAATGGATCGACTACAAGGACTATACCTACGAGGCGGAAAAGGAACATTTCGACCTCGCCATGAAGATCCATGAAGAGGTGACGGGCGAGCGCCCGCTCGGCTGGTATACGGGCCGCGCCTCCATGCATTCGGAGCGGCTGGCCATGGAAGATGGCGGGCTTCTCTATTCCTCCGACAGCTATGCGGATGATCTGCCCTACTGGATCAAGGGCAAGACCCCGGACAGGCCGCATCTGATCATTCCCTATACGCTCGATGCCAATGACATGCGCTTTGCAACGCCGCAGGGCTTCAACACGGGCGCCCATTTCGAGGATTATCTGAAGGACAGTTTCGATGCGCTCTACCAGGAGGGTATCGAGGGCAAGCCGAAGATGATGTCCATCGGACTGCATTGCCGTCTCGTCGGGCGTCCGGGGCGCATCCAGGGGCTGCGTCGCTTCATCGATTATATCCAGAGCCATGAGAAAGTGTGGATCCCCCGCCGCGTCGACATTGCCCGCCACTGGCACGCCCACCACAAGCCGGAGACGCTGTGATGGTGAGCCGCGCGGACTTCGTAGAACGCTTCGGCGGGATCGTCGAGCACTCCCCCTTCATCGCCGAGCGCGCCTTCGATGCCGGACAGATCAGCGAGCCGCTGACCGCTCCGGGCGTCCATGCGGCGCTGGTCGAGGCGCTGCGTTCGGCAAGCCATGCGGAGCGCCTCGGCGTTCTCCGCGCCCACCCCGATCTGGCCGGGCGGCTGGCGATTGCCGGGGAGCTGACCGAGGATTCCAAGAAGGAGCAGGCGGGGGCCGGCCTCGACCTGCTGACGCCGGAGGAACATCGCCGCTTTACCGAACTCAACGATGCCTATCAGGCCCGCTTCGGCTTTCCCTTCATCATAGCGGTGAAGGGGCTGAACCGGCATGACATTCTCGCCGCCTTCGAAAAGCGGGTGGGGAATTCTCCGGAAGAAGAGTTTGCCACCGCCTGTGCGCAGGTGGAGCGGATCGTCCGGCTGCGGCTCGACGCCCTGTTGCCGGAGGCATGATGGCCGATATCCTTGCGATCGAACCGCTTACCCGCGAAGCCTTCGCGCCTTTCGGCGATGTCATCGAATGCCGCGCCGACAGCGTGCGGATGATCAATGGTGGCACGACGGAGCGCCATCATGCGCTCGCTCGGCCGGATGTGGTGGGCGAGGGGGCAAGCGTCATCCTCAACATCTTCCGGGGCCAGCCGCGTGCCTTCCCCTACAAGCTCGACATGATGGAGCGGCATCCGCTCGGCAGCCAGAGCTTTTCGCCGCTCTCCGGCCGGCCCTATCTGGTGGTGGTTTCGCCGGATGAGGGCGGTCGACCGGGTCGCCCCCGCGTCTTTCTCGCCGGTGCGCATCAGGGCGTGAACTATCACCGCAATGTTTGGCACCACCCGCTGATGGCGCTCGGCGCGGTCTGCGACTTCCTGATTGCCGACCGCGAGGGACCGGGCAACAATCTCGAAGAGTATTTTTTCGAACAGGCCTACAGCATCGAGGAGCCCCAGCCATGACCGGCCTTACCACCCATGTGCTCGACACCGCGCTCGGCAAACCGGCTGAAGGGCTTCAGATCGATCTCTACCGGCTGACGGGTGACACGCGCGAGAAGATCCACAGCGTCACCACCAATGCCGACGGGCGCGTGGATGGCGGCCCGATCCTGATCGGCGATACATTCGTGGTGGGCGAATACGAGCTGGTCTTCCGGGCGGGCGATTATCTGCGCCGGCTCGGCACGCCGCTCACCAGTCCCGCCTTCCTCGATGTGATCCCCATCCGCTTCGGCATATCCGATACGATGGCGCATTACCACGTGCCGCTGCTGCTCTCGCCCTATGGGTACTCGACCTATCGCGGGAGCTGAGACCGGATCTTCCTATTCGATAATCGAATCACCCGGTGCCGGGGGAATGGCAGGTGCGCGGTTCAGAATTCCGAGCGCCGCTTCCGTATCCGCTCGCTCTGCGCGCGCCTTGAGCGACAGAATTGCCCTGCGGTGGCCGATGCCTTCGGCGATGAAGGTCGCGAAGAGCTGGTTCAGTGAAACATTGTCTTCCGCCGCTGCGCGTCGGGCCTCTTCCATGATGTGATCCGCGATGCGGAGGGGATAGGTGCTCATTGGCAACGTCTCCTGATGTCTGCGACCAGTTCTCCGGCAGTCATGACCGAAAGGCCAAACCTACTGACTGCAGGATGTTGAAAGTGTCGGTCGTTGCTGATGATGTGCGTTGCACCTGCTGCCAGCGCACATTCGATATAGATGTCGTCCTTCGGATCATCGAGGAAAGGTCTGAACCGGAACCAGGGCAAAACCAGGCTGGCTGTCTTGCACAGGGCGTCAAGCACCTGCTCGATTTCGCCCGGCGTGATCCAGCCCAGATATTCCTTCAGTTCAGGCCGCTTCAGGACGGCCTCGTATTCCAGCATGATGGCCGGTGAAAGTGCGAAGGACAATGTTCCACTCAGCATGTCGCGCAGCACGAGGTGGGATGCACCGCGCGATGAACGGAGAGCAGAAACCATCACATTTGAATCGACCACTATCATGGATAGTGCGATATCACATGCGATGTCAAATTAGAACATTATAAATTTATTATTTTGTGATCGCCTTGTCTCTTATCGGTGAGAGCGAGGCCTTCCCCGCCACATAGGTCTCCACCACGGAACGGTCGTCTCCCAGCGTCTGGAGAAGGAAGAGTTCTTCGGAAAGCGTGGTCACGGCTTCCATCTTCAGCGCCATGGCTGGCGTTGCGGCGGCGTTGAGGACGACGAGGTCCGCATCCGTGCCGGGCTCGAGCGTGCCGATCCGGTCCGAGAGCGAGAGGGCTTCCGCATTGCCGAGGGTGGCGAAATAGAAGCTTTCGAACGGGTTCAGCCGTTCGCCCAGCAATTGCTGGATCTTGTAGGCTTCGTCCAGCGTGCGCAGCATGGAATAGCTGGTGCCGCCGCCGATATCGGTCGCGAAAGCGACGCGCACCGGCTTTGCGCGCTGCGTGAGCTTGCGAAGCGGGAAGAGGCCGGAGCCGAGGAAAAGGTTCGACGTCGGGCAGTGGACGGCGACCGAGCCGCTCTCGCTCATCACATCCGCCTCGCGGTCGGAGAGATGGATGCAGTGGCCGAAAAGGCTCTTCTTCCCCAGAAGACCGTAGCGGTCATAAATATCGGTGTAATCCTTGGCTTCCGGGTAGAGCGAGCAGGTGAACTCGATCTCTTCGCGGTTTTCGGAAAGATGGGTCTGGATATGGAGATCGGGATATTCGCGGGCCAGCGCGCCGGCGGCTTCCATCTGTTCCGGCGTCGAGGTGATGGCGAAGCGTGGGGTGATGGCGACGTGGTTGCGGCCCTTGCCGTGCCAGTCGGCGATGACCTGCTTGGTGTCGTCATAGCCGGATTGCGCGGTGTCGCGGAGCGCTTCCGGCGCATTGCGGTCCATCATGACCTTGCCGGCGATCATGCGCATGTTGCGCTTCAGGCTCTCGGCGAAGAAGGCATCGGCGGAGGCCTTGTGCACCGAGCAATAGGCGACCGCCGTCGTCGTGCCGTGGCGGACCATTTCATCGAAGAAATGCACGCCGATCCGGGCCGCATGGGCGGGATCGGCAAAGCGCTGTTCCTCGATGAAGGTGTAGGTGTTCAGCCATTCGAGCAGGTTGGCGGCATAGGAGCCGATCACCTGCATCTGCGGGAAATGCAGGTGCGTATCGATGAAACCGGGCAGGATCAGATGCGGACGGTGATCCACTTCCGGCACGCCGTCGTCTGCTTCTTCCAGAACTTCGCCATAGCTGCCGGAGGCGCGGATCTCGCCATCGACCACAAGCACGGCGCCGTCTGGCTCATAGGTATAGCTTTCCGCATCGTCGCGGGAAAGCGGTGCGCGCTTGAAGGACAAAAGCCGTCCGCGGATGAGGAGTGCCGTCATTGGGTTTTCGCTCCCGTTACCGCCGTTTCATACCAGGCGACGATCAGCTTGCGCTCTTCGGGAGTGAGATCGGTGACGTTGCCCGGTGGCATGGCATGGCTGCGGCCGGCCTGCAGGTAGATTTCGCGGGCATGGGAGGCAATTTCTGCTTCATTTTCCAGCTTCACCTGCTTCGGCGGACGGGCGAGCCCTTCCCAGACCGGTTCCGCCGCATGGCACATGGAACAGCGGGCCGAGACGGTTTCGACGACGGCGCCGAAATGCTGGTTCGTCGCAAAACGCTGGAAGGCAGGCGCTGCCGCCGCATTCTCCTCCTCACCCGTGAGCGCTTTCGGCACGGTCGACAGCCACATGATGAGGATGAAGATCAAGAGCGTGACGATCCAGGTCCAGGTGGGGCGACCCTTGCGGGCATGGGTGGTGTTGAACCAGTGGCGGATGGTCACGCCCATCAAGAAGACGAGTGCTGCAATCACCCAGTTGAACTGCGTGGCAAAGGCCAGCGGATAGTGGTTCGACAGCATGAAGAAGATGACGGGCAGCGTCAGGTAGTTGTTGTGCAGCGAGCGCTGCTTGGCGATCACGCCATATTTCGGATCCGGCGTGCGACCCGCGATCAGATCCGCCACGACGATCTTCTGGTTCGGGATGATGATGAAGAACACGTTGGCCGACATGATCGTCGCGGTAAAGGCGCCGAGATGCAGGAAGGCCGCGCGGCCGGTAAAGATCTGCGTATAGCCCCAGGCCATGGCGACGAGCGCCACGTAGAGCACGGCCATCAGGCCCCAGATGTTCTTGCCGAGGGGCGACTTGCAGAGCTGGTCATAGATGATCCAGCCGACCGCGAGCGAGGCCATGGAGAGTGCAATGGCCTGCCACTGGGTGAGATCCAGCACATGCCGGTCGATGAGGAAAAGATCCGCGCCGCCATAATAGACCACCGCCAGCATGGCGAAGCCGGAGAGCCAGGTCATGTAGCTTTCCCACTTGAACCAGGTCAGGTGCTCCGGCATCTGGGCGGGGGCGACCAGATATTTCTGGATGTGGTAGAAGCCGCCGCCATGCACCTGCCATTCCTCGCCATAGGCGCCGACGGGCAGATGATCGCGCTTTACCAGCCCGAGATCGAGGGCGATGAAGTAGAACGACGAGCCGATCCAGGCAATGGCGGTCACCACATGCAGCCAGCGTACGGCAAAGGCCAGCCATTCCCAGGCGATCGCATATTCATACATCGGCATGCCCCTCTCAGCGTCTTTTCCCGCAAATTGCGAGAATTCTGCCAAGAAGGAAAGGGCAATTTGCCGAAATCATGGGGATGGCGCGTCTGCGGGCTTTTGAAGCGGCGGGTGCGCAAGCGGCTGTTCCCCGCCTGTTCAGACATTCAGGACGCGATTGCCGAACGGCGTAGCCGGATCGAAGCTCGGCTCATCGGCCGGAACCGGCCCGGCGGTTTCCGGAGCCGTCATGACCTCCGTATTGTCGCCGCCATTCTTGCCCTGCCTGGTTTTCAGATCCTCGATCCGCTTTTCCAGCGCGCCGATTTCGGCGTGTATCGCGTTCTTGTCCTCTTCCGTTTTCGCGTCCCTGAATGCGGCCTTCTTGGCCGTGAGCTGGGATTCGAGAGCAGCAAGGGACTCGCTGCGGGGCTGCGACGTGCTTGTCGTATTCGAAGACGATACGAGCGATAGGCTGGAAATGCTGCCGACCATGATTGCCTCCCAAAACTAAAAACAAGAATATCTAATTTAGATTTTACAATAACAGGGCCCGGTAAAAGAGCGGTTAATCGGGCATCTTGCGGCTCAGCCGGCGGCCAGGCGAAAGCTGTCGCCGAGTTCGGCCAGCAACCAGTCCCGGAAAAGGGTGATCTTGCGGGAGCGCGCCCTGTTTTTCGGATAGGCGAGCCAATGGGCGGTGCCATCGGTGCTGAGGCTGGGGAAGGGGATAACCAGCAGTCCGGCGGCGATTTCATCCCGGTAAAAGCCGGGTGTGAGGATGGCCACGCCCTGGCCGGCCATCGCTGCATTGGCTTCCAGGGCCTGGGTGCCGAACTGGTTCTGGGGTCGGCCCGCAAGATCCGGATCGTCCACCCCAGCCTGCAGGAACCAGTCCTGCCACCAGGAATCCGCCGGGTCGAGAATAGGCAGGCGCAGCAGGTCGCGGGGGTGCTTGATCGGGCCCGCGCTTTCCAGCAGCCGGGGCGAGAGCATGGGCGTGAAACAGGTCTCGAACAGCTTGTGCAGTTCCAGCCCTGGCCAGTTTCCCTTTCCCACGCGGATCGCAATATCCACCGGGTCGCTGTCGAAGTCGCAGATGCGGTTCGTGGAGAAAAGCTGCAGCGCCATCTCGGGGTTCTGCTGGTGGAAGGAAACCAGGTGCCGGGTCAGCCATTGGGCGGTGAAGGTGGCCGTGGAGGTCAGCACGATGGTGTTGTCCTCTTCCCGCGTGAAGCTGGTCATCGCCTTTCGCAGCGTTGCAAACGCTTCCGAGACGTCTGGCAGCAACCGTTCCCCTGCCTGGGTGAGAGAGATTTGCCGCGGCTTTCGAACGAAGAGCGGCCGCCCCAGCATGTCTTCCAGAAGCTTGATCTGGTAGCTGACCGCCGCCTGCGTCAGGCCAAGCTCCTCACCTGCCCGTGTAAAGCTGAGGTGCCGTGCGGTGGCTTCGAAGGCTCTCAGCGCGGTGAGAGGTAAAGGTTTTTGCGTGCTCATGGATAAGGCAGTTTAATGCATAACCAAAAAGCTTCAATTGGAAATACAGGCCTATCTGGCGGTATCCTTCTTTCATGGATAGAAAAAGGAGCCTAGCGATGATGACCGTCCTTCCCCTGCGGGCCGTTGTGAAATTCGCCGATTTCTTCCGGCGTTTCGATCGGTCCCTTCCCGCTGCCGACCTGACCATCCTTGACGAAGCCGAGATGCCCGAGTGGCAAAGACGGGATCTCGGATTCCAGGATGGGCGGCCGAATTTTCGCGATGATATCCTGCGGCGTTAGCCGCATCGGGATCAGGCCCGGGTGGTCAAGCGATGAACCGCCATCCCCGCAAACATGGCGCCGAGGAACAGGAAGACACCGCCCTGGCCGCTGATGACCGCGGTCAGGGCGGGGCCGGGGCAGAAGCCCGCAATGCCCCAACCCAGTCCGAACAGCACGGCGCCGGCGATCAACCGGCCGTCTATCGCGTTGGTGGTGGGCAGGTGAAAGCGCTCGTCGAAAAACGGTGCAGCGCGGCGGCGAGCCAGCCAATAGGCCAGCCCCGAGACGGGAAGGGCGCCCGCGAATACGAACAGCGCCGACGGGTCGCAGGTTCCGGCCAGATCCAGAAAGGCCAGAACACGGCTGGGATTGGTCATGTCAGAAATCGCAAGGCCTGCGCCGAACAGCAATCCGCAGGCTACGGCAATCCAGTATCGCATACCGGTCTCCTCACACATGCCGCAGGATAAAAACGGTGATCATCGCCACCGACATGAAAACGGCGGTGGAGACGATGGAGCGTTTCGACAATCGGCCCACGCCGCAAACGCCATGGCCGCTCGTGCAGCCCGAGCCCAGGCGCGCGCCATATCCGACCAGCAGCCCGGCAAGGACAAGGGGTAGCCCGGATACGGGCAGTTCGACGTCGGGTGTTCTGAGGAAAACCGCCGCCAGCCCCGCGCCGCCCACCATGGCCAGCACGAAAACGGCCGCTTCCGGCCGAAAGCCACGACGGGCGAGCCCCGCTGCTCCGGCCGCCAGTTCCGATATGCCTGCGATTCGTCCGGCCAATAGAAGATAAAGGCCCGCCGAAAGGCCAATCAGCACGCCGCCCGACAGCGGCCAGAGAGGGTTGAGTGGGTCCATCGCCATGCCTCCGGCAGATCCTGCCGCTGAGCTAAGCGTTCTTATGTTTGGAAGCAAATGGTTTTAGTTGATAATTAAATCGGTCGACCCGGAGGGCGCTTTGCGAAGCTGATCAGCGGGCCACCTGCTTTTTGCTGCGCGGCCGAATGGCGCTCATCACCAAAGGGAAAGCGCCTTGCCGAAATGATTTCCGCATTTGGCCCCGAAGCGGCCATTGGCGGCCAAATGCGACATGAAGGCGGTTTTGCGCCTTCATGTCGGTCGTTGAGCCTGCTTGGTTGAACACCAATAAGCAGCCGTTCCGCTTACCAAATCCGCAAAGCGCCAAAACTGCCGCAACGCGCGGCTCGGTCGATCCGCGACGGGACATGCTTTGGAAAGATCATTTCGTGCACGGGCCGCTCGACTTCCGCCATTAAGAAAATGAAAGCAGAGCTCCGCTATTCTGCCGCAGCCCACTTTGACAGGATATCCGCTTTGACCAGTCCAGCCATACGTGTCGCCGAGATCATGGGAGCGCTCAGTCATGCTCTTGACATGACAGAAGGGCAGCCTCCCGGTCACTGTGTCCGCTGCTGCTGGATGGGTATGCAGGTGGGGCAATATATCGGATTTGCCCCCGACATCCTCGCCGACCTCTATTACACGCTGCTCCTGAAAGACCTCGGTTGTTCATCCAACGCCGCGCGGATTTGCGAGCTTTATCTTGCGGACGATCTGACCTTCAAGAAGGACTTTAAGCTCGTTGACAGCAGCCTATCCCAGGTGTTGGGTTTCGTCCTCAGCCATACCGGCCTGAAGTCGGGATTGGCGGAGCGTTTTCGCGGCGTCCTGAACATTCTTCAGAATGGCGGCACGATTTCCCGAGAGCTCATCGAGACCCGATGCCAGCGCGGCGCGGAGATTGCGCGCGCAATGCATTTTCCCGAGACCGTTGCCCGAGGCATCCTTGATCTTGACGAGCATTTCGACGGCGGGGGAAAGCCCCAAGGTCTCTCGGGCGGTGCGATATCGCCGCTCGCCCGCATCGCGCTGATGTGCCAGGTCGTAGACGTGTTCTACGTCAGCGGCGGACGCACGGCAGCCATAAGAGAACTAAAGAAGCGTCGAGGCAACTGGTTTGATCCCGTGCTCGTTGATGCCTTCCTATCCGTTGAGCATCAGCCTGGATTCTGGGACACTCTCAGGGCTCCGAACGTCGAACTCGAGATGACCGTGCTCTCGCTCGAACCCGCAAGGTTGGAGCGCCTGGCCGATGCTGCCTATCTCGACGACATTGCTGCAGCCTTCGCACGCGTGATCGACGCCAAGAGCCCGTTCACTTCAGGGCACAGCGAACGCGTCGCGCTTTTCACGGACATGATCGCCGAAGAACTTCGCTACAGCTTTGACGCCCGCCGCAAGATCAAGCGGGCGGCGTTGCTCCACGATATTGGCAAGCTCGGGGTCAGCAACATGATCCTGGACAAGAACGGCAAGCTCGACGACGAGGAGTGGAAGGCCATGCGAAGTCATGCCGCTTACTCGGAACAGATTCTCGAACGCATCGCGGCGTTCGCCGATGTGGCGAAGATAGCAGGCGCTCATCACGAGCGGCTGGATGGACGCGGCTATCCCGCTGGTCTCGCAGGCGATGAAATCTGCATGGACACAAGAATTATTTCGACGGCGGATGTTTTTGACGCGCTAACAGCCGACCGTCCCTACCGGGCCGCCATGCCCGTCGCAAAGGCTTTCGAAATCCTCGATGCGGAGGCGGGCAAGTCGCACGATCCGATTTGCATCGACGCCCTCAAGCGGGCGATCGCTCGCGCTGACCTGATGCGCGCAGCCTAGTAGGCTCCGGAGGTGTTCGATACGCCGCCGCGTCCGATCAAAAGGGACTTGAGGCGATGATCGATTCGGGTTTCGATTTTTTCCCGCGAGGCGGCTGTCAATTGCCTGTATTTGGCGATATTCTCATATTGTTATGATCCTCCGGTGCGCGTTAGATCGAGTGAGCGTAGTTGAGTGCTTCGTCCATGAAAGGACGCCCAGAGCCACGAGAAAACGGATAGCCGCCATGACGAGCGTGACCCCAACTTCATCGATCCACATCCAGAAAACGCTGCAGGTCCGCCCGGACACAGCCGCTGAATCGCTGATGCCGGAGCCTTTGGTTCCCGATGTGCCGAAATCCCGCGTGCAGGCCAGCGCCTCCGCCGATGATCCATCGCCATCCCTGCAGCAGTTGATGGGCAAGGCCATGGATATTCTCACCATGATGCAGGCGGACCGTGCGGCGGCCGGCGATGTCATCGAGCCCGCCTTCGACAGCGCGGAAGCCCCCGGCGAAATGAACGAGCTGTTCGAGGCTCTGGGAATCAAGGGTGACGAGCGCGCCACCCGGGCCGATCTGGAGGCGGCCCGGCAGGTGCTGCCGCCGGTGGGCGATAGTGCTGCCGAAGTCCTTCGCCTGCTCGGTGGCAAGGACGCGGATCAGGCCTGACGGGCTAGCCCCTCAGGGCAGAGCCAGCAGTTCCGCGGCGACCAATGCCGCAATCACGGCGGGGCGCTTGTCCTTCACGGACGTTCCGCCAATTGGCATGGTCAGCTTCTGAAGACGGTCTTCGGCGCCGCCATTCCTGCGCCAGAAGCCTGCAAAGGTCGCCCTTTTGGTGGCCGATCCGATCATGCCGACATAGGCGAGATCGTCGCGCATCAAGGCCTCGCGCGCGACAAGAAAATCCAGCGCATGATCATGGGTCAGGATCAGCACGGCTGCCTGCGGTGGCAGGGCCTTCAGGGCCTGTTCCGGCATGGCGAGCCAATGGCCATGCACCGTGGGGGGGAGCCCCGCCAATTCTTCCTTGCGGGTTTCAACCATGTGCAGGCGGAAGGGCAGGGGGTCTAAGGCCTGTACCAGTGCCTTGCCCACATGCCCTGCGCCGAAGATCATCACGCTGCGGTCCGCATGGCGTGCCTGTTCCTCGTGCTGAAGAAGCGTGGCCGCAATGCCGTCGGTCACCCGTGCGAAGGACAAGGTCAGCCGCCCGCCGCAGCACTGACCCGTATCCGGTCCCAGAACGATCTGTTTTTCCCCGGCGCGTTCCTCGCCCGAAATCATGGCGCGGGCATGGGCGATGGCATCGAATTCGGCAAAGCCGCCGCCGATCGTGCCGAAAAGGGCGCTTTCGGTGACGAGCATATAGGCCCCCGCCTCGCGGGGGGCCGAGCCTTCGATGCGGGCCAGCCGTACCAGAATTTTCTCCCCCGGCAGGGCGAGGAAGGCAGCCAACTCGGCCATCCCCCTGACCCTGCCCGGCGCGCCCACCGTTGCCATTGGCCCTCAGCCTTTTTCCGATTTCAGCCGTTCGATGGCCATCAGCACGCGCTCGGGCGTGGCCGGGGCATCGAGGCGCGGGCAGAGGCGGTAATCCGCCGTGCTTGCCACGGCCATGGAAAGCGCTTCCAACACGGAGATCGCCAGCATGAAGGGCGGTTCGCCGACGGCTTTCGATTTGCCGATGGTGGCTTCCGTGTTCTCCGACCATTCCGCCAGACGCACGTTGAAGATCTTCGGGCGGTCGGAGGCGAGGGGGATCTTGTAGGTCGAGGGGGCATGGGTTCTGAGCCGGCCCTTGTTATCCCACCAGAGTTCTTCCGTGGTCAGCCAGCCCATGCCCTGCACGAAGGCGCCTTCCACCTGGCCGATATCGATGGCCGGGTTCAGCGACTTGCCCACATCGTGGAGGATATCGGCGCGGTCGACTAGGTATTCCCCGGTCAGCGTATCGATGGAGACTTCCGAGACGGAGGCGCCATAGGCGAAGTAATAGAAGGGCGTGCCCCGACCGGCGGCGCGATCCCAGTGGATCTTCGGCGTCTTGTAGAAGCCGGCGGCAGAAAGCTGCACCCGGGCGAAATAGGCAAGCCGGATGAAGTCAGGGAAGGGGATCGTCTCCTTGTTGCCGATTTCGATGCGGTTCGGGGCAAAGCGGATGGTTTCCGGCGCCACGTTCCAGCGCTCGGCGGCAAAGGCGATCAGCCGCGCCTTGATCTGCCGCGCGGCATCGAAGGCCGCCGCACCGTTGAGATCCGTGCCGGAGGACGCGGCGGTTGCCGAGGTGTTCGGCACCTTGGCGGTCGTGGTGGCGGTGATCTTCACCCGGTCGATATCGACCTGGAAGGCATCGGCCAGCACCTGCGCCACCTTGGTATAGAGGCCCTGGCCCATTTCCGTGCCGCCATGGTTCAGGTGGATCGAGCCATCCGAATAGACATGGACCAGCGCGCCCGCCTGGTTGAAGGCGGTCATGGTGAAGGAAATGCCGAACTTGACGGGGGTGAGCGCGATACCCTTCTTGATCACCCGGTTCCGGTTGTTGAAATCGAGGATCGCCCGGCGGCGTTCGCGATAATCGGACGAGGCTTCCAGCTCCTCCACCACGCGGGCGATGATATTGTCCTCCACCTGCTGGTGATAGGGCGTCACATCCCGGCCGGAGCCCTTCGGTCCGTAGAAATTGGCCTTGCGGACATCCAGCGGGTCCTTGCCGAGTGCATAGGCGATTTCCTCGATGATGCGCTCGCCGCCCACCATGCCCTGCGGGCCGCCAAAGCCCCGGAAGGCGGTGTTGGAGACCGTATGGGTCTTGAGCGGTTTCGAGGTCAGGTGGACATGCGGATAGAAATAGCTGGAATCCGCATGGAAAAGCGCGCGGTCGGTGACCGGGCCGGACAGATCCGCCGAATAGCCGCAGCGCGCGGCATAGGTGGCATCCACCGCCTCGATGCGGCCGTCGTCATCGAAGCCGACATCGTAGGAAACGAGGAAATCATGGCGCTTGCCGGTAGCGGTCATGTCCTCGTCCCGGTCAGGGCGGAACTTGACGGCCCGCTTCAGCTTCTTGGCGGCCAGCGCGGCAAGCGCGGCAAACTGGTTGCCCTGCGTTTCCTTGCCGCCGAAGCCGCCGCCCATGCGACGGGTGTTGACGGTGACCGCATTGGAGGCGATGCCGAGCACATGGCCGACCATGTGCTGCACCTCGCTGGGATGCTGGGTGGAGGACCAGACGGTCACATCCTCGTCCTCGCCCGGAATGGCCAGTGCAATATGGCTTTCGAGGTAGAAGTGCTCCTGCCCGCCGATGCGCATCTCGCCCTTCAGGCGGCGCGGGGCTGTTTCCAGCGCGGCCTTCGCATCGCCGCGCGCAAGCGTCATGCCGTCGGTGACGACCGGGGCGCCATTCGCCAGTGCGCCATCGATGTCGGTCCAGAAGGGCAGATCGCGATAGTCGATCCGCGCAAGGCGCGCCGCACGGCGGGCGGCGTCGCGGGTTTCGGCAATCACGGCGAACATGGGCTGGCCATGGAACTGCACCAGCCGGTCGGCCAGTAGCGGTTCGTCATGCTTGCCCGAGGGGCTCACATCGTTTTCGCCTGGCACATCCTTGCCGGTGAGGACCGCGACCACGCCCGGATAGGCGGCGACGGCGGAAAGATCCATGGAGAGGATTTCAGCATGCGCCCGGTCGGAGAGGCCGAGCGCACCATGCAGCAGGCCCGCCGGTTCCGGCATGTCGTCGATATATTCGGCGCTGCCGCTCACATGCTTGTGGGCGCTGTCATGGCGGAGCGTCTGGTGCATGGGCCCGCGGATTTCGAGCGCGGTCGGGTTTTCGGCTTTCGTATCCATGGCTCAGGCCTCCCCTGCCGCAAAACGTTTCAACTCCTGCGGTTCGCCCGTGGTTTCCAGATAGAAGCGGGTCAGCAGGTTCTTCGCGGTCAGCTGGCGGTATTCCGCCGTGGCGCGCCAGTCGGTGAGCGGCTGGTAATCGGCATCGAAGGCCGCGCGGGCGGCCTCTACCGTTTCCAGCGTCCAGGGTTTGCCGGTGAGCGCGGCTTCCACGGCGCTTGCCCGCTTCGGGGTGGCCGCCATGCCGCCGAAGGCAATCACGGCCTGCTCCACGCGGCCCTGCTCGCCCAGGCGCAGATGGAAAGCGCCGCAGAGGGCGGAAATATCCTCATCTCGGCGCTTGGAAATCTTGTAGACGGCAAAATGGGCATCGTCTGCCGGGAAAGGCACCGTCACGGCCTCGACGAATTCGCCCGGCTCGCGGGCCTGTTTGCCATAGGCGATGAAATAGTCCTGCAGCGCTATGGTGCGTTCACCCCCGTCGCGGGATCTCAGGTGCAGCCTGGCGCCGAGCGCAATCAGCGGCGGCGGCGTGTCTCCGATGGGCGAGCCGTTGGCGATATTGCCGCCGATCGTGCCCATGTTGCGCACCTGCTCCCCGCCGAGCCGCCACATCAGCGGTTCGATGCCGGGAATATGGGCAGCGAGCACATCCATGGCGCGGCTGTAGGTCACGCCCGCGCCGATGCGCACATATCCATCGCCGAGGGTCATGGACTGCAATTCGCTGAGGTGGTTGATAAAGACGACCGGGTTGATGTCGCGCATCTGTTTCGTCACCCAGAGCCCCACATCGGTGGAGCCGGCGACGATGGTGGCTTGCGGATGGGTGGCGAGCACATCGGCGAGATCGGCAACCGAATGGGGCACGACGAGGCTCTTGCCATTCTTTTCGATCACGATCCGCTCGGTGACCTGCAGACCCCAGAGCTTGGCCATGATTTCCGTCCGCGCCTTTTCGAGCGGATCGAAGAGCGCGCTCGGACGGGCGGCGGTGACCTCGAGCGCCGCCTTCACGATTGGCTCGTAGCCCGTGCAGCGACAGAGATTGCCCTGCAGCGCCCGCTCCACGTCTTCACGCCCCGGATTGTCCCTGCCGAGCCAAAGTCCGTAGAGAGACATGACGAAGCCCGGCGTGCAGAAGCCGCACTGAGAGCCGTGATGATCGACCAGCGCCTGCTGGACCGGATGCAGGGATCCGTCTGCCGCGGCCAGATGCTCGACCGTCACCACATGGGTGCCGGACAGCGAGCCCATGAAGCGGATGCAGGCATTGACGCTTTCATAGATGAGGGCGCCATCCACAAGCCGCCCGATCAGCACCGTGCAGGCACCGCAATCGCCCTCCGCACAGCCTTCCTTCGTGCCTGTCAGGCGGCGGCGCAGCCGGAGATAGTCGAGCAGTGTCTCTGTCGGTCCGATGTCGGAAAGAGTAACCTCTTCGGCATTCAGCAGAAAGCGGATCGTGGATGTCATCTGGTCCCCTGAAGGTCTTTTTGTCTTATGCTTCGACGGCGGAGTGTGAGACAGATTTGCGCCGTTTTATACCAAAAAGTCAAAAAAAACCTCTGCGGCCGGCCGGGGCGCGATCCGCAGAGGGCAAATTCGGGCGAAGCGAACCGGATTTTGCTATTGCGCCGTCCAGCCGCCGTCGATGGAAATATGGGTGCCGGTGATCTGCCGGGCCTCGTCGGAGGCGAGGAAAAGGGCGGTGGCCGCCACTTCTTCCACCGAGACGAAATCCTTGGTCGGCTGAAACTTCAGCATCACGTCGGATTTCACCTGCGCCTCGGTGATCCCCCGGGTGCGGGCGGTGTCCGGGATCTGCTTTTCGACCAGCGGCGTCAGCACATAGCCGGGGCAGATCGCATTGACGGTGATGCCGAATTCCGCAAGCTCCAGCGCCGCCGTCTTGGTGAGGCCCATGATGCCATGCTTGGCCGCCACATAGGCCGCCTTGAAGGGTGAGGCGACGAGGCCGTGCGCGGAGGCGATGTTGATGATCCGGCCCTTGCCCTTCGCCTTCATCAGCGGAATGGCCGCGCGCATGGTGTGGAAGGAAGATGAGAGGTTGATGGCGATGATCTGGTCCCACTTCTCGACGGGGAAATCCTCGATCTTCTCCACATGCTGGATGCCGGCATTGTTCACCAGCACGTCGACGCTGCCGAAGGTGCTGTTGGCTGTGGCCACGAGATCAGCAATCTCGTCCGGTTTCGTCATGTCGGCGGGATGATAGGCGACGCCGTTGCCGAAGCCCTTCAGCCGCTCGACGATGGCGGCAATTTCCGCCTCCGGGCCGAAGCCGTTCAGCATCACATCCGCCCCCGACCGGGCAAGGGCCGTGGCAATCGCAAGGCCGATGCCGCTGGTCGAACCGGTGATGACGGCCGTTCTCTTCATGGATGCACTCCCTCTCTATCCTCAAGGGCGGATGCCTTGTTGCATCGCGCCCGGCTTTCCGGAAACTATGACCAAAGCGGCCTTCCTGACAATCAGCCAAACGGCGATGGCGGAGAAAGGCGATGTTCGTTTCATTTTCGTTTGACATTCGTTTTTGCACTTTGTTGAGTGAGCCGAACATAAACGGCCATTCGCAACACCGGGGGGAGGACCATGGCGAAATTTGTGCTGGCGATCGATCAGGGCACCACGTCGAGCCGGGCGATCCTGTTCGATCAGGACATGAAACCCGTGGCGTCTGGCCAGAAGGAATTCACGCAAATCTTTCCCAAATCCGGCTGGGTGGAGCATGATCCGGAGGAAATCTGGGAGAGCGTGGTCTGGTCGGTGAAGGAAGCGATTCGCAAGGCTGGTATCGCCGCCATGGATATTGCCGCGATCGGCATCACGAATCAGCGGGAGACCGTCGTCGTGTGGGAGCGCGACAGCGGCAAGCCGATCCACAATGCCATCGTCTGGCAGGACCGCCGCACCGCCGGCTATTGCGAGAAGCTGAAGGGCCAGGGGCTCGAAAAAACCTTCACGAAAAAGACGGGGCTGCTGCTCGATCCCTATTTCTCCGGCACGAAGCTCTCGTGGATGCTCGCAAACGTGAAGGGCACGCGGGCGCGCGCCGCCAAGGGCGAGCTCTGCTTCGGCACCATCGATACGTTCCTGATCTGGCGGCTGACGGGCGGCAAGAGCTTTGCGACCGACGCCACCAATGCCTCGCGCACGCTGATGTTCAACATTGCGACCCAGGAATGGGACGAGGAACTGATCGAGATCCTCCGCGTGCCGCGTGAGATGCTGCCGGAGGTCAAGGACTGCTCGGCGGATTTCGGCGTCACGGACAAGGCGCTGTTCGATGCGGAAATCCCGATCCTCGGGGTTGCCGGTGATCAGCAGGCAGCGACCATCGGCCAGGCCTGCTTCGAGCCGGGCATGATGAAATCCACCTATGGCACGGGCTGCTTTGCGCTGCTCAACACCGGCAAGGACATGGCCCGCTCGCGCAACCGCCTGCTGACCACCATCGCCTACCGTCTGGATGGTGAGGTGACCTATGCGCTCGAAGGCTCGATCTTCGTGGCCGGTGCCGCCGTGCAGTGGCTCCGCGACGGGCTGAAGGTGATCGGCAAGGCCTCCGAGACAGGCGATCTCGCCGAGAAGGCCGATCCGACGCAGGAGGTCTATCTGGTGCCGGCCTTTACCGGGCTCGGTGCGCCCCACTGGGACCCCGATGCGCGCGGCGCGATCTTCGGAATGACCCGCAACACCGGCCCGGCGGAATTTGCCCGGGCTGCACTGGAGGCCGTCTGTTACCAGACGCGCGACCTGCTGGAGGCCATGCGCAAGGACTGGAAGAGCGAGGGCGAGGGAACGGTGCTGCGCGTCGATGGCGGGATGGTCGCCTCTGACTGGACCATGCAGCGCCTCTCCGACATTCTCGATGCCCCTGTCGACCGGCCTAAAATCCTTGAAACGACGGCGCTCGGGGCCGCCTGGCTTGCCGCCTGCCGTGCCGGCCTTTGGCCGGACCGCAAGGGTTTTGCAAAGAAGTGGGCGCTGGACCGCGAATTCAAGCCCGCCATGGACGAGAAGGTCCGCCGCCAGAAGATCAAGGGCTGGCAGCAGGCGGTGAAGCGCACGCTGAGCCAGGGCTGACCGAACTATCCGCCGGGCTGAACGCTGCGTTCAGCCCGCGGCCTTTGCCAAAATGCTCCGGCTTGCTTATGTCGGTTGCAGTCCGCAACCGGAGACCCCGCCCATGGAACTCGGCCTTTACACCTTTGCCGACGTCAATCCCGATCCCGCTATCGCCAAGGGGCCGGAGGGCGCGCGCCGCCTCAAGGAGCTTCTGGAGGAGATCGAGCTGGCCGATCAGGTGGGGCTCGACGTCTTCGGTCTCGGCGAACATCACCGGCCGGATTATGCCGCCTCCGCACCGGCGGTAATCCTTGCGGCCGCCGCCGCGCGCACGAAGCGCATCCGCCTGACAAGTGCCGTCAGCGTGCTTTCCTCCGACGATCCGATCCGCGTTTTCCAGCAATATTCGACCGTAGATCTTCTGTCCGAAGGACGGGCGGAGCTGATGGTGGGGCGCGGCTCCTTCATCGAATCCTTCCCGCTGTTTGGCTATGATCTCGGCGATTACGACATGCTCTTTACCGAGAAGCTCGACATGCTGCTGAAGATCCGGGAGAGCGAGAAGCTCACCTGGTCGGGCGAGACGCGGCCACCGGTCAATGGCCTCGGTATCTATCCGCGACCCTTGCAGGAGAAGCTGCCGGTCTGGATTGCCGTCGGCGGCACGCCGCAATCGGTGGCGCGGGCGGGTTATCTCGGCATACCGCTGGCGATTGCCATCATCGGCGGCGAGCCGCGACGGTTTCAGCCGCTCTTCGACCTTTATCGCGAGGCGGGCGCGAAGGGCGGGCATGATCCGGCGACGCTCAAATGCTCCATCAACGTCCACGGCTTCGTAGCCGACACGTCCGACGAGGCGGCCGACATCTATTACGGTCCGCATACGGAGGTGATGAACCGCATCGGCCGCGAGCGTGGCTGGGGGCCCTCGGGGCGGCGGGAATATGATGCACAGCGCGGGCCGCACGGGGCCTATTTCATCGGCGATCCGGAAGCGATGGCCGAGAAGATCGTCGCCCACCACCGCCTGTTTAGGAACGACCGTTTCCTGCTGCAGATGGCCATCGGCCCGATGCCGCATCGGGACATCCTCCGGGGCATCGAGCTTTTCGGGACGAAAGTCGCGCCGCTCGTCAGAAAGGCGTTGACGGAGACGGCCTGAGAGACCAAATCCCCCCGAAATGATGCAGGCGTTCCGCCGGCAGTGAACGGCGGAAGGACATGCCATGATCGTAAAGACCGACGAGGAGCTCGAAAAGCTGAAGGCAATCGGGCGGATCTGCGCCGAGGCCCTGAAGACCATGAGCGAGGCGCTGCGTCCCGGCATGACCACCGGGGAACTCGATCTCATCGGCCGCCGCGTGCTTCAGAGCCAGGGAGCGGAGTCCGCGCCGGAATTCTGCTACCAGTTTCCGGGCGCCACCTGCATCAGCGTGAACGAGGAAGTGGCCCACGGCATTCCGGGCGACCGGGTGATCGCGGCGGGCGACCTCGTCAATATCGATGTTTCCGCGGTCAAGGACGGCTTCTTTTCCGATACGGGTGCCTCCTTCGCCGTGCCGCCGGTTGCTGCCAAGACCTCCCGGCTGCTGCGCGACGGCAAGCGGGCGCTGTGGATCGGGCTGAACCAGGTGAAGGCCGGGCAGCCGATGGCCAAGATCGGCGAGTCCATCGGGGCCTTTGCCGCCAAGAACCGTTATACGCTGATCCAGAATCTGGCGAGCCACGGCATCGGTCGCTCGTTGCACGAGGAGCCGTCCGAGCTCTCCACCTGGCCGGACCCGGATGAGGAACGGATCATGGAGGAAGGGCTGGTCTTTACCATCGAACCTTTCCTTTCGCTTGGCGGCCACTTCGCCGAAGATGGCGGCGGAGAGGACAAGTGGACGCTCTACAGCGCGCCGAAGGCCTTGACCGTCCAGTTCGAGCACACGCTTGTCGCCACCCGCAACGGGCCGTTGATCCTCACGCTCGCCGATTGATCCTCTTCAATTTTATTGGCCTTTGCTGTCAGGGAAAGGCGTTTGCCTTCATGGACCGAAGGAGGCACGGATAGGGCATGAACCGTTCTGCTTCGCCTTTGCCCGTCCTGCTTCTCGGCCTTGCCGGGGCGCTTTCCCTTGCCTGTTTCATGGGGTTCGGCCGCTTTTCCTATACGCCGATCCTGCCCGGCATGATGGCGGACCTGAAGCTGACGGCGAGCGATGCCGGGCTGATTGCGGCGGCGAATTTCGCGGGCTATCTCGCCGGGGCGTTCGGTGCTTCCGGCGGCTGGGGAAGGGGCCGCGAGCGGGCCATCGTGTTCCTGTCGCTGGCGGCCACGGCCCTGTTGCTCTCCTCCATGGCCTTCTTTTCCTCGTTGCCGGTCTTCATGCTGATCCGCTTCCTGGCGGGCGTCGCCAGCGCGTTCGGACTGGTCTTTACCTCGTCGCTGGTGCTTTCGGCAGCGCTTGGGGATCCCCGCGTGCAATCCATGCATTTCGGCGGAGTGGGCTTCGGCATCGCCTTTTCTGCCTTCATCAGTTTCGTCCTGGTGCCGCAGCTCGGTTTTGCCGAGCCGCACTGGCGGACGGAATGGCTGGCAGGGGCGGGCTTTGTGCTCCTTGCCTCGCTGGTCGTCGCGGCACTTTTGCCCCGCGGCGGCCGGCTTTCCGGCTCGGTCGCGCATGAACCGCCGCTCCGCTGGACGGCGCCCATGCTGCGGCTGATCTTTTCCTATGCGCTTTTCGGGTTCGGCTATGTGGTGGCCGCGACCTTCCTTGTCGCCATGGCCCGGGCAGGGGCGTCCGGCCATTCGGTCGAGTTTCTCTGCTGGCTGATCACCGGGCTTGCCGGCATGGTGTCGCTCTTCGTCTGGCATCCGGTTCTGGTGCGGGTGGGTACGGAGACCACCTATCGGCTGGCTCTCGGGCTCGAGGCGCTCGGCAGCGTTGCCATGGTGCTTCTTCCAGCCTCAGCCGCGCCCGTTATCGGCGGCCTCCTGTTCGGTGGCACCTTCATCGTGGTGACGGCCTATGCGCTCCAGATCGGCCGAGCCTTTTCTCCGGAGAGCCCGCGCAGGGTGATGGCCCTGATGACCGCCGGCTTCGGGGTAGGGCAGATCATCGGACCGGTGGCCGCAGGCTATCTGGTCGACCTGACGGGCGGCTATCTGGTGGCGGGGTTGATGGGGGCGGCGGCGCTCGGTCTCGGCGCCATGATCGCGCCCGGCAGGCGCGCAGATTAATTCGCCGTAAGGCGGCAAGGGGAAACTTGCTGAAGGCGGCGGCTTTGCATTAGGTTCGCGCGACAAGGTCGGAACGAACCGGCCATCTGCAACCACCAAAGCTGGGCTCACCCTTGTTCAAATCCTTCTTCCCAAATCCTCGCCTGTTCTTCCCCTCGGTGGTGGTGTGGACAATCCTCTCCATCGCCCTCTGGTATGCCGGGATCGATAGCCTCGGCGCGTCCATCGGTCTGCCCAATCCTGCGCCGGATGCGCCACCCGTCATTGGCGTCACCACCTTCATCCAGCCGGATTTCATCTGGTTCTACATCTATTTCGCGGTGATGACCGGGCTTTTCTATGCCGCATGGTCGTTCCTCTCGCCACATCCCTGGCAACGCTGGTCGGTGCTGGGCTCGATCCTCATCCTGTTCGTCACCTATTTTCAGGTGCAGGTGAGTGTGGCAATCAACAATTGGTACGGTCCGTTCTGGGATATGATCCAGGCGGCGGTTTCCAAGGCTCGGGTTGTCACCGCAGCGGAATTCTACGGGCAGATCTGGATCTTCCTGTCGATTGCGCTCGTGGCGGTCGCCGTTTCTGTCGTGACCCGCTTTTTCGTCAGCCATTATGTGTTCCGCTGGCGCAATGCGATGAACGACTACTATATGCAGCATTGGCCGAAGCTGCGGACCGTTGAAGGCGCTTCGCAGCGCGTGCAGGAAGACACGATGCGCTTTGCCCGCACGACGGAAGACCTCGGTGTCAGCCTGATCGACAGCGTGATGACGCTGATCGCCTTCACTCCGGTGCTGATCCGCCTGTCTGCCAATGTCACCGAATTGCCGATCGTGGGCGCTGTCCCGTATCCCCTGCTGCTGGCCGCGATTTTCTGGTCACTGTTCGGCACCGTGCTTCTGGCGGTCGTGGGCATCAAGCTGCCGGGCCTGGAATTCCGCAACCAGCGCGTCGAGGCGGCTTTCCGGAAGGAACTCGTTTATGGCGAGGACAAGCCCGAGCGGGCCGATCCCATGACGGTCGCCGAACTCTTCGACGATGTTCGGAAGAACTACTTCCGTCTCTATTTCCACTACCTCTACTTCAACGTGGCCCGCAGCTTCTACCTGCAGATCAACAATGTCTTCTCGATCCTGGTTCTTGCTCCGTCGATCATCGCCGGCAAGATCTCGCTCGGTGCCCTGAACCAGATTTCCGGCGCTTTCGGGCAGGTGGCCTCGTCGTTCCAGTATCTGGTCAGCGTCTGGCCGACGATCATCGAGCTTCTTTCCATCTACAAGCGTCTGCGCGCCTTCGAGGCGCAGATCGAGGACAAGCCGCTCGATGCCATTGAGGAGGAGCCGGTCAACGCCTGACCGGACGGGGACATGTTCAAAGAGGGGAGGCGGTGCCGGAAGCGGTGCCGCCTTCTGCCTTTTCCACGGGAATGCGGGTCTTCAGCCGGTCGAGCGCTTCGCTGTAGGAAACGCAGGCAACGCCGGGCTTCCGGCAGGTTTCGGTGAGAAAGGTGTCCAGCGCACGCCAATAGGCGCCGGCGTTCATTTCCACGAAATGGAAGCCCAGTTCCAGCGGCTTGCGGCTGCCCTGATATTCCCGCTCGAAGGCCGAGCGGAAGGCCGCGAGTGTCCTCGCCTCGAATTCGGCGGAGCGGTCCGGCTCTTCCCGTGTCTTCGAATGACGGGCATAGAAATTGTAGTCCATGGCAATGACCGGCTTTCCGGACGGCCCTTCCGGGATGCGCGGCAGGCTGAAGCGGGGCAGGCCCCGGTCGAGCACCGGCAGGCTCGGGCCGCGCGAGACGAGGCTCGCATCGTAGCGGAAGCCCGCGGCCCTCACCGCCTCCGGCAGGGCCTCGCCCATCGCAAGGTAGGGCGCGCGGAAGCCGACGATGTCCGTTTCCACGAAGCGTTTCCAGCCGACGGGTTCCTGTTCCGGAATGCCTGCAACCCTCCATCCGTCCAGCAGCGCCTGACGGAAGGAGGCGAATTCCTTCAGCCAGTCGTCCTTCGACCAGGTGCTGCCGTCGAAATGGCCGCAGGCATGGTTCGCGATTTCGTGGCCTTCCTGCCGGGCATTCCAGATATGACCGAGCCTCAGGCGGATCTCCCGGTCGGTCTGGGCAAAGCCCGTTGCGGACTTGCCGGCACCATGATGGGGCGCGCGATAGGCCTTCTGCTCCGGCGATCCCCAGCGCTTCAGGAAGGTGCAGGAGAGAAAATAGGTGAAGTGCGCGCCGGTGCGTTCCGCCATAGCCCGGCTTTTTACCCATTGCGCATTGTCATGGGCGCCATCGAAAGACACGATGACGAGCTGTTCCGGCTTGTCCGACGCAAGGGCCGGACCGGACAGGGCAAACAGGGCGAGGGCAAGGGGCAGGGAACGCAAACGGAAATCCTTGAACTGACGGACTGGCTTCATGCCTTCAGAATGCGGCAAAGCTTTGGTGAGGCTTTTCAACGGCAGCCGGAGCGGCTAGGACTTGAGGCTCACGATACGGCGCTGCCGCCTTTCCGGGGAATCTGCTTCATGGCTCTACTCATCATCGGTCTCATCGCCTTTCTCGGCGTGCATTCGCTCCGTGTCTTTCTGCCGGGCCTGCGCGCAAACCTGATTGCCAGCCTCGGCAAGGGGCCGTGGATGGGGCTTTATTCGGTTGCGTCGGTCGCCACGCTCGCGCTTCTGGTCTACGGCTTCGGGCAGGCGCGCATGGAAAGCGGCGAGCCGCTCTACACCACGCCTCCCTTCATGGTGCACATCACCGTCACGCTGATGCTGATTGCCCTGATCCTCGCCGTTTCGAGCGTGCTGCCGGCGGGCTATATCGCAACCCGGACGCGGCATCCGCTGATCACATCGGTAAAGGTCTGGGCGCTTGCCCACCTGCTCGTGAATGGCGAGGCCTATGCGGTGGTCACTTTCGTTGCCTTCCTGGCCTGGGCGGTCCTGCTGCGCATCGCGGTCAAGCGGCGCGCCCGTGCCGGCGAAATCACCGAGCGGGCCTATGTGGGCTGGATCTGGGACCTCGTCTCGGTCGTGGTCGGCCTTGGTCTTGCCATTGCCTTCATCAAGGGGCTGCATCTGTGGCTCATCCATGTTCCTATCCCCATGGCCGGATGAGAACGGACTGATAGGGGCTTACAAAGCCCGGAAAATAACGGTAGAAGGCGCCGGAGACCGGAAAGATCAGCCGGGGCTCGCAGGCAGCGGAGACAGGAATGGCATTCAACGACGACAGTTTCATTCGCGAAGTCAACGAAGAGCTTCGGTCGGACCAGTTCCGTACCGCATGGCAGCGTTACGGTCGCTTTGTCATCGGTCTGGCTGCCGTGATCGTCATCGGCACGGCTGGCGAGCGGATCTATGCCTACTGGCAGCATGGTCAGGCGTCGGCGTCGGGCGATGCCTTCCTCGCGGCAACCGATCTTGCCAAGGCCAGCAAGCCGGATGAGGCACTGGCCGCCTTGAGCCAGCTCGAAAAGGATGGCTTTGCGTCCTATCCGGTGCTGGCCCGCATGCGGGCCGCCGCGCTGAAGGCTGAAAAGGGCGATGCGGCCGGCGCGATCGCCGATTTTACCGCCATCGCCAAGGATAGTGCAATTCCGGCCTCGATCCAGGATGTGGCGCATCTGCGCGCCGCCTGGCTGATGGTCGATACGGGCACCTATGAGCAGGTTTCCGCCGAAGCCGAAGGCCTGACCGCCACCGGCAACCCGATGCGTCATTCGGCGCGCGAGGTTCTGGGGCTCACCGCCTATCGCCTCGGCGACTACAAGCGGGCGAAGGACTGGTTCCAGGCGATTGCCGACGATCCGGAATCGCCGCGCAATATCGGCCGCCGTGCCCAGATGCTGCTGGATGTGATCGCCTCCTCCGGCAAGGCCGCCTGACAGACCGATTTCCAAAGCCCTCCGCCACACAGCCTGCGGACGGCCAAGAACAAGAAGAGCCCTCGCGGCCAGAACACGAAAGTAGACCGATGAGCTTTACCGTTGCCATTGTCGGCCGTCCGAATGTCGGGAAGTCCACGCTGTTCAACCGGCTGGTCGGCAAGAAGCTCGCCCTTGTGGACGACACGCCGGGCGTGACCCGCGACCGTCGCCCGGGCGATGCGAAGCTCATCGATCTCCGTTTCCAGATCATCGATACGGCTGGCCTCGAAATCGCTGCGCCCGACACGCTGCAGGGCCGCATGCGCCAGCAGACGGAAACGGCCATCGACGATGCGGACCTGACGCTCTTCGTGGTCGATGCGAAGGCGGGTCTTACCCCGGTCGACATGACGCTCGCCGAGCTGCTGCGCAAGCGCGGAAAGCCGGTGGTGCTCGTGGCCAACAAGTCCGAAGCCCGCGGCTCCGACGGTGGCTTCTATGATGCCTTTACGCTCGGCCTTGGCGATCCCGTGCCGATCTCCGCCGAGCACGGGCAGGGCATGCTGGATCTGCGCGACGCCATCGTCGCTGCGGTCGGAGAGGATGTCGCCTTCCCGGAACCGGAAGATGTGGCGGAAACCGACGTGGTGATCCCGCGCCCGGAGGAGGGCGCGGAAGAAGCCGAGGAAGAGCCCGCCTATGACGACACCAAGCCGCTGCGCGTGGCGATCGTCGGGCGGCCGAATGCGGGCAAGTCCACCCTGATCAACCGCTTCCTTGGCGAGGACCGGCTGCTGACCGGCCCCGAGGCCGGCATTACCCGCGACTCCATTTCGGTCGAGTGGGACTGGCGCGGCCGCACCATCAAGATGTTCGACACGGCCGGCATGCGACGCAAGGCCAAGGTGACCGAAAAGCTCGAAAAGCTGTCCGTTGCCGACGGTCTCCGGGCCATCCGCTTTGCCGAAACGGTCGTCATCGTCTTCGACGCGACCATCCCCTTCGAAAAGCAGGACTTGCAGATTGTCGATCTGGTGCTGCGCGAGGGGCGCGCGGCGGTGCTCGCCTTCAACAAGTGGGACATGATCGACGACCGGCAGGCGGTGCTTGCCGATCTGCGCGAAAAGACCGAGCGGCTGCTGCCGCAGGCGCGCGGCATCCGGGCCGTGACCATCTCCGGCCAGACCGGCGAAGGCCTCGACCGGCTGATGCAGTCGGTCATCGATACGGACAAGGTCTGGAACAAGCGCATTTCCACCGCCCGGCTCAATCGCTGGCTGGAGCAGCAGCAGATCCAGCATCCGCCACCGGCCGTTTCCGGCCGGCGCCTGAAGCTCAAATACATGACGCAGGTGAAGGCCCGTCCGCCGGCTTTCATGATTTCCTGCACCCGGCCCGATGCGCTGCCGGAAAGCTATACGCGCTTTCTGATCAACGGCCTGCGCACGGATTTCCAGATGCCGGGCGTGCCGATCCGCATCCACTATCGCGCCTCCGAAAACCCGTTCGAGAACCGCAAGAAGAAGCGCTGAGCCGCTTCAGGGGCCGGCCATGCCCGGCCTCTTCCGGGTGATGCGGGCGACAACCTTGCTCATCAGCCGCTTGCGCGGCATCACGTCATTTGCCTCGAGAATATTGTCCAGAAACTGGCGGCTTGCGGCTTCCCAGCTATAGGTCAGCGCCAGCGCGCGGGCCGCTTCCGGCTGGCAGGACAGCGCGGCGAGGCAGGCCTCGCCCAGGTCCTGCGAAAGGGCGCCTGCCTCCGGATGGCCGGTGAGGATGTCGACCGGTCCCGTCACCGGATAGGCTGCCACGGGGACACCGGATGCAAGCGCCTCCAGAATGGTGTTGCCGAAAGTATCGGTCTTCGAGGGAAAGACGAAGACATTGGCTTCCGCAAAGAGAGCGGCCAGTTCTTCGCCATGCTTCACTCCCGTAAAGAGCACCTGCGGATAGCGCGCCCGCAGCGCGGCCAGATCCGGCCCGTCGCCGACCACCATTTTCGAGCCTGGAAGATCGAGATCGAGGAAAGCCGGCAGGTTCTTTTCGCGGGCGACCCGTCCGATGGTGACGAACAGCGGGCGTTTGAGGCCCAGTGGTTCGGCCGTTTTAGGACGGGGTTTGAACCGCTCGGTGTCGATGCCGCGGGACCACCGCACCAGGCGCGTCAGGCCCTTGCCGGCCAGTTCCCGCTCAAGGCTCTCGGTGGCGACCATGCAGGCAGCGCCGGCATTGTGGAACCAGCGCACGAACCGGTAGAGCAGCGCGACCGGTACGGGAAAGCGGGCCGCGACATATTCCGGAAAGCGGGTGTGGTAGCAGGTGGTGAAGGGCTTGCCGTTGCGCAGACACCAGCGCCGCGCCATCAGACCGAGCGGGCCTTCCGTGGCGATATGCACGAAGGACGGGCCGCAACGCTCCAGCGCTTCGGCGACCTTGCGGTAGGAGGCGAGCGACAGGCGGATTTCCGGATAGGTGGGGCAGGGTATGCTCCGGAAGCCGTTCGGCGTGATCAGGCGGATATCGGCATCCAGATCGCTGAGATGGAGGATGGTGTTCTCGATGGAGCGGACAACGCCGTTCACCTGAGGGTGCCAGGCATCGCTCACAATGGTAATTCTGTGCATCGGCTTTTGCAGATCTCCCGTGGCAAGCGGCTGTCACGACCGCTTCGTCGGGCAATTATCGGTGGCCAATGTGAGAGGCGGATGACAGTTTCAGCGCGAGCCGGCGGTGAGGCGGGGGCTGAGCTTGATCAGCGCTCCGCGCTGGCCGGCGACTTCCGCTGCAACGATGGCCGCCTTGCGCGCGGCCCAGTCGAGACCTTCGCCCCGCATGAGATGGGCGATGAGCGCGCCGTCGAAGCTGTCCTCGGTGGCCGTGCGGTCGACAAGCCTTGTCGTCAGGGCTGCGGGTATGGCGGTTGCAACACCCGCTTGCCAGACAAGAGTGCCCTGGCTGGCCTTCTTCAGGACGATCTTCTCCACCCCCAGTGAGCGATAATGGGCAATGATCGCATCCTGGCCGGGGTGAGCGAGGTGGATTTTCTCCGCCTCCAGATCCGTCAGAAGCAGGGTGGCGGCCCGCGCTGCCTCCAGGGCCTCAGCCTGCATGGCTGCCCGATTTTCCCAGAGGTCTGGCCGGAAATTCGGCGCGAAGGACACGAACGCCCCTGCGGCCCGTGCGCGGCGCAACTCGGCCAGCAGCAGGTCCCGATCGGAGGGAGAGAGAATCGCCAGCGTGGTGCCGGAGAAATGAATGTAACCGGCGCGCTCCATGGCGCGGCGCAATGAGGAGGGATCGGCGGCAAGATGCCGGGCCGCGGATGTGTCGCGCCATTCGACCAACACGCGCTCGCCATTTTCCGCGATCGTCGTCATGGACAGACCGATCCGCGCATGGGGAACGATACGCATCGCACTGACGCCCATTCCCGCATCGTGCATGAAGCCGATCAGGGTTTCGGAGAGGGCATCGTTGCCGACGGCGGAGGCAAAATCCACATGGAAGCCGGCCGGCAGCAATTCCCGCGCATACCAGGCGCTGTTGAAGGTGTCGCCGGAGAAAGACGAACGAAAAAGACCATTCTCCATGGGGGCCATGTCGACCAGACATTCGCCGATCGACAGAAGTCGCTGCCTGTCCATCTCCGTCCCGTCTCCCCCGCTGTCCAGGCACTCGCGCTGACACCGCTGCGGACTGCGATCCATCCACAATCTTTCATCAAGAAGATTGAATAAACCAGACTTTTCTGAAATGGCACCCGTTTACGGGACCCCGGCGGCCCGTTAGATGGTTATCCTGTTGAAAACCTATTTCGATAGCGGTCCTTTCGCGGTCCGCGCCAGCCCGGAAACGACAAGGATTCATCGATGACCGAGACGAAGCGTGTGTCCCGCGGGGCGGATTGGTGGCGCGGAGCCGCCATCTATCAGGTTTATCCGCGATCGTTCCAGGATACGACGGCGGACGGTATCGGCGACCTGCAAGGGGTGACGCTGCGGCTGCCCTACATTGCCTCACTCGGCGTGGATGCCATCTGGCTTTCGCCCTTCTTTACCTCGCCTCAGGCCGACATGGGCTATGACGTGTCGGATTATTGCGACGTCGACCCGATGTTCGGCACGCTTTCCGATTTCGACGAAATGCTAGGCGAGGCCCACAGGCTGGGTCTGAAGGTCATCATCGATCAGGTGATTTCCCATACGTCGGACCAGCATCCCTGGTTCAAGGAGAGCCGCGCCAGCCGCACCAATCCCAAGGCGGACTGGTATGTCTGGGCCGATCCCAAACCCGATGGCAATCCGCCCAACAACTGGCTGTCGATTTTCGGCGGTCCTGCCTGGGAGTGGGACGGGGTGCGCCGGCAATTCTACATGCATAACTTTCTGACCTCGCAGCCCGACCTCAATTTCCACTGCCCCGAAGTGCAGGACGCGGTGCTGAAGGTGCTGAAATTCTGGATGGACCGGGGCGTGGACGGTTTCCGTCTGGATACGGTCAACTACTACTTCCACAGCAAGGGTCTGGAAAACAATCCGCCGGCCGATCCCGAGGCGGAAATGGGCAATGATGCGCCCGATACCAATCCCTATGGCATGCAGCAGCATCTCTACGACAAGAGCCAGCCGGAAAATGTGGAGTTCATGAAGCGCATCCGGTCGCTGCTCGATCTCTATCCCGACCGCACGACGGTGGGCGAGGTGGGCGACGGAACACGCTCGCTGCAGACGCTGGCCGCCTATACGAGCGGCGGCGACAAACTGCACATGTGCTACACGTTCGACCTGCTCGGTCCCGAATTCTCGGCGGCGCATTTCCGCAAATGCATCAGCGCCTTCGAGACGAAGGTGCGCGAGGGGTGGGTCTGCTGGGCTTTTTCCAATCATGACGTGCAGCGGCATGTCTCCCGCTTCATCGCCCATCCGGACGAGCGGGATCACATGGCCAAGCTTTGTGCCACGCTGATCGCCACCCTGCGCGGTTCCATCTGCCTCTATCAGGGCGAGGAACTGGGCCTGCCGGAGGCGGAACTGGCTTTCGAGGATCTTCGTGACCCCTATGGCATTCGCTTCTGGCCGGCCTTCAAGGGGCGTGACGGATGCCGGACGCCGATGGTCTGGGATTCGACTGCCCGCCATGCGGGCTTTACGGCTGCCGACAAATCATGGCTGCCCGTATCACGAGCCCATACCGGCCTTGCCGTCGATAAACAGGATCGCGACCCGGCCTCGGTGCTCAACCACTATCGACGCACCATGGCCTTCCGCAACGATCACACGGTGCTGCGCGAGGGAAGCTTTCGCTTCCTCGAGACCAACCAGGATCTGCTGGTCTTCGAGCGGGAGAAGGATGGCGAATGCCTGCGCTTCTACTACAACCTGACCCGGTCTCCGGTGGCGGTGGCGCCGGATCAGGCTCTGGCCACGGCGTCGCCCGTCGCACTGCCGGGCTTCGCTCCACAGGAAGCGGATGAAAGCGTGTTGATCCTGCCTTTGTCCGTCGTCTGCTTTCGTTTGTAAAAAGAAATTCGAATAGTCGAATTTTCTTTACTTTCTGCTGGAATAGGCTGAAGCTCGCACAATCCTTGATCCATAAGGGGTTGTGTCATGCGATATCTACGGTGTCTCGGTCTTGCCCTCGGGGCGGCAACAGGTTTGTGGCTTGCCGCGCCTGCGGCGGCCATGACGATGAAGGACTGCAGCGCGAAATATCAGGCCGCAAAGGCGGCTGGTTCTCTTGCGGGGCGAAACTGGACCGCGTTTCGCGCCACGGAATGCGCCGGTGTTACGGCCAAGCCGCAGGTGACGACGGCGGCTGTCGCGGCGCCGGATCCGGCTGCTGTCGGAGCGGCTCCGGTGACCCAGCCGCAGGCGCTTTCGCTGCCGTCATCGATCGACCCGAAATATGCGGCCGAAAAACCGTCCCGTGCGCGGCTTCACACCTGCGCCGATGCCTATCGCACCGCAAAGAAGACCGGCACGCTGAACGGGCTCCGCTGGATCCAGAAGGGCGGCGGTTTCTACAGCCAGTGTGCCCGCAAGCTGAAGGCGAGCGCCAAGGGTTGATTGTCTCGGTTCAACGACTGTTCTTCACAGCCCTTCGTCCGGAATGTTCAGGAGATGGCCGCAGGCCTTGCAGTGGACCGCATCGGTGTCATGCCGGGAAAGCCCACATTTCGGGCAGGGAAACGTGACCTTGAAGGGCCGTACGAGCGCTTGCGCCAGCCGGACGAAGAGGGAGATGCCGACGATCATCATGACGATGGAGGTCAGCTTGCCCGCCGTGCCCGGCAGGGTGATATCGCCGAAGCCCGTGGTCGTCATGGTGGTCACGGTGAAATAGAGCGCATCGACAAAGCCGTTTCCGGTTTCCCTGCTCTGGAAGAAGAAGCTGTAGACAAAGCCGGACGCGGTGAAGAGGAACACCACCATATTGATGGTCGCGCGGACCACGTCGGTCCACATGGTCAGGTGAAAATGGCGCAGCGCTGCCCGAAGGATGGGTCGCCGCGCGATGGCCCAGATGCGCATGGCCCGAAGGAAGGCGAAGCTGACCAGCAGATGCGGCAGCAAGAGGGTCGCCAGCACCGCCAGATCGATGTAGATCATCGGACGCAAGAGGAAGCGGCGGCGATCACGGGCAATGAGATACTGGGCGGTAATATCCGCCATGATCCACAGGGCAAAGGCATAATCCAGAAGAAGATAGCTCGCCTTGTCCCGCAGATAGGGTTGCGAGAGAAAGAAAGCGATGATGCCCAGATCCACGACGGCCATGACGAGCTGGAACCGCAAGGCAGCACGGTGCTGGCCCTGATAAAGGCTGCGCAGCTGCCGCACGAAAGGGCTTCTTCGATGCATCTCACCCGGGTTCATGGCAATCTTCACAAGAGCACGAAGCGATCGACATCCACCATGCCCCTGTCGGAAATCTTCAGGTGGGGAATGACGGGCAGCGGCAGGAAAGCGACCTGCAGGAAGGGCTCGGTCAGGGTGGTGCCGAGCGCATAGGCCGCCTGCCGGAGATGATGCAGCGTATCGCGCACGGATTCATAGGGTTCGAGGCTCATCAGGCCGGCAACGGGGAGGGCGATCTCGCCGGTCACGCGCCCCTCTTCCACCACCACGAAGCCGCCCTTGATCTCGGAGAGGCGGTTGGCGGCAAGCGCCATGTCCTCCTCGCTGACGCCGACCACGCAGATATTATGGCTGTCATGGCCGACGGTAGAGGCAATCGCGCCCTTCTTCAGACCGAAGCCCTGGACGAAGCCGTTGGCGTGATTGCCGTTCTTTCCGTGGCGCTCGATGACGGCGACCTTGATGATGTCGTTGTCGAGGTCGAGGCTTGTCTGGTTGCCTCTTGCCGGCAGGCGATAGCGCCTGTGCTCGGTGATGATCTTGCCCGGCAGCACGCCGATGACAGACACTTCGCCCTCACTGACCGGCACGGCGAAATCCGCCGCGTTGACCTGGGGCGCCCGCACGCTGTCGAGGCCGACCGGGGCCACGGGTTTGCGGGTGGCGAAAAGAGCCGCGGTCACCCGCCGGCCGGCGGCAAAGACCATCTCGGCCTTGCAGTTTTCCAGACTGTCGACAACCACCAGATCGGCCCGCCAGCCGGGCGCGACGAGGCCGCGATCCCGGAGGCCGAAGGCGCGGGCGGCGGATATGGAGGCCGCGCGATAAATGGCGAGCGGTTCCACGCCATGGGCGATCGCCGTGCGGATCATGTAATCCAGATGGCCTTCCTCGGCGATATCGAGCGGATTGCGGTCATCGGTGCAGAGCGCGAGGAAGGGCGAAAGCCGTTCGGTGATGATCGGTAGCAGGGCGTGCAGGTCCTTCGAGACCGAGCCCTCGCGGACCAGGATGTGCATGCCCTTGCGGATCTTTTCGAGCGCTTCCGGCACATGGGTGCACTCGTGCTCGGTCCGGATGCCAGCGGCGAGGTAGCCGTTCAGGTCGCGGCCCGAGAGGAGCGGCGCGTGTCCGTCAATATGGTCGTCGTAGAAGGCGTCGAGCTTGGCGAGGCATGTCGGATCCTTGTGGACCACGCCGGGGAAATTCATGAATTCGGCCAGACCGATCACCTTCGGGTGATGGCGGAACGGCAGAAGCCGCTCGATGGGCAGATCGGCGCCGGAGGTTTCGAGGTGGGTAGCGGGTACGCAGGAGGAGAGCTGCACCCGGATATCCATGATGGTTTCGGTGGCGGAATCCAGAAAGAACTGGATGCCCTCCGTGCCCAGCACATTGGCGATCTCGTGCGGGTCGCAGATGGCGGTCGTCACGCCATAGGGCAGCACGCAGCGGTCGAATTCATGGGGGGTGACGAGCGAGCTTTCGATGTGAAGATGGGTATCGATGAAGCCCGGAACGACGATGCGCCCGGCGATATCGATCTCCTCGCGGCCCTCGTAGGTTTCGCCCGTGCCGACGATGCGATCACCGGAGAGCGCGATATCGGAGGCGACAAGCTCCCCCGTCACCAGATCGAAGAAGCGTCCGTTCTTCAGCACGATATCGGCCACCTGCCGCCCCGTGCCCTGATCGATCAGCCGCTCCAGTCTTTCGCTCATGCGTGGTCGCTCCCATCATGCGATTCAATCCTGCATAGTCTATCCGGGAAGAGAGGAGCATGAAACGGGTGCTTCCTTCAATTGCGCGATGGGAAGGTAAAGGATCCGGCTTGATTGGGGAAATTCAATGAATTCGGCGGCGGAGAGATAGAAGCCGCGGGCTTTCTCATCCAGCGCCTGAACCAGGATTGCAGCGATGCCGAGTTGATCGGCCACATTTCCTATGCGCGTGAAAGCGTCCTGTAACAGGCTCTTGCCCAATCCCTGACCCGCATGCGCGCGATTGACGGCCAGGCGGCCTATTATGGCCACGGGAATTGCCTCCGGGCCATTCCGGCGCAGACGGCCGGGCATGGCTTCCCGCCGCACTGAACCGGCAGAGAGGCAGTAGAAACCCGCAATGGCGCCGTCGGACAGAGCGACAAAGGTTCGCGAAAAACGCCCCTCATTATTTAAGGCACGGTTTTTTAGCCATAGGTCGAGCTCAGGCGTTCCACAATCAAAAGAAGATGGATCGTGCTCCCTACCCAACGGCACAGGGACTTCAAAGACTATGGTCGATTTCACCGCTTCCAGACCGGATCTGTCTGCATCAGTGATCGAAGGCGCGGGCCTGAATTCTCGGAGCCTCGAAGGGCCTCAGAAAATTCTTCAAAGGCGCCATCGTCCAAGGTGAAAAGACGTTGGTCCAGTACAGTGTCGATGGCCTCCCGGCGGGAGCAATCGAGGATGAACTCTGTGCGGGTCTTGCCTAGAAGGGCCGCTGCCTCATCGATCAATTGGCGCGTATCGTCGGCAACGCGCAGATTGATGCTGCCTTTCGCACGCTGCACCGCGTCGGAGGACAGGCTTATCTCAGTAGTGAACGATAGCACTTTACGACCCTTTTTCATGACAACAGTCTAGCGCTTCGCGCCTCACTGTCAATTCAATCAAAAACATTCTTATTTACTTATACATCAAGGGCGGTATGGTTGCAATCGTGCGGGCCACAGCCTGCATGGGGACTCAAAACCCCGGCTACAAAGGTCAGCCCCCCTTTCGGGGGAGGGTGAACCCGTGCTTTATAAGCACTCACCTGCCTCTCAAGGCCGGGGAGGTTGCTGCGTATGTCCAGGGCGCAAGCCTAAAGGCAGCGACGGCCGTGTAGTCGGCTTTTTGAGCTCCCCTGGCCGCCAGAGAATGGGCTCTGGTGGTCACCTTTTGGGGGACTTACCGATGTATTGCGGTTTTTCGATCATAAGCTATTACGAAGCCTCGCCAGACTGGATCAAGGCAGTCTGGGTGTTGAGCCTGCCCTTCTTCGTGGTCGGCATGACAGGTCTCATTCTCCATCATCGCGTGGCGATGCGCCGGCTTCGGGCGGGCGCATCGGCGGAGGAGAGGGCGGTGTCCAGTCCGGACGCTCCGCTCTCTCAGAAGGACGCGCCGTCCACCTTGTGAAGCGAAAGCGCATCGAGATCGCAGGCGGGCACGCAGCGGAGATTGACGGCGGCCATCGGCGTTCCGTCCGGGCCGCTGCCATAGGCGAAGCTTTGGGTTCCGCAGGTCTTGCAGAAGAGGTGTTCCAGGCGATGGGTATTGAAGCGGTATGTCTGAAGCGCTTCTTCGCCAGCCGTGAGGGTGAAGGCCGTGCGCGGCAAGAAGGCAAGCAGGAACCCCTTGCGTCGGCAATGGGAGCAATTGCAGCTGATCGCAGTTTCCGGCATGTCGCCGTCAACGCTGTAGGTTACCTCGCCGCAGTGGCAGCTGCCCTCAAAAGCCATGATTCGTCCTCCGGTTTCCGACGAAACTAGGCCGGACCTCCGCTTGTCGGCAAGCACGAGAACAGGGGCCTTGACGGGCCTGTGGAAAAGGTCCGCTGCGGAGCCCCGGCGCTTTCACGCATGCCCGGGCACCGGGTTGCACGAAAAACGGCCCTTCCGGAGGGCCGTTTCTGCTGTTTTCGTCTCAGATGTTGTTCATCAGAACGTCGCGGAGCTTGGTGAACAGCTCGTCGATTTCTGACTTCTGGATGATCAGCGGCGGCGAGAGCGCGATGATATCGCCGGTGGTGCGGATCAGAAGGCCCTTTTCATAGGCCTTCAGGAAGGCAGAGAAGGCGCGCTTGGTTGGTTCGCCTGCAATCGGTTCCAGCTCGATCGCGCCGATCAGGCCGACATTGCGGATATCGATCACGTTCGGGCAGTCCTTCAGGGAGTGCAGGGCATTTTCCCAATAGCCGGCGAGATCGGCGGCGCGGGTCAGCAGGCCTTCTTCCTTGTAGGTATCGAGCGTGCCGAGCGCGGCAGCGCAGGCGATCGGATTGCCTGAATAGGTATAGCCGTGGAAGAACTCGATCATGTGCTCCGGGCCGGTCATGAACGCATCATGGATCTCGTTGGTCACGAAGACGGCGCCCATGGGGATCACGCCATTGGTCAGGCCCTTGGCGGTTGTGATGATGTCGGGCTTCACATCGAAATACTGGGCAGCAAAGGGCGCGCCAAGGCGACCGAAGCCGGTGATGACTTCATCGAAAATCAGCAGGATGCCGTGCTTCGTGCAGATTTCGCGCAGCTTCTGCAGATAGCCCTTCGGCGGAATCAGGACGCCGGTCGAGCCGGCCACCGGCTCGACGATCACGGCCGCGATGGTGGAGGCGTCGTGCAGCGTGACGATGCGCTCGAGTTCGGTGGCGAGATCGCCGCCATGCTCCGGCATACCGCGGCTGAAGGCATTCTTCGCCAGGTTGTGGGTGTGCGGCATGTGATCGACACCAGTCAGCAGCGTGCCGAACATCTTGCGGTTGGCCACGATGCCGCCCACGGAAATACCGCCGAAATTCACGCCATGATAGCCGCGCTCACGGCCGATCAGCCGGGTGCGGCTGCCCTGTCCCTTTACCCGCTGATAGGCCAGCGCCACCTTGAGCGCGGTTTCCACGGATTCCGAGCCCGAATTCGTATAGAGAACATGCCCCATGCCTTCCGGCGCGATGTCGATCAGGCGGTTCGCCAGTTCGAAGGCTTTGGGATGGCCAAGCTGGAAGGCCGGCGCATAGTCAAGTTCACCGGCCTGCTGGCGGATCGCTTCGGTGATCTTCGGGCGGCAATGGCCCGCATTCACACACCAAAGGCCGGCGGTGCCGTCGAGAACGGTGCGGCCATCATGGGTGGTGTAATACATATCCTTGGCGCCAACGAAGAGGCGCGGTTCCTTTTTGAACTGCCGGTTTGCGGTAAACGGCATCCAGAAGGCGCGCATGTCGTTCGGCGTTGCGTTCATTCGGTCAGACATCGATCTTCTCCTTGGCCCTCATGGAGGCCCTTTCCCCTGATGTGGCGCGAATTTTTCGGGCGGAAGGGGCGAAAGTCAAAACAAAAGCGCGAATGAATCCATCGAAACCTGTGATTCCGATGCCGCAACCACGCGCTTGCGACAGAAGCGTGGGCCACTGACCCTCCGGTTGAGGCGGAGCCATCCTGGGGTTGCTGGCCATTCGAACGTTATAATCCAAAAAAAAGTTGATATAGACGGGCCTTGGCAAGTTTTGGGCAAGTTGCCCCTGCCATCTCTCTTGTGCGGATCGGAGCACGGACCTGGACAGGGCAAAAAAGAACAGGTCTCTAGCGCCACTCCCCTGACCGGCGGTCAAAAGAACAGGCCCCTGCGGCGCGCGCCGCAGGGGCCTTGTTTTATCCGGCTATCGGTTGTCGGCGCGAATCCGAACCCGGCCGCCTCGTCAGGAAGCCGGAATACGGATCGGACCGAACCTTTCGTCAGGCGGCAGAGCGCGCCTTTTCCGGCTGGCTGTAGATACCATCCAACGTCTGCAGCAGGCTGATGACAGCCGCCGAGTCGCAAGAGTAGTAGATGGTCTGTGCATCGCGGCGCGTGTTGACCAGATGCTGGGCACGCAGCTTGGACAGATGCTGGGACAGAGCCGACTGGCTCAGGCCTACCTGGTTCGCGAGGACGCCTACCGGAACTTCATCCTTAACCAGAGCGCACAGAATCATCAGGCGCTTCGGATTGGCCATTGCAGACAGCAGGCCGGCGGCCGCGGCGGTGTGGTGGTCGAGTGTCTTTGTCATCATCTCTTTGTCTCTCCAACGCTGGCGGTCGTTGGTGGTTGGATGGTTACAGTGCAGGAATGTTGCACTGACTATATGATACCGATTACAACATAATTGTATATCACTAAAATTAGGGTATTGAACATGCTACTTTTCGAATGTCTGAAACCATGTGAGCAATGTTCACATCCTGGAATGGAACCTCCAACCTCAGGAGAATATCTTTTGCGCAGAGATCAATGCCGCCCATATCAATGGCTGTAATTTCCCAGTTTTCTCCGCTCAAGTGGAATTTTATTCTAGCAACTTCCGATGCAAGACTTTTATTTAAAGTTGCAATTTCAGCCAGAATTTCCTGTTCCTGCCCGGCCAGGCGCTCTGTATCGGGATGCCGGATCAACAGGTCATTACCCTCGATTTGGTAGGCTTTGCCGAATCCCCCGTTGAGATTCGCCTGCACCGGATCGAGCTTCACGAATCGAAAATCGTCAAAATCGATATAGAGCCGGGCTTTCGGGTGACGGCGCAGGAAGCGGCCCCTGAGCCAGCCATGCAGCGGCTCGTCCCGCTCCACGCGGCGGGCGCGGGCCTGAAGGCTGAGACGCGGATGGGCGAGGGGGTCGCCCTTGCCCGGCTCGCCTGCCAGAAGCGAGCAGCGGGCATCCGCCTCCAGGGCGCGGGTATGGGCGGACAGGGAGGAGACGAGAATGACAGGCGCGCCATCGGGCGCGGTTGCCGTCAGCACGCGCGAGGCGCTCGGAAAGCCGGTGTCCGGATCGATGACCGCCAAAGCGCAGAAGCGCGCTCCCCGGATGAGGATGCGCGCTTCCGATCTTGCGTCGTCGTCGGTCTCTCGCAGGACCGATGCCCTGTCTTTCACTGGCATGCCCTTCCCGTCTGGAAGGGCGCCGGTCAGCCGTCCTTGCGGCGGTGGCGGGTCAGCCCTTCAATGATGTTCTGGGCATTGATTGTGCCAATTATTGTGCCATTGTCCACTACCCCGATGTTTCCCGGCTTGCGTGCAAGCGTATCGAGAATGTCGACCAGCGGCGTCGTCGGCGAGGCATTGCCGGAGACCGGCGCTTCCGCCGGGCCGGGCCGGACGCCGTTCTGCATGACGTCGGCGGCGGTCAGCATGTTGATCGGGTTCATGTTGGCCACGAAGTCCGCCACATACTGGTTGGCCGGGTTCTTGACGATCTCCTGCGGCGTGCCGCACTGGATGATGCGACCGCCCTCCATGATGGCAATGCGATTGCCGATGCGGAAGGCTTCGTCCAGATCGTGGCTGACGAACAGGATCGTCTTCTTCAGCCGGCGCTGGAATTCCAGCAGTTCGTCCTGGAGGCGCGTCCGGATCAGCGGGTCGAGGGCCGAGAAGGGCTCATCCATCAGCAGGATCGGGGCGCCGGTCGCAAAGGCGCGGGCGAGGCCCACGCGCTGCTGCATACCGCCGGACAGTTCGTTGACCTTGCGGTTCGCCCATTTCGTCAGGTTGACCAGTTCCAGCTGTTCGGCCACGCGCTTGGAACGCTCTTCGTCCGGCACATTGGCGAGTTCGAGACCGAAACCCACATTCTCGGCCACCGTGCGCCAGGGGAGCAGCGCGAATTGCTGGAAGACCATCGAAACGATGTGCATCCGGAAATCACGCAGCGACTTGGCCGTGGACTTGTACGGGTTGATCGGGCCTTCGGGCGTGGCGACGCTTACCTCGCCCCGCACCACGGGCGCAAGCCCGTTGACGGCCCGCAGCAGGGTGGATTTGCCCGAACCGGACAGGCCCATGAGGACGAGGATTTCCCCTTCCTCGATGGTCAGCGTCGCATCCGCCACGCCCAGCACCATGCCGGTTTCGTGACCGATCTCGTCTCGGGTCTTGCCCTGGTCGACGAGGCGGAGGGCAGAGCCCGGATCCTTGCCGAAGATGATCGATACGTTGTTGAAGGTCACTGCAGCCGTCATGCCACGTCTCCCGCATCAGAGGTCCGGAACACACGGTCGAGGATGATCGCCAGGATCACGATGCACAGACCGGCTTCGAAGCCCTTGGCCACATTCACGGAGTTCAGGGCACGCACGACCGGGACGCCCAGACCGTTGGCGCCCACGAGCGCGGCGATCACCACCATCGAGAGCGACAGCATGATCGTCTGGGTCAGGCCCGCCATGATCTGCGGCATGGCGAAGGGCAGTTCCACTTTCTTCAGCACCTGACCGGGCGTCGCGCCGAAGGCCTGGGCGGCTTCCACCAGCGACGGCGGTGTGGAGATGATGCCGAGGCGCGTCAGACGGATCGGTGCGGGGATGGCGAAAATCACCGTGGCGATCAGGCCCGGAACCATGCCCAGGCCGAAGAGGATCAACGCCGGAATGAGGTAGACGAAGGTCGGGATCGTCTGCATCAGGTCGAGGATCGGCCGCATGATGGCATAGACGACCGGCCGACGGGCGGCGGCAATGCCAAGGGGAATGCCGACCGTCATGGAGACGGCGCTGGCAGCCAGCACGAGCGCCAGGGTTTCGGTCGTTTCCTTCCAGTAGCCCTGGTTCACGATCAGCAGCAGGCCGAGCGCGGTAAAGAGCGTGACGCCCACCGAGCGGCGCATGTACCAGGCGAAGGCCGAGATCAGCACGATGATCAGCAGGGGATAGATCTGCTCCAGCGAGGTTCCCTTCAGGAAGGGACCCTGCAGCAGGAAGAGAAGGAGATTGATGCTCGCCTGGAGTATGGCGGATAATGCGTTGAAGAGCCATTCGCCGCTGGTGGTCAGCCAGTCGACAAAGATCTTCGCTCCCTGCCCGATCGGCAGTTTGTAGGATGATAGCCAGTCCACGGTTCTAGCCTGTTCGTGTTCGCCGTCGGGCCCCACGCAAGAACAAAAAGGGGTGCCGATCGATATCTATATCGATTGAATGGGGGGATGGAAGAAAGGGCGGGCCGCTTGCCGGTTCCCGCCCTTTTCAAACGTCCGTCAGAGGCCGAGAGCGGCCTTGACGGCGGCCAGGCCGTCCTTGCCATCCAGCGTGGTGACGCCGGCCAGCCAGGGCTCGATCGTCGCCGGGTTGGCCTTGAGATATTCGGTGGCGGCCGCTTCGGGCTCCTTGCCCTCGTCGGAGATCTTGCCCATCACATCCGCTTCCATCGGCAGGGTGAAGGCGAGGTTCTGCAGGAACTTGCCCATGTTCGGGCATTCGGCTGCATAGCCGCCGCGCACGTTGGTGTAGACGGTCGCACCACCATAGTTCGGGCCGAAGACGTCATCGCCGCCGGAGAGGTAGGTGAGCTTGAAATTGTTGTTCATGGGATGCGGGGCCCAGCCGAGGAACACGACCGGCTTGCCGTCCTTTTCGGCACGGGCGACCTGCGCCAGCATGCCCTGCTCGGAGGATTCGACCACTTCGAAATCCTTCAGGCCGAAGGTGTTCTTGTCGACCATGTCGAGGATCAGGCGGTTGCCGTCATTGCCCGGCTCGATGCCGTAGATCTTGCCTTCCAGGTCTTCGGAATGGGCGGCGATGTCCTTGAAGTCCTTGATGCCGAGTTCGGCACCCTTCTCGTTGGTGGCCAGCGTATATTTCGCGCCTTCCAGGTTCGCGCGGACCACTTCGACGGACTTGTCTTCGCGGTAGGGCTTGATATCGGCTTCCATGGTCGGCATCCAGTTGCCGAGGAAGACGTCGATGTCCTTGTTCTTCAGCGAGGTGTAGGTGACCGGAACAGAGAGGACCTTCACGTCCGTCTGGTAGCCGAGCGCCTTCAGAACCACGGAGGTCGTGGCGGTGGTGGCCGTGATATCGGTCCAGCCGACATCGGCGAAACGCACGGTGGCGCAGGATTCCGGATCTGCGGCGAAGGCCGGGGCACCGGCAAAAGCGGCAAAGGAAATGGTAGAAGTGAGTGCAAGCTTCAGTATCAGCTGCTTATTCATTGTTGTGGGCTCCCAGTTTTTTATCCCTACAGGATAGAGCATATGACAGAAATGGGGAAGGTGCGCGGTGCAATTGCGCCGGATTCGCAGTCCCGAATGCGACATCGACGTTTTCGTGCCGAAAAAATCCTCAAATCTGGCATTTGTCACTAAATCCCCTGTGGATTATGCGACTTAAGCGCTCAAATTTGCGTCGCGCGATTGCGAGAAATCGCATCCCGGCACTAGGTGTGGCGCATGGCCAAGCTCTATTTCAGTTATGCGGCAATGAATGCCGGAAAATCCACGCTGCTCCTGCAGGCATCCCACAATTACCGGGAGCGCGGCATGCGGACCGCGATCTTCATTGCCGCCTTCGACGACCGGGCCGGACGAGGCCGGATTTCGTCACGCATCGGGCTCGAGGCGGAGGCTTATCCCTTCGACCGCAGGGAAGACCTCTTTTCGATCATCGAGGCGATGCATGCCGAGGGGCCGCTTGCCTGCGTCTTCGTGGACGAAGCGCAGTTTCTTTCGGAAGAACAGGTCTGGCAGCTCGCGCGGGTATCCGATCTCCTGCATATCCCGGTCATGGCCTACGGCTTGAGAACGGATTTCCAGGGCAAGCTCTTCCCGGGCTCGCGGGAACTGCTCGCCATCGCCGACGAGCTGCGCGAGGTGCGCACCATCTGCCATTGCGGCCGCAAGGCCACCATGGTGGCCCGGCTGGATGGAGAGGGGCGTATCGTGCGGGAAGGGGCACAGGTGGATGTGGGCGGCAACGAGAAATATGTCTCCTATTGCCGGCGTCACTGGAGCGAAATCATGCGCTGCGACCCCGTTGCCGGGTGATGCTTTCGTTCGGTTATTGATAATTGTCAGGCTTGCGTCATTCCGCCGTGCGGCAAACCCGCGCGAGGCTGCTATATCTTCCGGATTGAAGCGGGGCTGCGGTTCCGCCGACAATCAAGGAGAGACCCATGACATTCAAAACTGCAATCCTTGCCGCAGCCTTCACGCTGACGGCCGGCGCTGCCCTGGCCGATGGCGATGCCAAGGCTGGCGCGATCATCTTCAAGAAGTGCGGCGCCTGTCACACCGCCACCGAGGCCACCAACAAGGTCGGCCCGTCGCTGATGGGTGTGGTCGGCCGTCCGGTCGCCACGGCTGCCGGCTACAATTACTCGCCCGCGATGAAGGCCTTTGGGGCCGGCAAGACTTGGGATGAAGCCACGCTGACCACCTACCTTGCCGATCCGAAGACGATGGTAAAGGGCACCAAGATGTCCTTCGTCGGTCTGAAGAAGGCCGAGGACGTGGCCAATGTCATCGCCTATCTGAAAGATCCGGCATCCGCCAAGTAAGGCGGGCAGGCCTCCCGCCTTCCCGGCGCCAGCCTTCGGGCCGGCGCCGCTGCCTGGCTTGCCAAATTGTCGCACCCGCCACTTGCACTCGCTGCGCCAGACCCCACATTCCAACGGCACGGCCCGCCGTGCACAAGAAATCCGGTTGCGTTTGCGGTTTCCTGGCTCTGCATGGGTTGCGGAAGGGAAATGTCGGGCGCTAGTTTCCGGTAACGACGAGAGATGGGAGTTCGGAACCGATGGCCAGCCTGCAATCCTTTGATCAGCAGATCGAAAGCACCAAGACCCTGGTGCAGGACATGAGGGGCAAGCTCGAGCAGTCAGGCCAGGTGCTGGACCAGTTCGCCAAGGCGGACACGAAGCTCGGCGATGCGGCCTTCGATATCGAGAATGCGCGTATCCAGGACGTCATCAACCAGCAGAAGGTGATGGAAACCAACATTGCCGATCTCATCATCGGGCTCGAGGATGCGACCAATGTCTTCGGCTCCGAATTCGAGAGCATGAAGAACTATACCGGCATGGAAAAATTCATCGGTATCTTCTCCAAGCAGAAGATGCAGCGGATGCGCACCGACCGTGTCCGCAACATGTCGCTTGCCGGCAACCTGCAGGAACTGCTCTCCAAGTCGGATACGATCGTCGGCATCCTCAAGGAGCAGCGGACCGTCCTCGACCAGCGCTACAAGAGTTCCGAGGCCAGCCTGATCAACGTGATCGAGCGCCGCAAGCAGGCGGTGGCCGCGCTGGGCGAAACGCAGAAGAAGATCGAGACGCTGAACCCGGCGCTGCTCGACATCGAGAACCGGATTGCCGCTTCCACCGACCAGAACCAGCGGACCGAGCTGGAGGCGGAGCGTTCGAAGCTGGCGACGGAGTATAATCAGGCGCAGGCCCGCGAGCAGGAGCTGCTGGCGGAAAGCCAGACGCTGGAGCGCTACACCTCCATGTTCCAGACCTTCGTGGATTCGCTCAACAACCAGATTGCCGCGCAGAACACGCTGATCAACAAGCTGACCATCGATACGGAACAGCGCATCGTGCTCTACAAGGCGCTCGAGGACTCGCTGAAAACGGCGGCCCAGCAGGATGTGGCCCACAAGATCAATACGCTCGGCAGCCAGGTGGACACAGCAGCGGAAGAAACGATGGCTGGCATCGGTTCGGCGGCCCAGCGCCATATTGGCGACCTCCTGGAGCTGCATGAGAAGAACATGCTGGCGACGCAGGATATCCAGCGCCGCAAGAAGCTCGCAGACGAGGCCTTTGCCCGCCGCTTCCAGGCTGTGATGGACAAGCACAATACCGCCAATTACGTGAAGTCCTGAGGCCGGCCTGACGCGACGCTGAGAACGGGGCCCTTGCTGCCATGTTGACACCCACTCCGGCCGTTTCGGACTATTTCCAGCGCATGGCGGCGGCACTTCGCGGGCTGGAAACGCTTGCCAGCCCGGACAAGGAGCGTCAGGCGCTCTCCGGTGAGGAATTCGCGGCCAGCGTGGTGCTTCCCTATATCCGGCGGCTCAGGGCATCCTTTTCCGCCTGGGAAAGCCGCATCGGCTTCATGGAGCAGTTTCGCATTTCGCGGGCGGAAAGCGGGTTTCCGGTGTTCCAGACGGTGCTGGAGCTCGAAAACGACCGGGCGCAGGCGAAAGACCGGCTCGCCACCATACCGGATGCGCAGGCGCTCAAGCGCGAGATGGCGGATTTCATCCTGACGAAGCGCGCCTTTCCGCAGGCGCTGCAATCGCGCCTGGCGGAGCGGCGCTATCTGGAGCAACTGGCCGACGGACAATTCTTCCAGCCCGTGACACTGCCGGAGACCCTGCATGTGGCGGTCAATCCGGACAACCGGCGGCCGGTCTATTTCGCCAGCTGGGCCGCCTATGACGGCACGGCGACGCTGCCGATCGTCTACACGGTGCGGGTGGAGGATTCGTCCGAAAACGTCTCACGCCTGCTCGTCACGCGCGACGGGCGGCTCGATCCCGATGTGAAGATCCCGCTGCCGGTGGGCGGGATTCTCAATCCGGAACTGGCCGTGGCCTTCGACCGGTTCGTCACGGCCAACAGCAGCTATTCGCTGACCCCGGCCACGATTGCCACCGCCATGGACAAGGATTTCCCGACGCTGCATCCGAAGCGGCTTACCCGCTTCGTGCTCGGGCCCTTCTATGCGAGCGGGATCACCGAGAACAATTCGAAGATCAACGAGATCCTGTCCCGCGTCAGGCGGTCTGAAAATGCCTGGCTGATGACATGGACCTCCCAGGAAGTGGTCTCCGCACGGGAAATACCCGAGAGCCGCGGCTTCTTTTCCTCCAGTCCGGCGATGCAGGAGTTCCATATCGATACGGGCAATCTCGAGGCGGCCCGCATGGGGGTAAGCGCCTTCAGCAAGCATGCGCTCGTGCCGCACGAGGCCTATCAGGCGCTCTACGCATCAGGCGAAGCCGAGAGCATTTTCGATGGTTTCAAGGTGCATGTGATATCAGGTGACAACGTAATCAGCGAGGTTTGATCCATGGCTTCTCCCACGGGACAGGATGCGGGGTTGACGCTGATTGCCGAAGCGGACCTCGTGAAGAACAGGCCACTGGCACAGACCCTGGTCACCCGCTTCGCCCTGGTCGGACCGGCAGAGGGGCCGTCCGGCGCCGCGATTGCCGGAACCGGGCGCCGGTTCGTACCGACGGTCTCGACCGCGGGCCTGTCGCGCACTCGCGAGGTGGAACTGGTGAAGACGGTGGCCGCGCGCCGGCCGGACGATCCGCTTCTGTCGCCGGAGGCGCACGGCCTGATCTACCGCACGCGGCGGGCCGCAGAGGTCGGTCTGGCGGCCTCCGCCCTCTTCGCCCGGCAGACCGAGCTGGAGCTTCTCCAGTCGCGCAACGCACAGGCGCCGCTGGCCGGCGCGGATGCGGAACGGTTTCGCTCGCTGCTTGCTGCGTCTGCCTATGTCGCCGCCTTTGCCTTTGCCGCCTATCTCGCCCGGACGATCCCCGGCGAGGGGCAGGCCACCGGCGATGTGCAAGGACCGGATTTCCTGTTCGACACGCCGCAGGATGCGCTGAAATCGCTGATATCCGGGCTCGACCGCGTCATTGCGGGGGCCGCTGACGATGCGGCCATGCTGGCGGCCGCGCGGCACTATGCCGGGGCTGCCATTGACGGGCTGATCGAACGCAAGGGGCGCTTCAGCGGGCTTTCGGCCTTCATGAATGCGCATCTGAAGCTGGAGAGCGAGGATTTCGTGCTCGACGGTTTCGACCGCCCGCCTGTCGAGCGCACCCGGCCGCTGGTGATGACCTTCCGCAAGCCGGAGGAAATCGTCGGCAACCATGTGGCCAAGCATCAGGCCATGCGGCTCGCCCGCATGGTGGTCGCCTATGATTTCGAGCGACGCATGAACCCCTTCGTCGAGGTGGGCGGTTTTCTCTTCACCTTCATCGGCGACGGCATGCCCGGCACCGGCAAGACCATGCTGATCCAGATGATGGCGGGCATGATCAACGATTACTGCCAGATGGCCGGCTATCCCTTCCATTACGAGAATTTCGGTGTCGACCAGATCTCCTCCTATCAGGGCAAATCCGGCCAGAACTGCAAGGAGTTCGTGCGGGCGGTGATGAATCCCGATGTGATCGGCTTCGGCACCATCGACGATATCGACCAGGTGGCGGCGCGCCGCAGCGACGACCGCGCCTCCGCGGGCCAGCAGGAAGTAACCGCCGTGCTGATGGAAAGCTTTGCCGGCGCCTCGACCGTGGTGCGGGGCAATGCGACTTTCGGCATGTTCTCCAACTATCCGGAGAATGTGGACGATGCCCTGCGCCAGCGGGCCGGGGCACGCTGGCTGGTGGACGGGCCGCAGACCCGTGACGACTATATCGACATCTTCAGCATGCTGGTCGGCAAGAACCATGCGATCCCGACCGGCGAGCATGCCGTGCTGCAGGGGCAGGGCATCCGCAAGCCGGTGGCGGAAGCCTATGAGCGCTTCTCCCGGCCGTCTGAAGAGGCGCTGCTCGGCATCTGGGAGCGCTTCGAGAAGGAGACGGGCGGCATTCGCACCCTGACCGATATCGGCACCTATCTCTACCGGATCCGCGAGGCCGAGCCCCGCTTTACCGGCCGCGCAATCAAGAACATTGCCGATGCGGTGAAGATGCGGGCCATGGATGTGGATCTGCCGGATGACTGGTTCCAGACGCCGGAGACCTTCCTGCACAAGCCTTATGAAGAGAAAGTGGCGATGATATCGGCGCTGCGCGGCCCCGTGACCATCGAGATGGTGCTTCAGGAAATCAACCGTTACGCAGACAGCGAGTTCCGCTATTCCGACAAGGCCGATGCTGCCGCTGTCGCCGAGATTATCCGCCGGGAACGTCAGCGCGAGCGGGCTGTCGGCGAGATCGAAAGCCTGAAGCGGGACGGGCGTTGGGAGGTCTGAGATGACATCATTTGCCACCGGCTTCCTGATGCGGGAGGAGAGGGGATGAAGCATCTCCTTGAATCCGAACTGGTCTACGGCCGGCTCCTCACCATCGAGGAACCGCATCTGATTGCGCGCTACAACAAGGCGCTGCAGGGGTTCGGCGTGCCGCCCGTGTCGCTCGACCGTTTCCGGATCGACATGCTGGGCTTTTCGCCCGAAGTGGCCGAGGTGCTCGGCGACATGGATTATCTCGATCCGTTGAAGGTCAACCGGCGTTTCATCATCCTGACGCCGGAGCAGGAGCGGCTGCCACTCGCCCATTCGAGCTTTTCAAATACGGCGGCGCTGATGCACCGCTTCTTCGAGGCGAATGCGCGCTCCCTGCATGCGGTGACCATCAAGGATGCCGTCTATGGGGAAATCGAGGATTCCGTCGCAGCGGTGGAAACGCTCGACGACCTTCTCTCCATCAACGAGGTGCGCTTTCGGGTTCTGTCGGCCGACGACGTGCTCGGCAAGGCCGCGGAATTGCGCGGGCTCGTCGACCGGCTGGTCGGCGAGGAGGACCTCTGGCGCGACGATACGGTGCTCACCCGCATGGTGGACCTCGCCCGGATCACCGGCGACATCCGCCAGAACATGCTGGTGCCGGACCAGCTCGTCTTCCGCCACGATGCCTTCTGGGCCAATCATTTCGGCGGGGTCTACATTTTCCTCGATGACAAGACGGCGACCGTGATCTGCGACCCGGATGCGCCCGGTTTCCGACGCTCGCGGCCCTGGCAGGTCAGCTACATTCCCTCGAACGATCCGAAGCTGATCTTCGATTTCCTTGCCAAGACCGGACGCCTGCAATTGCCGCGGGCCAGCTGGGTCAAGCAATCGGGGCTGATCGAACATCGCCGGGCCATGGCGGTGGAGGATCTCATTGCCCATATTGCGCCCGATACGGATTTCTCTCGCCTCGACCCCGCCTTCGTGCAGACTTTCCTCCAGAGGAATGCTTCCGATGTCACGAAAGAGGGGACCTATCCCTTCCTCACGGAGAAGCTGCGGGAGCTCGGGGATACGGGCGAGGTGCGGCTCGATCTGGTGGCGCCGCGGCAGCGTTTCCTGCTCGTCCGGGCCGAGCCCGGCCACCGGGACGCCTGGCTCACCAACCGGCTGATCGCGGCGCAGGTGCCGCAGGACTATCTCTCGCGGTTCATTTTCGACCGGGAAGGCTTCTACCTCAGATATGAGAATTACAGCGATAATTTCCGAACGCATGTTGTCTCGCGGCTGACAAGTTCATATCTCAATGACAAGCGAGCCATTCGCGAAAAACTCTATGCAATGGGAGAGGACGACCATGCTTGATCCGATCATCGCCTTTTTCGAGCGCGTCTTTCGCGCCATCGGTCACGGGTTCGGCCTTCTGGTCGCCTGGCTGGTGTGGCCCTTCATGGCGGCGCATGGCTGGTATCGCGGTCGCAGCTGGATGGTGCGTCTGCCGGTTGCGGGTTTCGTTCTGCTGCTGATTGTTTCCTACGGCTATTTCATCGTGCAGACGCAGATGTGGTCGAATTTCAATCCCAACTTCGTCGACAGCTACAAGCTCGGCGAACGCAACCTTTCGGCGGGGCTGGAGAAGCCTGCCGCTGCCGGCGCGGCCAAGACCTGCCAGCGCTCGGCCATTGTCGATGTCACGGCCAAGCTGATCGATGACAATGTGAACCAGAATGCGTGGATCTCCTCCATGCTGCTCTACAAGATGGGCCTGTTCGGAACCGACTGGGATCACACGCCCTTCCTCGACAACAAGGCCTCGTTTCAGCGCGGGGTGAACGAGGCGGTGCGCCGCACCACGGTGGAACTGGTGGATACGCTGGTGCGCATGCGGGGAACTTCGGCCATCAACAACAATCTGCAGAGCGCGCGCAGCAAGCTGCAGTATGAAGAAACCAACTGGTATTTCGGCCTTTCCCCCTTCGGTCCGCTGACGCCGACGCCCAGCCAGTACCGCGCGGCGATTTCGGATCTCCAGGCATTCAACGCGGAGCTTGAAAATTGCACGGCGAATTTCGATACGCGCGCCGACAATCTGCTCGTCTTCGTCGATCGCGTTGCGAATTCTCTCGGGGGCACATCGGCAATCCTGAAGGAGCGGGCGGAAAAACACGCCAATGGATGGTTCGACACCCGCGCCGATGACCGGTTCTGGTTCGCCTATGGGCAGCTTTATGGCTATTACGCGATCCTTTCGGCCGTGAGGGCCGATTTCGACCAGGTGCTGAACGAACGGAACCTGAAGCCGATCTGGGTCGAGACGCTGAAGCAGTTCCAGGGGGCGCTTGCGGTGCAGCCGGCCATTATTTCCAACGGTCGCGAGGATGGCTGGATCATGCCGAACCATCTGTCCACCATGGGTTTCTATATTCTGCGGGTCCGCTCCAATCTGGTGGAAATTCGCTCCATCATCGACCGCTGACCCCACGCGAACGGGGGCTTTCGCGCCCCCCTGCCATGTCACGACGTCATGACGAGCTGTCGGACGTGTTCGCTTACGGCATGGGTGATGCCGACCACTTCGCCGCCGCCGGCGGCGGTGTCCCGAAACATGCCGATGCTGCGCACGAAGCGATAGCCCTGGCCGCTAGCCACACGGTAAGTGACCATGAAACTGCTGTGGCCATCGATGGTGGCGGCAATCGCTTCCGAAAACACCGGCAGATCGTCCGGATGGATGCGATCCCGATAGGCTTCGAGCGTGTGCACCTCTTCCTTGCCGGAAAAGCCGTACAAGTGCCGGCAGCTTTCGGAGAGGCGACACTGGCCTGTTGCGACATCGATACGCCATATGCCCAGCCGGTCGAACCGGGTGAGCAGGCTGACAATATCTTCTGCCGAGAGTTCCAGCCGCTCGGCTTCTTCAAGGGAGCCGATTTCGGATCGGAGATCGAAGTGTAGTGGCATTGGCGCAATTTCCGGCATGCCCTGTTTCTTGCCGAACCGGGCGTTTCCGAGCCGTTTTCCCGGTCTGGTGAAATCAGGCGATCAGTTTGAGGCGGATGGATTTCGCGACGAGCTGCGTGCGGTTTACGCAGTCGAGCTTGCGGATGGCATTGGTGAGGTAGGCATTGACGGTGTGGTCCGACAGGGACAGGATCTGGCCGATTTCCACCGAGGTCTTGCCCTGCGCAGTCCAGCTCACCACTTCGAGCTCGCGCGCCGACAGCGGATTGTGGTTCTGATCCTTGGCAATATGGATCTGCCCGAAGACATCGAGCGCATGCAGGGACAGGAGCGTGAGCTCGTTCATCTCGCTCTGCGTCAGCACGGCGCGCTGGCCATCGAAACGCACCGCATAGCGGTTTCCATCCGTCAGGTAGAAGGAGAAGACCGAACCGGTCATCAGCTTGTGGCGCTCCATGAGGGCGATCACGTCGCGGACGGGCTGCTTGGTTGCCGCTTTGGACATTTCCTGCACCGACCAGGAGATCGGAAGCTGGGAGCGACGCAACTGTGTCGCAATCGGGCTTGCAGGCAGCAACTGGGCGCGGTCATATTCACGAACGAAAACACCCGGAAGCGTCGATTCCAGCATCAGCGGCGCTATGGCACGATCCTGCTCGGTGGGGACGCGCATGAGGGTGACATGGTCGTAGTTGAAAGACTGGCGCACGTTGCCCAGCGCAATCCTCAACGCTTCCCGGCTTTTGGCTGCGGCAAGTTCTCCAGTCAGCAAGGTCTGGCGTCCGGTGTTAATCATTGAACCGTTCCGGCCCGAACATCGCCCTGCGATCGTCCGGGACTCAATCTGTTTAAGATATATGTCTTTGCTCGACGCGGAATGTAAGACGCAAGTCTAAGGCTTTGCAATGCTAAATCTTGCATTCAAGCATCATAATATTATAAATTATATCAAAAATTGCAATTGACGGTCGTCAAACCGGCAGCAGCGCGGTGCCTTTTACTTCTTCCATCACGGCATAGGTGTGGGTTTCTCGCACGCCGGGCAGGGGCAGGATCACTTCCGAAAGAAACTGGCGATAGGCCTCCATTCCGGCCACCCGTGCCTTGACGAGATAGTCGAAACCGCCCGCAATCATATGGCATTCCATGACGTCGTCGGAGCGTTTGACGGCCGCATTGAAGGAATCGAAAACATCCGGCGTCGTCCGGTCGAGCTTTACTTCCACGAAAACCAGGAGATTGCGGCCGAGCTTTTCCGGCGACAAAATCGCCATATATCCGGTGATGTAGCCATCCCGGGTCAAACGTTTCACCCGTTCTGCCGTCGCGGTTGGCGAAAGATTAACCCGTTCGGACAATTCGATGTTCGACAGGCGCCCTTCCTTCTGAAGTGCACGAAGGATCTTGCGGTCCAGCCGATCGAGTTCCTTCATTTTTCCCTGATCCTGTCCTGAAATTCCGGCGAATAGTTCCAGATTTCTCGCAAAAATTGGCGAATGAATCAACCGTGTCCTGAAAAAGAACAGGGCGCTTCACCTTGCTTTTACCCTTCCGGCGAGGATTTTTTCTTGGCGACCGTCTTTTCGAGAATGCCCAGCATCAGGGCAGAGAAGACAAATGTCAGATGCATGAGCGTGAACCAGAGCAGTTTGTCGTTTTCATACTGGTTGGCATTCATGAAGACTTGAAGAAGGTGGATGGAGGAAATCGCGACGATCGAGGACGCCACCTTGATTTTCAGGCTGCCGCTGTCGAGTTTTCCCAGAAACGACACTTCGTTTCCGCCATTCTCCTCCTCGGCTTCTTCGAATCGCGACACGAAATTCTCGTAGCCGGAGATCATGACCATCACGATGAGGCTGGCGACGAGGGCTGCGTCGATCAGGCCAAGGATCGCGAGAATCATCCCGGCTTCGTCATAATCGAGCACGTGGATGGCCATTTTGTAGAATTTTCCAAGGAAAGAAACGGCATAGACCGCGAGGGCTCCGACCAAGCCCAGGTAAAACACCACCAGAATCCAGCGGCTCGACAAAATGATCCGCTCGATCACGAGTTCAATGGACTTCATCTGCTCCGCAACCCCCAAAGCCTGCAAAATCCGTATGTGCCACGGATGTATACCGAGCTTCAAGCGGCAACCGCCGGCCCTCGAGCCGCGATGCGAAAGGCAGGCAAGCGACGTGATGTCGCAATTGGCCAACAAGGTGGCAGATCCCGGCGTGTCTTTGATTGGTAATTGCGGCTCTATTGCCGCATCTTGCCTTCCAATCAATTTGCCCAGGGAGCGAAAGCAAATGGCAGAAGTGAAATCCGATATCGAAATCGCGCGCGGCGCGAAAAAGAAGCCGATCATGGAGATCGGCGCCAAGCTGGGCATCCCGTCCGAACACCTGCTGCCTTACGGCCATGACAAGGCAAAGATTTCCGCCGAGTTCATCGCGCAGCAGAAGGACAAGAAGAACGGCAAGCTCGTTCTCGTGACCGCCATCAACCCGACCCCGGCCGGCGAAGGCAAGACCACGACGACCGTCGGTCTGGGTGACGGCCTGAACCGCATCGGCAAGAAGGCCGTGATCTGCATCCGCGAAGCCTCGCTCGGCCCCTGCTTCGGCGTCAAGGGCGGTGCGGCTGGCGGCGGTTATGCCCAGGTCGTCCCGATGGAAGACATGAACCTGCACTTCACGGGTGACTTCCACGCCATCACCTCTGCCCATAACCTGCTGGCAGCCCTCATCGACAACCACATCTACTGGGGCAACGAACAGAACATCGACATCCGCCGCATCGCCTGGCGCCGCGTGATGGACATGAACGACCGCGCACTGCGCGAAATCGTCTGCTCGCTCGGCGGCGTTGCCAACGGCTATCCGCGCGAAGCCGGCTTCGACATCACCGTGGCTTCCGAAGTCATGGCGATCCTCTGCCTGTCCAACGACCTGAAGGACCTGGAAAAGCGCCTCGGCAACATCATCATCGGCTATCGCCGCGACAAGACCCCGGTCTTTGCCCGCGACATCAAGGCCGATGGCGCCATGACCGTTCTGCTCAAGGACGCCATGCAGCCGAACCTGGTGCAGACGCTGGAACACAACCCGGCCTTCGTGCATGGCGGCCCGTTCGCCAACATCGCGCATGGCTGCAACTCGGTCGTGGCGACCACCACCGCGCTGAAGCTCGGCGAATATGTCGTGACCGAAGCTGGCTTCGGTGCCGACCTCGGCGCCGAGAAGTTCTTCGACATCAAGTGCCGCAAGGCCGGTCTCTCGCCTGACGTTGCCGTCATCGTCGCGACTGCCCGCGCCATGAAGATGAACGGCGGCGTGAAGAAGGAAGACCTCGGCAAGGAAAACATCGACGCCGTCAAGAAGGGCTGCGCCAACCTTGGCCGTCACATCCAGAACGTGAAGAAGTTCGGCGTGCCTGTTGTTGTCGGCATCAACCACTTCTACTCGGACACCGACGGCGAAATCCAGGCAATCAAGGACTACGTCGCCACCCTCGGCGCGGAAGCCATCCTCTGCAAGCACTGGGCGCATGGCTCTGCCGGTATCGAGGAACTCGCCAACAAGGTTGTCGAGCTTGCCGAATCCGGCCAGTCGCAGTTCGCTCCGCTCTATCCGGATGACATGCCGCTGTTCGAGAAGATCGAAACCATTGCCAAGTCCATCTACCATGCGGGCGACGTCATTGCCGACAAGTCGGTGCGCGACCAGCTCCGTTCGTGGGAAGAGCAGGGCTATGGCCACCTTCCGATCTGCATGGCGAAGACCCAGTACTCCTTCTCGACCGACCCGAACCTGCGCGGCGCGCCGTCGGGCCACACCGTTCCGGTTCGTGAGGTTCGCCTCTCCGCCGGCGCCGGCTTCATCGTCGTCATCACCGGCGAGATCATGACCATGCCGGGCCTGCCGAAGGTTCCGTCCTCGGAAAAGATCTTCCTGAACGAACAGGGCTACATCGAAGGCCTGTTCTAAGAACCGGCGTTTCGCTGAAGCGAACTGCAAGGCCCGGCGCAGCGATGCGCCGGGCCTTTTTTTGGGTTGGCATTGCCATCTCTTCCGTCATGCTCGGGCTTGTCCCGACCATCTGCCAACCCCGCACTCTCGCTTGACGATTGCAGATCCTTGGGACAAGCCGGAGAATAACCAGGGGCGAGCTAACCTTCAGGGGAGCTTGTCCTAACGGATCACTTTAACGCCGTTCCTCAGTGCTGCGGCTTCGAGCGCTTGATCGGCCGTCACCAATGGACTGCCTCTTTCCATCGCCAGGCCCAGATAGCTGGCATCATAGGCGGTCAGTCCCTCTTTCAGGCAGAGGGAGAGAATAAGCTGGTCGTTGCCGCTGCCGTGATCATCCAGCGGCAGGTTTCGCAAATGGCTCATGGCTCTCAGCAAACCAGTTTCTTCCAACCGCCCTCGTTTGTGTGCCTTGACCAGGATATTGCGGATTTCGAACCAGAAGAGGGAAGGGACGCTGGCACTTTCGTAATTCAGCCGGTCGAGGATATCATCTGCGCGATCATCATTCTCATCGGGCAGGAACCAGATGGCGGCGATGGACGCGTCGATAACCAACGCCATCAGCGCCGACCTTCATCCCGCCATTCGAGGATTTCTGACGTCTTGGTTGATGTTCCGGCGATGCGCTCGGACCTGATCGCTGCAATGGTGGATGCGGTGTTGAGCCTTGCGGCAATGCCGGTCATTCGGGCGACGGGCGTGTTGCCCCGCTGGATGATAACGTCTTCACCTCCTTCGACTTTTGCGAGGAGGTCTGCAAGGCCAGCTTTGTCTTCGCCAATCTTGACGACCACGGTCATCGTTGATCTCCAGAACGCACACATTCATTACTTAAGTTATTTCTGATGTTGAGTCAAGGAGAGCGCATATTTGCCGCCGGTATGGCTGCCGCGTGACGCTTTTCTCTTGCGCCGCACCAAATCTGCCGTTAGAAATTCCTGCCATGAACACGTCCTTGAACATGATTGCAAACTGGTGGTGGGCTCGCTGAAGCGGCCTTGACCAGTCATGTCCACAAAGGACGAAAGACCAAGCCGCCCGACAGTTTCGAGGCGGCTTTTTTGTTGTCCGCCCCGAGCCCGGGCTGAGACCAGAAGGGGAAATGCGTAATGGCCACGATCATCCGGGATGACGGCGGGGAAGTCTACGAAACCAAGGGCGGCATATCCGTCACCCGCCAGCGCCGGTCGACGCCCTATGCGGATGCGGTCTCCTCCTATGTGGAGCGGCTGGACGAACGGCGCGGCTGCGTCTTTTCCTCGAATTACGAATATCCGGGCCGCTACACCCGCTGGGACACGGCGATCATCGATCCGCCGGTCGGCATTTCGAGCTTCGGCCGCTCGCTCTGGATCGAAGCCTATAACGAACGCGGGGAGGTGCTCCTCTCTTTCATCAGCCGCAAGCTGGAAACCGTCGAGGAGATTGCCATCACCGGCGTGACCCCGCGTCGCGTGGATGTGACGGTGAAGCAGCCGGATCGCGCCTTTACCGAAGAAGAACGTTCGAAAATCCCGACGGTCTTCACGGTTCTGCGTGCGATTACCGATCTTTTCCATTCGGCCGCTGATGCCAATCTCGGCTTTTACGGCGCCTTCGGCTATGACCTCGCCTTCCAGTTCGATGCCATCGATTTCAAGCTTGAGCGGCCCGCCGACCAGCGCGACATGGTGCTCTATATTCCGGACGAGATCCTTGTCGTCGACAACTATGCCGCCAAGGCCTGGATCGACCGCTATGATTTCGCGATGAACGGCCAGACGACGGCGGACAAGGCGGGCGATATCGCGCCCGAGCCCTTCCGGATGACCGACACCATCCCGCCGCGCGGCGACCATCGCCCGGGCGAATATTCCGACCTGGTGGTCAAGGCCAAGGAAAGCTTCCGTCGCGGCGATCTCTTCGAGGTGGTCCCTGGCCAGAAATTCATGGAGCGCTGCGAAAGCAAGCCGTCGGCGATCTCCAAGCGCCTGAAGGCCATCAATCCCTCGCCCTATTCCTTTTTCATCAATCTCGGCGCGCAGGAATATCTGGTCGGCGCGTCGCCGGAAATGTTCGTGCGCGTGTCCGGCCGCCGCATCGAGACCTGCCCGATCTCCGGCACGATCAAGCGCGGCGACGATCCGATTGCCGACAGCGAGCAGATCCTGAAGCTGCTGAATTCCAAGAAGGACGAGTCCGAGCTCACCATGTGCTCCGACGTGGACCGCAACGACAAGAGCCGCGTCTGCGAGCCCGGCTCGGTGAAAGTCATCGGCCGTCGGCAGATCGAGATGTATTCGCGCCTCATCCACACGGTGGATCACATCGAGGGCCGTTTGCGGGACGGCATGGATGCGTTCGACGGCTTCCTCAGCCATGCCTGGGCGGTGACGGTCACGGGGGCGCCGAAGCTCTGGGCCATGCGCTTCCTCGAGGCGCATGAGAAGAGCCCGCGCGCCTGGTATGGCGGGGCGATCGGCATGGTCGGCTTCAATGGCGACATGAATACGGGCCTGACGCTTCGCACCGTGCGCATCAAGGACGGCATTGCCGAAGTGCGGGCGGGCGCTACCTTGCTCAACGATTCCATTCCGCAGGAAGAAGAAGCCGAAACCGAACTGAAGGCCTCCGCCATGATTGCCGCGATCCGCGATGCCAAGTCCGCCAATTCCGAAAGCAAGGGCCGCGATGCGGCGAAGGTCGGCACCGGCATCAACATCCTGCTCGTCGATCACGAAGACAGTTTCGTGCATACGCTGGCGAATTATTTCCGCCAGACGGGGGCGACCGTCTCCACCGTCCGTACGCCCGTGCCCGAAGAGATCTTCGACCGGTTGAACCCGGATCTCGTCGTGCTGTCCCCCGGTCCCGGCAGCCCCAAAGATTTCGACTGCAAGGCAACGATCAAGAAGGCGCGGGCGCGGGATCTGCCGATCTTTGGCGTTTGCCTCGGTCTGCAGGCGCTGGCGGAAGCCTATGGCGGAGAGCTGCGGCATCTGGCGGTCCCCATGCATGGCAAGCCGTCGCGCATCCGCGTGCTGGAGCCGGGCATCGTCTTCTCCGGTCTTGGCAAGGAGGTGACCGTCGGTCGTTATCACTCGATTTTCGCCGATCCCTCCTCGCTGCCGCGCGATTTCGTCATCACGGCGGAGACCGAGGACGGGACGATCATGGGCATCGAGCATAGCAAGGAGCCCATTGCAGCCGTACAGTTCCATCCGGAATCGATCATGACCCTTGGCGGCGATGCCGGCATGCGGATGATCGAGAATGTGGTGGCCCATCTCTCGCGCAAGGCGAAGACCAAGGCCGCCTGAGGGCTCTATCTCCCTGGACGGAGAACCGTTAAAGGAAAACCGCGCCGGCCTGTCTTGCCGGCGCGGTTTTTTGTTTGGCGCCTGTCTTGCGCCGTAACGTCGAAGGAGAAGTCTCATGGGCAAGACCGATGTGTCAGGCCTGTCCCAGCTCGGGCAGAATGTGGAAGCCCCCAAGAGCCCCGAGGAGGCCGTGCTGGAGCGGGTTCCCGCCTCGCATGCGGGCACGGATTATGTGGTGCGCTTCACCGCACCGGAATTCACCTCCATCTGCCCGATGACCGGGCAGCCGGATTTCGCCCATATCGTCATCGACTACGTGCCGAACGAATGGCTGGTGGAATCGAAGTCGCTGAAACTTTTCCTGCATTCCTTCCGCAATCACGGCGCTTTCCACGAGGATTGCTCCATTGACATTGCCAAGCGGCTGGTTGCGCTTCTCGATCCGAAATGGCTGCGCATCGGGGCCTACTGGTATCCGCGCGGCGGCATTCCGATCGATGTGTTCTGGCAGACCGGAGCTCCGCCGGAAGGGGTCTGGTTGCCGGATCAGGGTGTCCAGCCCTATCGCGGGCGCGGCTGAAAAGACAAGGGGAGGGGATCCTCCCCTCCCGTCACCGGATCGCCGGCAGGAGGCCCGGTTCCGCAGCACGCAGCAGGCGCCCACTGACAAAGCCGCTAGCGATCAGGCTTGCGGATGTCAGAAGAAAACCGATGGCGAAACCGGTCGGATGGGCGCCGGCTTCCAGTCCATGCGCATGGCCGTGAAAGATCGCAAACCCCGCGACAAGCGCGAGAGAGGCCCTGTAGCGCGGGGGCAAGAGCGCCATGGCGGCCAGCACCAGCCCGGAAATCAGGATTACAGCCTCTCCCGCCGGAAGCGGCAGGCCGAAACGGGCAAGGCCGAAGCCGAGGGCCATCGCCACCAGGAATGCCATGGCGAGCCCGCCGGCCTTCCTGGCCTCGAAGGACGACGCGGCAAGGCCGGCGGCCAGCATGGCGGCCACATGGTCCAGTCCCGTCAGGGGATGCATCAGGCCGGCGGCAAGGCCGGACGCTGCAACAGGGCCGTCATGGGCAAAGGCCGGGGAAGCGAGAACGAGGGGGAGAAGGAAGGTAAGTTTTTTCATCGGCAAGGTTCCGTCGTGGGAGAAGGGACAGCAGAAGATACTCATATTGCGTCGCACAAGATGACCTGCATGACGGCCTTCTGTCCATAGGCATGTCCGGAATCCCTCGCATTCGCCCGCATCCGTTCAAGGTCTCCGGACGCACCGGCCCCTAAGCATTCCTTCACCCTGAAGCACCTTGGCGCTTTCTTCCATTGTCATCATGGGTGACTCGCATTATCTGCTTTAGGGAACGACATCTGGAGATGGTTGATGAGCGAAGAAGACGACAAGAAGACCGAACTGCCCTTGGGCAAGGAAACGGAAGCGAACCTGTTCAAGTCCCGTTCGATCTTCATTTACGGCCCGATCAATATGGAACTGGCGCAGAAGGTCTGCTCGCAGCTCGTGGCGCTTGCCGCAGCCGGTGACGAGGACATCCGCATCTTCGTCAACTCGCCGGGCGGTCATGTGGAATCGGGCGATTCCATTCATGACATGATCAAGTTCATCAAGCCGAAGGTCTGGATCATCGGGACCGGCTGGGTGGCGTCCGCCGGCGCGCTCATTTATGTGAGCGTTCCGAGAGAGCGGCGCCTCTGCCTGGCGAACACCCGTTTCCTGCTGCACCAGCCGTCTGGCGGCACCCGCGGCATGGCATCCGACATCGAGATCCAGGCGCGCGAAATCATCAAGATGAACGAGCGCCTCAACAAGATCTTCGCTGCCGCAACCGGGCAGCCGATGGAGAAGATCGCCAAGGACACGGACCGCGATTACTGGCTTTCCGCCGAGGAAGCCAAGGAATATGGTCTGGTTTCCAAGATCATCTCCAGCCAGGCTGAAATCGGCGTCTGATCGCCGACGCCAGGGCACAAGGCTTTGAAAAAGCGCCTGCAGCAGCGGGCGCTTTTTTTGTGTGTACGGAAAGCACTTGTAAGCCGCCGCTATTTGTCGGAATAGTCCGGGCTTGCGAAGTCTGCTTTGATCTTGTCGGACAAGGCCTGTCCGGGAGGGAATGATGGGAAAGCACATTGTAGGACGGCATGGCGGCGCGGGCCGGACATGGCTTTTCCGGCTGGCGGCCCTGTTCCTGCTGCTGGCGGCCCGGCCGATGCTCGCGCTGGCGGGGGAAACGACCGTGATGCTGAATGGCGGCATCGCCGCAACACTCAATATTCCCGATACGGTCAAGCCCGACTCGCCACCGGCGCCGGCCGTGCTCATGCTGCACGGCTTCGGCAGTTCGCGCGACGAAGTGGGCGGACTTTTCGCCCGGCAGGCCGAAGCGCTCGCCGCGCGTGGCATCGCCTCGCTGCGGATCGATTTTCGCGGCTTCGGAAAGAGTGACGGCGATACGGGGGCGACCACCGTCGACAGCCAGCTCGACGATGCCAAGGTCGGGCTTGCCTATCTCACCAAGGTCAAGGGGATCGACAGCGCCCGTGTCGGCGTGCTCGGGTTCAGCCTGGGCGGCGGCATCGGCATGCTGGCTGCGGCCGACGAGCCGCAGAAGATCAAGTCGCTTGCCACCTGGTCCTCGGTCGGCGATTTCCGCGCCGATTTTCTCTCCGAGCTCGGCCAGAAGGTCTTCGACCGCGCCAAGGAAGACGGTGTGGTGGGGATCGATCTCGGCTGGCGGACGATGGCGTTGAAGCAAGCCTTTTTCGACAGCCTCGGCACGCGCAAGCTGGACGAGGCCATTGGCCGCTATACCGGTGCCTATATGGCCATTGCCGGCTCGAAGGATTTTTCAGCCTCCTATCTGGTGAATTTCGCCAGCCTCTCCAAGGCGCAGACGAAACTGACCCATGTGATTGCGGATGCCGATCATATCTTCAACGTGCTCGGGGATGATCAATCCAAGGCAAAGGACGTGATTCTGAAAACCACGGACTGGTTCGCCCGCACCCTCTGACCTTTTTCTCCCGCCCTTTCGGATCCTCGGCATGTTGAAAGACCTCTCCCCGCAAGCCTTCTTCATGGGCCTGCTCACCGCCTTCGTGGGTTTTGCCAGCTCCTTCGCCGTCGTTTTGCAGGGCCTGAAGGCGGTGGGGGCGAGCGATGCGCAGGCGGCCTCGGGCCTCATGGCGCTGTCGATCTCCATGGGGCTGTGTGCCATCGTCCTCAGCCTTGCCACCCGGCTTCCTGTCAGCATCGCCTGGTCCACCCCGGGCGCGGCCCTGCTGGCCAGCGCCGGCGCGGTTGCGGGCGGTTTCGCCGCATCGGTCGGTGCCTTTCTCGTCTGCGCGGTGCTGATCGTCATTGCCGGCCTCTTCAAGCCGCTCGGCCGGGCGGTCGCCGCCATCCCGGCACCGCTCGCCAATGCCATGCTGGCGGGGGTGCTCGTCGGTCTCTGTTATGCGCCGGTGAAAGCCGTGTCCTTCAATCCGGCCTTCGGACTGCCGATCGTGATCGCCTGGCTCGCCGTGGCCGCGTGGAAGCGGCTCTATGCGGTTCCCGCCGCGCTCATCGCTTTCGTCGGCGTGCTGGCCTTCGGGGTCCAGATTCCCGAGGGAGCCCTGGCCGCCTGGTCGCAGTCGCTGGGGCCGACGGTGGTCTTCGTCTGGCCGGAGTTCCATCTGGCCAGCATCGTCTCGCTGGGGCTGCCGCTCTTTATCGTCACCATGGCCTCGCAGAATATTCCGGGCATTGCGGTGCTGAAGGTCAACCATTACGAGCCCAATCCCGGGCCGCTCTTTGCGACGACCGGCCTCTTCTCGCTGTTCTCGGCACCCTTCGGCGGCCATGCCGTCAATCTGGCGGCCATTACGGCGGCCATGTGTGCGGGAGAAGATGCTCATCCCGACCCGAAGCGACGCTACTGGGCGGCGATCATTGCCGGCGCGGGTTATGTAATCTTCGGATTGCTGGCGGGGGCGGTGACCGGGTTCGTGGCGCTGGCGCCGCCGGTGCTCATCCAGGCCGTGGCGGGGCTTGCGCTGATCGGCGCCTTCTCCGGCTCCGCCTTCGCGGCGCTGAAGGAACCGGAGAGCCGCGAGGCGGCCGCGATCACCTTCATCGTGACCGCGTCCGGCGTGACGTTCGGTGGCATTTCGGGTGCGTTCTGGGGCCTGCTTGCCGGTGGCCTCGCCCTGGGGCTCGCAAAGGCCGCGAAGCGCCGCGCCGGTCAGTAACCGGCCGGCACCAGGATCGCGTTCGGGTTCTGGCGGAAGCGCTGCACATCCATCTCGATCGGATAGAGGTCCGTCTCCGCGTCATAGGCGTTCTGGCGTGCCCAGCGCATGTCGCGGTCAAGATCGTCGATCTGCTGGCGGATATCCGCCTTGCGCTGCTGGTCCTGGGTCTGTTTCAGCTCGTTGTACAGCTGGTCGATCTGAGACTGCTTGGACGACACCTCGTTGCGCAGACTGTTCAGCCGCGACCGGGCCTCGTGCGCGCGCTTGCCGATGCCGTAACCCTTCAGGAAGCCCGACGACAGATTGGCCGGGCAGACATTGTAGTAGCTATCGCCGGCCTCGCCGCGCTGAAGGCCGTTCAGCGGCGTGCAATAGCGGGTCACGCCGACCTTGTAACCCTCGCTCCAGAGCGACTGATCCGGCACGATCTTGATGCGGGCGCAGGACTTGGAGTGGTCCGCAAAGCGGGACTGGGGGTCATAGCCGGCCGCGCCATCCGCTTCCCCGATCACGCGCCAGTCCGCAGCGCGACATTCTTCCTTCGACAGAGAGTTGCAGGACGCCAGGCCGACGGCACAGGCTGAAAGGGCAATGGCAATGGCAAGACGCATGTTCCACCTCGGTTTGTTGTTAATACAATATTAAACGGTACGAACTTGAGAAGCGGAAATTTCAGACTAATCCAAAGTCAATTTTGGGCGGATGCTCTTGACCGGCGCGTCCGCCGCGCTTAGCTTCCGCGGCATGGACACGACGATTGCTTCCATTGCTGGGGTCAATATCCCGCGCACCGCTGGTGCTGCGGCTGTTTCGCGTGTTCCAAACTCGCTTCTTCTTCTCGGCCTTATCCGCGGTTGCCGGGTCCGTTGAGGAGCGCCCGGCGGCCGGGCAAGCCCTTGAGGCCAACAGCTCCTCGATCCATCTGAAAATCCGCATATGAGACCATGGATGGTCCCCGCAGACTATCGCCAGCCGCGTTCAAACAGGATATGAGCGGTGCCGACGCTGCGGTCGAACGAGACGAGAAGACGTAATGGAAGCCACCCGCAATTCCGCCCGCAAGGGCATGCCTGAAGCCGCCAAGAAGTATCAGTCCTATCCGCAGGTGAACCTGCCGGAACGGTCCTGGCCCTCGAAGATCATCGACAAGGCGCCGATCTGGTGCTCCGTCGACCTGCGCGATGGCAACCAGTCGCTGGTCAACCCGATGGGGCACGACCGCAAGGCCCGGATGTTCAACCTGCTGCTCGACATGGGCTTCAAGGAAATAGAGATCGGCTTCCCGTCCGCCTCCCAGACCGATTTCGACTTTGCGCGCTGGTGCGTGGAAGAAGGGAATGTGCCGGAGGATGTCTCCCTGCAGGTTCTGGTGCAGTGCCGCCCGGAGCTGATCACCCGCACCTTCGAGGCGCTGGAGGGGGCACACAGGCCCATCATCCATTTCTACAATTCCACCAGCGAGTTGCAGCGCCGCGTGGTGTTCGGCAAGGACGTGCCGGGCATCAAGCAGATCGCGGTCGATGCGGCCAAGATGATCATGGACATGGCGGCGAAGGCCAGCGGCAATTACCGCTTCGAATATTCGCCGGAAAGCTTCACGGGCACCGAGCTTGAAGTGGCGCTGGAGATCTGCAACGCGGTGATTGCCGAGGTGAAGCCGACGGCGGACAACAAGCTGATCCTGAACCTGCCCTCGACGGTGGAAATGTCGACGCCGAACATCTATGCCGACCAGATCGAATGGATGTGCCGCAATATCGACAGCCGCGAGAACGTGCTGATCTCGTTGCACCCGCACAATGACAGGGGCACCGGCATTGCCGCGACCGAGCTCGGCCTGATGGCCGGCGCCGACCGCGTCGAAGGCACGCTCTTCGGCAATGGCGAGCGGACCGGGAATGTGGACATCGTCACGCTGGCGCTCAACATGTACACGCAGGGCGTCGACCCCATGCTCGACTGCTCCGACATCGAGCGCATCAAGGCGGTCTTCGAATATTCCAACGAAATGGCGATCCCGGAGCGTCATCCCTATGTGGGCGAACTGGTCTATACGGCCTTCTCCGGCTCGCATCAGGATGCGATCAACAAGGGCATGAAGGCGATCAAGTCTGCCAACAAGCCCCTCTGGGAAGTGCCTTACCTGCCCATCGATCCGCAGGATGTGGGGCGCACCTATGAGGCGATCATCCGCATCAATTCGCAGTCCGGCAAGGGCGGCATCGCCTATGTCCTGCAGCAGGATTACGGCCTGAACCTGCCGCGCAACCTGCAGGTGGAGTTCCGCGAGGACATCCAGCGCATCACCGACGAAGAGGGCAAGGAGCTTCCTTCCAAGGCCATTTACGAGCGCTTCCTGGAGCGCTACGTGAACCAGCCGGGCGCCCGCATCCAGTTCGTTGACCATCACACCTTTGCCGATCCCGAGCATAAGGGCCAGCGCATCGTCGATGCGGAAATCCTCGACAACGGCGTATCCACCCGCATCGAAGGCCGTGGCAACGGGCCGATCGACGGTTTCGTCAATGCGCTCTCCACCTATCTCGGCATCGACATGAGCGTGCTCGACTATTCCGAACATTCGCTGCATCACGGCTCGAATGCCTCGGCGATCTGCTACATGGAAATCGCCCATGGCGGCGGCAAGCTCTTCGGTGTCGGCATCAACACCAATATCGTGGCAGCCTCGCTGGAGGCGGTGGTTTCTGCCGCGAACCGCGTGCTGTCCGAGCGCGGCGCGAAGGCCTGACGGGTCATGGCGCTCCATGCCGAAACCTTCGGGCATCCGGCGGGGGAAACCCCGCTGGTGCTGCTGCATGGTTTCGGCGGGATCGGCACCGTCTGGAGGCCTGTGGCCTCGCAGCTTCCCGAGAACCTGCCGCTTCTTGCCTATGATCTTCCCGGTCACGGAGGATCCCTGGAAGAGCCAGCAGGGGGAGCCGGGCGGATCGCGAAGGCGGTTCTGGCCGATCTCGAAGGCCGAAATCTTTCCCGTTTTCATCTGGCCGGCCATTCGCTTGGCGGGGCGGTTGCCGCTCTCATGGCTCTGCGGAACCCGGAAAAGGTGCTGTCGCTGAGCCTCCTGGCGCCGGGCGGTTTCGGCCCCGAGATCCATGCGGGAGCGCTGGCGGACTGGCGGGATGCGGTGGAGGAGGAAAGCCTTCGGCAAGCTCTGCAGCCCATGGCTGCGCCGGGCTTCGTCTTTACCGAGGCCGTGCTGGCGGAGCTTGCGGCGGCGCGTGCACGTCCCGGATCGCAGAATGCGCTCCGGACCATCTATGCCTCGATGTTCGTAGGGGAGGGGAGCGCGCAAGGCGTGCTGCCCGTTGCCGACCTTGCGCGGCTGACCTGTCCCGTCAGGGTGCTGTGGGGGCGGAAGGACGCGATCCTGCCGATCACCCAGGCCGATCACTTGCCGGCGACCGTGGATATCGTAAGGCTCGATGACACGGGGCACATGCTGATCGAGGAAGCACCCGACGCGGTCGCTGAATTTCTGCGTCTTGCTGCCGGATAGAGCGGGGGCGCGCCGGGCACGCCCCCGACGGTATCAATAGGTGCTGTAGCCGTTCAGGGCCTGCAGCAGAGAGCGATAGGCCCAGGTGTTTTCACCACCGCGATCGCGGATCTCGACGAGCTGCACCTTGGCGGCCTTGACATCCCCCTGCTCGATGAGAGCCTGGCCCATGTAGGAGCGGGCGAGGATATAGTTCTCGTCTGCCTGCAGCGCCTTCTTGTAGAAGCTCATGCCGAGTTCCATCCGGCCTGCCTTGCGGTTCGAATAGCCGAGATAGTTCAGGATGCGCGGATCGTTCTGGTTCTTTGCGAGCTGCAGCACATGGATGGCATTGTCATACTGCTCGGCATAGGCAAATTCGCGGGCTGCTTTGTAGAGATCGTCATCGTTGAAGCCGCTCTGATCGGCCTTCACGCATTCCTTCTTTTTCTTGTCCCAGACCTTGCCATCCGTGCATTTGGTGGTGGTTTCGGTCTTGGGCGGCGGCGAGGTTTCATCCGTTTCCTCACCCGCGGCAAAGACCGGAGCGGCAAGCCCCGCGGTCAGGCCGGCAAAGAGGGCGAAGGCCGTGAGGCGCTTGAGGGGGGCGTTCATGATGGTTCTCCTCCAGATCTGTTATCCGGGAGAGAATAGGCTCGCCGTGCGCTTCGTCAAACCGTCCGACCGAGCAAATTCCCGTGATCACCCATGTGATGGGGCAGCAGGGGAATATGGGCCGTCGGCTCCATGGCATTGCCCGCCGCATTCAGCTGATGCCGTTCCTGCACCAGATGCCAGTGACCCGGCGTACCGGATATGTGGAACAGGTTATAGGCGGCGCGCGGCTTGTGGCCGCCCGGGCCCTGGCTGGCGGAGGCGATACCGGCCACCGGCACCCGGCCATTCTTCCCGTCGAGCCAGAAGAGCGAATTGACGTGGGTGTGCCCATGAATGACGAGTTCGGCGCCGGCTTCCGCCAGCACCTCCCCGAAACGGCCGATCCCGACCAGACGCTTGTGGGTTTCGGCCGCGCCCCTGACGGGCGGGTGGTGGATCATGATGACGCGGAACAGGCCCTCTTCCCCCGCCTTCTTCAGCAGGTTCACCGTTTGCCGTGCCTGACGTGGACTGAAGAAGCCTGCCGCGGAAAACGGCGGCGTGGCGATGGCGCTCGAGCAACCGATGAGGGCTACGGGGCCACGGCGGCGAATATAGGGGAAGAGTTTCCGGTCCGGATCAAAGGCGGCCGGTGTCTCGTCGCCCCGGACGTAATCGTACCAGAGCTGCATGGCGCGTTCGTAAGCGCCGCGCACATAGGCATCGTGATTGCCGGGGACGACGGATGTATCCAGCGGCTTGCCGGTCATTTCCAGCCAGTCGCGCGCACCGATCAGCTCGGTCTTCGAAGCGAGATTGACGAGGTCGCCGGTGATCGCCAGATGGTCCGGCTGACGGCGGCGGATATCCTCCAGCACCTCGATGAGAGCATTGGGAAAAAGATGCTTGCGCCGGTTGCGGTGCCAGTTCACAAAGCCCGTAATCCGCTTCGAGGCGAGTTCAAGGAGCGTGAGCTTCGGCAAGGGCCCGAGGTGGATGTCGGAAATATGGGCGAGCGTGAACATAGCCGACACATAGACAGCGGGAGCCGCGGGGGCAAGGGATATGGCGGAAAAGGGCGTTCCGGAACTGGAGGGGCGAATGCGGCGGCTGGCAATTTCGCTGCTGCATGTCTTTTTCCGCTTGCGCCGGGGCATGACGCTGGGCGTCCGCGCTGCCTGCTTCGATGACGAGGGACGCATCTTTCTCGTGCGCCACACCTATGTGCCCGGCTGGTACATGCCGGGCGGCGGGGTGGAGCGCAACGAAACGGCCTTCGACGCCCTGGAAAAGGAGCTGCGCGAGGAAGGTAACCTCGAGCTTCTGGAGCCGCCGGTGTTGTTCCATGCCTATTTCAACACTCGGATCAGCCGCCGCGACCACGTGCTGTTCTACCGGGCGCGCGTGCGGCAGACCGCCCCGCGACGGCCAAACCGGGAAATTGCCGAATGCGGCTTCTTCGCCCTCGATGCGCTTCCGGACGACATGACGCGCGCCACGATGGACCGGCTCGCGGAACTGTCCGGCGAGCGGCCGCCCAGCCACTACTGGTGAAGGCTCAGGCGGGTTTCATCGCCTCCGCCAGCGCCCGGATATGTTCCGGGCCGATGCCGCAGCAGCCGCCGATCAGGCTCGCACCGGCCTTTACCCACTTCTCGGCGAAGCGACGGTAATTTTCCGGCGTCAGGTCCGGGCGGATCTCATGCAGGTCCGCATTGGCCTCCGTATCGTCCGCCTCCGTGGCGAAGGCATTGGCATAGATGCCGATGCGGATCGATGGCGGCAGGGCGGCGCGTGCTGCCTTGACGGCGGCTTCCATCACTTCCGGCTGGCTGCAGTTGAAAAGCAGCGCCTCGGCCCCGCAGAAACGGGCGGCCTCGGCCGCCGCGGCAATGGTTTCCCCGGAGCGCAGCGCGGGCGCCTGGGTCCCCGTTTCCACCGCCTTCGCGTCGGAATCGTCAAGCGTGAAGGAAATCCAGAGAGGTCGGCTATCCCTGCCCAGAAGCGTTCGCACCAGCCGGGCCTCGGCGGTGGAGCTTAGCGTTTCGGCCAGCCAGAGATCGACGGATGGGGAAAGGGCCTCGATCAGGACCTTGAGGATTGGCGTCGCCCCGGCCTCGGTGAAAAGGTCCGGGCGATAGGACCCCAGCACTGGCGGCAGGGAGCCGGCCGCACGCACGCCCTTTTCATCCGCTGTCTTGCGGGCGATTTCGCCGGCAAGCCGCGCCAGCCGGAACCCGTCCTGCCGGAAGCGCTCCTCACCGATATGGAAGGGCACGACCGCATAGGAATTGGTGGTGATGACATCGGCGCCCGCGGCGGCAAAGGCGTCATGCGCCCGGCCCACGAAGTCCGGCGCCTCGATCAGCGCCAGTGCCGACCATTCAGGCTGGCGGAAAGGTGCCCCGGAACGGGCAAGCTCCCGTCCCATGCCGCCGTCGAGAAGTGTCACCAGGTCGCGCATCGTCCATTCCCCTCAGAGTGCCTCCCGTCCATGGGGGCTGTCCAGATCCATCTCCGGGCCCACGGGAACGATGCCGGTCGGGTTGATCGTCTTGTGGCTCCGGTAGTAGTGATGCTTGATGTGCCGGAAATTGACGGTCTCGGCAATGCCGGGATGCTGATAAAGCGACTTCAGATAGGCCTGCAGATGCGGATAATCCGCTATGCGGCGAATGTTGCACTTGAAGTGGCCGACATAGACAGGATCGAAACGCACGAGAGTGGTGAAGAGACGCCAGTCGGCCTCCGTCAGCGCGTCCCCCATGAGATAACGTCCGCCGGAAAGCCGGCTTTCCAGCCTGTCGAGCATGGCAAAAAGGGCGGATACGCTCTCCTCATAGGCGTCCTGGGAGGTGGCGAACCCTGCCTTGTAGACTCCGTTGTTCACCGCATCGTAGATTTCGGCATTCAGCGCATCGATCTCTGCGCGCAATCCGTGGGGATAGAAATCCAGCCGGTTGCCCGTAAGGTGGTCAAAGGCGCTGTTGAACATGCGGATGATTTCGGACGATTCGTTCGAGACGATGGTGTTCGTCCGTTTGTCCCAGAGGACCGGCACCGTCACGCGGCCGGAATAGGTTGGCTCGGCGCGGGTATAGATCTGCCAGAGGTAATCCGAACCGAACAGGGCGTCGCCGGTCGCGCCGTCCCTGTCGTGAAATTCCCAGCCGTTCTCCAGCATCAGTGGATCGACCACGGACAGGGTTATCAGGTCCTCGAGCCCCTTCAGTTTGCGGAAGATCAGCGTGCGATGGGCCCAGGGGCAGGCAAGCGATACATAGAGGTGATATCGCCCGGCTTCCGCCTTGAAGCCGCCTTCCCCGGAGGGACCGGGGGCGCCATCGGCCGTAACCCAGTTGCGGAAACGCGATTGCGCCCGTTTGAAATGGCCGCGCGTCTTTTCGGTATCGTACCAGACATCGTGCCACACGCCCTCGATCAACATGCCCATGATTTCAGACTTTCCATTTTTCTATCGCTGGCAAGCATAATGCGTGGAAAAACGAAAGCGAGTTGTCAGGCAGTGAACACTGCGTTTTTTCTTGGCGTGGCGAAAATTTCCTGCTATCGGCGATTTCACATTTCTTATCGGGACGGTGTACCGCTTCATGATGACCAGGATTTTGCGACGACGCTGAAGGAAGACAGCACGCCCATCCGGCGTGATCGCCCCCTTTTGCCTGCCCGCATGATCCGGACCCTTCCATGAAGAAGCATGACTTTGCCTACCTCCCCGAGGACGCCTCCCACGACGCCATCATCGAACTGATCAATGACGAGGCCTTCGGCCCCGGCCGGTTTGCCCGTGCGGCGGCGCGTATCCGCGAACAGGGGCCGCATGACCGGTCGCTTTCCTTCGTCTGTACGGACAAGGGCGAAGTGATCGGATCGGTCAGGATGACGCCGGTCGATGCCGGCGGGGTCAAGGGGCATCTTCTCGGCCCGCTTGCGGTCCGGCCTTCCCACAAGAACCTCGGAATCGGCCAGAAACTCTGCCGCATTGCCCTGGAGGCGGCGGAGAAAGCCGGCTCGGAGGGCGTGGTTCTGGTGGGCGATCCGCCCTATTACCAGCGGATCGGCTTTGAGCGGGTGCAACCGAAATCCCTGGAATTTCCCGGCCCCGTGGATCAGCACCGGGTGCTGGTCGTGCCCTTCGCGCCGGATGTGCATGAACGGCTGAAGGGTATCATTGCGTGGCGGGCTTGCTGACGAGACCTACCGCCCCTCGCGCCACCAGCTGAGGCCAAGGCCCATGAGCAGGATGAGCACGCCGGCATAGCCGCCCAGCAGGGGCAGGGTCGACACGCCCTTCAGAACGGTTTCGTTGCTCATCCGCAGCAGGATGCGTCCATCGGCCTCGATACGCGAGCCGTCGCGCACCGGCAGGATCGAGGGGAGGGTGGGATTGCCCGGATCGCCGATGCGGGCGACGATGCCACCCGTTGCCTCGGCCACCGGCTTCAGCCGATCCTCGGTGGAAATCATCGCCTTGAATTCCGGCGCATCCGCCGTGCCCACATGGGCCAGGGCGGTGAAGTCGCCGTTCTTGACCTCGAAGAGGCCCGTTTCGTCGACGAATATCTCGCTGCGGTAGAGGCCCGGTTCGCTTTCGGCAAGCTTGACCACGATCTCCTTGCCCGACGGGGTTTTTACCCGGGCAGGACCGGGATCGTCGGTCATCGTCTGGCGGGTGATGAGCAGGCGATTGCCCGAGGCAGTGGCCGTCAGCGCCTCTTCTTCCAGATCGGGGTCTTTCATCAGCCAATGGGCGATACGCCGATACAGGGCGGCATGCGGACCGCCGCCTTCGAAATTGCGGGCCCAGAGCCAGCCCTGATCCGACAGAAGCATGGCGACGCGGCCTTCCCCCGCCCGGTTGAGGACGAGCAGAGGGCGCTTGTCGGCGCCTTCCAGCACCACCTTGCCCTGCGGCGGCTCGACGCCGATGGTGCGGAACCAGCGACCCCAGGCCGGCGGTTCGCTTGCGCCGCCTTCGAGGCCGCGGGTGACGGGATGTTTTTTCCCCTCGTTCGAAATGCGCGGGTAGAAGCCCTTTTCGATCACCATGCCATCAGGTGCTGCGGGCAGAACCGCCTGCAGGGGCGTCATGGCGATGGAATCCTCGCCCGCATGTTCCGGCCCGGCGGCAATCAGCAGCGCACCGCCCCGGTCGACATATTGCGCGATGTAATCGTAATAGAGCAGCGGCAGCACGCCGCGATGCTGGTAGCGGTCGAAGATGATCAGGTCGAATTCGTTGATCTTGTCGACGAAGAGCTCCTGCGTCGGAAAGGCGATCAGCGACAGTTCGTTGATCGGCGTGCCGTCCTGCTTCTGCGGTGGGCGCAGGATGGTGAAGTGGACCACATCCACGGAGGCATCGGATTTCAGCAGGTTGCGCCAGGTGCGCTCGCCCGCATGGGGCTCGCCGGAGACGAGCAGCACGCGCATGTTCTCGCGAATGCCCTCGACGAACTGGAGGGCCCGGTTGTTGGCTTCGGTGATTTCGCCGGGCAGGGCCTCTGCGGAAAGCTCCACCACATTGGTTCCTGCCCGCCCGATCTCGAAGCGGAAAGGCGTGGGTTCCCCTGTCACGGCATTGAGGGTCGCCGATTCGGTGCCGTTGACCCTTACGGTGACCGTGACCGGTTGCCCGGCCGGTGCGCCATCGTCGGTCACGCGGAACAGCACTTCCACTTCCTTGCCCTTCAGGCCGAAGCGGGGCGCCTTGACGATCTCGACGCGGCGGTCGGTCTCGCCGGCGCGGCCGGTGATCAGGCTGCTGACGGGAACGGTGAGGCCCTGCGGCTTGCCGCTCGACGGGACGTCATGCACCTGCCCGTCGGTCACGAAGAGCGCTGCGCCGATGCGGCTTGCCGGCACTTCGGCCGTCGCATCCGCCAGCGCGGTGAAGAGGCGGGTGGAGGGGCTGTCGCTTTCGGGATCGGACTTTGCCTCGACCAGCCGGGGCTCCACGCCCGGAATGCGCGACAGGCGCTCTTTCAGCGCCTCCGCCGTCCGACGCGTGCCTTCCTGCCGCTCGGGCAATTGCTGGCTCTGGCTCTGGTCGATCACCACGGGAACGATGGTGGAGAGCGGCTCCCGGTCTTCCTGGCGCAGGACGGGATTGGCAAGGGCGGCCACCAGCGCCAGGCCGGCCAGCACGCGCAACACGGACCCGCGCAGCGACCGGTAAAAACCGATGCCGCCCACGAGAACGATGGCAAGTGCCGCAAGCGAAATCAGCGGCCAGGGCACCAGGGGCTGAAAGGCGATATCCATCAGTTGCCCAGCCTTTCCAGAAGCGCCGGCACATGCACTTGATCGCCCTTGTAGTTGCCGGTCAGCATGTACATCATGATGTTGACGCCGGCCCGGTAGGCATATTCGCGCTGGTTTTCATCCGGTGGAACGGTCGGCAATTGCGGATTGCCCATGTCGTCGATCGCCCAGGCGCCCGCAAAATCATTGGCGGTGATCATGATCGGGGACACACCGTCGGCGGAAACCGGCGCAACATCGCTCTTGCGGTCTCCCTGCCCGGCCTCCACCCAGAGAGGCGAGTCCGCATAGCGGCCCTGGAACTGGCTCAACAGATAGAAGGATCGGGTCAGCACATGGCCGCGCGGCACCGGCTCCAGCGGCGGAATATCCAGATTGGCGAGGATCGCCCTCAGCCTTTCGCCGTTGGGCGTCACCTGTTCCGTACCGCCGAAGGACTGCTCCGACTGGTCGCGCGTATCGAAAAGCACCGTTCCGCCCGCCCGCATATAGGCGCCGATCCGGGTAATGGCCTGCTCCGACGGCATGGGCGCATTGGCGCTGACCGGCCAGTAGATCAGCGAGAAGGGCGAAAGCTCGTCTTTCACCGGGTCGATGCCGACGGGGTCGCCGGGTTCCAGCGCGGTTCGGAAGGTGAGGAACTGGGTGAGGCCGTAGAGGCCCATGCGGGAAATATCGTCCACCTCCTGCTCGCCGGTGATCACATAGGCGAGATGGGTGGTGTCCAGCCGTTTCAGCAGCACGTCGTCGCCCGGCCTGGAATCGTCCGCGCGGAGCGGATGGCCGGGCAAGACGAGGGCGATGGCGACGAGAAGCGGCAGAACGGCAGCCTTTGCGGTCTGGCGAGACAGGCGGAAAGCGCCGTTGAGCCAGAGCATGGCGAGGCCGTCGAGCAGGATGAGGATGATGGCGGCGGCGATCAGCATGGGCGTCAGGTCGCGCGGTTGCGGTCCGGCCACCGGCAGCCGCCGGATCCACGGAGCAGCCTGGGCGCCGGGATCGAGGGCAAGGAGTTTCTGGCCGGGCGGCAGCAGGTTGAGGGCCACGAAACCATCCTCCTCGCCGTAGAGGCCGGGGGGATGGGTGAGGTCGGCGGGCCTGGCAAGATCGCGCGCCGGATTGACGGGACGGGCCGCGCCGGTTTCCTGCGAGAGCGCTCCATCGGCGTTCAGGAGCCGGTAGGGGGGCAGCGGTTCGCTCTTGCCGTCCGCGCCGGGTTTGCCGACCGGAGCGCGGGAGAGCTGCACGAGCTGGCGCAGCATTTCCACGAAATGGCCTGACAAAGGCAGGTCCGACCAGCTCGTTTCGGCGCTGACGTGGAAGAGCACGATCGTGCCCTTGCCCAGCGCGCGCGTGGTGACCAGCGGCGTGCCGTCGGCAAGGCTGGCCAGCGTACGGCTCGCCAGATCCGGGGAGGGCTCGGCCAGAACCTGCCGCCTTACCTTCACGTCTTCGGCAGGCGCGAGCCCCGCAAAGGGGCCGGTCTCGGGGAAGGGGGCCAGTGCTTGCGGTTCGCTCCAGGAAAGAACGCCGCCGAAGCGACGCTCGCCCTCCCGCAGCGGCACGGTGGCGAAGGGATCGTCGCGCCCGGCGGCGGCCAATTGCGGGCCGGCAAAGCGGATCAGCGTGCCGCCGGCCTCGATATAGGCCGTCAGGTCCTTCGCGGCGGGGGCGGGGACCTTGCCCACATCGCTCATCACGATGGCGGAGGGGCGGGTGGCAATCAGCTCCTTCAGCGCCCCTTCGATGCCGGTGACCCGGCTTTCGGACATATCGGCAAAGGGGGAGAGCGCCCGGCGGATATAATAGACCGGCGAGAGCAGCGGCCGTTCGGAATCCGCCACATCGCCCCCGACGATCGCGACCCGCCGGCGCTTCGAGCCCTCGTCCAGCAGATGGACCGACCCGGCATTGGCCTCCCCGCCGAGGGAGAGGCGGGCAAAATCGTTGCGGATTTCCAGCGGTGCCTTGAGGGTCACCCGGCCTTCCGATGCACCCGCCTGGAAGACAAGCGTTTCCGAGGCAATCGACCGACCCTGGCGGTCGAAGGCGACAAGCGGCAGTTCTGCGCTGTCGCGGCTGTTCAGGCGCGATGCCGTGACCTGCATGCCGTCATTGACATTCCTGACATCCGTGATGGCAAGCGTTGCCTTGCCCGGTCCGGCGATCAGCCGGAAATCCTGCGGCTTCAGGGCGGTCAGCGCTTCGAGGGTGCCGTCCTTTGCCGACAGCGCGACGCCGTCGGTGATGAAGGCAAGCGTGCCCGGTGCGGTCTCGCCCAGGCCGGACCGGAGCTGGTCGGCAAGCGACAGGCGAAGGGCTGCGACAGGCTTTGGCCGGGCGGCGAGCAGGCGGGTGCGCGCCTCGGCCGCGCTGGCGGGGGTCGCGTCCGGCTTGTCGTCCACGGTCAGCAGGAAAGACACCGGACGATTGGTGCTCTCGGCTTCGTCGATCAGTTCGCCGGCAGCGGCGACACGGCTATCCCAGTCATTGGCGGCGGCCCAGCTGTTGTCGATCACCAGGACCAGCGGCCCCGCGGCCGAGAGGGCGGCCTGTCGCGGATTGAGAACCGGGCCGGCCATGGCGAAGATCACGGCTGCGGCGAGCAGGATGCGCAACAGCGTCAGCCACCAGGGGCTTTGCGCAGGCGTTTCCTCGCGCTTCAGGATGGATGCCAGAATGCGGAAGGGTGGAAAGACTTCGCGCTCGGGCCGGGGCGGGGTGATCCGCAGCAGCCACCAGATCACCGGCAGCGCCAGAAGGGCCGCCAGCACGGCGGGGGTTGCAAAGCCGAGCGCGTTCATGGCCGCCCTCCCGTCGGAAGAGACGAGCCGGAGGAGAGCAGCAGGTGCAGCGCCGTCAGGGCCTCGGAGGCGGGCCTGTCGGTGCGGTGGGTGACATAATTCCAGCCCATGCGGCGAAGTTCGGCGGATAGGGTTTCGCGCCGGGCCAGATAGGCGTCGCGATAGTCGTCCGCGAGACTGTCAGCACGCCCGGCGGTGAGGGCCTGACCGCTTTCCGGATCGACGAATTCGGTGCGACCGACATAGGGGAAGCTTTCCTCCGCCAGATCGGCAATCTCCAGCAGATGGCCGCGGATACCGCGATGGGCAAGCGGCTTCAGCGTGGCGAGGATACGGTCGGGATGATCGAGGAAATCGCCGATGACCACCAGATCGGCACTGATGCGCACGAGGGACGGATCGGGGAGCGCCGGAACGGCCGTCGCATGGGAAAGGGCCACCGCAATACGCTCGGCTGCCTGCCGGTTGGCCTGCGGTTCCAGAAGACCGGGCACGCCGATCCGTTCGCCGGAGCGGGCAAGGGTTTCCGCAAGCGCCAGCAGGATGACCAGCGCGCGGGCTTCCTTGGAGACCGGGGCCAGTCGCGAGCGGTAGCGCATGGAGGGCGTGAGGTCCGCATGCAGCAAGATCGTGTGGGCGGCTTCCCACTCCCGATCGCGCACATAGGTGTGATCGTCGCGGGCCGAGCGGCGCCAGTCGATCCGGCTGAAGCTTTCTCCATCGGCATAGGGGCGGAACTGCCAGAAATTCTCGCCGATCCCACGCCGGCGGCGGCCATGCCAGCCGGAAATGACCGAATTGGCGATGCGGCGGGCTTCGACGAGGCAATCGGGCATCAGCGCCGCGCGTTCATGCGCAAGCTGCAAGGCCTTCTTCGAGGCGAAGGCCGGGCTCGTCTCGCCGATCGGTGCCACGATTTACTGTCCGATCTCCGCCGACAGTTCGGCGATCACCTGGGCAACGGTCATGCCCTCGGCCCGGGCGGCGAAGGTAAGGGCCATGCGGTGCTGCAGGACCGGGGCTGCCAGTGCCTTCACGTCGTCGAGCGAGGGCGCGAGGCGTCCCTCGAACAGCGCGCGGGCGCGCACGCAGAGCATCAGTGCCTGCCCGGCGCGCGGTCCGGGGCCCCAGGACACATGGCGGGCCGCGCCCTTGGCGCCCGGTTCGGGACGGGCCGAGCGGACGAGGGTAAGGATGGCATCCAGCACGCTTTCGCCGACCGGCATCTGCCGGATCAGCTTCTGGATCTCGATCAGCCGGGCCGCGTCGATCACCGCCGTGGGCTGGGCTTCGCCGAGACGGGTGGTTTCCACCAGAATCCGCTTTTCATCCGCCCGGTCCGGGTAGCCGATATCCACCTGCAGCAGAAAGCGGTCGAGCTGGGCCTCGGGCAGCGGATAGGTGCCTTCCTGCTCCAGCGGGTTCTGGGTGGCGAGCACGTGGAAGGGCGACGGAAGATCGAGCCGCTTGCCGGCGACCGATACGTGATATTCCTGCATGGATTGCAGCAGGGCCGACTGGGTGCGCGGGGAGGCGCGGTTGATCTCGTCGGCCATCAGAAGCTGGGTGAAGACCGGGCCTTCGATAAAGCGGAAGGAGCGACGGCCGGATGCATCCTGCTCCAGCACCTCGGAGCCCAGAATGTCGGAGGGCATGAGATCGGGCGTGAACTGGATGCGGGCCGAGGCGAGGCCGAGCACGGTGCCGAGCGTGGTCACGAGCTTGGTCTTCGCGAGGCCCGGTACGCCCACAAGCAGGGCATGGCCGCCGGCCAGAACCGCCACAAGCGTGTTTTCCACCGCCGCGCCCTGGCCGAAGATGACCTTTGCGACTTCCAGCCGGACGGCTGCGATATCCTGCAGCGCGCTTTCCGCAAGCGCCACCATCTCCGCATCCTTGAGCGGCGCGTCGGTACCGGTCGTTACATCCATCATGGTCTCCGCGTGACGTTCGACGGCGCGAATCGCCGTCTTTCCTGTCTCTGTTCTGCCCGAGCGCCGCTTATAGCAAGTTGACGGCTGACAAGCGCGTATCAAATGACTATCTCATTGGTTCTAGAAATAAAGCGAGACGCAATCATGGCAACCGAGGGAATTCAGGCAACGGGCGATGCGGCGGGGCTGGCCGCGCTGATTGCACGGGCCGCTGCCGATACCAATGCGGGCGCCGGGGGGCTGCCGCCGGTGGAGCGCTGGAACCCGCCCTTTTGCGGCGATCTGGATATGGAAATCCGCGCCGACGGCACCTGGTACTATCTCGGCACGCCGATCGGCCGGGCGCCGCTGGTGCGGCTGTTTTCCACGGTTCTCCGGCGCGACGAGGACGGCAAAACCTATCTGGTGACGCCTGTGGAAAAGGTCGGCATCCGGGTGGAGGACGCCCCCTTTGTCGCCGTCGAGATGCAGCAGACCGTGGATGACGGGCAGCCGGTTCTGACCTTCCGCACCAATGTGGGCGATGTGGTCAGGGCCGATGCGGACCATCCGCTGCGCTTTGCGATCCAGGGAGAGAACCGCGAGCTGAAGCCCTATCTTCTCGTGCGCGGCCGGCTTGAGGCGCTCGTCTCCCGGGCCGTCATGTACGATCTGGTCGAATTGGGCGAGGTGGTCGATGTCGGCGGCGTCGCCATGTTTGCGGTGCGCTCGGGAGGGCAGGTTTTTCCCATCATGCCGGCGGAGGAACTCGATGCCCTGGCACGGTGAGGCGCTGGAACGGGCGGGACCGATGCCTGCCTTCACCGCCGATGATTTTCGCCTCCGCGCCCTCGACCAGAAGGGCAGTCCCGTGGCTCTCGCCTGGCGGGACCATGGCGATCATCTGCTCAATCCCGAAACGATCAGCCATATCGAGGGTCTCAACCTCCGCGATGCCGCCGTGCTTGTCCCCGTGATCGACGATGCGGACGGGGCGAAGGTGCTTTTGACCCAGCGCACGCAGTCGCTGCGCAAGCATTCCGGCCAGATCGCCTTTCCGGGCGGGGCGATCGATCCCGAAGACGGTTCGCCGGAGGTGGCGGCGCTTCGCGAGGCGGAGGAAGAAATCGGTCTTCCGCGTCATTTCGTGGAGCCGGTCGCCCGGTTGCCCGACTACTATGCCATGACCGGATTCCGGATCACCCCGGTGCTCTCCGTCGTGCGGCGCGGATTTGAAATCCGTCCGAACCCGCATGAGGTGGAGCATGTGTTCGAGGTGCCGCTTGCCTTCCTGATGGACCCCGACAACCACCAGCGCGACAGCGGCGTGTGGCAGGGAGCCGAGCGGCATTTCTACCGCATGCCCTATGGCGACTGGATGATCTGGGGCATCACGGCCGGCATCCTCCGGACCATGTTTGAAAGGCTTTATGCATGAGCGATGACAAGGCTTCGGACCCCTCGGTGGCCGAAGAGAGCTGGTTTCAGGCCCCCAATCTTCAGCGCGTGCTGGCGCTGCTCAACGGGGGCGAGGCGGAAACCCGCATCGTCGGCGGCGCCGTGCGCAACAGTCTGATGGGTTTTCCCGTGGCGGATGTGGATCTTGCGACCACGCTGCATCCGAAGCAGGTGATGGCGCGTGCCGCGGAAGCCGGGATCAAGGCTGTCCCGACCGGCATCGAACACGGCACCGTCACGCTCGTCGTCGACGGGCAGCCCTTCGAGGTTACCACGCTTCGCCGCGACATCAGCACGAATGGCCGGCATGCGGAAGTCGCCTTCGGTACGGACTGGCAGGTGGACGCCAACCGGCGCGACCTCACCATCAACGGGCTTTATGCCGACCGCGAGGGCAGGGTGATCGATCTCGTCGGGGGCCTTCCCGATATCGAAAGGGGTACGGTTCGTTTCATCGGCAATGCAGCCGAGCGGGTCGACGAAGACTATCTGCGCATCCTGCGCTTCTTCCGCTTCTTTGCCTGGTACGGCCAGTTCCGCCCCGATGCGGAGGGATTGCGGGCCTCGGCCCGGGCCCGGGACAAGCTGAAGACGCTGTCGGCGGAGCGCATCTGGTCCGAATTGAAGAAGCTTCTGGCTGCCCCCGATCCGGGTCGCGCCCTTCTGTGGATGCGGCAATCCGGCATTCTGACCGAAATCCTGCCGGAGAGCGAGAAATGGGGCATCGATGCCATTCCCGGCTTGGTGGATACGGGTGCGACGCTGGGCTGGAAACCCGAGCCGCTGTTGCGGCTTGCCGCCATCGTGCCTCCCGATGCCGAGCGGCTGCAGAGCCTTGCCGAACGCCTGCGCCTCTCCAAGGCGGAATCCGGCTGGCTGCAAGCCTTTGCGCTTGCGCCGCCCGTCAAGCCGGAGACGGCTGGCACCGCGCTGGACCGGCTGCTTTACCGGTTTGGCGAAACGGGCGTGATCGTGCGGCTCAAACTGGCCATAGCCGCAGCGCGCCAGGCCGCGGCGGGTAATCCCGCAGGCATGGAGAACGCGCTTTTGCTTCAGGGCCTTCTGAAGCGTGCGGAGGCTTTTCAGAAGCCCTCGCTGCCGGTCAGCGGCGCCGATCTGATCGCGAATGGCATCGCGGCCGGGCCGAAGCTGGGGGAAATTCTTGCGATGATGGAAAACTTCTGGGTGGAGAAAAACTTCGCGCCGGACAAGCAGGCGCTGCTTGCCCGGCTCGGTGATTTTTCCACGCGGGTGTGAGGGCGGGCTTTTCGCCAGAGGTCAGGCGGCGTCTACCCTCTCCGCCGTAATCCGCTCCTTGATGCGGTCGATCATGCTTTCGCGGACGACCTCCTCGCCATGGGCGGTCTTCAGATGATCGACGGCACGGCGAACGATTTCCGCATCCTCTTCGGCGCGGGTGTGCCAGGCGCAACCGGGCACGAGGGAGCCACATTCGAACAGTCTCATATGTCGTCCTCCTTTGCATGCATCAGAGCAACCGGCTCTTGCAGGGAAGATAGAACAGAACGAGAGGGAGGCCATGGCCAGATCTGGCCCATGGCCCCTGGATGTTGCCGGACGCCGACCGCGGCATCGGGACCCGTTTCCGGGTCTCAGTCCCGCATGGCCCAGGCTTCGAAGCAGGCCGAGCCGCGATAGGCGGCGGCCGACCCTGTCCTGTACTCCCCCGTTCGCTCGAGCGAACGATCGAAGGCGGGGCTGCCCGCCAGTTGCAGCTTGACCTGTTCGACAAAGTAGCCGTGCGGCAAATCGAGACCGCTTTTCAAACGCATGGCGTGGGCAAGTCGATCGATCATTTCGGCCCGGCCGAGAAGCCGCGATCCATCTGGGGATCCTGATGCGTCTGGCCTGACCGTTTCGACGGCGAACGATGACGTCACCGTCTTCTGCGCAGTATTATCCATGAGGCCCTCCCGGAATGGATTCATGCTACAAGGATATTGCCAGCGCACATTACGCCCGAATCAGTCGATCTCCCAAAGAAAAAAACCGTGGATTGTCGTTTTCAGGCCAGTCCCTTCAGGGCCATCGGGCCAGCGGGGGCAGGGACGACAGGATGGAATCGACATTGCCGCCGGTTTTCAGGCCGAAAATGGTGCCCCGGTCATAGAGAAGATTGAACTCTACGTAACGGCCGCGGCGCACGAGCTGCTCATCTCGATCCGCGTCCGTAAACGGCTGGTTGAAATTGGCCCGCACGATCTTCGGGTAAACCATGGAGAAGGCCCGCCCCATGTCGCGGGTGAAGGCAAAATCCGCAGCCCAACCACCCGTTTCCTGATCGGAATGCAGCCAGTCATAGAAAATGCCGCCCACACCACGGGGCTCATTGCGGTGCTTCAGGAAGAAGTATTCGTCGCACCAGGCCTTGTATCGGGGGTAATCGGCGACGGGATGGCGCGCGCAGACGATTTCCATCGCCTTGTGGAACAGCTCGGTATCCGGGTCTTCCTGGGTCCTGCGCCGGTCGAGAACCGGGGTCAGGTCAGCCCCCCCGCCAAACCAAAGGCTCGTCGTGACGACCATGCGGGTGTTCATGTGCACGGTCGGTACGTTCGGATTGCGGGGATGGGCAATCAGCGAAATTCCGGATGCCCAGAAACGCGGATCTTCAGCCGCGCCGGGTATCTGGTTGCGGAAATCGGCGGAGAATTCCCCATAAACGGTGGAGGTGTGGACGCCGACCTTTTCGAAGACGCGCCCTTCCATCATCGACATCAGGCCGCCACCGCCCGCGCCTTCGTCACGCTGCCATTCCTTCTGCACGAAGCGACCGGGCGGACGTTCGCTGAAGGGGCCGGACAGTTCGTCTTCCAGGCTCTCGAAGGTCAGACAGATATTGCTGCGCAGATGCTCGAACCACTGTCGGGCAGCCATCTTCTTCTCTTCCAGGTCGTCGGGAAGCCCGCGCGGCAAGTCCGGTCTTTCCATGTCCGTCTCCAAATGCAGTTTTTGGCCGATTTCTAAAATAAGTCTCCGGTGGTCTAGCAGCCGAGCCAAGGGCCTGTCAGCAGGGCGATGGGCTATATTAACCGTTTTTGACTCGCAAGCCGAACGGAGGTTTATTATCTTTCTCAGGAAAGGAGCTGCAAGCCATGGCACGCATTCCCGGCCCGCCCGCCTTCGATGGCCTCAAGCGACGGATTGCCGCGCATCGCGCCGGCAAGAACACGTCCAGTCCGGGTTTCGTGCGGGAGACCTTCTGCCTGAGCCGCGAAGATGCGCGGCTGAAGGCGCGGGAGTGGTTCGACGCCTTTCCGAAGGCGGCCTACTGGACCGAAGTGGAAAGCTGGCGTCAGCTCGAGGGAGACCGCATCGAGTTTACCATGCGTCGCTTGCCCAGCGCGGACTGAGTGTCCTCACGCCGTCCGGTAAAGTCTCGGTTTGTCGCGTGCATCCGTCTCGCGCGTGTCGTGGAGGTCCGCCCGATCCACTTTCGGCCGGAAGGCAAGCGCAAAAATCTCGAACTCCTTCGGCGGCAAGGGGCGCGACCACAGGAAACCCTGGGCCAGCGAGCAGCCGATCGTGGACAGGCAGGCGGCCATGGCTTCCGTTTCGACGCCTTCCACGACCGCTGCCAGACCCAGCTTGCGCGTGAGATCCAGGATCGCTTCCAGAAGGGCCAGGCATTTGGGATCGTCCTCGATATTGTTGAGGAACAGCTTGTCGATCTTGAGGGTCCGGATATCCAGTTGGCCGATACGGGCGAGATTGGAATAGCCCTTGCCGAAATCGTCGATGGCCACCCGGACGCCCGTTGCGGCGATGCGGCTGATCTGGCCGGTCGTGTCCGTTTCCTCGAGGGCCTGGCTTTCGGTGAGTTCGATTTCGAGCAGCGAGGGAATAAGACCCGATTGCCGGAGTGCATTCTCCACGATCCGCTCCAGGTCTCCCCAACGGAACTGCACGGCCGAGACATTGACCGATACCGGCAGGTCGGTCAGGCCGATTTCCTGCCAGCGGCGGCAATTCCGGCAGGCTTCCTCGATCACCCAGGCACCGATGTCCCGGATCAGGCCTGTCTCTTCGGCAATGGGTATGAAGCTGTCGGGCGGAACCAGCCGTCCATCCTGCTCCCAGCGCAGCAGGGCCTCGGCTGAAACGATCTTCCCCGTGTCGATTTCGATGCGCGGCTGGAAATGGAGCCTGAGTTCTCCTTTGGCTTCCGCCTGTTCCAGCCTCCGGTCGATCACAGCGGTCTTCTTCTTTCGCGGCATGCCGTCTCCGTTTCCGGGCTAGAGAAAAAGGGTGGTGAAGGGTTCCCCGAGCACGCCGAGCACCAGGGCAATCAGGACGGCTTGCACAAGCCTGTCCGTGACCGGAAGGCTGAGAAGCCACGCAAGGCCGACGATCGACAGGCTGCGGCCGAACAGGCAAAGCGCCTTGACGATTTTCCGGCCGCAACCCGTGATTTGGGGCTCGGAGGAAGTCTCCGTGTCTGTTTCCGGTTCGGTCAACCCTGTCATCCCTCATTCGACGTCGTCGAGGACGGGCGACCTTCTTTCAGCTCGCTCCATCATCTGTTCCGAATATCAGATAACACTGAAGTCTAAATAAATGCGTAATGGTTACGGTTGCTCAACCCGGCGGAAAGCCATTCGTCTGACGCAAGGCTTCGCCCGTAATCATGGCCACGGAAACGGCGAGATTGATGGAGCGTTGCCCCTCCCGCATGGGGATAAGAATACGGTGATCGGCCCGCTCATGGACGTGATCAGGCACGCCGGCACTTTCGCGACCGAACAGCAGAATGTCGTCGGGTCGGAACGCAAAGTCGCAGTAGGGGTGCGATGCTCGGGTCGAGGCAAGGACAATTCTCCTGCCCGAGGCTGTCACAGAGTCCAGGAACCGTTCGAACGTGACATGGCGGGTAAGGGCTGCCAGCGCGAGGTAATCCATTCCCGCCCGTTTCAAGTTTCGGTCGGACAGGTCGAACCCGGCCGGCTCGATGATGTCGACCTCGAAACCCAGACAGGCGGCGAGCCGCAGGATCGTCCCGGTATTGCCGGGTATGTCTGGCTGGTAAAGGGCGATGCGAAGCAAACTCATGGCGGATGGTCTAGCGTTTCTGTGCTGTTCCGGCAACATGACCGCACCGAAGGGCAAACCCGTCAAATTTGACAGTTTCCAAATCGGACACGTCAGGATAGTGTCCGCTCATCTTCAACGCGAACAGGAGGCCGCCGTGACAACAGACGCTGTGATGCGCCGCCTCGCATGGCGACCAGCCAAGCCCTGACATTCGGTCAGGAATCGCGCTTATATCCCACAACTGATCTCTTTGGGTGCCTCGGCACCGACCGGCTATCCGCCTTTTGCCCTGCCGATCCGTTTGCAGGGTGGGGGTATCCGGGTTCATCCATCAAGGACAAAATCCATGTTTGCCTGGTTTGAAAACCGACTCAATCCTTTCCCGGAAAAGGCTCCTGTCGCTCCACCCCGGGGTCTTTTTGCCTTTTGCTGGCATTATTCCAGAGCGGCAGCGCCTTGGCTGCTGCTGCTCGGCAGCCTGACCGCGATTCTCGGTATCGGCGAAGTGCTGCTGTTCAAATTTCTGGGAGAAATCGTCGACTGGCTCTCGACGGCGAGCCGCGAGACCTTTCTGGCGGACAACCGGACGACGCTGATCGGCATGGTTTGCGTGCTGGTGGCAATGCCGGTGCTCGGTCTCTTCCACAGCTTCGTGATGCATCAGGTGCTTCTCGGCAATTACCCGATGATTGCCCGGTGGCAGATGCACCGTTTCCTGCTGCGCCATTCGATGAGCTTCTTTGCCAATGATTTTGCGGGCCGTGTCGCCACCAAGGTCATGCAGACATCGCTTGCCGTCCGCGAAACGGTGATGAAGCTTCTCGACGTCTTCATCTATGTCGTCTCCTACTTCGCCTCGATGATCTTCGTGGTGGCGAGTGCCGACTGGCGTCTTGTCCTGCCGATCCTCGTCTGGCTGGTCATCTACATCTCGCTGATCGCCTTCTTCATTCCGAAGCTTCGCAAGAGCTCGTCCGATCAGGCCGATGCCCGCTCGACCATGACGGGACGGGTCGTCGACAGCTATACGAACATTTCGACGGTGAAGCTGTTTTCCCATGCGGGACGGGAAGAGACCTATGCCCGGGAAAGCATGAACCTCTTTCTCCAGACCGTCTATCGCCAGTTCCGGCTGGTCACCTGGCTGCAGACGCTGGTGGAGATCAACAATTACCTCACGCTGTTTACTGTGGCGTCCCTGTCCATATGGTTCTGGCTGACGGGTGAGGCGACGGTCGGTGCGATTGCGATCGCGATTGGCCTCGTCATGCGGATCAACGGCATGTCGCACTGGATCATGTGGGAGGTTTCGGCCCTGTTCGAGAATATCGGCATGGTCTATGACGGCATGGACATGCTGGCCAAGCCGCATGACATTCTCGACGCAAAGGATGCGACCCGGCTGTCCAGTGAAAAGGGCGGAATTCGTTACGAGAATGTCCGCTTCCACTACGGCAAGGCAAAGGGCGTCATCGACAATCTGTCGCTGGACATTCGTCCGGGCGAGAAGATCGGCCTTGTCGGGCGTTCCGGTGCCGGCAAGACCACGCTGATGAACATGCTGCTGCGCTTCTACGATCTGGAAGGCGGTCGCATCCTCATTGACGGTCAGGACATTTCGAAGGTGACGCAGGACAGCCTGCGCTCCATGATCGGCGTGGTCACGCAGGATACGTCGCTGCTGCACCGCTCGATCCGAGAGAATATTGCCTATGGCCGTCCGGATTCCACCGATGAGGAAATCATCACGGCGGCCAAGCGCGCCAATGCCTGGGAGTTCATCCAGCAACTGGAAGACCTCCAGGGCCGCAAGGGGCTGGATGCGCATGTGGGCGAACGGGGCGTCAAGCTCTCGGGCGGCCAGCGCCAGCGTATCGCGATTGCACGGGTCTTCCTGAAAGATGCCCCGATCCTGATCCTTGACGAGGCCACATCCGCCCTTGACTCAGAGGTAGAGGCCGCCATTCAGGAGAACCTCTTCTCCCTGATGGAGGGCAAGACCGTGATTGCCATTGCCCACCGGCTCTCCACCCTGACCGAGATGGACAGGCTCGTGGTGCTGGACAAGGGCGCCGTCGTCGAAACGGGCACCCACCAAGCGCTTGCAGCGGGCGACGGGATCTATGCCGACCTCTGGGCCCGCCAGTCCGGCGGCTTCCTGGCCGACCAGGTGGACCACGAGGAGGAGGCCCGGAAAAAGGCGCGTGCCGATGCCGAGGCCGACTATGAAAAGGAAGAGGAATGGGAGTGATCCCTTCCTCCTGGTGATGCCGGCCCGAGCGCCGGCATCATGCTTTTCGGCGACCCTTGCGCAGGGGCGGCGTCTCCGTCTCGTCGGCTATGGTCTTCTCCACCACGGACAGGCGCAGACCCATCGCATCCAGAACGGAGAGCACCGATTTCAAGGTCGGATTGCCATTTTCCGTCAGCGACCGGTAAAGCGCCTCTCGCGACAGGCCCGTCCTGCGCGCGATTTCCGTCATGCCCTCCGAGCGGGCCGCAATGCCCAGGGCATGGGCGATGTATCCGGGATCGGTGGTTTCAAAGGCTAGGCCGAGGAAAATGGCCAAATCTTCTGCGTCTCGTATCCCTTCGGCAAGGTCGTAAGGCCTGAGTTCAACCGGCACCGTCGATCTCCTTTTTAAGATGCTTTGCCATAGCGATGTCACGGCTTTGGCTGCCTTTGTCCCCGCCGCAAAGCAGGATGACGATCTCCCCACCCCGATGCGTGCAATAAAGCCGGTAGCCCGGGCCGTGGTGAATGCGCAGTTCGAAAATGTTCCCACCGACGTTTGCGACATCACCGTAGTGTCCGCATTCCAGTCGCGATAGACGACGCAAAATCAGCATTCTGGCGATGCGATCGCGGAGGCCTGCTTCCCATCGCTCATATACATCGGTCCGAACTATCTTGTACACTGTAGACCTGTAACATAAAAGCTACAATTATTTAATCAATAAATATCTTTCTAATTAAATTCTAAAATTACGGCAAGTCCTTTCTCATAGGCAAGGAAGGGAATGAATGCTCTTTCCGATACGCTTGATCAGGCCGTCGTAGCTGATTTTCCGGAGTGCTGGATATTCGAAGCGGACGGTAATGACCGCATCGTCGCAGCCCTCTATGGACTTCGTGTAAAAGAGGGTTCTGTCGCGGATGCCCGACGTGACGAACCATTCCTTTCCGAACGCGAAGTAACGGTTGGCGGGGTCGGATTTCGCTGCGGTTTTTTCCTCTGAAAAGGAAGAGGCAAAGCTGCCATAGGCGATCAGCTCCGCATAGCCGTCCGGGGTGGTCCATTTCTGTCCGTCGCCATTGTCCGGGGCAGGCTTGGCGGTGAAACCCGCAGGCACATCCAGTGCAAAGCGGAAGCGGGCATTCTGGTAATGCTCCCAGTCGGTAGCGAAGGCAGAACTTCCTCCTGCGCAAAGGATGACAGGAACCAATGCGATGACCACTTTCATTTTCGGGACTCCCGTTCCGGATGAACAATTCGTCATCCATCATGACACGAAATTCAGTTGGACGGCGAAGCGATCGGTCCTATATGGCGGGCATGCTCATGCGCTCCGTCCTCCGCCTTTTTGAAAACTGGATCGATCCCTTCGCCCCGCGCAAGGATCTCACGCCGCCGTCATCGCTCTGGGCCTTTGTCTGGTTCTACATATCGCCGGCCCGCTGGGCTTTCCTGGCCATGCTGGTGCTGGGTGGCGTCGTGGCCATGCTGGAGGCGGGGCTCTTCTATTTCGTCGGGCGCCTGGTGGATATGCTCGCTACCGTCTCGCCTGCCGCGGGATGGCAGGGGTTGATCGCCGCCCATGGCGGAGAACTCGGCTTCATGCTGGGCGTGGTCGTGCTGGCGCGCTTCCTGGCGGTCACGCTCGGCGCCCTCGTGGAGGAGCAGACGGTCATCCTCGGCTATTACACCATGTCGCGCTGGCAGGCCTATGCCCATATTGCGCGTCAGTCGGTCGGCTTCTTCCAGAACGACTTCTCCGGACGGATCGTCACCAAGGTCCTTTCCGCGGGACAGGCCACCGGTGACCTCATGGTCGCGCTGCTGCAGAATGTCTGGTTCATCGTCATCTATACGGCCTCCACCATGTTCCTCTTTGCGCAGGTGGACTGGCGACTGGCGGCGATCGTCATGGTCTGGGTTCTGGGTTTCCTGGCCATTTCCCGCTTCTTCGTGCCGCGCATCCGCAAGTTGTCGCGCGGCTCTGCCGAGGCGAATTCGCAGCTCACGGGCCGGATCGTCGATGCCTATGCCAATATCCAGACACTGAAGCTCTTCGGTCGCGAGGAAGACAACGACAATTATGTCAAGGCGGGCTTCCAGAAGGTGCATGATGCCGTCAAGCATTTTGCCCGTCACATCACCGGTGTGCGCGCCTCGCTGGCGCTGCTTTCGGGCATCATGATTGCGGCGGTTGCCGCCTATTCGGTCGATCTCTGGTTTTCCAGCGCGATCACGGCCGGTGGCGTCGCCGTCACGCTGGGTCTGGTGCTGCGTCTCAACATGTTGCTGAGCCGCATGATGACCCATTTCAATTCGGTGATGCGCAACATCGGCACGATCCAGAATGCGGCCGAGATGCTGGCCGAGCCGATCCGCCTGCAGGACAGGCCGGGCGCTGCGGCCATCCGGCCGTCCTCGACGGAAATCCGCTTCGAGGGCGTAACCTTCCATTACGGACGGGGCAAGGGTGTGATCGAGGATCTCAACCTGACGATCCGCCCCGGCGAGAAGGTGGGTATCGTCGGCCGCTCCGGTGCCGGCAAGTCGACGCTGGTCAATCTGCTGTTGCGCTTCCATGACGTGGAAGCGGGCCGCATCCTGCTGGGCGGGAGCGATATTGCCACCGTCACGCAGAAATCCCTGCGAGCCGAGATCGGCATGGTCACGCAGGATACGGCGCTGCTCAACCGGTCGATCCGGGACAATATCTTGCTCGGGCGGCCGGAGGCGGATGACGCGCAGCTCAACCGGGCGATCCGGCTCGCCGAGGCCGATCTCTTCATCGCCGGCCTGCAGGACCAGAACGGTCGAAAGGGTCTCGATGCGCATGTGGGCGAGCGCGGGGTAAAGCTGTCCGGCGGCCAGCGCCAGCGCATCGCAATTGCCCGGGTGCTCCTGAAGGATGCGCCGATCCTCGTGCTGGACGAGGCGACCTCCGCGCTCGATTCCGAAGTGGAGGCGGCGATCCAGTCCAATCTCGACCGGCTCATGGAGGGCAAGACCGTGCTGGCTATCGCCCACCGTCTTTCGACCATCGCCGCGCTGGACCGGCTTGTGGTCATGGACAAGGGCCGGATCATCGAAGAGGGCACCCATCAGGACCTGATTGCGGCCGGAGGCCTCTATGCGGAGCTCTGGGCCCGCCAATCCGGCGGCTTCATCGCACTCGACGAGGCTGCGGAATAGGACGCGAAGCCCGACGGCAACCCGTCGCATGTCGGTTATGAACCATACACAAAGGGGGAAGCGTCATCGGCTGACGGCTTCGCCTGTTTGTCACCATAATTTCCCGCGACAAACCGTCCTTATCTCCTTGCGAAGGCTGGACATAAACGCTGATCAGGCATAGAACGCGCCGGATTGCCGGGGAATCTGTGGCCAAACTGTGGCCACGGGATTGATTCGGCGGGGGCACTACGGATCAATCGCAGACTTATTGCGTGAGAGGATGGTTAAGCCGTGAGCGAACACGACATCAAAAGCGAAACCTTGGGCGAGCCAACTCGCCGCGATTTCCTTTATCTGACCACAGGAATGGCCGGCGTTGTCGGCGCCGCGGCCGTTGCTTGGCCGTTTATCGACCAGATGCGGCCGGACGCTTCGACGCTCGCCCTCGCTTCGATCGAAGTCGATGTTTCCGCCTTGCAGCCGGGCATGTCGCTGACGGCCAAGTGGCGCGGAAAGCCGATCTTCATCCGTAACCGTACGGACAAGGAAATCGAGGAAGCCAAGGCCGTACAGCTGGCCGACCTCAAGGATCCGGTTGCGCGCAATGCCAACATTGCTGCCGATGCCCAGGCCACCGACGTTGCCCGTTCGGCTGGCGAAGGCAAGGAAAACTGGATCGTGATGATCGGCTCCTGCACCCATCTCGGCTGCGTGCCGCTCGGCCAGGCAGGCGATTTCGGCGGCTGGTTCTGTCCCTGCCACGGTTCCCACTACGATACGGCCGGCCGTATCCGTAAGGGCCCGGCACCGATGAACCTCGCCGTACCGAACTTTTCGTTCATTTCCGATACAGTGATCAAGATCGGTTAAGGGGATACTGATTATGAGTGGTCATTCGTCTTACGAACCATCGACCGGACTTGAGAAGTGGATCGACGCGCGCCTGCCGCTGCCGCGCATGATCTATGACAGCTTCGTCGCCTATCCGGTGCCGCGCAACCTGAACTACGCCTATACCTTCGGCGCCATGCTGTCGGTCATGCTCATCGTGCAGATCCTGACCGGCGTCGTGCTGGCCATGCATTATGCCGCCGAAACCACCGTTGCCTTCGCATCCGTCGAAAAGATCATGCGTGACGTGAACCACGGCTGGCTGCTGCGCTACATGCATGCCAACGGCGCATCCTTCTTCTTCATCGCGGTCTATCTGCATATCGCCCGCGGTCTCTACTACGGCTCCTACAAGGCGCCGCGCGAAATCCTCTGGATCCTCGGCGTGGTGATCTACCTCCTGATGATGGCGACCGGCTTCATGGGCTATGTTCTGCCCTGGGGTCAGATGTCCTTCTGGGGCGCGACCGTTATCACCGGTTTCTTCTCCGCCTTCCCCTGGATCGGCGAGTGGATCCAGCAGTTCCTGCTCGGCGGCTTTGCCGTGGACAATCCGACGCTGAACCGCTTCTTCTCGCTGCATTACCTGCTGCCCTTCATGATCGCAGGCGTCGTCGTGCTGCACATCTGGGCCCTGCACGTGACCGGCCAGACCAACCCGACCGGCGTTGAAGTCAAGACCAAGACCGACACCGTGCCCTTCACGCCCTATGCGACGCTGAAGGATGCCCTCGGCGTCTCGATCTTCCTGATCGTCTATGCCTGGTTCGTCTTCTACATGCCGAACTATCTCGGCCATCCGGACAACTACATTCCGGCCAACGCCCTGAAGACCCCGGCCCACATCGTTCCCGAATGGTATTACCTGCCCTTCTACGCGATGCTGCGCGCCATCACCTTCAATGTCGGCCCGATCGACTCCAAGCTTGGCGGCGTTCTGGTGATGTTCGGTTCGATCATCATCCTGTTCTTCCTGCCCTGGCTCGACACGTCCAAGGTCCGCTCGGCCGTCTACCGTCCGTGGTACAAGCTGTTCTTCTGGATCTTCGTGGCCAATGCGATCATGCTCGGCTGGCTGGGTTCGCGTCCGGCAGAAGGCCTCTATGTCGTGCTGTCGCAGCTGGGTACGCTCTACTACTTCGGCTTCTTCATCGTGATCATGCCGCTGCTCGGCCTGTTCGAAACGCCCCGGCGCATTCCGAACTCGATCACCGAAGCGGTGCTCGAGAAGAGCGGCAAGCCGGCCGGCGCAAGCGCCTGATTGAAGCGACAGAGAGGGATTGAAACAATGAAAAAGCTTGTTGCAAGCATTCTGTCGCTGGGCATCCTCGCTGGCGCGGCTACGGCCGTGCTGGCGGCCGAAACGGCTGACCTCAAGGAGGCCGTGGAGCACGCCGAGAAGAACCTGCATTACCCGGTTCTCAAGCCGACGAACATGAAGTGGTCCTTTGCCGGCCCGTTCGGCAAGTATGACAAGGCCCAGCTTCAGCGTGGCCTGAAGATCTACAAGGAAGTCTGCTCGGCCTGTCACTCGATGAACCTCGTCTCCTTCCGCAGCCTGGAAGAACTGGGTTACTCCGAAGAGCAGGTGAAGGCCTTCGCCTCCGAGTACGAAGTGCAGGATGGCCCGAACGGCGATGGTGAAATGTTCACCCGCAAGGCGATCCCGTCGGATCACTTCCCGGCTCCGTTCCCGAACGTCGAAGCGGCTGCTGCCGCCAACAATGGCGCGGCTCCGCCGGACTTCTCGCTGATCGCCAAGGCGCGCGGCGTGGAGCGTGGCTTCCCGACCTTCATCTTCGACATCTTCACGCAGTACCAGGAAGGCGGCCCGGATTATATCTACTCGCTGCTGACCGGTTACCAGGAGCCGCCGGCTGGTGTGGAAGTGCCGGAAGGCACCCACTTCAACCCGCACTTTATCGCCGCGAAGTCGCTGGCCATGGCCCAGCCGATCACCGACGGTCAGGTGACCTATGACGATGGTACGCCGCAGACGCTCGACCAGTACGCCCAGGACGTCGCTGCCTTCCTGATGTGGGCTGCCGAGCCGCACCTGCCGGAGCGCAAGCGCACCGGTTTCATGGTCATGGTGTTCCTCGCCATCTTTACCGCGCTGATCTACGTCACCAAGAAGTCGGTCTACGCGAGCAAGGAACACTAAGCTCTTCCGCATAAAGCTTTGAAGGCGGCCCTCGGGCCGCCTTTTTTATGGCGGGGAGTTGGCCCAGTTGCTACCATCCGCCCCGGTCCTTTTTCACAGCCCCATGGATAGCAAATGCCCTTCAATCGCCAGGAACTCGCCGCCAGCATCCGCTCCATCCCGGACTATCCGAAGCCCGGCATCATCTTTCGCGATATCACCACCTTGCTGGGCAATCCGCGCGCCTTTCGCCGGGCCGTGGACGAGCTGGTCAATCCCTATGTGGGGCTGAATGTGGGCAAGATCGCCGGCATGGAAGCACGTGGCTTCATCCTCGGCGGGGCCGTGGCGCACCAGCTTTCCGCTGGCTTCGTGCCGATCCGCAAGAAGGGCAAGCTGCCGCATGAGACCGTGTCCATCGCCTATAGCCTGGAATATGGCGTCGACGAGATGGAGATCCATCGGGATGCGGTTCTGCCCGGTGAAAAGGTCATCCTGGTGGATGACCTGATTGCCACCGGCGGCACGGCCGTGGGTGCGGTCCAGCTGCTGCGACAGCTGGGAGCGGAAGTCGTCTCGGCTTGCTTCGTCATTGATCTGCCCGATCTGGGCGGACGGGCCAAGCTGGAGGCGCTCGGTGTCGAAGTGCGCACACTGGTGGAGTTTTCGGGGCACTAGGGGCGGCTACAACTTGTGCATTTTTACAGGCCGGGGCTTCCTCCCCGGCCTTTTTATATGTTAAGTAGCTTATGCAATGGATGTCTAAATCGAAGATTTGCTGTTTTGGAGGAGGAATTTTGATGAAGTCGATTGCAAGAGGTCTTCTCGGCGTTGCTGCCGTGATGATCGGTACCTTGCCGGCCTATGCTGGCCCCGCAGAGGATGTGGCTGCGACGGCCACCGCGTTTTTCGCCGCGCAGAATGCTCATGATATCGAAACGGTCAGCCATATCTTGGCGGATTCGGAGGATTTCCTGCTGATCCGCGGACCCGTTCTCCTGTGGGGGCATGATGCGGTCGTGAAGCAATATGCGGAGCTCTACAAGGGTGTCTGGGCGGTCAAGACCGATGGAAAGCCGCCGAAAGTGGTGATGTTGACGGATACCACTGCGCAGACTTTCGTGCCCGTCACCTTCACGGTCGGTCCCCAGCAAGGGGACACGAAGACGTTTACCCTCAACGTGACCCAGATCTGGGTGCAGAAGGGTAAGGACTGGCATATCCAGAGCATCCTCGCGACGCCCGTCAAGCCATCCTGAAAGCGCGTCAGGGAAGCGGTGCTTCCAACCGGGTGTAGCCCGCAAACGAGAAGCGAAGCGGGCATAAAGCCCGCTTCGTCAGGCAAATTCCACGATGGCGCTTTCGAAGCGCACGACGGGTTCGCCCTTCTGGTTCTCGCCTTCGCAGAGAACCTGGTTCATGATCCAGCCGGGACGCGAGGCCAGCGCGCGATGGCCGAGCGGCGTGACCGAATAGGTGATGGTATCGCCGGCGAATACGGGCTTCAGCCAGGAGAGCTTCTTGAAGCCCGGGGAAGGCCCCATTTTCGGGGGCTCCTTGCCCTCGGAGCGAAGGCGCTTCTCTTCGGCGTCGAAGAAGGAGACATAGCTCTTCATCCAGCCGGAGCAGGTATGCCAGCCCGAGGCGCACAAGCCGCCAAAGAGCGATTGCCGGGCTGCCTCTTCATCCACGTGGAAAATCTGCGGATCGAAGCGCTTGGCGAAACGGATGATGTCGTCGGCCGAAAAATGCACCGTGCCGATCGTGACCTTTTCACCGACGGGGTAAACTTCGGTCAGCTTCATGCGGCATTCTCCCGGGCGTGGCGCATGCCCATCATGATCGCGTTTTCGCCCGTGCAGACGGGCTCGCCCTTCTGGTTGACGATTTCATGCCGGAACCGGACCAGGCCAATGCCCGGACGGGATTTCAGGGGGCGGGCTTCCACCACGGTCGTCTTGCCCGAAAGCGTGTCGCCGGCCAGCACCGGGTGGCGCCATTCCAGAAAATCGATGCCCGGCGAGCCCTGGGAAGACGACTCGAGCAGGAAGCTGTCCGTCAGCATCCGCATCATCATGCCGCTGGTATGCCAGCCGGAGGCCGAGAGCCCCCCAAGAATGCTGGCCTCGCCATCTTCCTTCGAGAGGTGCATGGGTTGCGGATCGAATTCCCGTGCGAATTCAATGATTTCTTCGGCAGTGACAGGGCGCGGTCCCAGCGCGAAAGCACGTCCTACGGTAAAATCTTCATAACAGTAACGCTTTTCAGCCATGCCTCTTCCCCTGGCGGAATTCGGGCTGCACAATGGCGAGCAAATGCTTGCTTTTCAAGGTGCTTTCATGCCGCTTTGGTCTCATGCGCTCGGTATTTCCGAGGATATCGCCGAAAATATCCGGGCGGAACTTGCCCTCCTGCCGCTGCATCGCGTGGAGGCCGGGCGGGTGCTGTTTCGACCGGGCGATCCCGCCCGGGGCTTTCTGGTGCTTGTCTCGGGCCGTATCCACATCTACCTCACCGGCCGGAACGGGCGCGAATTGCTGCTCTACCGGGTCGATCCCGGGGAAAGCTGCCTGCAGACCACGCTCGGCCTTCTCGGGGATGCCGCCTATCACGGGGAAGGCGTCGCGGAGACGGATGTCGAGGGATACATCATTCCGCCCGCGCTGTTCCTGCGGTTGATGGCGTCTTCCGAAGGGTTCCGCACCTTTGTCTTCAAGGCTTTCGCCACCCGGCTTTCCGACTCGCTCTTCGTGCTGGAGCAGGTCGCCTTCGTAAAGGTGGAAGAGCGGCTGGTGCGCGCCCTGCTGGCAGAGGCGGATAGCCGCGGTGTGGTCAGCGCGACGCATCAGCAACTGGCAGTCGCCATCGGTTCTGCCCGGGAAGTCGTTTCACGGCGGCTGGATGCACTGGCCTCGGCCGGCCTCATCGCGCTCGAGCGCGGAGAGATCCACATCCTCGACCGACCGCGCCTTTCGCACCGAATGCGCGACGAGCGTGACTAAATCACCGACGGGGACGGTGGCGGTGTCTAGAAAAGGTTCAGGCTCGCTTCGGGGCTGTTCGCTAAAGGAGACCCATCATGTTGAAAACCAATGTCGGCACCATCGACCGTATCCTCCGGATTGTTGCCGGGCTCGTCCTGCTTGCCCTGTTCTTTATCTATCCGGACGCATCCTGGCGGAATTTCGCGCTGATCGGGATCGTGCCGCTTGCGACGGGTCTGTTTTCGACCTGCCCGCTCTACAGCCTCCTGGGCCTGTCGACCTGCCCGATGAAAAAGGCCTGACGGCGCGCCGCTTTCCCGCCTTTCATTCACCGGAATCCCGTTTAAGAATGTGCCCTGTCCGGATTGGATGAGCAGGGAGCGTTTGACGGCATGAACGGTTTGATCGAGCGGCAGCTGGCGGCTGCCGCGGGGGAGGGGATCATCTCCCCCGAACAGGCGGAGAGACTGGGTATCTTTCTGGCGGGACGTCTCGGCGGGCCGCAGCTGTCGGCGCCGCGCGCGGCCGACGAGGCCCCCAATCCCCTCGAGGAAACGGAAATGCCCCGCTTCGTGCGGGGTTTCCACGACATTCTCATCACTATCGGGATCGTCATCCTGCTCGCCGGCATTTCGGGGCTCACGCATCCGGCGGCGGCTCTGCTCGCGATCATTCCTCTTGCCGAGCTTCTGGTGCGGCGGCAGCGGCTGGCCCTGCCGGCCTTCACGCTGACACTGGCCTATGCAGGCAGCGTTACGGCGCTGCTGCTCTGGTTCATGAGTTATGTGTTTGCCAGCACGACGGAGGAGGGCCCGACCGTCTTCCTCTATTTCCTCGCTGGCTATGCGCTTCTCTTCATTCCCTTCTACTGGCGTTATCGGGTGCCGGTGGCGCTCGCCGCCATGATCGCGCTGACGGGAGCTGCCTTCATCCTGATGCTCGCCGCCTTTGCGGAGGTGATCGTCTATGGCGATGGCACGCGTCATCCCGTGATGATGCTCGCCTTCTGCCTGGCGGGTGCGCTCGGCCTGCTGGCAACGGCATTGTGGTTCGATCTCTCCGACCCGGCCCGTATCACCCGCCGTTCGGATGTCGCTTTCTGGCTGCATCTGGTGACCGCGCCGGCGCTGCTCTATTCCCTGCTAGCGCTGATCTTCTACTCCAAGGGCGCGGGCGATGGATGGGATGTGAGCACGATTGCCACATCGCAGCCGATCACCGTCGTGACGGTTGTCTCGGTCTTCGTGCTCTTCGGCCTCGCCATGGACCGGCGCGCCTTCGTGACGGCCTCGCTCGTCTCGCTCGGCTTCTCGCTTTCCTCGCTGCTGGAACACAAGCTCTCCAGCCTCGGCAGCATCTTCTTCATCTCCCTGTTGGTGCTGGGGCTGATCGTGCTCACCATCGGGGTGCTGTGGCCTGCCTTGCGGCGCGTGGTCATCGGGCCCCTGCCTCCGGCGCTGCAAAAGAAACTGCCGCCCCTCCGATGATCTGGGAGCTGATAACGGTTGTCAGGTGACTTCTGAAGTGGGATAGGAGATTTGTTTTGACAGGGGATATATCAAGTGAGTGAACACCGCTTTAGGCCCGATATACAAGGAATGCGGGCAATAGCGGTTACCTTGGTTGTTGTTTTTCACGCAAATAGGGACGTGTTGAGAGGTGGCTTTGTAGGTGTAGACTTCTTTTTCGTAATTTCGGGGTTTATCATAGGTTCCCTGTTGCAGGAGCAATTTCAGTCGAAAAGGTTTTCCTTTTTCGATTTCTTGTTGGCGCGGATCAGACGAATTGTTCCAGCCTATGGTTTTTTACTTGCAGCAACAGCTGTATTTGCCTCATTATTGTTTCTGCCGCGCGACTTTGAAACGTTTCTTGGAAGTCTTCAATCAGCGACCTTCTTTTCTAGTAATAATTTTTTCGCCAATCAAGCAGACTATTTCGCGCCATCGTCTCACGAACTTCCCCTTTTACACACTTGGTCACTTGCTATAGAGGTGCAGTTTTATCTCTTATTTCCGCTCATTTATAAGATTTCGTCTATACGTTTGCGGTCGGCGGTAATGTTTTTGATTGCTGCTGCACTTGTGGCATTGTCTACTATAAAGATGCAGGATTGGGGGCATCAAGCAGAGTATTTTAGTCTCGCGGGACGCGCCCCGGAGTTTCTGGCAGGTGCTTTGGCAGCCGGTATTCCACCTGCCGCATTGAGCGCATCTACAGGCCAATGGTGGAGAAGTTGCTTGGGTTTAGCCCTTGTCTTAGGTAGCGCGTTGTTTCTGAACGAGGAAACCGCCTACCCGGGCGTCAATTCTCTACCGCTTGTCGCAGGCGCGGTTTTGCTAATATGTTCTCCCCAAGGATTAGTTAATGCTATCCTTCAGCACCCCTTGTTTTTATTGTTAGGTAATATTTCCTATTCTGTTTATCTTTGGCATTGGCCCGTTCTGAGTTTTTGGCGTTATTGGAGCGGCCAGTACCAAATACCGATCTTGCCTCTTTGCGTTTTACTGACGCTTATCCTGTTGCTGTCATATGTCTCGTACAGATGGGTGGAAAGGCCATTTCGGGCTCGTGACTTTATTCGGTGGCGAGGATGGTTGCTTGCAAGTGTTGGGCTACTGTCGGTTACAGCCAGTGCAGTTCAGAGCAATCAATTGGTAGCACCTGCGATGCCGACAGAATGGACACGTTACGCTGATCCAGGCAGCATATGCCACGGACACATCATTGGCGACTGCGTACGTGGGCCGATGAGCGGGTCAAAAGAGATACTCTTGCTGGGGGATAGCCACGCTGCGCAGCTTAATCTAGCATTTTCGGAAATTGGGAATTTAGCGGGGGTACGCATTCGTATCGTCTCCGCGAGTAGTTGCGTTCCGGTTGAGGGTATCGATCTTGCTAGACTTCCCAAGTGGGCCCAAAAGCCGTGCAGCTTTATGATTGAGCAAACGAAAGCTTATCTGGAAGAAGCTGATGCGGTCATACTAGCCGGAATGTGGACATACCAGGTTGATAGTCCAAGATCTCTGGCGGCCATTGGGGAATTCTTAGATGCTGTTCATTCCCGCGGGTTACCGGTACTTGTGTTGGGCCAGATTCCGCAGTTTCGGCAAAATCCGCTTCGAGTTTATAGATTTGGTGAAATAGGGCTCCCCCTACCGGAGATGTTGCGGGACCCCAAGCTTCCGGTGACCAACTCGATTATCCGTGCACTGGGGCAACGTCACGGCCAGGCGGAATTCTTGGACGTAGGTTTGTTACCCATGTTTCGTGATGCGCCGTATTTTGATGCAAAGCCGATATATCAAGATAGCCACCATTTGAACGAGATCGGCGCTCGAATGTATGGTGAGATGGTGGGCCCTCTGATAGCGTCATGGGCCCACCGGGTCTTGCCGTGATATAATTCAGGTGTTGAACTTGAAATGGATGACGTCGCCGTCCTGGACGACGTATTCCTTGCCTTCGTCGCGAGCCTTGCCCGCTTCCTTGGCGCCGGTTTCGCCACCGAACTTGACGAAGTCCTCATAGGCGATGGTGTTGGCGCGGATGAAGCCCCGTTCGAAATCCGAGTGGATGACGCCGGCGGCCTGCGGGGCCTTGGTGCCGCGCACGATGGTCCAGGCGCGGGTTTCCTTCGGGCCCACCGTGAAATAGGTGATGAGGTCGAGCAGGTGGTAGCCGGCGCGGATCAACCGATCGAGACCGGCTTCGTGGAGACCGAGGGCTTCCAGGAATTCCGTGGCTTCCTCGTCCGGCAGCTGGGCCACTTCCGCCTCGATATTGGCGGAGATCACCACGCATTCAGCGCCCTGTTCCTTCGCCATGGCCTCGACGGCCCTGGTGTGGGCATTGCCGCTGGCCGCATCGGCTTCCGCTACGTTGCAGACGTAGAGAACCGGGTGGGAGGTGAGCAGGTTGAGGCTGCGCAGGATCTTCACTTCGTCCGCGCCGAGGGTCGGCACGAGCACGCGGGCCGGCTTGCCCTCGGAGAGCAGCTTCTGTACCGCTTCCATGATCGGCAGCTGTGCCATGCTGTCCTTGTCCTTGCCGGTCGCGCGCTTGCGGGTCTGCTCCACGCGGCGCTCCAAGCTGTCGAGGTCGGCGAGCATCAGCTCGGTCTCGATGGTCTCGGCATCGGCGACGGGATTGATGCGGCCCTCGACGTGGGTGATATCGTCATCCTCGAAGCAGCGCAGCACGTGCACGACCGCATCCACTTCACGGATGTTGGCCAGAAACTGGTTGCCGAGGCCTTCGCCTTTCGAGGCGCCGCGCACCAGGCCGGCAATATCCACGAAGGAAATGCGGGTCGGGATGATTTCCTTCGACTTGGCGCTGTCGGCGAGGATCTTCATGCGCGGATCCGGCACGGCCACTTCGCCGGTATTCGGTTCGATCGTGCAGAAGGGATAGTTGGCGGCCTGTGCAGCGGCCGTGCGCGTCAGCGCATTGAAAAGGGTGGACTTGCCCACATTCGGCAGCCCGACGATTCCGCATTTGAAACCCATGGGAGGTCCTGACTTCGTCTCGATTTCGTGTTGCAAGCCTTTTGCGGAAAGGGGCGCGGAAGGTCAAGGGCGGAAGGGCAAATTCCGCCTTAGGCGAGGGGCAGCATGATTTTGTTAATGCGTATCTGCTTACCTTGGGCTTTGCCGAGACCGAGACCTGCATGGTGCCCACGTTCTATTATCTCGTTGCCCTTCCGGTTTTTGGCCTGTTGGGCATTGTCGTTCATCTGCTTCGCGCCCTGTTCAGCGCGCTGCCCTTCGGCAGCGCGGCCGAAGGGCTCCTCGATGCGGCCATCCTGGGCGACGATCCCCTGACCCACGGGCCCGGGATGGTTCTTCGATCTCTTTTCGACCCGCCAGACGGATGCAGGCCGCTATGATCTTGCCAGCCTTCAAAACATCCGGATCTGCTGTCAGGTCTGCATAGGCCTGGGGATGGCCGCTTTGATCTTATTCCCGGTCTCGATCAGCTTTTCCGCAGCGCCGTGGATTTCGCATCCGTCTGGCTTGCCGATCTCTTCCTGTTCCGGCTGAAGACCCTCACGCTGTTCTGATCAGTCCTTACCGCCAAAGAGTTTCTTCAGCATGTCCGCCATCGGGCCGGTTGCCGGCAGTGCCCGCGGCTGGTTGTGATTGCGGGCCTGATGAATATGGGATTTCCCGGGGGCAGGGGATTTCGGCTGGGCACCCTTGCCGGGCATGTCTTCCGCTTTCCCGCCTGTCATCAGTGCGATCTTGTTCAGAAACTGGGATTCCTCGCCACGCAGCAGCATATCGGTGTGGTCGGCAACCGCATCCAGAAGCGGCTCCAGCCAGACCCGGTCCGCCTTGGCAAAGTCACCCAGCACATGATTGTGCACGGCTTCCTTGGAACCGGGATGACCGATACCCAGGCGAACACGGCGGTATTCCTTGCCGCAATGGGCATTGAGCGATTTGATGCCGTTGTGGCCGCCATGGCCCCCGCCCAGCTTGACCCGGACCTTGCCGGGCGGCAAATCGAGCTCGTCGTAGAGCACGACAATATCTTCCGGCTTCAGCTTGTAGAAGCGCATGGCTTCGCCGACGGCCTCGCCCGAGAGGTTCATGAAGGTTTGGGGCTTGATGAGCATCACCCGTTCGCCGCCAATCTCGCCTTCGGCAATTTCTGCCTTGAACTTTCGCGACCAGCCGGAAAAGCCGTGCCGGCGATGAATGGCATCCACGGCCATGAAGCCGATATTGTGCCGGTTTCCGGCATATTGGCTGCCCGGATTTCCCAGGCCTGCAATCACCCGCATCGCTTCACTCCCCTCGCTGGCACGCTCCTGTCCGGTTCGGCGGGCAGGAGGTCGGTGCGGCGGATTACTTGGCGTCGGGCGCGCCTGCCGTCAATTGGTTTTTCGCACGAAAGTCTGCAGATTCTGGGCCGGCATTCCGTATTTGCCGTAGATCGCATCCTGTTCCCCGGCCAGAACGAGCGCATCCAGTTCCGCCTGGAGCGCCTTGATCGTCTCCTTCGGGACATCCAGCGTGCAGGCGAGCGCATAAATCGCGGCTGGCATGGACATGACTTCTTCCAGCGGCTTGCCCTTGGCCACTTCGGCGCGGAAGGCGGCTTCCGACGTCATGGCAAGGTCGATGCGTCCGCTCACCAGCTTCTTCAATGTCAGACCGAAATCGGACGCGTAATCCAGGCGGGGGAAGCCCTGCTTCTGAAGATAATCGGCCGCATAATCGCCCCGCTGCACCCCGACCGTGAAGGTTTTCGCTTCCTCGATGGTTTTCGGGTCAACTTTCGAGCCGGCCTTGCGCACCAGCATGACCTTGCCGGCACCGAGCGGCTCCACCCACTGAAACAGCTTGTGGCGGTCTGCCGTGTGGTTGGTGGCGTAGAGGCAGATGTTGGTTTCGTGGGTGGCGAGATTATAGGCGCGCGCCCAGGGCATGATCTCCATGCGATAGTCAATTCCGGCGCGGGTGAGAATGGCGTGGACCTGATCCGCTCCCGCTCCCACAATCCGGCCGTCCTTTTCGAAGGAATAGCCGGGATACGGTTCCGTGAGGATCTTCAGGGGGGCTGCGAAAACGCAGGTCGAACCCAGGAAGAGGAATAAGCTTGCCGATGCCAGGATACGCTTCATCTCGATCTCCCGTCGAGCCAAAGAAGGTATAGAAGCCGCGGCCCGACCGGAGAGGGGCCCTCGGAAGGCGAGCCTTCGTCGGCGATCCGTCCTCCTCCGGTCCCCTTTTATGTTTGTGACGGTAAGGAGAGGATCAGGCCGGCGTTCTGGCCTGCGCTACGTCGTTCTGCATCATCTGTGTCAGTTCATCGATGGGCAGCGGTCTGCTGAACAGGTAGCCCTGTCCGCAATCCACGCCCATCTCCAGAAGTATGCGCCATTGTTCCTGAGATTCAATCCCCTCTGCGATGACGGTGCAGGCCATCTTGTGCGAGATGGTGGCGATGCCTTCGACCAGCATGCGGCTGCGGTCGTGAACGGCGCTGTTTCCGGCCGTGAGGGCGTGGACGAAGGATTGGTCCACCTTGACGATATCCACCGGAAAGCGGTTCAGGTAGCTCAGCGACGAATAGCCTGTGCCGAAATCGTCGAGCGCAATGCGGCAACCGAAGCGGCGGATCTGGTCCAGAATGGTCAGCACTTCCGGATTGCCCTGCAGGAGCACCGCTTCCGTGATTTCCACCACGAGTGCCTCCGGCCTGATGCGGTGGCGCTCCACCAGCGCCGCGAGACGCGCGGGCAGGCTGGATTCCACCTGCAGCGGGGAGAAATTGATCGCCACATAGGCATTCGGCAGATCATGCTCGGCGGTGAGACGGGCAAAATGAGCCAGGGATCTCTCCAGCATGCGGTTGCCGATGCGGATGATGCTGCCGGTTTCCTCGGCGACCGAGATGATTTCACCCGGGGGCAGCACGCCCTTTTGAGGATGGAGCAGGCGCAGAAGCGCTTCAAAGCCGACGATATCGCCGGTCTTCAGATTGACGACGGGCTGGAAATAGGCGTCGATCCAGTCGCTGGTGAGACCGGTCTCGATAAATTCTTCCAGTTCGGCTCGCCGGCGGGTCTGGTCGGTCATGGAGGGATCGTAGACCTGGGCGCCGTTCTTGCCTTCGCGCTTGCGCGCATACATGGCCATGTCGGACATCTGAAGCAGTTCTGCCCCGGACCGGCTGTGTTGCGGATAGAAGGCGATGCCGATGCTGGCGGACAGACGGGCCTCGATGGTGGTGCCGGTGTCGAAGGGCTTCTCGAACAGCGCGGTGATGGATTTCGCAAGCTGGAAGGCGGAGTGCTGCGCCTCCGGGGCCATGCGCAGGATAGCGAATTCATCGCCGCCGAGGCGGGACACACAATCTTCCGGCTTCAGCACAGGCAAGATTTTCGACACGACATCGCACAGGACGATATCGCCGGCAGCGTGGCCGAGATTGTCGTTAATCCACTTGAAACGGTCGAGATCGATGAAAAGGCAGGCCAGTTCCTGGCCCGTATCGTCGGCCTGCCGGATCTTCTCTTCCAGAGCGGCCTCGAAGCCCTTGCGGTTCATCAGACCGGTCAGGTGATCGGTCACCGCCTGACGGCGAATGCGCGCTTCCGATTCCTTCAGCGCGGTCACATCCGTCATGACGCTGAGCGAGAAGGAACTGCGAAGATCGCCGCCGCCGGGCGGCGTCTCCACGATCAGGACGTCCATCCGCTCGCCATTGGCCTTCACGAAGCGCACGGTGACATCCTTGCGGGCGCCGGAGGCGTCCTTCTGGTCGCCGCGGCCGTTGTAGAGGTCCAGGTCGGCCTGATCCACCATGCTGGCAAAGAAGCGCCCGATCACCTCCGCACGGCTATAGCCGGTGGCCACCAGCCAGTAATCGCTGACGGCGGTGATCCGGTCGTCGGAATCGATCGAGTAGAGCATGGCCGGCGTGCGGTTATAGATATCCGTGGCGCGGCGATGGGCGAGGCGAAGCTCGCGTTCTTCCTTCTCGAGCTTGCTCTGCATCTCGTTGAAGCGCGCGGCCAGATCGCCCATCTCGTCGCGCGAATCCCAGTTCACGCGCTGGCGCGAGCCGAATTTGCGGGTGGCATCCACCGCTGCCGTCAGGCGCATCAGGGGCGTGATGATCATGATGCGATTGCCGATGATCGCAGCGGCGGACACGGCCATGACCGCAAAGGCAAAGATCGAGATGAAACCCAGCTCGATGGGTTTCAAGGACGAGAACAGCCCCACTTCCGGATAATAGACGATGAGTTCGCCAATCCTTTCCTGCCCCGCCGATCCGGCATGCAGGATGGGAAGCGACACGGAATCCATTCGCTGGCCGCTGGCCCGCGAAGACTTCGCATCACGGATAAGCTGAAATTCGTTCGTATCGCGGATGAGGACGCGCGTCACCGTCGGATCGGTGAGGATGGTGTCGGCAATGTTGGCCACACTGGCGGTGTCGAAATCCCACAGCGGCTGTGACAAGGCCTTTGCATTGCTTGTCGCCACCATGCTGGCATGGTTGACGATCTCCGTACGGGCGCGGGCCGAGGCCAGAAACAGGAACAGCACGAAGAGCGGTGCGACGAAAATCAGCAGGGCGCCGCTCAGAATGGCCAGGAACCGGCTTTCGACCGAATGCGTCATGCGCACCGATCCCGCAGGGGCAGGCCGGTGGGTGCCGAATGGCTGTGTCGTCTCCTCATCAGCGGCATGTCATCCCCGGGATAATCTCTATCAGGATGAAATTCGAGCGTACCGAACAATGGATGCCCGGATCCGTAAGCACACGATTCAGTCTGCCCTCGATCCAATATAAACATCCCATGATTTGTTAGGGAAGTACAACTGTTATACTTGATACTAACAAAAAAGTCCCACAGTGTGTACTGCGGGACTTTCCATTTGCATTCTTGCCTTGAAAAACTGCTCGAAGGCAGCTTTTTCCGGGAAAAAAACGATTAAGCTTCTTCGCCGGAGGTGCCGCCGGCCGGAGCGACCAGGGTGGCAATGGTGAAGTCGCGATCGGTGATGACCGGGCTGGAGCCAGCCGGCAGCTGCACATGCGAGATGTGGATGCTGTCGCCGATCTTGTGGCCGGAGAGGTCAACGGTCAGGAATTCCGGAATGGCGTTGGCCGGGCAGTGCATTTCGACTTCGTGACGAACGATGTTCAGCACGCCGCCGACCTTGATGGCCGGGCACTTTTCCTGGTTGATGAAGTGAACCGGCACTTCAACGGTAACCTTGCTGTCGGCAGAAACGCGAACGAAATCCACATGCATGGTGAAGTCGCGAACCGGATCCAGCTGGTAGTCCTTCGGCAGAACGGAGATCTTCTGGCCGTTCAGGTCGATGGTGGCAACCGTGGTCATGAAACCGCCGGCATGGATGCGCTTGGTCACTTCATTGGTGTTCAGCGCGATGGAAATGGGGGCCTGCTTGTCACCATAGATGACAGCGGGAATCTGGCCATTGCGGCGAAGTTCACGGGAGGACCCCTTACCTACCCGTTCGCGCGCCTCGGCCTTGAGCTCGTAAGATGCGTGGCTCATGGCATTATCCTTTCGAGGTTATATGGAGAGTTCGAAGCGGCGTGCCGCCCGAACGGAAGCCTTTCCCGCAAGGAAATGCTCCATCCGCGTTGCCTCCAAGGGTGTCTACGCGGACTGGGGGCTCATAGACCAAAGGGGCCTGCTTGGCAAGGCTTGCCGGGACATTTCACCTCTTCCCTCAATTTCGGCGGGCAAAGGTTGACAGGACAGCGGCTCCAAACCACCATTTGGACGAAAGCCAATCCGGAGATCCCGCATGTCCTACCGTTCGTTCCTGCTCGGCACCGTCGCCGCGCTCAGCCTTTCCACCGCCGCGCCTGCGGCGCAGCCGACGCCGGAGGGGGCCGAGGCGATCGTCAACTCGCTGACAGGATTGCTGCCTGCGGCGGTCAAGAACACCGGTTTCATTGCCGCCATGCCGGAAGGCGACCATTATCGCCTGAGTGTCGATCTCGGCAAGCTGGTAACGCTCTTCAAGCCCGAAAAGGGCAAGTTCAACCTGTCTTCGCTCTATGAATTGCAGGTTTTCCCCGCTGGCCCCGACGGTCTCATGAAAGTGAAGCGGGAATCGCAGCCTCTTACGGTGAATGCGGACTGGGACGTCGGTACCGAAAAGGGCAATCTGTCCTACCTGATCAAGGATTTTGTCTTCGAGGGCGATTTCGACCCCGCGATCGCCTATTTCCGTTCGGGCGTCGGCCATGCGAGCGGCGGCACGATGACCTCCTTCGATGGCAAGGCCGACATGAAGGCCAGCTTCGGCCCCTCCGACTACACGATGGCCGGCCAGAAGAATGCGGCCGGCGCGGTGGATTTCTCCACATCCGGGACGGTATCTGGTCTCAGTGAAACGATCACGGGCCCCGATACGCCGCCGGTGACGCTCACCATGGGCAATATCGGTGTCGATGGAAAGGTCACCGGGTTGAAACTCGCCGAAGTGAGCGACCTGATCACCTTTGCGATGGCCCATGCGGATGAGAAGCCTCTTTCGCCAGCCACCAAACGGGCCGTGGCGGATCGCATCGGCAAGGCCATGCCCTTTCTGGACGCCTTGACCGAGGAAGTGAAGATCGACGATCTGGCAGTGCTTGCCAATGGCATCACGGCCAAGTTCGGTTCGGTGGGCTACCGGCTGGGCTTTGCCGGTTTCAAGGATGATTCCGAATTGCATTTCGGCATTTCGGTCAAGGATCCCCAGATCAATGGCGTACCGGAGGTGGTGGCGTTCAGCGATCTCATTCCGAAGACGATGACCATGACCGTTTCGGTCAACCATCTCAATTTCGCGACCATGGCCCAGAAGTTCATCGAGCAGGCGGAAAGCCAGCTGACCGATGCCCAGATGGACGAGATCGGCAAGGCGATCCTCAAGGATGGCCGCGTGCATGTGGAAGTGTCGGAATTCGCGGCGACCTCACCGCTCTACAATCTCTCGGTCAAGGGCCATATCTCCACGGATGCCAAGGCCGATCAGGCGAAGGCCAATGCGGAATTCGACGTGACGGCCCGCGACCTCGACAAGACGATCAAGGGGATCCAGGACCTCGCGCAGACGGTTCCTGACCTGAACACGGCCTCCTTCGGCCTGATGATGGCCAAGGGCATGGCGAAGAACGATGCCGAGGGCAATGCGACCTGGAAGGTGGAAGTCTCCGAAGACGGCGCCGTGAAGATCAACGGGCAGCTCATGCCCCATTGAGCCGCTCGGGCCGGCCGAAAAAACAAAGCCCCGGGGCGCAGGCTCCGGGGTTTTTTGATGCTTTTCAGAATGGGTCGTAAGACAGATCAGTCGAACAGGCTCGACACGGATTCTTCCAGCGCCGTGCGGTTGATGGCTTCGCCGAGCAGGGTGCCGGTGGAGATCACGCGGATGTTCGGGGCAGTCTGCACCGCCGTCGTCGGCTGGATGGAATCGGTGATCACCAGTTCCTTGAGCTTGGACGAGGAAACACGGGCAACCGCGCCTCCGGAGAGAACGCCATGGGTGATATAGGCGGTCACGCTGGTCGCGCCGTTTTTCAGAAGGGCCTCGGCCGCATTGCACAGCGTGCCCCCGGAATCGACGATGTCGTCGATCAGGATGCAATCCTTGCCGGAGACGTCGCCGATGACGTTCATGACTTCGGACTCACCCGGACGGTCGCGGCGCTTGTCGACGATGGCCAGCAGGCAATCGAGGCGCTTGGCAAGCGAGCGGGCGCGCACCACGCCGCCGACATCAGGCGAGACGACCATGACGTTCTGCAGGTCGTAATGTTCCTTCACGTCGCGGGCCAGAATCGGCACGGCGTAGAGGTTGTCCGTCGGAATATCGAAGAAGCCCTGGATCTGTCCGGCATGCAGATCGAGCGTCAGGACGCGATCGGCACCGGCTTCGGTGATCAGGTTGGCCACGAGCTTGGCGGAAATCGGGGTGCGGGGGCCGGGTTTGCGGTCCTGGCGGGCATAGCCGAAATAGGGGATCACGGCGGTAATGCGCCGGGCGGAAGATCGCCGGAACGCATCGATCATGATCAGCAGTTCCATCAGGTGATCATTCGTGGGGAAGGACGTGGACTGGACGACAAAGACGTCCTCGCCGCGCACGTTCTCCTGAATTTCCACGAAGATTTCCTGGTCTGCGAACCGCCTGACCGAGGCCTTGCCCAAAGGTACGTTGAGATATTTGCAGATCGCTTCGGCCAGCTGCCGGTTCGAATTGCCTGCGAAAACCTTCATCTTGCCCCGCCTGTTCAGGTCAGCGTCCTGCGTCTCGATGACGCCCCAAAGAAGGGACGCTGCGCGATAAGTGAAAGCGGATGGCATGTCGTCGGAACCAGGAGGGTAACGGGCCATACGCTAGCTTTTGGCGCTTTTTAGCGCCCCTCCGCCCGATTGCAAGACCAATCAGCCGGCTTTCCCTATTTTCTTCGCAGAAGCCTGCCGTCACCCGCCCTTCAGGGGCCGGCACTCCAGTTGACGTAGCTGTCCATGGTCTTGGTGGCGATGGTCTGCATGACCGAAGGCGGTACCGCGCTCCAGGGGTCGGCTGCGTTGCCGGGGAAGGTTTCCTGCCCCTGGATGCGGTTCAGCCGCCCGCCATTGGCGTCCAGAACGTCCCAGACATAGGTGATGGTGATATTGCCGCCCCCCGCGACGGCCGAGAAATAGCCCTTGAGCACGTGCTTGGCGGTCTTGTCGGACGAGCTGCGAATGGCAATGCCGCGCGCTCTGGCTTCCGCGCCGAGCTGGCGGGAGAGGGGGGTGACCGCCGGCAGCGGCGCGCCGATGATGGGCAGAAAGCGCAGTGTCTGGCCGCTTTCCGCCGAAAGGCTCGCCGATTGCTGAGGCGCTGGCTGCTGCGGCGCTGGCTGTTGCGGCGCCGGTGCCGAGGGAGCGGCAAGGCTGGTGCCGCTCTGCTGCGGCTCAGACGGGGCTGCGAGCGTTCCATTCCCCCCATTTCCGAGGGAGGCGGCCTGCTGCTCGAGCGTTGTCGGCGGAGCGCCCGGGCCGGGCGTCGCATTCGAGGCGGGATAGGAGGGGGCGCCGCCCGGGGGCGGCAGGGAGGATGAGGCCACCGGCTGGCCGGGAACGGCGGCCTGCGGCTGGGAGGGATAGACGGGCTGCTGGGTCCTTGCCATCTGGTCCAGGTCCCGGTCGGTGACGGGGGAGGACGACGGCGCAAGCCCGCCGCCCACGTCGACCTGGGGCGTCAGGGCATCCGTCGTGTTGCAGCCGGAAGCGAGAAGCGCGACACACAGAACGCCGATGGCTGTTCTTCCGTGGTGCATCGTCGGGCCATCCCTTCCCCTGTGCGCTTCCCGGGCGCGTTCATGCAACTGTATGAAGGCCGTAGCTTGCCTGTCAATTGCCGCCCCTCCCGGCGGGGGAGATTTCACCTCTATCGCACGATCAGTTCAAGCGAATGGCGCGAGAGGCTTCGCGGTGCATCGGCGGTGGTCAGGTAGGTCTGTCCCAGCGTCATGGCGGTCCCGGTATCGGAGTCCATGATGATCATATGCACGAACAGGGACATGTCCGCCTCGATCGGCTGTGGATTGCCGGCGTGGAACATCTGGTGTTCCATCCAGGATGGGGAGAACCGGGCGCCGAGCGAATAGCCGCAGGCGTTCAGCCGGTGTCTGGCCAGATCGCGTTCATCCATGATCCGCGCGTGAATGTCGAACACATCGCCGAAGGTATGTCCGGGCTTCAGCACACCCTCGATCGCGAGGATGGTTTCGCGGCAGGCCTCGTAAAGCTCCATATGGCGGGGCGAGGGGGTGCCGATCACCACCGTCCGCATCATGGCGGCGTGGTAGTGGGCGCTCACGCCAGCCCATTCCAGGGTGAGCTGGTCCTGGCTGTCCAGCGTGCGGCGGCCAGCCTTGTAGCGGCACAGAAGGGCATCCGCGCCGGAGCCGATGATGAACTCGTTGGCGGGATAGTCTCCGCCACCGAGCAGAACCGCGCCCTGCATGGCGGCGAGAATATCCGCCTCGCTGCCCCCGGCGCGGATCAGCGGCAAGGCGGCATCCAGGGCATCGTCCGCCAATTCGGCCGCCCGGGCCACCTGAGCGGCCTCTGCGGCGGATTTTACCAGCCGCAGCCTGCTGACCAGATAGGATGCATCGATCAGCTGGCAGAAGCTCATCAATTGATGATCAACCAGCCGCGCCACCCGTCCGGTCATGCCATGGGTGTCGTATTCGATGCCGATGCGGCAACCGAGCAGGTCCATGTCCGAAAGAAGGTTGCGCAGATCCACCGACGGGTCGGCGTTTACGCGGTCGACCCAGATGGAAATCGTCTCGATGGTGGAGGTGTGCCGCGCCTGCCGCAAGTCCGCTGAACGGGTCAGCAGCGTCATGGTGCCATCGGACTTGACGACCAGTGTCTGGAAGAAGCAGTAGCCGAAGCTGTCATAGCCCGTCAGCCAGTACATGCTTTCCTGGGCAAACAGCAGGATGGCGTCGAGTTTTTCCTCGCGCATCCGCGTCGTCAGTCGCTGCATGCGTTCCGCATATTCCGCGGTGGTGAAGTGAAGACCCATCTTATGCATTCTCCTCGATCGCAATCGCCGAAATCTGCCTGCCGTAATCGGGCTCCTGCCGGTGCGTGGTGCGGCGGTAGGAGAAGAAACGGGCAGCGTCCGGATAGGTGGACAGACCCAGGCTGGAGGCCGCGACGCCTGCCGCCTTCAGCCGGTCGACCGTCAGGGTGGGCAGATCGAACATCGCATGGCCAGCCTTTTCCGAGGGAATGAAATAGCGCGCATCTTCGGGATTTCTCGCGAGAAAACGCTCGACGAATTCGGGTCCGACTTCGTAATGGGGCTGGGCGATGGAGGGACCGAGCACGGCGACCATCCGTTCACGCCGGGCGCCAAGCCTTTCCATGGCGTCGATGGTGGCTTCGAGCACGCCATCCAGCGCGCCCTTCCAGCCCGCATGGGCAGCGCCGATCACGCCCGCATCCCGGTCCGCAAACAGGATCGGCCCGCAATCGGCCGTGAGAACGCCCAAGATGATGCCCGGGCGATCCGTGACCATGGCATCGGCCTGGTTGCGGGGAAGGTGTTCCGGATCGGACATCACCGTTACGTCAGGCGAATGGACCTGGTGCTGGGTGGCCAGCCGGCTGACCGGCAGACCGAACCAGCGCGCCACGCCGGCCCGGTTCTCTTCCACGGCGGCCCGGTCGTCCGATGATCCGAGGCCGACATTGAGACCGGCGAAAATACCGGTGGACACCCCGCCTTCGCGGGTGAAGAAGCCGTGACGGATGGGCGGTCCGAGCGCGTCGAGCGCGGGACTGAGGAGAGGGGACGGCCTGGCAAGATCGGTCAAGCTTCGCTCCTTATGCACTGTCAGAGATAGGGGACGCGGCTTCGTTGCCGCGCGCCGTCTTCAATGGGGGATCGGCCGGAAAGGCAGGAGATCCACCGCCGGGCTGGACACGACGAGCACCTTGAACAATTCGCCCATCTTGCCTTCGCCCTCGTCGGCAAGGCGGCTCGCCGCCGCCTTGATCAGCGATGCAACCGCCGGGTCCTTGCCCTCGGAAAGGGCGTTGACGCGCTGCTGGATGCCGAGACCGTAGAGAAAGTCACCCTGCCTGAGGCAGCCATTGATCGCCACGCCGCTCGCCTTGGCCACTTCGGCCAAATGCTGGAAATCCACATGGCTGGTCAGGTCCGCCTCGCCGGGATGGGCCAGCGGCGGGTCGTAATCATGGCGCAGGACGGCTTGCAGCGTATCGCCGAAACCCGTCACCATGGTGCCGTAGTCGATGATGATGGCCGTGCCGCCCGAGTTCTTCAACCGCTCGCAAAGCGTGCTCATCACAGCCTGACGGGCTGGGGCGATCTCGAAGATCGTGCCGTCCGGCACGGCGCCGGGATCGACCGGCAGCAGGGCGGGGTCGATGCCGGCCACGCCCGCGCCGAAGGCGAGCTGGTCGGATTCGTCCAGCAGGATCATCCGCTCGCGAAAGCCGAGGGGTGTCTTCACGAACTGTCGGATCGGGATCGCGTCGAAAAGCTCGTTCGCCGCAAGAAGGGTGAAGCCGGAGGGCACCGTATCGAAACTGGTATGCCATTCGATCCGGCCCACATGGGACGACAGGGTTTCCTGCTGCACATCCTGCAGGCGCAGGCTGGTTTCCACCAGATGCACACCGACCGAATGATAGAGCGGGGGAGCAAGCTTGGCCACGACCCGCAGTATATCGGACATCATCGTGCCGCGGCCGGGACCGATCTCCACGAGCCGCGTGTTGGCGGGCATGCCGTGTCGTTGCCAGGCGTGGACCAGAAAGATGCCGATCATTTCCCCGAAGAGCTGGGAGATTTCCGGCGCGGTGATGAAATCGCCTTCCTGGCCGAAGGGTTCGCGGGTCTGGTAATAGCCGTGCTCCGGATCCGCCAGGCACAGGGAAAAGAAATCGGTGACGGAAATGGGACCGTTGGCGCGGATGAGCGCCTTGATCTTTTCCGCAAGTGGCGTCGTTGTCATCCCTGTCCCCCATTCGTCCGGGTGGCATCGCCATCCGTGCCGATCGTGCCGTTCCTGCCCGAACGGATGATCGCCCAAAGACCGGCCAGCACCAGCGGCAGTGACAGGATCATCCCCATCGTCAGCCAGCCTCCGCCGAAATAACCCAGATTTGCATCCGGTTCCCGGAAGAACTCGGAGAAAATCCTCGCAAGACCATAACCGCAAGCGAAAAGCCCCGCCAGTCTCCCCGGATGTTTCAGGATGGCTGTTCCCCATGCAAGTGCCTGTAGAACCAAGAAAAGTAGCAGGCCCTCCAGCGCTGCCTCATAGAGCTGGCTGGGATGGCGCGGCTCCGGCCCCCCATTGGGGAAAATCATCGCCCAGGGCACGTCGGTCACGTGGCCCCAGAGTTCGCTGTTGATGAAGTTCGTCAGGCGCACGAAGAAGATGCCGAGCGGGGCAACCGAGCAGATCGTGTCGATCAGGCTCCAGGTGGAAATGCCGTTGCGGCGTGAAAACCAGATCATCGCTACCAGCGTGCCGATCAGGCCGCCATGGAAGGACATCCCGCCGTTCCAGACGCGGATGATGTTGAGGGGATCGGCGAGCGTCCGCTCTCCATCATAGACGATCGCATAGACGATACGCCCGCCCAGAACGATGCCGAGCGTGGCCCAGACGATGAAATCGCCCAGCGCGTTCGGCCCCATCGGCGCCCGGTTTCCCGGCCACAGCCTTTCGCGGGCGACGAGACGCTCGGCAATCTGCCAGGCCGCCAGGATGCCCGCCACATAGGCGATCCCGTACCAGCGGACGGCGACCGGGCCGATGGTGAAGGCGACGGGGTCGATGGCGGGGAAGGGCAGGAGTGCGAAAAGTCCGGCAATCGTCTGCAAATCGGTGATCCTGTTTATCGGGCGGAAGATGACCGCCACGCTTCGTCCGGTCAAGCCGCTTGTTGGCATGCGGGCGAGGCCGGCGGCCTGCGGCTTCAAATCACTTGCATCGCATCGCACATGATCCTACCTCCATAGCCAGGAATTCAGCTGTGCGGTCCGGGTCTCCCTCAGGGAAACCGGCGGCCGCGATCCGACGGAAGGAGATGACCATGACCTCGGGACCGAACCGCCTACTCGACGATTTCGCCAAACTGATGACCGATGCCGCAGGGGCAGCGCAGGGCCTGCGCAAGGAAGTGGAAACGGCCTTCCAGGCTCAGGCGGAACGCTGGATGAACGCCATGGATCTGGTCAAGCGCGAGGAGTTCGACGTCGTGCGCGACATGGCTCTCAAGGCCCTTGAAGAGAATGAGGCCCTCAAGGCGCGGATCGACGCCCTCGAAGCCAAGAAGGGCTCTTCCAAAGCCTGATATTTCTTCCCTTGCACCGCCCGGAATTTCTGGGTCCGGACGGTGCATCGGTTCATTCTTGTTAACCTTTTGTTAACCAATTCTTGCAGGGTCTTTCGAGGGAATCATCCAGGGCCCTGTCTACAGTTAAAAAAATCATAATTTTTTCCACCTGTGGACATCTCCGAAAAAGCCAATGGGCAGAGTCATTTATGACTCAACGCTGAATCGGATTGCGAAGTGCTGTCCACAAGCCTCACGCTCAAAACGCGCCCTGAGGGCTGGCGCGTGGATTCAGTCATTATACACTGATTTTAAATGATGATTCGAAACAGGCCCGGTCAGCTTCGTGCAGGGTACAGTCGGCAGGATCGAAGTCCGTTTCTCAGTCATCCTGGAATGAGTATCCGGTATTTTTGCGTTCTTGGCGTGCTTAGGCGCGAGGGGAATGTCTTTGCCGGTCGAAAAGGTGCCGCATGAGCTTTTTGGAAATGGATGTGCAACGCCAGTCAAACCCGGTCGACATGATCGAGTTCGTTGCTGCAAGCAATGACTGGTCCTTCGAGCGGTCGGGCGAAGACGAGATCGCCATGACGGTCAAGGGCCGCTGGGCGGATTATCATGTCTCCTTTTCCTGGATGGAGCAGTTCGAGGCGCTTCACATCGCATCCGCCTTCGACATCAAGGTGCCGGAAAATCGCGTCAATGAAGTGATCCGCCTGCTCTCCATGATCAACGGACAGGTGCTGATGGGGCATTTCGACCTGTGGCGCGCAGAGGATGTGGTGATCTTCCGCCAGTCGCTGCTTCTGGCAGGCGGTGCCGAGCCCAATAACCAGCAGGTGGAAGTGCTTCTGTCCAACGGGCTGGATTGTTGCGAGGCCTATTATCAGGCATTCCAGTTCGTCGTCTGGTCGGGCATGGAAGCCAAGGCGGCCCTCGACGCGGTTCTCTTCGAAACAGCAGGCGAGGCTTGAGCATGAGCGTTTCTCCGTCGGGTCCCATCGTTCTCGTCGGGGCAGGCAACATGGGCGGCGCCATGCTGACCGGCTGGCTGAAGAGCGGTGTGCCGGGATCCTCGGTGACCGTGATCGATCCACGCCCGTCCGATGCCATCCAGCAGCTGATCAACGATGCCGGCGCCACCCATGCCACGCAACCGCCGCCGGGGCTTGAGGCGAGCATTCTCTTCCTCGCGGTGAAGCCGCAGGCCATGAACGACGTCCTGCCGCCCCTCCGGCCGGTCGTGGGCGCCGGAACGGTGGTCGTCTCGGTTGCTGCCGGAAAGACGCTCTCAACCATCGGCTCCCAGCTCGGCGCATCGGCCATGGTGCGCGCGATGCCCAACACGCCTGCCATGATCGGACGCGGCGTGACCGGTGCCTTTGCCAACGGACAGGTCAGCGCAGAGCAAAAGCAGGCCGTCCAGGCGCTGCTGAAGGTCAGCGGCCCCGTCGAATGGGTCGGATCCGAAGCCGATATCGATGCCGTCACCGCCCTCTCCGGCAGTGGTCCGGCTTATGTCTTCTATCTCGTGGAGTGCATGGCAGAGGCAGGCCGTAAAGCGGGCCTGCCGGCGGACCTCGCCATGCGTCTTGCACGGGAAACCGTCTCGGGGGCCGGTGAATTGCTTCACCGGTCCCCCGACGATGCGTCCAGGCTTCGGCAGAACGTAACCTCTCCCGGAGGAACCACGGCTGCTGCTCTTTCCGTTCTGATGGCCGATGACGGCATGCAGCCGTTGTTCGACCGCGCCATCGAGGCTGCCCGAATCCGGGCCGGCGAACTGGCGGGTTGACCGATGGCGGGCATGATCGGTTTTGACGATTTCGAGAAGGTGGACATCCGGATCGGCACGATCGTCGAGGTCATGGCCTTTCCCGAGGCGCGCAAGCCCGCCTGGAAACTGAAGATCGATTTCGGGCCGGAGATCGGCGTCAAGAAATCCTCCGCCCAGATTACCGTGCATTATGGCGAGACCGATCTGGTGGGCCGTCAGGTGATGGCCGTGGTGAATTTTCCGCCGCGGCAGATCGGGCCTTTCCGTTCCGAGGTCCTGACGCTGGGCTTCGCAGACGACAAGGGCGATATCGTTCTGGCCATGCCGGAGCGGGCGGTGCCGAACGGCCAGAAACTGATGTAAATCCGACTCAGACCGGAACACGCACGATCGCGCGGAGGCCGCCGAGCGGGCTGTCTTCCAGCGTGACATTGCCGCCGTGGCTGCGGGCGATATCGCGGGCGATGGCAAGGCCGAGACCCGTGCCGGACGCATCGAGATTGCGCGCTTCGTCCAGCCGGAAGAAGGGTTTGAACACATCCTCGCGCGACCCGGTGGGAATGCCCGGTCCGTCGTCGTCGAGGGTGATGGTCAACCAGCGGCCGCCCAGCGTGGCCGAAAGCTCCATCCGTCGGGCGTAGCGCAGGCTGTTGGAAACCAGATTGGACATCAGGCGGGAAAAGGCTGTCGGGCGCACATTCGCGACCCGAGGGCCGGTCAGCGACCACGTCAGGTTCTTTCCATGGATTTCCGCCTCAGCCTCCAGCTTGGAGAAGAGCTCGCTCAGGTCCAGCTGGCCGAGATCTTCTTCGGATTCGCCCCGGGCAAAGGCCATGTAGCCTTCCAGCATCGACTGCATGTCCGCGACATCCTCATTCAGGCCGGCCAGGTCGGGATTGTCTCCGGCCAAAGCGAGTTGCAGTTTGAAGCGGGTGAGAATGGTGCGCAGGTCATGGCTGACCCCCGTCAGCATGGCGGTGCGCTGTTCCATCTGTCGCTCGATCCGCTCCCGCATCAGGATGAAGGCAAGCCCGGCCCGCCGGATTTCGTCGGCTCCGCGGGGTGAGAAGTTCTCCGGCATCTTCTGGCCCTTGCCGAAGGCTTCCGCCGCCTTGGCAAGCGCAACGATCGGGCGAATCTGGCCGCGCAGGAAGAGAATGGAGATCGCGATCAGCACCAGCGCCGTGCCGACCATCCACAAAATGAAGATATGGGTGTTGGAGGCGTAGGTCTCGTTGCGCTTCACCAGCACGGTCAGGATCTGCTCCCTGAGCAGAATTTTCACCTCGACCATGCTCGGTCCATCCGAAGGCATCAGGATGTTGATGCGATACGGCAAGCCGATCTGGGTCTCGATCTCCGCGCCGAGCGTCTGTTCGAGCAGTCCGAAGAGGGGAATTTCTCCGCCGGGCGGCAGCGCCTCGCCGGGGGTCAGGGAGACATCGAGACCCAGCCGGTCCTTGGCAAGTTGCAAGGTTTCCGCCACCTCGTCGGGCGCGGGGTGACGGGTGATGAGATAGATGATCGCGGCAATGTCGCGGGTCGTGCCATTGGTCAGGCGCTGCGTCACCATATGCCAGTGCCGCTCCATGAAGACGATGGAGACCGCCACCTGCAGCATGACCATGGGAAGGACGATGATGAGCAGCGAGCGGGCATAGAGGCCGGTGGGCAGGCGACGGCGCACCCAGCGCGCCAGCGAGGAAAAAAAGGACGGTGACGGCCGGTCGGGTTCGGGACGAATAGTATCGAAGGTCGTCATGACAGTGCTGCCTCCCGAACGGTTTCAACGCATCCTATGGTAAGACACCCGGATCAGTCGACGCAGAGCCGGTAGCCGATCCCGCGGACGGTCTGCAAATAGACGGGATTGGCGGGATCGTCCTCGATCTTGCGGCGCAACCGGTTGATCTGGACGTCGATGGTGCGTTCGCCGATCTCCCCGTCGTTGCCCGCAAGCTCATGCCGTGCAACCGTCTCTCCGGCACGCGCCGCGAAAAAGCTCATGATCTCGGTTTCCCGGTCTGTCAGGCGCACCAGAACGGACGCCTTCTTCAGCTCCTTGCGCGGCAGGGAGAAGGTGTAGGGGCCGAACATCACCTGATCCATCGCGGATTGGTCGAGACCGGGGGCCCGCTTCAGAATATTCGTGATGCGCAGGACCAGTTCCCGGGGGTCGAAGGGCTTGGAGACATAGTCATCGGCGCCAGCCTCCAGTCCTTCGATGCGGGAGGGGGCTTCCGCCAGGGCGGTCAGAAGAATGATCGGTATGTGGCGGATGGATTTCAGCGCCCGGGTCAGGGACAGGCCGGTCTCGCCGGGCATCATCACATCGAGAATGATCAGGTCGAATTCCATTCCGGCAAGTTTCCGGCGCGCCTCGGCCGCATCGGCTGCGACGGTTACCCGGAAACCGTTTTCCGAGAGATAGCGGTTCAGCAAGGCCCGGATGCGGGTATCGTCATCGACGACGAGCAGATGGGCGGCATTGTCGGCAATGGCAATCGGCTGGGGGCTCATGCCTTCTCCCTGTTCTGCATGCCTGTCAGGAACTGCCGCACCGCGGCGCGCTCGGCGGGCGTCATGCCCTGAAATGCCTCTGCTATGCGGCGGGATTGCGGCTCGGCCAGCGCCAGCGCCAGTTCCCGGCCGGCGAGCGTGGGATAGAGCTTGCGCTGCCGGCGATCGGCATGGCCCGCCATCTGCCGGATATAGCCGCTGTCGATCAACTGCTTGAGGACACGGGAGAGGCTCTGCTTGGTGATCTGGAGCGTGTCGAGGAGATCGGCGACCGTCATGCCGGGATAGCGGTTGACGAAATGCACCACCCGGTGATGGGCGCGGCCAAATCCGCTCGAGGCGAGAATCTGGTCCGGATCGGATACGAAATCGCGGTAGGCGAAGAAGAACTGTTCGATGGTTTCGAAGTCGATATGGCGGGCGTCCGCCATGGGGGCGTCCAGCACCTCCTGCTCCGCTTCCTTTTTCTTGCCTGCCTGCCTTGCCACGTCTGCCTGTCCTGTTCTGGATCGCGGTCTTCCCGCCGCTGCCCCTGCCGGAGCAAGAAAACTTCCCCGGCCGCACTCCGACTTGGATAGACCGTATCCGCGGGACAAATCAACTCCATGTGATCGCGTACACGGCTGCGTGATCTTTCCCCCCGCTGCAGCGCGCCATATATGAACCCCTGAACAGGGATTCGGCCATCTCGGAAGCCGGATGCGTCACAGCAGAGAGGTTTTCATGGGCATGTTGCAGGCCGGTATTATCCCGGTCACACCCTTCCAGCAGAATTGCACCATCCTGTTCGATCAGGATACCAAGGAAGGGGTCATCGTCGATCCCGGCGGTGATGTGGAAACCATCCTGCAGATCGTTCACGAAAACGGCCTGACGCTCAAGGAAATCTGGTTGACCCACGGCCATATCGACCACGCGGGCGGTGCGGACGAGCTGCGCGAGCGGCTGTCCATTCCCGTGATCGGGCCGCACAAGGATGATCTCCCGCTGCTCTCCCGCATCGAGAAGCAGGCTGAAACCTACGGCATTCCCGGTTCGGTCCGGAACGTGACCCCGGATCGCTGGCTGGAGGATGGCGACGAAGTGTCCTTCGGCGATCATGTTTTCGAAGTCCGCCACTGTCCGGGGCACGCGCCTGGACATGTCATCTATTTCAACCGGGTGCAGGGTTTTGCCCATCTGGGCGATGTGCTCTTCAACGGTTCCATCGGGCGCACCGATCTGCCCGGCGGCGATCACGCCACATTGCTGCGCTCCATCAAGGAAAAGGTTCTTCCGCTCGGGGATGATGTGGGCTTCATTTGCGGGCACGGCCCGGGCGGGCGCATCGGCGAGGAGCGCCGCAACAACCCCTTCATTCGCGGCTTGTAAGCCAAAGAAAAAGGCGGGCTCGAAGCCCGCCTTTCCGTTTACGTACCGTCCCGATAGGGTCAGCGGCAGAAATGCTCACGGCCGTCATAGCCGATGAACGTGCCGGTCGACGGATCGAAGGACCGGTAGCGGGCGCTGCAGTAGCGCAGCCAGGACCGGGTCCACGGACGCATGCCGGACGATTCCACGACATAGCGGCGCTCGACATAGGCCGGGCGAACCACGACCCGGTTCGACCGGTAGACATAGTTCGGTTCATCGACCGGACCTTCCAGAACGCTGTAGTCATCGACATAATGACGACGCGGCGGGGCAGCCAGCGCACCGCCGATCAGGGCGCCGACGGCAAGGCCAGCCACGCCGGCTGCCAGCGCATCGCCACCATCGCTATGGTGGTGACGGCGCCATCCGTCAGCGGAAGCGGTTCCGGCAGAGGCGACCACGGTTGCGGCAATCGTCGCCGAAAGCACCAGTGTCTTGAAAATCTTGTTCATCGCGCGATTCCTCTTCGTTCCGACCGGTGGCCCGGGCAGGAAAGCCTGCCACCCTTATGAAGCAGAATTAATCACAAGCGAGCTGAATGCAACCTGAATGACAGGTCATGCCGCTTCACGGTTACTGAAGCACGGGCCCCGACTGTGGTTTTTACGGAGGCGTCTTTACAGGTGAAGAATAACGATACTTACCCAAAACAAAGAAAGGCCCGGATCTTGATGACCGGACCTTTGAAATGCACACCAATACGGAACCCTTCATTGCTGACAGATGCCGCACTGCACGGACGGTTTTCAGAGGGATCGGGAGCTGGCGTCACCCGCTCCGACTTCACCGTCCCGGCGGGGCATCAGCCCGCGATCTGAAGGTTAACGGCCTTCGGACCTTTGCCGCGGCGATCCGGCTCGGTGTCGAAGGTGACCTTCTGGTTTTCGGACAGGCCGGAGAGACCCGAAGCCTGAACGGCAGAAATGTGAACGAAGATATCAGCGCCGCCGTTGTCCGGCTTGATAAAGCCGAAACCCTTGTCGGTGTTGAAGAATTTTACAGTGCCACTTTCGGCCATGCGTCATGTCCTTTTCTCTCTGCCTGTGTCAGACCAGGCAGCATCGGTAAATTGCCCTTGGTGGGCGTGGGGCAGGCAATTCTCGAATATGGAGGAAAGGGTCCCATGTTACCGCGGCCGGCACAGGACAAAGCTTGCTTCTTCGCCCCGCTTCGACCGCCCGAGGTATTACGACTTCGGCGCGCTCTGTTTATAAGGTCTTCCCGTGTTCGCTAAATGCCCGAACGGCGGTAGATTGATGCGTTTATGGCCAATTGGCAAGCGAAAGTTTTCATCATGATGGCCACAGGAAATACTCCATAAAAATTCGTAATCATTGAGTATTTCCGCGCAGTAATTGTCGAAATAGTCCGTTTTCTAAACGATTTACCCTATGCCGTGTGTTTTCCGGCGCAAGACTTCCGGAATGATCTCAACCATAATCATTGCGACGAAGATTATTCCGCATCCGACATATCCGGCAGTGGTCAGGGTTTCGTTCAGCAGGAGGGCTCCGAAGAGCCCGCCGAACAGGGCTTCCGCCGAAAGCATGATGGCCGCCTGCGAAGCGGAGGTGTGCCGCTGGCCGATAACCTGCAGGACAAACGCAAAGCCTGACGAGAAGATTCCGACATAGAGAATTTCGAGACCGGCGCCGCGGATCGCCTCGAGGCTGAGCGGTTCGCTGGCAAGGCCGACGGCCATTCCGCCGACGGCGCAGACGGCGAATTGTACCGTGGAGAGAAGCAGCGGGCGGCCGCTCTCGCCGACGAACAGTCCCACAAGCGTCAACTGCACCGCCCAGAAGAGGGCGCAGAGGATCGTCAGGCCATCGCCTGCGCCCAGCCGGTCGAGGGCGCCGCCGCTCAGCAGATAGATGCCGGTGAGCGAGAGGATTGCGGCGGGCCAGATGATCCAGTGCGGCGGCTTGCGCAGAAAAATCACCGAGATCGCCGGGACGAACACCACATAAAGACCGGTCAGGAAGCTGGAATTGGTCACCGTGGTAAATTGCAGGCCCACCTGCTGGGTGGCAGCGCCGAGAAAGAGGGCCACACCGATCAACAGAAACTGGACCCAATGCCGGGACGAGAGGGGCGTAACAGCCGAGCGCCCTTCGCGCAGAGCAAAAGGCAGGACGCAAAGCGTGGCAATGGCAAAACGCAATCCAATGAACCAGAACGGCCCAAGCGAATCCATGGCCGTCGATTGAGCCACGAAACCTGCTCCCCAGATGGCGGCTGCCAGCAACAAGACGAGGTTGGCCTGCATACGGCTCATGATGGCCCTCCGGGCAAAACTGATGTTATTGTGCAATTGTACAGTAATGGTTCGACCGAAGCGCTCATAGGCGAATTTCCGCTGTTTTTCAAATGGCTGGTTTCGTCTATGGATTGGGTCATATCCAGTCTGGATGGAGAATGCGCATGCCTGGCCCCACACTCGTACCGGTCCGCGGTGACGCGGAACTGCCCGGACATACCGACGTCGTCGTCATTGGCGGCGGGGTCATCGGCACCTTTACCGCCCTTGAACTCGCCGAGCGCGGCCATCGTGTGCTGCTGCTGGAAAAAGGCGTGATCGGCGGGGAGCAATCGAGCAGGAACTGGGGCTGGGTGCGGATTGCCATGCGCGATTTGCGCGAAGCGCCTCTCATGCTGGAAGCGATCGGCCTGTGGCAAGGTCTCGACCGGCGCCTTGGCGCAGAAAGCGGATATACGCGTTCCGGCCTCGTCTTTGCCTGCGAAGACGAGGCGGCGGTGGAAAGCCATGAAGGCTGGCTGCGGGATTTCCGGCAGGGCGGTTTTGCCGATGAACTGGAGGGTGGCCCCGGCCTCGAGATGATCGGCCGGCAAGGCCTGTCCGGTCTTTATCCGGGCCTTTCCTTCCGGGCGGCGGCAGCCCTTCATGCGCCGGTCGACGGCCGGGCGGAACCGCAAAGAGTGGCGCCCGCGGTGGCGGAGGCGGCGCGAGCCCGGGGTGCGGCGATTGCCACGCAATGCGCGGTCCTTGGCATCGACTGGGAGGCCGGACGGGTGGCAGGCGTCGATACGGAGCGGGGCTATGTCAAGTGTCAGGCCGTGGTCATTGCCGCCGGCGTCTGGACAGGTGCGCTTTCCCGGCTGGAAGGCATTTCCCTGCCTCAGCTCAAGGTCTTGAACACGGTATTGCGGACCAGTGCGCCATCGGCCGGGGAGTCCCCGCCGGAGGCAGCCCTCTGGACCAGCCGTTACGCTTTCCGCCGCCGCGCGGACGGGGGCTATACCGTCGCCTCGGCTGCGGAAAACATCGTGGAGATCGTGCCGGATTCCTTCCGCTTCGCATCCGACTTCCGAACGATCCTCAGTCAGGAGTGGAAATCGTTGCGCCCGCGCCTTTCCCGTGCCCAGTGGGACGAATGGGCCGCCTGGGCTGGCGGTTCGGAGGGCATACGATCCCTCTTGCAGAAATACCGGGTTCTCGACCCGAAGCCGGCCTCGGGAACGCTCCGGCGTGCGTGGAACCGGTTACAGGCAGATTATCCGCTTTTCCGGACGCTCTCCGTGCAGCAGGAATGGGCGGGCATGATTGAAGTCGTGCCGGATGCCGTTCCGGTTATCTCGAAGGTGGAGGACAGGCCGGGCCTCGTCATCGCGACGGGCTTTTCCGGCCATGGTTTCGGCATATCGCCGGCGGCAGGCCGTCTTGCGGCCGATCTGGTCAGCGGCGACCGTCCGGTCGTCGATCCGCAGCCGTTCCGCTTGTCCCGTTTTCAGGATGGCACACCGATTACCGTCATGGGGGGTGTGTAAGACGCGCTGAACCGTCCTCGACGGTCAGGCCATAGAGGTGATCGTGCCCACCACCGTCAGCAGACAGGCAGCCACGGTGGTCAATGCGATTATGATCACCGGGAAGGGGCTTCCCCGGCGGTGCCGTTCGGCCAGAATTTCGTCATCGATAAACATCGGCGTGTTCCATGACTGGGTCATGATCAGGGTCATGACGGATAATCATGGCAACAAAACGCAAAACTTTGGAAAAAGCTTCACGTCGAGCAAAAAAATATTGCCATTCGTGGCGAAATCTGGGCTTGAGCGCCGAATCGTGCTGCGAACCCTTCAGCCCGCAGCGCCGCGCCTTCCGAAAACCGGGGTGGAGCGCCGGCTTGGCGGGGATCGGGTTTCCTCGGTGACGGCCGGAGAATGAACCGGTCTTCCGGCCAGCGGTATGACGGGCCTTTGCGGATCTCCCTTTTCCATCGTCAGAGGCGCGCTTCGCTTGACCGGCAGGTTGGTGGGGCGGTCCGGATGGGCAAGCGCATGCCCTTGGAGGCGCGGCATCTGGATCCTTTCCAGCTGGCGCACGTCATCCTCATCGTCGAGGCCTCCGGCAATCGCCAGGATATTGCGATCTGCAAGCTGGCGAATGACGACGCGCAACAGGGCGATGCCCGCCGTATTGGTCAGGAAGCCCCGCAGCCAGGCGTGATCGAACCGCACGAAACTGGGGCGGATTTCGCTGACGCGCTTCAGGTCCCGGTCTTCGCCGGCATAGCCGTCAATGGCGACCAGCATGCCGGCGCGCCGGAGGTGGGCGGCAAAGTTCACCGTCCTGTCGAGATCGTCGAAGTCGCGCATCTGCAGTTCGCACACGACATCGCGGGGCTGCAGACCCGCCGTGTCGATGAAGTGCCGCAGTCTTTCCGCATCCGCGCGCATTTCATGCGAGGTGTAGAAATGGCGGGGGTCACGCGGGATGTGAATTTTCGTGCCCGTTCCCGCAAAAAAGCGACCGTTGAGGGCATGAAGCGCCGCCAGCTTTCCGTCCACTTCCGGCAAGTCGCGCGGATCGACCGAATTGAGGAATTCGACGGGGGCATAGGAATCGCCCTGGCGTTCAATACGCACCAGGCCATGAAAGCCCGCAATGCGGGTTCCACCCAGTCCCGGTTCGAAAATCGGCTGAAACTCCGAGCGGAGTGTGAAGGGGCCGTAGGCGCAGGTAAAGGATTCGTCCGCATCGCGGACATAGGCGTCAAAGGTCTTACGAGCCGTCATGGCGAGCATCCCATCCGGTGAGTCATTCACTGAATGGTTATGTATTAGCTCCAATCCGTTACCCAGCGGTGAACGCGGTCCCATTTCTGAACATTCGTTCATCTCGCGGGCCGTCTCTCTTTCCTGTCCCTGTGACGTGTTTTTCCTTGAAATGCGGGGATTTATTCGACATAGAGCGGGCGTCGGAACCGCGAGCTTCCGCCGGTTCCCCCGTTCAACCATTTCAGGATCAAATCCGATGGCTTTTCTCGCCGATGCCCTTTCTCGCGTAAAACCCTCCGCAACCATCGCCGTGTCCCAAAAGGCACGGGAACTGAAGGCGAAAGGCCGCGATGTGATCGGTCTCGGCGCCGGCGAGCCTGACTTCGATACGCCCGACAATATCAAGAAGGCGGCGATGGACGCCATTACGCGCGGTGAGACGAAATACACGGCCGTTGCCGGTATTCCCGAGCTGCGCGAGGCCATCGCCAGGAAATTCAAGCGCGAAAACAACTTGGATTATACGGCGGCCCAGACCATCGTGGGCACGGGCGGCAAGCAGATCCTGTTCAACGCCTTCATGGCGACGCTGAACCCGGGCGATGAAGTTGTCATTCCCGCGCCCTACTGGGTGTCCTACCCGGAAATGGTGGCGCTGTGCGGCGGCACGCCGGTTTTCGTGTCGGCCTCGCAGGAAAACAAGTTCAAGCTGACCCCGGACGCGCTGGAAAAGGCCATCACGCCGAAGACCAAGTGGTTCGTGTTCAACTCGCCCTCCAACCCGTCCGGTGCGGCCTACAGCCATGCGGAACTGAAGGCGCTTACCGACGTGCTGATGAAGCACCCGCAGGTCTGGATCCTCTCGGACGACATGTACGAGCATCTGACCTATGGCGACTTCAAGTTCGTAAGCCCGGCTGAAGTGGAGCCCGGCCTCTACGACCGGACGCTGACCATGAACGGCGTGTCCAAGGCCTATGCCATGACCGGGTGGCGTATCGGTTATGCAGCCGGCCCGCTGGCGCTTATCAAGGCCATGGACATGATCCAGGGCCAGCAGACGTCGGGGGCCTGCTCCATCGCGCAGTGGGCCGCCGTCGAGGCGCTCAACGGCCCGCAGGACTTTATCGAGAAGAACAAGAAGATCTTCGAAGGCCGTCGCGATCTCGTGGTCTCCATGCTCAACCAGGCCAAGGGAATCGAGTGCCCGACGCCGGAAGGCGCCTTCTATGTCTATCCGTCCTGCAAGGGGCTGATCGGCAAGACCGCCCCGTCGGGCAAGGTCATCGAAACGGACGAGGATTTCGTATCCGAGCTTCTGGAAACGGAAGGGGTTGCCGTTGTGCATGGGTCGGCTTTCGGTCTCGGCCCGAACTTCCGCATTTCCTACGCCACGTCCGAAGAATTGCTCGAGGAAGCCTGCAAGCGCATCCAGCGCTTCTGCGCCGCCTGCAAGTAAGGGCAAACGCCCGCCTGACTTCTCGAAAACCCGCCGGTGACGGCGGGTTTTTGCGTTCCAGGACCGATCGCCGCAGAGGATGAACCGAATTGCCCGCCTGCGCGTTTGGTGGAATAATGCGGGCCGGGCCGGATGGCCCCTTGCTTTCCGGTCCGGCAGCCGCTGCCGCAGTCCCTGATATGCGTCGCAGTGGCTGGCACGGTGCGATATCCCGTGCTCCCAAAACACACGGGTCCAGTGGAGGCAAGGCATGACCAAGATCGTCTATGAAGTGGTTCCCCATGACGGGGGTTGGGCTTACCGGCTCGGAACCGTCTATTCCGAAACCTTTCCCAGCCATGACGAGGCCCTCGAAGCGGCCCGCATCGTGGCCGCAGAGCAGCAGATGGGCGGGGAAAGCGAGGAGATCAGTTATCAGGATGAGAATGGTGTCTGGCACCAGGAAGTTGCCGACGGCAATGACCGGCCGGAGATCGAGATCATCGATACGGCAGGCCAGTCAACGGGCGCTTGAGGCTTCAGGTAAGGATCAGGCGGTGCCCCGCAGCCGTGAGGAAGCGGGCAGCTTCGGTCTTTTGCGCGGCCTTGATCAGGATATGATCGCCGTCAAAGGTCGAGACAACGAAAATTCCGATGCCGTTCGTCGAGAGCGGCGCGATGACGGAAAGCACCACGCCCGTCTCGTCGAAAGCGAAAGGGCCGGCCAGATGGAAGCAGGTCCACCCCCGATCCTGCCGGATCTCCGGCGGCACCCGCTCGCTGCGGCACAGGATCGACAGTTCCCGGTCGTTGCGCGTGATCGAGACGACGCCTTCGCCGTCAGCCCAGCCGGGTATGGTGTCTCGGGGGGCGAGGCGAGCCACGCTGTAGAAACCGGGCAATTCCGCAAGGTCATAGCCTTTCAAGACCAACCCCCTCTTTTCAAGTGTGTTTCCGCAAACCTTCGACCAGGGCGTCGAAGGTTGCCCGACATCGCGGCATGGACTTCATGTCCTCGTGCATCGCAACCCAGGTGGGCAGCGGCAGCCGGAAGTCCGGCAGGAGGCGGACGAGATCCGCATGGCGGCGGGCCAGGTTGACCTGACACAGACCGATCCCGCACCCCGCCCGGATGGCCGCAAACTGGGCGAGGTTGCTGTCCGCCCGGAAGCTGAACCGGACCGCGGCGGCTTCCGGAAAGCGATCGGCAAGGGCGCGGATATAGGGCATCTGCCGATCGAAGCCGACCAGCCGGTGACCGTCGAGCGCGGCGAGGTCCTGCGGCGTCCCATGTCGGTCGAGGTAGGATTTCGTCGCGTGAAAACCCAGCTCGACAGTGCCGATAAACCGGACCAGCAAGGCATCCTGTTTCGGCTCCGTCATCCGCACGGCAATGTCTGCCTGCCGTTTCAGCAGGTCTTCGACTTGGTCGGTTGCGGAAAGCTCCACCTGCAGGGCGGGATGCCGCTCCTGAAGCCCGGCGATGATCTCCGGAAGAAGTTCGACACCGACGATCTCGCTTGCCGAAATCCGCACGGTGCCCGATATGGTGCCGGCCATGCCGCTGGCGGTGCGGGCAAGCGCTGCCGCTGAATAGGCCATGGCGCGGGCATGGGGGAGGAGCGCTTCCGCCTGCTCGTTCGGGAGAAGGCCGGCGGAGCTGCGCAGGAACAGGCTGGTGCCAAGCGCCGCTTCCAGATCCGATACATGCCGTCCCGCCGTGGGCTGGGTTATCCCGAGTTCCCGGGCGGCAGCCGAGAGCGAGCCGTGATCGATCACGGCAAGAAAGGTTCGAAACAGATCCCAGCTCGGCATATCCATGCATTTATGTATAGATGATATAGAGGCTTCGTCAATTTTCCTTTTGGCTTGGGGCGGGCATCATGCCCTTACAGCAAACCGGAAGGAGTCCTTTCATGAACCACCAAGCCCTCGACAAACCCCTCGCTCTCATTCTCGGCGCCACTGGCGGTATCGGCGGCGCGCTGGCGGAACGCCTGCATCTCGACGGCTACCGGATCCGCGCGCTCCATCGTCAGCCGGAGGTCGCATCCGCACGCAACCCGGCCTATGACTGGGTGCGCGGCGACGCCATGGTGGCCGATGACGTGCTGAAGGCCGCCGTCGGTGCCTGCCTGATCGTGCATGCGGTCAATCCGCCCGGATACCGGGATTGGGACAAGCTGGTGCTCCCCATGCTCGACAACAGCATTGCTGCCGCCCGAGCGAACGGCGCGCGCATCATCTTGCCGGGTACGATCTACAATTTCGGACCGGACAGCTTCCCCGTTCTGCGGGAGGATAGCCCGCAGCATGCCCATACCGAGAAGGGGCGCATTCGCGTGGAGATGGAGCGGCGGCTGGAGGCCGCGTCGCGGCGGGGCGTCCCGGTGCTGATCGTGCGTTGCGGCGATTTCCTGGGTCCGGGTGCGGCCAATAGCTGGTTCAGCCAGGGGATGATCCGTGCGGGGAAAAGCCTGACATCCATGGCGCTTCCCGGTGCGTCCGGAATTGGACATAGCTGGGCTTTTCTGCCGGACGTGGCGGAAACCGTGATGCGCCTTCTCGCGCTTGGACCCAAACTTCCGGCTTTTGCGCGGTTTCACATGCGCGGGATCTGGGATGAGGATGGCACAGCCTTGCTGGAGGCCGCCCGCCGGGTCACCGGAAGGCGAATTGGCGCAAGCAGACTGCCATGGTGGGCGCTGGAACTCGCTGCGCCGTTTCACCGGTTGTCGCGGGAGCTCGTCGGCATGCGCTATGTGTGGCAGGCGCCGATCCGGCTCGACAACAGCCTGCTGGTCCAGACGCTGGGCGAAGAACCGCACACCCCGCTCGATGAGGCGATGCGACGGACACTGAGCGCTTTCGGGGCTTTGTAAGGCATGAGGGAGGGGGCTTGCGCCCCCTTCCGGGATGATGTCAGGCGTTTTCCGCCTGAAGCGCGGGATAATCCGTATATCCCTTTGCGCCGCCGCCATAGAAGGTCGCCTGGTCCGGCGTGTTCAGCGGAGCGCCCGCCTTCAGCCGTTCGACCAGATCGGGATTGGCAATGAACGGACGGCCGAAAGCGACCAGATCCGCCTTGCCGCTGTCGACTGCCGTTTCGGCGAGGCCCTTGTCATAACCGTTGTTCGTCATCCACGCGGCCTTGCCGCCTGCCTTCTGGTAGCTCTGGCGCAGAGCATCCCAGTCAAAGGCGGTTTCGCCTTGGGAGAAGGCGCGGTCGCCGCCGGTGGCCCCCTCGATCACATGGACATAGGCGAGGTCGTGACCGGCGAGCAGTTCGGCGACACGGTTGAAGAGCGGCTGCGGGTTGCTGTCGGCCGCATCATTGGCCGGCGTGACGGGGGAGATGCGGATGCCGGTGCGGTCCGCGCCGATTTCCTTGACCACCGCGTCCAGCACTTCCTTGAGGAAGCGAATGCGGTTCTCGATGGAGCCGCCATAGGCATCGGTGCGCTTGTTCGAGCCGTCCCGCAGGAACTGGTCGATCAGATAGCCGTTGGCGGCATGAACCTCGACACCGTCGAAGCCGGCATCGATCGCGGCGCGGGCGGCCTTGCGGTAATCCTCCACGATGCCCGGGATCTCGCCCATATCGAGCGCGCGGGGTTCCGAGGTGGGGACGAACTGGCCCTTGCCCTGCTCGTCATAGATGAAGGTCTTGGATTTTGCGGTGACTGCCGAGGGTGCAACGGGCTTGCCGCCGCCCGGCTGAAGCGTGGTGTGGGAAATCCGGCCCACATGCCACATCTGCACGACGATCCGCCCGCCCGCTTCATGAACGGCATCGGTCACCTTCTTCCAGCCTTCGAGGGATTCCTTCAGATAGAGACCCGGTACATCCGCATAGCCCTGGCCCTGATGGCTGATCGGCGTGGCTTCGGTAATGATCAGGCCGGCGCCGGCGCGCTGGCGATAATATTCCACATTGAGATCGTTGGGCACGGCACGGGGCGAACGGTTGCGGGTCAGCGGCGCCATGGCGATGCGATTCTTCAGGGAAAGAGCACCGATCTTTACCGGTTCATAGAGCTTGGACATGATTTTCCTTTCGGGATTGGGCCGGGCGGGAGGTGGCCCGGCAGAGAGGGGAGAAGGTTCAGAGTTCCTCGGCAAGACGTTTCAGGAACGCGGCTATGACGGGTTCGTTGCGCTTGTAGAAAACCCATTGGCCTTGCCGCGCGGAGGTGACGAGGTTGGCCCGTTGCAGCGTGGCGAGATGGGAGGAGACCGTCGATTGCGACAGGCCGCAGCGTTCGAACTGACCGGCGCAGACGCCGAAATCCAATGGCATATGCTGTCCGGTGAAGTGTTTTTCCGGTTCCTTCAACCATTGCAGGATCTCCACCCGCGTCGGGTGCGACAGCGCCTTCAGGATATCGTCCTGATCCATCATTCTCTCCATATCGACTCATCGCCATATCGGGATACATCGATATATTGGATTGTTTCCGCGATCCGTCAAGGAGGAGACGGCAGAATTATTTGTCATCGTGCGATCAGAAAGCCATGTCCCATTCCGATCGATCTGACGTCGCAAACGGAGAGAAGGCGCCTTGCGGCGACAGGCCAAAAAAAAGGGCCTCAGGATTGCTCCGAGGCCCGTATAGTTTTGAAGGTCTAATAAAACCTCCAGAGGGGAACAGCTGATGCGGTGGCACTGGGAGGAAAAAACCACCGGCTGCATCAACTGAGGGCGATATGATACTTTTTTGTGCGGTGAACAATCCCTGAAAACGCATGACTGCTATGCGAGAGAGCATAGCTTGCCTTAAAACGCGGCATTTTGTCCTGTAATGCAGATGAAATTACCTCATTTCCAGCGTGCGCAAGCGGATCTTATCCAGTTGTGCAGCAAGGGGTGTGGCCAGTCGAAAAGGCCTTTTTGCAGTGCAGCAATGGCGCCTTTTTGAGCAAATGATTTTGGCGGAAAACACGACTGATTTTATAGGCTTACGGTGCGCAGGATCGGCGGTTGTGAAGCTTTTGCGACGCAATATTCTATTCGCGGCAGGGGCATGCGGGGAGGGCTGGCCGGTTTGCGACCCGCCCTCTTTTTCTCCTCCTCGGTCCCGTCGCCTGCCGGAGGAGGGAGCGTCTGCTAGAAACTCCAGTTTCTGGCTTTGGCAACGATAAAATCGCGGAAAGCTTTCAGCTTCGCCGCATTTTTCATTTCGTCGGGGTAGCAGAAATAGGTGTCGAAGGAGGGCACATCCGCATTCGTGACCAGCTGCACCAGTCCCGGATCGCGACCCACGATGTAATCGGGCAGCATGGCGATGCCGATTCCGAGCAGGCAGGCCCGCTTGATCGAGGTGAGGCTGTTGATCTGGAGGATGGGCAGGCGTGGATTGTCCGGCGAGCGGCCTGCCGTTTCCAGCCAGTTCACATCGAGAAGATAGCTCGGGGCAGGTTCGCCGAAGGAGATGATCCGGTGTTTGTCCAGGTCCTCCAGGCATTTCGGCTCGCCATAGCGGTTGATGTAGGACGGCGCGGCATAGACATGCATGTGCACGGTGAAGAGCTTGCGCTGGATCAGGTCCGACTGTTGCGGCTGGCGCAGCCGGATGGCGCAATCGGCCTCGCGCATGCGCACGTCCAGCTCCTCGTTGTCGAGCAGCAACTGGATCTGCACGTCGGGGTGCAATTGCAGGAATTCCTGGATCTTGTCCGTCAGCCAGCCCTGGCCGAGACCCACGGTGGTGGTCACCCGCAACTTGCCGGTGGCCATTTCCGTGGTTTCCGTCAGCTGCATCTTGACTGTTTCGAGCTTCAGCAGCACGTCATGGGCGGTGCGGTAGAGAAGCTCGCCCTGCTCGGTCAGAATGAGGCCACGGGCGTGGCGATGAAACAGCTTCACCCCCACATCCTGCTCCAGCGCGCTCACCTGCCGGCTGATTGCCGACTGCGAGAGATGCAGCGTATCCGCTGCATGGGTGAAGGAGCCGGCTTCCGCCGCTGCGTGGAATATGCGTAGCTTGTCCCAGTCCAGCGGCATGCCCGTTCCCCTCATGGTGAAATCCGCCCCTTATTCGGCTGCGATGGCGGCGGGCATGTGGCCCGCCAGATATCGTTCCGCCTCCAGCGCCGCCATGCAACCCATGCCTGCCGCCGTAATGGCCTGACGGAAAATGTCGTCGGTCACGTCACCGGCGGCAAAGACGCCCGGAACATCCGTCGCGGTGCTGTCCGGTGCCGTCCAGAGATAGCCATTCGGCTTGGTCTTCAGCTTGCCCTGGAACAATTCGGTAGCGGGAGCATGGCCGATCGCCACGAATACGCCGTCGATGGCCATGTCGGTGACGGCGCCCGTTCGTGTGTCGCGCAGCTTCACCCCGGTCACGAAGGCGGGCATCGGAGGCTTTGCCGGCTCGCCGGTATATTCGGCAATCTCGCTGTTCCAGAGGACCTTCACATTCTGTTTGGCGAAGAGCCGTTCCTGCAGGATCTTTTCCGAGCGGAAACTGTCGCGGCGATGAACCACGGTCACGGACCGGGCGATGTTGGAGAGGTACAAGGCCTCCTCCACGGCGGAATTGCCGCCGCCGACAACGATCACGTCCTTGTTCCGGTAGAAAAAGCCGTCGCAGGTGGCGCAGGCCGATACACCGAAGCCCTTGAACACCTTCTCGCTGTCGATCTCCAGCCACTTGGCCTTCGCCCCCGTGGCGATGATCAGCGTATCGGCAGTCCAGACCGTGCCGCTGTCGGTCCGCGCGATGAAGGGACGGGCATGGATGTCCACTTCGGTGACGAGATCGTTGACGATTTCCGCGCCCACATGTTCGGCCTGCTTCAGCATGGCCTGCATCAGGTCCGGCCCCATGACCGGTTCGGCAAAGCCCGGATAGTTTTCCACATCCGTGGTGATCATCAACTGGCCACCCTGCTCCATGCCGGCAATCAGCACGGGCTTCAGCATGGCGCGTGCGGCATAGATGGCGGCGGTATATCCGGCAGGGCCGGAGCCGATGATCAGAACTTTGGTATGGCGGGCACTCATCGTTATTCCTTTCCATGCCGCCGGGGGAGGGGCGGCCACGCACCGGCACACGGGGCCGACACTTCTTCAATTTGCATTTAGGAGTGCTCGCGCGTCGAGTTCAAGGGGAGGCATGCGTTTCCAACAAGGCAAGTTTTTGTCGGGGAAACAATCATACGTCGCTTTGACACAATCTTGCGCGATGAGGGCGTGTTCATACAAGATAAAGTCTCGAAGACAAGCAGGAGCGATTCAAGTGTTGCGTGCCGAACTGGATGCCATCGACATCAAGATCCTGCGGGAACTGCAGCGGGATGGCCGCATGACCAATGTGGATCTGGCCGACCGGGTGGGCATTTCCGCGCCCCCCTGTCTGCGCCGGGTGCGCAAGCTGGAACAGGCGGGCGTCATCGAAGGCTATCACGCGGCGCTCAACGGCCCGAAGCTGGGTTTCGATCTGGTCGCCTTCTGCATGGTGGGGCTGAAGCACCAGTCTGAAACCAATCTCAAATCCTTCGCCCAGGCCACGTCCGGCTGGCCGCTGGTGCGTCAGGCGTGGATGGTCTCCGGCGACAGCGATTTTCTCCTGCATTGCGTCGCCGAGAACCTGACCCAGTTCCAGGACTTCGTCATCGAGGTGCTGACCGCCAACGAACATGTGGATACGGTGCGCACCATGCTGACCATCCGCCAGGTCAAGAGGCTGGGTCTCGCGGAAGTTTAGATTCAAATTCGTGTTTAAATTCGAATAAAAGAATTTAATAAAATATTGTGATCCGACATGCTGCTTCCTCGTTTGGGGAGGACATCGGGCATGCGGGCGGCAGTGTGGCAGGCGGCAAGGACTTTCGGCTGGCTGCCGCTGGCGGTCTCTCTCGGATTGCTTGCCGGCGTCGCGCCCGAGCGGGTCGTGCCGCTTGCCCTCATGCCGCTTCTGATCGGCCTTCCCTTCATGGCGCTCTCGCTCGGTCCATGGCGGCTCAAGCCCTGGCTGATCGGGCTTTACGGGCTCTGGGCACTCAGCTGGGCCTTCGGGGCAGGGGTGGAATTCTATCTCGCCAGCCGCTACCAGCTGCTTCCCCAATCGAGAGAGGTGATCGAAGCGCTGATCCACGCACCGGAAAACGAGGTGCGGGAGATGGCGGCGAGCCTCGTCGTTCCCCAGATGGCGGGGGTGCTTGCGGCTTTCGGCCTGGCACTCTGGCTTGCGGCAAGCTTTGCCCGGATGACGGCGCTTGCCCGCGCGCCTCGCGCTGCCACGGGTCTATGCGCTGCCGGTCCGGGCGCTCATGCTTGTCCTTCCGGTCGTGCTACACGGGAACAGCGTGGTGGAGCGCGCCGATCCCATCGCCTTCTGGCCCTCCATCCTCCAGGAGGGGCTGGCGCTCCAGCGGGAGGAAGCGGCGCTCGACACATGGCGGGTTGCAGCCAACGCCCGTGTGGGGGAGTGGCAGCCGATTTATACCGGGCCGAAGGAAAAGACCGTGGTTCTCGTCATCGGCGAGAGCTCCAACCGGTGGGACTGGTCGCTTTACGGCTATCCGCGCAAGACCACGCCGGGCCTGGATGCGATGCGGCCGGAGCTTGTCGTCTTCCGGGATGTGATTTCCTCCTATGGCAACACGATCATGGAGCTGACCCGTGCGCTGACGCCGGCCCATGTGGGCGATGACGCGGCGTGGCGGAAGACCCCCCGCGTTCCCGCGCTGGCAAAGGCTGCGGGCTACAAGCTCTTCTGGCTCACCAACCAGAGCACCGCCTATACGAACATCCTCTTTGGCGGGGAGGCAGATGTGTTTCAGCTCGTCTATCGCGGCCGGGTGGGGCGTCATGACCGCAGTCTGGACGGGCAGTTGCTGCCGCCGCTCGAGGCCGCGCTTGCCGATCCTGCGCCTCGCAAGCTCATCGTCCTGCATGGCCTTGGGTCGCATGAGGATTATGCGCTGCGTTACCCGCCGGAATTCGATGTCTTCGGCCACCGGCCGGATGCGGTTTCGGACAGTCTGTCCGCCCGCTGGTGGTGGGTGCGGCAGGCGCGCGACGCCTATGACAACTCGATCCTTTATACGGATAACCTCCTGGTCTCGGCGATCACGCGGCTGAAACGGGTGAAGGGGGACGCGAGCCTGTTCTATTTCTCCGATCATGCGCAGGATGTGGGGCATCTCACCGCCTCCCACGGCCACCAGTTCTGGCTGGAATCGGGCTTTACCGTGCCGATGATCCTCTGGCGCAATCGGCCGGGCTATCCCGATGCCTCCGCGCGGGCAATGGAAAGCCGGCCCTATCAGACGGACGAGCTGGACTGGACGCTGCTTTCGCTTCTCGGCATCGGCACGCTCCATGACGAGCCGCAGCACGATCTTCTGGGGCCGGCCTTTGAGCCCTGGCAAAGGACGATCAAGGGGAAAGCCTATGTGCCGGGCCTGTCGCACCGCGTGCCGGAAGGCGATACGGCGTCTTAGGCGATCAGACGCGGCCCCGGGTGATCAGGGCGCGAGCCCGAGCAGCCGATCATAGACGCGTTTCAAGGCGTTCGCCTCGTTTTCCAGGGCGAAGGTGCTCCGCACATGGGTGAGGGCCGCTTCCGCCGCCCGGGCCGTGCGGGCGGGGTCGGCGAGATAGGGTTCGATCGCCGCTTTCAGCGCTTCATAGTCGTCGACGGGCACCACCTCACCGGTGGCACCGGGCACGATCATCTCGGCATAGGCGCCTGCGGTCGTTGCGACAACGGGTGTGCGGGACGCCATGGCTTCCAGCGGCGTCAGGCCGAAGCCTTCGTTTCTGGAGGGCGCCACGTAAAGCGACAGGCGGCGGTACCACACCTTGATGTCGGGCACTTCGCCCTGGAAGACGATCCGGCGGGTCAAGCCCGCCTTGTTCACCATCTCCTCCAGAGCCTCGCCAAAGGCCCGGTGCTCCGGCGTGACGCGGCCGCAGATCACGGCGGTCCATGCCGGATAGGCGGGCAGCAGTTCGACCATGGCGCGGACGAAGAGATCCGTGCCCTTCTGGTGCCGTATCCGGCCGAAACAGCCGATGAGATAGTGTCCGGGCAGGCCGGTTGCCGCCATGGTATCGTCAGGGCGTTCCGGCGGATGGAATATGTCGAGATCCACCCCGTGGCGGATCACCGTGTAGGGCACCTTCAGGAACGAACCGGAAATGGAATTGGTGGCCACCACCGCATCCATGCGGCGGATCATCCATTTCGTGAACGGCTTGTGATCGCGCTGCGCTGCCGAGGTAAAGAGCAGCTTCAACCGCATGCCCAAGCCATATTTGAGCAGGATTCCCGTCAGCATCTCATTGTTGCGCCGAGCGTGCCAGACGCGTGTTGCCGCGCCGCGCGGCTTGCGCCACAGCTGCCAGAGATCGGAAAAACGGATGGAGGGAAGGCCCTTCGGCAGACCGGGGCCGAGCGTTGCGACCCGGTGGCCCAGCCGATGCTGGACCGGGGCAAGCTGCACGATGGTGGAGGTCACGCCGGACAGCCGGCGCTTGAAATTGGGCGCGATCACCAGAACATCCCGGATATCGACCACGCCCAACTCCTTCATGCCTTTTACAGAACGCCTGCCATCAGCCCCAGGAGACCGACAGGATTTCGTAGGCGCGGGAGCCGCCGGGCGCCACGACCTCGATGCTGTCGCCGACTTCCTTGCCGATCAGCGCGCGCGCAATCGGAGAGGAAATGGAGATGCGGCCGGCCTTCACGTCGGCTTCCTGATCGCCGACGATCTGGTAAACCTTTTCCTCTTCCGTGTCCTCATCGACCAGCTTGACCTTGGCGCCGAACTTGACCTTGGAGCCCGACATCTTCGAGAGGTCAATCACTTCGGCGCGGGCGATCAGGTCTTCCAGCTCGCCAACGCGGCCCTCATTGTGGCTCTGCGCTTCCTTGGCCGCGTGGTATTCGGCATTTTCCGAGAGATCGCCATGGGCGCGGGCTTCGGAAATCGCTTCGATGATGCGCGGCCGCTCTTCCTGCTGGCGCCAGCGCAGTTCTTCCTGAAGCTTGACGAAGCCACCCTGGGTCATCGGTACTTTTTCGACCATTTCCTTGTCCTTCAGCTTTATGCCGCGGTCGCGCGGACACAAAAGAAAACAGGTCCCGAAGCGTTGCCTCGGAACCATGCCACAGTCACGAAGCAAGGCTTATAGCAGAACCGGCAAATGAATATCCAGAAAATTTGACAGGCCTCCCCAGCCGGTTGTGTCTGCCTTTTGACAATCGGCAAAGCCGGAGCCAAGATGCTACGGCAGGCGTGGACCGCTGGGGAGCATGCGCAACCTATTTTGAGTTGCAAGGTCCGCTGCTTGTCATACGGGGGAATCTATGTTCAGGATCTTCAAGATCGCGCTGGCCATCCTTGGCTTGGCCATCGCTCTGCTGGTCGGCTTTGCTTCGCTGCAGCCGGATGATTTTTCAATCGTCCGCCAGACCACCATCAATGCGCCGCCTGAAAAGGTCTATGCCCTGCTCGTCAGTTTTCGTCAGTGGAACAAATGGTCGCCCTGGGAGGGAAAGGACCCCGGCATGCGCCGCTCGTTCTCCGGTCCCGAAACGGGTGTGGGCGCCGTCTATGAATGGAGCGGCAATGACGATGTGGGCGCGGGCCGCATGGAGATAAGAGAGGCTGTTCCGTGGAGCCGGCTGGCAATACGGCTGGTGTTCAAGAAACCCATCGAGACGGAAAACATCGTCGCCTTCATGCTCAGCGCCCGGGATGGCCGGACGGATGTGGAATGGGCGATGACCGGCAAACAGCCGCTGATGGGCAAAATCTTCGGCGTGTTCCTGAACATCGACCGTATGGTCGGGTCGGATTTCGAAAAGGGGCTGGCCTCGCTCAAGGCGGAGGCGGAAAAGCCGTAGTCGGGGCGGCGCGCCCGGGACGCGCCGCCAAAAGTCTATCGGGCGTTCCTGATATCGCGGACATAGGCATCCAGTCGCGCCAGGGTCTGTTGGCCACCGTCGGTTGCGCCGTGAGCGAGGGCCCCTTCCAGCGATTCCCTGGTGGGGAAGAGCAGGCGCAGGGTCACCTTCGTCTGGTCTCCCTGGTCCTCGAAGGTGATCTCGCCCTTGAAATGGGCCGGCTCGTCGAGTTCCCCGCCGTGGTCATAGACCAGACGCACCGGTGGCTCGATCAGCGTGTAGCGAATCCAGTTCGGCCAGGCTTTGCCATCGGGTCCGTGCATGGTGTAATGCCACAACCCGCCGATGCGGAAATCCATCGCATGGGTCTCGTTGCGAAAACCGTTCGGGCCCCACCATGTGTCGATGTGTCCGGGCGTCGTGAAAACCTCGAAAACCAGCGCGCGCGGCGCGGTGAGCACGCGACTGATTTCGAGGGTGAGCGCCTTTTGCTGTTCCTCATTCATGTTTCAATGATCTCCCAAAGTGGCGAGCACCTGACCAAGACGGTCGAAGTTCTGCTCGTTGGCAACGGCTATGAATTTCCTGATCTCGAGGTTTTCGCGGTTGCGCTCGAAATGCATGCGCCAGGTCAGGCGTGCTTCTTCACCCGCGGTGGCGAATTGCATGTCCATGGTGAAGACATGCATGGGCTCGTGATGGACGTATAAAATCCGGCTTCCCGGTTCTACGATCTCGAAGGTGCAGCGATTGTGAAAATCCTGCCCGTCGGAATTGGTCATGGTGATGTGCCATTCCCCGCCGGGCTTCAGATCGAAGCGGGTGACGCGGTTGGTGAAGCCATCCGGCCCCCACCAGCGCTCCAGAAGCGAGGGGTCCGCAAAGGCGGAGTAGAGCCTGGGGACCGACACCGGAAAGACGCGGCTGGAGAGAATTTCCAAAGGATTATCGATTCGGGTCGTCATTTTGCGCGCTCTCATTCTGCAGGTGATCGAGATAGGACTGGAGGCGGTCGAAACGGTCTTCCCAGATGATCCGGTATTCCTGCAGCCAGCCGTCCAGCATCCGGAGCGGTTCTGTCTCCAGACGGCAGGGGCGCCATTGGGCCGTGCGGCCACGGGAAATGAGACCGGCCCGTTCCAGAACCTTCAGATGCTTGGAAACGGCAGGCAGCGACATGTCGAAAGGTTCGGCCAGTTCGTTGACCGTTGCCTCGCCCCTCGAAAGCCGCGCGAGGATGGCCCGCCGGGTGGGATCAGCCAATGCCGCAAACGTCTCGCTGAGTGGATCGCTGATGTTCATCGTTTAACCGGAAAGTTAATTATCCTATCGGTTAAATATAGGGTCCGGGACTGCGCGTCAAGGGCTTACGGAGTGTCCGGCTGAAAGCGCTTTTTCACTGACGAGCGATTGTGGGCCGCAGGGGTTCACAAACAAAATCCGCCGCCCCTTGCGGAGCGGCGGATCGGAGTGTTCGTCGAAACCAGGTCTGGATCAGAAGTAGCTCTGCAGCGGTCGGACCTCGAGGCTGCCGGCCTTCAGCGCGCGGATGGCTTCCGCTGCGGCCTGGGCGCCGGCCATGGTGGTGTAGTAGGGCACCTTCTGCATCAGGGTGGCGCGGCGGAGCGATTTGGAGTCCGAGAGCGCCTTGGTGCCATCGGTGGTGTTGATGACCAGATGGACCTGACGGTTGCGGATCGCGTCCTCGATATGCGGGCGGCCTTCCAGAACCTTGTTGATCTTAGTGGCCTCGATACCCTTTTCGGCCAGGAAGCGGGCGGTGCCGCCAGTCGCCAGAACCTTGAAGCCGATGCCGGTCAGGATCTCGATGGCGGGCAGCACGCGCTCCTTGTCCTCGTCACGCACGGAGACGAAGACCGTGCCTTCGCGCGGCAGGTCGACGCCGGCGCCGAGCTGCGACTTGGCAAAGGCCAGCGCGAAATCGGTGTCGAGGCCGATGACTTCACCGGTCGAACGCATTTCCGGGCCCAGCAGCGTGTCGACGCCGGGGAAGCGGGCGAAGGGGAAGACGGCTTCCTTGACGGCGATATGCTTGAGATTCTTCGGATCGGGCTTTTCGCCATAGACCCCGATGGCCGCATCGAGCTTTTCGCCGGACATGATGCGAGCGGCGATCTTGGCAATCGGCGCGCCGATGGTCTTGGCGACGAAGGGCACGGTGCGCGAGGCACGCGGGTTCACTTCCAGCACATAGATCGTGCCGTCCTTGATGGCATATTGCACGTTCATCAGGCCGCCGACCTTCAGCGCCTTGGCCAGCGCCACCGTCTGGCGTTCCAGCTCCTCGATCACGTCCTTGCCGAGCGTGCGCGGCGGCAGCGAGCAGGCCGAGTCACCCGAGTGGATGCCGGCTTCCTCGATATGCTCCATGATGCCGGAGACGAATACGCTTTCGCCGTCGCAGAGCGCATCCACGTCCACTTCGGTGGCGTTGGTCAGGTAGCTGTCGAAGAGCAGCGGGTTCTTGCCGAGCAGCGTGTTGATCTGGCCGGTCTTGTCGTTCGGGTAGCGCTGCTTGATGTCCTCGGGAACGAGTTCCGGAACCGTGTCGAGCAGATAGGTCTGGAGCTGGCTTTCCGAATGGATGATCTGCATGGCGCGGCCACCCAGAACATAGGACGGGCGCACCACCAGCGGGAAGCCGATTTCGGAGGCGACAAGGCGGGCCTGCTCGACCGAATAGGCAATGCCATTGTTCGGCTGGGCCAGATCGAGCTTCATCAGCAGCTTCTGGAAGCGGTCGCGGTCTTCCGCAAGGTCGATCATGTCGGGCGCGGTGCCGAGGATCGGGATGCCGTTCTTCTCGAGCGCCTCGGCGAGCTTCAGCGGCGTCTGGCCGCCGAACTGCACGATCACGCCATGCAGCGTGCCGTTGGTCTGCTCGGCCTTCATGATTTCGATGACGTCTTCGGCGGTCAGCGGCTCGAAATAGAGGCGATCCGACGTATCGTAGTCGGTCGAGACGGTTTCCGGGTTGCAGTTGATCATGATCGCTTCATAGCCCGCTTCCTTCAGCGCGAAGGCGGCATGGCAGCAGCAATAATCGAATTCGATGCCCTGGCCGATGCGGTTCGGGCCGCCGCCGAGGATGACGACCTTCTTGCGGTCGGAAATCTGGGCTTCGGAGCGGGTCGCGCCGGCAAAGGGCGTCTCGTAGGTCGAATACATGTAGGCGGTCGGCGAAGCGAATTCGGCAGCGCAGGTATCGATGCGCTTGAAGACGGGGCGAACGTCCAGCGCGTTGCGGAGTTCCGCCACTTCCTTCGGGCGCTTGCCGGTCAGGGTTGCAAGGCGGGCATCGGAGAAGCCCATGGCCTTCAGCATGCGCAGGTTCTCGGCATCTTCCGGCAGGCCGTGCTCGCGGATGCGCACTTCCATGTCGACGATGGCCTTCAGCTGGGCGATGAACCACGGGTCGATCTTGCAGCCCTGATGCACCTCGTCCTCGCTCATGCCGAGGCGAAGGGCCTGGGCGACCATGCGCAGGCGGTCCGGCGTCGGCGTGCCGATGGCGGCGCGGATGGCATTCTTGTCGTCGCCCTGGCCGAGGCCGGGGATCTCGATCTCGTCGAGGCCGGTCAGGCCGGTTTCGAGGCCGCGCAGCGCCTTCTGCAGCGATTCGGCAAAGGTGCGGCCGATGGCCATGACTTCACCGACCGACTTCATGGCGGTGGTCAGCGTCGGCTCGGCGCCCGGGAACTTCTCGAAGGCAAAGCGCGGGATCTTGGTGACCACGTAGTCGATGGACGGTTCGAAGGAGGCGGGCGTCGCGCCGCCGGTGATGTCGTTCTCCAGCTCGTCCAGCGTGTAGCCGATGGCGAGCTTCGCCGCGATCTTGGCGATCGGGAAGCCGGTGGCCTTCGAAGCCAGCGCGGAGGAGCGCGACACGCGCGGGTTCATTTCGATGACCACGAGGCGGCCATCCTTCGGGTTGACGGCGAACTGCACGTTCGAGCCGCCGGTTTCCACGCCGATCTCGCGCAGCACCGCAATCGAGGCGTTGCGCATGATCTGGTATTCCTTGTCCGTCAGCGTCAGCGCCGGCGCGACGGTGATGGAATCGCCCGTATGCACGCCCATCGGATCGATGTTCTCGATGGAGCAGATGATGATGCAGTTGTCCGCCTTGTCGCGAACCACTTCCATTTCATATTCCTTCCAGCCGAGCACCGATTCCTCGATCAGCACTTCGGTGGTGGGCGATGCATCGAGACCGCCGGAGACGATCTCGAAGAATTCCGACCGGTTATAGGCAATGCCGCCGCCGGTGCCGCCGAGCGTAAAGGACGGGCGGATGATGGCCGGCAGGCCCACATGATCCAGCGCCTGGGCGGCAATCGCCATGGCATGGCTCATATAACGCTGCTTGCGGTCGGTTTCGCCGAGATTCCACTGGTTTTCCAGAGCGTCGAGCGCCTTGTCCAGCTCCGCGCCGCTCATGGCGGCTTTCAGCTCCTGACGGCGGGCTTCATGCGCCTTGCGGTCCTGATCCTTGATGTCGGTGGCGTTGGCCAGCATGGACTTCGGCGTTTCGAGGCCGATCTTAGCCATGGCCTCGCGGAAGAGGGCGCGGTCTTCGGCCTTGTCGATGGCGGCGGGCTTCGCGCCAATCATCTCTACATTGTAGCGTTCGAGAACGCCCATGCGCTTCAGCGAAAGCGCGGTGTTCAGCGCGGTCTGGCCACCCATGGTCGGCAGAAGCGCGTCGGGTCGCTCCTTGGCAATGATCTTGGCGACGACTTCCGGGGTGATCGGTTCCACATAGGTGGCGTCCGCAAGACCCGGATCGGTCATGATGGTCGCCGGGTTCGAATTCACCAGAATGACCCGATACCCTTCTTCCTTCAGCGCCTTGCAGGCCTGGGTGCCCGAATAGTCGAACTCGCAGGCCTGACCGATGACAATCGGCCCCGCGCCGATGATGAGGATCGATTTGATGTCTTGGCGCTTCGGCATGGGTCCAGTCCTGTCGTATCTTACGTTGCGCGAAAAACCGGCCAGGGTGGGAGGTCACCGGCCGGGTCTTGTTGCTTATGCTGATTAAAGGCTAGACCGGGCTTATAGGCGAAGGTTTCGCTTAACGGAACCCTCTATTTTCCGGAATTCGCAGAAACTGTGGACGCAGCCCTGTGCCGCCGACCGGATCGCGCATGGGCCGTCCATGCCGGCTTTGAAAGTGCAGGTCCTTGCCCTGAATTCTTCGTCTCCGCCGCAAAAAAATCGGCCGAAAGCCCAAGCCAGCCTTGCCTTTTTGTCCGGGTGCACTGTTTACGGGTTTATAGATAATACTATAAAAGTTGTATTCCATAATTGCGCCGAAGGGCGAGGGAGACATCAGCATGAAGTGGAGAGGCCTTCCCCAATCCGACAATGTCGAGGATCGCAGAGGCGACAACGGGCCGGGCGGGGGCTTGGGTGGAGGTCTCGGCGGTGGCATGGGCGGCGGTCCGTTTGGCCGTGGCGGCGGTGGCGGCATCCGCCTTGCCGGCGGCAGCTGGAAGATGATGCTGTTCCTGATCGTTCTCTTCTTTATCCTGAAGGCGCTCGGCATCGATGCGACGCAGCTGCTCGACGGTGGCTCCGTGTCCAATACGGGCTCCGGTTACGAGCAGAGCGCGCCCCGGTCGCAGAATTCGTCCACCGCCGATGACGAAATGACCGTGTTCGTGAAGACCGTGCTCAAGACCACGGAAGATACCTGGACCGGTATTTTCAAGGCGAGCGGCGACACCTACGAGCAGCCGAAGCTCGTCCTGTTCGACGGCGAGACCGACAGCGCCTGCGGATTTGCCAATGCCGCCACCGGTCCGTTCTATTGCCCCGGCGACCGCAAGGTGTTTCTCGATACGGCCTTCTTCCGGGAACTGGCCGACAAGTTCGGTGCACCGGGTGAGTTTGCTGATGCCTATGTAATCGCCCATGAAGTGGGCCATCACGTTCAGAATCTCCTCGGCATTCTCCCGAAGTTCAACAAGATGCGCCAATCCATGAGCGAGGTCGAAGCCAATCGCATGTCCGTGCGGGTCGAACTGCAGGCGGATTGCTTCGCCGGGATCTGGGCACGCTATGCCCAACAGCGCGGTATCGTCGAAACCGGGGACATGGAGGCGGCGCTGAATGCGGCCAAGCAGATCGGTGACGACACGCTGCAGAAGCGGGCGCAGGGCTATGTGGTGCCTGAAAGCTTCAACCACGGCACGTCCGAACAGCGCATGCGTTGGCTGAAGCGCGGTTTCGATACCGGCGACCTCAATGCCTGCGATACGTTCAGCAACAAGATATAAGCAGGGTTGCGCATCTTTAGCGCGCATCTGATGAGACGCTGAATCAGTTTCACCTCTCATAAGCCGAATTCATCGATGGATGAATTCGGCTTCTTGACGTGTATTTTTTCTTTTCCAGGCCCGCTTTTTCGCATAATCCGACAGTCTTGCGCCAAATTTCGGCGAATTCGATCTATTTTTGAGGTTTCAGCCATGCACGCCCCCGTGGATGCCGCGAGCAATGAGAGCGATTTTCAGGACAATTCCTGGGTGAGCCACATCAAGGCAACCCTGATGCTGGGTATTCCCCTCATCGGTGCGCAGCTGGCACAGCTCGGTATTCATACAACCGATGTGGTCATTGTCGGCCAGCTCGGCGCGGAAAAGCTCGCAGCAATGGTTCTGGCCGGCCAGTTCCTGTTTACCGTCTTCATTCTGGGCTCCGGCATTTCCATTGCCGTTATGCCCATGGTTGCCCAGGCTTTCGGGCAAGGGGAAGTGGTGGCCATTCGCCGGTCGCTTCGCATGGGCCTGTGGGCCTCTATCGGCTATTGGCTGCTGGTGTTGCCGATCTATTTTCACGCGGAAACCATTCTGCTTTTCCTGAAGCAGAAGCCGGAAATCGCGCGGCTTGCTGCCGATTACATTGGCATCGCTGCCTTTGCGATGCTTCCGGGTCTGCTTTTCCTCGTGTTGCGCAGTCTGGTCAGTGCCGTCGGACGTGCGGGCGTTATCCTCTGGGTGACGATCGGCGAGCTCGTCCTCAACGCCTTTCTTGCCTATGCGCTGGTGCTGGGCCATTTCGGCTTTCCGAAAATGGGCATGCATGGTGCAGCCTATGTGAATGTCTTTATCCAGTCGATCGGGCTTATGGTGCTGATCGCCTACATACAGCTGATCGAGACGCGGAAATACGAGCTGTTCGTCCGCTTCTGGCGCCCGGACTGGCATGCGCTGTTCGAAGTGATCAAGCTCGGCCTGCCGATCGGTATCACCGTGCTGGCGGAAGTGAGCCTGTTTTCTGCGGCCTCGCTGATGGTCGGATCGATCGGGACGCTGGAACTGGCCGCGCACGGCATCTCGTTGCAGCTTGCCTCCATTGCCTTCATGATTCCGCTCGGGCTGTCGCAGGCGGCGACCGTGCGGGTCGGCATTGCCCATGGCCGGGGTGACGTGCCCGGGCTGGTTCGGGCTGCGGTCACCGTTCTCATCATCGCCGGGCTGATCGCGGCCGTCGGCGGAGCGATGCTCGCCTTCGACCCGGTTTTCTTCGCGCGCTTCTATGTGAACGCGGAAAGCCCCGAGACCCCGCAACTGCTGGAAATCGCCTCGCGGCTGATTATCGTCGCCGGTATCTTCCAGATGGTCGACAGCATCCAGGCGATTGCCAGCGGCCTGTTGCGCGGTCTGAAGGATGCGAGCGTTCCGATGGTTCTGGCGCTGATTGCGTATTGGCCCATCGGATTCGGGCTGGCCTGGATCTTCGCCTTCACGCTCGGCTATCGGGAGCTCGGCGTCTGGATCGGCTTCCTGATGGGACTGGGGTCGGCCTGTGTCTTCCTCTGCACCCGCTTCTACCTTCTGGTGCAACGGGAGCGGGCGGCTTTCGCCTGACGGCTTCAGAACAAACCCAATAAAAAAGCCCGCTCGAGCGGGCTTTTTCGTGGGCTTCCCCTGTCGGTTCAGCGTTCGGCGAGAGCCGGTTCGCCTTTCTTCGCGCGCACCAGATTGATGAAGCGGCGGAAGAGATAATGGCTGTCCTGCGGGCCCGGCGAGGCCTCCGGGTGATGCTGCACCGAGAAGACCGGCTTGCCGACGAGGCGAAGGCCGCAATTGGTGCCATCGAAGAGCGAAACGTGGGTCTCTTCCACGCCTTCAGGCAGGCTGTTCGAATCCACCGCGAAGCCGTGGTTCATGGAAACGATTTCCACCTTGCCGGTCGTGTGATCCTTGACCGGGTGGTTCGCGCCATGATGACCCTGATGCATCTTGGATGTCTTTGCGCCGAGCGCGAGGCCGAGCATCTGGTGGCCGAGGCAGATACCGAAGAGCGGCAGGCCGCTGTCGATCAGCTTGCGGATCACCGGAACTGCATATTCCCCTGTCGCCGCCGGGTCACCCGGGCCGTTGGAGAGGAAGATGCCATCCGGCTGCATGGCCAGCACTTCTTCGGCAGAGGTGGTGGCGGGAACGACCGTGACCTTGCAGCCGAGGCCGGCAAAGAGGCGCAGAATGTTGCGCTTCACGCCGAAATCCATGGCGACGATGTGATAGGCGGCATCCGTCTCACCGAGGGTCGCGGTGCCCTCGTTCCAGACCCAGGGCTTTTCCGTCCAGGTCGAGGACTGGCCTGATGTGGCGACCTTGGCGAGGTCGAGACCTTCGAGACCGCTCCAGGCCTTGGCTTCCGCCTTCAGGGTTTCGATGTCGAAGACACCGTTCGGGTCATGGGCGATGACCGCATTCGGCATGCCGTTCTCACGGATCCAGGCGGTGAGTGCGCGGGTATCGATGCCGCAGAGGCCGATCACGCCGCGGGCCTTCAGCCAGGCGTCGAGATGCTTCAGGGCGCGGTAATTGGACGGATCGGTGATATCGGCCTTGAAGATCACGCCGACGGCGCCGTGGCGGGCGGCGGGCGTCAGGTCTTCGATATCTTCCTCGTTGGCGCCGACATTGCCGATATGGGGGAAAGTGAAGGTGACGATCTGGCCGAGATAGGACGGGTCCGTCAGAATTTCCTCATAGCCCGTCAGCGCGGTGTTGAAGCAGACTTCAGCCTGCACCTTGCCGGTGGCGCCGATGCCCTTGCCTTCGATGACGGTGCCATCGGCGAGAACGAGCATGGCAGTGTGCTTGGGAGTGGTCCAGGGGGCTGTCGCGGTCATTTCGTCCCTTTCCGGCCGCTTCGCGCCGTTCGGGAGGAAACGGCAAAGTCAGCCCTTTTCGGTGTGGTCGCAGGAAAATGCGCGTGTCGGGGCGCGCGGAATGATCCGCGGGTGATGCGCCTGATGCCGATTTTCGTGCAGGTGACGGTAGATAGTCATATCGGGACCGGGGGTCAATCGCAGATCCCGCATTTATCCTTCAGAAACCGACTTATTCGCCGGGAAAAGCAGGTCGCTCCGCTGGAGCGCGGCGCTTGCGGTCCCGCAAGCAGCCGCCTATGTAAGGGGCACGTAAAGAATCCCTGATGTTCCGCGCCTTTTCCGGCGCCGAAGGAGACCACCATGCGCGACGCACTGACCGCTGCCCTCAAGGAAGCCATGAAGGCAAAGGACTCGCTCCGGCTTTCCACCATCCGTCTCATCCAGTCCGCGATCAAGGACCAGGACATTGCCCAGCGCACCGCAGGCAAGGAGCCGCTCGCCGATGGCGAAATCCTGCAGTTGATGGCGAAGCTCATCAAGCAGCGCGAGGAATCGGCCAAGATCTACGAGCAGAACGCGCGGCCGGAACTGGCTGAAAAGGAGCGGCAGGAAATTGCCGCCATCGCAGCCTTCATGCCGAAGCAGCTTTCCGAAGAGGAAACCCGCGCTGCCATCGAGAAGACGATTGCGGAAACCGGCGCATCCGGCATCAAGGACATGGGCAAGGTCATCGCAGCCTTGCGCGCGGCCTATGCCGGCCAGATGGATTTCGGCAAGGCATCGGGCATGGTGAAGAGCCTGCTCGGCTGATGATGCCCGGATGGGAGTGTGGCGGTCCAGCCCGCCACACTGCAGGGGAATAGTGCGGCGCGTGGCCGCTTTTCACGCGCATGTTGCCACAGCGGCTTCGGCAGGGGCGCGCTTATCCCGCCTTGTCCAGGTTGGCCTTTGTGCGGGGCACAACCCAGACCCACTCGGAATTTTCATCATCGAAGCCTTCTTCATCTGGATCGTCCTTGATCGCGGCTTCGATCTCTTCGTCCGTCATGGCGCGCACGCGCGCCCAGTCGGTTCTGTCCTCGCCGCGGGCGATCATGGCTTCGATCTCTTCAATCGTGTAGCGCCTGATATTTTCGTCTTTCACTTCGGTGAGCCTTTCTCGCAGAAATGATGCGGCACGTGGTTCCACGCATGGTGTAAATGATCGTCACAAAGCCATCTGGCGTCGGGCATATGGCGCGGTATCGCTGCTCGTTTGCACGTAACGATGACAAAACCGCGTGGGACGATTGCAAGAGGTAAATCGCCCTCAGGAAGTCTATGCCGTGCTTTTGGAGGTTGCGTTGCCGCTTATCCTCATCCCAGTCGAAACCCGAAAATTGCGGATCGTCCACGATCATCCAGTATATCCATATAGTTGGACGGAAAGGGCTTTTTGTCAAGTGATTCGAAAATAAGATTAGACTAAAATAAAAGCTGCCGTGTGAATAGTGGGTAGAACGGCTGCCGCTTTTCTGGTGCGTCGGGGCTGCGCGGCCTATATGATGGCCTCAACTGCCGAGGTGCCGATGCGTTTTTCCAACACATTCCTGGACGAGATCCGAGACCGCGTTCCCATATCGGACGTGATCGGGAAGCGCGTGACCTGGGACCGGAAGAAGACCAATGCCTCGCGCGGGGATTACTGGGCCTGTTGCCCTTTCCACGGTGAGAAATCGCCGAGCTTTCACTGCGAGGATCGCAAGGGCCGTTACCATTGCTTCGGATGCGGCGTGTCGGGCGATCACTTCCGCTTTTTGACCGATCTCGAAGGCCTGAGTTTTCCGGAGGCGGTCCAGCAGATTGCCGATCTCGCCGGTGTCGCCCTGCCGCAGCCCGATCCGCAGGCGGAGCGCCGCGAGAAGGAACGGACCTCGCTGCTTGACGTGATGGAGCTGGCCACCCGCTTCTTCGAAGACCAGCTGCAGACCGCGCAGGGTGCCCGCGCACGCGCCTATCTGCGCGAGCGCGGCCTCAGCGGCCGCACGATCGAGACCTTTCGGCTGGGCTTTGCGCCCGACAGCCGCAATGCGCTGAAGGAGTTTCTCGCGGGCAAGGGGATCCCGCGCGAGCAGATCGAGGCCTGCGGACTGGTGGTGCATGGTCCGGATATTCCAGTCTCCTATGACCGGTTCCGCGACCGCATCATGTTCCCGATCCTCTCGGCCCGGGAGAAGGTGATTGCCTTCGGCGGGCGCGCCATGTCCAAGGATGCGCCGGCCAAGTATCTGAATTCCAACGAGACGGAGCTCTTTCACAAGGGCAATGTGCTCTACAATTTCGCCCGTGCCCGCCGCGCGTCGCAGGGGGCTGACGGGGCAGGTACGATCATCGCCGTCGAAGGCTATATGGATGTTATCGCCTTGCATCAGGCGGGCGTGCAGAATGCGGTTGCGCCGCTCGGCACGGCACTGACGGAAAACCAGCTGGACCTGCTCTGGAAGATGACCAGCCAGCCGGTGCTTTGCTTCGATGGGGATGGCGCCGGTATACGCGCCGCCAACCGGGCGGTGGATCTGGCCTTGCCGCATCTGAAGCCCGGACGTTCCGTGCGCTTTGCGCTCCTGCCGGATGGCAAGGACCCGGACGATCTGGTCCGCCACGATGGCCGCGAACCCTTCGACCGGGTCATGGATCAGGCGAGACCGCTGGCCGAAATGCTCTGGTCGCGCGAAACGGCCGGGGCTGCTTTCGATACACCGGAAAAGCGGGCGGAACTCGAAGCCCGGCTGAAGCAGATCGTGGCCGTCATTGCCGACGAAAACGTGCGCCGTCATTATCAGCAGGATATTCGTGACCGCCTGAATGCCTTCTTCCAGGCCGCATCGCCAAACCGGCAGCCGCAGCGGGGTGGCCGGGGCTCGGGCGGTCGAAATGGCGGCCGGGGCGGGCCGGGCCAGCCGGCACTGGGGCCGCAGGCGGCCGGAACCGGCGTCGTATCCGACCGGCTGACCAGTTCCGGCCTCGTGCGGGGAAACAGTGACCAGCCGAAGCTGCGCGAAGCGGTGCTGGCGCTGACGGTGGTCAACCATCCGCAGCTCCTGCGCGAGGATTATGATGATATCGCCCATATCGATTTCAGCCATCGCGACCTGCAGAAGCTCTGGTCGGCGCTGATCGGCGAGGCAGCCCATGCCGGGCATCATCTCTCGCGCACCTATCTGATCGAGAAGCTGGAGACGCAGGGCTTCGCGCCGCTGATCAAGGCGCTCGACCAGCAGATCCGCAATGCCCGTCTGTGGACCGCCACGGAAGAGGCGGCGCCGGAAGATGCCCGCGAGGGCTATAACCAGGCCATGGCGCTGCACAAGCGCACCAAGGCGCTTCGCTGGCACAAGATCGAGCTGGAGCGGGAGATCGCAGAGGCAACGGAAGCCGAGGATGCGGAGCGGGTAGACCGGCTGATGAATGCGCTGCACGAGGTTCATCTGGAAGGGCTGCGCCTCGAAAACCAGGATGCGATCATCGATGGCTTCGGCATTCTCTCGGGCCGGGTGAAAGGGGCCGCCACGGGCTCGGGCGGCCACTGAGGGGCATCAGGCGCCGGCGTAAAAATCCCGGAAGCGTTCGCGCAGCGTGAGTTTGGAAATCTTGCCTGTGGCCGTCATCGGCAAGGCATCGATGAAAACCACATCATCGGGCACCTGCCACTTGGCCATGTGCTCGGCAATATGCTGGCGGATGATCTCCGGGGATACGGCGGAATCCGGGGTCTTGACCACGCAGAGCAGGGGCCTTTACGACCATTTCGGGTGATTGACCGCGATGGCTGCTGCGGCTGCCACGCCCGGGCAGGTCAGTGTCACGGCTTCCAGTTCGAGCGAGGATATCCATTCGCCACCCGATTTGATCAGGTCCTTGGACCGGTCGACGATTTCCATCTCGCCGGTCGGATGGATCACCGAGACATCCCCGGTGCGGAACCAGCCCTCGGAATCGAAGGCGGCAGCGGTGGCCGCCGGATCGTTGTAATATGCCGAAGCCACGAAAGGGCAGCGGATCAGCAGATCCCCGCGCGATACGCCGTCAGAGGGCAGGCGCTCCCCGTTGTCGTCCACCAGCTTCAGCTCGGTCGTCCAGGTGGGAACGCCCTGCCTGAGTTTGCGCCGGTTGGCGTCCGCCGGCCCCTTGATGATGTCGGCCGTAGTGGAGGTCGATACAGGGCTGGTCTCGGTCATTCCCCAGCCCTGTACGGCACGGATTCCATATTCTTCCATGCTCTTCAGGAGCGGTGCGGTCAGGGCGGAGCCACCGACCACGCCGAATTCCAGTGCGCCCGGCTTGCGACCCTCCTTGCGCACTTCCTCCATAATGGTGCCCCAGATGGTGGGAACCCCGAAATTCGTGGTGACACCTTCCTCGTCCATCAGCCTGAAAACTGAAACGCCATCCAGTCTCGGGCCGGGCAAAACCATCGAGGTGCCGGTGAGGAGGCAGGAATAGGGAAGGCCCCAGGCATTCACATGGAAGAGCGGCACAACGGCGAGAACACGCCTTTCCTGTCCGAACATCCCGTAGAAGGCCAGGATCTCGCCGAAGGCATGCAGTATTTGCGAGCGATTGCTATAGAGGACACCTTTCGGATTGCCCGTGGTGCCGGATGTATAGCAAAGGGTGCAGGCGGTGTTTTCCGGGAAATCCGGCCAAAGATAGGCTTCACCGTCCGCTTCCGCTGCGAGCAGGGTTTCGTAATCGAGCGTGCCCGCCGGCGCGTCTGTGGGGAGCGGTCCATCGGCAAGCGCGACCAGGCGGATGCCCTTCGGCAGGGTGGGCACAAGCGCTGCGACCTGTTGTGTCAGGACCGTATCGAAGAACAGCAGCGTGTCTTCCGCGTGATTGGCAATCCAGCCGATCTGGTCAGGAAAAAGGCGCGGGTTGATGGTGTGGCAGACAGCCCCGATCCCCGCTGTCGCATAGTACAGCTCCAGATGCCGGTTGCTGTTGAATGCCATCGTCGCCACCCGGTCACCGGGCTTCACGCCCAGCTTTACCAGTGCATGGGCGAGTTGATGTACTCGTCGATGGATTTCGGCAAAGCTATAGCGGCTCCGCTCGCCCGCTGCATTGGCGGAAATCACCATGCTGTCCGGATAGGCCCTTGCCGCATGCTCCAGAATGCCGCTGACCAGCAGCGGCCTGTCCATCATCAATCCCTGCAACATGGCTTCCTCCCACGCGTCGCGACTATGGTCTTTCAATTATCCGACATATTAGAAGTAGGGGGAAATGCCCGCTTTCGCAATCGTTCATGCCTGTCGCATCCACAGGCGAAAACATGCTGAAAACGACATTTTCACGGTGCGCTTCGCCGCGGTGGCTTGTATTTGCGTGGGGCATTCATGCTAGGGTCGCGCCACGAAATGAGGGGGTTCTGGTGGTTCCCCCGTGAATATGACCGCAAGAGCCGGAGCTTTTTGACATGACCCAAGCCTTTTTGAGCCATTTGCGCGCTGAAATTGCCGGATTGAAGGAAAACGGTCTTTACAAGAACGAGCGGGTGATCACGTCCAAGCAGGCCGGCGCCATCCGCACGGCCGATGGGCGGGAGGTGCTGAATTTCTGTGCCAACAATTACCTCGGCCTTGCCGACAATGAAGAAATCGCCGACGCGGCCAAGCGGGCGCTCGACCGCTACGGCTACGGCATGGCGTCGGTCCGCTTCATCTGCGGCACGCAGGAAGAGCACAAGCAGCTCGAGGCCCGGATCTCGTCCTTCCTCGGTCTGGAGGACACGATCCTCTATTCCTCCTGCTTCGATGCCAATGGCGGTCTGTTCGAGACGCTGCTCGGCGAGGAGGATGCGATCATTTCCGATGCGCTGAACCATGCCTCGATCATCGATGGGGTCAGGCTCTCGAAGGCGAAGCGCTTCCGCTATGCCAATAATGACATGACCGCGCTGGAAGAGGAGCTGAAGAAGGCCGAGGGCAGCCGTTTCAAGCTCATTGCCACCGATGGCGTCTTTTCCATGGATGGCATCATCGCCAACCTGAAGGGTGTGTGCGATCTCGCCGAGAAATATGGCGCGATGGTCATGGTGGATGACAGCCATGCGGTGGGCTTCGTCGGCAAGCACGGGCGCGGTTCGGCAGAATATTGCGGGGTCGAGGGCCGGGTGGACATCATCACCGGCACGCTCGGCAAGGCACTCGGCGGCGCGTCGGGCGGTTACACGTCCGGCAAGGCTGAGGTGATCGACTGGCTGCGCCAGCGCTCGCGCCCCTATCTCTTCTCGAACACGCTCGCGCCGGTCATTGCGGCCGCTTCGCTCAAGGTCTTCGACATCATCGATAACGGCGATGCGCTGCGCCAGCGGCTGACGGACAATGCCAATCTCTTCCGCTCCGAAATGACCAAGCTCGGTTTCACGCTTGCGGGCGAGGGGCATCCGATCATTCCGGTGATGCTGGGCGATGCGAAGCTCGCACAGGATTTTGCGGCGCGCATGCTCGAGAAGGGCATCTATGTCGTGGGCTTCTTCTTCCCGGTCGTCCCGCGGGGGCAGGCCCGCATCCGCACGCAGATGTCCGCCGCTCACAGCCGGGCCGATGTGGAACGGGCGATCTCGGTGTTTGCGGAGGTCGGCAGGGAGCTCGGCGTAATCTGAGCGCCGCACGGGTTGCACTGACCCCCTGCCGGACCCTCTCCCCGCTGGCGAGAGGCGGTTTGGGGCAGCCGGATGAGGGGCCGGCACGGTCGACCTTCCCCCGAATGAATTTCAAGAAGGATCAATGGCATGACCAACATGATGCGCGCACTGGTGAAGGCAAAGTCCGAGACGGGGTTGTGGATGGAACGCGTACCCGTGCCTGACGTCGGCCCGAACGATGTGCTGATCCGCGTGAAGAAATCCGCGATCTGCGGCACCGACGTCCATATCTGGAACTGGGACCAGTGGGCGCAGAAAACCATTCCCGTGCCCATGGTCGTCGGCCATGAATTCGTGGGCGAGATTGCCGAGATCGGCTCATCGGTGACCAAGTATCACGTCGGCGAGAGGGTTTCCGGCGAAGGCCACATCGTTTGCGGCAAGTGTCGCAACTGCCGGGCGGGACGCGGGCATCTCTGCCGCAACACGCTGGGCGTCGGGGTCAACCGTCCGGGCTCCTTCGGCGAATTCGTCTGCATTCCGGAAGCCAATGTGGTGCCCATTCCGGAGGATGTGCCGGATGAGATCGCCGCGATCTTCGATCCCTTCGGCAATGCGGTCCACACCGCGCTTTCCTTCGACTGCGTCGGCGAGGACGTGCTGGTGACGGGTGCGGGGCCGATCGGCATCATGGGGGCCATGGTCGCCAAGCGTGCCGGTGCGCGCAAGGTTGTGATCACCGACATCAATCCCGTCCGGCTCGAACTGGCCCGCAAATGCGGGATCGATCACGTGGTCGACGCCTCCTCGCAGAAGCTCGAGGACGTGATGCGCGAGATCGGCATGAAGGAAGGCTTCGACGTCGGCCTCGAGATGTCCGGCGCGCCGCCGGCCTTCCGCTCCATGATCGATACCATGAACAATGGCGGCAAGATCGCCATCCTCGGCATCGCGCCGGAAGGGTTCGGCATCGACTGGAACAAGGTCATCTTCAAGATGCTGCATCTCAAGGGCATCTATGGCCGCGAGATGTTCGAGACCTGGTACAAGATGATCGCCTTCGTGCAGGGCGGGCTCGATCTTTCCCCGCTGATCACCCACCGCATCTCCATCGACGATTTCCGCGACGGATTCGAAGCCATGCGCTCCGGTAATTCCGGCAAGGTGGTGATGGACTGGTGAGTGGACCGGTCCCGCTTCATCTGCGGGATGCACGGTTACACCCTGTACAAAATGCTGTTGCCCCGGGCGCCGCCACGCGCCCGGGCAAGGCCTGTGCGGCTCGCTCCCGGGCAAGAAAGAGGGGGTACGCAGAGCAGATTCTGTTTCGATGCGCCCCTTGTTTTCAGAAGGCCAACTCCTAAATAAGGATCGAGGAAAAGCCCGGCTGGCTACCTTGGAATGCCCTTATTTTTGGGCGTGAAGCGTGTTTTTACCGGAATCCGGCAAATTGATGCCGGAAAAGCTTGACGGAGCCGAAATTTCTGGGAATCACCATGGCAAGCAGAATTGGTGGAACTGGACAGGCTCGGCGAGGGACTTTGACCGGGGAGACCGTTTCGTATTCTTGTCCGGTCCCAGGAACCGGACGCGTGGTTAATCGTCGATTAAATGTCCTCCTTTTAGGTGGTGGATGGTGATTCGCGGCGGTACGCTCTTCGGAGTGTCCGGGTCCGGCCGGGACTTTCGCGATTGAGGTTTAAGGCGTCAGGGAAAGCAACTGAATATGGCAACCAAAGTCAAAGAAAACGAAGAAGCAGAAGTCGAACGCGACGGCGCGACGGACGGACCGCTTCTCGACCTTTCCGACGACGCGGTCAAGAAAATGATCAAGGCCGCGAAAAAGCGCGGCTACGTGACCATGGATGAGCTGAACTCGGTGCTGCCTTCGGAAGAGGTGACCTCCGAGCAGATCGAGGACACCATGGCCATGCTGTCCGACATGGGCATCAATGTCGTCGAGGATGACGAAGTCGACGAAAATGCCGTAGCCGACGACAGCGACGACGATTCCGAGGGCGAAGCCGAAGGGGGCGATATCGCTCCCTCGACCGGATCCGCGCTCGCCACCGCCAAGCGCAAGGAGCCGGCGGACCGCACCGACGATCCCGTGCGCATGTATCTGCGTGAAATGGGCTCGGTGGAGCTGCTTTCGCGCGAAGGCGAAATCGCCATTGCCAAGCGCATCGAGGCTGGCCGCGAGACGATGATTTCGGGCCTCTGCGAGAGCCCGCTCACCTTCCAGGCGCTGATCATCTGGCGCGACGAGCTGAACGAAGGCACGACGCTGCTGCGCGAGATCATCGATCTCGAAACCACCTATTCCGGACCCGAGGCGAAGGCTGCCCCGCAGTTCCAGAGCCCGGAAAAGATCGAGGCCGACCGCAAGGCCGCCGAGGAGAAGGAAAAGGCCAAGCGCAGCCGGTCCGTCAACGAGGATGACATTACCAATGTGGGCGGCGAGGGCCTTCCGGTCGAGGAAGAGGAGGAGGATGACGATGAGTCGAACCTCTCGCTCGCCGCGATGGAAGCCGAGCTTCGCCCGCAGGTCATGGAAACGCTCGATCTGATCGCCGAGACCTACAAGAAGCTGCGCAAGCTGCAGGACCAGCAGGTGGAAGCCCGCCTCGCTGCCACCGGCGCGCTGTCTTCCACCCAGGAGCGTCGCCTGAAGGAGCTGAAGGACCAGCTCATCACAGCGGTGAAGTCGCTGTCGCTCAACCAGAACCGCATCGACAGCCTGGTCGAGCAGCTCTACGACATTTCCAAGCGCCTGATGCAGAACGAAGGCCGCCTGCTGCGCCTTGCCGAAAGCTATGGCGTGAAGCGCGACAGCTTCCTCGAACAGTATCAGGGTGCGGAACTCGATCCGAACTGGATGAAGTCGATTGCCAATCTGGCCGCCCGCGGCTGGAAGGAATTCGCCAAGTCCGAGAACAACATGATCCGGGAGATCCGCCAGGAGATCCAGAATCTGGCGACTGAAACCGGTATTTCGATTGCCGAATTCCGCCGCATCGTGTCCATGGTGCAGAAGGGCGAGCGCGAAGCGCGCATCGCCAAGAAGGAAATGGTGGAAGCCAACCTTCGCCTCGTGATCTCGATTGCGAAGAAGTACACCAATCGCGGCCTGCAATTCCTCGATCTCATCCAGGAAGGCAATATTGGCCTGATGAAGGCGGTGGACAAGTTCGAGTATCGCCGCGGCTACAAGTTCTCGACCTATGCAACCTGGTGGATCCGGCAGGCGATCACCCGCTCGATCGCCGACCAGGCCCGTACCATCCGCATTCCGGTGCACATGATCGAGACGATCAACAAGATCGTCCGCACTTCGCGCCAGATGCTGCACGAGATCGGCCGCGAGCCGACGCCGGAAGAGCTGGCCGAAAAGCTCGCCATGCCGCTCGAAAAGGTGCGCAAGGTTCTGAAGATCGCCAAGGAGCCGATTTCGCTCGAAACCCCCGTGGGCGATGAGGAAGACAGCCATCTCGGCGATTTCATCGAGGACAAGAACGCGCTTCTGCCCATCGATGCCGCCATCCAGGCCAACCTGCGCGAGACGACCACCCGCGTTCTCGCCTCGCTCACTCCGCGTGAAGAGCGCGTGCTGCGCATGCGCTTCGGCATCGGCATGAACACGGACCACACGCTGGAAGAAGTCGGCCAGCAGTTTTCCGTCACGCGCGAGCGCATCCGCCAGATCGAGGCGAAGGCGCTGCGCAAGCTCAAGCATCCGAGCCGCTCCCGCAAGCTCCGGAGCTTCCTGGACAGCTGATCGACCGTCCAGGCACCAACTGTTCAAGGGGTGCTGCGGCTCAGGCCGCAGCACCCTTTTTCGTTTCCCGGGGTATCCAGAACAGGATGAGCAGGGCGAAGAGAAACGCATTCGTCATCGGGAAGACGGCGGTCGAGAGCGTGATCCGTCCACCCGCGAGGTAGACGAGACCGACCGTGAAATCGATGGCCTGGACAAGCGCCATGTTCAGCAGCCAGAATCGGTCGGGCGATGCGGCCCGCGCCAGAACGACCATGCCGACACCATAGGCAAGGAACCGCGCCCCCAGCATGCCGAGCATGTAGCCATTGTCGACCGGAGGGACGGTCAATCCCATCCAGCCAAGGAACGGCCCGGGCGCAAGGAGCACCAATGCCCCGAGAACGAACTGGGAGAGGGCGATGGCCCACAAGAGCGCTTTCAGTTTCGTCATGTCGAACTCCTTTTGTCAGACGGAACGGCGGCACCTTGATTGACAAACTATAAAAAGTGAAGTAGTTACAATTTTTATAGTGAGGAGATTTTTGCATGGATCTGAGCGAGCCCTGCGATGCCGGCTGCCCCGTTGCCCGGGCAGCCGAGATCCTGTCCGGCAAATGGACCACGCTGATCATCCGCGATCTGCTGGGCGGCAGCCGCCGCTATTCCGAATTGCAGCGCTCGCTGGAAGGCGTGAGCCCGCGGATGCTGGCCATGCGGCTGGCGGAGCTGGAGCAGGCCGGACTGATAACCAAGACCATCACGCCCTCCGTGCCGCCGCGGACCGATTACGCCCTGACGGAGCGGGGTCTGCAGCTGCGCCCGGTGATCGCCGCCATGGCCGCATTCGGCTCGACGCTCTGATGGGAAGGGGTGAGGATTCCCATGCAGCAAATCTGCCGTTTCGTGCGTTATCCCCGTTGAAGGAAGCAACCGCTTCCTGAATCTCATATGAACGCCTAATTCCGGTTGCATTCAGACGCCAGAAGCTAGGTTGGCATCATCAAGAGGCATAATGGACCTCAGTGAGGACGGAGAAAGACCATGAAAAAGCTCGTGAGCCGTATCGGACTGGCTGCCATGATAGCCGTAGGAGGCCTTGCCGGCCTTCAGCCTGCCGTGGCGCAAGCCGACGATTTCGGCATTGAATTCCGCTTTGGCGGTGATGACGGCTATAACAGCCGGGAATATCGCCACCACGGCTGGAATAATGGCAACGGCCAGCGCCGTGGGTGCCGGCCGGAACGCGCCCTGCGCATTGCCCGCTATGAAGGTCTGCGCCGCGCCGAGATCGTGCGTGTCACCCCCCGGGTGGTGGTCGTCCGCGGACGCACGCCCTATGGCTGGGACCGTCTGGTATTCGCCAATGTGCGCGGTTGCCCGATCGTAGATCGCTGATCCCGCAAGCCGGACGACGAATGAAAAAAAGGCCTGCAGCAATGCGGGCCTTTTTTCATTTCGGGATATGGATGGACGGTGCGGGGACGATGGGATCGTCCCCGCGCGCCTTTCCTTACTGCTTGATCGCGAAAGTCACGTTGATGCTGACATTGTAGATGTTTTCGCCCGGTGCCATGGGCACGGCACGGGGCGCATCCGCCTTTTCCGCCATGGCCATCATGGGCATGGGCATGGGATTGGACACGGATTCCGATATTTCGACGATGCGGCCAATATGCACGCCGGCGGCAGCCGTCAGCTCGCGGGCCTTGGCCATGGCGTCCTTCATGGCCTTGCTGCGTGCGTCCTTGAGAATCGCATCGGTATCTTCGTTGACGAAGCGAATGTCGCCGCCCTGGTTGATGCCGAGGCTTACGGATTTGTCGATCAGGGCACCCGCCTTGGAGAGGTCGCGCAGGCGGATGGTCAATGAATTGGTGGTTTGGTAGCCGACCAGTTCCGGCGGCTTCTGGCTGCCATCGCTGTTCTGCGGATAGTTGTAGACCGGCTGGATGCTGAAGCCGGAGGTCTGCAGATCGCGCGCTTCGATGCCATCCGCCTTGAGCGAGTCGAGCACGGCGGTCATGGCGGTGTTGTTGGCATCGAGCGATTCGCGGGCGGTTTTCTCCTGCTTTGTCACGGACAGGGTTACGATGGCCGTATCCGGTGTCGCACGCGCCTCGCCATTTCCGGCAACCGTGATGGTCGCTTCCCGGGGCGACGTGTCGTCAGCAACTGCGGCCGTTGCGGCCATCAGGGCGACACTGGCAAGCAGAACACAGGCGAGGGGACGGGCATGCTCGAATCCCATGGCAGGACCTCTTCTTTGCCGTCGGCCAGTGCAGACATGGCCGGGCGGTGGGTTTAAAACTGCGCCTCGCCAAACCCCTCATAGGTTCAACCGAAGCGCTCTTCGCCACTCTTGCGCGAGATTGTGAAGCCAATGCGGCAGCGACTTGCTGGCGTGCGGAAATTCCGCTAGAGGGATGCGGCCGCGGTTGACCATTGCCGCGGCCAGACGGCCCATCGCCGTCGGGCCTGTAGCTCAATGGTTAGAGCCGGCGGCTCATAACCGCTTGGTTGGGGGTTCGAGTCCCTCCGGGCCCACCATTTCTGTCTTTCGCTTACCTCCTGGAATGCCGTTGTCGCTTCGATTGCTGTAGGTGCTCCACGGGGGTCGGCAGGTTCCGTTCTTGCGGCTTTCCCGCAGAGCGGGCGGGGCGCTTAGGCGGTGCTGGCAAGCCAGGCGGCGAAGAGGTCGACCGCGGGCTTGGCCTTTCGTCTGCGCGGGATCACCATGAAATAGGCGTTACGTGTCCGGATCGACGCTTCGGTAAGCCGGACGAGGCGGTGTTGCGTGAGAAGGTCTTCGACGAGCCGCTTCCAGCCGAGCGCGATGCCCTGGCCGTTGAGGGCGGCGTAGATGGCTTCCGTGTAGAAGCTGCAGCGTAGGCCCCAGTTGCGCTCGCGCGACTGGACAGGGAAGGCGGCGAGCCATTCGTTCCAGCCAGACCAGGTCGGGTCGTCGGTATCGTTCGAGATCAGAGGATGGCGAAGGAGATCGGTGATCTCCCGGATGCCAGGATGCTCGGCGGCATAGTCCGCGCTGCAGATCGGAAAGATCTCGTCCTCGAACAGCAGTTCCGACTGGCCGTCTGGCCACATGCCGTCTCCGAAGCGGATCGCGAGATCCACATCCGCCTGTTCGAGGTTCGGCGTCGCGTCCTGCGTGATGATCCGGAGCTTGATGCCCGGATGGAGCCGGGAAAAGGCGGAGATGCGCGGCAGAAGCCAGAAGTGGGAGAAGGCTACGGAAGCCGAGATCGCAAGATCGTTGTTCGAGTCGATGCGTGTCATGTCTTCGACGGTCGCCGCAATCTGACCGAAAGCATCGCTGGTTGCGCTGGCAAGCTGCCTGCCTTTCTCCGTCAGCTCGATCCGCCGGTGCAGGCGGCTGAAGAGGGGGAACCCGAAGTCCTGTTCCAGAAGATGGATCTGGCGGCTGACGGCCGCCTGGGTGACGCCGAGCTCTTCCGCTGCGCGTGTGAAGCTTAAAACGCGCGCCGCCGCCTCGAAGGCGGTCAGCGCTGTCAGGGGTGGCAGCTTTCTGCGCAGGCTCGGCATCGTCTGTCTCCGTTGCGACGAAGAGGAAGAAATCTAGCGTAGAGAGAGTCTATCGCATTACTTTTGGTTATGCCAGAGCGGCCTATTAATGCCGTTGAACAATTGGTCTTTTTGCCGGAACCTTGGGTCAGTGATGATAAGGAGTTGTCATGCTCAACCGGTTCTCTTCCTCGATTTCGACGCTGCTGGATGCCCGCAAGGACGGCCATTCCCTGCCGGCCGGCCTCTATACCCGCGAGGACGTCTTCCAGGCGGATCTCGATGTCTTCTTCCGCAAGCACTGGATCTGCATAGGGCTCGAATGCGACGTGCCGGAAGCCGGCGATGCCGTGGTGGTCGATATCGGCAATTCCAGCCTGATCCTGCTCCGGGATGACGATGGCGCGATCAAGGTGGTGCACAATGTCTGCCGGCACCGTGGCGCGCGGCTGCTGGATGCGGGATCGCATGTGATCTCGAAGCTCGTCTGCCCCTATCACCAGTGGACCTACGAGCTCGACGGCGCGCTCGCCTATGCACCCCACATGGGCAAGGATTTCGAGAAGTCCTGCAAGAACCTGAAGACCGTGGCCACCAAATCGATCGGCGGGCTGATCTATGTCTGTCTTTCGGATCATCCGCCTGTGGACATCGCGGATCTCGAGCAGGCCATGCTTGAGCGTCTGGCGCCCTATGATATCGCCAATGCCAAGATCGCCCACCAGACCGACGTGATCGAGGACGGCAACTGGAAGCTGACCATCGAGAACAATCGCGAGTGCTACCACTGCTCTGCGAACCACCCCGAGCTCTGCGTCTCCTTCATCGATCTCGATTTCGGCTTCGATCCGGAGACCCTGTCACCGGAAGACCGGGCCGAAGCGGAGGAGCATGGTGCCCTGTATGCGGAGCGCACCCGCGCCTGGGAAGCCGACGGCTTTCCGTCGCGTGCCATCGAGCACACGGTGCATTGCGAGACGAATTTCCGCAGTCAACGCCTGATCATCGCCGGTGCCGGGGAGAGCCAGACCATGGATGCCACGGCTGCCTCTTCGAAGCTTCTCGGCTCGATCACCCGGAAGGATCTGGGTGACATGCATCTCTGGGGCATCAACAGCTGGAACCACTTCATGGGCGACCATGCCGTGGTGGCCATCGTCATCCCGCTTGGCCCCGACAAGACGCTGGTGCGCACCAAGTGGCTGGTCCACAAGGATGCCGTCGAAGGCGTCGATTACGATCTCGACAAGCTGACCGAAGTCTGGATCGCCACCACCGATCAGGATGCCGATCTCGTCGCGCGCTCGCATGCGGGCATACTGGATCCGGCCTATGAGCCCGGCCCCTATTCGGCCTTCAGCGAAAAGGCGCTGGATCAGTTCGCAACCTGGTATGTGGATCGGATGCGCGCCCATGGCTATTGAGACGCTCAACCCCGAAACGCCCGCCGGCGGTGCCGGCTTCTGGAACCCGGAGACGGATGAAACGCTGGTTTGCGTGGATGTCAGCTCCGAAACCCATGACGTGAAGAGCTTCACTTTCGCCTCGCCGGAAGGAAAGCACTTCCTGTTCGAGGCCGGGCAGTATTTCTCCTTCGAGCTTGGCCTCGATGGCGAGGCCGACAGTCGCTGCTACAGCATCTCGTCCTCGCCAATGCGGCGCAATGCCATCACCGTGACCGTCAAGCGCGTTCAGGGCGGCAAGGTCTCCAACTGGCTGCACGACAATCTGAAGCCGGGCATGACCGTGAAGGGGCAGGGGCCGCTCGGCCGCTTCGTCCGGCCGAAAGCTCAGAAATATCTGCTCGTCTCCGGCGGCTCGGGCATCACACCGGTCATGTCCATGGCGCGCGACATGCATGACCGGTTCGAAGAGGCGGATGTCGTTTTCCTGCACGCCGCGCGTTCGCCTGACGATCTCATCTTCCGCCATGATCTGACCGGGCTCGCACGCAACATGAAGGCGTTGCGCTTGCACCTCTTGCCGGAAACGAGGCTGGGCGAACCCGGTTGGCCGGGGCTCACGGGCCGCATCAGCCGCGACTATCTAGCGCTCGCCGTGCCGGATCTTGCCGAACGCGTCGTGCTCTGCTGCGGCCCGGCGCCCTTCATGAAGGCGGTGCGGGACCTTTGCGCCGCGCTCGGCGTGCCGGAAACCCGCTATCTGGAAGAAAGCTTCGAGGCGGCAGACCTGTTGCCCGACGACGCCCAGCCGGCGGAAGAGGCTGCGAAGACCTACAAGGTCGAGTTCCGCAAGCAGGGCAAGACCATCGAGGTTCAGTCCGGCCAGACTGTTCTGTCCTCGGCCAAACGCGCCAGCGTCAAGCTGCCGTCGTCCTGTGCCACAGGCCTTTGCGGCACCTGCAAGTGCAAGCTTGTGAGCGGCGAGGTGGAGATGAAGCATGATGGCGGCATCCGTCAGCGTGAGATCGATGCGGGCTTCTTCCTGCCCTGCTGTTCGAAGCCGCTCAGCGATCTGGTGATCGACCGCTAAACCTCTTCGCGTGGATGTTTGAAGCCCCGGCTCCGCAAGGACCGGGGCTTTTTCGCATGGATTTTCGGTGGGTGGGGCGAGGCCGGAAAGCGACGCATTTGGCAGGTCGTTTTTCGCCCTCAACTGTTCGGAAAACCCGTCGCGGAAAACTGGGGTTCCTGTCTAATCGCCCCATGCTTTTCAGGAGGACGAAAGAATGACGGCGGCAGAACAGGTCAAACAGGCACGGAGCGGCGGACGCGGTGCGCGGCGGGCGCTCCGGAGCGCGCCGGATTTCCAGATGCTGCCCTCGCTCCACCGGGGCTTGCCGCTCTGCGAGCTGATGGATGCGGAGCATGTGGCGAAGATCGACAATGCCTCCATGGCCATTCTTGAAGAGGTCGGCGTCGTTTTCCGCGATCCGATCGCGCTGGAGGACTGGAAGCGGGCAGGGGCCAAGGTGGTTGGCGAGCGGGTCTATCTCGACCGCGCGCTGGTGCGGGAGCTGATCTCCACCATTCCCTCCGGCTGGACCTATCGCGCCCGCAATCCGGAAAAGAGCCTGCCCTTCGGCGGCAAGAACTCGATCTTCGTGCCGATGACCGGCGCGCCCTTCATCCGCGACCTCGAGGACAAGCGCCGCTGGCCGACGATTGCCGACCTCAACATGTTCCACAAGCTCGCCCACATGTCGCCGGCGCTGCATTCGACGGCCCATCACATCGTCGAGCCGATGGACATGAAGGTCTCGCACCGGCACCTTGCGATCACCTATTCGTCGATGAAATATTCCGACAAGACCTTCATGGGCATGACGACCTCCGGCAAGAACGCCGAGGATGTGATGGACATGTGCGAAATCCTGTTCGGCCGGGAGGTGATGGAAACGACACCGGTGACGACGGGGAACTGCAACGGCAATTCGCCGCTCGTCTGGGACGAGACCATGCTGTCGGCCATGCGTGCCTTCTGCAAGCGCAACCAGCCGGTTCTCTGCTCGCCTTTCGTGCTGGGTGGCGCGAACACCCCGGCTTCCGTGGCACCTGCCGTGGCGCAGCTCAACGCCGAAGCGCTTTCGGCGCTCGCCTATACGCAGGTCATCCGCAAGGGCTGCCCGGCGATCTACGGTCACTATCTCTCGACCGTCTCTATGAAGTCGGGTGCGCCGATGGCCGGCACGCCGGAGATTTCGCTGATGAACTTCATGATCGGGCAGATGGCGCGCTTCTACAACGTGCCCTGGCGCACCTCCAACCTGCTTGGTGGCGCGAAGACCTTCGACGCGCAGGCGGGCTATGAAAGCGCCATGACCATGAACGCCGTGCTGCATGCCGGTGCCAACTATATCTGGCATTCGGCGGGCTGGAACGAGGCGGGCATGCATTGCTCGGTCGCGAAGTTCGTGGTCGATGCCGAGATGTGCGCCATGGGCTACCGCATGGCCGAAGGCGTGCGCTGGGACGATTTCGATGAGGCCATAGCGGCGGTGCGCGACGTCGGCCCCGGTGGCCATTATCTCGGCCATCCCCATACGCAGGCAAACTTCGAGCGCGCCTTCTTCATGCCGAAGATGTTTGACAACAACTCGATCGAGCAGTGGCAGGCGGAAGGCGGTCACGAGATTACCGAGCGCGCACTGAAGCAGGCCCGCTGGCTGCTGGACGAATATATCGAGCCCAAGCTGGATGCGGGCGTGGATGAGGCACTGCGCGATTACATCGCCCGTCGCGAGCGGGAAATTCCCGCCGTGGACGAGCTGAATACGGAGCATTGACGGAAACGGGTTGTCGTTCCAGCAGGGCGTGGTTCCCCCCACCGTCCTGCTGTCTTCGGGCCGGAAGACCTTTGAGAGAGGGTTTTCCGGCCCTTTTCGTCTGAAATCTCACACGAAAAAGGCTGCCAATGCTGGAGCAATGGCAGCCTGAGGCTCGGGAGAATAAAACGGGAAACGATCACTCGGCGCGGGCGCGCCATTCCTTGTACCGCAGGAAGAGATTGGCGCCGACCGTCGAGAAGGGCCGGGGGGCAAGCTTCTTCGGTTCCTCCTCTGCAAGGAAGTGTTCGGTGAGGGCGGAGCGCTTCTTCAGGACGAGATCCGCCGTTGCCATGCCGAGAAGCGTCGAGCGCACCGTGCCGAGCCCGTTGCACCCGCAGGCCGAGTAGAGGCCGGGCTCCAGTTCCCGCATCACCTCGACGCCGTTCCAGGTCAGGCAGAGATGCCCGGCCCAGGTATATTCCTGCTTCACATCTGCGAGTTCCGGGAAACGATCGGCAAATTTCTGGCGATGAACTCTCGCGGTGCGTTCGATGGAGGTCTGGCTCGGATTCATCTCGGGCAGGAACTCCGCACAGGTGCGCGTCACGATCCGGTTGCCGCCCTGGGCGGTATCGATGCGGCGCATGGTGGTGCCCATCGGATCCGACGGCGTCACACCCCAGCGCGGCTGGCCGCCGAGCTTTTTCAGGCTCTCGCTGTCGAGATCGACCGTCATCGAGGCGTAGAGGAAGACATGCATGAGACGGTTTTCGGCAAAGCCGAAGCTTTCGAGATGGCCGTTGTTCGCGAGGATCACGGTTCCCGAGGTGATCTTGCCTTTCGGCGTCGTCACGCTCCAGCCGTTTCCGCGGCGCTCGATGGCCGTCGCCGGGGTGTTCTCGAAGACCGAAACGCCGCTCCGCCTCAGTCCGGCGCCATAGGCGCGAATGAAGCCCGCCGGCTGGATCATGACGGTGCCCGGCGTATAGAGGCCGGACATGTAGTGGCGGCTGCCCGTCACCTCGTGCATGGCCTTGGCATCGAGCATCTCGTTGGTCTCGCCGAGAAAGGTGAGATGTTTCGAATAGCTCACATTGTGCTGATGGCCGGTGTCGCCCGCCGCGCCGTTGATCTTGCCTGCCGGATCGAAAAAGGCAGGGTTGATGCCGTAATCCTCGACGGCGGCACGGGAAAAGGCGATGGCCTCGCGGTTGAGCGCGATCATCGCCCGGTCTTCCTTCTCGCCCTTGCCGGCATAATCATCCGAGGAAAGATCATGGGGCAGGTCGATCATGAAGCCTGAGTTGCGACCGGAAGCGCCCTCGGCAAGCCGGCCTGCCTCCAGAACGGCAATCTTGAGCGACGGATCGGCAAGCCTCAGCCTGCGGGCGGCGGCAAGCCCGGCAAAGCCGCCGCCGATAATGGCGACGTCGACGGCGCTATCACCGTCGAGCGTCACGGGCGCGTCCTGGCCGGGCAGGATCGCGCTCCAGGCGGCCGGTCCGCGCTGGACCGGCAGACGTCTTGCCTGATGGGTGCTCAATTCACGGCCTCGTCCTGATCGTCGGTCAAATCAACCCAGATGGTCTTGATCTGTGTATACTGATCATGGGCGTGAATGCCATTGTCCCGTCCACCGAAACCGGAGGCCTTGAAGCCGCCGAAGGGCGTGGTGATGTCGCCTTCGCCGAAGGAATTGACCGTCACCGTGCCGGCCCGGATGGCGCGCGCGCCGCGGATCGCCCGCTTGGTATTCGCGGTGTAGATCGAGGCGGCAAGCCCGTATTCGGTATCATTGGCAAGCGCGATGGCCTCATCGAAGGTCTCGACCGTCAGCACGGTCAGCACCGGGCCGAAGATTTCCTCGCGCACAGCCTTTGCATTGCGGTCGGCGATGTCGATGATCGTCGGTTCGACGAAACCCTTCTCCGCCTTGCCACCCAGCAGAACCTTCTGTCCCTTCTCGAGGAAGGAGGACACCTTGTCGAAATGGGACTTCGAGACGAGGGCACCGACGCGGTTTTCCGGGTTGAGCGGATCGCCCATCGGCCATTCGCGGGCATGCGCCACGATGCGCTTGATCAGCTTGTCCTTGATGCCGCTCTGGACGATGAGGCGCGAGGAGGCCGAGCAGTTCTCGCCCATGTTCCAGAAGGCGCTGTTGACGATGTGGGCAGCGACGCGGTCGAGGTTCTCGGCATCATCAAGGACCACGGCCGGGTTCTTGCCGCCCATTTCGAGCGTCACTTCCTTGAGGTTCGACTCGGAGGCATATTTCAGGAAACGGCGGCCGGTCGCGGTCGAGCCGGTGAAGGAAACGGCGTCGATATCCATATGGCGGCCGATGGCTTCACCCACGTCAGCACCGCCGCCGGGGACAACGTTGAACACGCCTGCGGGGATCCCTGCTTCCATGGCGAGCTCGGCAATGCGCAGCGCCGTCAGCGAGGTTTCAAGCGCGGGCTTGACGATGATCGAGTTGCCGGCGGCCAGCGCCGGGCCGATCTTCCAGGCCAGCATCAGCAGCGGGAAGTTCCATGGCAGCACGAGACCGACGACGCCGACCGGCTCGCGCACCACCATGGCAATGTGGTTGTCGGAAGCGGGCGATACCTGGTCATAGATCTTGTCGATCAGTTCCGCATGCCACTTGATGCAGTGGATGGTTTCCGGCACGTCCACCGTCTCGCAGTCGTAGATGGTCTTGCCGCTGTCGAGGCTTTCCATGACCGCGAGTTCGCGGGCGTTGCGCTTGATGAGCTTGGCAAGCTTGATCAGCACTGCCTTGCGCTCGCCCGGATGCAGGCGGGACCAGCGGCCGTCCTCGAAGGCGTCACGCGCCTTCTGCACGGCCAAGTCCACATCGGCGGAACCGCAGGCGGCGACCTTTGCCAGCAGTTCGCCGGTTGCCGGATTGGTAGTGTCGAATGTCTTGCCCGAAAGCGCCGGGCGGAAGGAGCCGTCGATGAAGGCCTGGGTCGGCAGTTCGAGGCTTACGGCAATCGCCTTGTATTCTTCGGTGGTGAGAAGATCGCTCATGGTCATGCCTCCGATTCGATTTCAGCGATCGTGCGCTTCAAGACGCGTACGACCTGTTCCAGCTGCCGCTTGTCATCCTTGTTGAGCGCCTTCAGCGGCGGGCGCGGCGGCCCGGCATAGAAGCCTTCCATCTCGCAGCCATGCTTGATGCACTGGATGAACTTGCCGCCCTGTTCGAGCACGCGCATCAGCGGCATCATCGCCGACATGATGCGGCGGCCCTTGTCGAAATTGCCCTCGATGGCGCAGGCCTTCCAGAGTGCGATATGCTCCTTCGGCAGGAAGTTCGAGCCGCCGCAGACCCAGGACCGCGCGCCCCAGGCGAAGAATTCCAGCGCCTGATCGTCCATGCCGCAGGACATCTGGATATGCGGATAGTCGCGGGCGAGAAGGTGCACGCGGTTGATGTCACCCGAGCTTTCCTTGATCGACTGGAAGTTCCGGCTGCGGCCCGCACGGTCGAGGAACTCCTCGCCCATGTTGATGCCCATGCGTCCCGGATAGTTGTAGAGCATGATCGGCAGGTCGGCGGCGCGGTCGATGGCGAGCGCATTCAGCGCGTTCTCGCGTTCGGTCGGCACGGAATAGGGCGGCGAGCCGACGAGGATCGCATCCGCGCCGATCTTTGCAGCCGTCTCGGCCATGGTGATCGAATCGGGCAGGCGGATCGCGACCGTGCCGATGATCAGCGCCGTGCGGTTGCCGATGATCTCCTTGGCGAGCGTCGCCATCTCGATGCGCTCTTCCATGGACTGGGCGTAGTACTCGCCCGTCGAGCCGCCATTGATGATGCCATGCACGCCGGATGCAATCAGGTGCTCGATCATCCGGGCAAAAGCGTCGCGGTCGATGGAGCCGTCCTCCCGGTGCGGCGTGATCACGGGCGTATAGATACCCTCGAACCTCATGTCGTTCCTCTTTCGCTGCAATCCGCCTCTCGGGACGGGCTGTTGTCCTGTGTTCATTTCATAGACGACAAGAATACATATTGTCTATCCGAAAAATTTATGCTGTAACAGAGAAAGAAGACAGACCGATGACGGCGCAGTGGAGGGCGAATGGCTGGCGAGACGACAGAGGCGGTGATCCGCTGCGAAGGGATCTGGAAGGTCTTTGGCTCCAAGCCGAAGGAAGCCATGGCGGCCATTCACAATGAGGGCCTGTCCAAGAACCAGATCCGCGATCGCTTCAATTGCGTGGTCGGCGTGCGCGATGCGACGTTCAGCGTCGGGCGCGGCGAGATCTTCTGCATCATGGGGCTTTCGGGTTCCGGCAAGTCGACCCTGATCCGGCACATCAACCGGCTGATCGAGCCCACCGAGGGCTCCGTCTTCATCGAGGGCCGCAATGTCAACCAGATGGGCGCCGGGGAACTGCGGCAGCTGCGCGCGGAAAAGATCGGCATGGTGTTCCAGTCCATGGCGCTGATGCCGCACCGGAACGTGATCGACAATGTCGGCTTTTCGCTCGAGGTGCGTGGCGTTGCCGAACGGAAGCGCCGCGAGGTGGCCCATCATGCGATTGACGCGGTGGAGCTGACCGGATGGGACATGAAGTATCCGGACGAGCTGTCCGGCGGCATGCAACAGCGCGTCGGACTCGCCCGCGCGATTGCGGCAGACCCGACCATTCTGTTGATGGACGAGCCCTTCTCGGCGCTCGATCCGCTCATTCGCCATCAGCTGCAGGGAACCTTCATGAAGCTCTCGGCAGAGCTTCACAAGACGACCGTCTTCATCACCCACGACCTCGACGAGGCAATCCGCATCGGCGACCGCATCGCGATCATGAAGGACGGCGTGCTCGTCCAGATCGGAACGCCCGAGGAGATCGTCACCAATCCTGCCGACGACTATGTAGCACAGTTCGTGGCCGGCATCTCGAAGCTCAATCTCGTCACCGCTGCCAAGGTCATGCAGCCGCTCGACAAGGTCCGGCAGGAGACCGGGCTTGCGGATCTCGAAGCCTGCCCGGTCGCAAGCCCGGACGACAAGCTCAACGTGCTGGTGGACCGCTCCATCGGCACCACCCATCCCATCCTCGTCAAGGCGGGCGACACGATTGTCGGCGTCGTCACCAAGGACGCCCTGTTGCGCGGCATACAGGGCCGCGAGAAGGCCGACCTGCATTTCAAGGGAGCGCATTGATGGAAAACGAGACCCCGTTCGACTGGCTCAATCCTTTTGCCAGCATCAATCTTGGCATCGCCGAGCGTTCCGACGGCATCAAGGACTGGGCGATCAGCCATCGCGAGACGATGCAGCCGATCAAGTCCTTCTTCGATATGCTGATCAAGGCCATCGAGGGCACGTTCCAGTCCATTCCGCCGCTGGTCATGCTGGTCATGATCGGGCTCATCGCCTGGCAGGTCGCCGGTCGTCGCGCCGCGATCTACGCGGTTTCGGCGCTCATCGTGCTGGGCATCCTGTCGCCCGACGCCTGGGGCCTGGCCATGACGACGCTTGCCATCGTCATCGCTTCGGTGATCGTCGCCGTCATCATCGGTCTGCCGCTCGGCATTCTCGCCGGTAAAAGCGATCGCTTCGAAGCGGTGCTGCGCCCCGTGCTCGACACCATGCAGACCATTCCGGCCTTCGTTTATCTCGTCCCGGTCGTCATGCTCATCGGCATCGGCAATGTCTCGGGCGTGATCGTCACGATCATCTTCGCGCTTGCCCCGCTCATCCGTCTCACCTCGCTCGGCATCCGCACCGTCAATCCGGCGGTGGTGGAAGCGGCCCGCGCCTTCGGCGCGACGCCCGGGCAGATTCTCTACAAGGTCGAGCTGCCCATGGCGACGCCGACCATCTTCGCCGGGCTGAACCAGACCATCATGCTGTCACTCTCCATGGTCGTCGTCGCCTCGATGATCTCGGTCAAGGGGCTTGGCAACGAGGTGCTGCGCGCCATGGGTCGCCTCGACGCCGGCAAGGCCATCGTCAGCGGGCTCGGCATCGTCATGCTGGCGATCGTCCTCGATCGCATCACCCAGGGTCTCGGCCGTTCCGGCCGTGAGCGCGGGCACAAGAATTGGTGGCAGACAGGCCCGATCGGCCTCGTCACGCAACTGATCGGCCGGAAGAACTGACCGGCCAAGGGAATGAACAACAACTGGGAGCAAATGAAATGAAAAAGCTTTTTGCTGCAAGTGCAGTGATGCTGTCGCTTCTCGCGCAGCCCCTGCTGGCCAATGACAAGCCGGGTGAAGGCAAGACGATCCGTCCGATCCTGCCCGTACAGATCGAAGAGCATTTCCAGCACAAGATCCTTTTCCACGCGCTGAAGGATCTCGGCTACACGCTCGCCGACGCGAACGAGGCCGAATATCAGACCATCCACGTGGCGCTCGGTGCCGGCGACGCCGATTTCACCGCCGTGTCCTGGGATACGCTCCATGATGCCTTCTATCAGGCAGCCGGCGGCGACAAGGTTCTCTCGAAGGTCGGCACCTATATCGAAGGCGCACTCCAGGGCTACGTCATCGACAAGAAGACCTATGACTCGGGCATCAAGGATCTGAGCCAGCTGAAGGACCCGAAGGTCGCCGCCCTCTTCGACGCCGATGGCGACGGCAAGGCCGATCTCGCGGGCTGCATTCCCGGCTGGGGCTGCGAGCGCGTGATCGAGCATGCCCTCGACGAATACAAGCTGCGCGACACCGTCACCCACAACCAGGGTGAATATCAGGCCATGATCGCCGACGTGATGGCGCGCTTCAAGAACGGCAAGCCGGTTCTCTACTACGCCTGGACGCCTTACTGGGTCTCGGGTGCGCTGGTGCCGGGCAAGGATGTCGAGTGGCTGTCGGTTCCCTACACCTCGCTGCCCGATGGCGCGAAGGCCAACACCACCTTCAACGGCAAGAACATGGGCTTTGCCGTCGATAACATCCGTATCGTGGCCCGCAACGACTTCCTCAAGGACAACCCGGCTGCCAAGAAGCTCTTTGAAGTGGCCAAGCTCGACATCAACGACGTCTCTGCCGAGAACAAGCAGATCCAGGACGGCGAGAAGACCGATGCCGACATCGAGAAGCACGCGGAAGCCTGGATCAAGGCGCACCAGGACGTCTATGACGGCTGGCTGAAGGCTGCTCGCGACGCTGCCAACTAACGAAATCCGGGGCGCCGTCTCTGCGGCGCCCCGTTTTCCCGTTTTGATGGACCGACATCATGGACAAGACAACGGATTTCGTCTTTCTCCTCGTCGAGGAGTTTTCGCATCTCGCCTTTTCCTGCGCGCTGGAGCCTTTGCGGATCGCCAATCTGGTGGCGGACAAGGAGCTCTACCGCTGGCGGCTTGCCTCGGTCGATGGCATATCCGCAACCTGTTCCAACAAGGCGGTGACGCTGGTCAATGCCGGGCTGACACCCGTCCCGCGCGGCGAGCATCTGTTTCTCGTCTCCGGCATCAACGTGCACAATCACGTGTCGCCGAAGCTTCTTTCCTACCTCCGCGCCGAACGCGCCCGCGGCACGCCCATCGGGGCCATCTGCTCGGGCGCCTATGTGCTGGCGGAGGCGGGTTTTCTCGATGGCCGCAAGGCTGCCATCCACTGGGAGTTCCACGATCTTTTCACGGAGGAATTTCCCGAAGTCGATCTCGTCAAATCGGTCTTCGTGGCGGATGAGAAATACGTGACCGCCTCGGGCGGCGCGGCGGCGGCAGACCTCATGCTGCACATGATCGCGCAGGACCACGGTCGCGATCTGGCTGCGGCCGTGGCAGACCAGATGGTCTACAACGCGGTGCGCGAAGGCAGCGCCACCCAGAGAACCTCCTTCCGCTCCCGTTACGGTACGCGCAACAGCCGGCTCGGCGAGGCCGTGCGTATGATGGAAGAGAACATCGAAACGCCGCTTTCCTCCCGCGACATGGCGCGCAAGCTTGGCATTTCGACCCGGCAACTCGAGCGCATTTTCGGTCGGTATCTGGATACGACGCCGAAGAAGTACCTGCTCGAACTCCGGCTTCACCGGGCGCGGCATCTGATCGTGCAGTCGGACCAGGCGATTACCGAAATCGCCATGGCCTGCGGTTTCAACTCCACGTCCCACTTTTCCAAGGTGTATCGGCAGCACTTCGGCAAGTCGCCGGCCAGCCAGCGCAACACGCTGAACTGAGGGCAAACGAGGCAACACAACGACTTTCGTCGCCGCAGGTCTTGACCCGCGGCGGATGAAGCGGAATTGTCCGTTTCGTCGACTGTTCGATAGTGCCGCACTGCGGAAAGTCGACATCTTATCCGGCCTCGCTCCCTCCCGCACATATTGACATGATCCGAAATGTCTACATATTGTCTACAGACAATAGAGGTGAATCATGCCGAGTTCCGATTTGTTCGACGCGCCAGAGGGCCAAGACCGCAAGGCTTTGCTCGACCATACGCTCCGCCGGCGCATTCTGACGATGGAGCTGGCGCCGGGCGCGGTTCTGGACGAAATGGCGCTGAGCGAGGAATTCGGGCTTTCCCGGCCACCGGTTCGCGAGACGATGCGACAGCTTGCGGGCGAGGGGTTCATCGAGCTTGAGCAGAACCGGGCGGCGCGCGTGACCTCCATGAGCTATCAGACGCTGCGGGACTTCTTCCTCGCCGCACCGATGATCTATACGGCCACCACCCGTCTCGCAGCGCTGAACCGGACGAGCCGGGAGATCGAGGAACTCAAGCAGATCCAGGCAAAGTTCCGGGAAGCCGTTCGCAGCGGTGATGTCGAGGCGCGTGTCTTTCTGAACAATCGCTTTCACCTCTTCATCGGCGAGATGGCACACAATGTCTATCTCATCCCCAGTCTCCGCCGGCTGCTGATCGACCATGCCCGGATCGGCAAGACCTTCTATCAGGAGCAGGACGACCCGCGGCAGCACGGGAATCTGGATACCGCGGTGGAACAGCATGATGCGATCATCGCTGCAATCGAAAAGCGGGATGCGCCGGCCGCCGAGGACCTGATCAAGGCCCATTGGGAGCTCTCCCGGCGCAACATGGCGATGTATGCGACGCCGGAAGGTCTGGACGTTCCGCTCGGCTCCTGAACTCAGACGGACAACAAGGCCCAGAAGGCAAAAAGCGGCCTGTCGCCCGCACGCATGGCATGACCGATTGCGGGCGTGTTGTAGAAGCTGCCGCCCACGCCCGGTGAAAACCAGTTGCTCTCCCCGTGCCTGAACTCTCCCTTACTCATGACGAGATAGGTTTCCTCCGGAGCGTGATCATGGTCCGGGTAACGCACGTTCGGGGCCAGAAGCGATGCGCCGAGCATCAGGCCTCCATGCTCCTCCAGACCGCCAGGGCCAAAGACCATCGTGTTCGCATGACCGTCCGGAAAATCCGGGCTTGCCGTGTCATCCCAGGTCGCGCGTCGATACCAGGTGAGGCGCGGCTCGATCCTTCGGAAAGCCTCCGCCAGCGCCGTCATATCGGGATCGCCGAACGCTCCTGAGAGCGCCGCATCGAGATGACGGCATACCGGCAGGCGCGCGCCGTCCTTTTTACTCGTTTCCCCTGTCGTCTCCAGACGCGAGAAGATCGTCTCCACGGACGTGCGGGATCGGCCGCCGGGCGAGACCTTGAGAAAGGCGTTTCGCGCCGTGTCGAGAAACGTCTGGAGATCTGGGTCGCGCATCTTGTCTCGCCTTATCCGCGGCTGGTTTCCTCAGGTGCCGTGCAAGGATTGAACCTTGTTTCTGATGGGAAAACAAGTGGTTGTCGCCACCGCGCCCAGTCATGTCGGTTCTTGCCGTCGAGGGGTCGGTTTCGTGCCGCACAGGGTAGAGCGATCATTCTACCTTTCTCTTCATGACAAGGATGAAGCAGAAGATCGCCAGCGAACTGGACCGGCAATTCGCCGAAATGGGCTTTGCCGAACAGGGCGTCGGGGCGCTGAGGGCGGGGGCGGATGTTTCGCTCCGCACGCTCTACAAATATTTCCCCAGCCGTGAGGCCATGGTGGTCGGTGCGCTCCAGCACCGGGATGCCGCCTATTTCGCCTGGCTGAGCGGCGGGCCGGAAACCGGCATTGCCCATGTGCTCTATCCGATCGTTCGGCTTGCGGACTGGCTGAACGGGGTTGCGAACACGGGTTGCCTCTTCCTGAATGCCTTGGCCGCCTATCCCGAAAGCGCGGCCATCCGCGCGGTGGTGGTGGATCACAAGGCACGTCTGGCGGCCGAGTTCGTGCAGCGCCTCGAGAAGATCGCACCGGGCAGGCCGGTGGAAGCGCTCGCCGAGACGCTTTTTCTTCTCCACGAGGGCATGACGCAGACTGCGCGACTGCATGGGCAGGAGCGCGCCGCGCGTGCGGCGCTGCAGGCGGCGAGGGCCGCACTGTCGGCCGAAGGATTCAACGAAGACCATTCCGCCGGGCGCCCGGCGCAGGAAAACGAGGATAGCCCATGAAAATCAGGAAAATCGACATCTACAGCCATGACCTGCCGGTCAAGAACGGGCCGTACAAGATGGCCAATGCGCTGGTCTGGTCGTTGCAGACGACGATTGTCCGCCTTACGGTCGAGGATGGCACGGAGGGCTGGGGCGAAACCTGCCCGGTTGGGCCGACCTATGCGGAAGCGCATGCTGCCGGCGCGGTCGCGGCGCTCACGGAAATGGCGCCGGGGCTCGTCGGGGCCGACCTCTGGCCGCTCAGCCTTCAGCGCAAGATGGACAGCCTGCTGAATGGGCACAATTACGCCAAGGCCGCCATCGATATCGCTGCCCATGACCTCATCGGCAAGAAGCTCGGCGTGCGGGTCTGCGATCTGCTGGGCGGCGCGGTGACGGAGCGCGTCCCGTCCTACTTCGCAACGGGCGTCGGCACGCCTGACGAGATTGCCAAAGTTGCGCGTGAAAAGATGGAGGAGGGGTTTCCCCGCCTGCAGGTCAAGGTCGGCGGACGCCCGGTCGAGGTGGATGTCGAAGTGGTGCGCAAGGTCTGGGAGGTTATCGGGGGTTCCGGCATGCGGCTTGCCGTCGATGCCAACCGCGGATGGACCACCCGCGACGCGTTGCGCATGAGCCGCGAATGCCCGGACATTCCCTTCATCATGGAACAGCCGTGCAACGCCGTCGAGGACATCCAGAAGATCCGCCCGCAGGTGCATCACGGCATCTACATGGATGAGAACAGCATCAATCTGAACACGGTCATTACGGCCGTCGGCACCAATCTCGTGGATGGCTTCGGCATGAAGGTGACCCGCATCGGCGGCCTTCACAACTACGCCGTCTTCCGCGACATCTGCGCGGCGCGGAACCTGCCGCATACGGCAGACGATGCCTGGGGCGGAGACATCATCCATGCGGCCTGCACCCACGCAGGCGCCACCGTCAACCCGAAAAACTTCGAGGGCGCTTGGCTCGCCTCGCCCTATGTCGAGGGCCATTACGACAGCCGGAACGGCATCGACATCGTCGGTGGTCACATCGCGCTGCCGAAGGGGCCGGGTCTCGGTGTCGTTCCGGATGAAGGCGTTTTCGGCAGCCCGGTTGCAAGCTTCTAATCCATCAGAGGGATGATCATGAGATTTTCCGGAAAGATCGCGCTCGTCACGGGCGCTGCCGGCGGAATCGGTGCTGCCATCGTCAAGCAGCTTCGTGCCGAGGGGGCGAAGGTCGCGGTCGCCGACCGCGATGTTTCGCATGTCGAGGCGGACGCCCATCTGCCGGGCGACCTGCTGGACCCTGCCTATGCGGACGGTCTGCCGCAAGCCGTCGTGGAAGCGCTCGGGGGCCTCGATATCGTCGTCAACAATGCGGGCGTCATCACCCGTGGCAAGGTGACGGAAACGTCGGACGCGGACTGGGACCTTTCCGTCGGCGTGAACGTGCAGGCCCCGTTCCGGGTCAGCCGCGCGGCGATACCGATCCTGGCCGCGTGCGGCGGTGGCGCCATCGTCAATACCGCGTCCTGCTGGGGGCTGCGGCCCGGCCCGAACCATGCGGTCTATTGCATGACCAAGGCGGCGATTGCGTCGCTGACCCAATGCATGGGCATGGACCACGCGCACCAGAATATCCGCATCAATGCCGTGGCCCCCAACGAGGTGAACACGCCGATGCTGCGGACAGGCTTCATCAAGCGTGGCTTCGATCCGGATACGGCTGTCGCCGAGCTTGGCAAGACCGTTCCGCTTGGGCGTATCGCCGAACCGGAGGACATCGCCGACGTCGTTCTCTTCCTCGCATCCGATGCCGCCCGCTATCTTTGCGGCTCAATCGTTGAGGTCAACGGCGGAAAGGCGGTGTCCTGATGCGGTTCGGGGACAAGGTCGCGCTCGTCACCGGCGGACGGTCAGGAATCGGGCAGGCCATCGCTCGCCGTCTTGCGGAAGAAGGTGCCCGGGTCTTCACGGCCCAACGCGGCGAAGATGCCGCATTCGAGTTCATCGCTACGGATTTTGCCGATCCGGCCAATGCCGCGAAGGTGGTGGAGGCCGTGGTGGAAAGGGCAGGGCAGCTCGACGTTCTCGTCAACAATGCCGGGATGATGCAGGAGGCGCTTGCGGAGGAGATGTCGCTCGCCGACTGGGAGCGCAACATTGCCGTCAACCTCACGACGCCGTTCATGCTGATCAAGGCCGCCTTGCCGCACCTGCGCAAGACAGCCGGCTCCATCGTCAATATCGGCTCCATCGAAGGACTGGGCTCGAACCCGAAGCACGCGGCCTACTGCGCTACCAAGTCCGGGCTTCACGGACTGACGCGCGCCATTGCCGTCGACCACGGTGCTGAAGGCATCCGATGCAATGCTGTGGCCCCCGGCTGGATCGACACGGACCTGAACGTCGACTTCATCGAGAGCATGCCGGACCCGCAAGCCTTCCGCCGGGAGATCGGCCGCATCCACCCGGTCGGGCGGACCGGCAAGCCGGAAGAAGTCGCCGCGCTCGTTGCATGGCTGGCATCACCCGAAGCGGGCTTCGTGACCGGTCAGGTCTGGACCGTCGACGGCGGGCGCATGGCCAGGCTCAGCCTGCCCTGAAGCCCAGGGGCGCGCAGGCCTAGATGTGATCTTTCAGAATGTTGGTCCTTCGGGGCGGATCTAGGAGACTGGAGTACCCACACCTCTGTTTTCCAGGTTCGCTCCGAATGCATATTCACAAGAATGAGCGACTGACGCCCTTGCGCCGAGAAGACAGGGCACTGGCCGATGAAGCCGGACGGGTACAGTGTCAATGTCCGCTGCCTGGAAGGCGTCGATCTGGACAGTCTTGAAGTCGAAGCCTGTGACGGGCAGGCCCTGGACCTGCCGGATCGATAAGATGAGATAATCGCTCGAAGGACTTGATCGATCGCCGCTCCATCTGCTTTCCTCTCCCATAGGCCCCGAGGAAGGACATGTCATGCCGAGCCCCTACGACTTTTCGTCCATGACGGCGCTGATCTGTTTCGAGGCGGCGGCCAGACGGTTGAGCTTTCGCCGCGCGGCGGAGGAGCTGAACGTCACGCCGGCTGCCATCAGCCACCAGATCAAGGCGCTCGAGGCGGATCTTGGCTGTGCTCTCTTCATGCGGCGCAGCCGGGGCGTGGACCTTACCGAAAAGGGAGCGTTGCTTTTCGTCACCATCCAGCGCAGCTTCGAAAGCATGTCCGATGCCGTCATCCGGACCCGGGATCGGCAAGACGCCGTCGATGTGACGATCCGGGCCACCACCGCCGTCAGCTCGCTGTGGCTTACGCCGAAGATCTCGGCCTTCTGGAAGGTCTATCCGAAGATCACCGTTTCCCAGACGGTCAGCGATGTGCCGGATCGGGTGCACCGCTGCGATCTCAGCATCCATTATGGCAGCGAGAAGCCTGATGCGGACGCAGCCATCCTTCCCCTGTTCAAGGACCATATCGTTGCCCTGGCCGCCCCCGGTTTTGCCGACCGGCATGGCATCCGCTCGATCGGTGATCTTGCGCGTGCACCGCTGGTGCATCTCGACACGGAAGAAACGGACTGGACCACATGGGATGAATGGTTTGCCCATTTCGGGCAGGAGCCATCGCGCGATGCGGGCTTCCGGGTGAACAATTACATGATTGCCCTGCAGGCCGCCCAGGATGGCATGGGCGCCGTGCTCGGTTGGGATGGATTGGCGGGGAAGTTGATCAGGGAAGGGCGGCTCTTGCCGCTCGTTCCCGAACGCATGCCGTCGCCGGTGCCGTTCTGCCTCAAGGTTCATCCCCGCGCATCGCAGAAGGCACGGCTCTTTGCCGACTGGGTCGCGCGCCATTGCCTGGGCGAGGCGATCTAGAGTTTAGTTCATCTAATCTCTCCGAAAATTTATTGCCGTTGTCGGATTGCGGCGTTGATAGCAACCTCGGGTCGGGTTCAACCGGACACTATGGGTGGAAAATGTCTATCGACCTCGTTGCAAAACTGGATGACAAGCTGCGCGCCAAGCGCGAGAGCTTCGACCGTATCCCCGTTATCGATATCGCACCGCTGCTCGATGGCAGTGACAAGATGTCTGTCGCCAGGCAGATCCGCTGGGCGCTGTCGAACGCCGGGTTCGTGTATGTCAAGAACCACGGCGTTTCGAAGGACTTCGTGGATTCCGTCTTCGATGTCACCCGGCGCTTCTTCGCGCTTCCCATGGACGAAAAGATGAAGCTGCATGTCAGCCATTCCGACGTCGCATTGCGTGGCTATATCGAGCCCTTCGGCGAAAATACCGATCCCGGCAAGACGCGCGACCTCAAGGAATGCTTCGATCTCGGGCCGGAGCGCGCGACGCTCGAAGGCCCCTTCTTCGGCCCGAACCAGTGGCCTGTTGCCTTTCCCGAGTTTCAGGAGCTGGTTTACGGCTATCACGAGAAGATGGTGACGCTGTCCAAAGAGTTGCTGAAGGGGATCGCCCTCAGCCTGGACCTGCCTGAAAACCATTTCGCACAGCTGATGACGAACCCGATCAGCATCCAGCGCCTGCTGCACTATCCGCCGCAGACCGGCTATGTCGGCGAAGACATCATCGGCATCGGCGCGCATACCGATTACGGCAACCTGACGATCCTCGCCCAGGACGACGTGGGCGGCCTCCAGGTGATGAACCGCGATGGCGACTGGATCGAGGGTACGCCGATCCCCGGCACCTTCGTCATCAACATCGGAGACCTCATCCAGCGCCTGACGAACAATGTCTATCTCGCCAACATGCACCGCGTGGTGAACACGTCCGGCCGCCAGCGCTACTCGATCCCCTTCTTCATCGACGCGGATTTCGATGCGGTGATCAAGCCGCTCGACAGCTGCGTGAGCGCGGACAATCCGGTGCGCTACCAGCCGGTCACCTGCGGCGCGCACAAATTCGGCCGTTTCGTCGCAAGCTATGCCCATCTGGCGGGCTACAAGGCGGCCAGCTAAGTCAGGCCGCGCCTGCGGGGCAGGGCGCTCCGCAGGCGCTGCTGCCTTGCTGTTCCAAGCCGTTGGGCCGGCGCCGGTCTATGCGGCGGGGAGGGCGCGTCCGGCATGGGCCGCGATGAGGAAGCGGGTTGCATCCCGGGCCAGGGTCGCCAGAAAGGCAGGGCGATCCGGGTGCGGATCGGTTGCTTGCGGCGGCAGATCGTTCATGAAGGTGAAGTGACCGGCCTCCTCCTCCACGTGAAGCTCGACCGGTACCCGGTCGGCCAGCGCCTGCCGGAGAAAAAGCGCGTGGGCAGGCGGGGTGATGTCGTCCCGTCCGCCCGCCCAGACCTGCAGCGGCGTCGTGACGGCATCCAGGGCGCCGGGTGGCCTGAAAAAGGCTGTCGGCGGGGTGAAGAGCACCAGCCCGTCGAAAGGACGAGTTGCCGGCCCGGCCACGCTTTCCCCTGAAAAGGTGGTTGCCGTTGCGCCCGCCATGACCAGCAGGATCACCGTTCCGATCGAATGGCCGACGCCGCTTACCGGACTGCCGGGCTCGCAGAACCGCTCAAGCGCAAAGTTCAGCCGGCGGGCTCTGAGCCGCAGCGCCTCCGCCGTCGGCACAGACGAGGGCAGCATGTCGAAATGCGGCGCAACCACCGTCATGCCGGACGCGGCCAAGGCCGCGAGCAGACCGGCATGCCGGCCCGGATTGCCGCCCCTGCCGGCCGCAAACAGGACCGAGCCCTTGCTTTGCCCGGGCACGGCGAGGCTCAGATCGAAGCGATCCTCGCCGTCGACGACCGATTGTGTGATCAGCTCCACCCGATTCTCCTTCCGCGCCCGTCTGCCGCCTGCATAGCGGGGTCAGGATACAGGTCCAGCCTGCCGCTGCAATGGCGCAAATTGGGGTCGCAAGCCGCGCCTGCCACGCGGTCAGGGGTGCCGCTTTGCGAACAGGAATGCCCGCAAAAGGCGATGTTGCCCCTGGCCGGAAATGTGTAGCCTTGCGCAGGAAAAGCGCGGGAGGAATCGGTACGGGGCCGAGGCAGGCCCGGCGGAAGCGGATACGGAAGCATGTTCAAGACCTATGCCTACCTGATGCTGGCCATTCTGTGCGAGGTGATGGCGACGACGGCGCTGGCCCGTTCCGAAAGCTTTACGCGGCTGGTTCCAAGCCTGGTAGCCATCATCGGCTATGCCACGGCATTCTGGCTTCTGTCCTTTGCCATGCGGGTGATCCCCGCCGGCATCGTCTATGCAATCTGGTCCGGGATGGGGATCGTGCTGATCACAGCGATTGCCTGGATCTGGTATCGGGAAACCCTGGATACGCCCGCGATGATCGGGCTTGGCATGATTGTCATGGGCGTCGTGGTGATCAACGTGTTTTCCAAATCGGTCGGACACTGAGCGGCGGGCAAGCCGCCCGGTGCCCGCCCCGTTCAGGCTCCTATCAGGGGCTCGAAGAAACGACGGATGTCTGCGGCTAGCAGGTCGGGGGCATCCATGGCTGCAAAATGGCCACCCCGCGGCATTTCCGTCCAGTGCACGATGTGGTTCGCGCGCTCCGCAAAGCTTCGAACCGAGCGGAAATCATGCGGAAAGACCGCCACGCCGGTCGGCGTGGGATTGGGCAATTCCCGATACCCGGCCCCGGTTTCGCTATCCTCGAAATAGACATTGGCCGCAGAGCCGGCGGTTGCGGTGAACCAGTAAAGCGCGTTGTTGGTCAGGTAGCGTCCGCGGTCGACCGCTTCCACGCCCTGGCCCTCGAAGCCAAACCAGAGTTCAGCATTCCAGGCCAGCTGGCCCACCGGCGAGTCCAGAAGGGCGTAGGAGAGTGTGCCCGGTCGCTTGGACTGGATCGCCTGATAGCCGGAATATTTCTGGAACGAGGCGAGATTGGCCATCCCCTCCCTTTCGAAGTCCGACAAAGTGTCCATCTCGCCGGGTGTCCCGTTGGGGAAGGCGAAGATCTGCAAGAGATGGGTGCCGACAAGGCCTTCGGGTGCCAGAATGCCCAGCTCCCGTCCCACCAGCGCACCGGCATCGCCGCCATGCGCACCATAGCGGCGATAGCCAAGACCTTTCATCAGCCGGTCCCAGGCCCGCGCGGTTCGCGCACTGTCCCACCCTGTTTCTTTCATCGGGCTGGAGAAGCCGAAGCCGGGCAGCGACGGAATGACGAGATCGAAGGCAAGGGCGGGGTCCAGACCATGGGCTGCCGGATCGGTGAGCGGTCCGATCAGGTCCAGAAATTCCACGAAACTGCCGGGCCAACCATGGCTGAGGATCAGGGGAAATGCGCCGGGAACCTGCGATCTGACATGCAGGAAGTGGATGGGCTGGCCATCGATGTCCGTCATGAACTGCGGATAACGATTGAGGGCGCTCTCTTCCTGGCGCCAATCATGGTCATGGAGCCACTGGTCCGCCAGTTGCCGTATCAGGTTCGAAGGCTGGCCACGCGACCAGTCATCCGTGCCGATCGGCTGCGGCCAGCGGGTTCGGGCGAGGCGGTTCTTGAGATCGACGATCGCTTCGTCGGCAATGGCAATGGTGAAGGGTTTGAAATCCAGCATGATGTGCTCCTGGAACGGGACGCCGCGATCCGGATGGATCGGCGAATGGCGCGGTGGAGGGGAGGATGACGGGCGGTCGTGCGGTCTCAAATGGTCAGCATGCCGCGCATGACGACGATGCCGGTTCCCGAGATTTCCGGGTCCGGCGTGAGGGCGACCCGGATAATGCTGCGGCGACCCATTTTCGTGCCCTGCTCGATATCGATGCCGCCGGCAATCAGCCCCTCTCGGGCGAGATAGGCGGCAAGCGGGCCAGCCGCGGTGCCTGTTGCGGAATCTTCCCACAAACCGACGGTGGGATTGAAGAAACGGGCATAGGCCCGTCCGGGATCGGCGCTGTCGAAGGCGTAGACATAGCATCCTTCTGCCGAAAGCCCGGCAAGCACCTTGAGCAGCCCCTTCGACGCCGGCTCGGCCCGATCCACCGCTTGGCGGTCCGTGAGGCGGACCATCAGATGGGCAACGCCGGTATCCGCTACCCGCGGCGGCGGCGCGCTGCACAGATCGTCCGGCCCCAGGCCGAGGGCAGCGGCGAGCGGCGCAGGATCGGTGAGGGTCTTTCCAAGCTTCAGCGCGGATTGCTTCATGAAACCGGATATTCGGCCGTCCAGGGGCCTAAGCTCGATGTCCAGAATGTCATCGCCGATTTCCTGACGGAACAGGCGATGGGTTTCGATGGGGCCGAGTTGCCCGTTTTCCGCCATCCAGAGCCAGGCGCCCAATGCATTGTGACCAGCGCCGCCGACTTCTGCTCCCGCTGCGGTGAAGGACCGAAGCTTCCGGTCGGCGCGGTCGCTGCGCAGGATGAAGGTGGTTTCGGCCTGATTGAATTCGCGTGCGATTTGCCGCATCTGATCGTCCGACAGCGTATCGGCATTCTCGATGACCGCCAGCGGATTTCCGCTCAGCGGCGCCTGGGCGAAAACATCGATAAGGCCGGCGACCATGCTAGATCTGCCCGATTGCGGTGCCATGGGGTAACTCCTATCGTTTCCTGTGAAAACGATTGTGCCCCGGGCAGGTCCTGTCGCAAAACGCGCATTCCTTGCCCGTATGACAAGGAAAACTTACCATTCGTCCTTCTCTGGAATCCCTGCGCATTTTCGAAACCTGTGTGAGCCTCGGCAGCTTTGCCAGCGCCGCGGATCGCCTTGCGCTGACGCCCGCCGCGGTCAGCCTGCGGATCCGGTCGCTGGAGGCTGATCTCGGACAGCCGCTGTTTACCCGCGTCGGTCGGCGTGTGGTGGCGACGCCGGCGGCGGTGATTTTGGCCGCAAGGGTGCGGCAGGCGCTGGCTGACATTCAGGTGGGACTGAAGGAGTTTCAGGCAGCCCTACAGCCCTTGCGGGTAACGGTGCCGCCCACTTTCGCATCGCGTTGGCTGGGTCCCCGCCTGCCCGGGTACCGATCGGCGTGCGGAGCCGCCCTCGAACTGGACATTTCGTCCGATTGTCGCGGGCCTGAAGATTTCGACGTGGCCATCCGGACGGGACGGGGCGGATGGGAGGGACTGGACGAATATCCGCTGACCCCCGTGGACGTGACGCCGATGCTGTCGCCGGCGCTGCTGGGTGGACGAAGGCTGGTTCAACCGGAAGATCTCGCATCCTTCGATCTTCTTCCCCATCCCGACTGGAACGCGTGGTTTGCGCGATGCGGATGCGCCGTTCCGGCCGGTCTTCGCTTCGCCGGGGTCGATTATTCCGTGTTCGATCTGATCGCCAATGCTGCGCTGGCGGGCCAGGGCGTGGCTCTGCTGTCCCCCACGCTGTTTCGCCCCCTGCTCGAAACGGGTTTGCTGGTTGCCCCGCTGGATACGGTGCTTCGGGGGCCGGACTGGTATTATGCACTGGTGCGGGAAGGCGATCGCCGATCCGGCCCGCGGGATTTCTGCGTCTGGCTCAAGGCGCAATTCCATGAGGTTCGGGAGGGAACCGGTGCCCTTTCGGGCTGAGAGTGCAGGATTTCCCGAAGCGACCCAGAACGGTCTTGCATCCCCCGAGCCTGCCTGCCAGACAGGAGTACCGTCCGGAGAGCGCAGGGCTTTCGCCCCTTGTCCGACAGGATGGGCCAGGGGAGATGCATGACCATACCGACAATCGACGCCGTCTGGGCCCCTCTCGTCACAGCGCCGGGGACGCGCTCCCCCTTCAATTTCCTGCAACTGGCCACGGCGGGACTGGATGGAGCGCCCGAATTGCGCACGGTCGTGCTGAGGGGATGCGATCCTGTCTCCGGCCGGGTGACGTTCGTGACGGACAGGCGCTCGCCCAAGGTGGCAGAAATCGAGCGCGAGCCGAGAGTTTCCCTGCTCGGCTACGATCCCGTCGGCCGGATTCAGATCCGGATAGCGGGCGAGGCGCGGCTTACGGAAAACCGGCAGGAGCGATTGGCGCTCTGGGAAACCCTGGGCGGCCGGACCCTCGTGCTTTTCGACGCGCCGCTCGTGCCGGGCACCGTGCTGGATGCCGACGGCCAGCCCTTGGCGGCCGCTTCGACTGGCCGGGACGATACGCCGTTCGACCGTTTTGCCCCGGTCGATATTCTCGTTTCGCGCATCGAAATGCTGGATCTGACCACCGAACCGCATCTGCGCTGCGCCTATCGCCGCCGCAAGGACGGCTGGGAAGGCGTGCGTTTGGCCCCGTGACGGGATGGTGCGGCGGCAGTCAGCCCGCCCGGTTTCTGGCGGCCACCGCTTCAGGCGTCATGCCGGTGATGTCGCGGTATTTCTCCGGGTCGGTCGCTCCTTCCGTATTGACGACAAAAACCCGGGCGTGGGGGCCGAGGCCGAGGGCCTGCCGCTGGACGGGATCGGCCGCAGCGCGGATCAATCCGGCCAGCCCCACACCGCCGCTCTCGCCGGATACGACAGCGGGATCTCCGGAGACCGGATTGGCGAGCCGGTTCATCACGGATATCGCATCCTCTTCCTCCACTGCCATGAAAGCGTCCGCAGCGCGGGACAGCACCCGCCAGGCGATCGGCGAGGCCTCATAGCATTCCAGCATGGCCATGACCGTGGGTTCACCGTGGGGAATGACGACCAGATGTCCCGCCGCCGCCGTGCCGAAAAAGCATGCGGCCCGTGCCGGCTCGACCACCGTAAAGACCGGGCGATCGTTTTTGGCATGCAGGGCGAAATGGGCGGCGACCGCCGCGGCGATCCCGCCCACGCCCGCCTGGACGAAGACATGGGTGGGCATTTCGGGCAAATCCCGCAACGCTTCCCGAACGATGGTGGTGTATCCCTGCATGACGAGCCCGGGAATGCGCTCATAACCGGGCCAGGATGTGTCCGAGACGATGGTCCAGCCGTTTTCCGTTGCCACGCGTGCGGCTTCGCGAACGGATTCGTCATAGGTCCCGTCGACGCGGACCATGTCTGCCCCGAAGCGCGCGATGGCGGCGACGCGCTCCTCGCTGACCCCGCCATGGACGAAAATTGCCGCCTTTGCGCCCACCAGCTGCGCCCCTTGCGCCACCGAGCGCCCATGATTGCCATCCGTGGCACAGGCAAAGGTCATGCTGCGGGAGACTGCCTGGACGTCGGGCGCATGGAGATCCGCGATATCGATGGGTCGTCCGAGCCGCCGGGACGCTTCTTCCAGAACCAGCCGGGTCACGGCATAGGACCCGCCGAGCGCCTTGAAGCTGCCGAGCCCCAGCCGCTGGCCTTCATCCTTGAGATGCAAGGAGCCGATACCGATGTCCCGCGCGAGGCCCGGCAGGGAGACGAGCGGTGTCGGTCTGTGATTGTCCCGGAAGGAGAGAAACCGCTCCACTTCCGCAGCCGCCGGAATGCCCAGCATGTCGGCGTCGACCGGCTCGAGACTGGTGCGATGATGAGGGTGGGTATTGGTCAGGAACATGGTCGCCTCCGCTGTGTTCCTGGAAAATTATTGCAAGCGCGGCGAAAAGTGCGCTGAATATTGGCCTGTAAAATGCAAGTTTGTTTCGTCGGACTGTGCCGGGAGAAGCGATTCATGACGCTCGATGACTTCGATCGGAAGATTTTGGCGATCCTCCAGAAGGACAACATGGTTCCGCAACGGGTGATCGGCGAGGCCGTTCATCTGTCGGCGCCCGCCGTCCAGCGCAGGATCAGGAAGATGACGGAGGCGGGCGTGATCCGCGCCAACGTTGCCGTGGTCGATCCGGCCGCCGTCGGTCATCCGATTACCCTGTTCGTGGAAGTCGAGGTGATCAGCGAGACCGCAGAACAGATCGAAAATGCCAAGCGCGAATTTGCCCGTACGCCCGAGATTCAGCAGTGTTACTACGTCACGGGTGAGGCGGATTTCGTGCTTGTGATCGTCGTCCCGCATATGGCGGCCTACGAGGCGCTGACCCGTCGCCTGTTTTTCGGCAACAACAATGTGAAGCGCTTCCGGACGCTGGTTGCCATGGATCGCATCAAGACCGGGTTCGAAGTTCCTCTCGGATGATTCCGCGAGGGCGCGGTTTCCATTCCGTCTCCACGGCCTGTTGTGCCGTTTCCAGACAGACATGCATTCTTCCCTTTTCGTTAAGCCCGCTGAAACCAGTTCCCGGCGTCGCACCCGCCGCAGGGTAAATTTACGGACCGCCGGTCGCGCATTCTTTAAGCCGCGGCGCCTAGCTTCGGGCCACTGTCGAAAACGCGTGATGCCGGAACGACCAGGTGATCGATCCGGCGAATGAGGGGTGCCACCATGCAGACTGCCTTGACCAAAGCTTCCACCCGGCTCGGATTTCTGGCCGTTCTCTCCACCGCGATCCTCACGGTTCTCCCGGCCGGGCAGAGCTTCGCCGGTACAGCCGGATTGAACTCTACCTATACCGATGTCGACGGGTGCGGAACGCTGGAGGAAGGGGATGACCGGTTTACGCTGAAATGCAAGGGACCCGGAGGGGCAAGCGCCATCCTTCAATATGTGGAAGGGCGCGTCGGCCTGCTGTTTCTGCCCTCCATGCAGGGGCATCAGCTCTCGGAGGCGGATCTGATCCCGATCAGCCCCAGCGCCGGAAAGGTGTTTCCCGGCAAACTGGAATGGCGCAGCAAGGCTGGCAGCCGCAAACCCTGCGCGGCGGTCATCCGGGTGCCGGCAGCCAGCGGCAAGGCTTTGCAGGTTTTCGATCTGATCGCCGGAAAGCATGCGGGCAGTGCGTCCGGAAACGATGGCGCACGGCGGATTGCGGATGCCATCTGTCAGGGCGATCAGGCGGCCGCCGCCGCGCCCGTCTCTGCCGGTGCCGCCGAACCCACCCCGGCCAGCGCCGACGACGCCCAGATCCATCAGGCCGTCATAGAAGCGCAGGGTCTTTTCCAGTCCGCCTATCTGGAAACGGGCATCTCCGGTGTCTCCGAGGCCGTCGACAGCTGCTATCAGGCAGCCGGGACAGCCACGGACGTGGCGCGTTGCGCCCAGCTCGATCTTCTCGGCAAACGAAATGACGAAGCCTTCGCCGCGCAGTTCAATATGCCGACCTACAAGTATTTCCGCGCCAAGAACGTGGATCGTCGCTTCAAGGCGGCCGTCAAGCGGCTGGGTCTCGAGCGCTCCGTCTCAACGCGGATCAAGAATGCGCTCATCGCCTGAGCCGGGCCGCATGGTCTGCCCCGATTGCGGGCAGACCGTTTCGCCTGGGAGGCCTCGTCAGGCCAGCCGCTGACCGTCTTCTCCCAGAACCGGTTCACCATCCTCCTTGACGAAGGCGCTGGAAAAGCAACCCGCCGGCAGAATATCCAGCACCGCTTCGGACGGGCGGCAAAGGCGGGTGCCCAGCGGCGTGACCACAAAGGGACGGTTGATCAGGATCGGATGCCGGACCATGGCTTCGATCAACGCCGCATCCGGCAAGGTCTCGTCATCCAGTCCCAGCGTCGCGAAAGGCGTTCCCTTTTCCCGGATGGCCTCGCGGACCGACAATCCCGCCGCCTCGATCAGGCGGCGAAGTTCGTCTGCGGATGGCGGGCTTTCCAGGTAGTCGATGACGACCGGTTCAATCCCTGCATGGCGCAGGAGGGCCAGCGTGTTGCGCGACGTGCCGCAGGCGGGGTTGTGATAGATCTTGGCATGCATGAGGGACGTCCGCATCTGGAGTGGTCATCCGCGCCGGGGCGGATGAAATCAGGGCTTGCGAATGCATACCAACCGGGATGGCGGCCCGGCAAGGGGCCGTTTGGCAAGGCCTGCTGCGACCGTCATTTTGCCTCTTGACTTAGAGTGCACTCGAACACCTACCTTTCGCTGCGTCGAACGAAAGAGAGGTCATCGTGCGGATCGGGGAACTGTCCAGACGGTCCGGGTTGTCGTCACACACGATCCGTTATTACGAGCGGATCGGGTTGCTTCCCCGGGCTGACAGGAATGGCTCCGGCCAGCGGGACTACGACGCCTCGATCCTTGCGTGGATCGAGTTCATCGAACGGTTGAAAACCACCGGTATGCCCATCCGCGACATGGTGCGCTATGCAGCGCTGCGGGAAGCAGGCGCCTCCACCGAAGCCCAGCGTCGGGTCTTGCTGGAACGCCACCGGGATCAGGTCCGGGCCACCCTGGCCGAGATGCAGGCCTGTCTGATCGTCCTCGACACCAAAATTGCCGGCTATGCCGCCGCAGAAGAGAGGATCGATTCCCATGAACCACACCCCTGACAGGGCTGTCCCCGAAACCCGCCTGGAGCGTGGAAGGAAGGCACTTGCCGCCATCGATGGCGAGGCCGGCGAAAGAGTTGTGGCCTCGCTGGCCGATATCGCCCCTGACTTTGCTCGCTATCTGCTCGAATTTCCTTTCGGCGATATCTACAGCCGCCCCGGTCTCGATCTGAGATCCCGTGAAATCGCGACCATTGCCGCCTTGACGGCGATGGGGAATGCAGCACCCCAGTTGCGCGTCCATATCGCTGCCGGGCTGAATGTCGGGCTCAGCCGGGCGGAAATCGTGGAGGTGATCATGCAGATGGCGGTCTATGCGGGCTTTCCGGCGGCCTTGAACGGGCTGTCGGCCGCGCGCCAGGTGTTTGAGACGGAAGGCCAGGCGCCAGTCTGAGCCGTTTCAGGCAGCGGCTGCCGGGTGGCCCGGGCGGCGATCTCCCCGGCAGGCCTGCTTGATCAAACCCCGCAGCCAGATATGGCCGGGATCGCTGTCCATCCTTGGATGCCACAGCATGGAAACCGTGAATTCCGGCATGGAAAAGGGCAGGGGAGCCGTCCAGAGGTCGTTCCTCAGGCCGCGCGTATGCTGCTCTGGAACAGTGGCGATCAGATCGGTCTGGCGGGCCAGGGAGAGGGCTGCGGAGAAGCCGTTGACGATGGTGACGATGCGACGCTCCCGGCCGGCTGCCAGCAGCGCCTCGTCGATCAGGTTCAGGAGACCCCGTCGGATCACCAGCACATGTCGCGCCGCGGCATAGTGATCGAGATCCATGCTCGTGCCTGACTGAGGATGCAACGGTCCAGCAGCGGCGACCCAGCGATCCTTGAAAAGCGGAAAACTCAGAAGTTCGGGGGCCGTCTCCTCGTCCACCACACCCGTTTCCACATCGACGCGTCCGTCGCGCAGCGGCGTACTGTCCTTGTCCAGTTTTGCCACGAACCGGAGCGTGACACCGGGCGCGGCGGCTTCCGCCAGGGCGAGAAGGCGAGGTCCGAATGTTTCCACAAAGCCCTCGCTCGTTCGAAGCGTGAAGCGCCGGGACAGGGTCAAGGGATCGAGTGCTCCTGCGGGCGTCAGGATGGATCGGGTCGCCTCCACCAGCGCTCCGACCCGGTCGCGAAGCTCGATCGCGCGGGGCGTCGGCACCAGACCGCGCCCGGCCCGCACGAGAATGGGATCGCCCGTGACATCCCGAAGCCGTTGCAGCGCGCGGCTCATCGCCGACGGGCTGAGACGGAGGCGCCGGGCGGCGCCCGCGACGCTTTCTTCCGCAAGCAGGGCATCGAGCGTGATCAGAAGATTGAGATCGGGCACGGTCTTCTCCGAAAGTGCATCAGACGCAATGATAATGTGCAATTGGTGCGCGTTCCGCAATCGTGGCAAGCGGATTATCGAACGTCATGGCTCATGATACGGAAAGGTACACTCCATGACGTCTTCTCTTTCTCCGGCGAGGCAGCGGCTTCTGGCGCTGTCCGTCGCCATGTTTCTTCCCTCGCTGGGCATCAGCATCGTCAATGTCGCGCTGCCCGCAACGGCGGAGGCTTTCCATGCCTCTATCCGAGATGTGCAATGGGTGGTCATTGCCTATCTGCTGGGCGTCACCGGTTTGGTGGTAAGCGTCGGCCGGCTTGGCGACCGTTTCGGCCGCCGCCGCCTATTGCTGGGCGGGATCTGGCTTTTCGCCCTGTCGGCACTTGCCGGGGCCTTTTCGCCCGATCTGCGGCTGCTCGCGCTCGCCCGGGGCCTTCAAGGCATTGGCGCCGCCACGATGATGTCTCTCACGGTGGCAGCCGTGAGCGATATCGTTCCCGCCGAACGAACCGGACGCGCCATGGGCATGCTCGGGACCGTTTCCGCCGTGGGGACGGCGTTGGGACCCTCGCTGGGCGGGATGTTGCTGGGTCTGGCCAGCTGGCACGCTGTCTATCTGCTGATGGCGGGGGCGGGCATGATTGCCGGCGTCTACTGCGCGATGGTGCTGCCCGCTGACCGTCTCGTTGCCGATCGCCAGGGCTTCGACCTCATGGGAAATCTGCTCCTGATCATCGCGGTTTCCGCCTATGCGCTCGCCTTGGCGTTCCATCAGGAGGCCGTGGCGCATGGCAACGGCTTGCTCTTGCTTCTGGCCTGTCTGGCGCTCGTCGGGTTCGTCGTAGTGGAAAGACGGGTGAAGGCGCCGCTCGTCGAATTGCGGCTTCTGCTGATGCCCGGCGTGGGTGTGGCCCTACTCGCTCTCGCTTGCGTCTCTGTCATCCTGATGGCGACGCTTGTGGTTGGCCCTTTCTACCTCAAGGACGAACTTGGGTTGTCGGTCGTGCAGATGGGGGCCGTCATGTCCGTGGGGCCGATCGTGTCGGCCCTGACCGGGCTTCCTGCGGGGCGGCTGGTCGATCGGGTCGGTCCAGCCCGGTCCGCCGGTTTCGCCTTGTTCGGGGTCGCTGCCGGGTCGGCAGCGCTCGGGCTTCTGCCGGGAATGATCGGCATTGCCGGCTATGTTGCGGCGCTCCTGTTGCTGGCCTCCAGCTACGCGCTGTTCCAGGCTGCCAACAATACCGGTGTGATGGCACGGGCGCGGGGCGAGCAGAAAGGGGTCGTCGCCGCCTTGATCGCCCTTTCCCGCAATCTCGGCCTCGTCACCGGTGCCGCCGCGATGCCGGCCCTATTCTCGATGGGCGTGGATGGCATTGCATGGATGGGAGTGGAAGGGGGCGTCTCCTCGGGCTTCCGCCTGACCTTTCTCGCCGGATCCGGCGCGGCGCTGCTTGTCCTTGTTGCACTGAAACGAAACGGTTGAGGCGGGGGCGCTGCAGCGATAGCGCCCGTATCACGCGGGCGCTGTCGCCGCCGGCCGCTGCCATCCCGAGATCCCCCGATGCCCCGTTCCGCGGATCATGCACTGAAAAGTTTTGTTCGTTCTCATCTCTGCGCGTCGCTGCCGCGCAAAGTTGTAGTTTTGTCATCTCAGGATGTGGATGACGGAGAAATGCATCTATTGGTTTATATCCTTATATTTGGATCATTTTTTCTTTAATGGGATGTAAACCAAACGGTGGTGAAATCTTGTGCATGGGCTGCCCAATCTGGCGGCATTCGGGGCATGAGGCCTCCATCCAACAAAATTCGAGTCTGCAGCGTGCAAGGCGTGTCTTGCCGCAAGGAGAAGCCGTGACCATACGGGGGTTCCGCTTTTCTGCAGCGCCGAAATGCAAGAGAGGACGAAATGCGGATTAAGCAGATTTTCTTGGGCCTGTCGGGGGCGGTCGTTCTGGCGACCGGAGGGCTCTTTGCCTCCATCAGTCTTTACAGCAACAGTGGGGAACGACTTCAGGACGCCTATGCGAACCGCTACCGGTCATACCTGCTGGCAGACGAACTGCGCCAATCGTCCGACGATCTGACGCGCCTCGTCCGCACCTATGCAGCGACGGGCGACAGCCGTTACAAGGACCAGTATAATGCCGTCCTGGATATCCGGAATGGCAAGGCGCCTCGTCCGGAAGAATACAACCGTGTCTACTGGGACTTTGTCGCGGGCGGCATCGAAAAGCCCCGTCCGGACGGCAAGTCGGCCGCGCTTCTCGACCTGATGACCGAGGCTGGCTTTACATCGGCGGAAATGGGTCTGCTGGAGGAAGCCAAAAAGAATTCCGACGGCCTCGTGAACATCGAGGTGGAAGCGATGAAGCTGGTGGAAGATTCAAACGCTGAAACCAAGGCCGCCTCGCAGATGAAGGCGATCCAGATGCTGAACTCGCCGGACTATCACAAGTTCAAGGCGCAGATCATGCAGCCCATCGACCGGTTCTACGTGCAGCTCGACAAGCGCTTGCAGGATGGCATTTCGGATGCGGGTGCGGCGGCTGCCTTCTACTGGAACGGCATGATCGGCAGCGTCGTCTTGCTCGCAATGGCACTCGTCGCTTCCGGCCTCGTGCTTTACCGCCGGTTCGTCAGTGGCATCGTCGGTCTGCAGTCCGCCATGGAGAAGGTATCCCGGGGCGATCTCGATCTGAACGTGCTCTGGCAGGAGCGTGCCGACGAAATCGGGGACATGGCGCGCTCGCTTGAAGGCTTCCGGCAGTCCGCCATTCGGGAGGTCAAGCTCGAAGCGGAGGCGGAGGAAAACCGGTCCCGCAGCGATGCGGAGCGTATCCGCCTGACGGAGGCTGCCGAGCAGGCGGCCGAACAGCGGCTTCGCGAGGCCACGACGGCCCTGGCCTCCGGTCTCAAGCGTCTTTCCGATGGCGATCTCGCCTTTCAGATCGACCAGCCTTTCTCGCCGGAATTCGAACCGCTTCGCCACGATCTCAATTCCGCCGTCACGCAGCTCCGTCGGACGCTGCTGGCCGTGGCCCGCGCGACCGAGCAGATCGGCAACGGATCGCAGGAGATCAGCCAGAGCGCCGATGACCTGTCCCGTCGCACCGAGCAACAGGCTGCTTCGCTGGAGGAGACGGCTGCCGCGCTCGACCAGATCACCAGCAATGTTTCCAATGCGGAGAAACGGGTTCAGGAGGCCCGCGGCGTCACCCAGCAGGCCAATCGCAGCACCCAGCAGTCGGGCGCCATCGTTGCCCGGGCGGTGGAAGCCATGGGTCGTATCGAGGGGTCGTCCAACCAGATTTCCAACATCATCTCGGTGATCGACGAAATCGCCTTCCAGACCAACCTGCTGGCGCTCAATGCGGGCGTCGAGGCGGCACGTGCCGGCGAGGCGGGCAAAGGTTTCGCCGTCGTTGCACAGGAGGTTCGCGAACTTGCCCAGCGATCCGCCAAGGCGGCCAAGGAAATCAAGGAGTTGATCCAGGCTTCTAATGCGGAAGTGGAAAGCGGTGTGAAACTGGTGCGGGAAACCGGCGATGCCCTGCAGACGATCGACGAGATCATCGCGCAGGTAACCACCCATATGGAAGCCATCGCTACCTCCTCGCGCGAACAATCCATCGGCCTTGCCGAGGTGAACACCGCCGTCAACCAGATGGACCAGGTCACCCAGAAGAATGCGGCCATGGTGGAAGAGGCGAATGCCGCCAGCGCCACGCTGTCGCAGGAAGTCACGTCGCTACGCGACATGATCGCCCATTTCCGGCTCGGCGGGCCGAAATCCGGCGATACCGGCCAGCGGCAGGCCGGCGGCTGGCGCGGCGCCGCCTGACACTTTTCATCCTTGCTCATTGAAGCGCCGCTCGTACCAGCGAGCGGCGCTTTTGCGTTTTGCCTTTGGGGCGAGCGGATACGGACATGCTCTTTTCAGCCTGGGACATCGGGCCTATATGCGCAAAAGAGGCGTCTGGCGGAAGGGTAAGGCTTATGCAGACCGAGAATGGCACGGCTTTCCGTTTCGACAATTCCTATGCGCGGCTGCCGCAGCGCTTCTATGCGCAAACCGCGCCTTCTCCCGCCTCTGCGCCCCGTCTGGTGGCGCTGAATTCGGAACTGGCCGGGGAGATGGGGCTCGATCTTTCCGGGGAAACACCCGACGGGCTGGCGAACATATTTTCCGGCAACCGCCTGCCGGAGGGCGCGCAGCCGATCGCGACCGCCTATGCCGGCCATCAGTTTGGCGGGTTTTCGCCGCAACTGGGCGATGGGCGGGCCGTCCTTCTCGGCGAGATCGTGACGCCGGATGGTCGCCGCCTCGATCTCCAGCTGAAGGGCGCGGGACGGACATTGTTTTCGCGCGGCGGCGACGGGCGGGCAGCCCTCGGGCCGGTGCTTCGGGAGTTTCTCGTTTCGGAGGCCATGCATGCGCTGCATGTTCCGACCACCCGTGCGCTGGCCGCTGTCCTGACCGGAGATCCCGTTTACCGGGAAAGCGTGCTTCAGGGGGCGGTGCTCACCCGGGTCGCCTCCAGCCATATCCGCATCGGGACCTTCCAGTTTCTGGCGGCCCGCCAGGACCGGGAGGGCCTGCATGTGCTGGTTGAGCATGCCCTCCGCCGGCATTATCCGGACCTCGCAGAGGCCGAAAATCCGGCCCTTGCGCTTTTCGAAGGCGTCGTCGCCCGGCAGGCGCGGCTGGTGGCGGCGTGGATGCGCGTAGGCTTCGTGCATGGCGTGATGAACACCGATAACATGTCGATTTCGGGCGAGACCATCGACTATGGCCCTTGCGCCTTCATCGATGCCTATGATCCGGCCGCGCGCTTTTCGTCCATCGATACCGGTAGCCGCTATGCCTTTGCCAATCAGGGGGCGGTGGCGGAGTGGAATCTGGCGCGTCTCGCCGAAGCGCTGCTTCCCGTGCTCGATCCCGATGAGGAGCGGGCGGTGTCGCTCGCCACGGAGGCGCTCAGACGCTTCTCGCCCCAGTTTGCAAGCGGGATGCTGGCGGTGATGCGAGCAAAGCTGGGCCTCGAGCGTGAAGAGGAAGGCGATGCGGCCCTGGCCCGCGATCTCCTCAAGGCCATGCATCAGGGCCGCGCGGATTACACGCTCACCTTCCGGCAGTTGGGCGAGGCGACCCGCAAGGGCGGCGATTTCGGCGCTGTCGAAGCGCTGTTTTCCGAGAGCGGCGACATCCGGGCCTGGCTTTCCCGATACGAGGCGCGGCAGGGGCTGGAGCCCGCCTCGGCGGAAGAACGGGCAGGGCGGATGGACCGCGTCAATCCGCTCTATATCCCGCGCAATCATCAGGTGGAAACCGCTCTGGCCGCGGCGGCCGAAGGCAGTTTCGATCTGTTCAACACTTTGCGCGAACTCCTGAAGCGTCCCTATGAGGCGCAGGCCGGCATGGAGGACTACGCCCTTCCGCCCTCGTCAGACTGGACGAATTACCGGACCTTCTGCGGCACGTAAGTGCAGGCTTTCCACGTCAAAATTCATCGGAAGCCCTTTCGCTTCGCGGCCGGGTCGGCCATGCTGACCAAAAGCAGGGAGGCGGGACGATGACCATCGAGAGGGACCTGGAATGCATTGCGCGGCAGGAGGCGGCGCTTCACTTCGATTACTTCAACCTCGACACGGCCTGGGAGGTCGGGTCGCTGCTGCAGAAAATGGCTTCCAGCCGCAAACTCGGCGTGGTGATCGACATCACGCTGCATTCCATGCCGGCTTTCTATGCGGCGCTGCCCGGTACGAGCGCCGATAATGCCAACTGGGTCCGGCGCAAGCGCAATCTGGTCCTGCGGTTCCTCACGAGCAGCTATGCGGTTGGGCTGCAATTGCAGCGGCAGGGCCAGTCGGTCGAGCAGAAATGGGGGCTTTCGCCGGCGGATTTCGCCCCGCATGGCGGCAGCTTTCCCATCCATGTGCGCAAGACGGGCGTGATCGGCGCGATCACGGTTTCCGGCTTGCCGCAACGGGAGGATCATGCGCTCGTGGTCGAGGCGCTGGCCATTTACCTCAAAGAGGATCCACTGGATTTCCGCATGCCGGAACCGTGAGGCTAAGCCTCAGGCCCGGTTTTCCTGCAGGATGACCCGGGTAAGGCTGCCTTCGGCGGGATAGAGCGGGATCAGGCAGGCCTGAAGGGCGTGGTAGATATCTGCCTTGCCGGTGAAGAGCGTGTATTCGGGTTTCAGATCGGCACTCAGTTGCTCGTGCCAGCCACCCTTTTCGTTGTCGATGAAGGAACCGGCAATGCGGTTCCAGATCCGGCGGTAGCTCTGCTCATGGAAGTCACCGGGGAAATGCGCATTGAGGAAGGCGGCTGCGCCGGCCCCTTCGCACAGTGGCCACCACAGTTTCGCCGGACGGGATGGGCGGTTTTCCCAATCGAGCGTGTAGTAGAAGCCGCCATGATCCCGGTCCCAGCCCAGCGACATGGACTGGAAAAACAAGGCCCGTGCCGCCTCGGCCATCCAGTCGCGATCCTTGCCCGTCAGCGCCCATAATTGCAGCAGCAGGCGAGCCCATTCCAACGAATGGCCCGGCGTCGTGCCGGAGGGACGGAACATCTCATGGCCGCTATAGGCTTCCTCCACCTGCCAGTTTTCGGTAAAGTGTTCGGGAAGGCGATAGCCGCACGCCTGGGCGTGGCAGCGGATGATCAGCTCCGCGATGCGTTCGGCCTTGGACAGATAGTCCCGCTCACCGGTGGCCTCGTAGGCGGCCATGAGGGCTTCCGTCAGATGCATGTTGGAGTTCTGGCCGCGATAGGGCCCCAGAGGACCCCAGTCGCTGGTGAACTCTTCCGCAATCGCGCCATGCGCCTCTTCCCAGAACCGGGTGTTCAGGATTTCCGTCACATCCGCCAGCATGGAGGTCGCAAGCGGATGGCCCACGAGGCTGGCCGAGGAGGCCGCGAGCAACACGAAGGCGTGGCCATAGCCCTGCTTCGTCGTATCCGCGGGGCCGCTTCCCCCGATTGCCCAGTGATAGCCGCCGGCGACCGGATCGCGGTGGCGGTTCCAGATGGTCGCCATGCCATGATCGATCATGTCCTGATGGCCCGGACGGCCCATCAATTCACCGATGACCGAGCAGTGGACCATGCGGGCGCTCATGTGGACGCCGCAGGTCGCCGACGGGTCACGCTTGACTTCGCCCTGCGCATCGCATTCGAAAAAACCTCCGGACGGATTGATTGTCCGGGCACCGAAGAAGGTCCACAGGCGCGCCGCCTGCTCCATCAGCCAGGCGCGGTGCGCGTGACGGCTGGCCCAGGGCAAGGTATCGGACATCGGCTCAGACATGGGTTGCTCCTCCTTGGATCACAGCAAGATGTAATCGATTGAAGAGGGCGTTTGAAGTGGGATATGAAGGGCGGACGCACTGCTTCACAATTTGATTCAGCCCGTTTGCGAATTGATTCCGGATAATCCCGTAAATATCTGATCTGGCGAAGAAACTAACTGGGTGATCGGTCGTGGAGCGGAGTGGTGTCGTGGGCGGAGAAACCGATCTAGCGAATCTTCTCAAGGGAATGCGCCCGGTTCTTCAGGACGGGGTTTTCGTCTTTGCCTGTCTCGGAGACGGCGAGGAAATCGCGCTCTTGCCGCGCCTGCAGCCGCTTGCCCAGTTCCGGGAAGTCGAAGGGCTGACAGTCGTGGTCGCCCGGGGTCGGGCCGAAGCCGCCGGCCTGTCGACGTCCGGCCCGATGCGCCAGATCACGCTGACCGTGCATTCGGCCCTTGAGGCGGTCGGTCTGACAGCCGCCTTCTCGGCCGCGCTGACCGAGGCCGGCATCAGTGCCAACGTGATGGCTGGCTTCTATCATGACCATATCTTCGTCCCGGAGCGGGATGCGGAGCGCGCGCTGGCCGTGCTGCTCGGCCTGTCCTCCGCCACCCCGTGAACCGGATCACATGAAATCGCGGGCGATCTTCTTTTCCCAGGACTTCTCGTATACCTGCTTGTCATCCTCGAAGGCGGTCACGCGGGCTGACATCAGCCAGTCAGTGGCGGTGGCGCGCAGGGAGGCCCGGCATTCGGTCCGCACCGACCAACCCGGTCGCCGGGCTTCCGTCGTCCAGTGGCAGTTGCCGGATGCAGACAGCGGATCATCGGGGGCAATCGCCCAGGTTTCGCGTCGGCATTCCCGGGTCGCCAGACCGGTTTGCGGGTGTTCGTTGAGGCCGGTATCTTCCAGAATGCGATATTCGGTGCGGTTGCGGGTGAGATCCCGATAGACGCCCCGCTGCGTGGCTGAGGGCGTGCGGCTGATGTATTTGGGCAGAGGATCGGGATTATCCGGCTCCTTCACCGTAATGCGCCGATGGCTGCCGAGGAGCGGAAGACCGATGCTCAGGGAGCCCTGGTCGAATGTAAGGCCCGGATCGGACGGCGGCGGCAGGATCATCGGCCAGTAGGCGCTGGATAGGGACAGGCGGATGCGGTGACCGCGGCGGAAGCGATAGCCGCAGGCATCCAGCACCATTCGCACCTCGACGAATTCGCCATTCGGCATGGTCTCCGGCTTTGCACTGGACGCGCGATGTGCGAGGTTCAGCACACCGAAGCTCACCCGGGTCGCGGTGCCGTCCGGATGGATGTCGACGATCCGTGCCGCCACGTTGGCGAGGCCCGATTTGGTGGAAACCCGGAAAGTCAGCACAGGCTCACCCAGATAATCCGCGTCTTCTTCCAGCTCCGGCGTTTCGAAGACGAGCGAGCCGGCATCGTCCAGCCGCTGGTCGCCCGCCATTTCGGCGTCGGGCTTCAGCGTGAAGAATTCGCCGGACATGGTGCCGGTATCGAGCGGAGACTTCAGAAAGACCGGTCGTTCCGCATTGCCAAGGGCCGGGCCTTCGCTCAGCCGGCCGTTGCTGTCGATATGGAGGAGCTGCAGGTCCGGCTTCGACCAGCTGTCCTTGGAAATCCAGAAACCCGGATCGGCGTCACGCCGTACCGCAGGTTTCGGGCCATCGAGAATATAGGCGCGCATTTGCGGCCAGTGCTCAACCCCCGTCTGCTCGCCCCGCAGCCACCGATTCCACCAGGCAATTGCCTCGCCATGAAAATCAGCGCGCGGCTTCGGATAGGCGAAGTGCGGATATTTGTGGACCCAGGGACCAATGAGGGCCTTTGCCTTCGAGCCCAGCCCCTCGATCGCCTTGATGGGCGTGTTGCGGTAGCCATCTGCCCAGCCGGCAATCACCAGCGTGGGGATCTCGATCTTTTCAAAGGCTTCGCAGACGGATCCGTGTTCCCAGAAACTGTCGCGGCGCTGGTGCTGCAACCATTCTTCCAGAAAGAAGGGTTCGTTCTGCAGGCGATGCAGCCACATGTCGCGCCAGCTATCGCCGACCAGAGCCGGGTCCGGCGAGCGGGATTGATAGGCCAGCATGGTGGCGGCCCAGGAAAGCTGTGCCGACAGATGGCAGCCGTTCTTGTAGTGAATGTCGTCGTTATAGCGGTCGACGGTCGAAGCGATGGATATGATGGCCTTGAGAGCTGGCGGGCGCATCGCGGCGACCTGGAGGCTGTTGAAGCCACCCCAGGAAATTCCCATCATCCCCACCGACCCGTTGCACCAGGGGCGAGCGGCGATCCAGGCGATCAGTTCGCAGGCATTGGCAAGCTCCAGCGGGGTATATTCGCCATCGATCACCCCTTCGCTCTCTCCCGAGCCACGAATATCCACACGCACGCCGGCAATGCCGGCGGCGGCGAAGACGGGATAGGTGGATTCGTCCCGCGGCGCGGTTCCGTCGCGCTTTCGATAGGGCAGGAACTCGAAGACGGCGGGAACCGGATGATCCTCCGCATCGTCGGGCAGCCAGATCCGGGCGGAGAGGCGTGTTCCGTCGGCCAGTGTAATCCACTGATTTTCGATGACTGAAAAGGGGCGATTGCTCATGCGTGGCCTTTATGCGCAGCTTTTAAAACGTCCCGCATTCAATCCATGGCTCGTCTCGATAGCAAGCCTTCCGGTCTTCTGTTGCAGGGGATTTTCAGCGAAATGCACAGTCTCGAACGGGTCCTTCGGGCAAAAGGCGTGCCGCACGGGGCGGTGCGGCTTTTCAACGAGGGCCGGATGGACTTTGCCCTGTTTTTCCGCCCCCCATTGACAGCGGGGCGGGAAAGGCGGTCATGGATTTTTCATGACACTCGATCTGCCCAGAAACCTGATCGCCGGCGCCTCGATCGCCGGATTGATGCTGCCGGAAGCCGTGGCCTATGCCGGCATAGCGGGACTTGAGCCCGCCCACGCCGTCATCGCCGGTATTGCGGGCGCCCTTGCCTATGCGGTCGTCGGGCAAAGCCGCTACGCCATCGTCGCGCCGACCTCTTCCTCGGCGGCCATTCTCGCGGCGACCCTCGCTGCGGTTCCCGGGGGATTGTCGGCCAAGGTGGGCATGACCGTCTGGCTGGTGGCGATCACAGGCCTTCTCTTTCTGGCGGCCGCGCTCCTGCGGCTCGGCAGTCTCAGCGGCTTCATCTCCCGCCCGGTCCTGAAAGGATTTTCCTTCGGCCTTGCCCTGACGATCATCCTTCATCAGTTGCCGGAACTCTTCGGAATCCGGGCCGAGGGTTCCAACCCCGCACGGTTTCTGGCGGATCTCTTCACGAAGTTGCCCTCTGCCCATGCCCTGACCCTGTGCATCGGCTCGCTGGCGCTTCTCACTCTCCTGTCGTTGCGCCGCCTGCCACGGGTACCCGGCCCGCTTCTGGTGCTGGTCACGGGTGCGGTGCTCGGCGTTGCGGTGGATCTGCCGGCTGCGGGGGTGGCGGTCACCGGAGCCATCGCGCTCGATTTCGGACCGCCGGAAGCGCCCCTCCTGTCATGGAGTGCCATCTCCGAGCTCGCGCAATATGCCGTGCCGCTCGTGCTGATCCTGTTTGCCGAATCCTGGGGAACAGTCCGATCTCTGGCCCTGAGAACAGGCGACCCTGTTTCGGCGAACCGGGAGCTCGCTGCCTTTGCCACGGCCAATCTGGCCAGCGCCGCCTTTGGCGGAATGCCGGTCGGGGCGGGATTTTCCGCGGGGCAGGCAGCGCAGGCCGCCGGCGTCAGCAATCGTCTCGGCGGTGTCGTGGCGGCCCTTCTCCTGTTGTTGCTGGTGACGGCCGGCGGCCCGCTGGTGGCCGCGCTTCCCAGAGCCATTCCGGCGGCCGTGGTGATTGCCGCTCTCACCCACGCCCTGGATCTCGGTCCGTTCCTCCGCCTCTGGCGGCTCGGTCGGGACCATTATCTCGCGCTCTTTACGGCGGCGGGCATCCTCAGCTTCGGGGTGCTGGACGGGATGCTGCTGGCCGTGATCCTGTCGCTCGTGGAGCTGCTGCGGCGCCTGTCCCATCCGGTGGTTACCCGGCTCGGACGGCTCGGCGAAACGCGGGACTATGTGGACGCCGCGCGGCACCGCGATGCGGTTACAGAAATCGGCCTCGCCATTTTCCGGCCCGCAGCGCCCCTTTTTTATGCCAATGCGGACTCCGTTCTCAGCGCAATCTCCCGGGCCACCGAGGAAGACCCGGCCGTTCATCGGCTGATCGTCAGCCTGGAAGAGAGTTTTGATCTCGATACGACCGCGCTGGACCAGCTGATCGAGTTCGATCGCCTGATGATCGCGCGCGGCTATCACCTTGCCTATGCCCGGGTTCACGACCAGCTGCGCGATCTTCTTCGTCTCGCGGGAGAAGGGGATTTTCTCGCCCGCTGCCACTATAGTGTGGATGACGCGGTGCGGTCCTTCCAGACATCGGGAGCGTGAAGGGGTTCGGTCTGTCCAAAAGCTCTTCCCGGCTCGGGTGAGACATCTGTGTTCGTATATAAGATGAGTGTTGCGATTTATACTTTAGTATAGTTTTTGTGGATACTTTTCCTATTTTGTTTGCGACAAATCATACCGGCTTGTTGAGGCTTGGTTAACCATTCTGCACTGACTCTTCTGCATCGATATTCTGCAAGCTGGGAGGCTTGAACGATGGGTGAGCGTGCGTTCGAGCCGCAGGCCGAGACGCTTGAGACGACAGATCCTCACGGGCGCGCTGTAGACGTTTCCGGGGCTCGCCTGCTGGCGGATGCAATACAGAAATTGTTTCAGGGGGCGTCCGAGCTCGGGCTCGATATTGTCAATGTTGCCGGCAATATCCAGCAAACGGCGGCGCAAACCCGTGAGCAGGCGCAGGCGCTGCAATCGCTGACCCGCGACGCGGAAGAGATCGCCCTTTCCAACCAGTCGCTGGCGACCGGCATGACGGATGCCGATGCTTCCGCCATCAGGGCAAGACAACTGCTCTCCCAATCCGCCGGCAACCTCAATGCCTCCATTACCGAGATCGATCAGATGCTCGTCACCACGGCAGGCATCGATACCGAGATTTCATCCTTTGCCTCCTCCATTGCGGATGTGGACAAGGTGGCGACCGAAATCAGTTCCATCGCACGGCAGACAAACCTGCTGGCGCTGAATGCGGCCATCGAGGCCGCCCGTGCCGGGGAGGCCGGCAAGGGTTTCGCCGTCGTCGCACAGGAAATCCGCGCGCTTTCTCTGCAGACCTCCCAGGCCACGGGCGCCATCCTCGAAACACTGAAGGTGCTGCGCACCGGGATTTCCCAGCTCAGCAGGTCCGGGAAGGATGTGACGGGCTGCGCCGTGACCGTCAAGGACCAGTCGATTGCCATGAGCGCGTCCTTCCAGGAGATGGAGCAGGGCATTCTGAGCATCCTCGACGGGACGACCACGATGGCGGGGACGACCACGGTGATCAATCAGCAAGCCCAGGGCTTCGTGAACGCCATCGAACGCATTTCCGCCGATGTCGCCCGTTCCAACGATGCGCTCCAGGATGCGGCCAAAGGGGCCGACCGGGTGGTGGACCTGTCGGAGCGAATGATCCAGTTGACGGGCAGCACAGGCGCGCGGACGGAAATCAGCCCCTGGGTCGATCTGGCCCAGCAAACCGCAGCCCGCATATCGGAGACCTTTGCGGAGGGCGTGCGGCGGGGGCAGATTTCGCTGAACCAGCTCTTCGACCATCACTATCAGCCGATTGCGGGCAGCGATCCGCAACAGCTGATGAGCGGGTTTACCCGCTTCACCGACATGGTGCTGCCCGACATCATCGAACCGGTGGCCGGTTCAGATGGCGCTATCGTGTTTTGTGCGGCAGTCGATACCAACGGCTATCTCCCGACCCATAACCGGAAATTTTCCCATCCGCAGAAGCCCGGCGATCCGGTGTGGAACAACGCCAATTGCCGCAACCGCCGCCTTTTCAACGACCGCGTGGGGCTGGCTGCAGGCCGGAGCAAGGAGCCGTTCCTCGTGCAGACCTACCGGCGCGACATGGGAGGCGGGGTCTTCGTGATGATGCGGGACATTTCCGCGCCGATTACGGTCAATGGCCGCCATTGGGGCGGCTTGCGGCTGGCGGTGAAGGTCTGAACCAGACAGCGATCAACGTCTTTCGAAACGAAAAAAGGGCGGTTCCATAAGGAGCCCGCCCTCGCTTTTCCGTCGGCTTGTGCGATCAGGCTTATTTGCCTTTCCAGACGGGATCGCGCTTTTCGGCAAAGGCGCGGGCGCCTTCGAGCTGGTCTTCCGAACCGTAGAGAATATCCACCGTGCGCAACTGGCGCTTGGTGATCTTGTTCATCGTATCCTGGAACTTTGCGCCTTCCGCCTCACGCACTACTTCCTTGATGGCGGCGTAGACGAGCGGCGGGCCGCTTTCCAGCAGGCGGGCGAGCTCCCAGGCGCGGTCCAGCAGCTTCTCGGCAGGCAGGATTTCGTTGACGAAGCCCCAGCGATGACCTTCCTCGGCATTCAGCCAGCGGCCGGTCAGCAGCATGTCCATCGCCACATGATAGGGAATACGCTTCGGCAGCTTGATCGAGGCGGCATCGGCCACCGTGCCGGAGCGGATTTCCGGCAGCGCGAACGTGGCGTGTTCGGCAGCGAGGATCATGTCGGTCGAAAGCGCGATCTCGAAGCCGCCGCCACAGCAGATGCCGTTGATCGCCGCGATGATCGGCTTGTTGAGGTCGCGCAGTTCCTGCATGCCGCCGAAGCCGCCGACGCCATAGTCGCCATCGACCGCATCGCCCGCGGCGGCGGCCTTCAGGTCCCAGCCGGGGCAGAAGAATTTCTCGCCGGCACCGGTGATGATCGCGACGCGCAGGGTCTCGTCATCGCGGAAATCCTGGAAGATCTTGCCCATGATCCTCGATGTCACGAGGTCGATGGCATTGGCCTTCGGACGGTCGATGGTGACTTCCAGAATGCCGCCTTCGCGGCGGGTGCGGATCGGTCCTTCGCTCATGCCTTTTTCCTCCTGATCAATGCGTCTGCCGCGACAGCGCCCTGGCCTTCCGGCAGCACCATCACGGGGTTGATGTCCAGTTCCTCGAAGGTGGCGGCATGGGCCGTCACATAGGCGGCAGCGCCCGCCACCGTCTTTACCAGTGCTTCGACGTCGCCCTTCGGCTGGCCGCGATAGCCAGCCAGCAGCTTGTTGATCTTCAGCCCGGCAATGGCTTTCCGGATTTCCTCTTCCGTGGCCGGAAGCGTCAGGATCGCCGCATCCTCGATGAGTTCGACCAGAATGCCGCCGGCGCCGACGGTCAATACCGGACCGGCGACCGGATCGCGCATGGCGCCGATGATGATCTCGGCGACGGGCTTTGCCACCATCTTCTCCGCGAGATAGCCCTTCGCCACATGGGCCATGGCTTCCGCAGCCTCCAGCACGTCCTCGCGGGTCCTGAGGTTGAGCTTCACGGCTCCGGCTTCGGTCTTGTGGGCGACGCCAAGGCCCTTCAGCGCCACGGGCAGGCCCATGCGGGTCGCGGCATCGGCAATCGCCGCCGGGGTGAGGGCGACGACGCCCTTCGGCACGGGCACGCCGAAGGCCTTCAGCGCTGCCTTGGCTTCCGCCTCGCTGAGTGTTTCGCTGTCGCCCTCCGCATCGGCGACCTTGATCAGGGGCGCGGGGGCGGGGGCCGCCCAGGCCGCACCGATATCGGCGGCAATTTCGGCGGCGGAAAGCGCCTCGTCGATGCCGCAGAGCGGCACCATGCCCATCTCCATGAGCTTGAAGGCCACGTCCTCATGCATGTTTTCGCTGATCGAGGCGACGAAGGCGGCGGGTACGCCGGCATTGGCCTTGCTGGCATTCTGCATGGCCTGAACGGTGATCCACCAGTCCTCGTAGGTGCAGCGGTCGGCGCGGGGGAAGTCGAGGATGATCATGTTCAACGCATAGCCGCCCGCCATCATGGCGGTGAAGGCTGCCGTCTGCCGCTCCAGATTGCCCCAGACGAAGGTGTGGTAGTCCAGCGGGTTGGCGAGCGTCACCATCTCGCCCAGGCTTTCCCGCAGCGGCTTCAGCTGGAAATCCTTCAGCGCCCGGAAATGCACCTTGCGGCCGACGGCGGTATCCGACACCAGCGAGGCTTCGCCGCCGGAACAGCTCATGGAAGAGATCTCGTAGGAGCTGAGCGGGCCATAGACATGCAGCAGCTTCAGCGCTTCCAGCATGACCGGCAGGCTGGAGACCTGCCCGATGCCAAGCCGCTTCAGCACGGCGGTGGAGACTGCGTGGTTACCGGCAAGAGAGGCCGTGTGGGAGACTGTCGCTTTCTGTGCGGCTTCCGACTTGCCCACTTTCAGCGCTACCACCGGCTTTTTGAGTTCGCGTGAACGCTGGGCGAGCCGCTCCAGCGCCTCGATGCTATCGATGCCTTCGATATGCAAGCCGAGGGCGGTCACGCGCGGGTCTTCGAGCGCGGCAATCGCCATTTCGGAAAGGCCCGTCTGCGCCTGGTTGCCCGCCGTCATGATATAGGCAATCGGCAGGCCCCGGGTCTGCATCGTAAGGTTCAGCACGATGTTGGAGGACTGGGTGAGGATCGCCACGCCCTTCTCCACCTTGATCAGCCCGTGCTGGTCCGGCCAGAGCAGGGCGCCATCGAGCGCATTGACGAGGCCGTAGCAGTTCGGACCGATGATCCGCATCCGGCCGGCGGCCTTCACCAGTTCAGCCTGAAGATCCGCGCCGTCGGCCAGTTCGGATTGCGCTTCAAGAAAGCCCGACGCATAGCAGATCGCGCCGCCTGCACCCCGTTCGGAGAGCTGGCGGACGATCTCGACGGAGAGATTGCGGTTCACGCCGACGAAGGCGGCATCCGGTGCCGATGGCAGGTCGGCCACCGAGCGGTAGCATTTGCGGCCATAGATCTCGTCTTCCTTCGGATGAACGGGCCAGATCTCTCCGGCAAAGCCCATCTTGTCGCATTGATAGATCACCCGGCGTGCCTCCTTGCCGCCGAAGACGGCAATGGTTTTCGGGCGCAGCAGACGGTCGAGGCTGTTGAGGTCGCTCATGGCTCGATCAGGCTCCGAGCGGCCGCAACAGGTCGCGGCTGATGATGTGCCGCTGGATTTCGGACGTGCCGTCCCAGATGCGCTCCACGCGGGCATCGCGCCAGAAACGGGCCAGCGGCAGGTCGTCCATCAGGCCCATGCCGCCATAGATCTGGATTGCCTCGTCGGTGACGCGGGCGAGCATTTCGGAGGCGTAGAGCTTGGCCGAGGCGATCTCGCGGTTCGAGGGCTTGCCCTGATCGAGCAGCCATGCACCGTGCAGCGTGAGGAAATCGGCGGCGTCGATCTCGGTGATCATGTCGGCGAGCTTGAAGGACACGCCCTGGTTCGCGCCGATCGGCTTGCCGAACTGCTTGCGTTCGGCGGCATAGGAGAGCGCGTAATCGAAGACGCGACGAGCACGGCCGACGCAGGAGGCGGCAACCGTCAGGCGCGTGCCATAGAGCCATTCATTGGCGAGGTCGAAGCCCTTGTGCAGCTCGCCGAGGATCTGGGCCGAGGGCAGGCGGCAATCAGTGAAATTCAGGATGCAGTTATGGTAGCCGCGATGGGACACGGAGGAATAACCCTCGCGGATCTCGAAGCCCGGCGTGCCGCGATCGACGAGGAAGCAGGTGATCAGCTTCTTCGGCCCGCGCGGGGTCTGCTCCTCGCCGGTGGCGATGAAGACGATGACGAAATCGGCCAGATCGGCATGGGAGATGAAGTGCTTGGTGCCATTCACCACCCAGTCGTCGCCATCCTTCTTTGCAAAGCACTTCATGCCGCGGACGTCGGAGCCCGCATCCGGCTCGGTCATGGCGAGCGCATCGAACTTGTCGCCCTTGACGGCGGGGATGAGGTAGCGCTCGCGCTGTTCTTCGTTGCAGCCCATCAGAATGCCGGAGGGGCGGCCGAAATAGGCGGCAAGGCCCATCGAGGCACGGCCAAGCTCGCGCTCCACCAGCGTGAAGGTGAGATTGTCCAGCCCAGCGCCGCCGACATCGGCCGGCATGTTGCAGGCGAAGAAGCCCAGTTCCTGGCTCTTGCGCTTGATCTCCTGCCCGATCTCCTTCGGCACGATGCCGGTCCGCTCCACCTCGTTCTCATGCGGATAGATTTCCGTTTCCACGAAGTTGCGGACGGTGGAGACGATCATCTCCTGCTCTTCGGTAAGGCCAAAATTCATCAGTCTGTTTCTCCGGTATGGCGTCATCGCCGGCGTTGCGGCGGTCAATTCCTCTGGTCGCTCCTGCACGCTCTGGGATAGCTCGGGCAGTAGGGGTGCCCGGCAGGAGCGGCCAGGGGAATTGGCAGGGGCGGGTCATTGGCCGAAATGCCCCCCTCCCGACGGTGTGGCCGAAGGGAAGGGGACCCAAGCTCTTTCCGGTTCAGCCCTTCTTCTGGCCGACCTGACGGCCGAAGCCATCCGGGACGGGCAGGCCTGCATGGGCGTCGGTGATGTCCTTGACCTTGGCGAGCACATGGGCGGGGGCAGGGCAGGCCTTGGACGCCTTGCTGTCCACATGCACCATCATCTGCTCGGCGGTGGCGAGGATGTCGCCGGTCTTGGCGTCATGGATGCGGCTGAAGTAATGGAGACGCTTGTCGTCATGGGAGACGAGCTGGAGGGTGGAATAGATCTCCTGGCCGAGCTTGGATTCGCCGAGATGGCGGATGTGGGTTTCGACCGTGTAGTAGGAATGGCCGGCTTCCACATAGTCCATGTCCACGCCGATCAGGCGCAGCAGCGCATCGGACGTATCGCCGAAGACCTGCAGGTAGCGGAACTCGGTCATGTGGCCGTTATAATCCACCCAGGCGGGCGAGACCTTGATGTCGAGGAGGCGCAGCGGCTCGGCCTTGACTTCGACCTTCGCCTTCGGGGCATTCTTCCAGAGATGCTCCTCGAACTCGGCGAGCAGCTTGCCCGCACCCCAGCCACGGCCTTCGTCGCCGGCCTTGAGCGCCTGCATGATGCCGCAGAGGTTCTGGTCGCGGATGCGTTCCAGCTCACGGATGCCGCGCGCGCCGGACTGGGCGTCCGACTGGTTGGCGATCTTGTCGATCAGCTCGTCGGTGAGATCGACCACGTCGGTCAGCTTGGTCCAGGGCCAGGAGAGGCAGGGGCCGAACTGGGCGATGAAGTGGCGCATGCCCGCTTCGCCACCGGCGATGCGGTAGGTCTCGAACATGCCCATCTGCGCCCAGCGCATGCCGAAGGAATAGCGGATCACATCGTCCAGCGTTTCGGTATCGCAGATGTCGTCCTTGATCAGCCACAGGCCTTCGCGCCAGACTGCTTCCAACAGGCGGTCGCCGACGAAGGCTTCGATTTCCTTGTTGATGATGACGCCCTTCATGCCGATGGGCTTCAGGCGGTCGCGAGCGGTTTCCAGCGTCGCGCGGGTGGTCTTTTCGCCGCCGACCAGCTCGGCGAGCGGCAGCAGGTAGACGGGGTTGTAGGGATGGGCGACGAAGAGGCGCTCGGGGTGCTTCATGTCGCGCTGGAGGTCGGTCGGCTTGAGGCCCGAGGTCGAGGAGCCGATCAGGGCGTCGGGCTTGGCGGCCGCGTCGATCTTGGTCAGAACGCCGCGCTTCAGGTCGAGCCGCTCCGGCACGGATTCCTGAATCCAGTCAGCACCTTCCACGGCTTCTTCAAGGCTCTGGCAGAAGGTGAGCGTGCCCTTCGGCGGCAGGGGTGCCATGGTCAGCAGCTTGTAGGCGCGCTCGGCATTGGCGATCACTTCGCCGACGATGCGCTGGGCTTCCGGATGCGGGTCGAAGACCTTCACATCGATGCCGGCCAGCAGGAAGCGGGCGATCCAGCCCCCGCCGATCACGCCGCCGCCGATGCAGGCCGCTTTCTGGATTTGAGTGGTCATGGGTTTGTGTCCGTTCTGTCAATTCGTGAAAACAATAAGCCGGCTTCTGCTGAGCCCCCTCATCCGCTTGGCCCGCACCTTCTCCCCGCTGGGGAGAAGAGACTTGGGGCGGCTGCCGCGAGCTTTTCCCCGGCCCGACGGGGGTTGATACCCCCACCCCTAACCCCTCCCCACAAGGGGGAGGGGGACTTGGGCGGCTGGCTCAACCTGCTCCCTCCCCCTTGTGGGGAGGGCTGGGGTGGGGGTTCAAGGAACGCGTCCGACGCTCTTCTTACCGCTTGGTCAGCTTCAGCTTCTTGCGCACTTCGGCCGGTCCGATGATGCTGGCGCCCATGCCTTCGATGACCGAGACGGCCTTGTCGACCAGCTGGGCATTGGTGGCGAGCTGGCCCTTGGCGACATAGAGGTTGTCTTCGAGGCCGACGCGGACATTGCCGCCGGCGAGAACGGCGGCCGCCGGGTAGGCAAGCGCGTTGCGGCCGATGGAGAAGGCCGAGAAGGTCCAGTTCGACGGGATGTTGTTGACCATCGCCATGAAGGTGTTGAGATCGTCCGGCGCACCCCACGGAATGCCCATGCAGAGCTGCACGAGGACCGGGTCCTCGATCACGCCTTCTTCAGCGAGCTGCTTGGCAAACCAGAGATGGCCGGTGTCGAAGGCTTCGATCTCCGGGCGGACGCCGAGATCGGTCATCATCTTGCCCATGGCGCGCAGCATCGAGGGCGTGTTGGTCATGACGTAGTCGCCGAGCGAGAAGTTCATGGTGCCGCAATCGAGCGTGCAGATTTCCGGCAGGCATTCGGCCACATGGGCGACGCGCTCGGTGGCGCCGGCCATGTCGGTGCCGATATCCTTCAGCGGCAGCGGGTTTTCCACGTCACCGAAAATCATATCGCCGCCCATGCCGGCGGTGAGGTTCAGCACCACGTCCACGTCCGAGTCGCGGATGCGGTCGGTGACTTCCTTGTAGAGCGACTGCTTGCGCGAGGGAGCGCCGGTTTCCGGATCGCGCACATGGCAGTGCACGACGGCAGCACCGGCACGGGCGGCCTCGATGGCGGATTCGGCGATTTCCTTCGGGGAGCGCGGCACGTGCGGGGACTTGCCGGCGGTGTCGCCGGAGCCGGTCACGGCGCAGGTGATGAAGACTTCGCGGTTCATGGAAAGGGGCACGGTATTCTTCTCCCAATGTTCGATGCTGCAATTTCGGCGGAAAGGGCAGCGCTTTGCTTTGCGAAATCGGATGAAAGTTTGACATAATCGGAACAGGCTTCTACGGATGAACAGATGCTCTCACCGACCGACCAGCGCCTCGATATCGACATCCTCGTGGTACCCGACACCAATCTCCTGCTCGTCGCCTCGGTGATCGAGCCCTTGCGCGCGGCCAATCGCATTGCCGGCATGGATCTCTATCGCTGGCGCATCTTCTCGCCGGACGGCCAGCCCATCGAAACGCGCTCCCGCATTCCGATCCCCGTCGACGGTCCGTTCCGCCCGGAGCGGGAAAGCCTGCCGCTCTTCGTCGTCTCGTCCTATAGCTGGCGGGATGCGGCCACCTCCTCGCTGAAGCGGCTCTTGTCGCAGACGGCGCGCACCCGGGAAATGGTGGCCGGAATCGAGTCCGGTACCTGGTTGCTGGCCGAAACCAGCCTGCTCGACGGCTTCCAGGCGACGGTTCACTGGGAGGATTTCGACGAATTCGCGGCCGCCTATCCGCAGATCGCGGTGACTCGGGACCGCTTTGTCATCGACCGCAAACGCATCTCCACGGGCGGGTCGCTGCCGACGCTCGACCTGATGCTGGAAATCATCCGGCGAAGGCAAGGCTATTCGCTGGCGCTCGAAGTCTCGCGCATCTTTACCTATGAGCAGACCGGCTTTCGCCCGGAAGCGACCGCGATGCCTTCGACAGGCAGCCTGCGCATGGTGGACGACCGGGTGCGCGCCGCAATCCGCCTGATGGAGGAAAACATCGAGCAGCCGGTTCTGCTCTCACGGCTGGCGAAGCGCGCCGGGGTGAGCGCCCGCCATCTGCAGACCCTGTTCCAGGAAACGATCGGGGTGGGGCCGCACGTGCATTATCTCGCCGTCCGGCTGAATGCCGCCCGCCGCAAGGTAATCGAAACGCGCCAGCCCTTCGCCGACATCGCACTCGCCACCGGCTTCAACTCCGCCTCGGCTTTCTCCCGTGCCTACAAGGCGCAGTTCCGCGAAAGCGCCAGCGAAACGCGGAAGCGGTTGCAGAAGCAGGGATAACCGCCTTCTTAATCCCGTATCACCAGCAGGTCGCGGGCCGCGAAGTGCAGGGTCACCTGTTCGCCCGATGCGGGGGGTGTGCGGCCGGGATCGTTGAACATGTCGAAGGAGATCGTGCTTGTCCCCACCTTCAGCCGGGTGCGGATGACAGAGCCAAGGAAGTGCGAGGAAAGGACCTCGCCGGGGATGGCGGCGTCGGTGCGGGGCGAGGCGGCGAGCGAGGCCGCTTCGGGGCGCAAAGCGACCGAAACCGTATCGTCCCCCTTCATCCCGGCAAGGGAATCCAGAATGACCAGCGACTGGTTGCCGATGCGGATGCGGTTCGCCTGCGGATCTTCCACCTTGGCCTCTATCAGGTTCAGCGTGCCGACGAAGGAGGCGACGAAGCGGGTCGAGGGGCGGTTGTAGATTTCCGACGGCGTGCCGATCTGGTCGGCGCGGCCGGCATTCATCACCACGATGCGGTCGGAGATGGAGAGCGCTTCTTCCTGGTCATGGGTCACGAAAACAGTCGTGATGCCGAGCTGGCGCTGGATGAGGCGGATTTCTTCGCGGAGCGACACGCGGATCTTGGCGTCGAGCGCAGAAAGAGGCTCGTCGAGCAGCAGCACCTGCGGCTTCGGGGCGAGCGCCCGGGCGAGTGCCACGCGCTGCTGCTGGCCGCCGGACATCTGGTAGGGGTAGCGGTCGGCCAGATGCTCGAGATGGATGAGGGACAGCATTTCCTTGACGCGGGCCTCGATTTCGGCGCGCGGCTTGCCCGCCACCTTGAGACCGAAGGCAACATTCTCGAACACGGTCATGTTCGGAAACAGCGCATAGGCCTGGAAAACCATGCCGATATTGCGCTGGTTCGGCTTCAGCGTCGTCTGGTCCTTGCCATTGATGACGATGGTGCCGTCCGACGGGGTTTCAAAGCCCGCGATCATGCGCAGGATGGTAGTCTTGCCACAGCCGGACGGGCCGAGGAAGGAGATGAACTCGCCCTTTTCGATCGCCATGTTGAAATCATGGACGACCTGCACCGGACCGAAGCTCTTCTTGATGGCGGATAGTTCGAGAAAGGACATGGAAATGGCTCTTCGTTTCGGTCAGGGCTTGGCCGGGCGGGCCTTGTTGAAGCGCGACAGGAATTGCAGGATGCCGACGCTGAACCAAGTGATCGCGAAGGCAATGATGGCGAGTGCCGGCGGCTCGTAGGCGCGGTTGGCACCGATCAGCTGGAGATAGGGGCCGAAAGCCGGCCGGTTCAGCAGCGAGGGCATGGTGAACTCGCCGATCACGATGGCGAAGGTGATGAAAGCGCCGGAGAGCACCCCGCTCATGACATTCGGAAAGATGCAGCGGAAAAGAATGGTGCGCCAGGGCGCGCCGAGGCTCTGGGCCGCTTCCGTCAGTGTCGCCACGTCGATGGTCCGCATGGCCGTATCGACCGAGCGGTACATGTAGGGGAGCGACAGCGTCATGAAGGAGAACATCAGCAGGATGTCCGTTCCGCGGGCGGAGCCGGTGAAGGGGATCCAGGACGAGGAATTGTAGAGCCGGAGATAGCCGAAGACGATGACGATGGCCGGAATGACCAGCGGCAGGAGGGTGACGAATTCCATCACCGGCCGGAACTGGGGCAGGCGAAGCCGCACCCAGTAGGCCGTCGGCACGATAAGCAGCATGCCGATGACGATGGTCAGGATCGCCATCACGATGGAATAGGTGAAGCTTTCCTGGAACTGCACGTCGCTGAAGACCGAGCGATAGGCCGCGAAGGTGTAGCCCTCGGTCTTGTAGAGCATGCGCAGGGAGAATTCGAAGGTCGCGACCAGCGGCAGGATGAAGTAGGTCGCACCGAAGGCGATGGCGGCCCAGGCACCGGTCTTTTGCAAAAGGTTTTTCCGTGTGCTCATTTCTGCCACCGTTCGGCGCGGATGCGCATCCAGATATAGACGAGGTTGGACAGGCCGGTGATCACGATCATGCCGAGTGCCAGCGCATAGCCGAGGTTGGGGTTATGCAGCACGTCGCCGCGGATCTGGGCATAGAGCTGAATGGGCACGATGTTGAACGTGCTGCCGGTCAGCGAATAGGCGGTGGCAATCGCGCCGAAGGCATTGGCGAACAGCAGCAGGAAGGTGCCGAGGATCGAGGGAAACAGGATCGGCAGCGCCACGCGCGTCCAGTATTGCGTGTTGGTCGCGCCGAGGATTTCGGCGGCCTCGCGCCATTCCTTCTTCAGTCCGTCCAGCGCCGGCGTGATGATCAGCACCATCAGCGGGATCTGGAAATACATGTAGGTAATGGTCAGACCCAGGAAGCTCAGCAGGTTGAAGCCGGTCGCATAGAGATTGATGCCGAACCAGTCGCGAAGCAGCACCGTTACGAGACCCGTTCGACCGAGCGTCGCCAGGAAGGCGAAGGCCAGCGGCACGCCGGCGAAATTGGAGGCCACGCCCGAGAAGGTCATGATGGCCGACCGGATCCAGGCAGGCAATCTGCCCAGCACCACGGCCCAGGCGAGGAAAAAGCCCACCAGCGTTCCGCCCAAAGCAGAGGCCAGGCTGATCTTCAGCGAAATGGAGTAGGAGGCCATGATCTTCGGCGTGAACAGGCCGGCGATGTTTTCGAGCGTCGGTTCCCCCGCCGCGTTCACGAAGGCGCCCGTGACGAGATAGAGCGTCGGCGCGATCAGGAACATGACGGCGAAAAGGGTAAAGGGTGCGACCCCCGCCCAGTCCATCAGCTTCTTCCGGTTGAGAACCGATTGTGTTGAGGATACCGCCATGGTTCCGAAATTCCCCCGAATAAAGAGGTCTTCCCGCGCATCCGGCGCGGGAAGACCGATGTCAGATCCCGTTACTGTACGTTAGCGCCGACGACGCTGTCCCAGCCCTTCGTGATGGTTTCCTTGTAGGCTGCCTGCTCGTCGAGCGTCGGGAAGACGGCCTTTTCATAGGCGGCAGCCGGCGGCAGCTTGTCGAGGAGGTCCTGCGGAACCTTGCCGTTCTTCACCAGATCGTTGAAGCGGATCGGGTGGCAGTAGCCCTTCAGCCAGCCGAGCTGACCTTCGTCGGAATAGAGATATTCCATCCAGAGCTTGGCAGCGTTCGGGTGCGGTGCGAAGGCGGAGATTGCCTGCACATACACGCCAGCGACCACGCCGGAAGCCGGGATGACGACATCCACGTCCGGGTTGCCCTTGAGCGTGTCACGGTCGGCCAGCGCGTTGTAGTCCCAGCGCAGGATGATCGGGGTGGTGCCCTGGGCGAGCGGGGCGGACTTGCCGATGACCGGCACGAAGTTGCCCTTGGCGTTCAGGTCCTTGAAGAAGTTGAGGCCTGCTTCGCCAGCCTTGGCAACATCGCCGCCCGAAGCGGAAAGACCGGCTGCAAACACGCCGGAAATGGCCTGGTTTGCCGTGCGCGGGTCACCGGCAAGCGCAACCATGTTGGCATATTCCGGCTTCTGCAGGTCGGCCCAGTCCTTCGGGCTTTCCTTGACGATGTCCTTGTTCACTTCAAAGGCCATCACGCCGTAATAGTCGCCGTACCAGTAGCCATCGGCATCCTTGGCGGTATCCGGGATCGAATCCCAGGTGGCAACCTTGTAAGGCTGGATCAGGCCATCCGCCTTGGCGGAGGGGCCGAAGGACAGGCCGACGTCGATCACGTCGGGGGCCTGGTCGCCCTTGTTGTCCTTGTTGGCCTTGATGGCTTCGATTTCATCGCCCGAACCGGCGTCCGGGTTCAGTTCGTTGACCTTCAGGCCGTACTTGGCCTTGAAGCCTTCGATCAGGGCGCCATAGCCGCACCAGTCGTGCGGAAGGGCGATGGTCGTCAGCGTTCCCTCGGCCTGGGCCGCCTTGACAAGGTCTTCCATCGAGTCTGCGGCGGCGATGGAGCCCGATGCAATGAGGGCGGCCGTCGACAGCGACAGGATTTTTCTGAGGTTGGAAAGCACTGTTCTTCTCCCTTTTGTCTGTTAACAGCGAGCGTGCTGTTACTTCCGTTGCATGAATGCTTTGTGACACTTATGGTGCATATAAAAGTTATAATATATAACTATATAGATGCACCGACACGTCTCGGCCGTATGGCCGAAACGGTATTCGATTCAGTATGTTAGTCCAGCATCTAGACCGGTTTCCGGAATAGTCTGGTCTGCTCGAACAGACCTTCGAGGGTCCTTATACGTTCGCGGGTTTCATCCCAGTTTGCATTCTGCACCGCCTCGATGAGCGCCTCGACCACGAACAGCGTCACGACGGAACTGTCCCAGGCCGAAGGTGCCTCGATGCGGCTTCGAAAGGTATGGCGGGCGTGCTTGGCGATGGGCGACACCCATTGGTCGGTAAAAAGCACGATCTCGACACCGCGGGCGCGGGCAAGCTCGGAAAGGGTTGCCATTTCCAGCTCGTATCGGCGGATGTCGAAGACCACGAGCACGTCGCCTTCGTTCATGTTCAGCACGTAATGCGGCCAGGAGCTGGAATTGGCCGCGATCATCACCGTGTCCTGGCGGATCACCTGCATGTGATTGTGGAAATAGTCCGCAATCACCCGGGTAATGCGGCCTCCGGCGAAATAGATGCTGCGCTTGCGGTCGGCCAGCAGGGCTGCCGCCTGGTCGAAGGATGCGGGCTCGATGTCGGAAAGCGTTTCCCTGAGGTTGTTCGTCACCGCGTCGGCAAAGCGGTTCAGCACATGGGTGCCCGGCGCGTTGGCGGCCCAGCGGTCATGCTTGGCGATGGGATTGGACAGGGTGGCTTCCAGCTCCTGGTGAAGGTGCGCCTGGAATTCCGCATAGCCCTTGTAGCCGAGCTTCTGCACCATGCGGGCCACCGTCGGCGTGGAGACGCCGGCGTTTTCCGCAACCGTGGTGATGCTGCCCAGTCCCGATACGGGATAGTTGTCCAGCAGACTTTCCGCGAGCTGCCTTTCGGCCCTCGTCAGTGTCTCAAACTGGCCGTTGATCACGTCCGAAACTGTTTTTGTCGTGCTGTTCAAGGCACTTATGCTCCCCGGGCCCAATCTGTCGCGGGCCTCTGTCACAAATTAAAAAACCGGATTGTGACAGGAGTCAATTGTCGTTTTGAAAAGAATCTTTCAGTTCCTGGATTGACAGGCGGCAAAAGCTGAAGAATTCTTTTCGTCATTCAGGAACTTTTAAGGTTTTGGGTAGGGCAGCAACTCATGCAGGGCGAAGCCGAGCTTCTGACGAAATCCGAGGGATCGCCGGTCGCGGTTGCCAATGCCGGGGGGCGGGGATCCGTGGTGCTCGTCTGCGAACATGCCTCGCGGCGGCTGCCGGCGCAGCTGGGGTCGCTCGGTCTTTCGGCCGAGGCGCTCGAAAGTCATATCGCCTGGGATCCGGGTGCGCTTGCGGTGGCCGAACAGCTCTCGGCCTCTCTCGATGCGCCCCTCGTCTTTCAGCGGTTCTCTCGTCTCGTCTATGATTGCAACCGGCCGCCGGAAGCGCCGGGGGCAATGCCTGAAACCAGCGAGATCTACGATATTCCCGGCAATCGAGCGCTTTCGACGGCGGAGCGCGACCGGCGCACGCAGGCGCTCTATCTGCCTTTTCATGCGGCGATTTCCGAGCTTCTCGACCGCCGCGCGGCGGAGGGACGGGAGAGCGTGATCGTGACCATGCACTCCTTCACGCCGGTCTACATGGGCAAGCCGCGCGCGGTGGAAATCGGCATCCTGCATGACGAGGACAGCCGCATTGCCGATGCCATGCTGGCGGCCGCCGAGGGGCGGACGCCTTACGAAATTCGCCGCAACGAGCCCTATGGGCCGGCGGATGGCGTGACGCATACCCTCATAAAACACGGTCTTGCCCGCGGGCTGAAGAACGTGATGATCGAGGTGCGTAACGACCTGATACGAAATGAGGACGGCCAACGGGTCATGGCCGCGCTTCTGGCAGATCTTCTGGGCAAAGCCCTGAAGGCCTGACCGAATACATAAAGACCCGGGGAGCAGTCATGCGGACGGCGGGATGAACCCGCCGCACTGAGGAAGAGGAAGTTTCCGCAATAGCGCGGAAACCTGAGGGACTATAGGGGCATCATGCCATGAGCAACCATCTAGACGATGATGCAAAACACCTCCACTCGATGGGCTACGCGCAGGAACTGGCGCGCAGCATGAGTGGATTTTCGAATTTCGCGATTTCCTTCTCGATCATCTGCATTCTGGCCGGCGGTATCGGCGCCTACACGGTCGCGCTCGGCGCAGCCGGCGGCGCATCGATCGGCATCGGCTGGATCGTCGGTTCGATCTTCGCCCTCGTGGTGGCTGCGGCCATGGGCCAGATCGCATCGGCCTATCCGACGGCCGGCGGCCTATATCACTGGGCGTCGATTCTCGGCGGCCGTGGCTGGGGCTGGGGAACGGCCTGGATCAACCTGTTCGGCCTGCTCTTCGTGGTCGCATCGGTCAATTACGGCGTCTACCTGCTGCTGAAGGACCTCATCCTGGTCGGCATGTTCGGCATGGATCCGAATTCCTTCACCGGCACGCACCTGACGATTGCCGTCGCCATCATCACCCTTGTTCAGGCCGTGATGAACTATGTCGGTATCCGCGTCACCTCGCTGCTCACCGACTTCTCGGGCTATCTGATCCTGGCGGTTTCCGTCATCATCATCCTCGGCCTGTTCTTCGGTTCGCCGGTTCCGCTGGATTTCTCGCGTCTCGTCACCTTCAAGAACTATACGGGTGACCCGGGTGCCGGAACCTGGCCGGCCACGCAGAGCATCTTCTATGCCTTCATCCTCGGCCTGCTGCATGTGTGCTACACCATCACCGGTTTCGACGCCTCTGCCCATACTTCGGAAGAAACGAAGGATGCGCAGCGCGCCGTGCCGCGCGGCATGCTGAACGCCGTGTTCTGGTCTGCCATCTTCGGCTGGCTGCTGGTCGCAACCATGCTGCTGGCCATGCCGAGCGTCGACGAAGGCGCGGCCAAGGGCTGGTCGGTTTTCGCCTATGTGCTCGACTCGAGCCAGATGCCGAAAATGCTCAAGGACGTCATCGCCATCGGCATCGTCCTTTCGAACTTCCTCTGCGCTCTGGCGGGCATGACGTCGCTGTCGCGCATGATCTTCGCCTTTGCCCGTGACGGCGGCATTCCCGGCGCATCGGGCTGGCTCAAGAAGGTGCACACCACGCACCGCACGCCGGGCAATGCGATCGTGACCGGTGCCGTTCTCTGCTTCATCCTCGGCCTCGTCGCCGGCAACAATGCCAACGCCTATATCATCCTGTCCTCGGGTTGCGCGGTGTTCCTGTACATCTCCTACATCATGCCGATCGGCGCGGGCATTCTCGCCGAAGGCAAGACGTGGACGAAGAAGGGTCCGTTCGATCTCGGCGTATGGTCGAAGCCGATTGCGGTCGTCGCCCTTATCGGTGGCGCAATCCTGGCCTTCGTCGGCTTCCAGCCGCCCTACGAACTGGTGGGCAAGTTCCTTGCCGGCCTGATCGTGGCTCTGGTCGTCGTCTGGTATGCCTTCGAGAAGCGCCGCTTCCAGGGCCCGCCGCTGACGGAAGACGCCGTAAAGGCCCGGCAGGCGGAAATTGCAACCGCCGAGCAGGCCTTCAACTGAGGCTTGAGCATATCCTGCAATGATCCGGAGGGCCGCGGCGAGGTCCGCGTCCCTCCACTCGACAATCAACAAGAAGCTGGGAGCAGGCGGGCATCCGGCCGCCGGCACGAGATTGCTGTTTGACCGGGCAAGGGCCTGGCCAGCGGAAACGGGCGAGAAAACACCATGAGCACATATTCGTTTGACGATCTGAAGAAAGATGTGGCCGAGGGCCGCATCGATACGGTTCTCGCCTGCCTGGTGGACATGCAGGGCCGCCTGATGGGCAAGCGCTTCCAGGCGGAATATTTCGTGGAAAGCGCGTGGGAAGAAACCCATAGCTGCAACTATCTGCTGGCGACCGACCTCGAGATGGAGACTGTTTCCGGCTACAAGTCCACAAGCTGGGAGAAGGGCTATGGTGACTACACCATGAAGCCCGATCTTTCGACGCTGCGTCGCGTGCCCTGGCTCGAAGGCACCGCACTGGTTCTTTGCGACGTGCTCGACCACCACACCCATGCGGAAGTGCCGCATTCGCCGCGGGCCGTGCTGAAGAAGCAGGTGAAGCGGCTGGAAGCCATGGGCATGAAGGCCTTCATGGCCTCCGAACTCGAATTCTTCCTCTTCGACCAGTCCTATGAAGATGCACGTCTGTCCGGCTATCGCGACCTGCATCTCGCCTCGGGCTACAACGAGGATTACCACATTTTCCAGACCACCAAGGAAGAGGATGTCATGCGCGCGATCCGCAAGGGTCTGCAGGGCGCCGGCATCCCCGTCGAAAATTCCAAGGGCGAAGCCTCTGCCGGACAGGAAGAAATCAACGTCCGCTATGCCGAGGCGCTCGACATGGCAGACCGCCATTCGATCATCAAGAATGGCTGCAAGGAAATCGCCTGGTCGCGCGGCAAGGCCATCACCTTCCTCGCCAAATGGAACTACAATGCGGCGGGCTCGTCCTCGCATATCCACCAGTCCCTCTGGAGCCTGGATGGCAAGCCGCTTTTTTATGACAAGGACGCCAAGTACGGCATGTCCGAGCTGATGAAGCACTATGTGGCCGGCCTGCTCACCCATGCGAGCGAGATCACCTGCTTCCTGGCGCCCTACATCAACTCCTACAAGCGCTTCATGGCCGGCACCTTCGCGCCGACCAAGGCCGTCTGGTCCAAGGATAACCGCACGGCTGGCTATCGCCTGTGCGGCGAGGCGACCAAGGGTATCCGCATCGAGTGCCGCGTCGGTGGCTCCGATCTCAACCCCTATCTCGCCATGGCGGCGTTGCTTGCCGCCGGTATCGACGGCATCGAGAAGAAGATGGCGCTTGAGCCGCAGTTCGAAGGCGATGCTTATGGCGGCAAGGGCATCCGCGAAATTCCGCGGACGCTGCGTCATGCCACCGAAGAACTGCGCAACTCCGCCATGCTGCGTGCCGCCTTCGGCGACGACGTCGTGGACCATTATGTTCGTGCTGCCGAATGGGAGCAGGAAGAATATGACCGCCGCATCACCGACTGGGAGGTGGCGCGCGGTTTCGAGCGGGCGTAAAGTCCGCTTCGCGCGCCTCTTCTTCGGAAGAGACAAGACACATCGGGCGGGCAGGGGTGACAGCCCTTGCCCGCGCTGCTGCCCCGGCTGCGACAGTTTGGAGCGTCCTGCATGGCGAAATCTCCCGGCAGGGTGCTTGAAACTGTCGCCCGGCGAGCCGATCAAGGTGGCGACAAGAATTCGATTGGAGCACGTGACATGACCATGATTCAATGTATCTCCCCGGTGAACGGGGAAGTCTATGCCGAGCGCGAGGCGATGAGCTTCGACGCTGCCAAGGCTGAAGTGATGCGCGCCCGCAAGGCGCAGAAGGCCTGGGCCCGCCGTCCGCTGGAAGAGCGTGTGCAGCTGGTGCTGAAGGGCGTTGCCCGCCTCAACGAGATGGCCGATGAGGTCGTGCCGGAGATCGCCTGGCAGATGGGCCGTCCGGTCCGCTATGGCGGTGAATTCCGCGGCTTCAACGAGCGTTCCAACTACGTGGCTTCCATCGCGGCCGATAGCCTGAAGCCCTATGTGGTCGAGGAAAGCGCGAATTTCGAGCGCCGCATCGAGCGCGAGCCGCATGGCGTCGTCTTCGTCATCGCGCCCTGGAACTATCCCTACATGACCGCGATCAACACGATTGCCCCGGCGCTGATGGCGGGCAATACCGTCGTCATCAAGCATGCCGCGCAGACGCTGCTCGTCGGCGAGCGCATGGTGCGCGCCTTCGTGGAAGCGGGCGTTCCCGACGATGTCTTCATCAATGTCTTCCTGACCCATGACGTGACTTCGGCGCTGATTGCCGATGGCAACTTCAACTTCATCAACTTCACCGGTTCGGTCGAGGGCGGGCGCGCCATCGAGCGGGCAGCCGCTGGCACCTTTGCCGGTCTGGGCCTCGAGCTCGGCGGCAAGGATCCGGGCTATGTGATGGAAGACGCCAATCTCGACGCGGCCGTCGATACGCTGATGGACGGCGCCTTCTTCAATTCCGGACAGTGCTGCTGCGGCATCGAGCGCGTCTACGTGCATGAAAGCCTGTTCGACGCGTTCGTCGAAAAGTCGGTGGCCTTTGCCTCCGCCTACAAGCTCGGCAACCCGCTGGAGCAGGACACGACGCTCGGGCCGATGGCCAACAAGCGCTTTGCGGCGACTGTGCGCGCCCAGACGGCCGAAGCCATTGCCGCCGGCGCCAAGCCGCTCGTCGATGGCAAGCTCTTCCCCGAAGATGACGGCGGCGCCTATCTCGCCCCGCAGATCCTCGTCAATGTCGACCATTCCATGCGCGTGATGCGCGAGGAAAGCTTCGGCCCGGTCGTCGGCATCATGAAGGTGAAGAACGACGAGGAAGCGCTGGCGCTAATGAATGACAGCCCCTACGGCCTGACCGCCTCGCTGTGGACCGGAGATGCCGGCCGCGCTGCCCGCATCGGCCGCGAGATCGAGACCGGCACCGTCTTCATGAACCGCGCCGACTATCTCGACCCGGCTCTCTGCTGGACCGGCTGCAAGGAAACCGGCAAGGGCGGCTCGCTCTCCGTGCTCGGCTTCCAGAACCTTACCCGTCCGAAATCCTACCACCTCAAGAAGGCTCTCTGATGTCTATTTCTGCTAACTGGAGCTATCCGACCGCCGTCAAGCTCGGCGCGGGCCGGATCAAGGAACTGGCCGATGCCTGCAAGAGCCTCGGCATGAAGAAGCCGCTGCTGGTCACCGACCGCGGCCTTGCTTCCATGCCGATCACGCAGGGCGCCCTCGACATTCTCGACGCCGCCGGCCTTGGCCGCGCGCTGTTTGCGGATGTCGATCCGAACCCGAACGAACTGAACCTCGAAGCCGGCATCAAGGCCTTCCGCGATGGCGGCCATGATGGCGTCGTCGCCTTCGGCGGCGGCTCGGGTCTCGATCTCGGCAAATGCGTGGCCTTCATGGTCGGCCAGAACCGTCCGGTCTGGGATTTCGAGGATATCGGTGACTGGTGGACCCGCGCGTCGGTCGAGGGCATTGCGCCGATCGTCGCCGTGCCGACCACGGCCGGCACCGGCTCCGAAGTGGGCCGCGCTTCGGTCATCACCAATTCCAAGACCCATGTGAAGAAGATCATCTTCCATCCGAAGTTCCTGCCGGGCGTCGTCATCGCCGATCCGGAACTGACGGTCGGCATGCCGAAGTTCATCACGGCCGGCACCGGCATGGATGCCTTCGCCCACTGCCTGGAAGCCTATTCCTCGCCCTTCTACCACCCGATGTCCCAGGGCATCGCGCTTGAAGGCATGCGCCTCGTCAAGGAATATCTGCCGCGCGCCTACAAGGACGGCGGCGATATCGAAGCCCGCACCAACATGATGTCGGCTGCCGCCATGGGCGCGGTCGCCTTCCAGAAGGGCCTTGGCGCCATCCATGCGCTGTCGCACCCGATCGGCGCGGTCTACAACACCCATCACGGCACCACCAATGCCGTCGTCATGCCGATGGTGCTGAAGTTCAACCGTTCCGCCATCGAGCAGAGGATTGCGAGCGCCGCTGCCTATCTCGGCATTTCCGGTGGTTTCGACGGCTTCTATGACTACGTGCTGTCTCTCCGCGCCGAACTCGGCGTTCCGGAAAACCTGACGGCCTTCGGCGTCGGCAAGGACCGGATCGACGAGCTGGCCGCCATGGCCATCGAGGATCCGAGCGCCGGCGGCAACCCGGTTGCCCTGACGCTCGAAAACACCAAGCAGCTCTTCCACGACTGCTACTGAGACTAAAAAAGGGGGTGGTCTTCGGACCGCCCCTTTGCCTTTTCGGGCGGGGCTGTCGCCTCCCGTTACGTCAATACTATAATTATAGTCTTATAAACTGATTATCTCCCTTTAGTATTTCGTTAACCATAATTGGTAAGAGTGTGTTTACCGGCACCGAATGGGGGGTGCAGCAAGGGAGCGATGACCCGGCTCCAATCCGATCATCAGGGGTTATCAATTCATGGCCATTATTTCACTGGCGAATGCCAAGGGCGGAGCAGGCAAGACGACGGCTGCCCTCATTCTCGCCACCGAGCTTGCCCGGCAGGGCAACCGCGTCGTCATCCTCGATGCCGATCCGCAGCGCTGGATCACCAACTGGTCGGAAACCACGGGACTGGTTCCGAACGTGACGGTGATTTCCGAGGTGACGGTGGCGTCGCTGCCCTACCACATCCTCGACCTCAAGGCGAAGACCGATCACTTCATCATCGACCTTGCGGGAGCCCGCGATGCGCTGGTGACGACCGCACTCGGTCTCTCCGATCAGGTGCTCATTCCCGTGCAGGGCTGCGCCATGGACGCACGAGGGGCAGCGCAGATCCTGGATCTGATCCGCCTGCTGGAAGAGAAGGCGCGGATTTCCATCCCGCATGCCGTCGTGCTCACGCGCGTCAGCGCCATGGTCACCACGCGGGGACTGCAGGCCATCAAGGGACTGCTCGCCTCGCGGGGGGTCAACGTGCTCAACACGATGATTGCCGAACGCACCGCCTTTCGCGACATCTTCGATTGCGGCGGTACGCTCTACACCATGGACCCGCAGCGGATCAGCAATCTCGACCGGGCACAGGAAAATGCCCAGGCGCTGGCCGCTGAAGTCACCGCCATGCTGCCGGTGCGCGTGATTGGCTCGCCGAAATCCCGCACCTTCTTCCGAATGGCCCATCGGGCCGCCTGAGCCGGCTTTTGCCGGGACCATCGGGCCGGGAGGGGGGCTTTCCGGCCCGGTGTCCTGTTTGACCAGGAATGCACTTATTTATTTAACATGTGAAGTGATTGATCTCGGTCAAGGCATCGATCCCGTGGTCGCGGTAGCGTCTCCTCATTGCTGAAGGAGGAGGAGCCCCGCATGAGCAAGCTGAAACTGGCTGCGAAGATCACCCATGTGCCGTCCATGTTCATTTCCGAGCAGCCGGGGCCGAATTTCGGCTGCCGCGCGGCGGCCATCGAGGGACTGAAGGAAATCGGCCGCCGCTGCGACGCGGAGGGTGTCGATACGATCGTGGTCTTCGACACGCACTGGCTGGTAAACACGGCCTATCACATCAATTCCCGCGCTCGTTACAAGGGCATCTATACCAGCAACGAGTTTCCGCATTTCATCCAGAACCTTGAATATGACTATCGCGGCGCGCCCGAGCTGGGTGACGACATCGCCCGTCGGGCCGGCGAGAAGGGCGTGCGGATGCTCTCGCACCACGTGGATACGCTCGAAGTGGAGTATGGCACGCTCGTTCCGATGCGCTACATCAATGCGGATGGCCGTTTCCGGGTGCTGTCGATTGCCGCCTGGTGCCCCTGGCACGAGATGGAAGACAGCGCGAAGATCGGCGCCGCCGTCCGCGAGGCCGTTGAGGCCGGTGACCACAACGTCGCCGTTCTTGCGTCCGGTTCGCTCTCGCACCGTATCCACGACAACAACGAGGCGGCGGCCGGCATCCACACCATTTCCGACGAGTTCTACAAGCAGGTGGACCTGCGCGTGGTGGATCTCTGGAAAGAGGGCCAAAACCGCGCCTTCATCGAGATGCTGCCGCTCTATTCGAAGGTTTGCCACGGCGAAGGCTTCATGCATGATACGGCCATGCTCTTCGGCGCGCTGGGCTGGGACGGATACAAGGGGCAGGCCGAAATCCTGACGGACTATTTCACGTCCTCCGGCACGGGCCAGATCAACGCAGTCTTCCCACTGGCCGCGTGAGGGCGGCGGCATTTAATTCAGGTGTTGCTAATTGTATTTTATCGAATACAATGCCTTATGCAGGTGGAGAAAACAGAGGAATTCGTTGCATGGATGCGGGCGCTGCCCGACGCCCGCGCCGTTGCCCGCATTTCCTTGCAGATTGACCGGCTGGTCGCCGGAAATCCCGGCCACTCCGCTCCGGTGGGTGAGGGTATCAGCGAACTCAAGATAGATTATGGGCCCGGTTATCGGGTTTACTATCTGCGTCGCGGAAGACTTTTGATCATCCTGCTGTGCGGTGGTGACAAGTCCTCGCAATCGAGAGATATTGGCGAGGCCCGGAGGCTCGCCCGGCAAGTGAAGAGAGAGGCGCCATGACCCTCAAGACGACCCCTTATGACAGCGCAGAATTTCTGGAGAGCGAAGTGGCTATCGAGGAGTATCTCGCGGGTGCGTTCGAGACCGGCGATCCGGCTTTTATTGCAAGATGTCTCGGCACCATTGCGCGTGCGCGCAACATGAACCAGCTTTCTCGCGATGTGGGAATGAGCCACGCCGAGCTCTCCAAGGCGTTAAGCGGTGAGGGCCAGCCTGCATTCTCGACCATTTTGAAGATCATGCAGGCGCTCGGCATCACGCTCATGCCCCGCACGCAACGGGACAGGAGGCCGGCCGCTGAATAACCGGCCGGTGCTTGCGCTCAATCCACGAATTCGACGGTGACGCCGGGCTTGACCATCTTGCCCAGCTCGGTCGCGTCCCAGTTGGTCAGGCGGATACAGCCATGGCTCTGGGTCTTGCCGATCTTGGAGGGTTCCGGCGTGCCGTGGATTCCGTATGTAGGCTTGGAAAGCGCAATCCAGACCGTGCCGACCGGGCCATTCGGGCCCGGCGGGATATTCAGGACCTTGTTGTTGTTGCCCTGCTGGAAGTTGATCTTCGGATTGTAGGTATAGCCGGGATTGAAGGCGATGCGCTGGACCTGCACCGTGCCGGAAGGCGAGGGCGTGTCGGCAGAGCCGATGGATGCCGGATAGGCCGCGATGAGCTCCCCGCCTTCACCATAGGCGAAGACCTGCTTGCGGGCCTTGTCGGCGAGAATGCGGGTGACGCTGCCGGTCTTGGGCGGTCCGGGATTGATCACCTTCACCGTTGTGCCGGGAATGGTGAAATCGACCCCCGGATTGATTTCCTTGAGGTAATTTTCGTCCATGTGGAAACGCTCGGCGAGCATTTCGGTGACGGACGTATAGTTCAGGCCCGGCAGCAGCGCCTTCTGCGAATAGTCTTCCGGGATGGCGGCCACGTAAGGGCCTGCCGCATCGGCCGGCGTGATCGTGTAGGTGGTGAAGGGCAGGCCACCCGAGAGGCGCAGGCGCTCCAGAATGTCGTCCATATTATTGGGGTCGAGCGTTTCGCCGTTGACCTGCTCCCAGGCCGCCAGGGCTTTCGCGACGTTCGAACCGTTCTTTCCGTCGACCACGCCGGGCGAAGAGCCGCCCCGATCCAGCAGCACCTGCAGGGCGGCGATTTCCGCCTTGTTCTTGCTGGTGATCGGAGCAGAGGCGACCGGGGGAATGTCGAGGCCGGTCGTGCTCGGGTCGACGCGGGTGCTATCGTCTGGCAGGGCGGCCAGGTCGTCGCCGGGCTCCCCGGGCGGCGGCAGGGGCTGGCCTTCCAGAGGCTGGCTATCCAGCGGCTCGTTGCGCATTTCGGGGATCGAGCCGGTGGAGAATTCCGGGTCATCCGGATAGGACGCGACCTGACCGTCATTGCCGCCGTCGACGCCGGGCAGATCGCCGTTGAAATAGCGATCTGCAGGCACCTCGATGGCAACCAGATTGCCGTAAGCATCCACCAGAACCCGTTGGCCGGCGCGATTATAGCGCACGCGGACCTCGTCCTGTGCCGGCACGTAATCGAGAAGGGAGCCATCGGGCGACATCAGCACCACGTCGCCACGCGCATAGGCTTCCTGCGCGCGCAGGGCGGGTGCGGACAGCAGGGCGGTGCTTCCGACAAGGGCGATCAGCAGGCTGGTACGGGCGCGACTCATCACGAGGATCTTTCTACATTCACGGTCTGTTAACGTAAGACACAGCAAATTCGACGCTAATATGGTAATCATGAAAACTTGGTGTACAAAGTTTTAATTCAGCCTTGCAAGATGGCGCAGACGATCCGCAATCGCCGCGCAAAACCTCCGGCTCACCCTCTAGAACGCCGGATCGGCTTGCAGGTTTCCGGGAGGTGCGGATGAGTGACAGCGCAAAGGCCGTCGATGCTTTCGAGCTCGAGCAGTTCCTTCCCTACCGCATGCAGAGGCTGACGGCCCTGCTGACCGCAGATTTCTTTGCCGGTGGCGGTGCCCGCGGCGTACTGGGCTGGACCGAATGGTACGTGCTGTCTGCGCTTGCGCGGGAAAATGGTGCGACGGCGACCGATATCCATGCCCGGTCCGGCCTCGGAAAGACGGCGATCAGCCGCGCCGTGTCCTCGCTCGAAGAGAGCGGCTTTCTGCATCGGGAGCGGGACACCGCAGATCGCCGGGTGGAGCGGCTGGAAATCAGCGCTGCCGGGCGGGCCGAACAGGCGGCGCTGCGCCGAAAGGCCGATGCCTATGCCGCGCGGCTTCTGTCTTTCTGTCAGGCGGAGGACCTCTATCGGATCGGAAGGCTGCTCGGTATCATCGAGGAGAATCTTCTTGCCGGGCGGACGCTCGGTTGAACCCTCCAAGCCACAGGTCCTGTTCATGACGCAGCCGCTTGTCCTCTCCCATCCCTCCGGCCTGGAGGTGGAGCTCGATCCCGGATCGGTTCTCGATCTGCGCGGCGTGCGGGCAGGGGGTGTGGATTTTGCGCCGGGCCTCGAGATTGTCGATGATGGCGATGCCCGTATCTGGCATTCTCTCCAGGGATTTCTCTTTACCTGCGGACCGGATCACATCCGCCATCCGGATGATTTTGAAAAGGGCATTGGCCGCTACCCCATTCATGGTTCTGTTGCGGGTCATCCCGCGACCCTCATCGATCATGCCCGTGACCGGGCGCGGGCGGAAATCCCGGTGCGCCTTGTCGAAGGCGGCGAGGCCCTGATCGAACGGGAATGGCGGATCGGCGCGGATGGCTGGGTCGAGCTGCGCGACCGGGTCGTCAATATCGGGGATGAACCCTTCGCCTCGATGACCATGTATCACATGAATATAGGCTGCCGGCTGCTGGGGCCGGAAACGCGGCTCGAAGGGGCCATGTTCGAGAATGGCGGCATGGCCTGGGAGTTCTTCGACGATCCCGGCGGCGTCTTCTGCGTTCCGGCTGCTCCTTTTGCGGACGCCGCGGGCCTTGCCCATGTGCGGCTTGGGCCGGTGGCCTCGGCAGGCGGTCTCTCGCTCGACTTGCGCTTCGATACGAAGACGCTTCCCTATCTGCAAATGTGGCGCGCGCGACGGGCCGGGGTGAACGTCATGGGCATCGAGCCCTGCACGCATCGCTGGGAAAGCCGCGCGGTTCTGCGGGAGGCGGGGGAGATCATCGACCTTGCCCGGGGCGAAAGCCGGGAATTTTCCCTGGCGTTCCGTTTCGTCTGAACCGGTCTCCTTCCACTTCCCCGTCATTGCCTGCGCTCAGCTGCGTTGACGCATCGGCGCGCCCCCTTTAGATGGAAGCTCGGTTTTCACAAGCGGAGGATGAGGGCATGGATATCCGGCCAATCGATTCAGACTATTCTGTCAGCGGGCAGATTACGGTGGACGATCTCGACGCCATCAGGCAGGCAGGGTTCCGCTCGATCGTCTGCCACCGCCCGGATCACGAACAGCCGGACCAGCCGGAATTCGCGACAATCGCTGCAAAGGCCGAGGCGCTCGGCCTGCAGATCACCCATATTCCGGTCGGTCCCATGGGTGTGACGGCGGATGCGGTGCAGGCCATGGTCGACGCGCTCGACACGATGGAACGCCCGATGCTGGGCTATTGCCGCTCCGGCGCCCGCTCCACCGCGATCTACCAGCAGACCGCCCATATCCGGAACTGATTTTACCATAAGCCCTCGAAGGAGCATTTCATGACCATCAAGCGTATCGAAAGCGGCAAGCGCATGAGCCAGGCCGTCGTTCACGGCAACACCGTCTATCTCGCCGGCCAGGTGGGCGAAGGCGCGACGGTTGCCGATCAGTGCCGCTCTGCACTGGCCGAAGTCGACCGCCTGCTCGCCGCTGCCGGTTCGGACAAGTCCAAGATCCTGCAGACCATCATCTACCTCTCCGACATGTCCACGTTCGGCGAAATGAATGCGGTCTGGGAAGCCTGGGTCGATCCGAACAACACGCCTGCCCGCGCCACCTCGCAGGCTGCGCTGGCCACCCCGGACTACAAGGTCGAATTCATCGTCACGGCTGCTCTCTGAGCTTTTGCCCCTTGGACGAATGCACAAACGCCCGGCGCAAGCCGGGCGTTTTCTTTGTCAGCCCGAGCCAGAACCGCGTCAGCGGCGGAGGCTGCCGAGGATGCCCCGGACCAGCGCCCTGCCGACGGAAGAGGCGACCGAGCGCGCCACGCTCTTCATCGCCGCTTCCACCACGGTTTCGCGCTGGTAGCCCGAACGGCGGCGCGGTTCGCCCTCGTCGTCCTGGGCAGGTTTGTCGCCGAAGCCCGGAAGCGTCCAGCGGCCGGCCGCATTGTCGTCCTTGCCGGCCTTTTCATCCGGGGTGGGTCCCGGCGCAGGCGCTGCGGTCTTGGCGGCGCGGGCCATCAGGATTTCGTAGGCGGATTCCCGATCCTCATCGACATCATACTGGTTGGCCACCGGGCTGACCTGCATCGCCTTCTGACGCTCTTCGTCCGTGATCGGACCCAGACGGGAGGAGGGCGGGCGGATGAGGGTGCGCTGAACCATGGACGGGACGCCCTTTTCTTCCAGCATCGACACCAGCGCTTCGCCGGTGCCCAGCGCCGTGATGGCGGTTGCACAATCGAAGGCGGGGTTCGGGCGGAAGGTTTCAGCGGCCGTCTTGACGGCCTTCTGTTCCCGGGGGGTATAGGCGCGAAGCGCATGCTGCACGCGGTTGCCGAGCTGTGCGAGGACGGTTTCCGGCACGTCCATCGGGTTCTGGGTGACGAAATAGACGCCGACCCCCTTGGAGCGGATGAGGCGCACGACCTGTTCCACCCGCTGGATCAGGACCGGCGGCGCATCGTTGAAGAGCAGATGCGCCTCGTCGAAGAAGAAGACCAGCTTGGGCTTGTCGAGATCGCCGACTTCCGGAAGGTCCTCGAACAGTTCCGACAGCAGCCACAGGAGGAATGTGGCGTAAAGGCGGGGGTTCATCATCAGCTTTTCGGCCGCGAGAACGGATATCGCGCCGCGTCCGTCATTGGTGGTGCGCATGAGATCCGAAATCTTCAAGGCGGGCTCGCCGAAGAAATTGGCTGCTCCCTGCTGCTCCAGAACGAGCAGGGCGCGCTGGAGAGAGCCGACCGAGGCCTTGCTGACGAGACCGAACTGCCCGGAGATTTCCTCCGCATTCTCGGCCATGTAATTCAGCAGCGCCTGCAGATCCTTGAGATCCAGAAGCGCCAGTCCGCCCTGATCGGCGATCTTGAAGGCGATGTTCAGCACCCCTTCCTGGGCTTCCGATGCATTCATCAGCCGGGCAAGCAGCAGCGGACCCATTTCGGCGATGGTGGTGCGGACCCGGTGTCCCTTCTCTCCGTAGATGTCCCAGAAGATGACCGGATACTGTTCGAACCCGTAGGGATCCAGGCCGATCTGCTGGGCCCGTTTCAGGAGGAAATCCTTTTCGACACCCATCTGCGAAATGCCGGCAAGGTCGCCCTTGATGTCGGCGCAAAAGACTGGCACCCCTGCATCCGAGAAGCCTTCCGCAAGGACCTGAAGCGTGACGGTCTTGCCGGTGCCGGTCGCGCCGGTCACAAGCCCGTGGCGGTTGCCGAAACGCAGATCCAGATATTCCGCCTTGTTGTTGGTGTCGTCAGGGTTGCGGCTCGTGCCGACATAAATCTTTCCATCCTGAAGCAGCACCTTGAAGTCTCCTTGTTCTTCCGGGGCGCGGTGGCGCCCGACGATCCGGCAAAGGTTATAGATCAGCGGGGGGCTCAGGCAAGCGCCGAGGAGGCCATCTGCGGCCTCAAGCATGATTGACAGCGATGATGGGTCGCATCCACCCTTCCAACCGTGAACAAGGCAGCGGAAGAAGGCTTGAGTTTCCGCCCGGTCTTCTTTACCTTGACGTTAACGTAATAGTTCAGCTCGGGAGATTTGCATGAACGAACTCGTCACACAGGTTGCCGATCGGGTGGGCATCGATCCGGCGACGGCCGAAAAGGCCATTGGCCTGATGCTTGCCTTCCTTCAGAAGGAAGGCGACGCCGATGCCGTGGGCCGGATGATCGGTGCCATTCCCGGTGCGGCCGATCTGGTTGCCAATGCGTCTGGCGGCGGCGGACTTCTTGGCGGATTGATGAGCGCCATGGGCGGTGGCGTGATGGCTCTTGGCCAGCAACTCATGGCGCAGGGTCTTGGAATGGGTGAAATTACCGGTCTGGCCCGCGAAACCATGGCGGTTGCACGCCAGTATGCCGGTGCCGAGGTGGTGGACGAGGTCGTGGCTTCGGTGCCCGGGCTCAGCCAGTTCGTTTAAGACCATCAGAGCCCCGCTTCGGCGGGGCTTTCTCCTGTTGCTGTTCTTTTCCGGGCCACGAGGAAAAGCCGCGGCATGGCCATCAGCACCGAGCCATCGGCCATCGGCGGATACGCCGCTTCCACGGCCTTGCGGTAGGCCTGCTTATACGCATCGGCCATGGCCGCTCCCCCCTCCCTTTCCACATGGCCGATCCAGGGACGCAAGCCGGCCCCGCCGACGAAATCCACGATCGCATCCGCATCCGGAAGCTGGTGGAAATAGGTGGTCCTCCACAGGGTGACCTCCAGTCCGGCCGCGCCGAGTGTTTCCATATAGGCGGCGGGCGTCGGCAGCGGATGACGTTGTGGCAGGCCGCTGGCGAATAGCGGCGACCAGGGGCCGTGACGTGCGGTTTCCTCCATCAGCAGATGGGTGGGTTCCCCCAGATTGTCAGGCATCTGAAGGGCCAGCGCGCCGCCGGGCGTCAGCCTGTCGGAAAGCCGGCTGAGGACGGGAAGGTGATCCGGTACCCAGTGAAAGACCGCGTTGGAGAAAATCAGATCGACCGGCGCCGGGGGGCTCCATCGTTCCACGTCCGCTTGCCGGATTTCAATTCCCGGCAGGCGGCGACGGGCCGCCTCCACCATGTTCGGATCGCTGTCGAAAGCGGAAATGGCTGCATCGGGGAAATGGCGGAGCAGAGCCTCCGTGGAGTTGCCGGGACCGCAGCCCGCATCCACGACAGTCATTCCCCTCAAGGCCCCGAGGGCATGCAGAAGATCCGCGACGGGCCGGTTTCTTTCCGCTTCGAACCGGCGATATTGCTCGGGGTCCCAGGCCATGGCGCTCACTCCTCGAGGGTGGATAATCCCGTCAGCGACGGCAGGACATGGCGCGGGGCCAGGTCGGCATATTCTCCCGGCAAAGCGCCCCGATTGATCCAGACCGGGCGGAAACCGAAAGCGGCGGCGCCGGCAATATCCCAGGGATTGGAGGACTGGAACGAAATGCTGTCCGGTGCGGCCGCGAAGCGCTCACAGACCAGGGCATAGGCGGCGGGAACCGTCTTGAACTGGCGAAGGCCATCGACGGACAGAACGGCATCAAGGTAGTCGGCAAGGCCCGCGCTTGTCACCGCGCGGGCGAGCATGGCGTCTGTGCCATTGGAGAGAATGGCGGTTCGGCAGCCCGCCTTCCGCAACGTCTGCAATTCCGGACGCACGTCGGGATAGGCGTCCAGTGTCGCATAGGCTTCCAGCAGAGCGTCCCGGACGGTCGGGTCTGCCGTGGGAAAACGGGCATAGCAATAGTCGAGCGCCTCTTCGGTCAGGCTCCAGAAATCCCGATAACGGCCCATCAGGGTACGAACCCAGCTATATTCCAGCTGCTTGGCGCGCCAGAGGGCCGAAAAGGCGTCCGCATCCACGCCGAGGCCGCTGCCGATCCGGGCCACGGCCGAATGGACGTCGAAGAGCGTGCCATAGGCATCGAAAACAAAGATGCTCCGCCGTCTGCCGCTCATGCGCCCTCCCAGCCTCTATCGAGGGCCGATGATAAGCACGGAACGCCTTTCCGCCAAGCCTCAGGCGAGGACCATGGCGCGCATCTCTTCCTCGCGCGACCGGAGCGACTGGTTTTCAGCGATGCGCCAGACCAGTTCATCGAGGATAGCGCTGTTTTCCGCAACAATGCGCTCTCCATCCGCCATCAGGCCGGCAATATTGCCGGGGCTCAGATCGTCCATCGCCACGTTTCCAGCCGAAAGAGCGCCATTGATGCGGTAATAGTTGAGCATGCCCCGGTTATGGCTCGTCAGACGGGTGGCGATGCCGTCGAAGCTTGCAAGGTCGCGGTTGATCAGGCTGTTCAGCATCTGCGCGGCCGGGCATTCGAGCTGGTGCGCCACATTGACGAGGTGTGGCGTCACCGACGTGAGACCCTGTCCATGATTGCCCGCATTCAGGGCGTCGAAATAGGGCAGGGGCTTGCGGTCGAGGCCGGCGCCGAGCGAAATCACGATGACCTGCGAGCCCGGCCGGGTCCAGCGCACACGGCTGGCCTCGGCATAGGCGCACATGGTCGGGTCGGATGCCATGGCGCCTCCCGTGAAGAAGGGCAGGAGCGGCGTTCCGCGTGGCCTGCTCTTGGCGAGGTTCTCCACCATGGCGGGGGCAAAGAACTCGGGCAAGGCACAGGAGCCGCGCAAAGCCTGCCAGACGTAAAAATTGGCGAAGCCGTTCTCCAGATTGGAGAAGACCACCGCCCGGCGGTTCATCATGTCATAGGCCGGCACCAGAATGCCGGTCTTCGCTGCGCTGAACGTGGTGGTGTCGCCGAAGCGCTGCTTGAGATTGTCCTCGAAGACGTTGGCGCTGTAGGGACCGGCCCCTGCCGTTACCTCCGGCGTCTGGTCGAAGACGAAATCATGATGGAAGCGAAGCATGGTCAGCACTTCGTCCGGCGTGCTCTGCGGCTCGTCCGCCTCATAGGGCTTGGTAAAGCAGAAGGCGGCGGCCATGACGGCCGCTATGCCGGTTCCGGCGAACAGATCCACATAACGATGAAGCGGTTCCCGGCACCCGACACGGTGGAGCCGTTTTTCCAGATCCTTGAGGATAAGGGCAGGGATCAGCGACCTGATCCCGCCATTGTCCAGGGAGAGAATCACTTTCATCATTTGGATGTCCTGTCTAATGATGTTTTCGTAATAAAATTCTTACTCTCTAATTTAAAGGACGGGAAGGGGGTTGCACAAGAGCGGCGACGGCAATTTACTTAAAATTTTGTTATGACCGAGATACCAGTCTCGGTTGCTTTGTCCAGCGCCATCAGCATGGGCACGGCCTCCTCGAGGCTGACATGCCGTCCGACCAGTTGTGCCGGTTTCAGACGACCGCCGGTAATCATGGCCAGCATGTCCTCGTATCGCCAGGCCTGCATGCCATGGCTGCCGTAAATTTCCAGCTCATGGGCGATGACCTGACCCATGGGAATGGCGGGGGCCGCATGGCTGCCGAGCATCAGTCCCACCTGCACATGGCGTCCGCGGCGGCGCAGGTTGCGAATGGAATTGCAGCAGGTGGCGGTGTGGCCGAGCGCATCGAGTGAGACATGGGCGCCTCCGCCGGTGACCTCGCGCACGGCGTCCACCACATCCGGCGTGGATGCACCGTTGATGGTGACCGCAGCGCCGGCCTGCCGGGCGAGCGCCAGCTTGTCTTCGGCAATGTCGATTGCCACGACATTTGCGCCGAGAGCCGACGCAATCATGATGGCGGAAAGGCCGACCCCGCCGGAACCGTGCACGGCGACCCATTCTCCGCCCTTTACCCGACCCTGATCGGCAACGGCCCGGAAGGCGGTCGCGAATCGGCAGCCAAGGCTCGCGGCGGTCGCATAATCCACCTCGTCCGGCAGTTTCACGAGATTGGTGTCGGCATAGGCAATCGACACATATTCAGCAAAGGAACCCCAATGGGTGAAGCCCGGCTGGAACTGGTCGGGACAGACCTGGTGGTTGCCGGAATGGCATTCGCTGCAGCGGCCACAGCCGGAAACGAAGGGCACGGTCACGCGATCGCCCAGCTTGTAGCGCATCACGTTCTTGCCCTTGGCGACAACCCGGCCCGCCAGTTCGTGGCCGGGCACATGGGGCAGCGAGATGTCGGGGTCATGCCCCATCCAGCCATGCCAGTCGGACCGGCAGAGACCCGTGGCCTCCACCTTGATCACCACGCCATCTTCCGTCGGTTCAGGATCCGGCAGGATGCGGATATCCGGCGTCTGGCCGAAGGCTTCGTAATACATGGCTTTCATACGGGCATTCCCTTGGGTTCGGTGCCGGAAGAGTGGCACGGCCGAAAGGCGCCTTGAAGCAGCAAGCCTGACATTCGCTGTCGCAAAACGGACAGGATGGCGGTTCTTTGATGGTTCAAGGCCCGCTTCACCGGTTATCGGTCGATCTTCAGCACGTCCGGTCCGAGTTCGCTGCCCACTTCCGCCTTGTGGCTCTGCTTGCCATAGACGCAGATCTGCGAGCCGGTGCCACCGGCCTTCAGCTTGCCGGTGACGATGGCCAGCCCATAGGTTTCGCTGCCATAGGGATCGACGATGACGCGCGGCTTGACATAGGTACCCTGCACGGCGGCCTTGCAGGCCTTTTCCACATCGCGGGCAAATTCCGCCCATGCATCGCCGGAGGAGGCGCGGGCAGAGGCGCTCAGGCCGATGGCGAGGAGGGTTGCGGACAGGAGCAGCACGGTTTTGCGGGAGGCTGTCTGGAACATCGTTCAATCCTTTTTTTCTGGTGCGATATCGGCGGGATCGCGATGGGGTCGGGCCGTCATGAGGTCATGGCGACGTTTGCGCGTCAAGCCGCACGCGCACTGTTCAGCCCCCGATGGACGACGGGCGATGGGGGATTTTGACGTTTGGAAGGTTGCCTCGGGATCGATCCGCACCTATGTTCCGGCATCGAAAGATGCCTCTTTAACGCATCCTGTTGCCAAAGGAGAAAACCATGGCCTTCGAATTGCCCGAACTTCCCTATGATTACGATGCGCTCGCACCGTTCATGTCGCGCGAGACCCTCGAATATCACCACGACAAGCATCACAAGGCCTATGTGGACAATGGCAACAAGCTTGCCGCGGAAGCGGGCATGGATGGCCTCTCGCTCGAAGACATCGTGAAGCAGTCCTTCGGCAAGAATGCCGGGCTCTTCAACAATGCCGGCCAGCACTACAACCACATCCATTTCTGGAAGTGGATGAAGAAGGGCGGCGGCGGCAACAAGCTGCCGGGCAAGCTGGAAGCAGCGATCAATTCCGACCTCGGCGGCTTCGACAAGTTCCGCGCCGATTTCATTGCCGCCGGCACGACCCAGTTCGGCTCCGGCTGGGCCTGGCTTTCCGTCAAGAACGGCAAGCTGGAAATCTCCAAGACCCCGAACGGCGAAAATCCGCTGGTTCACGGTGGCTCGCCGATCCTCGGCGTGGATGTGTGGGAACATTCTTACTATATCGACTACCGCAATGCCCGCCCGAAATATCTCGAAGCCTTCGTCGACAGCCTGATCAACTGGGATTATGTCCTCGAAATGTACGAAGCCGCTGCAAAGTAAGCGCTTTCGCCACCGAGAATTCGAACGACCCGGTTGCTCCTGCAACCGGGTTTTTCTTTGGCTGGAATGCTCCCGGCACCCATCCGGAAAACCTCATCCATCAGACCGGCGCACAATCGCATAAAATCATTTCATCCTTCTGCCCCTGTTTTCTGTTCACGTTTTGTGCCAGAACGGCAAGCATTGTGGAGCGAGGATAATGATCATGAGTTATGCGGCCAATCTCTGGCTCTTTTTCGTGCTGCTTTTCGGAATCATCATCGTGCCGGGCATGGACTCGCTGTTCGTGCTGGCCAATGGCCTGAACGGCGGTCGGCGCGCCGGCATGGCGGCCGTCGCCGGCATTGTCACGGGCGGTATCTTCCATTCCTTCTACGGGGTATTCGGCGCGGGCCTGATCGCGGCCAGGCTGCCGGCGCTTTATCTCGTCATGCTTCTGGCCGGCGGAAGCTACATGTTGTGGATCGGTTACACGCTGATCCGCAGCTCTATTCGCATCGATCATGTTCCCGACGATCTGGTCAGCCGGCGCGGCTGGTGGGGCATCTACCGGCAGGGCATGGTGACCTGCCTGCTGAATCCCAAGGCCTATCTCTTCACCCTGGCGGTCTTTCCCCAGTATATCCGGCCGGATTACGGGCCGCTCTGGCGGCAGGCGCTCGTCATGGGGCTCATGGTGGCGGCCACCCAGTTCGGCGTCTACGGCGGCGTGGCGGTTGCGGCCGGCAAGGCGAGGTCTTTCCTGCTGGGAAAGCCCGAGGCCACGATCTGGACCGGGCGCATCGCCGGCGCCGTCCTGATCGTGGTCACGCTCCTGACCTTGTGGAATGGCCTGAGCGGCCACCTGTAACCCGCCGCCTGCCAACGGCGTCCGGCGCGAGGCGCTTGACAATCGGCCGGCAGCCAATAGCGTTCACGGCCTTTCAGGAGGAACGATTTTCATGACCCAATCCATACCGGCGCCGGGCCGCCGTTCGCCGGCCCTGATCTTCATCTTTTTGACCGTGCTTCTCGACATGCTGTCGATCGGCATCATCATTCCGGTCCTGCCGAAGCTCATCCTGTTCTTCACGGGTGGCGAGTTCAACCGTGCAGCGGAAATGCTCGGCATCTTCATGTCCGTCTGGGCCTTGATGCAGTTCATCGCGTCGCCGGTCATCGGTGCGCTCTCCGACCGTTTCGGCAGGCGGCCGGTGATTCTCGCTTCCAATCTCGGTCTCGGGCTCGACTACCTGCTGATGGCTTTGGCGCCGGCCCTCTGGGTCCTGTTCGTCGGCCGTATCCTGGCGGGCATTTTTTCGGCCACGGTTTCGGCCGCCCAGGCCTATATTGCCGACATCACGCCGCCGGAAAAACGCGCCGGTGCCTTCGGGATGCTCGGGGCCGCCTTCGGTCTCGGATTCGTGCTCGGCCCCGCCGTCGGCGGCATTCTCGGCCATTATGACCTCCGGCTGCCCTTCTTCGCGGCTGCCGGGATGAGTCTGGCCAATTTTCTCTATGGTTTCTTCGTGCTGCCGGAATCGCTGAAGCCTGACTTGCGTGCGCCCTTCAAGCTCCGCTCGGTCAATCCGATCACCACGCTTTCCCTGCTCACGCGCACCGTGGAGTTGAAGCGGCTCGGTGTCATCGTGTTCCTGATTGCGCTTGCCCACCAGGTTCTGCCGGCCTGCGCCGTGCTCTATATGGGTCTGCGCTATGGCTGGCAGGAAAGGGAAGTGGGCTTCCTTTTGGCAGGCGTCGGCGTGGCGGGCATGATCGTCCAGGGCGGACTGGTCCGCCCCGTGGTCAAGGCCATCGGCGAAAAGCGCGCCATGCTGCTCGGACTTGCGGCGGGGGCCATCGGTTTCGCCCTCTACGGATGGGCGCCGACGGGCGCAATCTTCATGATGGGCGTTCCGGTCATGGCGCTCTGGGGATTTGCCCAGCCGTCGGTTTCCGCCCTGATGACCCGCGAGGTGCCCGCCGATGAACAGGGCCGACTGCAGGGAGCAAGCGCCAGCATTGCCGGCCTCTCGGGCATGGTCGGGCCGTGGGCCTTTGCCTATGCCTTCGCTTACGCGGTGGATCCGGCACAGGGGATCGATATTCCGGGCCTGCCTTTCTATGCGGCCACCGTTTTGATGGCGATCGGCTTGCTGGCGGGGTTCGGTGTCCGCCGCTCGGCCGGGCCTGGGGAGGATCTGGCAACCGGCCGCGCCGCTGCCGAATGAGGTCACGAAGACGTGATGGGCCTGAGGTCTCACAGGCTTGTGACTTCAAGCCGCCACAGAAGCTTGCCATCATGCGCGTCGTGAACATATGGCTGGCAGAAACGGATTCGCCGACGCCGCCGGAGGAGAGGACCCCATGAAACTGAAAACTCTGATGGCTGCCGCCATTGCCCTGAACATGGCTGGCGTTGCCGCCGCCACCGCTGCCGAACCGCAGGAAGTGCGCAAGGAAATGATGGAGAAGATCGGCAAGGCCATGGGTGGCCTGGTCGGTATCGTCAAGGGCAAGACCCCCTATGACGCGGAGGTCGTGAAGGCTTCGCTCACCACCATGTCCGAAACCATCAAGGGTTTCCCGGACCAGTTCCCCAAGGGCTCCGAAACCGGCCACAAGACCGAAGCTTCCCCGAAGATCTGGGAAAACTTCGATGACTTCAAGTCGAAGGCCGCCAAGCTCGGCAGTGATGCCGATGCGCTTCTCGCCGCCCTGCCGGCCGATCAGGCCGCTGTCGGCGCTGCGGTGAAGACGCTGGGTGCCGATTGCGGCGCCTGTCACGAGACCTATCGCCTGAAGGACTGATCGTCCGTTCCAGCCGATTGGCCGCGGCGCATCCCGGGTGCCGCCGCGGCCCCATTTCCGAGGGGAAGGCATGGTTTCGCTTGTTGCCAGACTGGCCGGTGTCGGCCTTGCCGCCGCGGTGGCGGGGTTCGGAGTTTTCATGCTCGTCACCGAGCCGAAACCCTTGCCCGACTCCTTCTTTGCCAGCGTGGGTACGCCCGACGTGAAGAACGGAGAGCGTCTATTCTGGACCGGTGGCTGCATCAGCTGTCATGCGCCGAAGGGCGCGTCCGACAAGGGCGATCTCACCCTGTCCGGCGGTGCGCCGCTTCCGACACCCTTCGGGACCTTCCATCCACCGAATATCTCGCCTGACGAGAACGCCGGGATCGGGGGCTGGACCCTCGCTCAATTCGGAAATGCGATGCTGCGCGGCGTCGATGACGAGGGCGCGCATCTCTATCCTTCCTTTCCCTACAGTTCCTACAGCCGGATGACCGCGTCCGACGTGAACGACCTGTTTGCCTATCTGAAGACGCTTCCGAAGAGTGCCGCCGAGGCACCGGAGCACGAGCTCGGCTTTCCCTTCGGAATCCGCAGGCTGCTGGGCGGCTGGAAATTCCTCTATTTCACCGATGCGCCGCGCGTGACGCTGGCCAGCGCGGATGATGCGGTCAAGCGCGGCCAATATCTGGTGGAAGGCCCGGGCCATTGCGGCGAGTGCCATACGCCGCGCGATGCCATGGGCGGATTCCTCAAGGGCAAATGGCTGGCGGGCGGACCCAATCCGGAAGGCAAGGGCAAGATCCCCAACATTACGCCGGGCGGCGAGCTGGGCTCCTGGAGCGCGGAGGACATTGCCGGCTATCTCGAGACAGGGATGACGCCCGACTTCGACTCCGTCGGTGGGACCATGGTCGAGGTGCAGAAGAACATGGCCCGGCTGCCGGCCGAGGACCGTGCGGCCATCGCGGCCTATCTCAAGGCTATTCCCGCGGTTCCGTAAATCGGGCGGTCCCGGCCTCCCGCGTGAAGAGCGCAAGGAAGCCGGCAAGGTCGGGGCTCTCAAAGCCCAGCGCTTCCAAGACATGGGCCGTGAAGCTCAGCGGTGCCGTTCCTGCGGCGGTGATCACCTTGCCATCCCGGCAGGCATCCGGCTGGTCTCGATAGAAAGAAGCTCCACCATAGCCGGTCCTCGCCAGCGTCTCCGCGCTGTTCGACGTGTGATGGCGTGCATCGAGCAAGCCGGCTTTGGCGAGGGGCACGGTTCCCGCACAGATGCCAGCGACGATCCTGTCTGCCGATGAAAATCGCATCAGGGCCGTCGAGATATCCGGCGAGGCGGGCGATTCCCAACTCATGCCGCCGCAGATGACCAGGGCATCCGTCTCGGCGGGGCTGACATCGTCCAGTCGGGCATGGGGCGTGACATGCAAGCCGCCCATGGAGGTCACGGGCAGGCCATTCGGCGTGGCGATGGTGAGGCCGCAATGAAGATGGGTGCGGGCAACGGCGCTCAGCAGCGCACATTCCCAATCGGCGAACTGGTCGGTGAGCAGGACAGCAATGGCGGACATGGTGCGCCCTCCCGGCCTCAGGCCTGAATAGACTGGTTATAGCGCATGCCCGTCACAGGACGCGGCGTGAAGGACAGGGTTTCGTAGAAGCGATGTGCCTTGAAATTGCCTGTTGCGGCGCCGACGGTCATGAAGCTGCATCCCAGCCGACGGGCTTCCTCGCGGGCAATGGCGACCAGGTTCTGGCCGATACCCTGATTGCGGAATGCGGCCCGGACATAGAGATGGTGGATGTCCAGCCCGCGCGCGCCTTCATTGGCCCGGTAGGCCGGTGCAAGAATCGTGTAGCCGATCGCCCGTCCGTCGCTTTCGGCGATCAAGGCCCGAATCCAGGGCTGGGGTCCGAAGAGATCCCGCGCCAGTGCATCCGCATCCAGCCGCACGGAATCGCCATGGTGGTCGGCCAGCTCCGAGACCATCGTCGCCAGGATTTCGAGATCCTCCTGCCGGACGGCGCGAATGCGCACCACGGGCAGTCGGTGGGCAAGGCTCATGTCGTTCATTGTCTTTCGTCCTTTTTGTAGCCTCGGGCGGACGGAGATCCCGGAAACAGAAAAGCCGCCCTGGAGGCGGCTCGTTGTCATGTGATGACGGGGCCGCTCCTATCGGAACAGCCAAAAATACGTCTGGGCGTGGTTCGTTTTCGTCATCATGGGCAGCAAGATGTATGACCGAAGACGCGCTGTCAAGAGCACGAAAATCTGTGGATCTGCAACCTGTCGTTCATGCTGCAGACAGAATCGCGTCGCTATCCTTCCGTTTCGTTGTATCGGTCGGGTTGTCTCATGTCGCCGCTCTCCAGGATTTCGGGTCTTGTCGCACTCATCACGCTGGGAGGCGCGATGCTGCCGGTCGGCGCACGGGCAGCGGAGGCCTGCCCGGTTCTCTCCTCCGGACAATGGCATGCATGGATCGACCGATTTCCGGGAAAGGGAATCAACCGTCTGGTTGTGACCGGTTCCATTTCGCTGCCGTCGCCGGGATATCGCTGGCGGATGGTGAAGGCAGGGGGCATTCGCGGGCGCCCGCCGCTGCAGGAACTGCGACTGGAGATCGATCCTCCGGAAGGAATCGTCGCGCAGGTGGTGACGCCGGTGGATATTCGGGGCGAAGCCAAAACGGCTTTCTCGAATCTGCGCGTGCTGGTCAGCTGCGGGGGAAAGCGTCTTGCCTATTTCGATGAAGTGGTCGTGACCGACTAGCCGGTCATAATCCCTGTACCAGGCCGTCCACCGGGCGGCCTGCCGAAGAATAACTATTCGAAATCGCTGGAAAATTGCATGTAGAGCGCGCGGATCTTGTCGGCGCTCTGCTCGTCTGACGCGCCGTATTGGGGAGCGGGCGAACCTCCCGTCCGAACTGTCACGTCGCCCGTTTCCAAGGCCCAGAGGGCGCTCGAAAGAGACGAGGACAAAAGGGTGCTGCTTTCAACCACGGGCGATGAGGAGGGCGCACGGGCCGGCTGCTGTACCACCTGTTGCGCCGGCTCGTCCTTGTCCAGTTCGGGACGGCGGAACCGACCCTGTTCGTAATAATAGCCCTGAAGACCACTGTCGATGCGCATTGTCGCTCTCGCTTTCTGATCCTTGTTAACTATTCATTAACCATTTTAACCTTGCGCGAAGCTTGCGTTGAGTGAAACCCTCCACTTGACAGCGAGTCCGACTTTTGGTCCCGCCTTCAGCCCGTCTCATCTGCTTCGGTGCGGTTTTCCCCTACCAGTCAGGGGCTTTAGCGCCGTGAGGGGACCATCGGCTGCGGTCAGCGTATCATTGATATTAAAACCAATTAATATTAAATAAAATAACATTAATAAATAAGCAGATATTAAAACAGAGTTAACTAAGTTTCTTTAGTATGGGCTAAATTCTCTTTTCGAGTCATGCTTATGCCCATCATCAGAAACGACGATACTGCCATTCCGCCGCTCGTATACCCGTCCATGACCAACGTGGCCGAGACGGTGACGGGTACTGCCGGGAACGACGTGATCGATGTCGAGCCGGATGGACTCAACGCGGGCGATATCATCGACCTGCAGGGCGGAACGGACACGTTGCGTCTGACCCTGCCGGGGACGATGAATCTGGTGCTGCCGACCTCCATCACCGGCGTGGAGATCCTCGAAGGCAGTAGCGGCGACGATCTGTTTGTCCTCACCCTGCCGCAGCTCGGGCTCATCCAGCAAATCAACGGCATGACCGGGTACGATGTCCTGCAGTTTGCAACAACCGGTACCTACAACCTTGCCAACCTGGGCCTGGCCGTGCTGGGCATCGAGGAATTCCGGGGTTCGGCTGGTGACGACACCATTACCGGCACGACGGGCAATGATCGCATCAGCGGTGACAGCGGCCGGGATACCCTGAACGGCGGCGCCGGCAACGATTATCTGGATGGCGGCGCTGGCGGCGACTACCTGCGGGGTGGCGCCGGCAATGACATCTACATCGTGGACAGCAGCATCGATACGGTCGATGAATCCGTCGCCGGCAGCGACGGCATCGACGAAGTGCAGTCGAGCATTACGCTGTCGCTGGTGGCGGGTTCCTATATGAAGGGAACCCTCGAAAACCTCACGCTGCTCGGCACCGCCAATATCAACGGAACCGGCAATGCCTCCGATAACGTGATCACCGGCAATTCCGGTAATAATACTCTCACGGGGAATGCGGGTAACGATACGCTGAATGGCGGTCTTGGCGACGACACTCTGGATGGCGGCGCAGGGGAAGATGCCATGGCAGGCGGCCAGGGCGACGATACCTATAGCGTGGACAATCTGAACGACACGGTGACCGAGGCGGACGGCGAAGGGCGCGATACCGTGCACAGCACCGTGAGCTTCACGCTTGGCGACCACGTGGAAGAGCTGGTTCTCGAGGGAACGGAGTCGCTGAACGGGACGGGCAATGCGCTCGCCAACCGGCTGACCGGCAACAGCGGCAACAACGTGCTCGACGGTTTGGGCGGCGCCGATACGATGCAGGGCGGGGCCGGTAACGACATCTATGTCATCGACAATGCCGGCGATGTCGCGGACGAGACCGGCGGTGGTGGAACGGACGAGGTGCGCAGCGTCTTGAGCTACCGGCTCGGTGCAGGGATCGAAAACCTGACGCTCCTCGGCCATGCCGCCATCGATGGAACGGGGAATGCCGATACCAATCGGATTGAGGGCAATGACGCAAACAATCGGCTCGACGGTGGCGATGGGGCGGACTGGCTGGCCGGTGGCAGCGGAGACGATACTTATGTGATCGACAATGCCGGAGACCGGGCGGACGAAGTGAGCGACGGCGGAACCGATTCCGTGGAAGCGTCAGTCAGCTGGACCCTGGGCGTCCATTTCGAGAACCTGCTTCTGACAGGCAGTCGCGCCATCGACGGCGTGGGGAACGAGGCTGACAACCGTCTGACCGGCAATGACCAGGCCAATCGGCTCTCCGGTCTTGGCGGGAATGACATTCTGGACGGCGGACGCGGTCAGGACATTATGTCCGGAGGTGCAGGCGATGACCGATACATCGTCGATGACAGCGGCGACGTGATCATTGAGGATGCCGATGCCGGCGCGGATGAGGTGTATGCCTCCGCCAGCTTCCGCCTCTCGGCCCATATCGAGAAGCTGACATTGACCGGGACCGCCGCGCTCGACGGCTGGGGCAATGGGGAAGACAATCTCCTGCTGGGGAATGCGGGGCGCAACACGCTTGCCGGCGGGGACGGCAATGACCGGCTGGATGGCGGCGCCGGAGCCGACCGCCTGCAGGGCGGGCGCGGCAACGACATCTATGTGGTGGACGATACCGGAGATGTGGCCGACGAGACCGGGGGAGACGGGCAGGACGAAGTCATCTCCAGCGTCGGCTTCACGCTGTCGGCAGGGATCGAGGCGCTGACCCTCGTCGGCCTGTCGGCCATCGACGGCGTGGGGAACGGAGAGGCCAACCGGCTGACCGGGAACGAGGCCGCGAACCTGCTCGACGGTGGAGCCGGTGCGGACCAACTTGCCGGGGGACGCGGAAACGATACCTATGTGGTAGACAATACGGGCGATCAGGTCACCGAGCTGGCGGGAGAGGGCGTCGATACCGTCCGCTCTTCGGTGAACTTTTTGCTCGGTGACAATGTCGAAAACCTCCTCCTGACGGGGTCGGGTTCGATCAGCGCGACAGGGAACGATCTGGCCAATCTTCTGGTCGGGAACAGCGGAAACAATCTGCTGAGCGGCGGCGGCGGCGCCGACATCCTGAAGGGCGGCGCAGGCAACGACACCTATGTGGTGGATCAGGCCGATGTGATTTCCGAGGTGGCCGGTCAGGGCGTGGATACGGTCGTTGCCGGATTCTCCTACCGGTTGCTGGCCAATTTCGAGAACCTGACGCTGAGCGGCTCCGGGGCGCTCTTCGGCTATGGCAACGCGCTCGACAACCGCATGACGGGCACAGCGGGCGATAACCTGCTTTCGGGCGGCGCCGGGAACGATGTGCTCGATGGCGGTCTCGGCAATGACCGGATGATCGGCGGCGCGGGCGATGACGTCTATTACGTCGATTCCGCAGGGGACGTTGTGATCGAGAACGCCAAGGAGGGTTTCGATACGGTGTATACGACACTCACCTCCCTGAAGCTGGCCAATATCGAATCGGTCGTTCTCCTCGGAAGCAAGAACCTGAACTTCTCCGGTGATTCCGGGAACAATCTCCTCAAGGGAAATGCGGGCGCCAATGCCCTCTCCGGAGGCGATGGCAATGATACGCTGGACGGCGCGGGCGGGCGCGATACGCTTTCGGGCGGAAAGGGGGACGACACCTATATCGTCGACACTCTGGATGTGCTTGTCGAACGGGCCGGGGAAGGACGCGACACCGTCAAGGCAGACTTCAGCTATGTGCTGGGGGCCAATTTCGAAGTGCTGGTTCTGACGGGCAGCCGCCATATCAACGGAACCGGCAATGGATCGAACAACGAGCTTCTGGGCAATGCGGGCAACAACCTGCTCGACGGGAGGGCCGGGGCCGACCGGATGGCCGGTGGTGCCGGGAACGACACCTATGTCGTGGACAATGCGAAGGATATCGTCGACGAGCGCAACGGCTCGGGTATGGACACGATCCGCACGTCGATCACGCTTTCCCTGAAAGCATCGACCATGCTGGGCCTTATCGAAAATATCGTTCTCGTCGAACCCGTGCAGAAACAGTACTCGGCCCGCCCTGTGCTGCCGGCGCTGAGCCTGCTGGGCGATAGCGGCAATTCGCCGGAAAGCAGTGTGTACAATTCACTTCTCGGTGATCCGCCGAGCGGGGCGAAAACCCCCACGACGCCCACCACCACGCCGCTGACCAATCCGGTCACCACGCCGTCGACAACCCCGGCGAAGCCGCCGACCACAACACCGACGACGACGCCGACCAAAACCCCGGTGACCACGCCGACGACGCCACCGACCAAGACCCCCGTGACCTGGCAGAATGCGACGGGCAACAGCCTCGACAACAGCCTGACCGGAAACACGCTGCGCAACATTCTGGACGGGGATGCCGGAAACGATCGACTGGATGGAAAAGGCGGCGCGGACAGGTTGATCGGTGGAAAGGGGAACGATCTCTATGTCATCGACAGTTCAGACGAACTGATCGAAAAGGCGGGCGAGGGCGTGGACACCGTCATGGCTGGATTCAGTTACAAGTTGCTCTCGCAGTTCGAGAATCTGCAGCTGACGGGCAAGGGCAACATTAACGGCACGGGGAACGACGCGGCCAATCGATTGACCGGCAATAGCGGCAACAACAGTCTTTCCGGCTTTGCAGGGAACGACATCATCGATGGCGGAGCTGGCAACGATATTCTGACCGGTGGCAAGGGACGGGATCATTTCGTCTTTTCCACCGCGCCGGATGCACGCGGAAACATCGACCGGATTACCGATTTCAATGCAACGGACGACCGCATCGACCTGGAAAATGCGATCTTTACCGGACTGGGCGCCAAGACCGGACAGTTGTCGGCGCTCGCATTCAGCCAGAATCTCAAGGGCATCGCCCTTCGGGCGGCAGATCGCATCATCTACGAAACCGATACGGGCAAGCTGTTTTACGATGCCGATGGAACGGGTAGCCAGAAGGCCATACAGTTTGCCAAGCTGGATGCCAACCTGCATCTCGCGCTGGCCGATTTCTGGGTCTTCTGACGGCGCGAAGGCAAACGGGCGGGTGGCGCAGACCACCCGCCGCAGGCCTTACAATTTGCCCATGACTTTCAAGGCGAAGGCCTGTTCGAGGGCTGTTTCCTCCAGCCGCTGGAAGCGGCCGGACGCGCCGCCGTGCCCCGCATCCATGTTGGTCTTCAGAAGAATGGGTGCGCTGGACGTGGTGTGGTCGCGCAGTTTCGCCACCCATTTTGCCGGCTCCCAATAGGTCACGCGCGGATCGGTCAACCCGGCAAGCGCCAGAATGGGCGGATAGGGGCGGGCGGCGATATTGTCATAGGGGGAGTAGGCGGCCATCCAGCCATAGTGTTCGGCAGAGACGATCGGATTTCCCCATTCGGTCCATTCAGGCGGTGTCAGAGGCAGGGAATCGTCGAGAATCGTGGTCAGCGCATCGACGAAGGGCACGGCGGCAATGAAGCCGCCGAATTTTTCCGGCGCCAGGTTCGCGACAGCGCCCATCAGCAGGCCGCCTGCAGAGCCGCCTTCGGCTATGATCCGCCCATAGGCGGTGAATTTCCCCTCAACGAGATGGTCGGCGGCTGCGATGAAATCCGTAAAAGAGTTCATCTTCTTGGCCATTTTGCCATCCTCGTACCACTGGTAGCCCTTGTCCTTGCCGCCGCGGATATGGGCGATGGCGTAGACAAAGCCCCGATCCACCAGCGAAAGGGCGTTGGTGTTGAAGCTTGCCGGAATGGTAATGCCATAGGCGCCGTAGCCGTAGAGCAGGCAGGGCGCGGTGCCGTCCAGAGGGGTTTCCTTGCGATACAGCAGCGTCACGGGCACGAGCGCACCGTCCTTTGCCGGGGCAAAGACGCGGCGGGTGACATAGTCCTCCGGATCATGGCCGGAGGGAATTTCCTGGGTCTTCAACAGCACCCGTTCGCGCGTCGCCATATTGTAGTCGAAGAGCTGCGTGGGCGTGGTCATCGAGGAGTAGGAGAAGCGGATCACGTCGGTGTCGTATTCTGCCGCTCCCTGGAGGCCCAGCGAATAGGCTTCCTCCGCAAAGGCAATGGCGTGTTCCTCGCCCGTGATCCGGTCGCGAACGACGATGCGCGGCAGGCTGTCCCGCCGTTCGAGCCAGACGAGATGGCGTTTGTAGGCGCCATGGTCGAGGATCAGCCGGCCGGGCTCGTGCGGGACGATCTCCGTCCAGTTTTCCTTGCCGGGCGCGTCGAACGGCGCGACCATGATCTTGAAATCCTTGGCGCCACCGTCATTGGTCAGGATGTAAAAGACGTCGCCGCCCTCGGTCAGGCTGTATTCGACATTGGCCTGCCGGGGTGCCACCAGCTCGGGTTCGGACATCAGGTCTGAGGTCCGGATGAGCCGAACCTCGCTTGTCTGGTGGTCGTTGCAGCCGATATAGATCACATCGTCGAGCAGCGACCCGGAAACGCTCATGAAAAAGGCCGGATCCAGCTCCTCGTAGACCAGCCTGTCCTCGGCTTGCGGCGTGCCGATAACGTGATGGTAGAGTTTTGACGGGCGATGGTTCTCATCGATCATGGCATAGAAGAAGCTCTTGCCGTCGGGGGCATATACGCCGCCGCCATCGGAATTCTCGATCCGATCTTCCAGGTCCTCGCCGGTTGCGAGATCGCGCACCCGGATGGTGAAATACTCCGATCCCTTGTCGTCGAAGCTCCAGAGGCCGGTGCGGTGGTCGCTCGAATGGTCGATCCCGCCGATGCGGAAATAGGCCTTGCCCGCCGCTTCCCGGTCGCCGTCGAGCAGAAGCTGCCGTTCCCCGCCGTCTCGCGGCGTCCGGAAGAAATGCGGCTGTTCACCTCCGGTCACATAAAGCGAGCCATAGGCAAAGGGACCGTCTTTCACGGGAACGGAACTGTCGTCTTCCTTGATCCGCCCCTTCATTTCGGCAAAAAGAACCTTTTGCAGGGCCTCCGTATCGGCCATGGCGGCCTTCATGTAAGCGTTCTCGGCGTCCAGGTGCGCGCGGATTTCCGGTTCCAGAATCGAGGTGTCGTGAAACAGTTCCTGCCATTCGGCCGCGCGCATCCAGGCATAGTCGTCCACCCGGGTCTGGCCGTGGCGTGTGTCGGAGAAAGGCTTGCGGGCAGGTCGCGGCGCGTCGGGCAAATCCTTGAATATGGACATCTTCACTCTTTCTTGATTCTGCAATGGAACAGTCTGTCATTAGGCTGAGAGATAAGCCCGGCAGAACAGCGTATCAAGCCCGCCCGCCTGTGGGGAAAACTGTCTTTCTTAAGCAAATTAAAAAATAAGTATTGAAATCAGAGCGTTTACCCGACATGAAAAAATCATGCCAAAATTGATCCTTGTAGATGATCACGCCATCCTTCGTTCCGGTGCCCGCGCACTGATCGAACGCCATATGGCCGATATGGATATTGCCGAAGCGGGCACGCTGGGGGAGGCGCTGGCCATTCTGGCCCATGGCTTCGATGCCGACCTGGCCATCCTCGACCTCATGTTGCCCGACGCCCCCGATGCCGAGGGGCTCAAGGTGCTGCGCCAGACCTATCCGACCATTCCCGTCATCATTCTCTCGGCTGCGGAGGAATTCCGCGATCGCATGATGGTTTCGGGCGCCTCGGCCTTCGTGGCCAAGAATGGCGAGGCGCTGGAAATCGTCTCCGCCATCCGTGCGGTCCTCGACGGCGATGTCTATGAACCCGGGCAATGCACCGATGCGCTTGCATGGCAGGCCTTGAGCCTGCGGCAGAGGGAGATTGCGCGTCTTTGCATGGAAGGGCACAGCAACAAGGAAATCGGGCGGCAGCTGGGCATCAGCGACAATACGGTGCGAGCCCATCTGACGCTGATCTTCCGCCGCTTCGGGCTGCGCAGCCGGAGCGATCTGTCGAACCTGATGGGCTCGACCCAGGAGGCGAGCGCCAAAGGTCAGTCAGTCTGAGGTCGCCGATCCGGGCGAGAGGGATTGCAGCCAGGCCTTGAGGCGGCCGGGCAGGAGCGGCTTTTTCATCAGGGCGATCCCCAGCAGGGCGGCTTTCGGCACCTTGTCGGCAGCACCCGTGACGATCAGCGCCGGGATTGCCCGGCCGAGACTGTCGCGAATCCGGGTGATTGCGTCCAGCCCCGACATGTCTCCGGGAAGGCGGAGATCGCTGATAATGGCATCCGGCTTCAACCCCGCCTGCGTCATGGCCAGAGCCACTTCTCCATCCGCGGCGAGTTCGGTTCGAAAGCCCCAGCGCGCCAGAAGTTCGGCCGTCACCGCCCGGATTTGGGGATCGTCCTCTACCACGAGCACGCAGGGGGCATGGGGTTCGATTTCCCGCTCCGGCGCCTGAATTGCCCGATCCCCTGCCGCCGGAAGCTCGTCCTTTTCGCGAAACGGGGCGGCGCAGTAAGGCAGGGTTACGTGAAAGACGGAACCGCGCCCCGGCTGGGAGCACAATCCGATCTCTGCATCGAGCACCTTTGCCATGCCCTCCACGATGGCGAGCCCCAGACCACGACCCTTTGCCGGATCGCGCTGGCGGTTTCCGATCTGATAGAAGGCTTCGAAGATCGCCTTGTGCAGCGATGGAGGAATACCCGGTCCGTCGTCCCACACTTCGATCCGCGCCTGGCCGTTGCGGCTGCGCACCGCCACGAGAATATGCCCGCGGGCATGCCGCAAGGCGTTTGACAGGTAGTTTCTCAAGATCTGCGTCAGGATGAGAGCGTCGGATTCCACCCAGCGATCGGTCTGCCGGAACGTGATCGTCAGGTTCTTCGCAGCCGCTTCCGATGCGGTTTCGAATTCCAGATTGGCAAGGAGCGCGGCCAGATCGACGGGTGCCCTGACCGACGCCAGCTGGCCGGAACTGGCGAGCGATGCCTCAAGCAGACGATCCAGCAATTCGGCCAGCGACTGCACGGAGGAGAGGCCCTGGTTCAGCGTCGGCCGCAGGGCTTCGGGCAACTGCTCGGACAGATCGGCCAGGGTCAGGGTAACGGCATGGAGAGGCTGGCGCAGATCGTGGCTGGCCGATTGCAGGAACCGGCTTTTCTGGTTGCTTTCCTCTTCTGCCCGTCCCCGCGCTTCCTGAAGACGGATGATGAGATCCGCATTCTCGAACCGAAGCGCGATGCTGCTGGTCAGCGTTCGCGAGAAGGAGAGCGCATATCCCAGATTGACGGCCAGATAGATGACCGCGGCGAAGGCATAGGTCACATCGCCGACGCCCGGTCGCAGCATGTAGAGCGCAATCACCGGCAGCACGGCAGGGATCGCAAAAGCGGCATAGACCCGGGGAAGGGTCGACAGCGAGCCGATCGCGCCGGACACCATGCCGCAGATGAACATCAGCGCCAGCAGCGGGTCGAGGCCGCGATTGGCCTCGATGGTCGCGCCGCCCATCAAGCCCCACAAGAGGCCGGACGCTGCCGATCCGATCACGAAGCCAGCCGCTTCCCGCCGCACGCGCCATGAGGGCGCATGTTGCGACGCCTGCAGGCGGCGCACCGCAATCCAGCGGGCTATCGTCAATAGTTCGATGGCCACACCCCAGGCCACGGCGCCCTGCCATGTCAGGGATCCGGCCAGCACGTAAGCCACAAAGGGAACCACAAGCATGTTGGCGCCCAGAACGAGCGGCATCTGACGCCTGAGATGGGCGATCCGTTCGGCAAAGATCCGGGGATCGGCCCGTTCCCCCTTTGGCGTTTCCGAATGCTCACTCGCCACGCTGTCGATCATGCCGCCCAGAACTCTCGCTCGCCATATTCGGCGCTGAAAATGCGCAATATCGCGGGAGCGCAGCGTGCTGTCGAGGCCCGCCTTTGCACTAGTCGTCCATGGGCGGGCGCCTAATACACCCGAAAATTCAGTTAGCCGTCTGGCTAAGTTTTGATTGACGGGACTGCCTGCGGATGATGGGTTAGCTATATGGCTACCTGTTCAGCAGACCTCGATCGTCGCTTCCATGCCCTCTCCGATCCGACCCGGAGAGCCATTCTGGCGCGACTTTCTCAGGGAGAAGCTTCGTTTTCGGATGTGACGGCGCCCTTCGCCATGGCCAAGCCGACACTTCTCAAACATGTGCAGGTCCTGGAGGATAGCGGTCTGATCCGGACGCAGAAGCGGGGCCGCATCCGTCTTTGCCGGTTGGAACCGGATGCCTTGAAAGCCACGGAGGATTGGCTGAACCGCCAGATCCGCCAATGGGAAACGCGGCTCGACCAGCTCGACAGCTATGTGATCGCGCTGCCAAAAGGGAGATGAGCGAGAATGACGAGCACTGAGACAGGCCAGCTGGATCTTGAATTCGAGCGTTTCGTTCCCGTGCCGCGCCAGCTGATGTGGCGCGCCTGGACCGAGCCGGAGCATTTGATGAAGTGGTTCTGCCCCCGCCCCTGGAAGGCGACGGAATGCGAAATCGATCTGCAGCCGGGCGGTCGCTTCTACAGTCGCATGCAGGGACCGAATGGCGAGGATTACCGCAATGAAGGCTGCTATCTGGAAGTGGTGCCCTTCGAGCGGCTCTCCTGGACCGATGCGCTTTCTGCCGGTTTCCGTCCCCGGGACGGCGGATTTCTGACGGCGGTCCTCGAGTTCCGCGAGACGGAAGGCGGGACGAAATACCGGGCCCGCGCCCTGCACAAGAATGTGGAGGACCGGGACAAGCATGCAGCGATGGGCTTCGAGGAAGGCTGGGGCACCGCACTGGACCAGATGATCGAGGTGATCAAGTCCGAATGGATGAAATGATCAGGGGAGGGGGCGCTGCGGCGCCCTTTTCTACATCAGGCGGATCGCCGGCTCGTCGTCGCGAAACAGGTGGATGATCGACAGGGCGCGGACATTGGCGATGGCAAGCGCCTGGATCGAAAGCTGCTGCTGCGCCTTGAGCGCGAGCAGGCGGACGCTTTCGCTGTCCAGCTCATCGTCGAAATAGACATCCTGATCGATGAGCATGCCAAGCGGCGCAGCTGCGTCTGCCAGCATTTCCGGCACCAGATCGGAACGGGTGAAGGGCCGTTGCACAGGCGATGCGGTCATTGACCGTGAAGCTGCCGTGGTGGCAGCGTCGGATTTCATCGGCGCGCCGTCCAGGCCGGCCGTCTGCGACGCGGGGCGGAGGCCGCTGGCCTGATGATCCGCACCGTTCAGAGCGTCGAGCGCTGCGCGAAGTATAACTATATCCGACATCCTATCCACCCTGACGTGGTTTCTGCTCGTCTGCCACTGCCGGATTCGCGCCTGCCTGTCTCCTCACGACAATTTTGTGTGGTCAAGAAGTCGTATCCGGTATTTATAAAATTTTTCATAATGCAAGGTTGCAAGTACGGCGCGAAGCCGGCAGATCAACGGCGAAATATTGCCTTTTTTCAATTTTGTTTGTCAAACGCCGGTGAAATCACGGATTTTTTCTTTTTCAACGGGCAATTGCCCGTTTATCCTGCTTTCGACACGATTCCACTCGATAGGATGGTTTCCCACAGTTGAACAGATGCACGTGGCTTCGGTGCATCGCAAGGAAAGGATGTGCATGGCGGTCGCAAGTGATCTCTCGAGCTATAGCGATGCGATGGTGGTACTCGCTGTCGCGGGTGTGGTGGTTCCCCTGGTCCGGCGTCTCGGCATCAATCCCATCCTCGGTTTCATCGGCCTCGGCGCCCTGCTCGGACCGCATGCATTGGGCGGTTTTCTCAAGGAGATGCCCTTCCTGTCCTGGTTCGTGGTGGTGGACGTCCACCGGGTGGAAGGGATTGCCGAACTCGGGATTGTGTTCCTGCTCTTCCTCATCGGGCTGGAGCTTTCCTTCTCGCGCCTGATGACCATGCGTCGGCTGGTGTTCGGCTTCGGTTCGCTGCAAATCCTGCTTTCACTCGGGCTGCTTGCCGGTCTGATGTATCTCGGCGGAATTCCCGCAACGCCGTCCATCATTCTCGGCGCGTGCCTGGCCCTTTCCTCGACCGCGATCGTGATCGAACTTCTTTCCGAGAAGGGCAAGATGACCACGGCGACCGGGCGCACCGGTTTTTCCGTTCTGCTCGCCCAGGACATTGCGGTCATTCCCATCCTGCTTCTCATCGGGCTTCTGGCGAGCGGCAGCGGCGGACTGTCCGCCAGTATCGGCAAGGCGCTGGGTCAGGCTGCGGCGGCGCTGGTGGTGATCACGGTGGCGGGCCGGGTCTTCATGCGACCGCTCTTCCGTCTCGTCGCCCAGCTGAAGTCGGCCGATGTCTTTCTGGCGACGGTGCTTTTCGTGGTGGTTGGCTCCGGCTTCGTCGCCGCTCTGTTCGGAATGTCCATGGCGCTCGGCGCCTTCGTCGGCGGGCTGCTGCTGGCGGAGACCGAATATCGAAAGGCGGTCGAGGCCCTGATCGAGCCCTTCAAGGGTCTGCTGCTCGGCATGTTCTTCTTCACGGTCGGCATGAGCATCGATTTGACGAGTGTGGTGGAAGCGCCCCTGCTGCTGGCGACTGCGGTGGCGGGCATCATCATCGCCAAGTCGGTGGTGGTGATCGGGCTTGGCCGGCTTTTCGGCATTTCCGCAGCCGCCCGGGTGGAGTCCGCCCTGCTGCTGGCGCCGAGCGGCGAATTCGCCTTTGTCGGGATCGGCTCCGCCACTGCGGCAGGGCTGATCGATCCTGCCCTTTCCAAGGTGGCGCTGACCTCGGTCGCCCTGACCATGGTCGCCTTGCCGCTCCTCGCATCGCTCGGCCATCGGCTGAGCATCCGGCTGTCCCAGAAGCAGGCAGCCGGCGAACCGCCCGAGCCGCCGCCCAGCATGCAGGGGCACGCCATCGTGGTGGGTCATGGCCGGGTCGGCAAGGTGGTGACGGGCATGCTCAAGCGTCACAACATTCCCTTCATCGCGGTGGACGGCAATGCGGCGGAGGTCGCGCGCGACCGTCGCGACGGCCAGGCCGTCTATTTCGGCGATGCGACCAATCCGGTGTTCCTGCATGCCTGCGGCATGGATACGGCCACGGCCGTGATCGTCACCACGGGTTCTCGCTCCGCCGTGGACCGGATCACCGAGCTTGCCCGCGGCATGCGGGCGGACATTCCGGTCATTGCCCGTGCCACCGATGCCACGCATGCGCGCCATCTCTACAAGATGGGCGTGACGGATGCCGTTCCCGAAACCATCGAGGCCAGTCTCCATCTCTCGGAAGCCAGCCTCGTGGAGCTCGGCGTGCCCATGGGCCTTGTGATCGCCAGCATTCACGAACGGCGGGACGAGTTCCGGGCCGAACTGCGGGAGCATTCCGGCGGCCGTCCGATGCCGGGTGACCGCGCCCGCAACAAGCTAGCGGCCCAGCCGGCTCGGGAGGCCTGAGCGCCAGCGCTCCGTTCTTCGGCAAAAAAAACGGCTGGCGAGGGAGCCAGCCGGAGAGGAGAGGGAGAGATTTTTGTCAGCCCGCGATGCATTCCTCGCAGAGGGCCGCTTCCGGAACAGCCTCAAGCCGGGCCTGTGAAATCGGTCCACCGCATTTGGGGCATGTGCCGTAGGTTCCCGCCTTGATGCGGGCCAGCGCTGCATCGATGGCCACCAGCTCTTTCTGGCCGACACCCCCCATTTCCTCGAGGACCTCGTCGTTTTCGCGCTCGACCGCCTGCTCTTCCAGATCGCGATCGACCGGTTGTTCCAGATCGTTTTCGATGCGTCCGAGGCGTTCGTTCAGTTCGCGCTTGCGGTCGACCAGACGCTTTTCGAAATGCGCAATATCCATGATGACTCAAGTCCTTTCTTTCTCGACAGAGGGGACCTCCTCGGGCCCGGTCTTCCGTCCGTTCAGTTCACCCGGTCCACCAGCACCGAGCAACCGGCATGGCGCACCACGCGGTCGGCGGTGGATCCGAAAAGATAGTTCGACAGATCCGGATGGTGCGACGCCACCAATATCAGATCCGCTCCATGCTCTTCCGCTGCCGCCAGGATTTCCCGGGCCGCGTGGCCGGTGCGGATTTCGATCCGCGCACGGCTGCCGCAGCGCAGCTTCAGGGCCGTCAATGCCTGGCGCGCTTCCTTGAGCGCCCCTTCGATCAGCCCTGCCGGAACATCGATGGCGAGATAGGAGGGCAGGTCCTCGACCACGTTGAGCAGGATGATGTCTCCATCCGCCTCGGCGATCTTTTCCGCCCGGCGGAGGATGGTTTCGCCCCGCTCGACCTGGGCGATATCCACGGGTACGATGATCTTGCGATACATGTCCGTTCTCCCTTCAATGGGGCGTCCCGCCTTCCGGTTCCATTCCCCGTTGAAAGAAGTCTCGCGCCTCGACCCGTCCCGTGCATTGATCAGGATCAAGACCACGGCGCCCTCCTTGGCGGATCGTTCAACTAAAGCGAACGGTCTTTCTGAATTTGTTGCTCTTTATTAAACGGCGAACAGGGGCCAGATTGGGAGCCTCATCTGGAGTATTCGACACATGACCACCATGAGCGCCACATCTGACTTTGCCTTCGACCGTCCTGCCCATGTGGGGGAAACCCGGCTTGCCGTTCGGGATCTGGCGCTCGTCCGGCGCTTTTACCAGGAGGCAATCGGGCTCGAAGTGCTTGAGAGCGATGCCCATGGGGCGGTTCTGGGCACGGGCGGAAAGCCCTTCCTGTCCCTCGTGTCGGGCAAGGATATCCGTCCGCAGCCGGAGCGCGCCTCCGGCCTGTTCCACACCGCCTTTCTTATGCCGGACCGGCAGGCGCTCGGACGCTGGCTGGTTCACGCCGCCCATTCAGGCATCCGTCTGGATGGGGCCGCCGATCACCTCGTCAGCGAGGCCATCTATCTCTCCGATCCGGAAGGAAACGGCATCGAGATCTATGCCGACCGTCCGCATGGGCGCTGGTCCTATGCCCCGGATGGCAAGGTGGCCATGGATACGCTGCCTTTCGATCTGCAGGCGCTTTACGACGAAACCCCGAAGGAACGGTTCGGCGGCATGGATGCGCGCGTTGCCATCGGCCATCTGCATCTGAAGGTGGGCAATCTGCCGGCTGCTGACGCGTTCTTCATGGATGTGCTCGGCCTCCAAAAGATGTGCGACTATCCGGGCGCGAGCTTTTATGCGACAGGCGGCTATCACCACCATGTGGCGGCCAATATCTGGCAGAGCCGGGGCACGGGCGCCCGTCAGGCCGACCAGTCCGGCCTTGCCCGCTACAGCCTGCATTTCAATGATGCGGCGGCGCTTGAAAAGGTCAAGTCGAGCCTGGAACGGCTGGAAATCGCCACGCAACGGAACGGCGGCGAAACCCGCTTCGTCGATCCCTGGGGTATGGACGTGGTGTTGACCGCCTGAACCACAGGCCTGAGGCTACCCTCAATGGCCGGTCCTGGCACCGGCCTCCTCGGCGGCATCCGATAACCGGACGAAGGTCACTCCACGAGCCTTCAGGACCATAATGCCCTTGGCAATACCTGCGCCTGCAGCCCGGTCCGGCTGGTTGATGTGAGCGATCACCACTGCACCGTCCTTCGCATTGGCAAGCCGCTTTTCGGCCGTTGCCGCCGAGACGGTCGCGCCGTCATCGCCGTTCAACGAAAAGCCCGCGACCCGGTAGCCCAGCGTGCCGATTTCCTCCATGGCGGAGGGCGTATAGCGAGCCGTGGCGCCGCGAAACCAGCGAATGGGCGAAAATCCCGCTTCGGCGAGAGCGTCCGCACCGCCCTTCACCTCGGCGGTGACGGCTTCGGCGGAGCCTGCCGCCTGGATGCCATAGACGGCGCCTGGCTTGTCCACGGCCGGGACGTGCATCGCTCCATGATTTTCCACTTCGAAAAGGTCCGGATGAGCCTTGAGCACGGAGACGGTCTGCGGATTGCGCTTCAGCCAGCGGGCGGTGGCAAAGATCGTGGCCGGGATGCGATTTTCAACCAGCGTATCGAGAATGCGGGAATCCGTCTTGCCGCTGCAGGCATCGAAGGTCAGGGCCACGCGAACCGGTGCATCTTTCAGAGGGGCGAGGGCCAGATGCGGTTCCACCAGTCCTTTGACTGTTGTCGCTGCCCTGGGTTTTACCGTCTTCGGTTTCGGGGCGATCGCCGGGGAAGGCGAAGCGATGCCAGCAGGCTTGGGCGCAGGTGGAAAAACAGTCGATGCCGGTCCCTGTCCAGCCATCGCCGTGAGAGGAAAAAGCGCGAGGAACGCGGAAAGGGCTGAGAGACGCATCGATGGGGTCCGGAAAAAGCGGTCTGCTGGCGCATGCCATCGGCGCCAATTGTGATCGCAGCATGGCAGAGTGGCATGAAAGCTTCCTGTGTGCCTCGGGACTTTCTAATCCGCCCAGAATCTGTCTTTCTGCCGCCGATGCTCCACGTCTCACAAAAGGAATTCCCGATGGCGAAGACCGTCCTGATCCGCGAAGCCGGCGAGGCCGATCTGCCCGCCATCCTCGACATCTATAATGACGCCGTGCGCCATACGACGGCGATCTGGAACGAGATTCTCGTCGATCTCGACAACCGTCGCGCCTGGATGACCGACCGGCAGGGGCGGGGTTTTCCCGTGCTCGTCGCCGAACTCGACGGCGAAACGGTGGGCTATGCGTCCTATGGGGACTGGCGACCGCATGACGGCTATCGCCACACGCGCGAGCACTCCATTTATGTCGCGAAGACCTGTCGCGGGCAGGGGATCGGCCGCCTGCTGCTGGAACGGCTGGTCGCCGAAGCCCGGAAGAACGGGGTGCATGTGCTGATCGGCTGCATCGAAGCCGGCAATGAAGGATCGATCGCGCTCCACACCCGCCTCGGCTTCCGCCATGTGGGCACCTTCCGGCAAGTGGGACAGAAGTTCGATCGCTGGCTCGATCTGGCCTGCCTGGAACTTGTGCTGGAATAGAGCCTGTCGATCAGTGGAAGGAACGGCGCCGCGATCGCGTGCCGGGACTATTCGACTGATGGATGATGTCGGCGGCGGGGTCCTGCTCTTGCCACCCGACAAAGTCTCTGCCTAAACTTGAATACAAGGGCGTGGAGGACGCGTTTTGACATTTGGGGGGATCGCGGATGGCATTCAGACCGGCGGCTGAAAAGGCGCGTGAGATTTCCGCGGAAGAGGCGGCCCGTCTCGTCAAGCCTGGCATGTGGATCGACTATGGGACAACGCTTGTGCAGCCCGATGTGTTCGATGCGGCGCTGGCGGCCCGCAAGGATGAGCTGCACGACGTGAAGATCCGCTCCTGCCTGTCCATGCGGCCGCGTGCGGTGCTGGAGGCCGATCCCGAGGGACGGCATTTCCACTGGTTTTCGATCCATTTTTCCGGTTACGACCGCAAGAAGCACGATGCGGGCATCGCCCACTACCTGCCGGTCAATCTGGGCGAGATCCCCGACTATTACCGTCGCTTCATCGATCCGGTCGACATCGTGGTGTTCAAGACCTGCCGGATGGACGAGAACGGCTATTTCAATTTCTCCGCTGCCAATCTCTGGCACCGGGCGATCATCGAACGGGCGCGCTGTGTGATCGTGGAGGTGACGGACGGCAACCCCTATGCGCTGGGGGAGACGAATGGCATTCACGTGCGCGAGGTCGATTACATCATCCAGGGTGACAACCGCCCGGCGCCGGAACTGCCGATGCTGGAGCCGACCGAGGCGGACCGGGCCGTCGGGCGCCTGATCGCCGGGCAGATCGAGGACGGCTCCTGCCTTCAGATCGGGATTGGCGGCATGCCGAATGCGGTGGCCGCGGCGCTGCGCGAATCCGGCGCGAAAGATCTCGGCGTGCATACGGAAATGATGACCGACGGGCTGCTGTCGCTTTACGAGGCGGGGCTGATCAACGGAATCCGCAAGTCGCTGCACCCGAAGAAGATCGCCTATTCCTTCGCGCTCGGGACGCAAAAGCTTTACGACGCCATTCATCGCAATCCGGATTTCTGGTGCTGTCCGGTCGAGCAGACCAACCTGCCGCACAATATCATGCGCAATGACCGCGTGGTGGCGATCAACAACACGACGCAGATCGATTTGCAGGGGCAGGCCGCTTCCGAGACGGACGGGCACCGGCATATTTCCGGCACCGGCGGCCAGCTGCAATTCGTGCGCGGCGGTTATGCCTCGTCCGGCGGCAAGAGCTTCATCTGCCTCTCCTCCACCTATGACAAGAAGGGGGAGCGCAAGAGCCGCATCGTGCTCGATCTTACCAAGGGCAATGTCGTGACCGTGCCCCGGACAGACATGATGTATGTGGTGACCGAGTATGGCATGGTGAACCTCAAGGGGAAGACCGTGGCGGAAAGGGCGAAGGCCCTGATTTCCATCGCGCATCCGGATTTCCGCGAGGAACTCGAGCGGCAGGCCTTCGAGGCACGCTTCATTCCCCGGCACGTCACGCTCTGACGCCAACCTCAAGGATTGTTGACCGGCGCGACGCATTGCCGGATGCGGGTGGGCACCCTATGTTTCCGCTTGTCAGAACAGCCGCAAAGGAAGCCCTCATGGATGCCAAGACCCTGCCGCAGACCGAAGCCGAGTGGCGCGAAAAGCTTTCGCCCGAGCAGTACCGGGTGTTGCGCGAGCATGGCACGGAGCGGGCCTTTACCGGGCCTTACTGGAACCAGTTCCAGACCGGCCTTTACAGCTGCGCCGGCTGCGGCGAGGCGCTCTTTCGCTCAGACACCAAATTCGATGCGGGCTGCGGCTGGCCGAGCTATTTCGAGCCCGTCAGGCCCGATGCGGTGACCGAGCACCGGGACATTTCGCATGGCATGGTGCGCACGGAAATTCGCTGCGGGACGTGCGGCGGGCATCTGGGCCACGTCTTTCCCGACGGTCCGCCGCCGACCGGTTTGCGCTACTGCATCAACGGTCATGCCATGACCTTCGAAGAAGGCAAGTAAGGATAAAGGCCGGGGCGGACCCCGGCCTTCTTCTTTTGTCCCTTCACAGTTTCCGCTTATGCGCGGTCGCGGATCTGCGACAGCGTGCGGGTCGGCGTGATGGCTTCCGGATCGAGTTTCACCTCGATGATTGCCGGCTTGCCGCTGGCACGGGCGCGCTCGAAGGCGGCGGCGAAGTCTTCGGTCCGTTCCACGGTTTCTCCGTGGCCACCGAAGGCGCGGGCATAGGCGGCGAAATCGGGATTGGTGAGGCCGGTGCCGCTGACGCGCCCGGGATATTCCCGCTCCTGATGCATGCGGATCGTGCCGTAGATGCCGTTGTTCACCAAGACCGTGATGATCGGCAGTTTATAGCGCACGGCGGTCGCAAATTCCTGGCCATGCATCATGAAGCAGCCATCGCCGGCGAAGCAGATCACGTCCCGCTCGGGATGGAGCTGCTTGGCGGCGACTGCGGCCGGCAGGCCGTAGCCCATCGAGCCGGAGCAGGGGGCTGCCTGCGTGGCATAGGCGCGGAAGCGGTGGAATCGATGCACCCAGGTGGCGTAGTTGCCGGCGCCGTTGGTGAAGATTGTGTCCTGTGCCGTGTTCGCTTCGATCCATTCCATGATCGGGCCCATCTGCACCGGTCCGGGGCCGCTCTTCGGCGGGGTGGACCAGGCGAGATAGGCCCTGTGCATGATTTCCGTGCGGGTCGCCCAGGCCGGTTCGCCGTCCGGCGAAAGACCGGAGAGGGCAGCGACGAAATCCCGGGGCGCAGCGACGATCGGCAGGTCCGGACGATAGACCCGGCCGAGCTCCGACGGATCGGGATAGACATGCACGAGCGTCTGCTTCGGATAGGGAATATCCATCAGCGTATAGCTGGAGGACGGCATTTCCGAATAGCGGCCGCCGAGAAGGATCAGGAGATCCGCATCCGCGACTTCCTTGCCGAGTGCCGGATTGATGCCGATGCCGCTATCGCCCGCATAGGATGGATGCAGGTGGTCGAACAGCATCTGTCGGCGGAAGGAGCAGGCGACGGGAAGCTTCCAGCGCGCCGCGAAATCCTCGAAGGCTTTTACCGATGCGGCGTCCCACCGGGTGCCCCCGAGGATGACCATGGGGCGTTTGGCCGTGGACAGCAGGCCGCGCAGCTTCTCGATCTGGGCCGGTCCCGGGTGGCTTTCGACAGGAACAGCAGGCAGGGCTTCCGGGGCCTCGACCTCATCCACCAGCATGTCTTCCGGCAGGGTCAGCACCACGGGGCCGGGCCTGCCGGAGGTCGCGACGGCAAAGGCGCGGGTGACGTATTCCGGGATGCGGGCGGCATCATCGATCTCGCCCACCCATTTGGCAAATTCCGTGAAAGCGCGGCGATATTCCACTTCCTGGAAAGCTTCGCGTTCGCGCGCATCGCGCTGGACCTGGCCGATGAAGAGAATCATCGGGATCGCATCCTGCCGCGCGATGTGCAGGCCGGCGGAGGCATTGGTGGCACCCGGACCGCGGGTGACCATGCAGATACCGGGCTCACCGGTCAGCCGTCCCCAGGCATCGGCCATCATCGCCGCGCCGCCTTCCTGCCGGCAGACCAGCACGTCGATATCCGTGTCATGCAGCGCATCCAGAACCGCCAGATAGCTTTCGCCCGGCACGCAGGCAATTCGCCTCACGCCATTGGCCTTCAGCGCCTCCACGACCAGTTGACCACCCGTACGCTTTGCCATTTTCCCCCTCACTCCCTTTGCATGGTGGCCCTCGGCCATCCTTCTTCTTTTCCTTCAACGCCCCTGTCGGGGTGTCCGGTACATCTGACAAATGTCAACAATTAGAGACACTTATCGTCTATTACTCGTTCTTTTCCGCATGGAATTCAACCATCGATTCAAGCCGTTCCTCAAGGATTGGGCAGCGGTTCGGCAAGTGCGATCAGCCGTGCGGCGCGCCGTTCCCGCCAGAGGATGTAGAGGCCCGAAGCGATGATGATCGCAATGCCGGCCCAGGTGAGCATGTCGGGAAAATCGCCGAAGATCGCCCAGCCGAGGACGGTGGCGGATATGATCTCGAAATATTGCAGGGGCGCCAGCGTCGAGGCGGGAGCATCCCGATAGGCGTAGACGGCGAACATGCCCGAGATCGTCGCGGCAAGGCCGACGCAGAAGGTCTGGGCCAATCCTTTTGCATCCGGCCATACCGGGTCGAAGAGTGCCGAGCCGGTTCCTTCGCCGAAAAAGAGAACGACAAGGCAGACGATCCCGCCCCAGAAGGCGGTCTGCAACTGCATGTTCCAGGGGTCTTCGCGGTGGGCGAGAACGCGGGTCATCAGGGCGAAGATGGCGACGCCGAAGGCGCAGACGACAGGCAGCAAGGCCACCCAGCCGAGGTGCTCGAAGCTCGGCCGGATGATCAGCAAGGCGCCCGAAAAGCCGACCGCGCAGGCGGCATAGCGCCTCCAGCCGATCTTTTCCTTGAGGAACAGCCCTCCGAGGATGGTGAGAATGATCGGTTCGACGAAGAAGATCGCGATGGCATCCGCCAGCGCCATGGCCCGCAGTGCGGTCACGAAGGAAATCATGCTGATGGCGAGAATCGCGCCGCGGATCATGTGCAGGCGGGTCTGGCGCCATCCGATGCTGCGGACTGTACCGCGCAGGAGGACGAGCGGCAGGATGAGCAGGGTCTGGAACAGGAAGCGCAGCGCGGACACCTCCGCCGTCGGCAAGGTCGTGGCCGCCAGCTTGGAGAACACGTCGATCATCGGCGCCAGGAAGACCGAGGCGGTCATCAGCGCCATGCCGAGACCGACATTGTCGGCGCGTTTCAGAAAGGGCGGCGCAGTCTCTCCGGGCTTCGTTCTCACCGCATCGTCCATGGCTTTACCCATCCTGCTGGGCCGGGAGGAAAAAGCGCCTCAGGCCGTAACCTTTCCACACCAGGCGACGAAACCCCTGATGGCAACCTGTGCGCCGAGATCGTTCAGGGTCTCGTGACGCGCGTCCTGATATATCTCCTTTGTTACTCTTGAAAAACCGGCTTTTTTCAGACTTGCGGCCAGCCAATTGATTGCTTTTGCGTTCGCGGTGGCCGGATCTTGCCCTCCGCCCACCAGATGGAAGGGCATTGTGGCCGGAAGCCGCGAGATCCATTCCCTTGCCGGCGCCCGGTAGGACAGTTCAAATATATCTTGCCAGAGAGACACGCTGGCATCGAAGCCGCAAAGCGGATCGGCGATATAGGCATCCACTTCGGACGGAATATGGCTCAGCCAGTCGAAGAGGGTGCGATAGCGCGGAATGGCCTTGCCCCAGGCCTGGAAGGTCAGTTTCGGCAGCATGGCGCTCGGCACATCGGAGCCAAGGATCATGCGTTCCACCGCAAGGATGGCCTGCGCTGCCCGGCCCGCGAGACCCACGTCGAAGTTGCTGTTCCAGACGGCCACACCCGCGAAGCTTTCCGGATGGGTCACGGCAGTGTTGAGGCTGATGAGCCCGCCCATGGAGTGGCCGAAAAGAATGACCGGAAGCCCGCCATGGCGCTCCTCGGCCAGCGCCCGCATGGCCATCACGTCCTCGATCACGGCTGTCACCCCGTCACGCAAGGCGAAGCGGCCGAGCGGCGCGTCTGGCGCGGTCGTCTCGCCATGGCCACGATGGTCATGCGCATAAACGTGGTAGCCGGCCGCCGCGAGGGCATCGGCAAAGCGGCGATAGCGCCTGGAATGCTCGGCGAGCCCGTGGCAGATCAGGATCACACCGCGCGCGGTGCCGCCGGCCGGCTCGTGATGATAGGCCAGGCGCGCGCCGGTGGGGCTGTTCAGGAAACGGGTCTCGGCAAACATTCGGGGCTCCGGAATGGCAGGATGCACAGGGAAACGGATTCTCGGGCGAACTGCAATCCTCGATTCGGGCCGAAGGCTGCCCTTTTCGATGCCAAAAGCCCTGTGAGCACCGGGCCCGCGCCATTGCCCCGGAAGCGCATTTCGCCTACATAGCGCCCAACGCTTTTTCCCTTACATGCGCGCGGAGCAGTTTAAGCCCATGGCACGTCAATTCATCTATCACATGTCCGGCCTCAACAAGGCCTATGGCAACAAGAAGGTGCTGGAGAACATCCATCTCTCCTTCTACCCCGATGCCAAGATCGGCATTCTCGGCCCGAACGGCGCGGGTAAGTCCACCGTGCTGCGCATCATGGCCGGCCTCGACAAGGAATTCACCGGTGAAGCCTGGCTGGCCGAAGGCGCGACGCTGGGCTACCTGCCGCAGGAGCCGCAGCTCGACGCCTCGAAGACCGTGCTCGAGAACGTCATGGAAGGCGTTGCCTCCAAGCGCGCCATTCTGGACCGCTATAACGAACTGATGATGAACTATTCCGACGAGACGGCGGAAGAGGGCGCGAAGCTCCAGGACATCATCGACAGCCAGAATCTCTGGGATCTGGAAAGCCAGGTGGAAATGGCCATGGACGCCCTGCGCTGCCCGCCGGGCGATGCCAGCGTCGACAATCTCTCGGGCGGTGAAAAGCGCCGCGTGGCGCTCTGCAAGCTGCTGCTTGCCCAGCCTGATCTCCTGCTGCTCGACGAACCGACCAACCATCTCGACGCCGAAACCATCGCCTGGCTGGAAAAGCACCTGCGCGAATATCCCGGTTCCGTGCTGATGATCACCCACGACCGCTACTTCCTCGACAATGTCACGGGCTGGATCCTCGAGCTCGACCGTGGCCGTGGCATTCCCTACGAGGGCAACTACTCGGCCTATCTGCAGTCCAAGTCCAAGCGCATGGAGCAGGAAGGCCGCGAAGAGGCCGCCCGCCAGAAGGCGCTGTCCCGCGAGCAGGAATGGATGGCTTCGAGCCCGAAGGCCCGCCAGGCCAAGTCCAAGGCCCGTATCCGCGCCTATGACGAGCTGGTGCAGGCCGCTGCCGACCGCCGTCCCGGCGACGCGCAGATCGTCATTCCGGTCGGCGAGCGTCTTGGCCAGGTGGTCATCGAGGCGGACAATATTTCCAAGTCCTATGGCGACCGCGTGCTCTTCGAAAACCTCACCTTCAAGCTGCCGCCCGGCGGCATCGTGGGTGTGATCGGTCCGAACGGTGCGGGCAAGTCGACGCTGTTCCGCCTGATCACCGGCCAGGAACAGCCCGACAGCGGGACGGTCACCATCGGTGAAACCGTGCATCTTTCCTATGTCGACCAGAGCCGCGATACGCTGGAAGGCAACAAGACGGTCTGGGAAGAAATTTCCGGCGGCAACGACGTGCTGAAGCTCGGCAAGCACGAAGTGAACTCGCGCGCCTATTGCGGCGCCTTCAACTTCAAGGGTGGCGACCAGCAGCAGAAGGTCGGCACGCTGTCCGGCGGTCAGCGCAACCGCGTGCACCTTGCCAAGATGCTGAAGTCCGGCGGCAACGTCCTCCTGCTCGACGAACCGACCAACGACCTCGATACGGAAACGCTGGCAGCGCTGGAAGATGCGCTGGAAAACTTCGCCGGCTGCGCCGTCATCATCTCGCACGACCGTATGTTCCTCGACCGTCTGGCCACCCACATGCTCGCCTTCGAAGGCGACAGCCATGTGGAATGGTTCGAAGGCAACTTCGAGGACTATGAAAAGGACAAGATCCGCCGCCTCGGCGCCGATGCGGTCAATCCGAAGCGGGTGACCTACAAGCGCCTGACCCGCTGATCTCCTTTCGCATCGATACGGAAAAGCCCGCTGAATCAAATGGTTCGGCGGGCTTTTTGTCGATGTGATTCTGGATGAAGGGACGCGTTCGAAGGACGACCCCAATGACGGTTGTTCGCGCTTTCCGTCAGCCGTGGCGCAACGAGCCAAAGGCGACATCCGATTTTCTGCTTGCGCCCGTTTCAAAAATCACATAAAGATATCTTTATATCTTGATTGGGTGCAGCGAAATGGTCGATCCGGTAAAATTTGGTCTCGATGATCTGGTAGATATCCTGAAAGCCGCAGGCGAGCCAACCCGTTTGCGGCTTCTGGCGCTGCTGGCTGCCGGTGACCTGACCGTGACCGACCTTACGGAAATTCTCGGCCAGTCGCAGCCCCGCATTTCGCGCCATCTGAAGCTGCTCGGCGAAGTCTCGCTGATCGACCGCTATCAGGAAGGCGCCTGGGCCTTCTTCCGCCTGAAGCAGGAGGGCAAGACGGCCGCGCTCGTGCGGCAGCTCCTGAGGGCGGCCTCCGAGAACGATCCGGTGTTGCTCCGTGACGGCGAGCGGCTTGCTGCCGTCAAGCAGGCCCGGGCAGAGCGGGCACAGGCCTATTTCAGCCGCAATGCCGCCGCCTGGGACGAACTGCGTCGTCTGCACGTTTCCGATGCGCAGGTGGAGGCCGAGCTGAAGACGCTGGTCGGCACGGAGAAGATCGAGGCATTGCTCGATCTCGGCACCGGCACGGGCCGCATTCTCGAGCTCTTCCAGCATCAGTATCGCCGCGCCACGGGCGTGGATGCCAGCCGCGACATGCTGGCGGTTGCCCGGGCCAATCTGGATCGCGCCGGCGTGCATCACGCTACGGTGCGGCTGGGCGACATCTTCAACCTGCCGCTCGAAGGTCAGGAATTCGATCTGGTGATCATCCATCAGGTGCTGCACTTCCTCGACCAGCCGGAACTTGCCATTGCCGAAGCGGCGCGAATGCTCAAGCCCGGCGGCCGCCTCGCCATCGTCGATCTGGCGCCGCACGGGCTCGAATATCTGCGCGACGACCATGCGCATGTGCGTCTGGGCTTTGCCCATCACACCATGGACGACTGGCTGGCCCGCTGTGGTCTCTCGGTCGAAGCCGCGGTGGATCTCAAATCCGACAGGAAGGACAGCCAGGCGTTGACGGTGACGCTGTGGCTGGCCCGCGACACGCGATCCATTCCGTCCCACGGGCGGGAAGGGCACAGTTCTGACAGCCTTGCCAGGAGCCGATGACATGACCAAAGTCACTCTCGACCCAGCCACCCGTGGCCGCCTTCGCTTCTCCTTCGAATTCTTCCCTCCCAAATCGCCCGATGCGGAAGACCAGCTCTGGACGACCATTTCCGAGCTTGCCAGCTGGAATCCGGATTTCGTCTCGGTGACCTACGGGGCCGGGGGCACCACCCAGGCGCCCACCCACGCCACCGTTTCGCGCCTCATCGAGGAAACGCCGCTGCGGACGGCGAGCCATCTTACCTGCGTCAGCGCCACCCGCGAGGAGGTGAATGCCGTTGTGGAGCGTTTCCGCGCCGCCGGATGCCGCCGCTTCGTGGCGCTGCGCGGCGATCCGCCCTCGGGTGTCGGCTCTGCCTACAGGCCGCATCCCGGTGGCTATGAGAATGCAGCCGATCTCGTCGCGGGCCTCAAGGCCATCGACCCGGATTTCGACGTTTCGGTGTCCGCCTATCCGGAAAAACATCCCGAAAGCCGCGACCAGGATGCCGATATCGACATGCTGGCGCTGAAGGCCGCCAATGGCGCCAACCGGGCGCTCACCCAGTTCTTCTTCGACAATGACCAGTTCTGCCGCTATCTCGATCGCGTGCGGGCAAGGGGTGTCGAGATCCCGGTCGTGCCCGGCATCATGATCGTGCAGAACATCACCCAGCTGAAGCGCTTTGCGGGGCTCTGCGGGGCCAGCATTCCGACCTGGCTGGAAGCCCGCTTCGAGGGGACCGAGGACAATGCCGCAGCGCGCGAGGCCATTGCCTGCGATATCGCCGCGCAGCAGATCGCCGAGCTGGCCCGCCGGGGCATTCATGAGTTCCACCTCTACACCATGAACCGGGCCGCGCTGGTCAACGGCACGCTGGAGCGCCTCGGCTTCCGCCGCATCCTTCCCCTGCATCTTTGCGCGGCCTGAGGAGTGGTCACGCATAAGAAAGGGGCGCCGGATTCTCTCCGGCGCCCCTTCTCGTGCAAACTGTACGGCCCCATGGGGTAGAGGCCGATGACCTGTCTTTATCCGCGCGTTTCAATCAAGGGCATGTCGTTTTCATTCCATAAACACATCCCGTATGCGCGGCTCTCCTAGATGAACAGCATTGCGGCAACGAAGACAAACGCAGCACCGACCAGAAGCGCATTGAGAGAATTGGTGAGTCCCATAGTGGCCTCCCTGGCTGTTGACCGTTAAAGGATATGACCGAAATGTGTCCGTCGCAAAGCACTTTCAATGGTGCGCTGCGAAGACAAGCGGGCAAAAACCCTTTGGACCTTTTGCAACCGATTGAAAAAACGTCAGGAAAAATTTGCGTGTCGGACATGCGGATTTTGCGGTGCAATATGGCGCCTTAATCTGCCCTGATTGCGACCTTGCCGGTTTGGTGCACACTCACGAATTGTTAATGGATATTACCGCAGCGATCAGGCGGAAGCGCCTGATCGACCGAAGAAAATTTGCCGCCAGCGCCCGTCGATAACGATGAGCCCGCCCGCAATCAGTGCCATGCCCACTATCGCATTTGCGCCAAGACGCTCGCCAAGGAAGACCGCGCCCAGAAGAATCGCACTGGGCGGGACCAGCAGGGTGACGAGGGCCACATTGGTTGCCCCGGCGAGTGCGATGATGCGGAAGAAGAGGATGTAGCCGAAGGCGGTGCACAGCAGCGCAAGGCCGAGGATGGCGCCGATCGTCGTTGCCGGTGGCATGGGCAGTGACAGCGGATGATCGACGAGCAGCGACACGGGCAGAACGATCAGCGAGGAGGCCGTCAGCTGGCCGGTGGCGGTGACGGGCGATGGCAAATGACGGAAGCGGCGGCCGAAAACTGCAGCAAAGCCGTAGGAAATCGATGCGCCGATCGGGAAGAGCAGCGCCCAGAAAGGAATGTCGGTCTTGGCAAGGGCCGCCGGTCCCAGAAGCACCGCCGTACCGGCCAGACCCGTGACGCAGCCGGCAATTTTCTGTCCGGTCAGCCGTTCATCGGAGGTCATGACATTGGCGATCAAAACCGTCCAGATCGGTGTCGTGGCATTGAGGATCGAGGCAAGGCCTGCGGACAGATGGATCTGGCCGATGAAGAGCAGGGAGTGGGGAAGCGCATTGTTCATCAGGCCGAGAAGAAGGAAGGGTTTCCAGTTGTCTCTGAGCGCGGCGTAGATGTTCATGCGGCCGGCGATATAGAGATGGAGCGCGAGCGCTGCGAGCGACAGGCGCAGAAAGACCAGCGTAAAGGGCGGGACGTGCTGGACCGCCACCCGGGCAAAAAAGAACGAGCCGCCCCAGATCAACCCCAGCAGCAGAAGCAGGGCCCAGGCCAGGGGTGTAAGCGTCTGCTGGCTCTTGTGGCTGTCGGTCATGATCCCATTCTCCCCTGTTTCCGGAAAGCGCGGCTCATAGCCCCGGGGTCCGCGATCCGCCACCCGAAACTTGTCCGCAAGGACAATCCCTCTCGCGGAAGACGGCCCTCCGGCGATAAGCAACCAAGGGAAGGCCGGGTGCAAGGTCTTCCGGCCATGGCCGGGCATAAAAAAACGCCCCCGGAGGTCCGGAGGCGTCAGCTTTACCTAATCCTGCAGTTTTCTCAGAGAGCGTCGAGCAGGGTGCGTGTTGCCCAGCCATCGGCGGGCATCCCCAGGCGAACCTGTTCCTTCTGGATGGCGACGCGGGTGCCGGAGCCGAGGATGCCGTCGATCTTGCCGACGTCGTAACCCTTGGCCTGGAGCTTTTCCTGAAGCTGCTTCATCTCGTCATTGTTGAGGCCGGGCTCGGGGTTGCCCTTCTGGTAGGGTTCCGCCCCCATCAGTCGCGTCGCGAAATAGGCGGCAGACGTGGTGTAGATGAAAGACTGGTTCCACTTCAGGTAAATGCCGAAGTTGGGGTAGGTGAGGAAAGCCGGGCCCTTGCGGCCCTGCGGCAGGACGAGCGCGGCGTTGAGATTGCCGAAGTCCGTCTTGCCATCGCGCGGGGTAACGCCGAGCGCAAACCATTCGGCTGCGGTCATGGTGCCACCGAGGCCGGATTTCTCCCAGGGGAGATTTTCCGGGACGCTCACTTCCTGGATCCAGGGCTCGCCGCGCTTGAAGCCCAGGCTCTGAATGAATTTGGCGGCCGTCAGGATCACGTCCGGCGCGCTTTCCTTGAGGCGCACATGGCCGTCTCCGTCGCCATCGACGCCATAGGCGATGATATCCTTCGGCAGCATCTGCACCTGACCGATTTCGCCAGCCCAGGCGCCGGTATTGGTGTCGGGGTCGAGATCGCTGTGCTCGGTCATCTTGATCAGCGCCATCAGCTCGGGCCGGAACAGTTCCGGCCGGCGGCAATCATGGGCGAGCGTCACGAGTGCGTTGCGGGTGTTGAAATTGCCCTGCACGGCGCCGAAATCGGTTTCCATCGCCCAAAAGGCGGTGATCACGCCGGGTGCGACACCGAATTCCTGCACTGCACGCGCGAAGACATCGGCATACTGCTTCATCTTCTGCCGGCCGATGTCCAGACGGGCCTGGCTGACGGTGCGTTTGGAGAATTCCAGGAAGGTCTGCTTGAACACGCCCTGTGCGCGATCCATGGACAGCACCTTCTGGTCGATCCGGGCATTGCCGAGGACCTTGGCGATGGCGGCGTCCGAAGACCCCGCCGCCTTGGCCTGCGAGGCGACGCCATCGAGGAAGGTCTTGAAATCGCCCCCGCATTCCTGAGCCGCAGCCGGTGAGGCGGCGATTGCAATCATGCCGAGAACGGCAAGGCCCGAAGCAAGCATTTTGTGGCGGGACGGGGCGACATTCATCATGGGTTCCTTCAATCCAATTGTCTGGGTGCGACAGCAATATCGCGCTCGCCGGGAGCTTTTCCAGAACATTTTGACGGAAGAAAGATATTCCACCCGCAAATGGGCTGCCGCACGCAAAAGGCGCGGCAGGGGTGTGCCCTTATTGCTGCTTCAGCTGGGCCAGCCAGGCCTGCCAGGCCTTTGGCGTCCCGGCAAAGGCATTGATATCCGTCGACCCCTTGATGCCCGGGACAACGCCCGTGGAGGTATATTGCCAGAAGGCGTAGCGGCGGGCTTCATAGGTCTTGCTGGGATGGGCGGCTACCGAGCGCAGCCAGAAGTGATAGCGGCGGAAATGCCCGACCAGATTGTCGCGGTGGAAGTCGACCGACGTATAGATGATCGGGCGCTTGCCGTAGTGGATTTCCAGCCGATCCATGAAACGCTGCATTTCGGCGCGAACCGTTTCCGGATCGGGCCGTGTGCGGCAGGTTTTCGACTCCCCATTCCATTCCACGTCGAGAACCGGCGGAAGGTCCATGGCAGAGCGCGGCACATTGGCGATGAACCAGTCGGCCTGCTGGTCTGCCGTCGAACAGAAGTAATAGAAGTGATAGGGCGCATGCGGAATGCCGACCGCATCCGCCTGGCGCCAGTATTCCTGAAACTTGGGGTCCGCACTGTCCTTGCCTTCGGTTGCCTTGATGAAGGCGAAGGAGACGCCGGACTGCTTCACCTTCCACCAGTCGATCTCGCCCTGCCACTTGGACACGTCGATGCCGTGCACACTGTGCTGGTTGGGGTGAAAATCGCCAAAATCCTGGGGGTCCGTATCCTTGAACTTGGGAGAAATGGATGCCGTCTGGACAAAATCGTAAGAAGCCGACGTGCAACCGCCGAGCGCGAGAAAGAGTGGCAATAAGCCGGGCAGCAGGCGTCGCATGTCCATCCCGTCGAAGACTCGTGAAACACATCCGCGGTCGTCCTGAACAAGGGTCGCGGAGAATACTGACCTGACTTTCATCACATCATCGTAAATATTGCGTTATTTCACAAGCGTTATCGAGACGAGCCGAAGAAAAAGCCTTGAAAATCAGCAAGGCAGCCGGAAAACCTGAGTTTGAAAGCTCTCCGCAGCGGCTCCAGCGAAGCGGGCTGCAGCAATCCTTCGGCCGGTTTCCACAGCCCCGTTTCCACGGCACCTAAGACAAGTTTAATAAAATTGCGCTTCTCTGGCCTTCACAGCAGGAGCATTTAACATGACGTTAAAAGCGTTTCTGCCGGGCAGGCCCACCCTGTATGCCATGGGCTGTTCGGCACTGGCCATGACGGTACCTATTCTGACTTACGGAAGCGGCATTTTTTCCGCCGTTCCGGCTGTCAGCTGCCTTCCCGAACCGGGACTGGTTCTGGCAGCGGTCGCAAGCGGGGCGGCCTTTCTCGGTTTTGCTTTCGGCCGCACGCGGGAACGGCTTCACGAAGCCCTCGCGACCATGGCCGAGCGCGAAGCGACCCTCTTGCACGATGCGCGCCACGACATGCTCACCGGCCTCATGAACCGTCATGCGCTCAAGGCGGACGTTGCCGATATCCTCGCATCCTCGGCGCCGACACGGCAGGCCCTGCTTCTGCTGGATCTCGACCGCTTCAAGTTCGTCAACGATACGCTCGGTCACGATGCCGGGGACGAGCTTTTGCAGAACCTGGCGGACCGTCTCGCCGGTATTCTGGGGCCGCTTGACCGCCTCTACCGGCTGGGTGGGGACGAATTCGTCCTGTTGATCGAGGATCCGGTCTGCAAGGGCAACCTGGAGGCCCTGTGCCGCCGGGTGGAAAGCGTGACGGAGGAACCGCACGATCTCGCCAAGGGGCGCGTGGCGACCGGTGTCAGCATCGGCGTGACCTATCTTACGGATCACGATGCGGATGTGGCCGCGGGGCTCAAGCGGGCGGATCTTGCCCTTTACAAGGCGAAGGATACCGCAGGGTCTGCCCATGTCTTCTACACGGAAACACTGGCGCGCCAGACCGCCTTGCGGGCCGAGCTGGAGAGGGATCTCAGCCGGGCGCTGAAGGACGGGGAATTCTGCCTGGAATATCAGCCGATCGTCGGTGTGGAATCGGGCGCTGTCCGCTCCTTCGAGGCGCTGGTGCGGTGGAACCATCCGGAGAAAGGCGTGATTGCGCCGCAGAGCTTCGTTCCGCTGGCCGAGCGCACCGGACTGATCGTTCCGCTTGGTCGCTGGGTGATGCGGGAAGCGTGTCTAGAAGCCGCCAAATGGCCTTCCCCGACGGGGGTGGCCGTGAATGTGGCGGGCGACCAGTTCAAGGACCGCACCTTCGTGCCCTATGTCCTGTCCTGTCTGCAGGAAGCCGGCCTTTCGCCGGGGCGCCTGACGATCGAGATTACCGAAAGCCTCTTCACCATCGACATCGAGTCACTGGCGGAAAACCTCGCGCAACTGCGGTCTCACGGCATCCGCATCGCCCTCGACGATTTCGGCACCGGTTTCTCCTCGATCAATAATCTCAAGAATTTTCCGCTCGACCAGTTGAAGATCGATCGTTCCTTCGCCCATGCCATGCTGGCCGACAGTCGCGACCGGGAGCTGGTGGAGCTGATCCGCAAGCTCGGCGAGACATTCCGTGTCTCGACGACGATCGAAGGGATCGAGACCGAAGGGCAGCTCGAATTCATTCGGGGGCTCGGACTGGCCGAGGCGCAGGGGTTCCTGATCTCGAAGCCCATCCCCGCCGATCAGGTTGCCGCCTTCTGCTCAGGCTGGAATTCCGGAGCCGCAGGATCCGGGGAAGCGGCGGCCTCTGCGTGAAATCGTGGATTTCAGGCCATCAAGCCTTTCCTGAAAGGGCAAATCCTGCTTGATTTCCTGCGAGCCGAATGGCTCGCGGGAGATTTTCATGTTTTTCAGGTTCTTTCGGTGGCTTTTCCTTACCGTTCTCGTGGTGCTCGGTGGTCTTGGCATATGGCTCGCCGTCTCGCCGCCCGAGCTTTTGCTCGTCGGCGACAGTTACAGTGCGAAGATCATCTGCTCGAACCGCTTCATCGCCCATCGCGATCCGCAGGCGGTGCTCAGCCTTGATGTGCAGGCGCCCGGGCATCCGTTGCTGAAATTCGTCAGCGCCACCGTGGATGACGAGAAGCAGACGGTCACGACGCATATTTTCGGTTTCTTCGCCGAGGCAAAGGCGGCCTACCGGGATGGCCTCGGCTGCACGAACCTGCCGCGCGGATACGATATGTCGGCGCTATCCGGGCTCTCGCCCGGGCCGCAGCCCTTGCCGAAGCCCACCGACTTGCCATGGCCGGACGGCAATGGTCCGATCCCGGCCGATGTCGCCCGCAACGAGCTCGCGCCGATCCTTGGCGATACGACCCTGCTCGGACCGGGGGCCCGTTCCGTCGTGGTGATCAAGGACGGCAAGCTCGTCGGCGAATTTTATGCAGAGGGCTTTTCCAAGGAGACCCCGCTTCTCGGCTGGTCGATGACCAAGTCGGTCAATGCCGCCATTGCGGGCCGTCTGATGACCGAAGGGCGCCTTTCGTTCGATGACACGAACCTCCTGCCGGAGTGGTCGGGCGACGACCGGAAGACGATCCGCCTCGGCGATCTGATGGGCATGGAAAGCGGTCTGCGCTTCAACGAGGATTATGGCGACGTGAGCGACGTCACGCGCATGCTCTACCTGGAACCGGATATGGCCGGTTTTGCCGCGGGCCAGCCCATGGAGGCAAAACCCGGAACGGTGTTCCGGTATTCGACGGGGACGAGCGTTCTCATTGCCCGCATCTGGATGAACCGCATCGGGGATTTCGGTGAGGCGACGGCTTATCCGCAGAAGGCGCTTTTCGCTCCGCTGGGCATGACCAGCGCCGTCCTGGAAACCGATGTGGCCGGGACGCTTGTGGGTGGTTCCTATCTCTACGCCACCGCGCGGGACTGGGCACGTTTCGGACAGTTCTATCTTCAGGACGGCGTGTGGGAAGGGGAGCGACTGCTTTCGGAGGACTTCATGAAAGCCGTTCGCACGCCCTCGAAGGCCTCAGCCGGGCTTTATACCGGGGCGCAGACATGGCTGGCCGGGCCCGACGACAAGCCGAGCGCCGCCTATGGGCTGCCGGGGGATACGATCTGGATGCAGGGCCATGACGGCCAAACCGTCGCCATCATCCCTTCGGAAAAGCTCGTGGTGGTGCGCATGGGACTGACCCCGAGCAAACTCGGCTGGGTGCCGCAGCCACTGGTCAAGGCGGTGGTCGATGCCCTGCATTGACGGCTCCGGCCATGCACAAAGAAAACGGGCCCGAAAGGGCCCGTCATTCGTTCCGGCGCTCGTCGCGAGGTCTTACTGGACCTGTGCCAGAAGGCCCTTGCGCTTGGCATCGTAATAGTAGCCGCGCGCATAGAGGCGCACCGCATTGTCGTGGTTGTTGTCCGCAACCATGAAAGCGCCGCGCAGATATTTCACCGCATATTTCAGGTTGGTTTCCGCATCGAAAAGGCCGGAAGGAGAGCCGGTGTAGCCGAGCGACTTCGCCGTGTTGTAACGGATCTGCATCAGGCCGTAATTGCCACGGCTGTAGGCGTTCGGGTTATACATGCTCTCGCGGCGCACGACCCGATGTACCAGCGCTTCGGGAACCTGGTAGAGCTGCGCATATTTCTTGATAAGGCCCTGAAGCTTGCCGCTCGGCGCCAGACCGGGTTCTTCGGTCATCTTCTTCGGCGCGCTGGTGTCGAAGGCATCCTTGGCCATCATCTCCGGCGTGTTCGCATAGGCTTCCAGGCCCATGGGCTTCACATCAGGACGCGGTGAGGGGATGGCGACAGCGGTCAGCAGCGGGTTCGGCATGGCCGTTGCCGGTTCTGCGCTCGCCATCCGTTCCTGCATGACCTGCAGATCCTTGTCGGCAGCACTCATGCCGTCCGGCGCATCCGGTCCGCCGGCCGTCGGAATCGAGTTGGCAGCGGCGATGATATCGGGGCGGGGCTGCGGCACGGCGACGACCGTCGGCGTGGCATAGGCGAGCTCCATACCCGGGGTCGTCACGGCCTGGGCCAGCGGGTTACCGCTGGTATCGGCCATGGCGACCGCAGTCGCGCCGGGCTGGCCGGCAACGGGAAGCGGCTGGCCCGGCAGGGCAGCCGTCGGCTGACCCGGTGCAGGCTGCATCATCATTGCCATTTGCGGATTGTTCGGATTGGGGGTCGGCAAGGGAATGCCGGTCGCAAGTGCCGCGGCCTCAACCGTGGGGCCGCCTGCCGGAGCCATGCCTGCATAAGCGGTTTCGGACGCCTGCTGCGGCATGGGAACCACCTTGCGGTTCTTGCCATCGGCGAGCTTGTTATACTCGACGCTGGTGCAGCCGCTCAATGTGGCTGACAGCGCGGCCGCGAGAAGGAGAGTGCCTTTCGGGCCGGCAAATCGGGTCGATGCCATGCAGTTATCGTCCTCGAATGGGGGCGTTGCAATTCTTAACAGATCGCAATCGTCCGTTTCAAAAGATGCACCGTGTTAACCGATTTGTGATCTTGCCGCAAGCTGGAAGCCCGTTCAGGCGGCTTTGCGCCGGTAGCTGATGCGGGTCTGGCCGTGCTGGTGCAGCGATCCCATGCTGCTTTTCAGGGCTTTTCGCCGTTCGGGAATGAGGTTCAGAAAGGCATGGGCACGGGCCGGCAGAAGCGCGAAGAACGCGGCGGACACGAGGGTTATGCCGGCAAAAATGGCGCCGGCGATGAGGAGCTGCGGCAGGGGGCCGCCGTCGCTGTCGATGAACTGGGGAAGGACCGCTGCGACAAGCAGGGCGACCTTTCCGTCGAAACTGCGCAGGGCCGTTTCGCGAATGACCCGGAATGCGCCCTTTACGGGGAAGTTGTCGTTGGCGGCCAATGGACGATAGGCGATGGAGGGCGACAATGCGCCGGCGGTCGCCAGCCAGAAGAGCACGGCCAGACCGGCCCAGCGCCAGAGTATGACCATGCCCGGCGACAGATTGAGCAGGCCGAAGGCCGTGAGCAGGGGCAGGGCGGCTATGGCCAGGCTCGAGAGGATCCATCCCGCGATCGCAGCCGTGGCAGAGACAAGGTCACCCCGGCCGAAGGCGGTCAGTTGCCGGGCCCGTTCGCCGGGCCAGGCCAGAACCAGAAGAGCGAAAAGGGAAAGCATTACGGCGGTCGCTGCGGTCATGTCAGTCTTTCTCCTTTCCGTTCCCTGTCCCTGGGCGGGAGGCGGGCCTCCCAGTCCCGTTGTCAGCCGGCCTTGTATCCCTGGCCGATATGGTTCATCAGCGCGCCGAACCAGGGCGTCGACAGATCGAAATGCTTGCCGCCCTTGATCCGCGGAAACTCGATCGTGCGAAGCTTGCCGTTCTGCGCCTCGTCATGGCCGGTTACGCCGGAAACCTTGTTCAGCGCGCTTTCGACCGCCAGGTCGACCATGCTCTGGATCAGCCGCAGATCGTCGCCATTGGCCGGTGCCGAACGGGCATAGTAACCGGATTTCTGCACCATAGCACGTTCTGCGCCGATAAGCGCGGCGAATTGCTTCGAGAACCAGTTGCCCACATTGATCGTGTCGATCTTGACGTGACCGAAGGCGTCGCGCTTGACGCTTTCGCCCGCCGCTTCGCGCTCCGAGACGATGGCATCCAGGCAGGCGCCTTCCGATACGAAAACGGTGACGAAACCGGCCGTGTCCATGATCTTCTTGAGGCGCTCGGCCTCTTCCTGCAGGCTGAAGGCCATTTCGGGCAGATAGATGCCGTCGATGTTCTTCATCTGCGTGTTCATCATCAGGCCTTCCACATATTCATTGTGGCGGGTGCGGTCCACATAGGCCTTGGCGGTCGCCGCCGTCAGCCAGCCGCAATGGCGGCCCATGACTTCGTGCACGACGAGGGTGCGCGGGGCGGCGCTCTGCTCGTTGCTGACATGGTCGAAGAAGCCCGCGCCCACTTCCGCAGCCGTCCATGCGCCCAGCGACTGACGGATCGGCACCACATCATTGTCGACGGTCTTCGGCAGGCCGACCACGGTCAGGTCGTAACCATTGGCGCCGAGATAGGCCGCAAGATCGGCCGCAGTGGTGTTGGTGTCGTCGCCACCGATGGTGTGGAGGATCGTGATGCCGTCGGCGGCCAGCTGTTCGGCGGCGGCCTTCAGCGGGTTGACGCCTTCCTTGACGAGGCCGCGCTTGGCGCAGTCTGCTGCATTGGTCAGCTTCACGCGGCTGTTGCCGATCGGCGAACCGCCATAGCGATGCAGGAGATGGGCCTTTTCGCGCATGTCCTTGCCAATTTCGATCCGGTCGCCGAGGAGCAGGCCCTGGTAGCCCGAGCGGTAGGCCACGAGTTCGATATCGGGGGCAATATCCGTGTAGCGCTCGATCAGTCCGCCGACCGCGGAAGAAAGGCAGGGCGCAAGGCCCCCTGCGGTCAGCATTGCGACTTTCTGTTTGGCCATTCGTCCTCCTTCAGGCGTCCCGACCGCGGGCGCCTACATCAAAATTCTGCCAGATGGATGCGCCACCCTCTCATTTCTGTAAAGGGCGTTTCTCGTTCCGGAACGCCTTTTCGGCCGGTCTTCCGCGTCATGCAAGAAGGCGTCGCGATATAATCGGTTTGAGGGTTCGAAAGCGGTCATCCGCGTGTGGATAATGTCGCACCGCCGTCACGGGCGCGCGAAAGGCGCGTTGAACCGACCTTCAGCAAAACAGGATGGCGCACCCCCAGCGCCCTCTGGTAAGAGAAAGGGAAAGACCGCATTCACCGAAACGGGCCGTAGGGCTTGCCAACCGGGCGAAAAATCGGTCAAGCTTGAACATCTGAGCGGTGCAAACGGATCAACCGATGACTTTCTGGGAAAAATTGCTGGGTGCGGTCGCCGATACGGCCACCAATGCCCTGGGCGCCGTGGTCGAGGCGATCCGGACCGTGTTCGAAGGCGATCCGGAAACCCGGCGCAAGGTGGCCTTCTCGGTTGCCATCATCGCGCTCTCCGCCAAGATGGCGAAGGCCGATGGCATCGTCTCGGAAGCGGAAGTGGCCGCGTTTCGCCGGATCTTCGAATTTCCCCCGGAAGAAGAGAAGAATGTGGCGCGGCTCTACAATCTGGCCCGACAGGACGTGGCCGGCTTCGAAGCCTATGCCGAGCGTCTGGCCGGTCTTTGCGCAACCTGCGCCTCCAATTGCCCGGTGCTCGAAGACGTCATCGACGGCCTGTTTCACATCGCCAAGGCGGACGGGCTCATCCATGAGTCCGAATATGCCTTCCTGACCCGGGTTGCGGAGATCTTCGGCATCGGCGAAGCGCATTTTGCACGCATCACGGCACGGCATGTCTATGTGGAGGGCAGGGACCCCTATCATGTGCTCGGCGTTTCGCCCTCGGACGATTTCGCCACGATCCGCCGCCATTATCGCGGGCTTGTGTCCGAACATCATCCGGACCGGCTGATCGCGCGGGGCGTGCCGGCAGAGTTCCATGCCATCGCGAATGACCGCATGGCGCAACTGAACGCCGCCTACCGCGCCATCGAGCGGGAACGCCGCGCCGCATGAGCCGCTTTCCTCCCGACTTCAAAGGCGCTTCGGTCCATCCGTCGCCCAATCACGGTCCGCGCGTCGGCAACGGCGAGGCGGGACCCGACATGATCATCCTGCACTATACCGGCATGCCGACGGAGGATGGCGCGATCGACTGGCTGTGCCGGCCCGAAAGCGAGGTATCCGCCCATTACGTGGTGCGGGAGAACGGCGCGGTGGTGCAGCTCGTCCCCGAAGGACGCCGCGCCTGGCACGCAGGCAAGAGTTTCTGGGCAGGCGAGACCGATATCAATTCCCGCTCCATCGGCATTGAAATTGCCAATCCCGGCCATCCCGGAGGTTTGCCGCCCTTTGCCGACCGGCAGATCGATGCGGTCATCGAACTCTGTCAGGATTGTGTCGATCGCTGGGCGATTCAACCGGAAAGGGTGCTTGCCCATTCGGATGTTGCGCCCGTCCGCAAGGTCGATCCGGGGGAGCGGTTTCCGTGGGACAGGCTGTTCCGGGCCGGGATCGGTCACTGGGTAGAGCCCGCGGAGATTGCCGGCGGCCGCTTCTTCCAGAGAGGGGATTGCGGCCCGCCCGTGGAAGCCCTCCAGACCATGTTGTCGCTTTATGGCTATCGCACGGAAATCACGGGCGAATTCTCCGATGCCATGGCGGGCGACATCGAGGCGTTCCAGCGCCATTTCCGGCAAGAGCGGGTGGATGGCGTGGCGGATTCCTCCACCATCGATACGCTGCACCGCCTGCTGTCCGCCCTGCCGCGCTACAGCTGAGGGCCAAGGCCCGCACGGGGTGCGCTGAAGGTCGTTCGGGTTGCAAAATGCCGTCTGCCACGGTCTTTCCCTATTCTCTCCCCATTGGGCTGCTTTAACTCCAGCCGTCATCGGACGCCTCGACCGGTTGCCTCCAGGCTGACCACGACGTCCAAAGCTCAACGACGGTGGACCGAACCCGCAGCTGTCCCAGCGCGGCTTACGGCAGGAACGACAGGCGCCAACCGGCGGTCCCCTGCGTCCACCTCAATGGAGATCTATTGCTTACATGATCAGACGGTCACTCGCTGCCGCGGCAAGCATCGCCCTTCTTTTGTCCGCCTTTTCCCAGGCTTCTGCCGGAGCGCTCGACAGGATCGAGACAGGCTCCATCGCTCCCCCCGCCCGGGCCGGCAAGGCTTCCGTGCCCGCCGCCCGTCAGGCGGACACCAAGCCCTTCGAAGCCATCATCGACCGCTACGCAGCCCTGAACGGCGTGGATGAGGACCTTGCCCATGCGGTCGTTCGCATCGAAAGCAACTACAACCCCAAGACCCGTGGATCGGCGGGGGAGGTGGGCCTCATGCAGATCAAGCCTGCGACCGCCCGCATGATGGGCTACCGCGGCTCGGTGAAGGGATTGTACGATCCCGAAACCAACATCCGCTACGGCATGAAATATCTCGCCATGGCCCAGCAACTCGGCGGTGGAGAGACCTGCAACACCATCCTAAAATACAATGCCGGCCACGGAGCGAAGCGGATGAACCCGGTTTCCAAGCGCTATTGCGGCAAGGTGAACGTGCTGATGGCCGAGAGCTGAGGCGCATTTGGGGCTGGCCAAAGGCCGCGATCCCCGCTAAGGACGCCTCACCAGTCGGCCGGGCAGCCGCGCTTCATCAATGCCGAAAGGCGATGGGGTGAGGAAAGTCCGGGCTCCACGGAAAAACGGTGCCGGATAACGTCCGGCGAGGGCGACCTCAGGGAAAGTGCCACAGAAAACAGACCGCCCCGCCTCCCTTTCTCTCCGACGGAGGGAAAAGGTGGCGGGGCAAGGGTGAAAAGGTGGGGTAAGAGCCCACCGCGGGCCTGGCAACAGGAACGGCATGGCAAACCCCACCGGGAGCAAGACCGAATAGGGATGACACGCGGTCGCGCAAGCGGCCCAGCCCTTTTTCCGGGGTCGTCATCCGGGTGGGTTGCGAGAGGCCTTGCGCAAGCAGGGTCCCAGATGAATGGCTGCCACGTTCCGCGCAAGCGGGGCCATACAGAACCCGGCTTACAGGCCGACTGGTACTTTCCCCAAGACAGCGTTCGAAACCGCCAAACACATTTTTCCGCTTTTCAGCCTAACGGTCTGTTTTTCAATCATAAAAACTTTGTCTTCCCGCGCTTTCGAAAGCGCGGAAAAAGAGCGGGCCGGTGCTCTAAAACACTGATTTCCTAACCTTTCGTTAATCTTAACGGCTTATGAATATACGATGCGTCCGGGGTCCATCCACGGCTCGCTCCCATTGACGCCCATGTGGTCCCATGGTATCCCAAATGCACACACGCCAAGGGCTGAAACATGCCCATCCATCGTCCAAGCGGTTGCGGTTCCGGAACGGAACAGCCGCAGGCCATGCGGCCAGCGGACGGGTGGCGTGCGTCTTGAATGTGGTGGTGCGGAAGGGATGCGTAAGCGCCGTTCCGCCAGGGGAAACGGCTGTTGAGCGTCATGAACCGCTTCCTGTCCCATGCAACCAACCGGATCGATGCGAAGGGGCGCGTGTCCGTGCCAGCGCCGTTCCGGTCCGTTCTTCAGGAGCGGCAGATACAGGAGCTGTACGGTTTTCAGGATTTCGTGTTTCCGGCGATCAGCATCGGGGGTCCCGAACTGATGGAGCGGATCGAGCGCCAGTTGGGCGGGCTCGACGGTTTCTCGCAGGAAGCGCATCAGATGTCGCTGCTGGTTCACGGCGGGGGCGTCTTCATGAAGCTCGATACGGAAGGTCGGCTGATGGTGACGGATTTCATCCGCTCCTTCACCGGGATCACGACGGACGTGACCTTCGTCGGTCGAGCGGACTATTTTCAGTTATGGCAGCCGCAGGCATTTCAGGATGCCCAGTCGGCGGCCCGGCTGGCGCACCAGCGGCGGAGCGCGCCAGCCAACTAACACGAGGTTACGCGATGGCGTCAAAAGCGGACGGGGAGCAATCCCGGCCCGGGGAGGAGGCTGCGCGCCACATCCCCGTCATGCTGGCGGAAGTGCTTCAGGCACTGGAACCGGCGGAGGGCAAGGTCATCCTGGACGGCACCTTCGGGGCGGGCGGCTATACGTCCGCCATCCTGCGGGCGGGTGCACGGGTTGTCGCGCTGGATCGCGACCCGACGGCAATTGCCGGCGGGCAGGGGCTCCTGGCGGCAAGCGCCGGCCATCTCGATCTCATCCATTCCGAATTCTCCCGCCTGGCCGAGCACGCGCCCGATGGGGGACTCGACGGCGTGGTGCTGGATATCGGCGTCTCCTCGATGCAGATCGACGAAGCCGATCGGGGCTTTTCCTTTCAGAAGAACGGCCCGCTCGACATGCGCATGTCGGGCGCGGGCGTTTCGGCGGCGGATGTGGTGAACCGGGCAAAGGTGTCCGATCTCATCCGCATCTTCGGGTTCCTGGGCGAGGAAAAGCAGGCCGGGCGCATCGCCCGCGCCATCGAGAAGCGGCGTGAGCGGGAGCTTTTCACCACCACGCGCGATCTGGCCAATCTCATCGAACTGACCACGCCCCGCAAGGCGAAGGACAAGATCCACCCGGCCACGCGGGTGTTCCAGGCGCTGCGCATCTTCGTGAATGACGAGCTTGGTGAACTGGGCCGGGCGCTGCTCGCGGCGGAGCAGGCCCTGAAGCCGGGCGGACGGCTCGTCGTCGTCACGTTCCACTCGCTCGAAGACCGTATGGTCAAGAAATTCTTCGCCGACCGCTCCGGCAAGGCTGCCGGTTCGCGGCACATGCCCATGGTGGAGGATCGACCGGCGATCTTCACCCCCGTGGGCAAGGGTCTTGTCGTGGCGAGCGAGGCGGAAGCCGACCTCAATCCCCGGGCGCGCTCCGCGAAGCTTCGGGCGGGAATCCGCACCGAGGCTCCGGCCGGCAAGGCCGATCTCTCCCTCTTCGACCTGCCGTCGCTTGCGACGCTTGAAAAGCTCGGAGGCTGATCATGCTCAGAACCTTTGACATCATCCTCGTCGTGGTCATGACCGGCGCCGCCACCGTGACCTATTCGATCAAGCACCGGGCAGAGCTGAAGCTCGAGGAAGTGCGCAAGATCGAAGCGGAAATTCGCCTGGAAAAGGATACGATCGATCTGCTCAAGGCCGACTGGGCGCTGCTTTCCCAGCCAAACCGCCTGCAGAAGCTGATCGATGCCTACAGCACCGACCTCGCCCTGGTTCCGACCGCCTCCACCCAGCTCGCCCGACCCAACGAGCTTCCCATGCTCAAGGCGGATGTTCCGCCTCCGCCGGAAGACAAGAAGAAGGGCAAGGATGGCAAGACCAAGGGCGGCGCGTCGGCCACGGGCGTTCCGGTCGCATCCGCCAAGGGGGTGCCGGCGCAGGATGACGTGGCCGCCATCATCTCCGGCGGCCAACAGCCCGCTTCGCATGAACAGGCTCCGGCAAACTCCGGCGCCGAATATGAAACCGACGATATGTCAACCGGATCGGTGGAACAGTAATGTCTTTTCTCTCCCGTATCATGGTGGTCAAGAGCAAGGCGCATTTCTCTGCCGGAGGCAGCCGCGCTCCCGAAGCCTTCGAGGGTGCCCGCAAGAAGAAGCAGAAGCAAACGCGCAGCCGTCTGGTCATCATGATGGGCGCGTTTTTCGTTGCCTATGGCATCATCGGCGGACGGCTGGTGCAATTCGGCGTGACCTCGCCGGAAGAGGTCTCGGCCATTCCGCCGGCGGACCGGCTGATGGCCTCGCGTCCCGACATTCTCGACCGGAACGGCGAAGTGCTGGCCACCGATGTCCGGACCGTTTCGCTCTATGCCGAACCCCACAAGATCGTCGACGTGGATGAGGCTGTGGAGCTCCTCAATTCCGTCCTGCCCGATCTCGACGTGAAGGGGACCTACAAGAAACTGTCCTCCAAGTCGCACTTCCAGTGGCTTCGCCGCCAGCTGACCCCGAAGCAGCAGAACCAGATCCTGGCGCTCGGCATTCCCGGCATCGGCTTCCGCCCGGAAAAGCGCCGCTTCTATCCGGGCGGTCCGACGGCTTCGCATATCATCGGCCATGTGAACATCGACAACCGCGGTATTGCGGGCATGGAAAAATATATCGACGGACAGGGACTGGCCGATCTCGCAGCCGTCGGGATGACGAGCAATGCGCCGCTGGAGCCCGTCAAGCTGTCGCTCGATCTGCGCGTCCAGAACATCCTGCGTGAGGAGCTGGTGTCGGCGAAGGAGCGCTACAAGGCGCTGGCCGCCGGTGGTGTGGTCCTCAACATCCATACGGGCGAAGTCCTCGCCATGGCGTCGATCCCGGATTACGACCCGAACAATCCGGTGCAGGCCCTCGAGAAAGACAACATGAACCGCATGTCGGCGGGCACCTATGAGATGGGCTCGACCTTCAAGACCTTCACGACCGCCATGGCGCTGGATAGCGGCAAGGTCAAGCTGACCGACAGCTTCGACGCCCGTAACTCCATTACCATCGGTGGCTTCACCATTCACGATTTCCACGCCAAGCATCGTATTCTGAGCGTGCCGGAAATCTTCATCTACTCATCGAACGTCGGCACCGCCCGCATGGCGGATCTGGTGGGGATCGATGCTCACAAACACTTCCTGACCCGCATGGGGCTTCTGTCGCGTATGCAGACGGAGCTGCCGGAAGTGGCGACCCCGACCCAGCCGAAGGTGTGGAAGAAGATCAACTCGATCACGATTTCCTTCGGCCACGGCGTCTCCACGACGCCGCTGCAGACGGCGGTTGCCGCCGCGGCGCTGATGAACGGCGGCAAGCTCATTCCGCCGACCTTCCTGCCCCGGACCGAAGAACAGGCGGACCAGCTTGCCGAGCAGGTGGTCAAGCCCACGACTGTCGAGGACATGAAGACCCTCTTCCGGATGAATGTGACCAACGGTTCGGGCAAACAGGCCGCGGTGGCCGGCTTCGACGTGGGCGGCAAGACGGGCACGGCCGAGAAGGTCGTCAACGGGCGCTACAGCTCCGACCAGCGGTTCAACGCTTTCCTCTCGGCGTTCCCGATCGACAAGCCGGAATATATCGTGCTGGTGGTCGTCGATAATCCGCAACCGGAAAAGCCGGGTGTGGGCGCTACGGCCGGTTCCAATGCGGCACCGACGGTTGGCCGCGTGATCAGCCGTACGGCAGCCCTTCTCGGCGTCAAGCCCAAGTTCGGGCCGGATGGAAATGCCTTGCTGATGTCTTATTGAACGATAGACAATCGCGAGGATCGATTCGGGCCCGGAAGACCTCTCTTCCGGACCTTCAAGCAAAAGAAAAGTGCATGGCGATGAAACTGAAAGACCTGTGCGGAAACCATTTCGCTGAACTTCAGCCACAGCTGACGGGTTCCGCAGGCGATATCGATGTGACGGGCCTCAGCGCCGACAGCCGGGACATCAAGCCCGGCATGCTGTTCGTCGCTCTCTCGGGTTCCAAGGCGGATGGTGCAAAGTATATCGAAAGCGCGGTCAAGAACGGCGCTGTTGCCGTCGTGGCCTCCGGCGACCAGTCTGCTCCGGTGCCTGTGCTGAAGGTTGCCAATCCGCGCCTCTATCTCGCCCATGCCTCTGCACGCTTCTTCGGTCGTCAGCCGGAATGCATGGTGGCTGTTACCGGAACGGCCGGAAAGACCTCGGTTGCTTCCTTCACCCGGCAGATCTGGGCGCATGCGGGGCACGCCGCCGCGCAGATCGGCACGACCGGCGTCATCTCTCCGAAGCGCAACGATTATGGTTCGCTGACCACCCCCGATCCGGTGTCGCTGCACCGGCTGCTTGCGGAACTCGCCGACGAGGGCGTGACCCATGCGGCCATGGAAGCCTCAAGCCACGGTCTCGACCAATATCGTCTCGACGGCGTGCGGCTTGCGGCAGGGGCTTTCACCAATCTCGGCCGCGACCATATGGATTATCACCCCGACATGGACGATTACATGCGGGCGAAGATGCGGCTTTTCGTCGATCTTCTGCCGAAGGGTGCGCCAGCGATCATTTTCGCGGACGACCCCTGGACGGAAAAGGCGGTTGCCGCCGCCCGGCAGGCCGGATGCGACGTGCGCACCGTCGGTCGCAACGGCGATTATATTTCGCTGAAGCGCGTGGAGCATTTCCGTCACAAGCAGGTGGCCGAAGTGCATGTGGGCGAAGAAATCTTCGAGGTTCACATTCCTCTGGCCGGCGATTTCCAGATCGCAAATGCGCTCGTCTCGGCCGGGCTTGCCATGTCGACCGGCGTTCCGGCTGCCGTGGCCATGAAGGCCCTCGAAAAGCTGGAAGGCGCCTCGGGGCGTCTCGAACTGGTCGGCAAGACCCGGGATGGGGCGCTGGCCTATGTGGATTATGCCCACAAGCCGGATGCGCTTGCCAATGTTCTTTCTTCCGTTCGTCCCTTCACCACCGGTCGGGTGATCGTCGTCTTCGGCTGCGGCGGTGACCGGGACAAGGGCAAGCGGCCCCTGATGGGCGAGATCGCCACCCGTCTGGCCGACGTGGCCATCGTGACGGACGACAATCCGCGCACCGAAGTGCCCGCGACCATCCGGTCCGAAATCATGGCCGCCGCCAAGGGCGCCCGGGAAATCGGCGATCGGGCAGAGGCCATCCGCCAGGCGGTCGCCATGCTGAAATCCGGCGACACGCTGATCGTCGCCGGCAAGGGACACGAGGAGGGGCAGACGATCGGCACCGAGACATTCCCCTTCTCCGATCATGCGGAACTGCGCAAGGCGCTGGAGGGTCTGGAAGAATGACGCTGCTTTGGACCTGCGATGAAATGGTAAAGGCCATGAATGGCCGTCCGGTGGGGCAGATGCCGGCCGGTATCACGGGCATTTCCATCGACAGCCGTTCCATTGCCGAGGGCGAGGCCTTCTTCGCCATCAAGGGCGACCGGGTCGACGGCCATAATTTTGCGTCCGTCGCGGTGGCCAATGGCGCGGCCCTGCTCGTCGTGAGCGAGGCAAAGCTGCCTGCGCTCGGCCGCCTGACGGTTCCGATGATCGTGGTGGACGATGTGCTGGAATCGCTGGCCCGTCTCGGCGTGGCCGCGCGCGAGCGCATCCCGGGCAAGGTGATTGCCGTCACCGGCTCGGTCGGCAAGACGACGACCAAGGAAATGCTCCGCCATGTGCTCACACCCTCTGGCAAGGTGCACGCCTCCGTCGCCTCCTTCAACAATCACTGGGGCGTGCCGCTGACGCTGGCCCGCATGCCTGCCGATACGGATTTCGGCATTTTCGAAATCGGCATGAACCATTTCAACGAGATCCGGCCGCTGGTGAAGCTGGTGCAGCCGGATATCGCCATCATCACCAATATCGGCGCTGCCCATCTGGGCAATTTTTCCAGCCTGGATGACATTGCGGTCGCCAAGTCCGAGATCTTCGAAGGCCTTGTTCCCGGCGGGACGGCCCTGATCAATCGCGACAGCGCGCAATTCGAGATCATGGAACGCGCGGCGCAGGTTGCGGGCGTCTCTCATCTGCTCACCTTTGGGGCCAATGCCCGGGCAGACTACCGCCTTGCCGAGTTCGATGGTTCCGCCAGCGGGTCGACCGTCTGGATGCAGACCGGCGGAGCCACCTACGAACTCTCCGTCGGAGCGCCCGGCCGGCATATTGCGGAAAATGCGGTGGCGGTCCTTGCCATTGCTGCGCTGGCCGGTGCGGATTTCGAGCGCGCAAAGGCCGCTCTCGCCACGCTGAAGCCGGAAAAGGGCAGGGGTGCGCAGCACCGTCTGTCGATCCCGGGCGGCACGATCACGCTGATCGACGAAAGCTATAATGCCAATCCCTCCTCGATGAAGGCCGCGATCGCGCTTCTGGCCGGAACCGCGCCGTCAGGAGAGGGGCGTCGCGTCGCCATTCTGGGCGACATGCTGGAAATGGGCGAGTTTTCACCGCACCTTCACGCCGAGCTCGCCGAACCGCTGAAGGAAGGCGGGATCGAGGCTGCCTGGCTGGCGGGGCCGGACATGTCCTATCTTCGCGAAGCGCTGACCGCTCCCATCGATGTCGAATACCGGCCCAAGGTCGAGGATCTCATTCCCTTCGTGCTGACCTCTGTCCGCCCCGGCGACGTCCTGATGGTCAAATCCTCGAAGGGAACGGGCTGCGGCCGGATCGTCGATGCACTCATTCAACAGTATCCCGCCGCATCGTCGCCGGGCGAAACCGCTTAAGGGGAAGGGCAAGAATGCTCATCTGGCTCGTGCAACTGGAGGCCTATATCCAGGCCTTCAACCTGTTCAAATACATCACCTTCCGGACTGGCGGCGCGCTTTTCACCTCCGCGCTTGTGGTTTTCCTCTTCGGGCCGCGCATCATCGATTCGCTTCGCATTCGCCAGGGCAAGGGCCAGCCGATCCGCGCCGACGGGCCGCAGACCCATTTCAAGAAGGCGGGCACGCCGACCATGGGCGGGCTGATGATCCTTGCGGGTATCGTGGTTTCGGCGCTTCTGTGGTCCGATCTTTCCAACGTCTACGTGGTGACGACGCTGCTCGTGACGCTCGGCTTCGGCGCCATCGGTTTCTATGACGACTATCTGAAGGTCACCAAGCAGAGCCATCTCGGCCTTTCGGGCAAGGCGCGCCTCGGCATCGAATTCGCCATTGCCGGCATTGCCGTCTATTTCATGATGCAGTCGGCCTATCATTCCGGCCCGCGCGGCCCGGAATTCGCGACGGCGGTTGCCTTCCCCTTCTTCAAGGATCTCTTCCTGCATCTCGGCATCTTCTTCGTGGTCTTCGGCGGTTTCGTCGTCGTTGCCGCCGGCAATGCGGTGAACCTCACCGACGGACTCGACGGTCTTGCCATCGTGCCTGTGATGATTGCGGCTGCCTGTTTCGGCGTGATCGCCTATCTCTCGGGCAATGCGGTCTTTGCGAATTACCTGCAGATCAACTTCGTGCCCGGAACGGGGGAACTGTCCGTCATCCTCGGCGCGGTCATCGGGGCCGGCCTCGGCTTCCTGTGGTTCAATGCGCCGCCGGCCGCCATCTTCATGGGCGACACTGGTTCGCTGGCGCTCGGCGGCCTGATCGGCTCCGTCGCCGTCGCCACCAAGCATGAGGTGGTCATGGTCATCATCGGCGGCCTCTTCGTGATGGAAACGCTCTCGGTGATCATCCAGGTCGGCTTCTTCAAGATGACCGGCAAGCGCGTCTTCCTGATGGCGCCGATTCACCACCATTTCGAAAAGCTCGGCTGGACCGAAAGCCAGGTGGTGGTGCGTTTCTGGATCATCGCCGTGGTGCTGGGCATGATCGGCCTCTCCACCCTGAAGCTGCGGTGAGGCCATGATCCCGATTTCCACCTTCCGCGGCCGCAAGGTCGCCCTGTTCGGTCTCGGCGGTTCCGGTCTTGCGACGGCGCGTGCGCTCGTTGCCGGCGGGGCGGATGTGATCGCCTGGGACGACAATCCGGACAGCGTGGCGAAGGCTGCCGCTGCCGGTATCGGCACGGCCGACCTGCGCGGGATCGATTGGCCCGCACAGGCGGCCTTCGTGCTGTCGCCGGGTGTGCCGCTGACCCATCCGAAGCCGCACTGGACGGTGGATCTGGCGCGGGCCGCAGGCGTGGAAATCATCGGCGACGTGGAGCTCTTCGTGCGGGAGCGCCGGGCGATCGAGCCCGGTTGTCCGCTGATTGCGATTACGGGCACCAACGGAAAGTCGACCACGACAGCCCTGATCGCCCATATCCTGAAGGCCGCCGGGCGCGACACGCAGTTGGGCGGCAATATCGGCACGGCCATTCTGACGCTCGACCCACCGGCGGCGGGCCGCTACTACGTGATCGAATGTTCGTCCTACCAGATCGATCTGGCGCCGACGCTCAATCCGACGGCGGGCATCCTCCTGAACCTTACCCCCGATCATCTCGACCGGCATGGCACCATGCAGCACTATGCCGATGTCAAGGAACGGCTGGTGGCGGGCAGTGATGTGGCCGTTGTCGGCGTCGACGACAGCTATTGCTCGGTGATCGCCGACCGGATCGAGAAATCGGGCCGCAAAGTGGTGCGGATCTCGCGCCGTCACCCCCTGCCGATGGGGCTCTACGCGGAAGGCTCCCATATCCTCAGCGCCGAACAAGGGCGCGTGGAGCGTATTGCGGATCTCGATGGTATCCAGACGCTGCGCGGCAGCCATAATGCCCAGAATGCCGCTGCCGCCATCGCGGCCTGTCTGGCCGTCGGGCTGACGGCTGCGGACATTTCTGCCGGCCTAGCCTCGTTCCCCGGTCTCAAGCATCGGATGCAGCCGATCGGCCGAATCGGCCATACCGTCTTCGTCAATGACAGCAAGGCGACCAATGCGGATGCGGCGGCGCCCGCCCTTTCGAGCTACGAACGGATCTACTGGATCGCAGGAGGCCTGCCGAAGGCGGGCGGTATCGCCAGCCTTGCGCCTTTCTTTCCGCGGATCGCCAAGGCCTATCTGATCGGCGAGGCGGCGCCCGAATTTGCGGCGACGCTGGGCGAAGCCGTTCCTTACGAGATTTCCGGCACGCTGGAGCGGGCGGTCGCCCATGCGGCGGCGGATGCGGCGGCGGACGGGCAGGCCAGCGCGGTCATGCTCTCCCCGGCCTGCGCAAGCTTCGACCAGTACAAGAATTTCGAGGTCCGGGGCGATGCCTTTGTCGTCCATGTGGCGGCGCTTGAGGGCGTCACCATGCTGATCACGTCCTGAAGGGGGTAAGAACAATGGTAAGCCGCGCGGAACGGGGACCGATTGCCGACTGGTTCTGGACCATCGACAGGTTTTTCCTGGCAACCTTCATCCTCCTGATGGGGATCGGGTTCATGCTGTCCTTTGCCGCCTCTCCGGCGGTGGCGGAGCGCATCAATCTGGAGCCTTTCTTCTTCGTCAAGCGCCATGCGGCCTTCCTGCTGCCGGGTCTCGGCTTGATGATCGGGCTTTCCTTCCTGACCCCCCGGCAGGTGCGCCGCACGGCCATCATCCTGCTCATCGTCTCGCTGGGCATGATGCTGCTGGCGCTGTTCTTCGGGCAGGAAGTGAAAGGCGCGCGGCGCTGGATCACGCTGGCCGGCATTTCCATCCAGCCTTCGGAATTCATGAAACCGGCCTTCGTGGTCGTCTGCGCCTGGCTTTTTTCCGAGCATGCGCGGCAGCCGGAAATTCCCGGCAATCTCTTTGCCATCATCCTGTTCGGTATCGTCGGGGCGCTCCTCGTCGCGCAGCCGGACCTTGGCCAGACCATTCTCACCAGTGCGGTCTGGGGCGGCATGTTCTTCATGGCCGGCATGCCCTGGCTCTGGATCATCGTGCTTGGTTCGCTCGGTGTCGGCGGATTCGTGGCGGCCTATTATGTCTTCCCGCACGTGGCCGGCCGTGTCGACCGCTTCCTGACGGGGGAGGGCGATACGTTCCAGGTGGACACCGCCCGCGAGGCGATCATCCGCGGCAACTGGACCGGCCAGGGGCCGGGCGAAGGCGTGGTGAAGCGCATCATCCCGGACGCGCATACCGACTTCATCTTCTCGGTGGCGGCGGAGGAATTCGGCATCATCTTCTGCATGATGCTGGTGGCCATCTTCGCCTTCGTGGTGCTGCGCGGCTTGCGTCATGCCTTCCGGGAGCAGAATGATTTCAATCGCTTTGCCGTTGCCGGCCTCGTGCTGCAGTTCGGCATCCAGTCGATGATCAATATCGGCGTGAACCTGCAGCTGCTGCCGGCCAAGGGCATGACCCTGCCGCTGATTTCCTACGGCGGATCGTCCATGCTGGCGATCTGCGTGACGGCCGGCTTCATTCTGGCGCTCACCCGCCACCGCCCGGAAAAGCGGTCGCTGGACCGCAGCCTGTTCCGGGCCGTGCAGGGCGTTCCCGCCGAATAAGGACTTTCCTCCATGACCCAACCCCTCATTCTTCTTGCCGCCGGTGGTACCGGCGGCCATCTGTTTCCGGCCGAGGCGCTGGCGCATGCCCTGAAGGCGGAAGGCTACCGGGTGCATCTCGTCACCGACAGCCGCGCCGAGCGCTTTGCCGGGAAGTTTCCCGCCGACGAGATCCATGTGGTGCCTTCGGCCACCATCGGTTCCAAGAACCCGGTGGCGCTTGCGAAATCCTTGTGGCAGCTGTGGAGCGGCTTTCGAAAGGCCAAGGCGCTGATCCGGCGGCTGAAGCCTGCGGCCGTGGTCGGTTTTGGCGGCTATCCCACCGTGCCGCCGCTGATGGCTGCAAGCGGGCTTCGCGTGCCGACCCTGATCCACGAGCAGAATGCGGTGATGGGACGGGCGAACCGGCTGCTCGCATCCCGCGTCAACGCCATCGCGGGCGGATTTCTGCCGGAAAATGCCGGGGAATTCGCGGCGAAGACGGTAACGACCGGCAATCCGGTGCGACCCGCGGTTCTGGCCGCCGCCGAAAGGGCCTATATGCCCTCGGGCGGGGACGAACCTTTCCATCTGGTCGTGTTCGGCGGAAGCCAGGGCGCGCAGTTCTTCTCGTCCGCCATTCCCGAAGCGATCGCGCTTCTCGATGCCAGCCAGCGCCAGCGGCTGCGGCTGACCCAGCAGGCCCGGCCCGAGGACCAGCAGGCGGTCATCGAGCGGTATGCGGGACTTGGGATCAAGGCGGAGGTTTCGCCCTTCTTCGGCGACATGGCGGAGCGGATCGCGGCGGCGCAGTTCCTGATCACGCGCTCCGGCGCTTCCACGGTGTCCGAGATTTCCGTGATCGGCCGCCCGGCGATCCTCGTGCCCTATCCGCATGCGCTCGACCATGACCAGGCGGCCAATGCCGCGACGCTGGCGGCCAAGGGTGGCGCGAAGGTGATCCCGCAGGCGCAGCTTTCGCCGGAAACCCTGTCAGCGCTGATTCACGACGCCATGAACGAGCCGGAACGCATGGCAAAAATGGCCGCCCAAGCCAAAGCCGCCGGCAAACCCGATGCCACCGGCTTGCTTGCCCGGCTGACCGGGTTTATTGCGGCAGGTAAGACCATGACGGAATTCAAGAGGGTTAGAACATGAAGATGCCGAAGGCCATCGGCCTTGTCCATTTCATCGGTATCGGTGGTATCGGCATGAGCGGCATTGCCGAAGTGCTTCACAATCTCGGCCACAAGGTGCAGGGATCCGACCAGTCCGACAGCGCCAATGTGCAACGGCTCAGAGACAAGGGTATTCCCGTCTTCGTCGGCCACAAGGCGGAAAACCTCGGCGAGGCGGAAGTGGTGGTCGTGTCCACCGCGATCCGCAAGGACAATCCGGAACTGGTGGCTGCCCGCGAAAAGCTTCTGCCGGTCGTGCGGCGCGCCGAAATGCTGGCCGAGCTGATGCGGTTCCGCAATGCCATCGCCATCGGCGGCACCCATGGCAAGACCACGACCACCTCCATGGTCGCGACACTGCTCGAAGCCGGCAATCTCGACCCCACCGTCATCAATGGCGGCATCATCAATGCCTATGGCACCAATGCCCGCATGGGCGAGGGCGAGTGGATGGTGGTGGAGGCCGACGAGAGCGACGGCACCTTCCTGAAGCTGCCGGCCGACGTGGCTGTCGTCACCAATATCGATCCCGAGCATCTCGACCATTACGGCAATTTCGACGCGGTGCGGGCGGCCTTCCGCCAGTTCGTGGAAAACGTGCCCTTTTACGGCTTCGGCGTGATGTGCCTCGACCATCCGGAAGTGCAGTCGCTGGTGGCCAAGATCGAGGACCGCAAGGTCATCACCTATGGCGAGAACCCGCAGGCCGACGTGCGGTTCATGAATGTGCGCTACGAGGGCACGCGCTCCGTCTTCGACGTGGAAATCCGCCGTCGACGCACGGGCAAGACCTTCCTGCTGAAAGAGCTGGCCCTGCCGATGCCCGGCCGGCACAATGTCTCGAACGCCACTGCAGCGGTGGCGGTCGCCAACCGTCTCGGCATTTCCGACGAGGATATCCGCAAGGGTCTGGCGAGCTTCAGCGGCGTCAAGCGCCGCTTCACGCTGACCGGCGAATGGAACGGCGTCCAGGTCTTCGACGACTATGGCCACCACCCGGTGGAAATCCGCGCCGTCTTGAAGGCCGCCCGCGAAGCCTGCAAGGGCCGGATCATCGCCGTGCACCAGCCGCACCGCTATACCCGCCTGTCCTCGCTGATGGAGGAGTTCTCTGGCTGCTTCAACGATGCCGACAGCATCATGATCGCCCCCGTCTATTCGGCGGGCGAAGAGCCGATCGAGAACGCCAATTCCGAAGTGCTGGTCTCGCGCATCAAGGCGGGCGGTCACCGCGATGCCCGTTTCCTGCCATCGCCGGACGGTCTGGCGGAAATCGTGGCACAGATTGCGTCGCCGGGAGACTTCGTCGTTCTTCTCGGTGCTGGTAACATCACTGCCTGGGCGGCGGCACTGCCCAAGGAACTGGCAGCCAAGGCAGGGCAGAAGGCATGAGACAGGTGAATGGTGAAGAACTTCTGGCGCGGCTGGGATCGGGCGTGGACACGCTGCGCGGGCGGCTGACGCCCGATGCCCCGATGGACCGCATGACCTGGTTCCAGGCCGGCGGCCCCGCGGAACTTCTCTTCCAGCCGCAGGACGTGGACGATCTCCAGACCTTTCTGAAAATCCTCCCCGAGGACGTGCCGCTGACCGTGGTCGGCGTGGGCTCCAACCTGCTCGTGCGCGATGGCGGTATCAAGGGTGTCGTGGTCCGGCTGTCCGCCAAGGGCTTCGGCAGCATCGAGGATGCGGGCGAAAACCGCCTGCGCGCGGGCGCCATCTGCCCGGACAAGAACGTGGCCGCCCATGCCATGGATCGCGGCCTCGGCGGCTTCCACTTCTATTATGGCATTCCCGGTTCCATCGGCGGGGCGCTGCGTATGAATGCGGGTGCCAATGGTGCCGAGACCCGGGAGCGGGTCGTGGAGGTCGAAGCACTTGATCGCAAGGGCAACCGGCATGTGCTGACCAATGCCGACATGGGCTACAGCTATCGCCATTCCTCCGCGCCGGCCGACCTGATCTTCACCCATGTGACCTTCGAGGGCTATCCGGAAGACAAGGCGAAGATCCGTGCGGATATGGATGCGGTGCGCCATCACCGGGAAACGGTGCAGCCCGTGCGCGAAAAGACGGGCGGCTCGACCTTCAAGAATCCCGAGGGGCATTCCGCCTGGCGTCTGATCGACGATGCCGGCTGCCGGGGGCTGATGATCGGCGGCGCGCAGATGTCGTCTCTTCACTGCAATTTCATGATCAATACCGGGCAGGCCACAGCCTACGATCTCGAATATCTCGGCGAAACCGTCCGCCAGCGCGTGTACGAAACATCCGGGATCCTGCTCGAATGGGAAATCAAGCGTCTCGGCAAATTCATTCCGGGTCGGGAAGTCCTGGCTTTCCAGGCGTGATATCAGAAAGAACCGGCCGGACCTCGGAAACCGGGGTCCGGCATATTTTATTTTAAATTACGCAAAAACAATATAATGTGTTGATTTGAGATCGGCGAGCGGCCGCTCCGTTGCGGAAGCGCGATACTTCAGGAGAAATTTTCATGGCTACCATTACGGCTTCTTTTCAGTTCGACATGCAGTCGCTCAACCTGAACCGGCTGTCGGCAGGTACTTACGATTTCTGGGACAATGAATATGCCGCTTATGGAAACAAGGTCTATCAGGATGTCTTCAGCTTCAATTATGCCGCCTATCGCTACGGCATATTCGGTGGAACCGGATTTGCCGTCGACCTGTTCAATCGGGTGAGCGGCACCGTTCAAGGCTATGCCGAACTCTATGGACAGAGCACGCTCTTCACGGTCGAGAACTTCAGCTACAGCGCTGCAGCGATGCTCAAGGCCATTTACAGCCCTTCGACCGTGGATGACTTCGCGATTTTCCGTGCCATCCTTGCCGGGGCAGACAAATTCTACCTTTCTTCCGGCAACGACCGTGCCCATGGCTATGGCGGCAACGACATGATGCGTGGTTATGGCGGGGCCGATCAGCTTTACGGCGATGCCGGCCAGGACCAGCTTTATGGCGAAGGCGGCGATGACTGGCTCTCGGGCGGCGAGGGCAACGATACCTTGGCGGGGGGCTACGGCTTCGACAGCTTCGTCTTCGATACGCGGCCGAATTCCGCGAGCAACCGGGATACGATCCTGGACTTTCTTCCCGGCGTGGATGCCATCGAGCTGGAGAATGCGATTTTCACCCGGCTCGCCTATACGGGTTCCTTGCGTGCGGGCCATTTCGTCAGCAATCTCAGCGGTGTGGCGCGCGACGCCAATGATTACATCGTCTACGAGAAGGACACCGGAAAGCTGTTTTACGATGCCGATGGCAATGACAAGGGAGCTGCGATGCTGATCGCCATTCTTTCCAACAAGGCCTATCTGACCGCGGATGACATCTTTGTCATCTGAACGGGTGGGCCCGTTCCTATTGTCCATGGAGTCAACGGCAAGCCGTGGTTGCGGCGCAGGTCGCAGTTCCCTGCCAGGGGCCGCAGGGTAAACCATATTTCGAAATCACTTATTAAGGAATATTGAATCTTCCAAAGCGAGCCGCTAGTGTCCCTCCCGTGTTCAACACCTACACATTTTGGAGAGAGTTATGGCGACCATCATTGCAAATCAGGCCTTCAATTTCGACAACCTCGATCTGAACCGCTTCGTTCGTTACGGAACGGGGCAGGACCTGGTACAGGGTGCCAATGTCACGTTCAACAATATCAGATATGAGGACGTGTTTCAGTTCGACTACAATGCCGGGGAAAACCGTAGCGGTCTTTTCGGCGGCACCAATATCACCGCAGAAGAAGGCAAAGGGCTGACCGGTGGCACCGTGACCGGCTATGTGGAGCTGGATGCCAAGGGCAATCTTGCCTGGGCCGTGCAGGGCATGGAGATCAAGGCGACCGATCTGCACGCCACCATTATCACGGAAAGCACCAAAGACGATTACGCCCTGTTCGGCCAAATCCTGTCCGGCAACGATACCTTCCTTCTCTCCAACCAGAACGATCTTGCCATCGGCGGTGCCGGTAACGACCTGATGGAAGGCAATGGCGGCAATGACATCCTGGACGGAGACGTGGGCAACGACACGATCAATGGCGGTCTTGGCGACGATTGGCTGTTCGGCGGCGCCGGCAACGACACGTTGCGCGGCGGCGAAGGAAAGGACGTCTATATCTTTGACGCGGATCTGAACGGCAAGACGAACGTGGACACGGTCGTGTTCTACAGCGCCGTCTATGACACGATTGCACTGGAAAACTCGATCTTCACGAAGCTGAAGAAGACGGGTGAACTCAATCCGGGCAACTTCGCCAGCAATTCGGCAGGTGTCGCCAAGGATGCAACGGACTACATCGTCTATGAAACCGACACGGGCAAGCTTTTCTACGATGCCGACGGCAATGGAAAAGGCGCAGCCATTCTGTTCGCACAGCTGTCGAACAAGCCGGTGCTGGCCGCGTCCGACTTCCTCGTCATCTGATATCGTCTCTCCATCGACAGGGAATCGGCTGCCGGCGTGAAAACGCCGGCATATTTTCTGCGGCAGCCCTTGGTCGTCTCGATCCGGCCGGCGCTGGCTTCATGGCGGATTTTCCGGGCCGCACCGCCGATCCGGAGCGCCGCCCGGCCCGTCCACCGGGGGAGCGGGACTGTCCGTAGACCCTGCGGCGCCGTGCCCCTCGCAGGCCGCTTTCTTCCTCCGGCAGGTCTCGCAATTCGCCGCGCGGACAGGGGCCACCCAAGCGGTCCATTGGTATCGTTTTTCCTTGAACCAGCCACAACTCTCTGATTCTAAGGCAGGAATCGTCAGCGCCATGATTCGGTGCTGTTTCCTTCGGTTTGTCCGTGGCCGCGTTTTGCGGGAAGGGTCGGGTGACGTTGGGGGAGGCTTGCGAAAGCACAAAAAAATCTCGCATCCGGCCGCGGCGGTTAACGAAAGTAAACGCTTCATTAACCTTAATCAGGCTTTAGTGAGCTTTAAGAGTATGCGCCCATTCCTTCCAATCAGGTTGGCGCAAGAGCAGGGGACTAAACCGCAAGGTCGGTTTCAAGGAGTTCTGGATGAGTGCGAAGCATGTCGCTGTCCTGATGGGCGGATTTTCGTCGGAAAGGCCCGTCAGCCTTTCCTCCGGAAACGCCTGTGCGGATGCGCTGGAGGCCGAGGGCTTCCGCGTCACCCGCGTGGATGTCGATCGTGACGTGGCGTCCGTTCTCGGCGCGCTCAAGCCGGATGTGGCTTTCAACGCGCTGCATGGCCCCTATGGCGAGGACGGCACCATTCAGGGTGTGCTCGAATATCTGGAAATCCCCTATACCCATTCCGGCGTCCTGGCCTCTGCGCTTGCCATGAACAAGCAGGTGGCGAAAAGCGTCGTGGCAGCGGCGGGTATTCCCGTGGCCGAAGCACTCGTCACCGATCGCCATGCGATCGGTACGGAGCATCCGATGAAGCCGCCTTACGTGGTGAAGCCGGTCAACGAAGGCTCTTCCTTTGGCGTGGTCATCGTCAAGGAAGACCAGTCGCACCCGCCTCAGGTCATTACCTCTCCGGAGTGGCGTTATGGCGACCGTGTCATGGTGGAGCGTTATGTCTATGGTCGCGAGCTGACCTGCGGCGTCGTCAACGGCCGGGCGATGGGTGTTACCGAGATCATTCCGGTCGGCCACAATTTTTATGATTACGATGCCAAGTATGCGGCGGGCGGGTCGCGCCATGTGATCCCCGCAGCGATCCCGGAAGCCCTCTATGCGCGCATTCAGGAGCTCGCTGTTCGCGCCCACGAGGCCATCGGCTGCCGGGGCGTGAGCCGTTCCGACTTCCGTTACGACGACCGGTTCGGCGAAGATGGCGAACTGATCTGGCTCGAAATCAATACCCAGCCCGGTATGACGCCCACGTCTCTGGTGCCGGAAATGGCGGCGCACGAAGGAAAGAGCTTCGGCGCCTTTCTTCGGCTTCTCGTGGAGGATGCCTCATGCGCGCGCTGAAGAACGGTTCGAACCGGTTTGACGATCAGCCGGATGCTTACGCCGCTCCTCGCGAAAGGGAGCTTTTCGTGATGCCGCGCCCCTTCCGGCGCGCTTTCCGCTTCTGCATCAATCTGGCCTCGGGCCGGATCCATATTCCCAATCACACGGGCACCTTCTCAGCCTTCGCCTTCCTGGCGGCAACAGGCCTTTACGGCATGTCGCTGGGCGGCCATTCCCAGTCTGTCGCGCAGGCGACCACCACCGCCGCCGGCTTTGCCATCGAGGATGTGAAAGTCTCGGGCAACAGCGAGACGTCGGAGATCGACATTCTTGAAAAGCTCGGGCTGGACGGTGAAACCTCGCTGGTCGCCCTCGATATCAATGCAGCGCGCGCCCGGCTCGCCGAGCTGCCCTGGGTCGAGCAGGTGGAGCTGCGCAAGGTCTATCCCAGGACTGTCGAGGTCAATCTCAAGGAGCGCAAGGCCTATGCGATCTGGCAGCATGGCCAGGAGCTGTCCCTGATCGAGAAGAACGGTTCCGTCATCGAACCGCTCCGCGACAACAAGTTTACCGACCTGCCGCTTTTCGTCGGCCGGGATGCCGAAACCGCCGCCGCCAAGTTCGAGAAGGATTTTGCCGGTTGGCCCGCTATTCGCGATCAGGTCAAGGCCTATGTCCGCGTCGCCGGACGCCGCTGGGACCTGCATCTGAAGAATGGTGTGGTGGTGAAGCTTCCGGAAGTGGGCGTCGATCAGGCGCTGGCGCTTCTGACCCGCATGGATACGGAACAGCGTCTGCTGGAGCGCGACATCGTGGGTGTCGATCTTCGTCTGCCTGACCGCACTGCGATCCGTCTTTCACCGGGTGCCGTGGAGCGCCGCCAGGCCGCACTCGATGCCCGTACCAAGGCGCTGAAAAAACTGGGGAACCCGACATGAGCATCTTCGGCTCTTCTCATTTTGGTCTTCCGCGCCTGAAGCCGCTCTCGTCGCGGCGTTCGCATATCGTGTCGGTGCTGGATATCGGCTCGACCAAGACCGTCTGCATGATCGGCCGGCTGACTCCGCGCGAGGAAAGCGAAATCCTGCCGGGGCGCACCCACAATGTCGAGATCATCGGCATCGGCCACCAGCGTTCGCGCGGCATCAAGGCCGGCGTGATTGCCGATCTGGAAACGGCGGAAAGCGTGGTGCGTCTGGCGGTGGACGCCGCCGAGCGCATGGCGGGCCTGACCGTGGACAGCCTGATCGTCAATGTCACGGCCGGCCGTCTGGGTTCGGACATCTATACGGCGACCATCGATCTCGGTGGCCAGGAAGTGGAAGCGAGCGACCTGCGCAAGGTGCTCTCCGCGGCCTGCCAGCAGTCCATCCAGAACGACCGGGCGGTGCTGCATTCCATTCCCACGGGCTATTCCCTGGATGGTGAGCGCGGTATCCGCGATCCGCTGTCCATGTTCGGCGAAGCCCTCGGCGTCGACATGCATGTGGTGACGTCGGAGCGTACGGCACTGAAGAATCTCGAGCTCTGCGTCAACCGCGCCCATCTGTCGGTCGAAGGCATGGTGGCCACGCCCTATGCGAGCGGCCTTGCTGCCCTTGTCGACGATGAAGTGGAACTCGGTTGCGCCGCTATCGATATGGGCGGCGGCACGACGACGATTTCGGTCTTTGCCGAAGGGCGGCTGGTTCACACCGACGCCGTCAGCCTCGGCGGCCATCACGTCACGACCGATCTGGCTCGCGGCCTTTCCACCCGCATCGAGGATGCGGAGCGGCTGAAGGTGGTTCATGCCTCGGCGCTGCCCAATGCGGGCGACGAGCGCGACCTGATTTCCATTCCGCCGATCGGCGAGGACGATCGCGATCAGCCGACGCAGGTGCCGCGCGCGCTGGTTTCCCGTATCGTCCGGGCCCGAATCGAAGAGACGCTGGAACTGATCCGTGACCGCATCCAGCGTTCCGGTTTCAGCCCGATCGTCGGCAAGCGCGTGGTGCTGACCGGCGGCGCAAGCCAGTTGACCGGCCTGCCGGAAGCGGCGCGCCGCATCCTCGCCCGCAATGTGCGCATCGGCCGGCCGATGGGCGTTTCGGGCCTGCCGGCCGCGGCCAAGGGCCCGGCCTTTTCGACCGCCGTCGGATTGATGATCTATCCGCAGGTCGCGGAAATCGAGACACACGCGTCGCAGGGCGGTCTGCTCACGGCGCTTGGGGGTAGCAACAGCCGGATTGCCCGCATGGGCCAGTGGCTGAAGGAAAGTTTTTGAGATTGCATGAATTGGCCAGCATGGCGATGCGGCCATAAAGAGAAGGAATGGGTACGATGACCATTAAGCTGCAGAAGCCAGACATTACGGAGCTGAAGCCCCGCATCACCGTATTCGGTGTGGGCGGCGGCGGCGGCAACGCCGTGAACAACATGATCACCGCAGGCCTCCAGGGCGTCGATTTCGTCGTCGCCAACACGGATGCCCAGGCGCTGACCATGACGAAAGCCGAGCGCATCATCCAGCTCGGCGTCAATGTCACCGAAGGCCTCGGTGCGGGCTCGCAGCCGGAAGTCGGCCGCGCGGCTGCCGAAGAGTGCATCGATGAGATCGTCGATCACCTGAACGGCACCCATATGTGCTTCGTCACCGCCGGCATGGGCGGCGGCACCGGCACCGGCGCTGCACCGGTCGTGGCCCAGGCCGCCCGCAACAAGGGCATCCTGACGGTTGGCGTCGTGACCAAGCCCTTCCACTTCGAAGGCGGTCGCCGCATGCGCCTTGCCGAATCCGGCATCCAGGAGCTGCAGAAGTCTGTCGATACGCTCATCGTCATTCCGAACCAGAACCTCTTCCGCATCGCCAACGACAAGACGACCTTTGCAGACGCCTTCGCCATGGCCGACCAGGTTCTCTATTCCGGCGTCGCCTGCATCACCGACCTGATGGTCAAGGAAGGCCTCATCAACCTCGACTTCGCCGACGTTCGCTCGGTGATGCGCGAGATGGGCCGCGCCATGATGGGGACGGGCGAAGCGTCCGGTTCCGGCCGCGCCATGCAGGCCGCCGAAGCCGCGATTGCCAACCCGCTGCTCGACGAAACCTCGATGAAGGGCGCCCAGGGCCTGCTGATCTCGATCACCGGCGGCCGTGACCTGACCCTGTTCGAAGTGGACGAAGCGGCCACCCGTATCCGCGAGGAAGTGGATCCGGACGCCAACATCATCCTCGGCGCCACCTTCGACGAAGCGCTGGAAGGCATCATCCGCGTCTCCGTCGTTGCCACCGGCATCGACCGTGTCGCCGGCGAACAGCCGCACCAGACCTTCGACCCGCGCCTGGCGCAGAAGACGATTATTCGTCCCTCCGCGGCCGTTGCACCTTCCGCATCGGCCGCACCTCAGCCTGCGCATGTCATGCAGGCACCCAAGACCGTTGTCGACCCGATCGCGCACACCATCCGTCAGGCAGAAGCCGAGATGGAGCGCGAGCTGGATATCGCTCTCCGTCCCGTCGCCGCTGCCCCGCAGCCGGTCGCTCCGCAGCATCATGAGGACAGCTTCCGTCCGCAGAGCCGTCTCTTCAGCGGCGCTGCTCCGATCGATGCCCCGGTCGCCGTTCCGGTCAGCCCGGCTCCGGCCTTCCATGCCCAGCCGGTTCAGGCTCCGGTTGCCGCACCTGTGGCAGCGCCGGTCGCCGTTGCTCCGCAGCCGGCCGCTCCGGTCATCAGCCAGCCGCAGCCTGCTCCGCAGGTCATGCGCCAGGCCCCGGTTGCCGCTCCGGAAATCCGCACGACCATCGAAACGGCCCGCATGCCCCGCGTGGAAGATTTTCCGCCGGTCGTGAAGGCCGAGATGGATCACCGGGCACAGCCGCAGGCCCCCCAGGCCGAGGATCGTGGTCCGATGGGTCTGCTGAAGCGTATCACCAACTCGCTCGGCCGCCGCGAGGAAGAGGATCATGCCCATAGCGACATGACCGCCTCCGCTCCGAGCGCGGCTTCGCAGCAGCGCCGCGCGCTCTCGCCGGAAGCCAGCCTCTATGCACCGCGTCGCGGCAATCTGGACGATCACGGCCGTCCGGTCCCGCAGTCCCGGTCCAGCGAGGACGACCAGCTGGAGATCCCCGCCTTCCTGCGCCGCCAGTCGAACTGAGGCGTCAGGCGAGTCGAACATTGAAAGCCCGGACCCCACACGGTCCGGGCTTTTTTGCAATCTGCCGGTAGAGGGCAAAATGTTGATGAAAATCAAAACTTTGCTTTCGTAACAATTCGATAGAAACAGTGATTTGGAATGGACCAGTCCTTTCCGGTAAGTAGAGCGTCAAGGGAGTCGGCGGCAGAACGGATCGGGGGCGATCCATCTGTTTCGGGACAACAACAGACCGCGAGGGCAAATCTTGCACAGGACGCGGTCAGGGACTGAGAAGGCATTGAGTATGGCCGCAGGGCTGCTTGGATTTCAAACCACAATCGCGGAACGCATCACGCTGTCAGGTATTGGCGTGCATTCCGGTGCGCCGGTTTCCATCACGTTCCACCCCACCGAATCGGGGTCCGGCATCATCTTCCAGCGCTTTGCGGGGGAAGAGCTGCTGGGCGAATACCGGGCCATTTCGGCTGAAGTGGGCAATACCGATCTCTGCACCGTTCTCGGAACGCATCCCCACCGGATGATTGCGACGGTCGAGCATGTCATGGCCGCCCTTTACGCTGCCGGCATCGATAATGTGGTCGTCGAGGTCCAGGGCGCTGAAATGCCGATCATGGACGGCAGCTCGGCCGCTTTTGTCGAGGCTATCGAGCAGGCCGGCATTCGCCAGCTGGGCGCCAAGCGTCGCTATATCCGGGTGGTCAAGCCCGTCCGGATCGAGGCTGGCCAGTCCTGGGCGGAGTTCCTGCCCTATGACGGTACCCGCTTCGACGTGGAAATCGATTTCGAAACACCGTTGATCGGTCGCCAGCGTTGGCAGGGCGATCTGACCCTCTCCACTTTCCGGGACGAGCTGTCGCGGGCGCGCACCTTCGGGTTCATGCGTGATGTGGAACGTCTGTGGGCGGCAGGCTTCGCGCTTGGTTCGTCGCTGGAAAACTCCGTGGTGATTTCGGACGACCATACCGTGATCAATATGGAAGGCCTGCGTTATGGCCATGACGAGTTCGTGCGCCACAAGACGCTCGATGCGGTCGGCGATCTCGCGATGGCGGGTGCGCAGTTCATCGGTTGCTACCGTTCCTATCGCGGCGGTCACAAGATCAACGCGCATGCGCTCAAGGCCCTGCTGAACGACCGGACCGCCTATGAAGTGGTGGAAAGCGCATCGGCGCGGCCGCGGGCAGGGGCTCGCGATTTCATCGCGGTGAATGCGCCGGAATTTGCGCCCTGGTCCGCTTGAGGCCAAGCCTGGAAAGACACAAGGGCCGCTTCAAGAAGCGGCCTTTTTTCTTGTTGGCGGGGGTCGGCATCGATGGTCGCCATAAAAATGCGTTAAAGAATCGACAATGCGTTGTTATCGAGCGCCCTTTGCTCTAGAAACGCCACACAGGTCCGCTCGGTCGGGCCGCTGTTTGAACCGGGTCCGAATAGGTAGTGCAAGGTTTGTCCAAAATGAATAAAACTGCGCGTGTGCTGCTGGTATCTCTTCTTCTCGCCGGCACAGGCACGTTTCTTGCCAGCTGCGAAACGGATCAGGACATCGACATTTCCAAGATCGGCATGGAATCCGATCCGCCGGAACTGCTCTACAATCAGGGTCTTGCCAACTTCAAGGCGGGCAATTCGACCGAAGCGCAGCGCAAGTTCGACGCCATCGACCGCCAGCATCCGTTCTCCGACTGGGCGCGCAAGGCGCTCGTCATGAGCACCTTCCTGAAGTATCGCGGCGGCGACTATGATGAGGCGATCACGACCGGTACGCGTTACATGCGCCAGTATTCCAACACGGAAGATGCCGCTTACGTGCAGTACCTGATCGGGCTTGCCTACTCCAAGCAGATTCCCGACGTCACCCAGGATCAGCGCGCCGCCGCGCAGACCATCGACGCCATGCAGAAGGTGGTCGATAACTATCCGAAGTCCGAATATGTGGAAGACGCGCAGACGAAGATCCGCTTCGCGCGCGACAACCTGGCCGGCAAGGAAATGCAGGTCGGCCGCTACTATCTGGAGCGCAAGGAATATCTGGCGTCTATCCAGCGCTTCCGCGTCGTGGTCGAGAAATATCCGAACACGAACCAGGTCGAGGAGGCCCTTGCCCGTCTGGTCGAGGCCTATTTCGCTCTCGGCATCGTTCAGGAGGCCCAGGCTGCTGCCGCCGTTCTTGGCCGGAACTATCCGGACAGCCAGTGGTATGCGGACAGCTACAAGCTCTTGCAGACCGGTGGTCTCGAGCCGCGCGAGAATGCGGGTTCGTGGATCAGCCGTGCGGCAAGCAAGATCGTTCTCGGCGGCTAAGACCGGACATCATGCTCGTACAGCTTTCGATCCGCGACATCGTCTTGATCGAACGTCTCGATCTCGGCTTCGATCGCGGTCTCTCTGTGCTGACGGGCGAAACCGGGGCCGGAAAATCCATTCTGCTAGACAGTCTTTCCCTCGCGCTCGGTGGGCGCGGGGATGGCGGCCTTGTGCGCCATGGGGAGGACAAGGGGCAGGTCACGGCCGTTTTCGATGTGCCGATGGATCACGGTGCGCGCCGCCTGCTGCGGGAAAATGGCATCGACGACGATGGCGACCTGATCTTCCGCCGCGCGCAGTCGGCCGATGGGCGCACCAAGGCCTATGTCAACGATCAGCCGGTCAGCGTCCAGCTGATGCGGCAGGCGGGACAGATGCTGGTGGAAATCCATGGCCAGCACGACGATCGCGCCCTTGTCGATACGGATGCGCATCGAACGCTGCTCGATGCGTTCGGCGGCCTGTCCGAAGAGGCGCTCTCCGTCGGCGGTCTTTATCGCACCTGGAAGGATGCCGAGCGTCAGCTGCGCAAGCACCGGGAAAAGGTGGAGGCCGCTGCCCGGGAAGCGGATTTTCTTCGCTCGGCTGTGGAGGAGCTGGGAAAGCTTTCTCCGACCGATGGCGAGGAAGAGGAGCTGGCAGAGCGCCGCCAGCGGATGATGAAGGCGGAGCGGATCGCAGGGGACATTGCGGAAGCTTCCGAATTCCTCAATGGCAATGCCTCGCCGGTACCCCACATTGCGTCGCTGGTGCGTCGGCTGGAGCGAAAGTCCCATGAGGCGCCCGGCCTTCTTGAGGAAACCGTCACCCTGCTCGATGCCGCGCTCGACCAGTTGTCGAATGCGCAAATGGCCGTGGAAACGGCCCTCCGGAAGACGGAATATGATCCGAAGGAATTGGAGCGCGTCGAAGAGCGGCTGTTTGCCCTTAGGGCCGCATCCCGGAAGTTCTCCGTGCCTGTTCCAGAACTGCCGGCGCTTGCGGTGCGGATGACGGCGGATCTCGCCGATCTGGATGCGGGCGAAGAGCGGTTGAAGCAGTACGAGAAAACGCTCGGCGAGGCGGAGGCGGCCTATTTTGCGGCGGCGGACAGCCTCTCGGCGAAGCGTCGCAAGGCGGCGGATGCCCTGGCCGAAACCGTGATGGCCGAACTGCCCGCGCTGAAGCTCGAGCGCGCGCGTTTCATGGTCGAAATGGACTCCCGGCGGGAGAATGCCGGGTCCGGTGGCATCGATATTGCAGAATTCCATGTGCAGACCAATCCGGGCACGCGCCCCGGATCCATCATGAAGGTTGCCTCCGGGGGGGAGCTGTCCCGGTTTCTGCTGGCGCTCAAGGTGGCCCTGGCGGATCGTGGCTCCGCTCCGACGCTGGTTTTCGATGAGATCGATACGGGCGTGGGTGGCGCTGTCGCGGATGCTATAGGGCAGCGCCTGAAGCGGCTTTCGGAGCGGGTGCAGGTGCTTTCCGTCACCCATGCACCGCAGGTCGCGGCCCGTGCGGCAACCCATTTCCTGATTTCCAAGGGACCGGCTGCCGGCGACGCCGCCAAGATCGCCACCCGCGTGGCCGTGATGCTGCCGGAAGACCGGGCGGAAGAGATTGCCCGCATGCTGTCGGGTGCCTCCGTGACCGACGAGGCCCGCGCGGCTGCCGCGCGGCTCATTGCCGGGGCAGGCTAGGGTCTTTTGTCTTTCTTTCGGGATTTCTTGGGGTTCCCGGAGGATGCTGTAACAGGCGCCGGGGCGCGCGGGTTTTCTTCACGATCAGCGTGATGGCTATCGGGAAAACCCGCATCTCATGCACCTCCCCATATACGGCAAGGCTTTTGCCTGTGGCGGGGAGCCCGTCTTCCCGGTCCACGCCTCCCGGCAAGGAGCCTGTCGTTTCTGCTGGATATGCAGATAAACTAACATTCATTCGTCCGGATCCAGGGCCACGCAGGTTTGGGCGCTTTGCAACGCATGGCTCCGTGATCTAAAACCGTCCAAGAGATTCCTGATGAGGCGGTTCATGCAGTTTCAGTTTCAAAAGCCGGTCGACACATTGAGCGAGGAAGAGGCGAGGGAAGAGCTTGCCTTGCTGGCGGCCGAGATTGCCCGTCATGACGCGCTCTATCACGGAAAAGACCAGCCCGAGATTTCGGACGCGGATTATGATGCGCTGAAGCGCCGAAACGATGCGGTAGAGAAGCGGTTTCCTGCCCTTTTGCGGTCCGACAGTCCCACAGGACGAGTCGGGTTCACGCCTCTGCCCACCTTTGCGCCGATCGTTCATGCCCGGCCCATGCTGTCGCTGGACAATACGTTCTCAGATGAGGACGTGCAGGATTTCGTGGCCAGTGTGTATCGCTATCTCGGCAAGTTGCCGGACGATTCCATCGCCTTTACCGCCGAGCCGAAGATCGACGGGCTTTCCATGTCGATCCGCTATGAAAATGGCCGGTTGGTGAATGCCGCGACGCGCGGCGACGGCACGACCGGGGAAAATGTGACCGCCAATATTCTGACGATTGCCGAGATTCCTCGCACGCTGCCGGCGAATGCATCTGCCGTCGTGGAGGTGCGCGGTGAAGTCTATATGGCCAAGAGCGATTTTCAGGCGCTGAACGCCCAGATGGAGGCCGAAGGCAAGCAGACCTATGTGAACCCGCGCAACACCGCCTCAGGCTCGCTCCGGCAGCTCGATCCGAAGGTGACCGCGGCGCGAAAACTGCGTTTCTTTGCCTATGCCTGGGGGGAGGTTTCGGAGATGCCGGCCGATACGCAATTCGGCATGGTGGAAACCTTCGCGGCCTGGGGTTTTCCCGTCAATCCCTTCATGAAGCGGCTCAATCGCATCGAGGATATTCTCGCTCATTACCGGGAAATCGGCCTGAAGCGGCCGGATCTCGATTATGACATTGACGGCGTCGTCTACAAGGTCGACCGGCTGGATCTGCAGGAGCGGCTCGGTTTCCGGTCGCGCAGCCCCCGCTGGGCGACCGCGCACAAGTTTCCGGCCGAGCAGGCGGTGACCCGGTTGACGGGCATAGACATTCAGGTTGGGCGCACCGGCGCCCTCACGCCGGTGGCCCGCCTGGACCCGGTCACGGTCGGCGGCGTCGTCGTGACCAATGCGACGCTTCACAATGAGGATTACATCCGCGGCCTCGGCAATTCGGGTGAGCCGATCCGTGAGGGCAGGGACATCCGCATCGGCGATATGGTGATCGTCCAGCGGGCCGGGGATGTCATTCCCCAGATCGTCGATATCGTGCCGGAGAAGCGTCCAGAAAACAGCATTGCCTATGAATTTCCGCGGACCTGCCCGGTTTGCGGCAGCCACGCTGTCCGGGAGGTCAACGAGAAGACCGGCAAGATGGATGCGGTGCGCCGCTGCACGGGCGGTTTCGTCTGTCGGGCGCAGGCGGTGGAGCACCTCAAGCACTTCGTCTCTCGCAACGCCTTCGACATCGAGGGGCTCGGGACCAAACAGGTCGACTTCTTCTTCGAGACGGACGATCCCTCGATCCAGGTGCGCACCGCGCCGGATATTTTTACCCTCGAAAAACGACAGCAGAGCGCGCTGGCACGGCTTGAAAACCGGGAAGGCTTCGGCCGGACCAGTGTTCGGAAGCTGTTCGATGCCATCAATGAGCGGCGATCCATTGCGCTGCACCGGTTGATTTTTGCGCTGGGCATCCGTCATGTCGGGGAAACGACGGCCAAGCTGCTTGCGCGCGCCTATGGCACCTATGCCGCATTTGCGGAGGCCATGGAGGCCGCCGCGCCCATGCATGGCAGTGCCTGGAACGAACTCAACGCCATCGAGGGCGTCGGCGAAGTGGTGGCGACTTCCATCGTCGAATTCTACAAGGAACCGCGCAACCGGGATGTGATCGGGCGCCTGCTGGAAGAAGTCACGCCTCAGGACGCGGAGCAGCCACAGACGACCGGAAGCCCGATTGCCGGCAAAACGATCGTTTTTACCGGATCGCTGGAGCGGATGAGCCGCGATGAAGCCAAGGCCGGTGCGGAAGCGTTGGGTGCCAAGGTCGCCGGGTCGGTCTCCAAGAAAACGGACATCGTCGTTGCGGGCCCCGGAGCCGGGTCAAAGCTTGAGAAGGCCCGCGAACTCGGTATCCAGACCATGGACGAGGACGAGTGGCTTGCCTTCCTCGCGGGGGCTTCGTCCGGATCGTGAAAGCGCTTGCCATCGATTTCGAAACCGCCAGCGAAGAGCGTGGCAGCGCCTGCTCGGTCGGTCTTGCCTGGGTGGAAGACGGTCAGGTCATCCGTGTGGAAGAGCGCCTGATCCGCCCCAGATCCATGCGGTTTTCCGCGATAAATATCGCCATTCATGGAATTCGGCCGGAGCATGTGGAAGATGCGCCGGAATTTCCGGAGGTCATGGAGGAGTTTTCGGAGGATTTTGCGAGGCTGCCCATGATCGCGCATAATGCCGCCTTCGACTTCTCCGTCTGGCGAGGCGCGCTGGACCAATACCGCATGGCCTATCCCGCAGTGACCTATTTCTGCACGCTGAAAATGGTTCAGAAGGTCTGGCCGCATCTGCCGTCGCATCGGCTGAACGTGGTGGCGGAGCATCTCAGCCTGCGCTTCCGGCACCACACCGCAGGCGAGGATGCGGCCGTCGCGGCCGCGGCCGCCATCGGCGTGGCGCGCAGCCTCGATGTCATCGACCTTCCCGCCGTCGCCTCGCGCATTCGCATGACACCCGGTCAGCTGCGCCCCGGCGGCTATCAGCCCTGCTCCTGTCGCAAGGTCTGATCATCTTCTCCTTGCGTGGCGCTCTTAAACTCCTATTTCTGGTGTAGATCGTTCCGCAGAGTGGATGGCTGAAAGGATGACCCATGACCAAGACGATGTTTCGAACCCTGGCCGGTGCTGCCCTCATGACCGTGGCGACGGCCTTGCCTGCCGGTGCAGATGTGGTGGGAAAAATCGGGGTGGACTGGATCGGCAACGATATCGTTGTGGAAGCCCTTGCAGACCCCAAGGTGCAGGGTGTGACCTGCCACGTCACCTATTTTGACCGAAGCGTGATCGACCGGCTGCAGAAGGGAAACTGGTTCGAGGATCCTTCCAACAATTCCATCGCGTGCCGGCAGACGGGGCCGATCACCATCGGAGACATCGAGCTTTCCGATGACGGCGAGGAAGTGTTCCGGCAGGGCATGTCGCTGATCTGGAAGAAGATGGTGGTAAACCGGATTTACGACCGGAAGAACGATACGCTGGTCTATGTGGTGCATACGCGGCAGGTGACGGACGGATCCGCCAAGATGGCGATTTCCACCGTGCCCCTCTACGGTCAGTCGGTCACGTGGAAGGACGGGAAGCCTCAATAGGCATGCGGTGAAACGATTAGATAATCCTCACCCAAAAATGGTCCGATTTTTTTGGGGCGGCAGCGCGGATAATAGACGAAAGGCTCTTCCGTTATCTCGATTCTTGTGCAAACCTTGGATTGTACAAAGCGACTGCGTCGGAGCATGAAAACCAGCGTAGGCGCCTCCTGTGCACGCCCGGATCGGCTCGGTGGCGTTACCCCAGCTGCCGAAGCCCCCAACAAAAGCCTCGAACCCTCATTGGTTCGGGGCTTTTTGTTTTCCTGCCGTCCCGTCGATGGGCAGACGGGGCGCCGTAGATAAAAATACGCCGCTCCTGCGAGATGAGCGGCGTATCGTGATTGCAACCTTAAGGGTGTTATGCCGCCTGGGCGAGTTCGTCGGCGATAACCGTGTCCAGATTGAGGAAGCACACCATCGATTTTTCGAGGGCGACGATGCCACGGCAGAAGGCGCGCTGTGCTTCCGGAATGATCTCCGGCGGCGGCTGAAGGTCTTCGCTGCGGATGGTCATCATGTCGGAAACCTGCTCGACCAGCAGGCCGACCAGCTTGCCGGCAATATCGGTCACGATGATCGCGGAGCGCTCGGACGGCTCGGTATGGTTCATGCCGAGGCGGCAGGCCATATCGATGACCGGGATAACGGCGCCGCGCAGGTTGATGAGACCCAGCACATAGGGCGGCGTGTGCGGCATCGGGGTGACCGGCGCCCAGCCGCGAATTTCCCTGATCGCCATGATGTCGATGCAGAATTCCTGATCGGCAAGATGGAAGGACACGATTTCCAGATACGCACCGGACTGCTTGATGGCGTTCGACATGATCAGAATTCTTCCCAGTTATCGCTGGCACGAACAGGTCCTGCCTGTGCGGCTGCGCTGCTTCTATTCAATGCACCGGCGAGTTTGGTCACCAGAGCCCGGGCGGGAGACGCCTGTGGTGCATGTGTCTCCTTGGCGGTCTTGGGGACAGAATATTCGAGATTTCTTTCCCGGAGCTTAAAGTGGCTGATCGCCTGCATCAGCTTGTCCGCGTCCTGCGCCAGCGAATGGCTGGCCGCGCTGGTTTGCTCGACCATCGCCGCGTTCTGCTGCGTGACCTGGTCCATCTGGTTGACCGAGGTGTTCACTTCCGACAGACCGGTGTTCTGTTCCTGTGTATCGGTTGCGATCGACAGGACGTGATCGCTGATCCGCACGACGTCCTCGCCGATGTGCTGCAGCACATCGCCGGTGGCGGTAACGAGGCTGACGCCGTTGCGAACTTCCTCTCCCGACTTGTTCACGAGCGTCTTGATGTCCTTGGCGGCGGTGGCCGCGCGTCCGGCCAGTTCGCGCACTTCCTGGGCGACGACGGCGAAACCCTTGCCGGCTTCTCCGGCGCGGGCTGCTTCGACGCCCGCATTGAGGGCCAGCAGGTTGGTCTGGAAGGCGATTTCGTCGATGACGTTGATGATCTTGCCGATTTCGCGCGACGCATCCTCGATGCGCTCCATGGCCGCCATGGCATCGGACACGACCTTGCCGGAGCGCTCCGAAGTCTGCCGTGTCGCTTCCACCATGCGCCCGGCTTCACCCGCCTTGTCGGCGGAATTGCGCACACGCGTCGTGATCTGCTCGATGGCGGCTGCGGTCTCTTCCAGGGATGCGGCCTGGTGTTCGGTGCGCTTGGCCAGGTCTTCGGCGGCCGAACGCATCTGCCTGCTGTAGGACTGGATCGACATGGAATTCTGCCGGATATCCCCGACGATGGATTGCAGTTCGACGACCGTCCGGTTGAAGTCCAGGCGCAGGCGCTCCAGATCGGAGCGGAAAGGGGAATCGATTGTGAAGGTAATGTCACCGCTCGCCAGCCTTCCAAGCCCGTCCGCCAAAGCATCCACCGCAAGGCGGATGGCGTCGGCATCAGCCTTGTCGGCCGCTTCTGCCTCCTGCCGCTCCCGGTCGAGAGCCAGACGGGCATTTTCCGTCTCGCTTTCCAGCACCTTTTTCTCTGCGGCAGCCTGACGGAAAAGATCCGTGGCGCGCGCCATCTCGCCAATTTCGTCGCCCCGGTCGATCATCTGGACCGGTGTGGACATGTCGCCGCCCAGGATTCGCTGCATGCTTTCCCGAACAGCCAGAATGCCGCTTTTCAGCTTGTTGCCATGGACGAATTGCAGCACGGATACGACGGTCAGCGCAATCAGGCCCGCAATCAGCTGGATATAGAGCGATGTTTCCGAGGCATTTTCTGCGGCGATCAGGCGCTCTCTGACCGCCACATTGCCTTTCTCGGCCATGTCGGACAGCAAGGTGGCCATCGTGTCGCCTGAACGATCGATGGTATCGTCGATGGCGCCATAGGCTTCCTCGGCGGCACCCTGCTCGACAAGGGTCTTGAGATCGACGGAAATCGCCTTGGAAAGGGCGGCGAGATCGGCGCCGAATTCGGTGATGGAACCCGTCTGGCCGAGGCTCGCGGCAAGGCTTTCCAGAGCGGGCCTGCCTTCGCTGAGCTGCTGGATTGCATTTTCGATGATCGCCTGGCGTTCGGGCAGGACCTTCTTTTCGGCCTTGTCGACCAGCGTATCCATGGCGGCGAGCACCATGGTGACATTGGCGTGACGCATGGCCACGACCGTTTGGACATTCTGCCGGATCTGCTCTGCCTCTCCGAGATCGGCAGTAATCATGCGGCTTTCGAAAGCGCCTACCGCAATGATGGACATGACGCCGGCTGCGGCGCTGATGCCGAGGGTCAACAGACGCTGGCTGACCGATAAACTTCTTCGAGCGGTCTTTGATGACATGAATTCCTCGCCAGGCCGCACGCGGCGGCTTGAAGCCGAATGATCGGGATCATGCACAAGCCCGGGACGGGGGACGATGGATGCGTCGCTTTTTTCAACGGTCAACCGCCCGCTTCAGGCCGTGTGCGCGGCGTGAAGCGGGTTGGCGGGTTTCCGCTCTCCATAAAAATGGTATCCACCAATGTTTAAGCTTTTGATAATCAAAAATAGAAATAAAATTCTAAACCAAAGCACGAACCGTGCCTCAGGACACGTCAATCGTTGCGCGATAGACGTGCCAGGTGGCATGGCCGAGGACCGGCAGCACGAGCAGCAGGCCGACGAATGCGGGGAGCAGAGCGGCCAGCGCCGACGCGCCAACGATAAAGCCGAATGTGAGCAGGGCGACGGGGTTTTCCATCACCGAGCGGATGCTGGTGATCATGGCGGTGATGAAATCCACCTCGTGATCGAGCAAAAGCGGCATGGAAATGACGGTCACGGAGAACAGGATCGTGGCGATGACAGCCCCCACGATGGTGCCGACCCCGAGAAACAGCAGCCCCTGCGTGGTGGAAACGATCACGACCATCAGGGCGTCGAGTTCCGCAGGCGCCTTGTATCCGAGAAACAGGGCGAACAGCAGCCGGACCTGATAGATCCAGATCCAGAAAATGAAGAGGACGACGAAGGCCATCCAGGACAATTGCCGTTCCCGCTGGCGAAACACTTCCGCCAGAATGGCGGACCAGGTGATCGGCACGTTCTGCTCCCTCCGGCGGCTGATTTCGTACAGGCCGACGGCAATGAAGGGGCCGATCAACGGAAAGCCGATGGCGACCGGAATGATCAGCCAGGGAAGGTGATAGACGGTCAGGGCCGTAACGATGAAAAGGCCGCCCAGCACATAAATGGCCCCGAAGAACAGGCCGAAGCGCAGATGAGAGCGGAAATCGTCCATTCCGAGCATCAGCGCCCGGCCAATATCGCCGACCGATACTTTTCTGATGCGAATGCGCCGTGTGGGCGCGGCTCCCTCCGTCATGCCAGCACTTTCCATCCGTCATCCTCCCCGAAGACTGCGATTGCGGCCAGTGTTCCGTGGAACAAGATCGGCGTCTTTGAATTTTGTCAAGAAATTCAAGGGAAGTATTCAAAAATCGCTGTCTTTGCTCCGCGGGGGCTTTCGGATATAATGCGGCCATGCGTCCTGAAGCGATCCGTTGGCCGCTCGCCCTGAGCGTCGTCATTCTGTCCGGTCTCGTCCTTGCCCTCGGCATGGCGGGCTGGATTCGGCACGCGGCCGATCTCATGCTTTCGCTGGGGCAGGCCGGGCTTTCCTGGTGTCTCTGAAGTCCCGTGCGGCATATCGGCCTTGATCGCGGCTTCACGCTGCTCGTGATTTGCATCCCGTCGCTGGCCGGGCTATCAGCAGCGTCCATATGATGATCCCATTATCAGGAGGCTCCGCATGCGCTCGGTCCGCATCATGCTCTGGTCTGCCACGCTCGTCCTTGCGGCGCTTGTCGCGGTGCTTGGCTACACCTACACGCGCTCGGGCGATCAGCTCGCGGAAGCGCCCTTCGGCGTTCCCTTCCAGCTCGTCAGGCAGGATGGTACGCCCGTCAGCGAGAAGGACCTGCAAGGCAAGCCGACCGCGCTTTTCTTCGGCTTTACCCACTGCCCGGATGTATGTCCCACCACCTTGTTCGAGATGGACAACTGGCTGAAGACGGTCGACCCTGATGGCACCAAGCTGCAGGCATTCTTCGTGACCGTGGATCCGGAGCGGGATACGCCGGCCATCATGAAGGAATATGTTTCCAACGTGACCAGCCGCATTACCGGCATTTCCGGCGATCCGGCCAAGGTGATGGACATGGTGAAGGGCTTCCGGGTCTATGCCAAGAAGGTGCCCACCGATCCGGCAAAGCCGGATGGCGAATATGTGATGGACCACACGGCCTCTGTTTTCCTTCTGGACGACAAGGGCCGTTTTGCCGGCACCATCGCCTATCAGGAAGATCCGAAGGTGGCCGAGACCAAACTGAAAAACCTGATTACCCGCAATCTCTGATCCCACGCCCCCCGCATCCCCGAAGGATCCTGCCTGTGAGTGAAATCCGTCTCTTCATTTCAACGACCGAGGCTCGTGCCGAACGGTTTCTGGAACGCCTGACCGATGTCTTCGGGGAGGAGGATTTCGCCATCGGCACCACCGAAATCGACGAGAAGACGGATCTGTGGGAAGCGTCCATCTATATGATGCGGGAGGATGAAGAGGCCGTCCATCCTCGCTTTCTCGCCTGCCTGACGGACGAGTTTGCCGGCCTTTCCATCGAACGCGAGGTGCTGCCGGACGTGGATTGGGTGGCCAAGTCGCTCGAGGGTCTCAAGCCTGTCAGGGCAGGGCGCTTCCTGGTGCATGGCTCGCATGACCGGGACAAGGTGCGGCAGGGCGATATCGCGATCGAGATCGATGCGGGACAGGCCTTCGGCACGGGGCATCACGGTACGACCGCCGGATGCCTGGAAGTGATCGAGCAGGTGGTGCGGTCCCGCAAGCCGCGCCATGCGCTGGATCTCGGCACCGGCAGCGGCGTTCTGGCAATCGCGGTGCGCAAGCTGACCCATATCCCGGTGCTGGCGACCGACATCGACCCGATTGCCACGCGGGTTGCGGCCGAAAACGTGCGGCGGAACGGCATAGCCACGGGCATCGCCATGGAAACGGCGCCCGGCTTCCATTCCACCGCGTTTCGGCGCCACGGGCCTTTCGACCTCATCATTGCCAATATCCTGGCGCGGCCGCTGATGCGCATGGCACCGGACCTGGTGAAGCATCTGATGCCGGGCGGATCGGTCATTCTCTCGGGCATTCTGGCAAGCCAGCGCTGGAAGGTGCTTTCGGCCTATAACGGCGTGCATCTGCGCCACGTGCGAACCATATGGCGTAACGGCTGGGTGACAATCCATCTCGACAGTCCGCTCGCCTGAGGGCGGACATTTCTCCCGGCCAGAAAAGCAAAAAGGCGGTGCCGAAGCACCGCCTGTGGATCAGTCTGACCTGATCTTGCCCGCAAGCCTGGGAGGAGGAGGTGGCTCAAGCGGGCGCCCGATACCTTGCATCCGGTCGAAGGGAGGGAGGAGGATCTCGACGGGTCGTTCGGTATCAAGTTTTATTTGCTTCGATGAATGTCGTTTGCGACATCGCTTCGATGGGCGCGTTCTAACATTTTTTACCGGCTGGTAAATATGCGATTGCGCATAACCGATATGCACTCTTCGCATGAGAATGAAAGGGGCTGCGCTCTGCCTGCAAGCCCGTTTGTCCTGCGACAAATCCCGTTTATGGTCTGACAAACGGAATCGGACAGGGACCACCACCATGTTTCAGAGTTTTGACGTCACAGCGACCCCGCAATTCGGCCGGACCCGCATCGAGGCCCTGCGTGCCGCCTTCGACGGTGATGGTGTGGACGCGGTGCTGGTGCCCCGGGCCGACGAGTTCCAGGGCGAGTATGTGCCGCCATCGGCGGAGCGCCTGGCCTATATGACGGGGTTTACGGGGTCGGCGGGCATCCTGCTTGTCACCCGCGAGCAGGCGGTGGTGTTCGTCGACGGTCGCTACGTGACCCAGCTCGCCGAACAGGTGGATGCGACGGTCTTCACGCCGGGCGATCTGGTCAACGAGCCGCCGCATCTCTTCATCACGCGCAAGGCGCTGAAGGGGCTGCGTCTCGGCGTGGATCCGTGGATGCATACCGGGGCCGACATTGCCCGGCTGGAAAAAGCCCTTCAGGAGGTGGGAGGGAGCCTGGTTTTCCTTCCCCATAATCCGGTCGACCGCATCTGGACGGATCGTCCCGCCGAGCCGCTCGGTCAGGTCTCGGTGCAGGATCTTCCCCAGGCCGGTGAGCTGGCCATTCACAAGATCGAGGCGATCCGCCGGCAGCTCGCGGAGAAGGGGCAGGACGGGGTGTTGATCACCGATCCGTCGTCCCTCGCCTGGATCTTCAACATTCGCGGGCTCGACGTGCCGCGCACGCCGCATCCGCTGGGGCGGGCCATCATTCATGCGGATGGCAAGCCGGACATTTTCCTCGACCGCCGCAAGACGGGCATCGAGGCGGAAGCCTATCTCGGCCAGCTCGCCCATCAGCGCAGACCCTCGGATCTGGTGCCGGTTCTCGAAGGGCTTGCGCGGGCCGGCAAGAAGATTGCCCTCGATCCCGATCTGGCGCCGTTCGCGCTGGTGCGGCTGATCCGCGAGGCAGGCGGGGAGGTCATCGAGGCGACGGATCCGGCAAAGGTGCCGCGGGCGACGAAAAACCAGGCCGAGCTCAACGGTTCTGCCGCTGCGCATCTGCAGGATGGAGCCGCCATGGTGGAATTCCTCGCCTGGCTTTCCGGCGTGAAGCCGGGCTCGATCACGGAAATCGATGCGGCCAGACAGCTCGAGCAGTGCCGCCGTGCGGTGGGCGAGCGGATGCAGAACCCGCTGAAGGACATATCCTTCGATACCATCGCCGGCGCCGGAGAGCATGCGGCGATCATGCATTACCGGGTGACCACGGAGACGGACCGGACCATCGCGCCCGGCGAGCTCTTCCTGATCGATTCAGGGGGCCAATATATCAATGGCACGACGGATATTACCCGTACGGTCGGGATCGGCGAGGTGCCGGAGGAACAGCGGCGCTTCTTCACGCTGGTGCTGAAAGGGATGATCGCGATTTCGACCGCCCGCTTCCCCAAGGGCACCCGTGGGCTCGATCTCGACGGGCTGGCGCGCATTGCGCTCTGGAAGGCGGGGGCGGATTATGCCCATGGCACCGGCCATGGGGTTGGCTCCTATCTCTCGGTCCATGAAGGCCCTCAGGGCATTTCGCGGCGCGCGGCACAGGAGCTTTTGCCCGGCATGATCCTCTCCAACGAGCCGGGTTACTACCGGCCCGGCGCCTTCGGGATCCGGATCGAGAACCTCATCTACATCAGGGAACCGGAGGAGATCGAGGGCGGCGACATCGCCATGCTGGGTTTCGAAACCCTGACCTTCTGCCCGATCGACCGTTCGCTGATCGTCACCGGCCTGCTGACGCGCGAAGAATTGCTCTGGATCGACGCCTATCATGACGCCACCCGGGAGCGGTTGCTGCCCCTGCTTGTGGACGAAGAGATCCGTCAATGGCTGGTCGAAGCGACCAAACCCCTGCGGGTCTGAGAGGGACCTAGATCCCGGGGGCGCCTTGACGCCCCGGGGATGCGGCCGATCCCGCCCGGGGACTTCATCCGTCGCTTGAAGACGCCTGACAGTCTGATTCAGCCGGCTGGCCGAAGTGACTGATGCGGAATCGCTTTTACCAGCCCATGCCGTGACGCAGCGTCATCACCACCACCCAGGCGGCGGCCAGCATGGTCAGCACGTTCATCCGAAGGCCGACGACGAGCGCTATCGCCATGGCGATCTTGAGTTCCGGCCCGCCCGCATAGAAATTGGGCGCCACGAGCGTGGTGAGCACGGCGGCCGGAACGGCGTTGAGGGCCGCATCGAGCCGGGGCGGGATGCTCTTCATCCGGGAAATCAGCAGATAACCGCCGATACGGGTGGCGAAGGTGGCGACGGCTGCAGCGACGATGAGCAGCATCATGTCGAGGTGCATGATCTTGTCCATGGCTCAGGCCTCCGTTCCGGTTGGCTTCACCGGCAGCAGGGCCGCGACGAGCACGCCGGACAGCGCCCCCACGCTGACATGCCAGGGCGAGCCGATATAGCGATAGGCGAGGATGGAGGCGAGGGCGGCGGTGATCGCCACGGGCAGGAAGTTCGGCCGCTTGCGGAAGCCGAAGACGAGCCCGAGGAAATAGACCGGCAGCAGCACATCCAGTCCGATCACTTTCGGATCGCTGATCAGGTTGCCGAGAAACGCGCCGATAATGGTGACGATCAGCCAGGGCACGTAGATGATCGTTCCAAGCCCCATATACCAGGAGAAGGACACGGTGCGCCCGGATTCGCCCCGCTTGTAGGTTTCCGCAAACTGGGGATCGGTCAGCAGGAAGAAGGTCAGGAATTTCTGGAACGGCCCGAAATGCCCGATGAACTTCGCCATGGAGGCAGAATAGAGAATGTGGCGGAAGTTCACCGCAAAGATGGACAGGATGATCAGCCAGGGCTGGACGTGATGGCCGAACAGTTCCAGGCCGACGAGCTGGCTTGCGCCGGCAAAGACGGTCGCGCTCATGAAGGCGGCTTCGAAGACCGTCTGGCCGTTCTGCACCGCCACCGCGCCGAACAGGGCGCCGAAGGGCGCAGCCGAAACGAAGATTGGCAGACCGGTGCGCAAACCCTCGCGAAAATCAGATTGCCGCATTCCAGACTCCGAATAGAAATATCTCCCCGACCTAGCCCCGGCGCGGTTCATCGACAAGCGCGTTCCATTGATAGGCCAATCGAAAATGCTGATCGTTCAGTTTCGTCACCATTTTCGCGCAAGCCAGCACCCGGAAGATCGGAGCAGGAAGACATGAGAGTCTTCCTGTCAAAGAGGGCACGCATCATGATGGTGAACCGGCTTGCCGGCGGTGTCGTTTCCGAGAGGTACATGCGTTCATGAAAAAAGTGGAATTTTCCAAAGACCAGAAGACCGCCATTGCCCGTCGGGTGCAGCGCTACTTCATGGAACAGCTTGATTGCGAGATCGGAACCGTTTCGGCCATTTTCCTTCTCGACTTCTTTGCCGACGAAATCGGCGGACATTTCTACAATCGCGGTCTGATCGACGCGCACGAAGCTCTTTCCGCCCGGCTTGACGATGTCTTCGACGAGGTGTGGAAACTGGAAATGCAGACCGCGCCCGTGCAACGGCACAATGCCTGATCATCCGTAGGGATCAGCCTTCGGCAGCGCCCTCGCGGCGCTGTCGGCATTTCAGCGCCTTTCTCAGGCGCTCCTGTCTCGCTCTTCCTTCAGCCCGCGCAACAGCGGCATGGCGGCAAAGACGAGCTGTGCAGACAGACCGGCCACGCCCTCCGGCCGCATCAACGCGGCGATATAGCCGGCTGGATCGACATCGCTCAGCATCGTCGCCAGAAGAAATTCTCCGGTCATCAGAAGGGCAAAGGCGATCAGGCCCATGGCGATCCTGCTGGCCGGATCGGGCGGTACGGGTCTCAGGCGGAGCACCAACCCCAGCGACCACCAGGAAATGGCCAGCATGAGCGGAATTTCCACCAGAACCGCCGGCAGTGCGCCGATGTGCGGCGCCAGCAGAACGGTTCTGACCGTGCCCAGAACCATGCCGGCTGCAAAGACCAGAATGAAATAGAGAAGCGCACTTCTCGCCATCATATTGCTCAGAGCGGTTGTTTCTTCATCTGGAACGTATGTTCCGGACCGGGGAAGCTGCGCGCCTTGACCTCGGCTGCATACTCTTCCGCTGCCTTGGAAATGACAGGAGCGAGGGAAGCGAAGTGCTTGACGAAGCGCGGCTTGAAATCGGTGAAGACCCCCAGCATGTCATCGACCACAAGCACCTGCCCGTCGCAGGCAGGCGAAGCGCCGATGCCGATGGTGGGTATGGGGCAGACATCGCTGATTTCGCGGGCGAGCGGCTCGATGGTGCCCTCGACCACCATGGAGAAAGCCCCGGAATTCCCGATCGCCAGCGCATCGCGCTTGATCTTGTCGGCTTCGGCATTGGTGCGGCCAAGAGAACGATAGCCGCCTGCCGCATTCACCTGCTGCGGCATGAGGCCGACATGGCCCATGACCGGTATGCCGCGCAGCGTGAGGAAGGCAATGGTTTCCGCCATTTCCTCGCCGCCTTCCAGCTTCACGCCATCACAGCCGGTTTCCTGCATCAGTCGTGCCGCATTGCGGAAGGCCTGTTCCTTCGATTCCTGATAGGAGCCGAACGGCATGTCCACGATGACGCAGCTGTTTCCGGTGCCGCGCATCACCGCCTGACCGTGGGCGATCATCATCTCCATGGTGACGGGAATGGTGTTCGGCAGGCCGTAGAGCACCATGCCCAGGCTATCGCCGACGAGCAGCAGGTCGCAATGCGGATCGAGAAGCTTGGCGATGGGCGTTGTGTAGGCGGTCAGGCATACGACGGGCCGCACGCCCTTGAGCGCGGTGATATCTGCTGTCGTCAGCCGCTTCTTGCGAACAGCCATGCTCATGTCAGGCAGCCTTTGTGCTGGGGGCGAGTGCCTTGCGGCCGATCACCCGATTGTCGAGAAGTTTCGTCCGTCCGAACCGGACGAAGAGCAGCAGCAGAACAGGGCCATCGACCCGGGTCAGGCTTTCCAGGGTCTTCGGGTCGCGAAGCGCCACCACTTCCGGCTCGGCCAGCGGTTCGCGGCGGATGAAGTCGGTGACGGCGGCCTCGAAGGCGGCGATATCCGTCATGCCGGACCGGTAGAGCCGCTCGGCCTCTTCGAGCGCGCGCGGCACGATGGCCGCAGCCCTGCGCTCTTCAGGGCTCAGATAGACATTGCGGGAAGAGCAGGCGAGGCCATCTTTCTCGCGTACGGTCTCCACCGGCACCACGCGGACCGGCATGGCCAGATCCTGGACCATGCGCTGGATGATCGTGACCTGCTGGTAGTCCTTCTCGCCGAAATAGGCGGCATCCGGCTGCACGATGTTGAACAGCTTGGTGACCACGGTCGCCACGCCGGCAAAATGGCCGGGGCGAACTTCGCCTTCCAGTTCGGAGCCGAGCCGGGGCACATCGACCACCGTCTGCATCGGTTCGGGATACATGTCCTCCACCTCGGGGGCGAAAAGAATGTCCACCCCACCGGCGGTCAGCAGTGCGCTGTCGCGGGGCAGGTCGCGGGGATAGCGGGCGAGGTCTTCATTTGCCCCGAACTGCAGCGGATTGACGAAGATCGACACGATCGTGACGTCATTCTCGGCCCGCGCATGGGAAACGAGCGACATATGGCCTTCATGAAGATAGCCCATGGTGGGAACGAAGCCGATGGTGCGGCCCGCCTTGCGGTGAGCGAGCACAAGCGCGCGCAGCCGGGCGATAGTCTTGACGGTTTCCAACTCCAGCCTCCCTCTGCCGGGGTAGAACGGGCCTCAGGCCCGTGGGCGTCCATGGTCCCTGTGGTAAACTGTGCAGTGCAAAAAAGCAAACCAACATTTCGGCATGCTGACCGTTTCGCGGGCAGGGCCTGCCTGTTTTGTCGTCACTTTCCGGCTTCGCGGAGGATATCCGTGCTGCTGACCACGGAAATTCCGGCCTTTTTCATCTCCTTCAGCGCCTCCTCCACGCCCTCCGGCGTAATGCCGCGCGAGAGGTCCGACACGAAGCGCACGCGCACGCCCGGAAGAAGCTCCAGCGCATCCAGAACGGAGAATTTCACGCAATAATCCGTGGCCAGACCGCCAATGTCGAGCTCGGTCACGCCCCGTTCCCGGATGACTCTGTCGAGGCCTGTCAGCGCGTGTCGGTCATTGTCCCGGAAAGCGGAATAGCTATCCACGCCAATATCTTGGCCCTTCCTCTGAACAAACTGAATCCGGTCTGTTTCCAGTGCCGGATGAAAGTCCGCATCGGGGGTTCCCTGCACGCAGTGGTCCGGCCAGAGCATTTGCGGCTTGCCGGAAAGCTCGCCCATCTCGAAGGGTTGCCTGCCGGGATGGCGCGAGGCAAAGCTGCCGTGATCGGCAGGATGCCAGTCCTGCGAAGCGAGGATCAGGTCATAGCCGCCGTCCCGCATCAGCCGGTTGGCGACGGGGATGACCTCGTCTCCTCCGGCAACCGGAAGGTTGCCGCCGGGGCAGAAGCCGTTTTGCAGATCGACGAGGAGAAGAGCCTTCATGGAGCCGGTCCTTTCTTTGCGCTGCAACATGGCAAGGGAAAGGTCCGGTCGCAAGGGGGACTGCCAAAAAACGACGGCCGGACAGGGGCGGTCCGGCCGTCAGACTGTGCCTTCGGGGCGCCCGGACGCCCTTACTTGATCAGCTTCGGATCGCCGGCCACGGAAATCGCCATGGGTAGCGCGGCAATCCTGTTGGCGGCGGCCTGAACATCGGCAAGGCTCAGCGCATCGATACGCTCAACATAGGTGGCGAGGTCGCCAAGGCCATATCCGGTCGATTCGAGGCCGATGATCAGCCCCGTCATGCTGTCGGTATTGGCGGTTGCCGACAGGAATTCGGCCTTCATGGTTTTCCGCGCGGTCTCGAATTCCTCTTCGGTGATGGGCTTGCTGGCCAGTTCTTTCACGATGCGGCGTACCTCTGCCAGCGAATCCTCCGTATGGGCCGTATCCACCGCCGCCTGGATGTAAAGCAGGGCATTGTCGAGCCCGCGGGTGCCCTGGGTCGAGGCGTTGATGCCATAGGACCAGCCTTTCTGCTCCCGGAGGATCAGATTGAGGCGGCTCTTGAACGTGCCGCCAAGAATGCGGGTGGCGAGATCGAAGGCGGGGCCCTCGGGCGTTTCGGGCGAGGGCGCCTTCATCGCGATCGTCAGCATGCTCTGGGTTGCGCCCTCGACCGGGCGCAGGCTCTTGCCGTCCTTGACGGCAGGCCGGACCGGTTCGGGCGAAACCGGTGCGCTCTGGCCGCCGGTCCAGCCGGCAAAGGCCTTGTCGAGCCGCGCCTTGACGTCATCGGGATCGAGACTGGATACCACATGAACCACGGATCGTTGCGGCTGGACGAGGCCAAAGAACGCCTCCTTCGCCTGTTCGGGCGTGAGTGCCTTCAACCCGTCCGCCGTGCTTTCCCGGGCTTCCGCCGCATCGGCTGGATACAGCTGTTCCACGAGACCGCGCAGGGCCTGATAACCGGGATCGAGCTTTCTCTGGTCGATGCCGGTTGCGGCGCCCTCGATGAGCGCCTTCCATTCCTTCGGATCGAAACGGGGCTTGGTGATGGCATCGGCCAGATAGCCGGCCGCCATATCGAATTTCTTCAGCGGCGCACTTGCCCCCAGCACGGAACGATAGGCACCCGCGTTGCCGCTGAGGCCAATTCCCTCCTGCTTCAGTTTCTGGTCTAGGGTGACCAGGGGCGTATCGCCAAGGCCACGGCTGCCGATGCCGACGGCGATGTCCGCCAGTGCCGGCGGCAGCGCGGTGTTGCCGCCCGGCACGACGATGGCAATATTCGCGCGCTGCTGGTCCGTGCTGCGGTAGACTTTCAGGGTCGCCCCATTGGCGAGCTTGCGTTCGGCCATGTCGGGCATCTGGATGCCGGCCGCCTCGACCGCTTCCAGCCGCGGCATGGGGATGTCCGCGCGGGCTTCGGATGGCTCGGGTTCGAGCGTGCCGGTGGAATCGGCCAGCGCCGGCGGGAACGTGGCGTTACGCGGGCCGGGCTGCAGCCGAACGGCGACCGGATGGGCCTTGAGCAGGGCGGCCAGCGTCTCGGTCAGTTCGGCCGGCGTGATTTCGGCGGCAAGCCGTTCCTGCTCCCGCCATTCGCCGGCATTGCCGCCCCAGGCGGCTGTGTTTGCCAGGGTAATCGCGAAGCCAAGCGGCTGATTGGGCAAGTTGTCCATGCCCTCCTTCAGCTGGGAGCGAGCGGCATCCAGCGCCTCCAGAGAGATGCCGTCGCGCGTGACTGTATCCAGCGTCTCGCGCAGCGCCTTTTCAAGCTTGTCCGCATCCACGCCCTTGGCGGCGGAAGCACTCACGGTAAAGGTGCCGCCGAGATTGCGGAATTCGAAGCCCGCGCCGGCGGAATCGGCGATCCGCTCATCGATGACCAGCTTCTGCTGGAGAGAGGACTTGCCGGTTGAAAGAACGGCCCCGAGCAGCATGTGCTTCACCGCGTCCTTCGACAGACCTTCCGGACCCGGCCAGGCCAGACTGATCGCCGGTTCGGTGACCGCATCCTTGAACACCAGCGATTTCTGCTCGTCCAGCGGCGGAACCACAGCGGGGCTGGACCCCAGGCCGACCGTATCCAGCATGTCCGCGAACCAACGGGAGATCGCCCATCCCCGGTCCGGCTTGGGAATGAGACCGAAGGTTTTGGCAATATCGGCTTTCGCGCGTTCCGGATCGAAATTGCCGGAAATGGACAGCGTGGCGCGGTCCGGCACGTAATGGGTCCGGTGAAAGGCCACGACATCTTCCAGCCGGGCCGCCTGAAGATCCTTGATGGAACCGATCACGGCGTGGGCGTAGGGATGTCCGGCGGGCGCCAGCGTGACGTTCATCTGCTCCACCGCTGCGCCGCCGGGGCTGTCCAGCGTGTTCTGGCGCATCTCGTTCAGCACCACTTCACGCTGGTTATCCAGATCCTCCTTCGTCACCGCATTGGCGAGGTTGGCCATGCGATCCGCTTCCAGACGGATGAATTCGGGCAGTGCCTCCTTGGGGCCGGTGTTGTGGTAGGTGGTCGAATCCCATTCCGTATAGGCATTGTTGTCACCCCCGACAGCGGAAATCGCGGCATCGTAATCCGGCACGTCATGGGTGCCCTCGAACATCAGATGTTCGAAGAGATGCGCGAAGCCCGAGCGTCCCGGTTTCTCATCCGCCGAGCCGACTTCATAAAGGACGACCGTGCTGACGGTTTGCGAGGTGCTGGAGGGCGCCAGAACTACCGTGAGGCCATTGTCGAGCCGATACTGTTCGATGGAGGGCGAGGCAGGCTCCGCCGACGCGAGCGAAGAAAGGGAAAGGCTCGCAGCCAGCATTGCAGCAGGAGCGATGCGGGCAAAGGTCGATCTGAAAAGCATGAGATATTCCGGTGAGTGCATGAACGAGCAGGATGGCTGCGGGATCATAGCGGCCAAACTGCGGCGGAAAAGCAGGAGTTGCTGCACGACGAGAAAAATTCGCGACTCGGTTGACATGAAATAACAGGATGGTTATATAGCCATTAAGTTATGGAGTTTTCAATGGCAAAGCCACTCGATCTGACGTTTGCGGCTCTTTCCGATGCGACCCGGCGCGCCATTCTCGCCCGGTTGGCACTCGGCGAGGCCACGGTTCTTGAGCTGGCCGAGCCGTTCTCCATGTCTCAGCCCGCCATCTCCAAACACCTGAAGGTTCTGGAGGGGGCCGGGCTCATTTCCCGACGCGTTGAGGGCAGCCGGCGTCCATGCCGGCTGGAAGCGGGGGCACTCGACCGGATCGATCACTGGCTCGCCGACCTCCGGCGGGTTCTGGAGGCAAATTACAGCCGACTGGACAGCCTTCTGGCTGAAATCGACAACAACCACGGAGAAAAAGCATGACCGGACTGACCCTCAAGCGGGACGGCGAACGCCATCTCATCGTCACCCGCTTCTTTGCGGCGCGCCCCGAACTCGTCTTTCGGGCGCATACGGAACCGGCGCTGCTCCAGAAGTGGCTGCTGGGGCCGGAGGGATGGACCATGCCTGTCTGCGTCAGCGATGCCCGCCCGGGCGGCGCGATCCGCTACGAATGGTCGGACGGCAAGGGCGGCGGGTTCCACCTGACCGGAGAATATGTCCTGCTGGAACCCTTCAGCCGGATTGTCCATGTGGAGCGCATGTTCCTTCCTGACCCCACACCCGACAATCATGTGGAGACGACCTTTGCCGCCGAGGGGGCGGGTACGCGCATGACCATGCGCATGTCGCTGCCCGATGCGGCAACCGTCGAGGCCATGCTGTCTTCCGGAATGGAGCATGGCATGGAGGCCAGCTATCAACGACTGGAGCGGGTGGTGTAATAGAAGCGACTGCTTATGGGCGCAGTTGGCTCCCCTCCCTTGCAATATCAAGCACTTGGCTTTCGCAAGGGAGGGGGTTTCCAGTTGGAATATCGAGGTCAGCCGCCTAAAGGCGCATGACGAACGACTCTCACCCCACCTTTTCGACAAATCCTTCCAGCACCCGTTTTTCGCCCGCCTTGTCGAAATCGATGGTCAGCTTGTTGCCCTCGATGCCCTTGATATTGCCATTGCCGAATTTCAGGTGGAACACGCGTTCACCGACGGAGAAGCGCGAGGGGGAGTCCGAGACGGATTTCGCCACCAGTTCGCCGTCGATGGTGCGACCGCGTGGACCGCTCTCGCCATAGCCGATCCGCTCGACCTGATGGCCGGACCGGGTGCCCCAGTTCTCGCGGGTCGAGGCGTTGGCATTCTGCTGGGCCCGCTTCCAGCCCGGGGAATTGTAGGAGTTGGCGAAGGGATCGGCCCGGTCGAACCGGGACTGGCCATAGCCGCCGCGTCCGCCATAGCCGCCATAGGAGGTTTCGGATTCCGCCACGTCCACATGGGCGGGGGGAAGTTCGTCGAGGAAGCGGGAGGGCAGGGTCGATTGCCACAGGCCGTGGATGCGCCGGTTGGAGACGAACCAGATATGGCAGCGGCGCTTGGCGCGGGTAATGCCCACATAGGCAAGCCGCCGCTCTTCCTCGAGACCGGAGCGCCCGCCTTCATCCAGCGCCCGCTGGTGGGGGAAGAGGCCTTCTTCCCAGCCCGGCAGGAAGACGGTCTCGAATTCCAGGCCCTTGGCGGAATGCAGCGTCATGATCGAGACGGCGTCGAGATCCTCGTTCTGCTCGGCATCCATGACGAGCGCCACGTGCTCCAGAAAGCCGCGCAGGCTCTCGAAGGCTTCCATCGAGCGGATGAGTTCCTTCAGGTTTTCCAGACGGCCCGGGGCTTCGGCTGATTTATCCGCCTGCCACATGGCGGTATAGCCGCTTTCGTCGAGAATCTGTTCGGCCAGCTGCGTGTGCGGCGTGTTTTCCAGAAGACCCTGCCAGCGGCGGAAATCGGTGACGACGTCGAACAGAGCCTTGCGGGCCTTCGGTTTCAGTTCGTCCGTTTCGATGATGTCGGCCGCCGCCTGCAGCATGGGAATGTCGCGGGCACGGGCATAGTCGTGCAGGTTGCGGACGGTCGTGTCGCCGAGCCCCCGCTTCGGCGTGTTGACGATCCGCTCGAAGGCGAGATCGTCTGCGGGCTGGCAGACGAGGCGGAAATAGGCCATGGCGTCGCGGATTTCGAGCCGTTCGTAGAAGCGCGGGCCGCCGATGACGCGGTAGTTCAGACCGAGCGTCACGAAACGGTCTTCGAATTCACGCATCTGGAAGGAGGCGCGCACGAGGATCGCCATATGGTTCAGCGGATGCTTCTTGCGCTGAAGCTGCTCGATTTCCTCGCCGACGGCGCGGGCTTCCTCTTCGGAATCCCAGGCCGCGTGAACGATGACCTTCTCGTCATCCGGGTCGGTGCGTTCCGTGAACAGTGTCTTGCCGAGACGGCCCTCGTTGTGAGCGATCAGGTGGCCAGCGGCACCCAGAATATGCTCGGTGGAGCGGTAATTCCGCTCCAGCTTGATGACCTTGGCGCCCGGAAAGTCTTTCTCGAAGCGCAGGATATTATCCACCTCGGCGCCGCGCCATCCATAGATGGACTGGTCGTCGTCGCCGACGCAGCAGACATTCTGCGGCTCGCCTTTCGGGCGCTGGGCGAGAAGGCGCAACCACATGTACTGCGCGGTATTTGTGTCCTGATACTCGTCGACGAGGATGTAGCGGAACTTCTGGTGATAGTCCTTCAGGATGTCAGGATTCTTGCGGAAGATCGCGATGGGATGCAGCAGCAGGTCGCCGAAGTCGCAGGCATTCAGGGTCTTCAGGCGGTTCTGGTAGGCGGCGTAGAGCTCGCGGCCCTTGCCGTTCCCGAAGGAACGCGCATCGCCTTCCGGAATGTCGGCGGGCAGCAATCCCTTGTTCTTCCAGCCGTCGATCATGCCGGCAAACTGGCGGGCGGGCCAGCGCTTGTCGTCCAGACCTTCCGCCTGGATCAGCTGCTTGATCAGGCGAATGACGTCGTCCGTATCGAGGATGGTAAAATCGGACCGCAGGCCTGCAAGCTCGGCATGGCGGCGCAGAAGCTTCACGCCGATCGAGTGGAATGTGCCAAGCCACGGCATGCCTTCCACCGCATGGCCGGCCAGAACGCCGATGCGCTCCTTCATCTCGCGGGCGGCCTTGTTGGTGAAGGTGACGGCGAGGATCTGGCTCGGCCAGGCGCGGCCGGTGGCCAGAATATGCGCGATGCGGGTGGTGAGCACCCGGGTCTTGCCGGTGCCGGCGCCGGCGAGAACCAGCACGGGACCATCGACGCTTTCCACTGCTTCGCGCTGTTCCGGGTTCAGCGTCACCAGGTAGTCAGGCGTCGCCTGGCTGGCCCCGCGGGCAGCCAGCGCCCGCGCTGCAATGCCCGAAGGCTGCGGCGCGGATTGCGGCTGCACAGGCTTGACCGGCTGTGGCGCCTGATCCTCATCGAAGAACGGAATGTCGTCGTATATATTTGTCATCAGCTGTAATGTAGCGATTATCCGGGGAAAGGCCAGAATCAATGTTCGCCTTTCATTCTACCGGATGGCCTACAGGCTTTGAGGCGTAAGTCAACAAACCTTACCAAATCTTCATCTCGCGGCATGCGGTATCGGCTTGCCCGTTCGAGCAAAAAAACCATATTGAAACGAACATTGCCGGGAGCAGGCGACCTCCGTCGCCGTTCTCCCGCTTCTTCTGCCGGAGCCACGAATGAGACTTGCTAAGCAACTGGGCTTGAGCCTCGGGGTGCTTGTCGCCGGGGCGGCCATCGCCGTCTGGTTTACCCCGGAGGGGGCCGCCCTTCTGGCGCGCGCCAGCGGAAAGCCCGCGGAGAGGACGGCGGCTGCCGGGGCGCAGGGACAGAGCGGTGCGGGTGGCGGGCCTGGCCGGCGTGCAGACGGACCGCCGCTGGTGGTGGTCGTGTCCGTAACCGACGGCGTGGCCAATGCCCGTCTCGATGCCATCGGCACCGGAGAGGCGCTGAATTCTGTCACCGTGATGCCGCAGGGTTCGGGCGTGGTGACGCAGCTGAACGTCAAGCCCGGCGATGCGGTCAAGGCCGGGCAGCTGCTCGGCCAGCTCGACAACCAGTCCGAGCTCCTGGCGCGCGACAAGGCGGCGGTGACGCTCAAGGGCTCTCTGGAAACCAAGAAGACCTATGAAGGCTCCAATGCCTCCATCACACGGCTGCAACAGTTCACGGCGGGCGTGACGGCGGAAGAAGCCCAGCTGGAGCTGAACATTGCCGAAGCCGATCTGAAAAAGCGGGATATCGTGGCGCCAGCGGATGGGGTTGCCGGGATCGTCCAGGTCAGTCTGGGAGCCTATGTCACGCCGTCGACCCCAATCGTGGTGCTGGATGACCGTTCGTCATTGCTCGTCGATTTCTACGTCCCGGAACATTTCGTATCCTATCTCAAGGCCGGCATGGCGCTCGAAGCCCGGACGATTGCCTTTCCCGGCGAAGTATTCGAGGGCGTGATCGCGGCCGTCGACAACCAGATGGACGCGGTCAGCCGCACCATCCGGGTGCGGGCGAAAATCGGCAACGGGGATGACCGGCTCCGGGGCGGCATGTCCTTTACCGTCACTCTTCGCTTCGCGGGGGAACACTATCCGGCCGTCGATCCGCTGGCCGTGCAATGGGATGCCGAAGGGGCGTATGTCTGGCGTCTCGCGGAGGGCGACAAGGCGGAGAAGGTGCGCGGCGCCGTCGTCCAGCGCGATGCGGACCGGGTGCTTTTCAAGGGTGACATCAAGACCGGCGACCGGCTGGTGACGGAGGGCGTCCAACGCCTGCGTCCCGGCATGGAGGTCAAGGTCGACAAGCCGGGAGCGGGCGCATGAGCGGCGCCGGCGAGGACCTGACGGCGACCGATCCGGTTGCGGAAACCGCCGCTGCCGCCGCTGAACCGGCCGGAGCGACGGATACGTTCACTGCTCTCTTCATCCGCCGGCCGGTGCTGGCGCTGGTGTTCAACGCGCTGATCGTGGTGGCCGGCCTTGCCGCCTATCTCGGGATCGAGGTGCGCGAGCTGCCCGATGTCGACAGGCCCGTGATCACCGTCAACACCTCGTTCAGCGGCGCTTCGCCCGAAACGGTCGACGAGCGGCTGAGCCGGGTGGTGGAAAGCGCGGTGTCGCGTGTTTCCGGACTGAAGTCGATTTCGTCCTCCTCCTCCTACGGCTCAAGCCGTGTCACACTCGAATTCGTCTCGGGCACGGATATCAATGTCGCCTCGACGGATGTGCGCAATGCGCTGTCCCGGGTCACGGGCCAATTGCCCGAGGAGGCGGACGAGCCGCAGGTGGTCAAGGCGGACGCCGACAGCCAGCCTGTCATGCGGCTTGCGATCACCTCCGATACGCTCGGCATGGACGATCTCACGCAGCTTGTGGAAGACGAGATTTCCGATCGACTTGCCGCCGTTCAGGGTGTTGCCGATGTGGAAACCTATGGCGATGCGGAGAAGGTTTATCGGATCGATGTGAACCAGGCGGCGCTTGCCAGCCGTGGCCTGACCTTTTCCGATCTGCAATCGGCCCTTGCCGATGTGGCGCTTGACGTACCGGCAGGATCGCTTTCCGGCGGACGGCAGGAGCTTGTGGTGCGTGCCGCAGTCGGACTTACCGATCCGCAGGCCTTCGAACGGCTTGTCGTCAAGGACCGGGTGACTCTGGGGGATGTCGCGACGGTTACGGTGGGCCCGGAAGACGGGAGTTCCGCGCTCCGGGCGAATGGCCGGGCCGGCATCGGTCTCGGCATCATCCGGCAGGCCCAGTCGAATACGCTCGATATTTCCAATGGCGTGAAGCAGGTGGTCGCCGATCTCCAGGCCTCGCTGCCCAAGGGAACGACGCTGACGGTCACCAGCGACGATGCTGCCTTCATTCGCGGCTCGATCCATGAAGTGGTCAATGCATTGGTGCTTGCCTGCGTCATCGTGGTCGTGGTGCTTTATCTGTTCCTGCGCGACTGGCGGGCGACGATCATTCCGGCCGTGTCGCTGCCGGTGGCGCTGATCGGAACGCTGGCGGCGGTCTGGCTCGCAGGTTTTTCCATCAACATTCTGACGCTGCTGGCCGTGGTGCTGGCGACCGGGATGGTGGTGGACGATGCCATCGTGGTGCTCGAGAACATCGTTCGGCGCATGCATGAGGGCATGGGGCCGCGGGCGGCTGCCGTGCTCGGAACGCGGCAGGTCTTTTTTGCGGTGATCGCGACGACACTGACGCTCGCTTCGGTTTTCGTGCCGCTGTCCTTCCTGCCGGGGCAGGTGGGTGGACTGTTCAAGGAATTCGGCTTCGTTCTCGCCTTCTCGATCCTCCTCTCGTCCATCGTTTCGCTAACCCTCTGCCCGATGCTCGCCTCGCGGATGCTGAAGGGCGGCGGCGGAGAGTCGATGGAAAAGCCGAGCCGCATCGGCGATGCCTTCTCCGGCTTCTACCGGAGGACGGTTCGCGCCTGCCTCAACGCGCCGATGGTCGTGATTGCCGTATCGCTGGTCTTCTCGGTTTTTGCCTATGTGGCCTTTACGCGGGTGCCGCAGGAACTGACACCGCGCGAAGACCGCTCCATGGTGATGCTGCGCGTGCAGGCGCCGGAAGGCGTCAGCCTCGATTACATGCGCGACCAGATTCGCCGCATCGAGGAAAACCTGTTGCCGCTGCGCAAAAGCGGCGAGGTGGCGAATACATTCTCTATCTCCGGGCAGGGCGGAAGCGCCAATAGCGGTTTCGTGGTGCTGACGCTCGCCCCCTGGGAGGGCCGCGCCCGCAGCCAGAATGCCATTGCCGCCGACATTACCAAGCTGACATCCACCATCCCCGGCGTGCGGGTGACCGCCTTCCAGCCCAACAGCCTGCGCATCCGGGGGGCGGGAAGTGGTCTGCAGGTGGCATTGCTGGGCAATGATCGCGCGGTTCTGAACGATGCGGCCAACAAGCTGGTGACCGCCTTGGATGAAACCGGCCTCTTCGATCAGCCGCGACTGTCCAACGATTCCGCGCGACCGCAGATTACCGTCGATCTCGACCGCGACCGCGCCGCGAGCCTGGGTGTTTCCACCAGTACGGTTTCGCTGACGCTGCAGGCGCTGCTGGCCGGTTACAAGACGGGTGAGGTGCATACCGGGGGTAAGCTCTATCCGATCCGCCTGACCGCAGAGAGCCGACCGGTGAACGATCCCGGAGATCTGGAGAACGTGTTCCTGCGCGCCGGTGACGGCCGTGTGGTGCCTCTCTCGGCCATTGCGCGTTTCGAGGAAAAGTCCGTACCGCCGCAACTGACGCGGGAGCAGCAGCTCGCCAGCGTCTCCATCACGGCGGGCCTCAAGGACGGCGTGACGCTGGGTCAGGCCGTTGCCAAAACCAACGAGATTGCCGCAACGCTTCTGCCTGCCGGCGTGCGGCTGATGCCCCTCTCGGAAGCAGCGACGCTGCAAGAGAATTCGAACGGCATGTTCGTGACCTTCGGCTTTGCCTTCCTGATCATCTTCCTGGTGCTTGCGGCCCAATTCGAAAGCGGCATCAGTGCGCTGGTGATCATGACGACGGTGCCGCTCGGGCTTGCCTGCGCCGCCTTTGCACTTGTCATGACCGGAACGAGCCTCAACATCTATAGCCAGATCGGCCTGGTGCTGCTGATCGGGGTGATGGCCAAGAACGGCATTCTGATCGTCGAATTCGCCAACCAGTTGCGCGATCATGGCCGCTCGGTCCGGGAAGCCATCGAAGAGGCCTGCCTGATCCGCCTGCGTCCGGTCATGATGACCATGATCTGCACCATTCTCGGCGGGGTGCCGCTCGTTCTTGCCACCGGCGCGGGGGCCGAGGCGCGGGTGGCGCTCGGCTGGGTGATCGTCGGCGGCTTGGGCATGGCGGTGATCGTGACGCTTTACGTCACGCCGGTCGCCTATCTGCTGCTCGCCCGCTTCTCGAAACCCCATGCGGACGAGGAACGCCGGCTTGCCGAGGAAATGCGCCACGCGGCGCATCTCGCGGCCCCTCTGGCTCCGGGCGCCTGAACGGTCAGATCCGTTCGAACTGCTCGGGCCAGTCCCGGTTCGTTGCGACTTGCCCCTCCGTCCGCAAGCGCCGTACTTCCGCAAGATCGATATCGGTGATCAGCCACCGGCTGGAGCCGGGCTGCAAATCCGTGCTTTCGGCATAGATGCCGGAGGGCGGCATGCCATAGTCGGAGGGGACATAGAGGGCTGCCCGACCGACGTTCTCGTCGACGGCGGGAGACCACGGGGCCGAGCCAACCGTGGGGGCGACCAGAACCGCGATCTGGTTTTCCAGCGCGCGCGCCTGTGCACCGACGCGAACCCGGTGGTAACCCGCCTCCTTGTCCGTGCAGGACGGCGCAAGAATCATGTCCGCACCGGCTTCCGACAAGGTGCGGGCAAGCATCGGAAACTCGTTGTCATAGCAGATCAGGATGCCGAAGCGGCCGATGGGCGTTTCGAAGAGTTTCAGGCCCTGGCCGGCGGAAATGTGCCACTGTTCCCGTTCGAAACGGGTCATCATCAGCTTGTCCTGGGTGCCGATCAGGCCGTTCGGCCCGAAGAACCAGGATCTGTTGCGGTAGTGCCCGTCGGGATCGAGCACCGGCGCCGAGCCATTGACGAGATAGACGCCGAGATTGCGGGCGATCTCTTCCGACAATTCCACGAAACGGGGGATCAGCGGCTGCATTTCTCGCAGCGAGCCATGCAGATCGGAGCGGATATCCGCTGGCAATTGCCCGGTGAGAACCATGGCCGCGTATTCCGGCAGGACAAGCAGGCTCGCACCCTGGTCTGCGGCTTCCCGGCACAGGGTCATCACGCTGTGGGCATAGGCATCCCAGCTTTCGATGAGGTCGATGGAATACTGGCAGGCGGCAACTCTGATCATGGGGCAATGTCCTTGAGCCAGAAGGAGAGGGGCTTTTGAGTTTCCTCGCTCTCGCCAATATCGGTCCAGCTGAACCGGGCGACGAGGTCCGGATGATGGGCGAAACCGCGCTTGCGCCAGAAGGCATGGAGCGGCTGGTAGCCGGGCGGACGGAGTGGGTGATCCGTGGACCGCTCGACGGCGCAGAATGCGAGGGTGGAAAAGCGGCCAAGGCGACGCGCATAGGCCTCCCGTTCCTCGAAGAACCGCACCCCGATGCCGCGTCCGCGGTGGGACGGCAAAAGCACGCTTTCGCCGAAATAGAAAACACGAGCCGGATCGCGTCCGGTGGCCAGGAAGGGGGCTCTCACGTCCTCCGTCTCGTCGGCCATGGGCATGCCTGTCGAGGCGCCCACCACCTGTCCTTCCTCGATGGCAAGGACAAACAGGCTCTCCGGCGAGGCGGCATAGGTCGCCAGATATTCGATTTCGTAGTCCATCGAGCCGTCATAGAGATAGGGAAAGGCCCGGAATACGGTCATGCGCAGCCGGGCGAGATCGGCAAGATGGGGCGTCACGTCCCTTCCGACGAAGGTCTGGATATTCATGCGCAGGGCGTTTTCATCGGGTTCAGGTCTCGGTATTGTCTTCCGAAGGACGGTGCAGGGGACGCACCGAAACTGCCATGGAGGACAGCATGAACGCAACCGAGATCATCCGCGCCTATTACGATGCCTTCAACCGGCGCGACATGGATGCGTTCTTCGGTCTTCTGGACGATGATGTGATCCATGACGTCAACCAGGGCCAGAGAGAGATCGGAAAGGAAGCCTTCCGGCACTTCATGGGCGATATGAATGCGGCCTATAAGGAAGAGCTCCACGACATGATGATCTTCACCAACGAGGACGGGACACGGGCCGCCGCGGAATTCCAGCTGACGGGCACCTATACGGATACGGCGGAAGGGTTTCCTGAAGCCCGTGGCCAGAGCTACACGCTGCTTGTAGGGGCGTTCTTCGAGATCCGTAACGGCAAGATCACGCGCGTCACGAACTACTATAATGTGAACGACTGGCTGCGACAGGTGAGGGGTTAAGGACTGCGACGCGGGCGTCGGTTCGGTTGTCGCGGGATCACCGAACAGGCCCTCAGCTTTTATCATCAACAACACTTGATTGGATATTTACTCGTCTGATCCAGGCTTTGGACTGAAATTCCATTTTTGGTTTTATCAACTCCTTGATTGCTTACATAAATGAAGTGTCGGCATGAGCCTGCTTTACGCCTCCATCCCCCCGCGTTTCGCCACGCGAAGTCGATCACAGGCTCCGGTATTACAGCACCCGCCCGCGCTGGAAGGTCGCCGTCTCTTTTGCATGCTCATTAAAATGCCGCGTTTTATGCTATGGGCTCTATTCGGATTTAATCACGGAGCCTGATTCCATGCTGAAGCGCATTGCCCTCGTTGCCCTGGCCGCGACCTACCTCGCAGGCTGCACGACCACCGACCCCTATACGGGCGAGCAGAAAATGTCGAAGACAGCAGGTGGCGCTCTGCTTGGCGCAGGGGCCGGCGCGCTGGCCGGTCTTGCCATCGGTGGCGATGCCACGGAGCGCCGCAACGGCGCCCTGATCGGTGCGGCGCTCGGCGGTCTCGCCGGCGGTGCGATCGGCAACTACATGGACAACCAGGAAGCCGAGCTGCGCGCCCAGCTGCAGGGCACCGGCATTTCCGTCAGCCGCGTCGGCGACCGGATCATTCTCAACATGCCCTCGAACATTACCTTCAACGTCGACCAAGACGGCTTGAAGCCGGGCTTCTTCCCGACCCTGAACTCGGTGGCCATCGTGCTGCGCAAGTTCGACAAGACGCTGATCGATATCAACGGTCATACGGACTCCACCGGCAGCGCTGCGCATAATCAGGATCTCTCCGAGCGCCGTGCGCTGGCCGTCGCCAGCTATCTCGGCGGGCAGGGCATCGAGCAGCGGCGCGTGTCCGCCGTCGGCTTCGGCGCTTCTCGCCCGATTGCCAGCAATGCCTCGGAAGAGGGGCGCGCGCAGAACCGGCGCGTGGAAATCCTCATCGCCCCGATCAACGCGGGCTGAAGACGACCGGGGCCAGGGAGAAAACATCATGAAAGCCGATGCCAGACCCGGTCCCCGCAACGAAACAGGCATTGCCGCCCTTCTGCCCGTGCTGGCCGCCCGCTTTGGCGCGCGGTTCCAGGCGGGAGAGGCGGTGCGGGGCCAGCATGCCCATACCACGACCTATCTCCCCACCCAGCGACCCGACGGCGTGCTGTTCGTGGAGAGCCGGGAGGATGTGGTGGAGGCGGTGCGGCTTGCCGCCGAGCATCGGGTTCCCCTGATTCCCTTCGGTACCGGGTCCTCGCTCGAGGGGCAGGTCAATGCTCCCTGCGGGGGCATTTCGCTGGATTTCAGCGGGATGAACCGGGTGCTTGCGGTCAATCCGGAGGACCTGGACTGTACCGTGGAGCCAGGCATCACCCGGGAGGCGCTGAATGTCGCCCTGCGGGATACCGGCCTGTTCTTTCCCATCGATCCCGGAGCCAATGCCTCCATCGGCGGGATGGCATCGACGCGGGCGTCGGGTACCAATGCGGTGCGTTACGGAACGATGAAGGACAATGTGCTTTCACTGACCGTCGTTACCGCCAATGGCGAGGAGATCCGCACCGCGCGCCGCGCGAAAAAATCGTCGGCCGGTTACGATATGACGCGGCTATTCGTGGGCGCGGAGGGCACGCTCGGGGTGCTGACATCGGTGACCCTGCGTCTGCAGGGCATTCCCGAGGTGATTGCCGGCGGTGTCTGCTCCTTCCCGGATATCGGCTCGGCCTGCCATGCGGTCATCATGACGATCCAGCTCGGTATTCCCGTGGCGCGGATCGAGCTGCTGGATCCGCTGCAGATTCGTGCCTGTAACGCCTATTCGGGTCTGTCCCAAAGGGAGGCCCCGACGCTGTTTGTGGAGTTCCACGGCAGCCAGGCGTCGGTGGATCTGCAATCGAAGGAATTTGCAGCGGTCGTCGCCGAATTCGGCGGCTCGCCCTTCGAATGGACCGTCGATGCGGCGGAACGGGCAAGGCTCTGGAAGGCGCGGCACAACGCCTATTTTGCGGCGCGGGCGCTGGCGCCCGGTCTGGATGCGGTCTCCACGGATGTTTGTGTTCCGATTTCGCGCTTTGCGGAATGCGTGATCGCGACCCAGGCCGATATCGCGCAGCATGGGTTCCTGGCGCCGATCGTCGGCCATGCGGGAGACGGCAATTTCCATGTCCTGCTGCTCTTCGACGGCAAGGATGCGGGAGAGATCGCGCGGGCGGAGGCCTTTCTCCAGCGTCTGAACGATCGGGCGCTTTCCTTCGACGGTACCTGCACCGGAGAACACGGGATCGGACAGGGTAAGAAATCCTTCCTGCAGGCGGAACTGGGCGGGACCGTGGCCTTGATGCGTCAGGTGAAGCAGGCGCTCGATCCCGACAACATCTTCAATCCCGGCAAGATTTTCTGAGCAAAGCCTCCGACAGCCGTCTGGTTAAGCCTTTTCTGATTTAATCCGGCCTTGTGATCTGCCATAGTCGGCACCGGTTTTCCGAAAGGCCTGGTGTTCTCCCCCGCTGGTTCCAAAGCGGTTGTTCCCTTTCGGTTTTCTTTGTTCTAGGGTCCGGGCGGCTGCGCGCCAAGGCGTTGCAGCGGCGATGACAATTGGGTGATGTTTCGGTGCTAGGTCGAATTCTGGTATTCCTCGGTGGACTGGTGGTCCTGCTGCTGTTTGCGGCACTGATTGCGCCATTCTTCGTGGACTGGACCGGCTTTCGCCAGCAGTTCGAGGATCAGGCCAGCCGCATCGTCGGGAAGAAAGTGGTGGTGCACGGCTCTGTCGATGCGCGTCTCATTCCCTTTCCCTCGATCACGATGAACGATGTCTGGGTGGGGAGCGAACCGGACGGACAGCCGCAGGTGCGGGTCTCCCGCTTCTCGATGGATGCCGAGCTCGCTCCCGTTCTTTCCGGGGAAGCCCTGATCTTTGACATGCGCATCGAGGACATGCAGGCACGCATCCGCCTGCTGCCGGATGGGACGCTGGACTGGATGCGCGGAAGCAAGCCGCAGATTCCGGCGCGCAATATCGTCCTCGAGAATGTCCGGGTCCGGAACGGCAACATTACCTTTATCGACGAGCAGTCCGGCCGAACCCGGAAGCTGACGGCGCTCAACGCGGCCATGTCGGCCAAATCGCTGGCCGGTCCGTGGAAGGCGGTGGGCGATGCCGTGCTCGATGGTGAGCCGGCGCGCTTTTCCGTGGCGACAAATCTGGATGAGGGGAAGGATAGCGGGCTTTACCTGCGCACCCGCATCATGCCGACAAACCGGCCCATCGGCGCCGAGCTGGAAGGGCAGCTGGCGGTCATCGATGGCAAGCCGAGCTACAAGGGTACCTTTCTCGCCTTTCTGCAGCAGCCGGACGACAGCCAGAAATCCGATCCGGAGCGGCCTGCACCGCGGCTCAAGGGGTCGTTCGAGCTGACCAATGAGAAGATCCGGGTTCCGGATTACCGGCTGGAAGTCGGCGATCCCGCCGATCCCTATGTGGTGACGGGCGAGGCGACCCTCGATACGGGCAAGGAGCAGGAGTTCCTGTTGCTGGCCGACGGCCAGCAGATCGACGTGGCGCGGATCGACTATAGCGGCGCTGCCGGAAAAACCGGCCGCGATCCCGGCGATACCGTGCGCAAGCGGTTCGAACATTTCGCCTCGATCATTTCCAGCATTCCGGTTCCCTCGGTACCGGGCAGGGCGAGCCTCAAGCTGCCGGCCATCCTGATCGGCGACACCTCGATTCGGGATGTGCGCCTCGATGTCAGGCCGGCAAAGGGCGGATGGGTGGTCGATAATGCCGTGGCCACTCTGCCCGGTCGTACCCAGCTGGAAGCGAAGGGTGTGCTCGGCCTCAAGGGGATGCCAGCTTTCAACGGCCATCTTCTGATCGCGTCACGGCAGCCATCCGGCCTGGCATCCTGGATGTCCGGGGAGGTGGATCCGAATATCCGCACCATGGGAGCCCTGGGCTTCGAAGCGGATGTGCGGTTGACCCCCGACCTCCAGCGTTTCGAGCGGCTGGAGCTCCAGATGGGCGATGCGACGCTCAAGGGCCGGATCGAACGTCAGTCCGTTCCGGGGCAACCCCTTTCACTGACGGCCCTGCTTTCCGGCAACCGGATCGATCTCGAAAGCCTGCGCGCGCTTGCGACCCTTTTCGGCAAGGATGGCAAGGCGGACCTGAGCGGCCATGCCATCGCGGCGGAGCTCAAGGCCGACCGTTTCGTCGCCTTCGGTATGGAGGCGCATCAGACGGAAACCGTCTTTACCCTGGCCAACAACGCCCTGTCGATCGAGCGCTTCAGCGCCAAGGATCTGGCCGGCGCGCAGATCAATGCCATCGGTCGCGCCGATTTCAGCAAGGACGATCTCGGCGCCAATGGGCGGCTGAGCTTCAAGGCCGCTGATCCGGCGCCCTTCCTGGCCATGATTGCGCAGAAGCTGCCGGCCGATCCGCTGCTCGGCCATCTGTTGCGTCATGCCGGCTGGTTTGCCGATACGGAACTCAAGGTGACTCTCGCGGCCGGCGGAAAGGATCGGACCGGACTTTCCGTCAAGCTTGCCGGAACCAGCAATGGCAGCCGCGTCGATCTCGATCTCGGGCTTGCCGATCCGGCGTCTTATCCGAAGGGCGCCGGGCTCAATCTGCAGGCGACGCTGGAAAATCCGAAGGCCAATGTGCTGCTCGGCCAGGCGGGGCTGGAGCCGCTGCCCTTCGATGCGGTTGAAAAAGGCGTGCTGTCCCTGCGGATTGCCGAGACCAAGGATGGTGACAACGATGTTTCGCTCGCGCTGAATGCGGGGAAGACGGCCTTCTCGCTGACCGGCAGGGCCGCCTATGCGGATGATGCCGGGCTCACCGGGCAATTCCAGACGAAGCTCGAAAGCGACGACGCGACCCCATATCTGCTGATGACCGGCGTCGCCTTGCCCCGCATGGGGCTCGGCATGCCGGGAACACTGGCAGCGGGGCTCTCGCTCACGCCCGATGTGATCGATATCACCGACATCAAGGGGTCGGTGTCCGGAAATGCCGTCTCCGGTCGGCTTACCGTCGATCGGAAAAGCGAAGGGCTGAAGGCCTCCGGCCAGCTCGCCCTTGGCGAAGCCGATCTGGGCTGGATTGCCGAAAGCGTGTATGGGCCTTTGACCGATGCGGACGGCAAGCTTTCGAACGACACGTTCGGCGACAGCGTGCTTTCTGACAGCAAGCTGGCAATCGACCTGACGGCACAGACCTTTTTCACGGGTATTGGCGGACCCGTCCGCAATTTCCACACAAAGCTCACCGCTTCCGACGGCGAGTTGCTTCTGAACGAAGCCGCCGGCGAATGGGCAGGGGGAACTTTGAGCGGTTCCGCCCGCTTTGGAAATACGGGTGGCTCCGGCTATATGCAGGTCAATCTGCAGGCGGCGAACGGGACCACGCCGGCCATTTCCTGGTTCAACCGGGGAGCACCGCTTGCGGAGGGTCGCTTCTCCCTGAAAATGTCCGGGGAAGCGGCGGGCAAAAGCGCTGCCGAACTCGCCAAAGGGCTGGGCGGCTCCGGGGAACTGCGCTTCGACGACCTTACCATTGCCGGCCTTAATCTGGCTCTGCTGCCGCCGGTTATCGCCGAAATGGACAAGACCGGCAGCGAGATCGATACGGCGCGGGTGTCTGCTTTGGCTTCCCGCCTTCTGACGGAGGGAAATACGTCGCTGGGGGATGTGACGGTGCCTTTCTCGTTGGGTGGCGGTCAGCTGGTCGTGCAGCCTGTGAGCATTGCCAAACCGGAGGCCACCGTCACGGCGGAAGGCGACATCGATCTGGCAGAGGCTGCGCTGCAGGGGACGGTGACGCTCGCGCTTGCTCCCGGAGCGGACAGCGTCGAGGGAGCCGATCCGCAATTGCGCCTCGATTTCTCCGGACCTCTTGAGCAGCCTTCCATGAAAGTGGATACGCTGGGACTGACCAATTTTCTGTCGCTGCGGGCCTTTGACCGGGAGCGCCATCGCGTGGAACGCCTTCAGGCCATTGCGCAGGAGAAGCTGCGCCTGCGCCGTGAAGCGGCCTATTATGCGGCCCGTGCGGAGGAGCGTGAGCGGGTGCGCAAGGCGGCGGAAGCGGCCGCAGCGCAGGCGGCTGCCGAAGCTGCCGCGGAAGCCGAACGGCAGAAGCAGCGTCTGGACCAGCCGCTCGACCTGCCTCCCGGGCAGGAATTCGAAGGGCCGTCCATGCCAGTCATGCCCGTCAATCCTGCTCAGCAGGTCATTCGCGGTTCCACACTTCCCCCGCCGGCTCAATAGGGGCCGGTCGTGCCTTTGAGGCAGGCCAGCACATGCAGGCGCAGCGCAGAGGAGAGATTGCCTTCCGCCCGGCCATCATCGATTTCGGCAATCAGGGCAGCCAAGGGCATCGCGCGGGCCGAGGCGATGGCCTTCAGTTCCTCGAAGAAGGCTTCTTCCAGAGAGAAACTGGTTCGGTGACCGTGGAGCGTTGTGGAATATTTGCGGATCATTCCGTCCTCGAGTCTTGAGATACCGATTCAGGTCTTTACAAGATTGAGTCCGGACATTTCGCCAAGGGCCTGAAATTCAAGGTTTTTCAGGTGCATCTTCCGAAGCTTTTCCAAGGTGGCCCTGATCCAGCCGCTTTTCCGCCTGGTCATTCAGTGCGCGCGTGAGCGACTTTTCCGCCTTGGTGCGGCCGAAGGTCAGGCGGTTCTGTTCCGCCTGCCTTTCCTTCTCGTTTCGGGCTTTCGCCTTGCGGGCCTGACGGAGATTGACGATCTCGGCGGCCATGGCGGCTTACTGCTTCTTGCGGAAGGAATCGAGCGAGATGACGGAGGCTTCCTTCTTCTCGTCCTCCGAGGCCGGCTTGGCTTCGGTTTCGACCTTGTCCACCGGATAGGCGGTGATTTCGGCAGACTCCAGCTCCGCTTCGCCCGCGGCCGGCACATCGAATTCCATCTCGAAATTCACCGAGGGATCGTAGAAGCCGCGGATCGCGTTGAACGGAATGACCAGCTTTTCCGGCGTATCGGAGAAGGAGAGACCGATCTCGAATGTCGAATCGGTTACCTTGAGATCCCAAAACTGATGCTGGATGACGATGGTCATCTGCTCGGCATACTTGGCTTTCAGATGTTGCGAGAGGCGAACGCCCGGAGCGCCGGTGAGAAAGGTGATGTAGAAATGATGGTCGCCTGGCAGGCGGCCCGTTGCGGCAACTTCAGAAAGCACCTTTCGGATCACGCCACGCAAGGCGTCCTGTGCCAGAATATCGTAACGGATATGATCCTGCCCCATCGGTTCCTGTCTTTCCACTTGTGCCGTCCAGCAACGGCAATTTCACCTGTGTCGTAGAGCGCCGCCATCCTAAGGGCAATCCCTTAAGGAATGTGAAGACGAACGCCTCGAATTGATTCGACGCCAGAGTTTGGCGTTTTCTCATCTCAACTATGCTTTATGCCATTTGTCGCGTTTGGAAAAAACCCCTTCCGGCATGATGCAGGCACAAGGCATTGAAAAAACTTTGTGGGGAAGGTCGGTGGAGGTTTCTGTTGCCAGGTACCTCCGAACCCCGCCTCAAGGTGCTAACCAGAAGGACTTAGGTCGGGTTTCCCGCACCGCCATTAGGCAGCGAGAGCATAACCCTTAGCGTTGTTGTCGTTTGCAACTACACTTTTTGACCCGATAACGGTGGTATCATGCCGAGCACAGCTTTTGTCTTTCAATGCCAGTCGATCCCATTTCGCCCCCATCAAAAGCCGAACTGACCTTCGGTTTTTGGTGGAGGCGGCGGCTTCGAAGCCGCGTCCTGTACATCTATTGCACAAAAGGTTTAGCGCCATAGTCTCCTTGCGGAGCACTGGAACAGATAAGACAGCCGCATGACCTTTTCAAGGCGAAATCGCCGGGAGCCCCCGATTGGTTTTCCTGAGGGCGGCGGCCCCTGGCCGGCTGCCGCCTGTTTGCCCCTCGCCACTCGAAGGCATGGAGAAATCCACACAAAATATTTGGATCGATCCAAAAATTTCCACAAGCGCGATTTGCGCAAACTTGCCGGGTATCGCCGGAAAAATTAAAATAAATGATATCTGCCAAATAGATAGATGAAAATTTTCCGTCATTCAATTCCGGATTCTGTTTGCTGGGTGCCCTCTTGACGAATTTGGAACGATCCAATTATGGTGTGTTCAAGACGGGGATGAACCTCTGGGAGGCGGACGATGGCGAAAGGGCGAGTGACGGTGATCGACATCGCCCAGGCGGCCGGTGTGTCCAAGTCGACGGTTTCGCTGGTTCTCCAAGGCTCTCCTCTGGTCAATGAGGCGACGCGCGCCAAGGTGAACACCGTCATGCGCGAACTCGGCTATGTCTATAATCGCGGTGCCGCCACCTTGCGGCAGACCTCGGCCAAGTCCCGCATCATCGGCGTGGTGGTGAACGACCTGACGAACGGGTTCTTTGCCGAGCTCGCGGTCGGCGTCGACATGGTGGTGCAATCGGCGGGCTTCGTGCAGTTTCTTGCGAATACGGCTGAAAGTGTCGACCGGCAGCAGGAAGTCATCTCCTCCATGCGCGAGCATGGCATTTCCGGCCTCGTCATTTCGCCGGCGCGGGCAACGACCGCCCTCGATCTCAAGGCGGTTACCGAGGCAGGGATTCCGGTCGTGACCGCGGTTCGGAACGTGCCGGGCGCGAAGTGCTCGTCGCTGGTTTCCGACAATGCGGCTGGTACGCTTGCCGCCGTTCGCCATCTCGTCGGGCTTGGGCATCGCCGTATTGCATTCCTGGGTGGTTTTCCTGACGTGATGGTCTTTCAGGAGCGTTTTCGCGGGTATGCCGAGGGGCTCGAAGCGGCGAGCATCTCTCTTCGCGACGATTATGCCATTCCGTCGGCTGCCTCGCGGGCGGGCGGGCTTGAAGCCATCGGGGCGGCGCTTCGGCTTTCCGAGCCGCCCACGGCGGCCGTCTGTTTCAACGATGCGGTTGCTTTCGGCGCTTGCGACGGGCTGCGCGCACAGGGCATCGATCCGGGCAAGGCCTTTGCGGTGGTCGGCTTCGACGACGTGATCGAGGCGAAATCGGCGGTTCCGGCGCTGACGACGGTGTCCGTCGATCCGCAGGCCATGGGTCGCAAGGCTGCACAGCTTCTCTTGAAGCAAATCAATGCGGGCCGCGCCGAGGCGGAATCCATAACGACTGCCGTACGACTCGTCGTGCGCGAGAGCTGCGGCGCTCTGGCGCCCGAGCGGGCGAGGGGGGCAGCATGAGGACCTTTTCCAGCCCCTTCGCTGCGACCATCCCCCTGTGCGGACTGTGAGAAAGACCATGACGAAGCATATTACCCCAGCCCAGGCCGCCGCTCTTGTTCCCGATGGCGCCGTCGTTTCGGTATCTTCCTCAAGCGGGCTCGGCTGCCCTGATCTGATGTTGAAGGCCATTGGCGAGCGGTTTGCGCAAACGGGGCATCCCCGCGAGATCACCACGCTGCATCCCATTGCCGCCGGCGACATGAGCGGCATCCGGGGTGTGGACCATATTGCCCGCAAGGGTCTGCTCAAGAAAATCATCGGCGGCTCCTACCCCTCCGGTCCCTCGACCGCAGAGCCGCCGCTGATCTGGCAGATGGTGACCGGCAACGAGATCCCCGCCTATAACGTGCCGTCGGGCATTCTCTTCGACATGCACCGCGAGGCGGCTGCCAAGCGTCCGGGCGTGATCACCAAGGTCGGGCTCGATACGTTCGTCGATCCGACCCGGCAGGGTTGCGCCATGAATGCGGCTGCCGCCGCGGAACCGATCGTCGAGCGCATCGCGTTTGCCGGCGAGACCTGGCTCTATTTCCCCGCCATAGTGCCGAAGGTGGCGATCATTCGCGCCACCACGGCGGACGAGCGCGGCAACCTGACCTATGAGCATGAAGGCGCCTATCTGGGCGGGCTCGACCAGGCCCTGGCCGCCCGCAACAATGGCGGCATCGTGATCGCGCAGGTCAAGCGCATCACCAAGGATGGATCGTTGCGTCCGCATGATGTGCGGGTGCCGGGCATGCTGGTGGACTATATCGTGGTCGATCCCGACCAGAAGCAGACGACCCAGACCGATTACGATCCGGCCATTTCGGGTGAAATCCTGCGGCCGCTCTCGAGCTTCAGCGTTCCCGAATTCAATATCCAGAAAGTGATTGCCCGCCGCGTCGCGCAGGAATTGCAGGCCAACAGCTGTGTCAATCTCGGCTTCGGCATTTCGGCGAACGTGCCGCGCATCCTGCTGGAAGAGGGGTTGCACGGGGCGGTAACGTGGGTCATCGAGCAGGGGGCCGTGGGCGGTGTGCCACTGCTGGATTTTGCCTTCGGTTGCGCTTCCAATGCCGATGCCTACATGCCGTCTCCCTACCAGTTCACCTATTTCCAGGGGGCGGGTTTCGATGCGTCGCTGCTTTCCTTCCTGGAGATCGGCCGCGATGGCTCGGTGAACGTGTCCAAGCTCTCCTTCCGGCCGCATGTGACGGCGGGCGCCGGCGGCTTTGTCGATATTACCGCCCGGGCGCGCAAGATCGTGTTTTCCGGCATGTTCAATGCGGGGGCGAAGCTGGCGATCAGCGAGGGCCGTCTGGTGGTCGAGAAGGAAGGCAAGCTCCGCAAGCTCGTCAACGAGGTGGAGCATGTGACCTTCTCCGGCCGTCGGGCGATCGAGCAGGGGCAGGACATCACCTATGTCACCGAACGGGCGGTGATGAAGCTCACGCCCGAGGGGATCGTGCTGACCGAAATCGCGCCGGGGGTCGATTTGCAAAGCCATGTGCTCGATCAGGCGGAATTCCCGCTGATCGTCTCGCCGTCGTTGAAGACCATGGATCCGCTTCTGTTCGGCGAAGAGCCGATCGGTCTCTCGCTGCAGGCGAAGCCTGCCCGCCAGCTGGAGGGTGTTTTCCATGGCTAGCGGAACAGTCCGGATCGAAAAGCGGCAGCATATCGGGATCCTGACCGTCTCCCGGCCGGATAAACTCAATGCGCTCGACCTCGACATGCTCGCGGCGCTGGCATCGGCTGCCGATGCGGTGGAAGCCGATCCGGATATCCGGGTTGCGGTCCTGACCGGCGAGGGCAGGGGCTTCTCGGCCGGCGGCGATATCCGCGCCTGGGGCGGCATGCGCCCCGAGGAATTCGGCCATGCCTGGGTGCGGCATGGCCACCGTGTATTCGAACGGCTGGCGACGTTGCGCATGCCGCTGATTGCGGCCATCAACGGCCATGCCCTCGGGGGCGGGCTGGAGCTCGCAGGTGTTGCGGATATCCGTATTGCGGAAGAGCATATCCGCATCGGGCTGCCGGAAGCGGGTCTCGGCATGGTGCCGGGATGGTCGGGCACGCAGCGGCTGGTCAAGCGTTTCGGTGCACAGCTCATCCGGCGGATGGCGCTGGGCGGTGAGATTTTTACCGCGGCGGAGGCCGAGGGTCTCGGACTGGTCGATGCGGTGGTTGCCACCGGAAGCGGGCTCGACGCTGCCCTTGCCTATGCCGAGCGCATCGCCGGACGCGGCCCCGCCGCACTGGAAATCGTGAAACTCATGATCGCCTCGGCGAGCGGCGAGGATAATGGCGCAGCCGTCGAGGCGCTTGGCTCCATCCTCGCGGCCAAGACCGGCGATCTCAAGGAGGGTGTGCTTTCCTTCACGGAAAAGCGTCCCGCGCAATTCAAGGGAGAATGGTAATGACGGTTCTGGTGAACCCTACGGCGCTGGCCGGACACACGGTGCGTGATTTCGGCCTGCTGATCGACGGCCGATGGGAGCAAGGCAGCCAGGCGCCGATCGAACGGATCGCGCCGAGCCATGGCGTGCTGGTCAGCCGTGTTGCCAATGGCAGCCGGGCCGATGCGGAGCGCGCCATCCTTGCGGCCCGGCGTGCCTTCGACGACGGTCCCTGGCCGCGCATGACTGCCTCCGAGCGGTCCGCCGTGTTGCTCAAGGCGGCGGACCTGATTGCCGCGCGGGCCGAAGAGCTTGCTTTCCTCGACGCCATCGAGGCGGGAAAGCCGATCAGCCAGGTGCGCGGCGAAATCGCCGGTTCGGTGGATATCTGGCGTTACGCGGCGGCACTTGCCCGCAATCTGCATGGGGAAAGCTACAATACGCTCGGCGACGGTACGCTCGGCGTGGTTCTCCGGGAAGCCATCGGCGTGGTCTCGATCATCACCCCCTGGAATTTCCCTTTCCTGATCGTTGCCCAGAAACTGCCTTTCGCCCTTGCTGCCGGATGCACGGCGGTGGTGAAGCCTTCGGAGCTTACCTCCGGCTCGACGGTGCTGCTCGGGGAGATCCTGCTTGAGGCCGGTGTCCCTGCCGGCGTGGTCAACATCGTCACGGGCACGGGACCGGAAGTGGGGGCGGTCATGACCTCCCATCCGGAGGTGGACATGGTCTCCTTTACCGGATCGACCGGTATCGGCAAGCTGACCATGGCCAATGCGGCGCAGACGCTGAAGAAGGTCTCCCTGGAACTCGGCGGCAAGAACCCGCAGATCGTCTTCCCGGATGCGGATCTCGAAGCCTTCATCGATGCGGCGGTCTTCGGCGCCTATTTCAATGCGGGCGAGTGCTGCAATGCGGGCTCGCGCCTCATTCTCCACCGGTCCATCGCCGACGAGGTGGTTCGCCGGGTGGCCGAGCTTTCCCGCAAGGTCAAGGTGGGCGATCCGCTCGATCCTTCGGTGCAGGTGGGGGCAATCATCACGCCGCAGCATCTTGAGAAGATCTCGGGATATGTGGACGGCGCGCGCGCCGGCGGAGCGGATGTGGCCTTTGGCGGGGAGGCTCTCGATCTCGGCATGGGCCAGTTCATGGCGCCGACCATTCTGGCCGGGGTGACGCCCGAGATGGCGGTGGCGCGGGAGGAGGTCTTCGGCCCGGTTCTCTCCGTGCTGACCTTCGAGACGACCGCGGAAGCCGTCGCGATTGCCAATGCGGTCGACTATGGCCTTTCGGCCGGTGTCTGGAGCCGGGACTTCGACACGTGCCTGACCATCGGACGGAAGGTTCGGGCCGGTACGATCTGGATGAACACCTTCATGGACGGCGCTTCGGAACTGCCCTTCGGCGGCTTCAAGCAATCCGGTCTCGGCCGGGAACTCGGCCGCCACGCGGTCGAGGATTATACCGAGACCAAGACTTTGAACATGCATATCGGCGCACGCACCGGATGGTGGGTGCCGCGCTGAGAAAGCGGCATTCTAGAGAGTGGAAAGGAGGTGGCGTTCATGACGGTAAAGACAGGGCAGACACGACGCCTCCGTGCGTCACAGGGGCTCGGATCCGGGCGTCGCATGCGGCTTCAGGAGCACTTGCAGACTGGCCGGATCGGTGTCCGGCCGGGCAATCCGCTTGAGCAGGACCCGACCCAGCATTTCTCCGGCCTCGGTCAGATCCTCGTAGATGGTATCGACACGGGGCTGCACGTCAGAAAGCAGGCGGGACGTCTGTTTGGCGACGATGTCGAATTCCCGCCCCAGCGTCCAGCCGCCTTCGTTCAATCCGGTGATGGCGGCAAGAGCCGAAACCTCCCCGGGACAGACGAGGCCGTCGGGCGGCTCGGGGTTCTGAAGGCGGCGCCGGAAATGGTCGCGCACGACGCCAGCCGTGGAATCGAGATTGATGTCCTCGGAAATTTCATGGGCCACGCCGGCCTCGCGCACCGCAGTCATGAAGCCGTGGAGCATATGCTGGCTGAAGGTCAGTCGCTTCAGTGGCAGCATGATGGTGAGCTTGCGGCGGCCCTTTGCTATCAGGCGGCGGGCCGCCTCGTAGGCGAAGGTGAAATTGTCGTAGTCCACATAGGCATGCGGCGTGGTGAATTCGGTGCGACCATGGCTGACGAAGGGGAAGTCCCGCTCGATCAGCAGGCGGACGCGCGGATCGAGAACCTCCGTGCGGGTAAAGATGATGCCGTCCGCGAGATTGTTGCGGATGATATAGTCCACCGCCTCGACATTCGAGGTTTGCAGAAAGTTGGGCATGACGATCAGGTGATAGGGCGTGCCCTGCAACGCGGTCGTGAGGCCATAGAGCAAAGAGGTACCGAAACCGAGGATTTCCTCGTGCGGATCGAGCAGCACGCTGATGACGTTGGTGCGACCGGTCTTGAGGCGCTGCGCGGCCCTGTCGGGCGCATAGCCGAGCCGGTCGGCAATCTCGCGCACCCGTTCGCGTGTCGCCTGGCTGATCAGCGGATCGTCCGCAAGCGCCCGCGAAATCGTGGCAACGGCCAGGCCGCTTGCCTCGGCAAGGGTCTTCAGCGTCGGTTTTCCGGACCGCTTCGCCTTCTGGTTTCCCGCAGAACTGATTGTCGTCTTGGCCACTGTCGACCGGTCTCCCCTGATTTCGGTCGAACGTTAACCCGGACCGCGGTGCGCGACAAGCCACTTGCTCGGAAATTTGAAACGTTTCAATTACAGTCGGTGTCGGCGGATTGTTGCGGGAAGCGGTGTAAATCAGCACATAATGGGCGTTGAACTGGCGGTGCAAGGAGGCGAGGGAGTTCTTGACATCGCAAATTTGTAACGTTTTAAATACAGCGGGCACTTTGGTGCACGACGGACTGGCCGCCTCCGGAACCGGTGGCCGAGAGGAATATGACAGGGAAGCGCCCTGCATGACGAACTTGCTACCAGGGAGGAAACCATGCGCAAGTTTTTGATGACGACGGCAATGGCATTGACGATGACGGCCGGCGCGGCCACCGCTGCGGAAAATGTGGAGGTTCTGCACTGGTGGACGTCCGGCGGTGAGGCTGCCGCACTGGACGTGCTGAAGAAGGATCTGGAGTCCAAGGGCATTTCCTGGACGGACATGCCGGTTGCCGGCGGTGGCGGTACGGAAGCCATGACCGTGCTGCGTGCCCGGGTAACCGCGGGCAATGCTCCGACCGCGGTGCAGATGCTTGGCTTCGACATTCTCGACTGGGCGAAGGAAGGTGCGCTCGGCAATCTGGACGAAGTCGCCGCCAAGGAAGGCTGGGACAAGGTGATCCCGGGCGCCCTGCAGAAATTCTCGAAGTATGACGGCCACTGGATTGCCGCACCGGTCAACGTGCATTCGACCAATTGGCTGTGGATCAACAAGGCCGCCCTCGACAAGGCCGGCGGCAAGGAACCGCAGAACTGGGACGAGCTGGTTGCCATGCTCGACAATTTCAAGGCGCAGGGCATCACCCCGATCGCTGCGGGCGGCCAGCCCTGGCAGGACGCGACCCTCTTCGACGCGGTCGTGCTTTCGCTCGGCGACGACTTCTACAAGAAGGCCTTCATCGATCTCGACTCGGCAACGCTCGGTTCCGACCAGATGAAGGAAGCCTTCAACCGCATGACGAAGCTGCGCTCCTATGTGGACGACAACTTCTCCGGCCGCGACTGGAACCTGGCTTCTGCCATGGTCATCGAAGGCAAGGCCGGCGTGCAGTTCATGGGTGACTGGGCCAAGGGCGAATTCGTGAAGGCGAAGAAGGTGCCGGGTCAGGACTTCGTCTGCATGCGCTTCCCCGGAACGCAGGGCGCAGTGACCTTCAACTCCGACCAGTTCGCGATGTTCAAGATTGCGGAAGACAAGGTTCCGGCCCAGCTCGCCATGGCTTCGGCCATCGAGAACCCCACCTTCCAGTCTGCCTTCAACGTGGTGAAGGGCTCGGCTCCGGCCCGGACCGACGTTCCGAACACCGCCTTTGACGATTGCGGCAAGAAGGCCATGGCCGATCTTGCCGATGCGGACAAGAACGGTCGCCTCTTCGGCTCGATGGCCCATGGCCATGCCAACCCGGCGGCGGTGAAGAACGCCATCTATGACGTGGTCACCCGCCAGTTCAACGGCGAGCTTTCTGCCGATGATGCCGTGAAGGAACTGGTGGCCGCTGTCGAAGCCGCCAAGTAAGCGCATCGGATGCCGCGGGCGGCGGGGGAACGTCTTGCCCCGCCCGCGGTGTCCTTCCTGATCCAACCTTTCGCGTCGTCTTTGCTGCTGTTCACAGCCCCGGTCCGCAGACCGGCCGGGCGGCGAAGAGGCGTATTCCCAGATCGTCGGGAAGGGGAACGAGCCATGCCCACACGAAACCGGTTGCAGGATCTGCTGCCGAAGATCGTCCTGGCCCCGAGCTTCGTCATTGTCGTGCTGTTCGTCTATGGCTTCATTGCCTATACGGGCTATCTGTCGATGACCGACAGCAAGATGCTGCCATCCTATAATTTTGTCGGCTTCGCCAATTATCAGAAGCTCTGGGCGCTGCCGCACTGGTGGCGGGCCGTGACCAATCTGGCGATCTTCGCCTCCCTCTACATCGTGATCTGCTCGGTGCTCGGCCTGTTCCTGGCCATCCTGCTCGACCAGAAGATCCGGGGTGAGGGCGTGTTGCGCCCGATCTATCTCTATCCGATGGCGCTCTCCTTCATCGTGACGGGCACCGCCTGGAAGTGGTTTCTCGATCCAGGCATCGGGCTTGAGAACACCATGCATCTCTGGGGCTGGGAGAGTTTTTCCTTCACCTGGATCAAGGACAGCAAGATGGCGATCTACTGCGTGGTGATCGCGGCGGTCTGGCAGTCCTCCGGCTTCGTCATGGCCATGTTCCTTGCCGGGCTTCGCGGCGTGGACACGGAGATGATCCGCGCGGCGCAGGTGGATGGAGCGACGCCCGTGACGATCTATCGCCGGATCATCATTCCGCTGATGCGGCCCGTCTTCCTGTCGGCCTTCGTGGTGCTCGCTCATCTTGCGATCAAGGCCTATGATCTGATCGTGGCGCTGACCGGCGGGGGTCCCGGCCAGGCAACCGAACTGCCCGCCACCTTCATGTATTCCTACACCTTCACCCGCAATCAGATGGGTATCGGGGCCTCCTCGGCCATGATCATGCTGGTGATGATCTTCTCGATCATCGTGCCTTATCTCTATTCCGAACTTCGCGGGGGGAAACGCTGATGAGTGGCGGACAATCTTCCGACAATGCGATCTCGCACGGGCTTTTGACCCGCGCCCTGATCTATACGGCGCTCTTTTTCTTCGCGCTTTACTATCTGCTGCCGCTCTACGTGATGGTGGTGAATTCGCTGAAGCCGCTGGAGGAAATCCGCGAGGGCGGCATGCTCAGCCTTCCGAAGACCCTGACCATCGAACCTTGGCTCGCCGCCTGGTCGACGGCGCAGATCGGCGTGCAGCCGACGGGCCTGAAGCCCTTCTTCCTCAATTCGATCCTGATGGTGGTACCCGCCGTGGCGATCTCCACGCTGGTCGGCGCGCTGAACGGCTATGTGCTGACCAAGTGGCAGTTTCGCGGCTCGAACATCTTCTTCGGCCTGCTGCTGCTGTCCTGCTTCATTCCGTTCCAGATCGTGCTAATCCCGATGGCGCGCATTCTCGGCATCATGGGGCTTGCGGGGTCCATCTACGGGCTGATCTTCGTGCATGTGATTTACGGTCTCGGTTTCACCACGCTCTATTTCCGGAACTATTACGAGAACTTCCCGAACGAGCTGGTACGGGCCGCGCAGATCGACGGGGCGAGCTTCTTCCAGATCTTCCGGCGCATCCTGCTGCCGTCCTCCGGGCCCATCATCGTGGTGTCGGTCATCTGGCAGTTCACCAATATCTGGAACGACTTCCTGTTCGGGGCGTCCTTCTCCGGACCCTATTCGACGCCGATGACGGTTGCGCTGAACAACCTCGTCTCGTCCTCCACGGGCGTCAAGGAATACAATGTCCATTTCGCGGGCGCGATCCTTGCGGCCCTTCCCACTCTCATCGTCTACATCGTGTCGGGCCGCTATTTCGTGCGCGGTCTGATGTCGGGCGCCGTGAAAGGTTGATCCCATGTCCTTCCTGAACATTTCCCATCTGCGCAAGTCCTACGGCTCGCTCGAAATCCTCAAGGACATCAATATCGAGATCGAGGAAGGCGGCTTCCTGGTGCTGGTCGGGCCGTCCGGTTGCGGCAAGTCCACCCTGCTCAACACCATAGCGGGGCTCGAGCCGATCACGTCCGGCGAGATCTTCATCAATGGCCGCAACGTGGCGGGGCTGGCCCCTTCCGAACGCGATATCGCCATGGTGTTCCAGTCCTATGCGCTCTATCCGAACATGACCGTTGCCGGAAACATCGCCTTCGGCATGGAAATCCGCAAGGTGCCGAAGGCCGAACAGGAAAAGGCGATCCGCACGGTCTCCGAGATCCTGCAGATCGGCCATCTGCTCGACCGCAAGCCGAGCCAGCTTTCCGGCGGCCAGCGCCAGCGTGTGGCCATGGGCCGGGCGCTGGTGCGCAATCCTCAGGTCTTCCTGTTCGACGAGCCGCTCTCCAATCTCGATGCCAAGCTGCGCGTCGACATGCGCACCGAGATCAAGCGCCTGCACCAGCGGATGAAGACCACCATCGTCTACGTGACCCACGACCAGATCGAGGCGATGACGCTGGCGACGCGCATCGCCGTGCTGAAGGATGGCGTGCTGCAACAGTTCGGACCGCCGGACGAAATCTACAACAACCCTGCCAACATGTTCGTGGCCGATTTCATGGGCTCGCCGTCCATGAACCTGCTGACGGGCCGCATCGAGGCGGAGGGCGAGGGGCTTTGCGTCCGGCTTGCCCAGGGCGAGGGCGGTTCGATGATTCTTCCGGTCGCGCCCGAGAAGACGGCGCTTCAGGCCTTCAAGGACAAGGAGATCGTTTTCGGCATCCGTCCGGAAGCGCTCACCGATCCCGATGGTGCGGACCGCAATGCCCGGCTGGTCGCGGTGCGGGATTGCCCCATCGAGGTGGTGGAACCTGCCGGTTCCGATACCTTTGCGGTCACCCGGCTTGCCAACCGGGAAGTGGTTGCGCGGCTGCGCGCCGACGCCCGCATTGCCCCCGGCCAGACGGCGAGCCTCGCCTTCAATCTGGATAAAGCCGTGTTCTTCGATCCGAAGTCGCAGGAAAAGATTGCCTGAAAGACCGGATGATGGACAGCAATCCCGACATTCTCATCATCGGCTCCGGCATTGGCGGCGCGACCGTGGCGGCGGGCCTGGCTCCTTCGGGGGCCTCGATCCTCCTCCTCGAGGCGGGCGACCATATTCCGGACCAGCCGGAAAACCGCGATCAGCGCGCGATTTTCCAGCGCGGCCATTTCCGGCCGAAAGAGACCTGGTACGAGAAGGACGGAAGCGGCTTCAATCCCGGCAACTACTATAATGTCGGCGGGAATTCGAAATTCTACGGGGCCGTTCTTTCCCGCTATCGTCAGGAGGATTTCGAGGAGTTGCGGCACCGTGAGGGCGTGTCGCCGGCATGGCCCTTTGCCTATGATGTGCTCGAACCCTGGTACAGTGCCGCCGAGCGTCTCTATCAGGTGAGGGGGGTGACGGGCGAGGATCCGACCGAGCCCGTCCATTCGGGAACCTATCCGCATCCGCCCGTGCCGGACGAAGCGCCGGTGGCGGCGGTGCGGGCGCGGCTGAAGAAGGCCGGAATGCATCCCTTCTCGCTCCCCCTCGGCGTCGATATCGATCGCTGGCTGAGGCGCGCGCCCACCGGCTGGGACGCGCATCCGAATTCTGACGATGGCAAGATGGATGCGGAAACCACGGCCCTCAGGGCAGCGCTTGCCCATCCGAATGTCCGCCTGCAGACCCGTTGCCGGGTTGTGCGTCTCGAAGCGGAGGCGGATGGCCGGATTTCGGGCGTGATCTACGAGCAGGCGGGCGAACGTAAACGGCTCAGCCCCCGTTTGACGATTCTGTCTGCGGGGGCGGTCCAATCGGCGGTGCTTTTGTTGCGTTCGGCAAGCGACCGGTTTCCGGCGGGCCTTGCCAACCGGTCGGATCAGGTCGGCCGCAATTTCATGAACCACAATTCGTCCGCCGTCATCGCGATCGCGCCCTGGTACCGGAACGATGCGATTTACCAGAAGACCTTCGGTTTCAATGATTTCTACCTTTCGGACGGCAAGGGCGGGCCGCCGCTCGGCAATGTGCAGCTGCTGGGGCGGGTGACGGGGAAGATCCTCAAGGCGCAGTTGCCGCGTGTGCCGGAATGGGCGCTCGACCGTCTCGCGGCCCATTCGATCGATTTCTACGCGATGAGCGAGGATATCCCGCATCCGGAAAGCCGGGTGATGGTCGATGGCGAGCGGATCGTGCTGCAATGGCACCGCACCAACTGGCAGGCGCATCTCGATCTCGTCTCGCGGCTGAAAGGCGTGCTGCGGTCCATCGGCTTTCCGCTGGTGCTGTCGCGTGCCTTCGACAAGCGCACGCCCTCCCACCAGTGCGGAACGGTGCGCATGGGCACCGATCCCGCGACGTCACCGCTCGATCCCCTCTGCCGGGCCTTCGATCACCGCAATCTGTTCGTCGTGGATGCGGCCTGCCTGCCGACATCGGCAGCGGTCAATCCGGCCCTCACGATTGCCGCGCAGGCCCTGCGGGTCGCCGACCATATCCGGCGAGAGGAACTGAAATCATGAAGGCGGCGAAAATCCGCCGCGCGCGGGAACAGTCTCCCGCCGACATCACAGGGTGAAAGCCATGGCTTTTGACTATATCATCACCGGCGCGGGGCCTGCGGGTTGCGTTCTCGCCAATCGCCTGACCGAAGACCCCGACGTCCGGGTGTTGCTTCTGGAGGCCGGGGGCAGCGACTGGAACCCCTTGTTCCACATGCCGGCCGGCTTTGCGAAGATGACCAAGGGCGTCGCCAGCTGGGGATGGGAAACCGTACCCCAGAAGCACATGAAAGGCCGGGTGCTGCGCTACACGCAGGCCAAGGTCATCGGCGGCGGCTCCTCCATCAATGCCCAGCTCTATACCCGCGGTAATGCTCGGGACTACGATCTCTGGGCGCAGGAAGAAGGATGTACGGGCTGGGACTATCGCTCGGTGCTTCCCTATTTCAAGCGCTCGGAAGACAACCAGCGCTTCTGCGACGATTATCATTCCTATGGCGGGCCGCTCGGCGTTTCCATGCCCGTATCGGCCCTGCCGATCTGCGATGCCTATATTCGGGCCGGGCAGGAACTGGGCATTCCCTACAATCACGATTTCAACGGCAAGCAGCAGGCGGGGCTCGGTTTCTACCAGCTGACCCAGCGCAACCGGCGCCGCTCTTCCGCCTCGCTTGCCTATCTGTCGCCGATCCGCGACCGCAAGAACCTGACGATCAGAACCGGCGCGCGCGTGTCGCGCATCGTGCTGGAGGGCAGCCGCGCCATCGGCGTCGAGGTGGTGGGCAAGGGGGGCCTGGACATGATCCGGGCGGAGCGGGAGGTGCTTGTCACATCAGGCGCCATCGGCTCGCCGAAGCTCCTCCTGCAATCCGGCATCGGTCCGGCGGATCATCTCCGCGCGGTGGGCGTCGAGGTGAAGCACGACCTCGCGGGCGTCGGGGGCAACATGCAGGATCACCTCGATCTCTTCGTCATCTCGGAATGCACGGGCGACCATACCTATGACGGCGTTGCAAAGCTCCACCGCACGCTTTGGGCCGGTCTGCAATATGTGCTGTTCCGCTCCGGCCCCGTGGCCTCCAGCCTCTTCGAGACAGGCGGCTTCTGGTATGCCGATCCGGACGCCCGGTCGCCGGACATCCAGTTCCATCTGGGACTCGGTTCGGGCATCGAAGCGGGCGTCGAGAAACTGAAGAATGCGGGCGTGACACTGAATTCCGCCTATCTTCACCCCCGCTCGCGCGGCACGGTGCGGCTGCGCTCCGCCGATCCTGCCGCTGCCCCGTTGATCGATCCGAATTATCTGGCCGATCCCCATGATCGCAAGATGTCGATCGAAGGGCTCAAGCTTGCCCGGGAAATCATGCAGCAGGCCGCGCTGAAACCCTTCGTTCTGGCAGAGCGGCTGCCGGGTCCCAAGGCCGTCACGGACGAGGACCTCTTCGATTATGCCTGCGCCAATGCCAAGACCGACCATCACCCGGTCGGCACCTGCCGGATGGGCACGGGCGAGGATGCCGTCGTCGGTCTCGATCTCAAGGTGCGGGGGCTCGAGGGGCTGCGGGTCTGCGACAGTTCCGTGATGCCGCGCGTGCCCTCCTGCAACACCAACGGGCCGACCATCATGATGGGCGAAAAGGGCGCCGACATCATTCGCGGCCTGCCGCCGCTGCCGCCGGCCATCTTCCAGCACGAACGAAACGACACACGGCCTCGCGCCCGCAAGGAGATCCATTGAGATGATCCGTCACTGCGTCTTCATCCGCTTCCGGGCAGGCACCACCGCCGTGGAAAAGAGCGAAATCTATCGGGAAATCAGTGCGTTGAAGGGACGTCTTGCCGGCCTTCTGGCCGTGCATGTCGGCGATAATGTCAGCCCGGAAACCGGCATGGACAAGGGGTTTGCCGAGGGATTCATCGTGGATTTCGACGGGCCGGCGGCGCGGGATGCCTATCTCGCCGATCCCGAACACCGGGCCACGGGCGCGAAGATCGTGGCGGCAGCCGAAGGCGGGATTGCCGGCATCTTCGTCTACGACCTCGAAATCGCCGGCGGCTGATCCCGCCCGTTGCCGCAGGGATTGACAGCTTCAGGGAGAGTGCAGATGCGTGAAATCAGGGTGGCCATCCTCGGCGCTTCGGGATGGATGGGGAAGGTTCACACCATGGCCTTCCAGACCTTTCCTCATTATTTCGGCACGGCGGGCGGAACGGCGCGCATCGCCGTGCTGGTCGATGCCAATCCGGCTCGCGTCGGAGAGCTTCGGGCCAAGGTGCCCGGTGCCCGCATCGTCGAGGACTGGCAGGCGGCGATTGCCGATCCCGAGATAGATCTCATCGATATCTGCCTGCCGGATAAGCTGCATTACCCCGTTGCCAAGGCTGCCCTTCTCGCCGGCAAGCATGTCTTTTGCGAAAAGCCGCTGGCCGACAGCGCGGTCGAGGCGCGGGAGCTGGCGGATCTTGCCCGCGAACGCGGGCTGATCAACCGGGTCGGCCATGCCTTTCCGCGCAACCCCGTGCATGACATCGCCCGCGATATCATCGCGTCCGGCGAGATCGGCGAGATCACCATGTTCCGCGGTTGCCAGCATGTGGACGTGTTCGGCGATCCGCACGCGCCTTTCATGTGGCGGGCGGATGGTCAGCTGGCCCCTACGGGCATCGTCGGCGATACGGGCTCGCATGTCTTCAGCTTCATGGAGTTTCTGGTCGGCCGCGTGTCGTCGCTGGTGGCAGAAACCTTTGTCACCACGCAGAGACGCCCCCTCATCTCTGGCCTCGGGATCGGCGAGACGGTGGCATTGACGGGTGAGGAGGCCACGGCCGAAGTGACCAATCCGGATGCGGGTCAGGTTATCTGCCGGTTCGAAAACGGAGCGCGCGGCATCGTCGATTTCAGCCGGGTCGCAACCGGGCGGAAGTTCATGCAGACCTACGAGGTCTACGGCACCCGGGGCAGCCTTGCCTATAATTATGACGAGATCAACCGGCTGCGCTTCTATTCGAATGACGACAGGGCCGGGCGGGCGGGCTTTCGGGCTATCGATGCCGGGCCGGAAAACCCGAATTACCGGGCCTTCCTGCCGCTGCCGAATTTCGGGCTCGGCTATAATGAAACCAAGATCATAGAGGCGGCGGAGGTCGTCCGGTCGATTGTCAGCGGCACGAACATGTGGCCCACCTTCGAGACGGGACATCACATCTGCCAGATCGTCGATGCCTGCATGGAGTCCTCCCGCCTGCAGCGCTGGGTGGACATTCCGCCCGGCTGACGCCGAGGTTCCTTTCTTTCCTGCGCATGAATGGCCGAAACCATGACAATCGATGTACCCCAGCACATTCTCGACGAACTGACCGACGTGGACATGCCGCGCCTGCCGCGCGAGCGGGCGCCGGATGAAATCCTGATGCTGACCGGCATGGAAGTGCCGGTCTATCGCAGCGGTTGCGTGATCGTGGGATCGGGAGCCGCCGGATTGCGGGCCGCGATCGAGCTCAAACGGCGCGGCGACAATGTGCTCGTCATCAGCCAGAGCGCCTGGGGGGGCACGTCGGCCTGCTCCGGATCGGACAAGCAGACGCTGCACACGGCCAATACGGCGGATCAGGGCGACAATTTCAAGGCCATGGCCCGGGCCATCCGCGATGGCGGGTCGATGGACGAGGATACGGCTTACGTGGAGGCTGTCGGTTCGCCGCGCATGATGGCTTCGCTGCAATATCTCGGTCTGCCCCTGCCGCAGGAAAGGCTTGGCGGCACGCTTCGCTATCAGACCGATCATGACGAGGTCGGACGGGCCACCAGTTGCGGCCCGCGCACGTCGCGGCTGATGGTCAAGGTGCTGGCCGAGGAGGCGCTCCGCCTCGGTGTCCCCTTGCTCAACCATACGACCGCCGTGAGCATCCTGACGGAGGGCGAGGGGCGCGACCGGCGCATCCTCGGCATCATCGCCATGCGCGCCAACGACCGCTCGGACGACAACCCCTTCGGGCTTTCGCTTTTCCCCTGCGCGGCGCTGGTTCTCGCGGCCGGCGGTCCGGGCGAACTTTATCGGGACAGCGTTTATCCGAATGGCTGTTTCGGCTCGCTCGGGCTGGCGCTGGAAGCCGGCATCGAGCTGGTGAACCTGACCGAAAGCCAGTTCGGGATCGGAACCCGTCGGGAAGGGTTTCCCTGGAATCTGTCCGGCACCTATGTGCAGGCGATTCCGCACGTCTATTCGGTGGATTCGAAAGGGCGCGAGCATCATTTCCTGGGAGACTATTATCGCACGACACAGGAGCTGGCGTCGAACCTCTTCCGCAAGGGCTACCAATGGCCTTTCCATGCGACCCGCATGCTGGATTTCAAATCCAGCCTCGTCGATCTGGCGATCTACCGGGAGACGGCTGCCGGGCGGCGGGTCTTCATGGATTTCAACCGGAACCCCCTGCCGGTGCCGGGGGATGCGGCCTTCGACCTCGCGCGGCTGGATGACGACGTGCGGACCTATCTCGGCCATGCCGGCGCATCGCAGGCGCTGCCCATCGACCGGCTTCGTCAGATGAACCCGCTCGCGATCGAACTTTATCGCCGGTACAAGGTGGATATTGCGCGCGAACCGCTCGAATTTGCCGTCAACAACCAGCACATGAATGGCGGCATCATGGTGGATGTCTGGGGCATGACCAACCTGCCGGGCTGCTATGCGGTCGGCGAGGCGGCGGGCATCCATGGCGTGACGCGGCCCGGCGGTTCGGCGCTGAATGCCGGTCAGGTCTTCGGTACCCGCGCCGCCGAACACATAGCCGCGAGCGGTCGGGCGAAGGCGCCCCTTTCCGGCGAGATCAGCACCATTGCCGAGCGTCGCATCCGTGAGATCCTGGCTCTTCTGACACGGGACGGAGATAATACGATCAAGGCCGTTCGGGCGGAAATCCAGGCGCGGATGAGCGACCGGGCCGGCCTGATCTGTGACGCGGAGGGTGTCCGCGCGGCACTGGCGGAGGCTCGTGCCCTGCTCGACCGGTTAGAGCGCGGGGGCATGGCTTACAGCCGCCCTTCGGAAGCGGCCCGGGCGCTGCAATGGCGTCATATGGCGCTTGCTTCCCATGCGGTTCTGGCAGCGCTTCACCACTATATCGAGGCGGGCGGCGGCAGCCGTGGCGCTCGCGCCATCTGCGATCCGGAAGGAGAGGCGGTGCCGGTGACCCGCAACGGGCCGCTCGAAGCCTTCCGCTTCCGCACGGAAAAAGCGGATCACAAACAGGAGCAGATCGTGGTATCGGCGAGGGGTGACGGGCTTGAGATCAGGACCCGGCCGATCCGGCGCTTCGATGAAGGCGCCCGTTCCTTCTTCGAGCGGGACTGGCCGGACTGGCTGACGGGCCGGATCTATGACGGTGCCGTCGGACAGGAAGGACACAGGACATGAAGCTCATCTCGGATCGGCTGGTTTCCATCGGCGAGGCCATGGTCGAACTCGCGCCGGAGGGCGACGACCGCTACCGGCAGGGGTTTGCGGGCGATTGCTTCAACACCATCTGGCATATGGGCCATCTCCTGGCCGACAAGGCCCGGTGCGGTTTTGTCACCACGTTGGGGACGGACCGGTTTTCCGAGCGTTTCGTGCGGGAAATGCAGGCCGATGGGCTCGATACGTCCGGAATCATGCGCGACGAAACGCGCACCATGGGGCTATATCTGATCGAACTCGATGGCGCAGAGCGCAGCTTCCACTACTGGCGGAAGGATTCCGCCGCGCGGCGCCTGGCCGATGATCCGACAGCCCTTGAACGCGCGCTGGCGGACGCGGCGCTTGTGCATGTTTCCGGAATCACGCTGGCCATTCTGGACGCGCCGGGACGTGACCGGCTGTTTTCCGCGCTTCGTTCTCTCCGCCAGAAGGGCGCGATCGTCACCTTCGATCCAAATGTTCGCCCGAGGCTGTGGGCCTCGACCGAAGAATGCCGGGAGACGCTGCTGCGCATGCTGGGCCTGACGGACATTGCCCTGCCGAGCTTCGATGACGAGGCCGCGCTCTGGGGCGATGCCGGGCCCGAGGCGACGCTGCACCGCATGGCGGCGCTCGGCATTGCCGAAGCGGTCGTCAAGGACGGGTCGAAGCCGGTGCATGTGTTGAGCGAGGGGACTATCTCTTCCTTCGAGACGCCTCCGGTGCATGCCCTGCGGGACACGACGGGTGCGGGCGATTCCTTCAATGCCGGCTATCTTGCCGGGCGGTGCCTGGGCCGGGATATGGCCGGGGCGGTGGCGCTCGGCCAGAGACTGTCCGGCATCGTCATCGGACATCTGGGCGCGCGGGCGGACAAGCCGGCATTGCATGCCTTGCGACAAGCCGAAAAGATCGCCTAGGCTCCGCCGCGGCGTCCGAATAGGATCCTCCCCGATGCTGCTGTTCCGATTCTCGGGGCAGGGGCGTCTGGTGCTTTCCCCGCGATTCCCGCGCAAGCGGGACAGCGGGGCGTGGTGACGCGGTGGGCCTTGAGGATGAATGACAACAGGACGCTATCGCTTGCCGGACTGATCGGGCTCGGAACCACCCAGATCATCGGCTACGGAACACTCTATTATGCGTTCAGCGTCCTCGTCCCCGATATGGCCCGCGACTTCGGGCGTTCGGAACAATGGATATTCGGGGCATTTTCGCTTTCCCTGCTGATCGGCGGATTCGCCGCTCCGCTTTCGGGCAAGCTCGCCGACCGTTTCGGCGGGGCGCAGGTGATGGCGGTGGGCTCGGTGGCTGCCGCCGCCGCGCTTTGCCTCACGGCTTTTTCAAACGGCGCCTGGAGCTTCGTTCTCGCGCTTGTCGTGATGCAGGTGGTTTCCGCGACCGTCCTTTATGCCAGCGCCTTCACCACCATCGTGCAGGTGGCCGGGCACCGGGCGCAAACGTCCATCGTCCATCTCACCCTGATGGCCGGCTTTGCCTCGACCCTCTTCTGGCCGATCACCTCCTATGCCCATACGGTGCTCGACTGGCGGCAGATCTATCTGATCTTTGCGGGGATCAATCTTTTCGTCTGCGCCCCTATCCATCTGGCCTTGCCGATGCTTGCCCGCCGTGGCCGGCCGGGGGCTCCCGGACGCGCCATTCGCGCCGAGGGGCCTGCCCCTTTCCCGCCCGCCAAAAGGCGACTGGTCGGTCTGCTGATGATGGCGGGCTTCGCCATCGAAGGCTTCGCGCTCTCCGCCATGCTGGTGCATGTGGTGCCGCTGATGCAGTCGCTGGGGCTTGGCAAGAGCGGACTTTTTGTCGTGTCGCTGTTCGGCCCTGCCCAGGTGGCCAGCCGTCTCGTCAACCTGCTTTTCGGACAGGCGCTGCGTCAATCGACCCTTGCGGTGCTTTCAGCGATCTTCCTGCCGGTCGGGCTGGTGGTGCTGCTGCTCACCACGCCGTCGCTGCCGGGCGCCATCCTCTTTGCAATCTGCATGGGGCTCGGTTCGGGCCTCACCAGCATTGTCAGCGGCACGCTGCCGCTCGAACTGTTCGGCCGGGACGGGTACGGAAAGCTCATGGGCTGGGCCACATTGGCAAAGCAGATCCCGGCGGCAATCGCACCCTTCGCACTGTCCGTTTCGCTGGCGGGAGCGGGGACCCGTGTTTCCCTCTGCGCGCTGATCGTGACCGGGCTCATCGCAGCCGCCGCGTTCCAGGGCATACGGTCGGCGGCCGATGGACGGCAGGCTGACTGAGGTCACCAAAAGCTCTGGATGGAACAACTGGTTGTTGGACATGACCGTATGCGGGCTGTATGCCTTTTCGAAATGCATGAGGAGGACGCCATGAGACATCCCGAGGAACAGTATCTCGATATTGTCCGGCATCTTCTGGAAAAGGGCGACCGGCGGATCGACCGCACAGGCGTGGGCACGCTATCGATGTTCGGCGCCATGATGCGTTTCGATCTTTCGGATGGCAGCTTGCCGATCTTCACGACGAAAAAGGTCTTCTGGAAAACCGCGGTCAAGGAAATGCTGTGGTTTCTGACGGGCCGTACGGACCTGCAATCGCTGCTTCAGGAAAACATCCGCATCTGGACCGACTGGCCGCTTGCCAAGTACCGCAAGGCAACCGGCGAGGCGATCTCCCAGGAGGACTTCGAAGCTCGCATTCTCGCCGACGATGCCTTTTCCAGAAAATGGGGCGATCTGGGGCCGATCTATGGCAAGCAGTGGCGGCGCTGGCTGGATGCCGACGGGCGCGAGCACGATCAGGTTGCGACCGTTATCGAGACGCTTCGGTCGAACCCGTCCAGCCGCCGGATGCTGTTCCATGCCTGGAACGTGCCGGAACTGGACAGCATGGCGCTGCATCCCTGCCATATGACCTACCAGTTCCACGTGGCGGGCCTGGGCGATGCCGGACGCAAGCCGCGTCTTTCGCTTATGGTGCTGCAACGGTCCTGTGACATCCTGCTCGGGGCGCCTTTCAACATCTGTCAGCAGGCCGCGTTGCTGGCGATGGTGGCCGGGGTGGTTGCTATGGAGCCCGGCGAACTCATCTGGGCGGGCGGAGACGTGCATCTTTACCTCAATCATCTGGAGCAGGCGCAGGAGCAGGTTTCACGGCAGCCCTTCGTGTTCCCGAAACTGACGCTCGCGCGTCGACCCGACAGCATCGATGGCTACCGGATCGAGGATTTCGAGGTTTCGGATTATCGCTCGCACGGGCGGATCGATGCACCGGTCGCGGTCTGAGACAGGCCTGATATGCGTCCATTTCACATTTGATTCAGCGGTCTCGTCCGCTACATAGGCTCCAGAATTCCGGTAGGGAGAGAGACCATGCAAAATGCAACAGGCCCGCAGCCACTGGAAATCAGCTTCGTGGTGGCCATTGCCGAGAATGGCGTCATCGGCCACGAAGGCGATCTGCCCTGGAAGCTTTCCTCTGATCTCAAGCGGTTCAAGGCCCTGACACTCGGGAAACCGGTGGTGATGGGCCGCAAGACCTATGCCTCCATCGGCAAGCCCCTGCCGGGACGGGAAAACATCGTGATTACCCGCGATACCGGATTTTCCGCAGAGGGGGTTCATGTCGTCCGCTCCATCGACGAGGCCCTGGCGCTCGGCGAGGGGCTGGCACGGCGCGATGGCGGGCATGAAGTGGCGGTCATCGGGGGAGGGCAGATCTATGCCCAGACGCTCGATCGGGCGACGGTCCTTCATGTCACCCATGTGGAGCAGGCCCTCGAAGGGGATACGCGCTTTCCGCCCATCGACCCGACCGTGTGGCAATCCGGCGCCGAGGAGCACGTGCCGGAGGGGCCGAAGGATATCTATCCGACCCGCTTCGTCAGCTATCGCCGCCGTTCGGTCGCTTGACCGCGAGGGCGCTTTTTCGCTCGGACCGGCAGGATAATCCTCGGTGCGGCGATTAGTTTTGGCCCGGCGCGTTGAAAGCGTGGCGTGCGATACCTATAAGGAATGTCAAGTTGCGGTGGCTGCGGCCATCGTGCACTTTTGGATCATGTCGAAGAGGTTTTGATGCCCTGGAGCAATCAGAATGGCGGCGGCGGCCCATGGGGCGGCGGCGGCGGTGGTGGAAATGACAAGGGGCCGTGGGGCCAGGGGCCGAACCGGCCGCGCGGCGGCGGTGGCGGACCACCGGATCTGGACGATATCATCCGGCGCGGTCAGGACCGTTTGCGCGGCGTCGTTCCCGGAGGCTTCAATGGCGGCATGATCGTCATCGTTCTGGCCATAGCTGCGGTCTTCTGGCTCATCCAGTGCGTTTACACCGTCCAGCCGGACGAACGCGGCGTGGAGCTGCGTTTCGGACGCCCCAAGGACGAGGTTTCGCTTCCCGGCCTGCATTTCCATTTCTGGCCGCTGGAAGGCGTCGAGGTGGTGAAGATCACCGAGCAGCAGCAGAATATCGGCGCCAAGGCCAGCTCCGGCACCTCGACGGGCCTAATGCTGACGGGCGACCAGAACATCGTCAATGTTCAGTTCTCGGTCCTGTTTACGGTCAGCGATCCGAAGTCCTTCCTGTTCAACCTGGAAGAACCGGTCGAAACCCTGCAGCAGGTGGCCGAAAGCGCCATGCGTGAAGTGGTCGGTCGCCGTCCTGCACAGGACATTTTCCGCGACAACCGCCAGCAGATCGCGCAGGAGGTCAAGACGACCATCCAGTCGACGATGGACCGGTACCGGTCTGGTATTTCGGTCAATGCCGTGGCCATCGAGGATGCCGCACCCCCGCGTGAGGTCTCCAATGCCTTCGACGAAGTGCAGAGGGCCGAACAGGACGAAAGCCGGTTCATCGAACTCGCCAACCAGTATACCAACCAGCAGCTGGGTCAGGCCCGCGGCCAGGCTGCACAGAATGTCGAAGAGGCGGCCGCCTACAAGGACCGCGTCGTCAAGGAGGCGCTTGGTGAAGCGGCCCGCTTCACAGCCATCTTCGAGCAGTACAAGAATGCGCCCGAAGTCACGCGCAAGCGGCTGTATCTTGAAACCATGGAGGGCGTTCTGAAGAACTCCAAGCGTATTGTGGTCGATGGCCAGCAGGGTGTCGTTCCCTATCTGCCGCTCAACGAGTTCGCCAAGCCCGCCACCACCGGCCAGGGCCAGGCACAGGGTCAGGGAGGCAACTGATGAACAGCAACCGTCTTCCCCTTATCCTGGGCGCGATCGCAGCCTTCATTCTGGTCGCCTATTCCTCGGTCTTCGTGGTCAATGCCCGCGAGCAGGCGCTCGTCTTGCGTTTCGGCCAGATCCGCGACGTGAAGAAAGAGCCCGGTATCTACTTCAAGCTGCCATTCGCCTTCATGGAAGCTGACCGCGTGCAGTATATCCCCATGCAGGCCCTGCGCTTCGTGCTGGATAACATCCGCGTGCAGGTCAAGGGCGGCAAATTCTACGAGGTGGATGCTTTCGTCGTCTACCGCGTGACCGACGCCCAGCGTTTCCGCGAAACCGTTTCGGCCGACCGGGAAGCAGCGGAAGCCCGCCTGCGCACCCGTCTCGACGCTTCGCTGCGCCGGGTCTACGGTCTGCGCGATTTCGACGCGGCGCTCTCCGATGCCCGCGTTTCCATGATGAACGAGGTGAAGCAGGATTTGCTCGCCGATGCCCAGTCGCTGGGTATCGCCGTCGAGGACGTGCGGATCCGGCGGACCGACCTGACGCAGGAAGTCTCGCAGCAGACCTATGACCGCATGACAGCCGAGCGCCTTGCAGAGGCGGAATTCATCCGGGCCCGCGGCAAGGAAGAAGGCCAGCGCCGTCGCGCCAAGGCTGATCGTCAGGTGGTCGAGCTCGTCGCCGATTCCAGCCGTGAAGCGGAAATTCTCCGCGGTGACGGCGATGCGGAGCGCAACCGCATCCTCGGCGAGGCCTATGGCAAGGATCAGGCGTTCTTCGAATTCTACCGCTCGATGCGTGCCTATGGAAACTCTGTCGGTCAGCCCGGGACGACCATGGTGATCAGCCCGAATTCGGAGTTCTTCCGCTTCTTCAACGATGCCAACGGCGCTCCGATCGCGGGTGCTCCGGCACCGGTCGAAGGGCAGGTTCCGCAGCAGCAATAAGGGCGCGACCCGCAGGGCGGCTCTCGGCAAAAGATGGGGCGCGGCAAAATTCTGCCGCGCCCTTTTGCCATCAGACGAATGGGCGGCGCCGTTCCGAGGGTGGAAGAGTGCAATTCCCTCCCGGCCTCTTCCGCACTAAGGTGCCGGTTCAAACCGGGTCCGACGGATCCGAATCGGAGAAAATCGGTCCCGACCGACAAGGACAGCGAGACTATGACGCGACGCATTCCCACTTCCCATCGACAGCGCATGCAGACGCTTGGGCGCATCGTGATCGCGCTTGGTGTGGCGACCGCAGGCGCGCCGACATCGGGGCTTGCCGCATCGAGCGCTGCCATCGCCGCATCGCCTGCAGGGCCGCAATCCGTGGCCGACCTTGCCGAAGGCCTGCTCGATGCGGTGGTGAATATATCCACCTCGCAGAATGTGCGGGATGACGAGGGAGCTCCGGCACCGCAGGTACAGGACGGTGCGCCCTTCGAGGATCTCTTCGACGATTATTACAAGGGAGAAGGCAAGAGCTCCGGCAGCCATACGGTGAATTCGCTGGGCTCGGGCTTCGTCATCGATCCGGCCGGCTACATCGTCACCAACAACCACGTCATCGAAGGGGCCGACGCCATCGAGGTCATCTTCGCCAAGGGCAACAAGCTGAAGGCGAAGCTGATCGGCACCGACGTGAAGACCGATCTTTCCCTGCTGAAGGTGGAATCGCAAGCGCCGCTGAAAGCCGTTTCCTTCGGCGATTCCCGCAAGATGCGCATCGGCGATTGGGTGATGGCGATCGGCAATCCCTTCGGCCTCGGCGGGTCCGTTTCGATCGGGATCGTTTCCGCCCGCGGGCGCAACATCAATGCCGGCCCCTATGACAATTTCATCCAGACCGACGCCGCCATAAACAAGGGCAATTCGGGTGGCCCGCTCTTCAACATGGAAGGGCAGGTCATCGGGATCAACACGGCGATCATCTCTCCTTCCGGAGGATCCATCGGCATCGGCTTTTCCGTTCCGTCGGAAATTGCAGCCACGGTAATCGACCAGCTGCGGCAATATGGCGAGACCCGTCGCGGCTGGCTGGGGGTGCGGGTGCAGCCCGTCACCGAGGATGTCGCCGCAAGCCTTGGTCTGCAGAAAATTGCCGGCGCGCTGGTTTCCGGCATCGTCAAGGGCGGGCCGGTGGAAAACGGCCCGATCAAGACGGGCGATGTGATCGTGACCTTCGACGGCAAGCCGATTGCGGAGATGCGCGACCTGCTGCGGATCGTCGCGGAAAGCCCGACCGGCAAGGATGTGGCCGTGGAAATCGTGCGCGACGGCAAGCCACAGACGGTGACCGTAAAGCTCGGCCGGATGGACGACAAGGCCGAGGCCGCCGCTTCCGACCCGTCCGCTCCTGCTCTTCCTGACGGCAATGGCAGCGAAGGCAACAGCCCCGAGGACCAGCCCATGCCGGGCCAGGAAGACGAGCTGCAGCCAACGCCGGACGGCAATACGGGAACGCAGGACGAAAGCGGAAGCACCGATGCCGGGGAGGCGTCCGGCGAGGTTCTGGGCATGATGCTGTCGCCGCTCGATGACGCAAGCCGCAAGGAATATGGCATCGCCACCCAGGTGAATGGCGTGGTGATCCAGGCCGTCGCCGATGGCACACCGGCTGCGGAAAAAGGCCTCAAGGAAGGCGATACGATCGTCGAAGTGGGCCAGACCGCCGTTTCAGACCCGGCCGAAGTGGTTGCCAAGGTGGCGGACCTGAAAAAGGAAGGGCGACAGAATGCGCTGATGCTCGTCGCACAGCCGAATGGAGACCTGAAGACCGTCGCCCTTCCCATCGAATAAGGGCAGACGGGCTTCTCTCAAATCCGCTCAGGCCGTCACGAATTCGTGGCGGCGATAGCCCTGGATGTAGAGGAGGGCGGTGAGATCGCCATGGTCGATCCGCATCCGCGCCTGGGCTGCGACCGCGGGCTTCGCATGCAGGGCAACGCCGCTGCCAGCCAGCTGCAGCATGGCGAGATCGTTGGCGCCATCCCCGACCGCCACCACATCGGCAGAGGTGATGCCGAGTTCTCCGGTGATCCGCAGCAGGGCCTGCGCCTTGGCTTCCTTGCCGAGAATCGGCTCAGCGACCATGCCCGTCAGCACGCCGTTTTCGTGCAACAGTTCGTTGGCCCGGTTTTCGTCGAAGCCCAGCATGGCGGCGACCGGACCGGTAAACAGGGTGAAGCCGCCGGAGACCAGCGCCGCATAGCCGCCGCGCGCGCGCATGGTGGCAACGAGTTCCCGGCCGCCCGACGTGAGCGTGATGCGGCTGCGGATGACATCGTCGATGACGCTGACCGGTAGCCCCTTCAGCAGGGCCACCCGTTCGCGCAGGGCCGGTTCGAAGGCAATTTCCCCATTCATGGCCCGGGCGGTGATGCGGGACACTTCGTCCTTCAGACCCACTTCGGCTGCCAGCTCGTCGATGCATTCCTGCCCGATCATGGTGGAATCCATGTCCGCGAGCAAAAGGCGCTTGCGACGGGTGTCGGCATCCTGCACGACAATATCCACCGGCTGCCCGTCCAGACCCCCCCGCAGGGTCGCATCCGCTTCGGTTGCCGTCATCCCGTCCCGGAGCGCCAGATCGCAGGCAATGCCATCGGCCAGCCAGTAGAGGCCGGACGCATTCACCTTTTCCGCGGCCTTTTCGCCGAGGCCGGGAACGAGTACAGCATGAAGCGGATGGGCAATCAGCGTGGCAACCAGGGCCATGGAGGAAAACCTTTACGTGAGCGAGTTCGATGCAGTCCTGATAACCGGGCCGACCGCCAGCGGCAAGTCCGCTCTGGCGGTGGAATGGGCGCGCCGCACCGGCGGAGTGGTGGTGAATGCCGACAGCATGCAGGTCTATGACACCCTGCATGTGCTGACGGCCCGCCCATCCGAGGAGGATATGCAGGGCATCGAGCACGTGCTCTATGGCCATTGCCCCGCAGGGACCGCCTATTCCACCGGCGGCTGGCTCCGGGACATGGAGGCAACCCTCACCCGGCTGAGGAGGGAAGGGCGCATGCCCGTGATCGTCGGCGGCACCGGCCTCTATTTCAAGGCTCTCACCGAAGGGCTTTCCGACATGCCCGGCATTCCGGCCGAGATCCGCACCGGCATCCGCCAGCGGCTGGAGGCGGAAGGGGCCGAGGCCATGCATGCGCTGCTTTCGACGGTCGATCCCGTGACGGCCGCGCGGCTGAACCCGCGCGACAGCCAGCGCATTGCCCGGGCGCTCGAGGTGGAAGCGGCAACCGGCACGCCGCTTTCCGCCTATCAGGCCCGCACCGCGCCGCCGCTCGTCGATCCCGCCCGCGCCCGGAAAATGGTCGTGCTGCCCGATCGGGCGGTGCTTGCCCGGCGGATCGAGGACCGTTTTCGCGCCATGCTGTCCGGGGCGGCCATTGCCGAGGTCGAGGCGCTTCTGGCACTCAATCTGGACGGGAACCTGCCGGTCATGCGGGCCATCGGCGTGCCCGAGATCACCGCCCATCTCGCGGGCTCGCTGTCGGCCGAAGCGGTCATCGAGCGCGGCGCAGCCGCCACCCGCCAATATGCCAAGCGCCAGATGACCTGGTTTCGCAACCAGATGGGCGAGGATTGGGAAAGAGTGTAAAACGGAAGTCGTATTTCCTTAAATGAGAATAGTCGAATCTGATGTTGCAATCTGGCCGTGCCGTGGTAGTCTTTCGTTACGATCAACACCCGGTTCATGCGAGGTTGTCATGGATGCCATCGATCCCGTCATTACGGATACGTCTGTTACCGACACGCCTGTTACCGACACGCCCGTTCCCGATACGGGTATTTCTCCGCGTGTGCTGCCCTTGGTCGCATCATCACCTAGCTATCGCGTGGTCAGCGACGAGAGGGTGATGACCTCAGACGAAGTGGATGCCTTTAACGAGATCATGCAGAATCAGGCGAGCCTGAATTGGATCAAGATCGCCAAATCGCACACCCTTAATGTTCAGGTTCTGCCTTTAGAGGGCAATCAGTACAGCATCGCTTTCTATGAGCAGGGCAGTAGTACCGAATACTATCAGTCGCTGAGGGTGGGGGTGAAGGGTGATTTGCAGTTTGCGCGGCCGCTTATCCATATGTTCGAGGACGGGCATGTCCAGATTGTATGGGATGTCGGTCGGGCAGAGGACAATACCCCGATCTATCATACGGTGACCCTGTCGGCGGTGCAGATGAATGGAATGATGGGTGCCGGTCGTGACTATGTCGTCGGCACGGCGGAGTCAGACCGGATCGATGTGGCTGTGGGCGGTCTCACTGCCGGCGACTATGTTGACGGGTGGGGCGGCGTGAACACGTTGAAAATGGTGGGTGCCGGCGAGCTGGATATCACCCTTCCGGAAGTGTTCGTCGACATCGACAAAATCACCCTTTCCGAAGGAGATGACACGCTCGTCGTTTCGGCAAAGCATTTGATTGACGTGAATGCCCTCGATGGCGGGCTGGGAACGGATACGCTTCGGCTCGCCAGTGCCGGTATTTACGACCTCAGGTCCCGGTCCATCTCCGGTTTCGAAAAGATCTTGGGTTCCGACGGGGATGACATCATCGGCACCGGTGACAATGGCGATGTGGTGGATAGCGGTCTCGGCAACGATCTTGTCGATGCTGCAGGCGGTGACGACAAGCTCACCGGGGGCGGCGGCGACGACGAGCTTCGTGGCGGAACCGGAATCGATACGCTTTACGGCGGCGAAGGTAATGATGTGCTAAATGGCGGGACTGGCGATGACGTTATGTTCGGTGATGCGGGCTCTGATACCTACTATGTCGACTCCATGTTCGATGCAGTAAAAGAGAACGATGTGAGTGTTTCCGCCGACGTCGATACGGTTTATGCGTATGTAACGTACGGGCTGGGCGGCGATGCGGCAGGCATCGAAAATTTGGTTCTCCTCGGCTCCGCACTCAACGCAACTGGCAACGATCTCAACAACAGTCTTACCGGAAATGCTTATGCCAACAGCCTGAATGGCGGGCTTGGTGGCGATGTCATGACCGGCGGCGCCGGCAATGACATTTATTATGTCGATAACGCCCGCGATACCATCAATGAAGTTGCCAATGCCGGCTCCGGCATCGATACGGTTTATTCCTCCATCAGTTTCAATCTGGCGGGCTCTACCGTGACCGGAGTGTTGGAAAATCTCGTGCTGACAGGAACTCAGGCATTGCGTGGCGATGGCACAGCCGCTGCAAACCTGCTGAGGGGCAATTCCATCAACAATCAGCTGTACGGTTGGGCGGGGGATGACGTTATCGATGGCGATGATGGATTTGATACGCTGACTGGCGGGACGGGGCGGGACGCTTTCGTATTCTCGACCAATATCTCCAAATATGACAAGATAACGGATTTCTCGGTCGTGGACGATACGATCCGGCTGGATCTCCGTGTCTTCAGCGCCTTGTCCCAGGCGCCGGGGGTGCTGAACAGTGCTTCTTTCACCGTTTCAACCGTCAGTGCCGCGGCAGATGCCGGCGACCGTATCATCTACGACCGGGATAGCGGCAATCTCTACTACGACACCAACGGCACCAACCCGGGTGGGCTGACTCTATTTGCGCAGATTACCCCGGGTCTTGCCCTGACGGCTGCCGATTTTTATGTGGTCTAGGCGGGATCGGCGGCGCAGCGTCCTGCCGCCTGATCCGGTGAGAGGCCGGGAGGGCGGCGGAAGCAAGGTTTGTTCAGGAGGGCTGGCCCCGCTTTCAGTCGCGCCGCAGGCTGCTCAGCGGCTTCCGAAGGATGCTCTCGCGCAGCGAGGATCGTTCTCGGGGCGGCTGGGGCGTATCTGCAGGGGCTCCCGCCCCCGGTTGGCCGTAGCTCGGCGGCGAGGCCGGCGTGCTGTAGCGCAGGGGCGGCGGCTCACGGTCCTCGGGCGTTGGCGTCTGGAGAGTGCTTCTGAAGACCGGTGGCTGGTGCTGTTGCTCGCGGAAGACATCGGCTCGCAGGCTGGGCCGCTCGGGTGAGGACGCGCTCGGCAACATTTCGGGACGGTAGGGTTCCTCTGTCACGCCGGCTGTCGACCAGCTGAAGCCGGCTTCGGAGAGCTGTTGATGCGGTTCGAAGCCTTCGGCATTGTCCAGATCGTCCAGATCGGCAATTTCCGAAGAGCCCATCGGGCCCAAATAGCTGTTCTTGAGCGATCCGATATCCACAGGCGTGACCGCGCGCATGCGTGTGACCACGGCACGGAGATCGACGCTTTCGGCCTCCTCCTCCCGCGCCATTTCCGCAATTCCGGCGGCTTTCGGCAAGACGGCCTGATCGACTCTTTCGAAGCGCATGCGCATGGGAACCGCGATGGCCTCACCGAAGGCGATGGCTTCGCCGTTTCCGATCGACGAAATGAAATTCGTGATCGACACCGACGAGTTGGGAATGGCCGCCCGGATGATTTCCTTGTCCTTCTCGTTCGCCAGACGCATCGCAAAGAGCGTGGAGCACTGCGAGAGGATCGTCTGATCGAGTTCGCCCGGACGCTGGGTGATGATGCCGAGCGAGACGCCGTATTTACGCCCTTCCTTCGCGATGCGGGCAATCGCCTGGCGCGTCGGGAAGAAGCCGAGGTTGGGGTCCGCGGGCACGTAGCGGTGCGCTTCTTCGCAGACGACCAGCATGTGCAGGCCGCCATTGCTCCACAGCGCCACTTCGAAGGCCATGCGGCAAAGAACCGAAGCGACCGAGTTGACCACTTCGGAGGGAATGCCCGCGAGCTGGAAGGTGCAGATGGGGCGGCCATTGCCGGGAATACGGAAGATGTGGGCGATGGTCTCCATGATCGTATCGGTGATCGTGTTGCTGGAGAACATGAAATGGTAGCGCGGGTCGTTGATCGCGGCCATCACGCGCATCTTCAGGGAGCGCAGCACCGGCTTTTCGTTGCGGCCCTCGAGCCGGCCAATGCGTTCGTCGATCAGCGCCAGCAGGTCGGCCATGCGATAGGGCACCGGCGTATCCGCCGTCATCGAGCTCTTGTCGGTCTGGCGACGCATGAGGCCGCCCTCGTTCCCGCCCCGGAAGCTCCGTTTTGCCTCGGGAATGAGGTCGCGCAGGATGTCGATTTCCTCCGGCACAGGCGGACGCCCGCGGAACACGACTTCGGCAAATTCCTCAAGCCGCATCAGCCAGAAGGGCAGGTCGAGCGTGTCCGTGTCGATCACCACCGCGTCGTTCGGAAAGGCGGCGGCAAATTCGTTGTGGGGATCGAGAATGAGCACACGCAGCTTCGGATCGGCAGCCACCGCCTTGTGCAGCAGCAGTGAAACGGCGGTGGATTTGCCCACGCCGGTCGAGCCCACCACGGCGAAGTGCTTGGACAGCATGGAGGGAATGTGGATTGTCGCGGATACCGTCTCGTCCTGCGAAAGCTTGCCGACCGGCTGGTTTTCGCGGGCGCGGCTGGCATAGATGCGCTCGAGGTCCGAACCGCGAATGCGGTGGGCGATGGAGCCGAGATAGGGATAGCAGGAAATGCCGGTGGAAAATTCCTCGCGGCCGTCGTCATAGACGCGGACTTCACCCAGCAGTTCCACCTCGACGAAGAAGTTGTTGTCGCCCTTCTCGCCCCAGTGCTGACCTTCCATCTGCATGGAATAGGCCATGGCCACCACGCGGTTGTTGCCGACGCTGATCGAGATCAGACGCCCCACCGACCAGAGTTCGGTGAGGTCTGTACCGCCTTGTTCCGCCACGGCGGAAATCGTGGCGCGGGAACCGTTGCACGATACCACGCGGCCGAGAAACCGGTTTCCCGGCTTCAGAATGTCTCTGCGGTCATCATCTGTCATGGGGCCAGCATCGGATCGTAGGGGCGTGGACATTTCATTCTCTCCCATCATGGGCCATCGGACGTCGTGACATTTGCCGCCCGTGCAGGCATATCCCGCACTTCGGGCACCTTAAATGCGGCAAACTTAATATCTGGTGTAGTGGATGTCTATTTTCGCTCGCAGGTAATCCCGTTTGCCGGCGCTTTCCGATGCGAAAGCGGCGCGATCTCGGTTGACGCCCCGCAAGATTCTGTCTATCACTGCCGGCCATGAACAAGATTGTTTCTCTTATTGTGGTGAGAAGGCGCATGGGCAGGATGGTGTAACCATCCGGCGTTAGCCACCCATGCGCGACACGGCAGGCTCCCGAAAGGAGCCTTTTTTTATGTCTCAATCCGGGCTAATAGGCCCATAACAGGCGGGCCGAGCGAGCCCCAGAACCTAGACAAGCGGAACCAGGCATGACGGGCAAAGACAATCAGATGACCGGCGCGGAAATCGTTCTCAAGGCGCTGAAGGACAATGGGGTCGAACATATCTTCGGATATCCGGGCGGTGCCGTGCTTCCGATCTATGACGAGATTTTCCAGCAGGACGACATCCAGCACATTCTGGTGCGGCACGAGCAGGGCGCTGGCCATGCGGCCGAAGGCTATGCCCGCTCCACCGGCAAGGTGGGCGTGATGCTCGTGACCTCCGGCCCGGGCGCTACCAATGCGGTCACGCCCCTCCAGGACGCCCTGATGGACAGCATTCCGCTCGTCTGCCTGTCCGGCCAGGTGCCCACCACGCTCATCGGTTCGGACGCTTTCCAGGAATGCGACACGGTCGGCATCACGCGCCCCTGCACCAAGCACAACTGGCTGGTCAAGGACGTGAACGATCTCGCCCCGATCATTCACGAGGCTTTCCGCATTGCCCAGTCCGGCCGTCCGGGTCCCGTCGTGGTCGATATTCCGAAGGATATCCAGTTCGCGACCGGCACCTATACGCCGCCGTCCGATCACATCGCGCAGAAAAGCTACCAGCCGAAGCTTCAGGGCGACCTGAACGCCATCAAGGCTGCCGTGGAGCTGATGGCGACGGCCCGTCGCCCGGTCATCTATTCCGGCGGTGGCGTGGTGAATTCGGGTCCGGAAGCCTCCAAGCTCCTGCGCGAGCTGGTGGAGCTGACGGACTTCCCGATCACCTCGACTCTGATGGGGCTCGGCAGCTACCCGGCCTCCGGCAAGAGCTGGCTCGGCATGCTCGGCATGCACGGGTCCTACGAAGCCAACATGACCATGCATGATTGCGATGTGATGGTTTGCATCGGCGCGCGCTTCGACGACCGCATCACCGGTCGTCTCAATGCCTTCTCGCCGAATTCGAAGAAGATCCATATCGATATCGACCCGTCCTCGATCAACAAGAATGTCCGCGTCGATGTCGGCATCGTCGGCGACATCACCCATGTGCTCGAAGACATGGTTCGCCTGTGGCGGGCGCTGCCGAAGAAGCCGGAAGCCGGCCAGCTTTCCGACTGGTGGACGCAGATCGACAAGTGGCGTGCGCGCAAGTCCTTCGCCTATACGAAGAGCAATGACGTGATCATGCCGCAATATGCGATCGAGCGTCTCTATGAGCTGACCAAGGATCGCGATACCTACATCACCACCGAAGTCGGCCAGCACCAGATGTGGGCGGCCCAGTATTTCGGCTTCGAACAGCCGAACCGCTGGATGACCTCGGGCGGCCTCGGCACCATGGGCTACGGCCTGCCGGCCGCGCTCGGCGTGCAGATCGCCCATCCGGAAAGCCTCGTCATCGACATTGCCGGCGATGCCTCGATCCAGATGTGCATCCAGGAAATGTCGGCCGCGATCCAGTACAACGCGCCGATCAAGATCTTCATCCTGAACAACCAGTACATGGGCATGGTGCGCCAGTGGCAGCAGCTGCTGCACGGCAACCGTCTGTCCAACTCCTACACGGAAGCCATGCCCGATTTCGTCAAGCTGGCGGAAGCCTATGGCGCTGTCGGCATCCGCTGCGAGAAGCCGGGCGAGCTGGACGATGCCATTCTGGAAATGATCAACGTGAAGAAGCCGGTGATCTTCGATTGCCGTGTGGCGAACCTCGCCAACTGCTTCCCGATGATCCCGTCGGGCAAGGCCCATAATGAAATGCTGCTGCCCGACGAGGCGACCGACGAGGCCGTGGCCAACGCCATCGACGCCAAGGGCCGCCAGCTGGTCTGACCGAGAACCGAGCCAGAGAGGAAAACCATCATGAATGCACATCTTCAGCCGACGGGCTCGGCCTATTTCATCGCCAAGGAAACGCAGGTGGCCGAAAGCCACACGCTTTCGGTGTTGGTCGACAACGAGCCGGGCGTGCTTGCCCGCGTCATCGGCCTGTTCTCGGGCCGTGGTTACAACATCGAAAGCCTGACCGTTTCGGAAACCGAACATCAGGCGCACCTGTCGCGCATCACCATCGTCACGCGGGGCACGCCGCATGTGCTGGAGCAGATCAAGGCGCAGCTGGAGCGTATCGTTCCCGTCCACCGCGTGGTGGATCTGACCGTGCGTGCCCGCGATCTCGGGCATGAGCGCCCGCTGGAGCGGGAGCTGGCGCTGGTGAAGGTATCGGGCGTCGGGGAAAACCGCGTCGAGGCCCTGCGTCTCGCCGATGCGTTCCGCGCCAATGTCATCGATGCCAATATCGAGCATTTCGTGTTCGAGATCACCGGCAAGGTATCCAAGATCGACCAGTTCATCGCCATCATGAAGCCGCTCGGCCTGATCGAAGTCTGCCGCACCGGCATTGCCGCCATGAACCGCGGCGCCCAGGGCATGTGATCGGCTTGCCGGTCCCGAGATGAATGGCGGGCGCTTTCGGGCGCCCGTTTTCGTTTGAAATGAATCGCTTGGCGGGTTTTGTTGGCAATCGGATTCAGTCGCTTCACATATTGATTCAAGCTGCCGGTTGTCATTGTCGCTATGACAATTTGCTGATGGACAGCAGCCCGGTCGCGGTTATGCTCCGTATCCCTTCCTGCTTCATCCCTCCTTTTTCCGGATGTACCCTTTCATGACCTGGGACCTGTTCGTCGCGCTTTTCCTCTTCGCCCTTGCGACGTCCATCACGCCCGGGCCGAACAATACGATGCTGCTTGCCTCGGGGGTGAATTTCGGCTTCGTGCGGACCATCCCGCACATGCTCGGCATCGGGGCTGGGTTCTTCGTGCTGTTGGTCGCAGTGGGTCTGGGGCTCGGCGCGCTCATCACCGGCTTTCCCGTGCTGCATCTGGCCCTCAAGGTCGTAGGCGGAGCCTATCTTCTCTATATTGCCTGGAAGATCGGCACATCCCGCACCCTCGGCGAGGTGCGCGAGGCGGGGCTGAAGCCCATGACGTTCCTGCAGGCGGCGGCCTTCCAGTGGGTCAATCCCAAGGCCTGGGTCATGGCGATCACCGCCATGTCCACCTATGGCGATCCAGAGCATCCCTACTGGCGCGTGATGATGATCGGCATCATCTTCGTGGTCGTGAACGTCCCGAGCGTTTCCACCTGGGCGGGTTTCGGGGCCGTGCTTCGCGGCTGGCTTTCCGATCCCGTCCGGTTAAAATGGTTCAACATCACCATGGCCGTGCTGCTCGTCATCAGCCTCTGGCCGCTTCTGAAATGAGGTCGACCTTGTCGCATCACCACCATCATCATGACCACGATCATGATCATGATCACCATCACGAGAACCGCTATTCCGACATGGAGGCGCGGGTAAAGGCACTGGAGACGGTGCTGACCGAGAAGGGCCTGATCGATCCCGCCGCCATCGATGCGATCGTGGAAACCTATGAAACCAAGGTCGGGCCGCGAAACGGAGCCCGGGTCGTGGCAAAGGCCTGGACCGATCCGGCATTTGCGGCCTGGCTCGAAAAGGATGCAACCGCGGCCATTGCAAGCCTCGGCTTCACCGGCCGGCAGGGCGAGCACATGCGTGCAGTCTTCAACCGGCCGGGAACGCATAATCTCGTCGTCTGCACGCTTTGCTCCTGCTATCCCTGGGCCGTGCTGGGGCTGCCGCCGGTGTGGTACAAGGCGCCCGCCTACCGCTCGCGGGCGGTGATGGATCCGAAGGGCGTGCTTGCCGAGTTCGGCGTGACTCTGCCGGATGGAACCGCCGTAAGGGTATGGGATTCCACGGCCGAACTCCGCTACCTCGTCATTCCCGAGCGGCCTGCCGGAACGGAAGGCTGGACGGAGGAGCAGCTTGCCGATCTGGTCACGCGCGACAGCATGATCGGAACCGGCCTTGCCTCCGAACCGGAGGCCGGCGCATGAACGGGCCGCACGATCTCGGAGGGTTTCAGGGTTTCGGGCCGGTCAATCCGGAAAAAGACGAGCCGTACTTTCACGCGGAATGGGAAAAGCGGGCACTCGGCGTCGTCCTTTCCGCCGGCGCCATGGGTCAATGGACCATCGACGAAAGCCGGCATGCCCGCGAATGCATTGCGCCTGCGTCCTATCTTTCCGCCAGCTATTACGAAATCTGGATCCGCGCACTGGAAGTGCTGCTGGAACGGCATGGTTTCGCGACCCGCGAGGAGATGGACCGGGGCGTGATGCAGGCGCGAGGCACGGAGCCGAAGCGGGTATTGAAGGCAGACATGGTGGCCGCCGTGCTGGCCAAGGGCGGCCCCTGTGACCGGCCGGTTGCGGAGACGCCCCGTTTCCAGCCGGGCGATCGGGTCCGGACGCGAAACATGAGCCCCGCCGGCCACAACCGTTTGCCGCGCTATGCCAAGGGCAAGGCGGGTGTGATCGAGGCGGTGCAGGGTGGTTTCGTCTATCCCGATACCAACGCGCATGGCGGCGGCGAGCAGCCGCAATGGGTCTACACGGTCGTCTTTACCGGCTCCGAACTCTGGGGCGAGGGGGCCGATCCGCTCCAGACCGTCTCCATCGATGCGTGGGAGAGTTACCTTGAGCGCCTGTGAAACGGTCTCCCCGCTGGCCCAATCGCCCGGCCTGCCGAAATCCGCGGAGGGGGACCCGGTTTTTGCGGAACCCTGGCAGGCCACCGCCTTTGCGCTGACCGTGCTGCTGCACCAGAAGGGTGTGTTTACGTGGAGCGCGTGGGCGGAAAGCCTGTCGCGAGAAGTGAAGAAACCGGGACGGGCAAGCGACGGCAGCGATTATTTCGACGCCTGGGTCGAAGCTTTGTCCGCCTTGCTGGCCAGCCAGGGGCTGGCGGATGCCGGTCTGCTGCTCGATCTGCAGAAAAGCTGGCAGCGGGCCGCCGAAGCCACGCCGCATGGATCGCCCATCCGGCTGGAAAACGATCCGGTACGGCAGTCTGCCTGAGCGGTGACGCTCAACCCTTCAGGTGGAAAGGGATGCCGGAAATCAGTGCGCCGACGTAGCGGCGCTTCTGGTAAAGACCGTTCAGCGAAACGCGGTGAACCGCCATGGGACGTTTCATGGTTTCTGCCGTCAGCATGCCCGGGCGGGTGGTGACGGCAATGCCTATGCCCGCCTGCCGCGCGGCTTCGAATTCCCGCTCGCCGATGGCGCAGGCCGTGCCGTAGGGATAGGCGAACGCCTTGGCTTTCCGGCCTCCGTAATGGCTCGCCATCTGCATGGACTGGCCGATTTCCTCGGCAAGTTGGTGGGCCGGAATACGGGCCAGAACCGGGTGGGTAAGGGTATGGCCGCCGAAGCGGACCAGGGGATCGGCGGCGGCGAGCGCCTTCAGTTCCTCAGCACCCATCACCTCCCTGTTGATGATGCCGAAGGGATCGATCCCCACTTTTTCCGCCGCCCGATTGAGCCTCTGCGTGGCCGCCTCCTGATCGCCCCGGTTGACCTGCTGGCAAACCGCATCGAACAGTCTCACCCGTTGCGCATGGCTGCGCGTCGCGATGCGCTCGACGCCGTCGCACAGATCGATGTCGACTTCTTCGCCGTGGTTCAGCAGGGCAGCCAGTGTTTCCCACCACATGGATACCCGCCGCTCCACGAAACCCGGCGTGACGAAGATGGTGTAGGGAATGGCGAACTGCCGGAAGAGGGGGGCGGCGTGATCGCGATTGTTGCGATAGCCGTCATCGAGCGTAAAGGCCACGAAACGACGGTCGTCTCGCGGGTCGGCGAGCTTTTCCGGCAGATCCTCCAGCGCAACCGGTGTCAAACCCGCGGCAAGGCTTTCCTCGATGACAGCGCGGAGGAATTGCGGCGTCACTTCCAGATGACCGTTCGGCTCGAAGGGAAGCGGCGCGTGCGGCCGGACATGATGCAGGGTAAAGATCAGGCCGCGCCCTGCCGCCGATGGAAACAGCCTTGCAAGCCGGAGCCGGGCAATGGCTTCCAGCCCACCGATGATGGCGGCTTGTTTCAAGAGGTTCTTCAATCCTGCGACCCGATAACGATTTTGTGAGACAGTGACATTGAAAGTTGTAACAGGAAGTAAATAACACCCCTTCAATCCTTCAGCGCAAATCCCGCAAAAACGAGTACAAAACGGGAAAACCCCTTGCTTCGCTGTGGCGAATCCTGTCACGTCCCCCCATGCAATTTGCACCGCAACAAGATGATGCCCTCCAGGCCGTCGCCAAATGGCTCAAGGAGGGAAAGCAACCCGTGTTTCGCCTGTTCGGCTATGCCGGCACGGGCAAGACCACTCTTGCGCGCTATTTCGCCGAGCATGTGGATGGCGACGTGCTGTTTGCAGCTTTTACCGGCAAGGCCGCACAGGTCTTGCGGTCCCGGGGCGCGTCCAATGCCAAGACCATTCACTCGCTGATCTATCGCCCGCGCGGCGAGGAGGAGGTGGAAGATGAGGAAACCGGCAAAACCTCGATTGCCCCCATGTTCTCCATCAACCGGCAAAGTCCGGTCGCAAAGGCCGCTCTGATCGTCATCGACGAATGCTCGATGGTGGACGAGCAGTTGGGCCGTGACCTGATGAGTTTCGGCACGCCCATTCTGGTGCTGGGGGATCCGGGGCAGCTGCCACCCGTAACGGGGGGCGGTTTCTTTACCAATCAGGAACCGGATTTTCTTCTGACCGAAATTCACCGCCAGGCGCGCGACAATCCGATCATCCAGATCGCCATGGATGTCCGCGAGGGCAAGGAACTGATGTATGGCGATTACGGCACCGTGCAGATCATCGGGCGATCCGACGTCAACCAGGACATCGTTCTTGCGGCCGATCAGGTTCTGGTCGGCACCAACAAGACGCGCCGACGCTATAATCAGCGGTTGCGGCAGCTGAAGGGCTTTGCCACCGAATATCCCCAATCGGGCGACAAGCTGGTCTGTCTGCGCAACGATCCCGCCAAAGGCCTTCTCAACGGATCGCTCTGGCAGGTCATGAGTTCGTCCAAGGAAACCATCAAGCCGGGCATCAACCTGATGATCCGCCCCGAAGACGACGATATGGATCGCGGCGCGGCGAAGATAAAACTCCTGAAGGCCGCCTTCGAAGACAGCGAAACGGAAATCCCGTGGACGACCCGCAAGCGCTATGACGAGTTCGATTACGGCTACGCGCTGACCGTTCACAAGGCGCAGGGTTCGCAATGGAACAATGTCGTTCTGTTCGACGAGAGCTGGGCCTTTCGCGACACGCGCGAGCGCTGGCTCTATACGGCCATCACCCGCGCCGCCCGCGACCTGACCATCGTTCGCTGAACGCCGGATCTCGCCATCCGAAGAGGGAAAGGAGGGGAGGGTCCGCCAGCTCCCCAATCTCTCAACTATTTGATGATGCCGAGAAGCACGGCCTTGGCCACCGCCTGGAAGCGGTTATGGGCATTGAATTTCTGGATGATCGCATTTTCCAGAGCCTGAGCTTCCCGCAGGTCCATTGCCATGGATCTGGCCAGCTTCACTGGGCTTAGTCCCTCGGCCATCAGCTCCAGGCACTGGAGTTCCTGTTCCGTCAGCGAGCCGTCGCGGTCGTTGTCGTTGCCCGCCCCGTGTTCTTCCGTCGCCCGGTCGATCAGGTGGGTGAGCTGCTGCATCTGACGATGCACGGTGGACAGGCTCGCGATCAGCTCGCGCTTGCGGACCATCAGCGCTTCCAGGAACAGGCCATCCGCTTCCTCCTGGCTTTCTGCCTCTTCCAGCTCCTTCATCATGTCCTGAATGGTGGCGATCGGCATGCCGACCTCGCGGGCAAGCGTGACAATCGCCATCCGATGCACCTGCTCGGCGTCATAGACGCGCATCAATCCGATGCGGCCTGCCTTGATCAGGTGTTTTTCCTCGTAGAAGTGGAGCGTCCGATGGGTTACGCCAAAGGCGTTCGCCATGTCGGCTATGGCCACTGGTCCGGCCGGAAGGCCGTCCGGAAGCCGGACATCCGGAAGAAAACGGATCTTACCGGGTTGCGGGGCGATCTGCGCACCGCGATCATCCAAACGCGCAAGATAATCTTTCATGCTTATACCTCCAATCGCACGGCTTTTGGCCGGCCATGCGGGTATCGAAATGGTTCCGAAGCCTGGGGGCGGGGCGAGGGAACCGCCAGATACGTTTGTGTGGCTCTGGGCAGCCCGGTCAAGAAACAACTGTCTCGTTTCATCTGAGATACGCTTGCACCGATTAACTATATAGTAAACGCAAAATGACTCTTGGTAAGTCTCAATTATAATCCCCTTTTATTCGTCACCGGTGTTCGCCCGCTTGACAGGCGGATACGACGTCCGGGGCCAGGAAAACGAGCAGGATCAACGGCATTGATGAAATTATTCCGCAAAGGCGTTGGCTTTGGGCGCGGCCTTCGCTTACAACGGCTGCATTGCTCGAACCGCCTGCGAGGATGACCTCGCCGCTTCTGGATGATGCCGATGCCTGCCAAGCTTTCCGTGAACCTCAATGCCATCGCCATGCTTCGCAATCGCCGGGATCTGCCCTGGCCGAGCGTGACGGGTCTGGGGCGGATTGCGCTCCAGGCGGGTGCTGCCGGGCTCACGGTGCATCCCCGGCCTGACCAGCGCCATATCCGCTTCTCCGACCTTCCGGAGATCCGCGCCCTGATCGACGACGAATTTCCGCAGGCGGAGTTCAACATCGAAGGCTACCCCACCGAAGATTTCCTGGCGCTCTGCGAGCGGGCCCAGCCGGAACAGGTGACACTGGTGCCGGATGACCCGTCTCAGGCGACGTCCGATCACGGGTGGAATTTCCGGGAGAACCTTTCCTTTCTTCAGAAGGTGGTCGGACGCCTGAAAGCGGGCGGCATGCGGGTATCGCTTTTCGCCGATGGCGACGGCGACGCACAAGCCGTGTCTTTTGCCAGGGAAACGGGTGCCGACCGCATCGAGCTTTATACCGGGCCCTATGGGGGGTGCTTCGATCATCCCGAAAAGGCCACCGCCGAGCTGGCCCGTCTCGGGGCAACGGCCGATGCGGCCCATGCGCTCGGACTCGGCGTGAATGCCGGTCATGACCTGACGGTAGCCAACATGCCTGCCCTTGCGGCGCGGTTGCCCTATCTTGCGGAAGTCTCCATCGGTCACGGCCTTACGGCCGATGCGCTGGAATATGGCATGGCGGAAACCGTTCGCCGGTTCCGCCGCGCCTGCGGGCAGACCGTCTGACCTCTACTCTTCGAGCCTGTATTCGAAGTTGCAGCATTCGTCGCCTTGCATCAGGGTTTTGGTGCGGGACAGCTTGATGCGCGGATCGTAACCCGTGCAGAACACGCCGTCGCGATTGCAGGAGAGGAGATGGCCGATTTCGCCGAGCCCCATCTCCCGATAGGTCTCGGCATAGCGACAGCGCTTGACGGTGTAGTGGAATTCGGTGTCCGTCGCCTTCACCACGTCGATGACGAGCGCATCGTCCTGCGTCCACAGATCCTGCAACTCCTGGAAGGTGCGAAGATTGGTGCCGCCGGGCGTGCGGGCGGCGAAATCGGCCCCGGCCTTGATCGCCGCCTTGCGAACCGCCGTATCGATGATGGTCCGGGCCTGTTCCTCGCCCAGGGCGGCCACCATCTCCTCGTAGATCGGCTTGATGATGCCTGCCTCGATCCGGCGGCGGGCGAGTATGCCGATCTCGCCATCCAGCGCGGCGCGCGACGAGGGTGCCTTGTCAGTCATGCTCGAATGTCCTCCGGCTGTGTAGCAATCCGGAGGCATTCATAACGCGGCAATTGCCGGTGAGGGAAGCCTGGTTCAGGCGGCCTGACTATCGGCCTTTGTCACCGGCTGGTGACCAAGGGCGAAATCCACCGCAGCACGGGCATGGATGGCGGTCGAATCGTAGCCGGGAAGCGGCAGCCGGTCGGGATCCAGAAGCAGGCAGATTTCCGTGCAGCCAAGGATCACGCTGTCAGCGCCTTCGGCGCGGGCCTTCTCGATGATCTCAATCATCCGCTGCCGCGACAGATCGCGGACATGACCGGCGCAGAGCTCGTCGAAAATGACGGAATGGGTGACGGCGCGGTCGTCGCTGTCGGGAACAAGGATGTCAACGCCCAGTGACTTCATGCGCTCCGCATAGAAGCCGTGCTCCATCGTATATCGGGTGGCGAGGAGGAGAGGGCGCTTGCGGCCGGCAGCCTTAAGCGTGGCGGCGGTTTCATCGATGATATGAATCAGCGGAACCGATACGCGGCGTGCCACTGCATCTGCGACGAGATGCATGGTGTTGGTGCAGATGAGCACACAGGAGGCACCGGCCCGCTCAAGGCCTGCTGCGGCATCGCCGAGGCGCCGTGCCGCATCGTCCCAGCGACCTGCCTTCTGCATGGTGACGATGTCCTCGAAATTGACCGAATGCATCAGCACTTCCGCCGAGGACAGGCCACCGAGCCGTTCCCGCACGGCTTCGTTGACCAGCCGGTAATAGACCGCCGAGCTTTCGAAACTCATTCCGCCGATCAGGCCGATCATCTTCATGCCGCATATCCTCCGTGTGCGTCTGCGTGGACCAGTGCGCTTATCATGCAGCGTATCCCGAACAAAGTCTTTGCAAAATTCGTGGTTCCTCGCGTAAGATACGCCGACAATTTGCGCGTTTCGCGCTCATCAGGCAATTGGGAGGCGCGCGATGCTCGACGAACGCGACCGAAAGATTCTTGCCTCCTTGCAGCAGGACGGCAGTCTGCCCGTCAGCCTTCTGGCGGAGGAAGTGGCGCTATCCGTGTCAGCCTGCTCCCGCCGCATCCAGCGGCTGGAGGAGGAAGGCTATATCGAACGACGCATTGCGGTTCTGAACCGTCCCTTGATGGGGTTGCCGACGACGGTCTTCGCCCTGATCAAGACGGCGCATCATGCCGACGACTGGATCGAGCGGTTCAAGCGGGTGATTGGCGAGATTCCCGAAATCGTGGAGGCGCACCGGCTGACCGGCAGCTATGATTACATCCTGAAGCTCGTTCTGCCTTCGGTCGAGCATTATGACGTCATCTACAAGCAGATCGTGCGGCGGATCGAGTTGTTCGACGTATCCGCCTCCATCTCGATGGAGCGGATGAAGGAAGGAATGGCGCTCCCGACCAGCTATGCGCGCTAGGTGGCTCAGAAATGTTCGCCGGATCGGAACGGCCCGAAGCGGACCCCCGCAGCCACGAGATAAGCGGTAGACCAGCCGATCAGCAGAAATCCGTTCACGCCTTCCATCGCCGCCAGCAGGCGCCATTCATGAGCCGGGACGACGTCGCCATAACCCACCGTCGAGAAGGTAATGGTGGAGAAATAAAGGGCGGTTTCGAAGTTGTGGGTGACGCCGACGACCAGATAGAAGGCAGCCCAGAGCCAGACTTCAACCGAAAGCACGCAAAGCAGGCCCAGCACCACGCTGTTCATGGCCAGCACCCGGCTGCGGTGGCCGTGCAGGCGGAAATGGGCGGTGAGCCAGCCAATCGCGCGGCTGACCATGATCAATCCAAATGTATGGATAAAGACCGTTGCGGTGATGACGATGGTGCCGATCAGAAGATTGACGAACATCCGGCAGTGCCCTGTTGTTGTGCTTCGGACGGTGGCGAAGCAATCGATCCTTGCGTGAGCTGCAGAAAATACAGATAGGCCGGAACCCGTCCATTCAACAATAGCCGACAATTTTGGCAACCGGACCCATTTGGCCTGGCCTAAAACGTGAAACGCCCGGCAGAAGCCGGGCGTTGCCTGAATGCGGGTTGAAAGGGGATCTTATTCCGGCTTCGGCAGCTTCTTGTCCTTGCTGCACTGGGAAATCTTCTTCTGCTTGAAGCTGTATACTGCGGTGATGCGCTTTTCTGCCGGATCGGTTTCCACCTTCATGCAGCCGCAGGCGTAACCGTAATTTCCGTTATTCGCCACATAATCGCCCGCCGAGATGTCGCCGATATTTTCCATGCCGAGGGCTTCCTTTTCGGATCCCTGTTCGGAGAGAACCCACTCGGCCTCCGCATCGGCCAGATACCAGTTGCCGGGCGTCGGGTTCAGTACCCAGCCGCAACGGTTTTCCGGCGCGGCAAGGGCAGATGTGGCCCCGAAGCCGATCATTGCCGCCAGAGCGAAGCGCATCATCTTCATGCAGTCAGTCCTTTCAGTTGTTCACCGAGATCAGGGCCCAATGGGCCTCGTTGCAGGTGCTGTCGTCGCAGATGAGGTTCATCCACGCCGCGCCATTGCCCATGCCGACGCCGTCGCTGTTCACGATGAGGTCGGAATATTGCATGCTTTTCATCGCCTTGCGCACGGAGGGAGAGGCGACCTCGTCGATGCGCTCGGCCAGTTCGTCGGCATCTGCAATCTCGCCATCGGAGGTGCGGAGCGGGAATTCGGTGAATTCGGCCAGCGCAGCCGCATCCCGGTCGATCAGGGCATTGCGGACGCTCAACATCGGTTCGTCCAGGTCGTCGGCAAAACCCAGTACCTGCTCGATACGATCATGCACTTCCATGTCGTCGGCAAGGGCGGGGGCGGCGGCAAAAAGGGTGGCGAGGGCAAGGGCGGCGGTGCGCAGGGCGTTCATGGTCAATCCTCATCTGTTCCCGAATTCGGCAACGGCTCAATAGCACGCTGCGCTTCGTTCTTCGCCCTGCAATCGCTAGAAAAATCTGCCTGAACCATAAATGAACCGAACGGTCGCGGCATGACCATTTTTGGGTCGATCGACCGGGCCCGAGGGCGGGCGAAAAACTTTTCGAAAGGGCCGCGGAAATCGCTTGACCTCGTCCGGGTGACGGCGCATAAACGCATGAACCGTACCGTACGGTACTTAATTCGTCCGACGCGAGCCCGTGATGACCGGTGACACACGCAGACAGCCCGAGTTTTCGCCCCGCCAGAGCGCGGTGCTGGAAGAGGCATTGCGCCTGCTGGTGGAAGGGGGCGAGAAGGCCCTGACGACGGCGGGGGTCGCCCGGGCTGCCAATTGCTCGAAGGAAAGCCTCTACAAGTGGTTTGGCGACCGCGACGGACTGTTGTCCGCGATGATTGCCTATCAGGCCAGCAAGGTGCGCACGCTGGAAACCGAAGGGGAGCGGCTTTCCGCCACAAGCCTCCGCGAGAGGCTGGAAACCTTCGCGCGGGATCTGCTAGAGGTCCTCGCCGGCGATGTGTCGCTTGCCCTCAACCGCCTGGCCATCGGCCAGGTCAGCCGGGAAAGCGCGCGTCTGGGAGAACTCTTGCGCGAGCGCGGCCGTCGGCAGATCGACCGGCGGGCGAGGGCGCTTCTCGATGCCGGACAGCGGGCAGGCCTGCTGTTCCTGGGCGATGCGGAGGAGGCCTATCGCACGCTTTACGGACTGATCGTCAGCGATCTGCATGTGCGGATGCTGCTGGGCGAGCCGCCGGTGAAGGATGCAGCCCGACGGGCCGAGAAGGCGGTTGCCGCCTTCCTCAAGCTCTACGGCACGGAAAAGGTTTTGGCGGGCTGAGCCCGCCGGGAAGAAATACCGCCGGGAGGCCCAAGGGGAGCCTGGCGTTAAGCAACAACAGACAAGCCAAGGGAAGGACATAGTCACATGCGCGTCTATTATGATCGTGATGCCGATCTCAACCTGATTAAATCGAAGAACGTCGTTATCGTGGGTTACGGCTCGCAGGGCCGGGCCCACGCGCTGAACCTCAAGGATTCCGGCGCCCAGAACGTCGCCATCGCACTGAAGGCCGGTTCGCCGACCGTCAAGAAGGCCGAAGCCGACGGCTTCAAGGTCATGACCGTTGCCGAAGCCGCAAAGTGGGGCGACCTGCTGATGATGGCAACCCCGGACGAGCTGCAGGCCGACATCTACAAGGCCGATATCGCCGCCAACATCCGTGACGGCGCTGCCATTGCCTTCGCACACGGCCTGAACATCCATTTCGGCCTGATCGAGCCGAAGTCCACCGTCGACGTCGTGATGATCGCGCCGAAGGGCCCGGGCCACACGGTTCGCGGCGAATACCAGAAGGGCGGCGGCGTGCCCTGCCTCGTAGCCGTTCACCAGAACGCTTCCGGCAATGCTCTCGAGCTCGCGCTCTCCTACGCCTGCGGCGTGGGCGGCGGCCGTTCGGGCATCATCGAAACCAACTTCAAGGAAGAGTGCGAAACCGACCTCTTCGGCGAACAGGTCGTTCTCTGCGGCGGTCTCGTCGAGCTGATCCGCGCCGGTTTCGAAACCCTGGTCGAAGCCGGTTATGCACCGGAAATGGCCTACTTCGAGTGCCTGCACGAAGTGAAGCTGATCGTCGACCTGATCTATGAAGGCGGTATCGCCAACATGAACTACTCGATCTCCAACACGGCCGAGTGGGGCGAATACGTCACCGGTCCGCGCATCATCACTGCCGAAACCAAGGCTGAAATGAAGCGCGTGCTCGCCGACATCCAGAACGGCAAGTTCACCTCCGAGTGGATGCAGGAATGGAAGGCCGGCGCAGCCCGCTTCAAGGCCATCCGCCGCAACAACGACTCGCACCAGATCGAAGAAGTCGGTGCAAAGCTGCGCGGCATGATGCCCTGGATCGGCAAGAACAAGCTGGTCGACAAGGCTCGCAACTAATCGGCGGCTTGCCGATCCCGGCCATCTGGTTTGCAGGGCTAGCGCCTTGCGGGGATCGGCAAGAACAAGCTGGTTGACGAGGCTCGCAACTCATCGGCGGCTTGCCGATCCCGGCCATCTGGTCTGCAAGGCTAGCGCCTTGCGGGGATCGGCAAGAACAAGCTGGTCGACAAGGCTCGCAACTCATCGGCGGCTTGCCGATCCCGGCCATCTGGTTTGCAGGGCTAGCGCCTTGCGGGGATCGGCAAGAACAAGCTGGTCGACAAGGCTCGCAACTCATCGGCGGCTTGCCGATCCCGGCCATCTGGTCTGCAAGGCTAGCGCCTTGCGGGGATCGGCAAGAACAAGCTGGTTGACGAGGCTCGCAACTCATCGGCGGCTTGCCGATCCCGGCCATCTGGTTTGCAAGGCTAGCGCCTTGCGAGGATCGGCAAGAACAAGCTGGTCGACAAGGCTCGCAACTCATCAGCGGCTTGCAGCTCTCTGCAGGAGTCGCGAAAGACAGGACGACAAAAGCCCGGGGCGCGCAGCGCTCCGGGCTTTTTCTTGGTGGTCGGTGCCTGGCTTATGGCTGTTCGTAAAATGCCTGCGGGAAGGGCCTTGGTGTCCGTTCGCCTTCCGGGCTTTCCATGACCAGCAGGACCGCCGCCTGCGTGCTGCGTTGATCGGATGTGTTCAGCAGCGTATCGATGATCCGCCCTGCCGCATTCCGGTCATTGCGCTCCTGCACCTGCGACAGCTCCGCCTGTCTCTGGGCTTCGATTGCCTCATACTCCTGCTGCAGGCGGATGTGCTCGGCCGCGAAACGCTCCATGGCGCTCAGCGCAGGAATTGTCGTTTGCCCCCAGGAGCCTTCTCCGAATTCCGTCGTTACCGTGAACTCCTCGGGAGAAAACAGGGAGCGGTTTTCAATGATCGTGTTGACGACGGCGTTGTGGCGACTGTTTGCGGCTGAAATTTTGTCCAGCCTCTCGCCAAGAACCAGCAATTCCTTTTGATAGAAATGGTCAAAGTCCCGCCGCACCTTTGCATCGGACGCGAATGTGGTGGCGAGTGCCTGCTTGCCGCCCTCCATCGTGGTCTGAAAGGTTTCCGCGCCGATGAAGTCCACGGGGCTGCCTGCCGGCTCCCTGCGAAGCAGCAAATCGAAGGCAAAGCGCTGGGAAGAGGAAAGAGAGGGGATCACGGGATTTGTCTCGCTTCAGTCCTGGCAACAGAGATGGGCACATCTTATGATTGTGAATCTTTGAGAAGTAGTGGTTAACGAACCGAGATCAGAAATTGCACCCGCCGGGCATGGAGCGCCTGTTGATGGAGGCAGGCTCGCTATCAAAAAAATTGGTTCTTCGCGCTTCTAAAAATAGGTCAGTAATGTTGACTTATTGTCTTGGGCTGTCAAACTTCTTCGATCTGTTGAAGGGGGAGATCAGCGCCGATGCTGGATTGGGAATCGATATTCGCCACGCGCGCCACGCGGATGAAAGCCTCTGAAATCCGGGAGCTTCTGAAACTTCTGGAGCGGCCGGACATTATTTCCTTTGCGGGTGGCATTCCCGATCCGTCGCTCTTTCCTGCGGAACAGGTCAGTGCTGCTTACGCAAAAATTCTGGGTGGCACGGGTGCGGCGACCGCCTTGCAATATTCGGTGAGTGAAGGCTACCGGCCCCTGCGCGAATGGCTGGTCACGCAGATGGCGGAGATCGGGGTGTCCTGTGACGTCGAGAACATCCTGATCGTCTCCGGGTCACAGCAGGGGCTCGATTATCTCGGCAAGATCTTCCTCTCGCCGGGCGATACGGCGCTCGTCACCTGGCCCGCCTATCTCGGTGCGCTGCAGGCTTTCAATGCCTATGAGCCGGCCTATGACCGGTTGACACCGATGGGCAACCGGACGGCTGACAGCTATCGCACGCAGGCGGCAGCCGTGCGCGACGGCGGGCGGGTGAAGTTTGCCTATGTGACCGCAGATTTTTCCAATCCGACCGGCGAAACCATGAGCCGTCTCGCCCGCGAGCAATTGCTCGATCTCGCGGGTGAACTCGACATCGCCGTGATCGAGGACGCGGCCTATCAGGCCCTGCGTTACGATGGCGAACCGGTTCCGTCTATCCTCGCGCTCGATATAGCCCGCAATGGCGGCGACATCGAAAAGACCCGCACGATCTATAGCGGCAGCTTTTCCAAGACGCTCGCTCCCGGCCTTCGCATCGGCTACCTGGTGGCCGCCAAGCCGCTTATCCGTAAGCTCGTGCTGGTCAAGCAGGCGGCGGATCTGCATTCCTCCACCCTCAACCAGATGGCGATTGCTGAAGCGGCTCCCGACATGTTCCGGGCGCAGGTGGAGCGGGTGCGCGACACCTATCGCGAGCGGCGGGATCTGTTGCTCGCGGCGCTTGAGCGACACATGCCGGACGGGGTTCGCTGGACAAAGCCGGAAGGCGGAATGTTCGTCTGGGTCGATCTGCCCGAGGGCATGGATGGCGCCGCCCTGCTTGCCCGCTCGCTGGAAACGGAAAAGGTCGCCTTCGTGCCGGGGCAGGCCTTTCATCCCGATGGGTCAGGGTCCAACACGCTTCGTCTCAGCTTCTCCTGCGCCAGCCCCGGCATGATCGAGGAGGGGATGGCCCGTCTGGGGCGGCTCATCCGGTCCTCCCTGCCGGGCTGACGGGCAGGGGGCTGCCGTCTCCGACCAATGCCGGGACACTCTGTTGCGGTTGACTATTGTTCTTCCGCATTTTCTTCGTATCGATAGGGATCGACCGAGCGGAGCGAATCGAGCCCATGACCTTCAGACTGGCGACTTTCAACGTCGAGAACCTGCTGACGCGGTTCGATTTTTCCGGATTTCGCAACGAGCTCCGGCAGGATCGCACCCTGCGATTGCTGGATGTCCGCAACGAGGCCGTCTACCGGGAGATGGAAGTGGCGCGCGTGGTTTCCGCGACGGATGATACGCGCCAGCAGACGGCGCTCGCCATTGCCGACACGTTCTCCGACATGATCTGCCTGCAGGAGGTGGAAAGTCTGGATGCGCTTTCCGCCTTCGAGACCAACTACCTCTACCGCATGGTGGGCGACGGCTATCAGCACAAGTATCTGATCGAAGGCAATGACAGCCGCGGGATCGATGTTGCCGTGATGATGCGCGACCGGACCGCCACGGGCGACCCGATCGAATTCGTCAGCATTCGCAGCCACGCCCCCCTGACCTATGAGGAGGCCGGGCTCTATGCGCCGGAACTGGGGCCGCTCGAGAAACCGGACAGCCGGATTTTTCGCCGTGACTGTCTGGAAATCGATATTCGCGTGGGCGGCAAGCCGTTGACCGTCTATGTGGTGCATTTCAAGTCCAAGGGCGGAACGCGCGGGCTGCCGGACGGCGCGCCGGGCAGCGATCCCACCTATCCCGTGCGCCGGGCTGAGGCGGCGGCGGTGCGCGGCATCATCGAGCGCCGGTTCGGGGCCGATGGATACCGTCAGGCCCGCTTCGCGATCTGTGGAGACATGAACGATTTCATGGAGCAGGTGACCGTGACGGGGGACCGGAGAAACGGTTACGCCTTCACCCCGGAACAGGTGCCGGGCTCGGCCCTGACGGTGCTCTCTGCCGGCGGTTTTGCAGAAAATGTGGTTCAGCGTCGGCCCGCGCTGGATCGGTGGACCCATTATCATGCACGGGGACCGGAAGACCGGCATCTTTGCCAGCTCGACTACATATGGCTGTCACCTTCCCTTGCCAGTCTCAATCATGGCCGGCTGCCGGACATTGTGCGCAATGGCCAGCCGCATCGCACCGTTTTTCCGCCCGGCCAGACTGTCGAGCGTTATCCCCGGATCGGTTGGGACCGGCCGAAAGCGTCCGATCACTGCCCGGTCGTCATGGAAATGGAACTTTGATGGACGCCCATAGCCCGGACATTTTCGCCACAGGCTTTCCGGAGGACGGACGGCTGTTTCCCGTTCGGACGGCACGCATCCGCGTGGCGCCGGAACCCCATCCGGTCTATCTCGCCCGTCGGGCGGAGATCGAGGCCAACTGGGAACGGGAGGTGCAGGGCAATCCCCACCTCTACAACGGTTCGCTGATCCTGTTGCGTCGCATGTCCCTGGTCGGTGACAGTATAGAGGCCACCGGTCACGAAGTGCCCTATGCCACCCATCTGTGGTGGCGAAGGCAACCGGACCGCATGGGCGCATTCCACGCTTTTTCCTGGGCTGTGCCGATCTCCAGCGACGGTGCCCTGATCGCCATCCGCATGGGACCCTCCACGGCCAATCCGGGGCTCGTCTACTGCGCGGCCGGATCGCTGGAACCGGAAGATGTGGCAGAAGGAGAGGTGGATCTCGAAGCCAATATGCGCCGCGAGGTTCGGGAGGAGACGGGCCTTGATCTTTCTGTCGCGCGGGCGGACGACGGAGCCTTCGCCGCGCTGCGCAACAACACCCTGATGATGTGCCGCCTCTACCGATTCCCATGGACGGCGCAGGACATCATCGAGCGGGTGCGGGCCCATATGGCAGCGGATCACGAACAGGAAATCGATGACGTGATTGCAATCCGCGATGCCAACCCGAATGCTTACCGCTATGGCGCTTTCATGCCGCCCCTGCTGGAGATGATCTTCGGCAAGGCCTGACGTTCAGCCCTTGCCAGCGCCGAACGGCTCGGGCAGGTTCGACCCGTCGAACAAACGGAGATTGCACCAGTGACTCGGGCCTATCGCATCTATGACGTCTTTACCGAACGGCGCCTGGAAGGAAATCCTCTTGCCGTGGTGTTCGACAGCGACGGCCTGAGCGATCAGGCGATGCAAGCGATTGCGCGGGAATTCAATCTCTCGGAAACGGTCTTCGTCCACAGGCCGGAAAATCCGATGCATACCGCTGCCCTGCGCATCTTCACCCCCGGCCGCGAGCTGCCTTTTGCGGGACATCCGACCGTGGGATCGGCGATTGCCATCGCGGAGCATGCCGGGGCAGCACCTGGCCTCGGCCTGGTTTCGGTGCTGGAGGAGAGGGTAGGCCCGGTTCGCTGTGCCGTTCGTCTGTCAGAGACGGGCGCAAGCTTTGCGGAATTCGACCTGCCGCGGCGCTCGGTCGAGCTGGGGGGCTCGCCTTCGCGTGACGGGCTGGCCGATGCGCTCGGAATCAAGAGCACCGAAATTGGCTTCGAAAACCATGTGCCCTCTCTGTGGAGCGCGGGCGTTCCCTTCCTGCTGGTGCCGGTGCATGATCTTGGCGTGGCCGAGCGCATCGAATTCGATACGCATCTTTGGGAAAAAGTGGCCCCTTTCGCCGATGGTCAGCTGGCCTCTGCCTATGTCTATTGCCGCGGCGGCGTTCATCACAATGCCCGTTTCCACGCGCGGATGTTTACCTCCGACATGGGAATCGCCGAAGACCCGGCAACCGGCGCGGCCGTCGCAGCCCTCTCCGGGGCCATTCACCGCTTCGACGCCCTGCCGGACGGCCATTCCGCAACGCTCATCGAGCAAGGCGTGGAGATGGGCCGTCCTTCCTATATCCACCTTCATATCGACGCCGCTCACGGCAAGGTGGAGAACGCCCGCATCGGCGGCCATGCCGTTTGTCTGTCCGAAGGAATTTTGCACCTATAATTATCTATTGAAAACAGTGGCTTGACAGAAAAAGTCAGGTTTCCGGCGATTTTTTTTCAATGGGGTGCTGGACAAGGAGAAATATCCTGTTTAGAAGCCCGGTCACGCCACGGCGACGGGCGGACGGGTGATTAGCTCAGTTGGTAGAGCAGCTGACTCTTAATCAGCGGGTCGTAGGTTCGAGCCCTACATCACCCACCATTATTTCCTGATTTTGTTGATGATAACAGCGCGCTGCCCCGGCTGCACGCATTGGCGTTCCGCGGCCGGAGAGGCCAGACGCCGCGCGATGGCCTTGTGTAAAGTTTGATCTATCGGCTTAGAGATGCCTTTATATCCTGTTGCTAAAATAATCGGGCAACAAGGATGAAAACTGTGTCTCATACTGCGTCAAAATATGGACGGGGGCTGAACAGCCTTCGGGTCCGCTTTACTTTGATGATTGCCATGTGCATGGCCGCCGGTTCTGCGCTGATCTTCGCCTGGGATCGACATTTTCTCAGCGAGGATACGGGCTCGCGGCCGTTGCTTGCCTTTGTGATCACGCTGGTGCTGGCGGCCATTGCCGGTACGATGACCTTTCTGATGACGGGCAAGCTCACGCGTCCCATCGAAAATCTCCGGTCCAGCACCCTCGCCATTGCCCGGGGCGATTACAACACTGCCGTCCAGGTGGAATGCAATTGCGAGGTGGGCGGTCTGGCGGACAGTTTCAAGGAAATGGTCAATCGCCTGAATGCGAATGTGTCGCGCATCCAGACGCTCGCCTATGAAGATGGCGTCACGGGACTGCCGAACCGGACAGTGCTGTTCGAGGCGCTCCAGAAAATGCATAGTTGCGGTGGTGCGCTGTTTTTCCTGGATCTGGACAATTTCAAGCAGATCAACGACCTTTTCGGGCACCAGGTGGGCGATCAGCTGTTGCGCGCCGCCGCGGTGCGGATCCAGGAGGTCGGCCTTTCCGTCCAGCCCTCCAATGTCAGCGATTGTCTGGTGCGCCTGGCCGGCGAGGGGCCGGTGGACGGCCATTGCCGGATGCTGTTTCGCTTTGCAGGCGACGAATTCGTCGCCCTGGTCGGCGGCCGCGCCAGCCGCGACGAGCTTGCTGTCTTGGCGCAGGGCATCGTGGATTGCCTTGCTGCGCCCTTCGTGATCGACGGCTTTTCGCTTTCTGTCGGTGGATCGCTCGGTGTTGCGGTTCTCAACGAGGATACGGATCAGCCGGAAGAACTGACCAAACTCGCCGATCTCGCCATGTATCAGGCCAAGGCCATGGGCAAGGGCAACTTCTGCTTCTTCGACAAGCGTATGCTGACCGCATCGATCGAACGGGCGCAGCTCGAGGCCGATCTGGTGCAGGCGTTCCAGCGCCATGAATTCTGCCTGCATTACCAGCCGAAATTTTCTGTCGATGACGGCATCTTTGCCGGGGTGGAGGCCCTGGTCCGATGGCAACATCCGGTGCGAGGGCTGATGTCGCCCGGACAATTCATCGGTCTGGCCGAAGAGAAGAAAATGCTGGAACTGCTTGGCTTCGAAGTTTTCCGGCTTGCGGCCGAACAGGCAAAGCAATGGCAACGCCGCGGGCTTCACTTTCCGATCTCCGTGAATGTCTGCCCGACCCAGTTTCTCGATCCACTGTTCAGCAGCCGGATCGCTGCCATCTGCGCCGACAATGCCATCGATCCGGGCTTCTTTACCCTGGAAATCACGGAAACGGCGGCCATGTCCGATGACGATCTCGTGCACGAGCAGCTCCGCGCGCTTCAGTCCATGGGCTTCCATATCTCCGTCGATGATTTCGGCGTGGGCTATTCCAATCTGTCCAAGCTTTACAAGCTGCCGTTCCGGGACCTCAAGCTCGACAAGTCGATGATTGATGACATCGCGACCGACATTGCGGCACGTCGGGTGCTGGAATACACAATCAGCATGGCCCACGGTCTCGGGCATCCCGTCATCGCAGAGGGCGTGGAGCGTGCGGAACAGCTCGTCGTGCTCTCGGAAATCGGTTGCGACTTCGTCCAGGGTTTTCTGCTCAGCCGGCCCGTTACACCCGAGTCGCTGGAGGGCTTTTTCCCGGAGGGCAGCCGTACCTACGCCGCGTGACGTGCCTCATGCAGAATAGTGACGCCCGGGGGCGGGCGGCGCTAAATTTCTCTCAAAGGTTGCGACATTATTTTGGCCAATTGCAGGAATGATTGTTGACGACTATCGTTCGGACACCGGGGGTGTACCGAGGGAATGTTCGGAGACACGCATGTCTGTTTCGCAACCCGGTCACGGCGATCCGCGGAAACTGGGCCTCTTCATCGAGAAATACAGAGCCTATCTTGCCGCTCTGGCCGTGATCGTCATTACCGGAATCATTGCCTATGCCCTTTACCGGTTCACGGAAGAGGTGCGGTATGAGGATGTCGTTGCCGCTTTTGCGGAAACCCCGATCACGGATATCCTGCTTGCCATCGGCTTCACGGCGCTGAGCTATGCAGCGCTGATCCGCTATGATGCCAACGCCATCGACTATATCGGCAAGGATCTCCCGGCCGGGCCCGTGGCGCTGACGGCCTTCATGTCCTATGCCATCGGGAACACGGTGGGGCTCGGTGCGCTGAGCGGAGGCGCCATTCGTTTTCGGGCCTATTCCCGCGTGGGGTTGCAACCGGATGAAATAGCCCGCGTCATTGCCTTCGTCACCCTGGCTTTCGGGTTGAGCCTGGCGGTCATCACGGCGCTGGCCGTGCTGGCGGTCGCGCCGCGCATTGCCGATATCGTCGGCGTTCAACCGCTGGTCCTGCGCATCGCGGCGATGGCGCTTCTGCTTGTCCCCGGGCTTCTTCTCTATCTCGGGCGCCATGGGCGCAGCGTGACGGTCTTCGGGGTAACGCTCCGTCTTCCGGACAGCAGGACGGCTTCGCGGCAGTTTCTGATTTCGGTTCTCGATATTGCCGCCTCCGCGAGCGCCCTCTATGTGCTTCTGCCCGAAACGCATGTGGGCTGGCCCACTTTTCTGGCCGTTTACGTGGCGGCTGTCGGGCTCGGTCTTCTCAGCCATGTTCCCGCAGGGCTGGGCGTGTTCGAAGCGGTGATGATGGCGGGGCTTGCCCATGCGATCAGCCTCGAACAATTGCTGGGCGCGCTGCTGCTCTACCGCGTCGTCTATTATGTCCTGCCGTTGATTGCGGCCGTTCTCATCCTGCTGGTGTCGGAAACGCGGCAGATGGCGGCGAGGCCCGCAGTCGGCGCTCTGGCCCAGGTGGCGGTCAAGCTTGCCCCGGCGCTCGTCTCCGCATTCGCGCTGCTGGTGGGCGCGCTTCTCATCTTTTCCAGCCTCGTTCCCACCGGGCCCGACAATCTGGATTATCTGGCGGCTTTTCTGCCTCTGCCGATTCTTGAAGGCGCCCATTTCATGTCCAGCATGCTGGGGCTGGCATTGGTGATCAGCGCGCGCGGCCTTGGCCAAAGACTGGATGGTGCCTGGTGGGTTGCGATGGGTGCGTCAGTGGCCGCCCTGGTCCTGACGCTTCCCACGGCGGCCGCCTGGCATCAGATGGCGATGCTGGCGGTTCTCATTCTTGCGCTGACACTCAACCGCACCGCCTTCGACCGTCCGGCCAATCTGTTCGGGCAAGCGCCGGGGCCGGCCTGGTTTGCGGGCATGGGCGTCATCCTCATGATGGCGCTGGTTATTCTGCTCTTCGTCTATCGCGACACGCAGTACACGCATGAACTCTGGTGGCAATTCGAATTTTCCAGCGAAGCGCCGCGCGGGTTGCGGGCCCTGCTGGGCGTGGCCATCGGCTCATCCGCGGTCGCGCTGATCAGCCTGCTCAGGCCGGCACAGATCCTGCCGGGTGCTGCCGAAGAAGCGCACATCGCCCGCGCCGTCGCCATTACCATGCGGCAGGACAATTCGGACGCCAATCTGGTGCGGATGCGGGACAAGCGCCTGTTGTTCTCCCAATCGGGATCGAGCTTCCTGATGTATGGCGTGTCGGGACGGTCGTGGATCGCCTTTTCCGATCCGGTGGGCGAGGCGCAGGAATTTTCCGAGCTGGTCTGGCGGTTTGTCGAAATGGCACGAAATGGCGGTGGCCGGGCCGCCTTCTATCAGGTGTCGCCGCAGCTTTTGTCGCCCTGTGTGGATGCCGGGTTGCGGGCATTCAAGCTCGGCGAATTGGCCATGGTGGATCTGGAATCCTTCGACCTCAAGGGAAGCCGGCTTTCCGGCTTGCGGCAATCCTATAACCGGGGCATCCGGGACGGGCTGACCTTCGAGATCGTCCCGCGCGAGGGGGTGGCGTCGATCATCGAGCCGCTGCGGCGGGTTTCGGATGCCTGGCTTGCCCATCACAATACCCGCGAAAAGACATTCTCCCTCGGCGCCTTCGAACCGGATTATATCGCCTCGCAGCCTGTCGCACTGGTGCGCCTCGACGGAGAGATCGTTGCTTTCGCCACATTGATGGTGACGGATACGCAGGCAGAAGCGACCATCGATCTCATGCGCTTCCTGCCCGAAGCGCCGAAGGCCACGATGGACTTTCTCTTTGCCAGCATTCTCGGCGGCTTGAGGGACAGGGGGTACCGACGCTTCAATCTGGGTATGGCCCCGCTTTCGGGGATGGCGCGCCGGGAGGTGGCGCCCGTTTGGGACCGCCTCGGCGGCGCGCTGTTCGAGCACGGGGAGCGGTTCTACAATTTCAAGGGCTTGCGAGCTTTCAAATCGAAATTCCATCCCCGGTGGGAGCCCCGCTATCTGGCCGTTTCGAATGGGACCGGGGCCGCAATGGCGCTGGTGGATGTGACCCTGCTCATCGGGGGCGGGGTGAAGGGAGTTATCTCGAAATGAGTGGTTTTGTCTCCTTGTCGCGGTCGGCCGCGGCCTTGCTTCTCGGCGCAACCCTGCTGGTCTCCGGGCCATCCCGCGCAGAAAGCCCCGCATTCGACACCGGCATGATCCCTCCGGGGCATGTCTACCTGCCGGACGGTGAACCGGTCGCCAATATTTTCCTGGTCTCCGACGCCGGAGGATGGGGCGATGCCGAAGAGCAGGAGGCCAAAACTCTTGCAGACAAGGGGGCAACGGTCGTCGGCATCGATTTCCCGGCCTATATGAAGGCGCTTGCTGCCGACAAGGGCGATTGCGTCTACATGATTTCCGATGTGGAGGCCCTGTCCCATCAGGTGCAGAAGGCAGCGGGCGCCACCCGCTACAATGCGCCGATCCTGGCCGGGGCAGGGGAAGGGGGCGCGCTGGTGCTGGCCATGATCGCCCAAAGCCCGCGCGCCACGGTGGGAGAGGCCATCGCCGTAGACCCGAAGGCAGGCATCCCCCTTCTCAAGCAGCTGTGCACGCCGGCGCAGAAAACCCGCACGGCAGACCGGATCGTCTACGGCCTGACCGAAGGGCCGCTTCCTGCGGCCGTGAGCGTCCTGCTGACCACAGCCGCCGACAAGGAGGGCAAGGGCCATGTGGAAGACCTGGCGAAAGCACACCCGGATATCCAGATCCGCGATGCGGCCGGGGCTGCCGGCGCGACCCTTGAGCAGGCCTTGGCCGACCGGGTGGACGCCGGCGGCGGCGAGGGCGATACGCTCGGCCTTCCCCTGACGCTGCTCGAGACCAAGCCGAGCCTGGATACGATGGCCGTGATCTATTCGGGCGATGGCGGCTGGCGCGACATCGACAGCGAGGTTGGCGACGCGCTGCAGCAGCGGGGCATTCCGGTCGTGGGCGTCGATTCGCTGCGCTACTTCTGGAGCCCGCGGGACCCTCAGGAAACGACCGACGATCTCGTCCGCATCATCGATACCTATTCCCGGCGTTGGAACGTGCGCCATGTCATCTTGATCGGCTATTCGTTCGGGGCGGATATCCTGCCCGGCAGCTTTGTGCGCTTGCCGGAAGACGTGAAGCCGCGCATTGACCAGATCACGCTGATGGCCCTGTCCCACCAGGCCGATTACGAAATCTCGGTCGAGGGCTGGCTGGGCGGCGGCGGCAAGGCAACGGCCGGGGATCCTGTCGATGAGATCGCCAAGATCGACCCGAAACTGATCCAGTGCATCTATGGCAAGGACGATGACGGCGATGCCTGCCCGACGCTCACGTCCAAAGGCATAGAGGTTGTCGGACTGGAGGGCGGTCACCATTTCGACGGCGATTATGCCGGTCTGGCGGACCGTATCATTGCGGGCCTGAAGAAGAGAAGCGCCCCCTAGGCGCTTCCCAAACGGAAGACGGGCCGGGGCCCGATCCTTATTGCCGCTGATCGCTTTTGTAGACGATCAGGATGTCGAGGTCGCGATCCGGAACAAAGTTTTCCTTGGTCATCTCGAATGTGGTGGGTCCGGTCTTGGTTACGCCGTCACCGCAGAAGCTCACCAGGGAATCCGGGTCTTCCTTGTCGACCGTCAGATGGAAATCGCCGATGGGGCCTTCCCAGTTGGCGCCTGTCACGAGGATGTAGGATAGCCAGCGCTCGAAGTAATAGATACCTTCGACGCCTTGCGTTTCCAGCACGCGATCCCCGACCATCTTCATGAACTTGTCGTTGATGCAGTATTTTTCGCGATACTTCTTCTCGTCGTAGTTCGGCTTTCCCTCTCCATCCATGAAGTTCAGGCCGGATATGCCGCCGACGCTGGGCTTGTAGGTGTGATGAACCTTCGTGGGGCCATCCGCGCGGAAGGTGGTCCGCCAGTAATAGGTGGTCCGGATTTTCCAGGCGGGAACGACGGGCGCTTCCTGTCCGTCATCGACCCCCTCGTAGTTTCTGACGACCAGACCGCGGACCTCCCAGTCGGCGCGGACATCTTCCGGCAGGTCCGCAATGGCGTCCACGCCCTGCTGGCCGATAGCGAAGACCGGGACACCCTGTTCTTCCAGATCGGCGGTCACGTCGATATTGTTGACGATGGCGCGCTGCTGAACGTCAGGCTTGATCGCCTTGCCGTCCTGCGACACGCGGAAATCCATGAAATTTTCGCTTTTCGGATCGGCAATGCCTTCCATGCCGTTATCGTAGCTCGATATGTCGGGCATCGGGAAGGCGACCAGCGTTTCCACGTCCTTGCCGGAGGTATTGCGAAACACGTAGTCCACGTTGACCTTCGACGGCGAAATGAACAGGTCTTCGCTTTCCATCTCGATGAACTGCGTCACGGCCAGCTGCAGACCGCCTGCGCCGAGGACCGCGACGGTGTCGTTTGCCTGCGCCGACGGAATGGCCGTGCCGAGCGTCAACAGGGCTGTGGAGGTGGCTAACAGGGATCGAGAAAGCGACCGAAGCTTAGACATCATGTCTTTCCTTTTGCGATGGCTGGTCTTGCGGAATAGGCAGGTTGCAATAGGCAGTGGATTTTCCGCCTGACGCCCGGGACGCATGCCGGCCAGCAGTCGGTAGCAGGATGTGGGTAGCCTCGGCCAGCGGAGCGGTCAACGGCCCGGCTTCGACCAAATCTGGGTCAAGGAGGCCTCCGGCGCCGAACTAGATGGTGGGCAGGATATGATCCGGAACGATCCCCGACCGGGCAATCGCCGCCGGAATGTCGAGCCCTTTCAGCATGCCATGGCGGGTGGCGAGTGCCGTTTTCCATCCCGCGGCCGCAGCGCCCAGGATATCGGTGTGCAGCGTATCCCCGATCATGCAGATCCGATCGGGGCGATGACCGGGAAAGCGCTGCCGAACCAGATCGTAGATCGAAGGAAAAGGCTTGCCGTGGAAGGCGACGTGGCCGAGACCAAGCTCGGCAAGACGGTAACCGAAGAAGCCGGGCTCGGTGCTGAGCCCATCCTCCCGGGGCGCGATGATATCCGGATTGGCGACGATCACCGGTCTCGGATTGTTTTTCAGGGATGCTTCCAGCAGGGCCTGCTTGCCCGCGCTCCATCGAAGCGTCGACAGGAACAGGAAGCCTTCGGCCGTATCGAAATCCGCTTTGTGTTCGGGAAACGTGGCTTCGAGGAGGGCGCCCGCTTCGGCGGCCGCAAGGCCGAGAACGGTCCATCGCGTCACCGCCGTCCTTCCCGCCAGCGCGGCCAGGGCAGCCTGACGGCTTGTGACGATGTGATCGGCTGCGAAATCAAATCCCAGCCGCTTGAATTTGTGGCACGCGGCTTCCCCATCATAGCTTGCGGCATTGGAGAGGATGATACAGGTCTTGCCCATCGCGGTCAGCGCGGCCATTCGCGCGACTGCTCCGGGAATTGCCGTCTCTCCCACGTTCAGAACGCCGAAGGCGTCGAACACGAAGAGATCGTAACGGTCGGCCAGCAGGCCAAGATGATCGACGCTTTCGCTGCTGGCGGGAAAGATCGCCTTCGGGAAATGATGCCGGATCGCTTCATAGGCCTCAAAGGCGCCAAGCTGGTCGAAGCGGGGAAGCATGTCGCCCCCGGGCATTGAAAACAGGTTCGAGGTGGTCTCGGTCATGGTCGGTTTCCGGCGGGAAAGGGGGTGCATCGGTCGATGCGCCGATCTGAAGACAGAGCCAAGTTGTGCGCCTTGCGCAAGCCCGGAAGCCTGTTTTTTCAACGCAAGGATCCTTCGCTCCTGATCATCCAAAGCTCACGCGGGAAGAAACCTCTGTCGATTGTTCTATAAGTAATATTAGACTTTAACTTTTCTCTACTTGGTTGAAATTGTCATTTATCAAATTCTACCCTATTCCTATCTTTGCGGTAGAAACAATTGATTCAAGACCGGCCGGAAAAGGTCGGGTGGTCCGGAACATGAAAGATTGGATTCGTCATATCCTTGCACGGCAGATATCGGGCATTCCGGGCCTGATCCTGTCCTTTCTTGCCGTGGCGGTGGCCTTTCTTGCGCGCGTTTCGCTGTCGGGCTGGCTGGAAGACAGGGCCGTTTTCACGCTTTTCATCCTTCCGATATTGCTTGTCGCGCTGCTCAGCGGACTTGGGCCGTCGCTGCTTGCGGTGGCATTGTCTTCGGTAGCCGCGACCTGGATCAGTTCCCGCGAGGGCGGGGTGCATGGGCTGGAAGCCCTGATCTTCGTGGCGGTGGGCACCTCCGTGGCCTTCATCGGCGAAGCTTTGCGCAGTGCCCGGATTTCCAACCAGCACAGCCGAAACGAGCTTGAGCGGCGCGAGGCGCATCTGAAATCCATTCTGGATACCGTTCTCGATGCCACGGTCGTCAGCACGCGGGAAGGCACGATCGTCTCGTTCAATGCGGCGGCCGTTCGCCAGTTCGGCTATCAGGAAGAGGAGGTCATCGGCCAGAACCTGCGGATCCTGATGCCGGAGCCCTATCGCGGGGAGCATGACGGCTATCTGCAACGCTATCTCAGGACGGGGGAAAAACGGATCATCGGGATCGACCGCGTGGTTGTCGGGCGCCGCAAGGACGGGTCGACCTTTCCGATGAAACTGGCGGTCGGAGAAACCCGCTCGGGCGGCGAGACCTTCTTTACGGGATTTATCCGGGATCTCACCGAGCGCGAGGAAACCGCGACACGGCTGCAGGAAATCCAGGGTCAGCTCGCCCGTCTGGCGCGGCTGAACGAGATGGGGGAAATGGCGTCCACTTTGGCGCATGAATTGAACCAGCCTCTTTCGGCCATCGCCAATTACATTCATGGATGCACCCGTCTGCTTCAGGATATAGACGGAGCCGTTGCAGCCCGGATGCGCGACGCGCTCGAGGAAACGGCCCGCCAATCCCTGCGCGCCGGCCAGATCATCCGCCATCTCCGGGAATTCGTGACGAAGGGGGAAACCGAGAAAAGCGCGGAGAATATCCGCAGCCTCGTGGAAGAGGCGGGGGCACTGGCGCTTGCCGGCTCTCGGGAAAAGGGCGTGCGGACCGTCTTCGATTTTCGTCCCGGTGCGGACTTCGTCTTCGTCGACCGGATCCAGATCCAGCAGGTCCTGACCAATCTGATGCGCAACGCCATCGAGGCCATGCAGGGACAGCCGGTGCGGGAAATGATCGTACGGACGGAACGGGTTGGCGACGAGGAAGTTGCCGTTGTGGTCGAGGATACGGGCCCCGGGATCTCGGAGGATATTGCTGCCGATCTCTTCAAGCCCTTCACCACGACCAAGCCGGGCGGGATGGGCATCGGCCTGTCGATTTCCCGGCGCATCGTGGAGGCCCACGGCGGACAGATGAATGTGTCGAGAAGCGAAGGGGGCGGGGCCTGTTTCCGCTTCACGCTGCCGGCCCTGAAGGAAGGAGATGAAGATGGTGCAGCCTGACGTGACCGTACATCTGGTCGATGATGAGGAAACCGTTCGCAAGTCGCTCGCCTTCATGCTGACGATGAACGATTTTACCGTCCGCATGCATGAAAGCGCGACGGCCTTTCTCCAGTTCGCGCCGCAGGTGCGGGCCGGCGTGCTCGTGACCGACCTTCGCATGCCCGACATGAGCGGCGTGCAACTGATCCAGTCCCTTTCGGGCGTGAAGGCCCGTATTCCCGCCATCGTCATGACCGGCCATGGCGATGTCCCCATGGCGGTCGAGGCCATGAAAGCCGGAGCACTCGATTTCATCGAGAAGCCCTTCGAGGACCGGGTGATGATCGACGCCATCCGGAATGCCGCGACCCATGTGGCGCCCGATGCGGAGGCGACGGACGATTCGGACGCCGTGCGCGAGCGGCTGGCGCAGCTGACGGACCGCGAGCGGCAGGTGTTTTCCGCCGTGGTATCCGGCCTGCCGAACAAGTCGATTGCCTATGATCTCGACATTTCGCCGCGCACCGTCGAGGTGCATCGCGCCAATGTGATGACGAAGATGCAGGCGCGGAGCCTGCCGCAGCTCGTGCGCATGGCGCTTTCGGTCGGGTTCGACACCCCGTAATTTACCTTGCGCATAAATACGCAGGGAAAAAATTGACCTGCCTCAAATTTTCCGATCGTGAGTCCCGGTATTGTCGGCATGGCGCTGGACGCTGCATCACAATCGGGACTTCCAAACTTGAAATCCACAAAGACCATAGCGGTTATCGTCCGCGACGAGGCTTTGCTGGCATCCCTGACATTTGCGTTGGGGGTGGAGGGTTTTTCCGTGGCGGCCTACGGCACCTGGCCCGCGGACCTGGCCACCCGTTCCGACATCGGATGTGTGGTGCTGGATTCCGAAAACTACCGTTTCGACCGGGCGGCACGCGAAGCGCTCGCTTCCAGCCGCATACCCGTGCTGTTCCTCTCGGACAGCCTTTCGCCTGTTCCCGAACATGACAGCGTCGTCGGTATCGGCAAGCCTTTCCAGGGCAAGGACCTGGTAGAGGCGGTCGGGCGCATGGTCGCCATTCCGGCATCCGACCGGTCCTGAACCGGCGCGCGACGGGGCCATCTGCCGTCACTAGGGAATAACCCGTAGGGACATAAACGAATTTTCCGCCCTGCCTGTCTCTGTCATCTTCCTCTCAACAACAGCGCATCGCCTGCCGACCGGGGGCGTTCGGAGAACCAGGCGATACGCTGTTGTCCTGGAACGGCCGGTTTCGGCTTTTGCGATCAACGGAGGCATCCATGCAGACTGCGGAATTCACGGCTTTTGCCGCACGACTCGGCGCTCTTGGTATCGATGTTCCCGGGCATTCGCTGAGGCCCGCTTCGGTCCGGACCTATACTTCGGGGGCGGAGATCTATGCGCAGGGCGATCGGGCGGGTGAGCTCTACGTGGTGGAATTCGGAGCAGTCCGGATCCACCGTCTGCTGGCGGATGGAAGGCGACAGGTCATCGCCTTCCATCTCGCCGGCGAGATCTTCGGCTTCGAGGCGGCTTCCTCGCGCAGTTTCTTCGCGGAGGCGATTTCCGCCACCGGCGTAAGACCCCTTTCGGGACTGGGTGCCGATGCGGCGCATCTGATGCCTCTGGCTCTGGAGGGAATGCTTCGGGCTCAAACCCATCTGCTGGTCATCGGCCGGCAGTCTGCGGTCGAGCGCATCGCGGCCTTCCTTCTGGATATGGCGGACCGCCAGGGCGACGAAACCCGCATCGAACTGCCGATGCCGCGGCTGGATATTGCCGATTATCTCGGGCTCACGATTGAAACCGTATCGCGCACCTTCGCGAAGATGCGGTCGAGCGGGCTCATTTCGTTGCAGGGAACGCGAAGCGTGAAACTCGTGAAGCGTGACGTGCTGATGGATCTCTGCCGCTAGGAGAGCGACAGCGCCTTCCTTCCATGCTGCCATGGAAAGAAGGGGATTCGCTTTCTGGGCCTGCGGCGGCGGGTGCCGGAAGGCAGGCAGAGACGGGAAGCGGGCAGGGTTCATCCCTCCCGAGTGCAGACCGACGGACGCGAATCTCCCGCGCTTCCCGCTTCCCATTTTTATTGACGAGGTTCCTCCCGGGACGCGATCTTCCCCTGCTGCCCGCTTCCTCTTGCGAACGGGTCCTGCATCTGCTCGACTGCGGCATTTCCTCTCCGGCCGTCAGTCGGGAGAGGAACAGGCACAGGGGAAGTTCGGATGCGCAAGATCAGGGTCGCGGCCACGCAGATGGCCTGCAACTGGGACCGGGACGGAAACATCGAGAGGGCCGAACGGCTCGTCCGCCAGGCGCACGCGCAAGGCGCGCAAATCGTCCTGCTCCAGGAACTTTTCCAGACACCCTATTTCTGCCAGGAGCAGACTCCTGCCCATCTCGGTCTTGCCAATCCACTTGAAGAAGACCGGGCGGTGAATCATTTCAGGCACCTGGCGCGCGATCTTCAGATGATGATTCCGGTTTCCTATTACGAGCGGGCCGGCCTGGCGCTCTATAATTCCCTCGCCATGATCGATGCGGATGGCACCATTCTCTTCAACTACCGGAAATCCCACATCCCCCAAGGGCCGGGATATGAGGAGAAATATTACTTCAGTCCCGGCGATACCGGCTTCCGGGCCGTGAAGACCCGCTATGCCACCATCGGCTGCGGGATTTGCTGGGACCAGTGGTTTCCGGAAGCCGCCCGGGCCATGGCGCTCCAGGGAGCGGAATTGCTGTTCTACCCGACCGCCATCGGCACCGAGCCGCATGACCCGACGATCGACTCCTCGGGGCATTGGCAACGCACCATGCAGGGACATGCGGCGGCGAATGTGGTGCCGGTCATTGCTTCCAATCGCATCGGCGTCGAGGTGGAGGGGAAAACCACCTGCACCTTCTATGGAAGCTCCTTCATTGCCGATCACAAGGGCGCCCTGGTGGCCGTGGCGGGGCGCGACGAAGAGGCCGTGCTGGTTCATGAATTCGACCTGGACGCCATGGCGGAGTACCGGCTCGCCTGGGGTCTCTTCCGCGACCGCCGCCCCGATCTTTATCACGCGGTGGGGACACTGGACGGGCGCACGGAGTCTGCTAAGAATAAAGAATAATAATCGATTTAAATAAGGGAATCGGCCGCCGCGCAAGAAGCTGGTCATCCCGGGGGGAGTTGTCATGAGAGTATCGAAAGGCGCGCCTGCTGCGTTCCTGTTTTTCCTTGTCCTGTCCGTCTTTGCCGGTGCTTTGCCGGCCCGTGCGGACCGTATGGCGCCGGAGACCGTGCTGCGGACCTGGTACGGTCTGGTTCTGGAGCTGGTGCGGCATACGCCCAACTATTCGCCGCCGGTTGCCAGCCGCTCTTTCGCCTATCTGGGCGTGGCCGCCTATCAGGCGGTGGCGGGCGATCATACGCATCTGAAAACCCTTGAAGGCCAACTGAACGATCTCAAGGATCTGCCCCGGCGCGACGTGGGCGCCACCTATGATGATGCCATCGTGCTCAATGCCACGCTGTCGGTCGCGACCAAGGCGCTCTTCGACCGGACGGGGCCGACAGGCCAGCATGCCTTTTCCCGCATGAACGAGAAGATGCATGCGGCGGTCTCGGACGGCATCGATCCGGCGGTGGTCGAGCGCAGTGCCCGTTTCGGCGAGGAGATGGCTCGCGCAATCCTCAAATGGTCCGAGAGCGACGGCGGTGCGGTGGTGGAAAACATGGGTTTCCCGCTGGAATACACCCTGAAGACCGGCCCGTCGCACTGGGTGCCGACCTCTCTCATCCGTCAGCAACAGGTTCCGCTTCTTCCCGAATGGGGCAAGAACCGCCCCTTCGCCATGCCGAAGGGCTCGTCCTGCCGTCTGCCGGCACCGCCGGCCTATAGCGAGGAAAAAGGCTCTGCTTTTTACAAGGAGGCCGAGGAGGTCTACACCACGGTCAAGGGTCTGAGCCCCGAGCAAAAGACCATCGCCCGGTTCTGGTCTGACGATCCCATGCTCTCGCCAACCCCGCCCGGCCACTGGATTTCCATCGGCTGGCAGGTGCTGGATGCCGAGAAGGCGGATCTGCCGACCACCGTCGACGTGATGGCACGGCTCGGTATATCCGTCGCCGATGCCTTCATCGGATGCTGGGATACCAAGTTCGAATTCGATCTCATCCGCCCCATCAGCTACATCAAGCGGGTGATGGACCCCAAATGGGAAGCTCTGCTGATCACGCCGCCTTTCCCGGAATTTCCGAGTGGCCATAGCACCCAATCCGGTGCGGCGGCCGTAGTTCTTGCCGGCATTTTCGGCGAGAAGCATGCCTTCACCGACGCGACGCATGAGGCAGACGGGATTGCCGCGCGCAAGTTCGACAGTTTCTGGCAGGCCGCCGAAGAGGCCGCAATCTCGCGCCTTTACGGCGGCATCCATTTCCGCTCGGCCATCGAGCGGGGGCTGGAGCAGGGCAAGTGTGTGGGGGCCTATACGGTCGCCCTGAAGACGAGGATGTAGGATGAGCCCCTTTCGTATCGCGCTGGCTTTGGCCTGGCTGCTGCCTGCCGGGATCGTCATGGCGGAAGACGCACCGGTTCCCCTGCCCACCATGCCTTCCTTCGTGGAGGAAACGCAGACATCCGGTCTCTCCTCCAAATATGAGGGCGACTGGGAATTCATGGTTGGAGGCGGGGTGTCCGCTTTCGATTGCGACGGCGACCGGTATCCGGACCTGCTCCTCCCGGGCGGGAAGGAAAAAGCCCGGCTCTATCGCAATATCAGCAAACAGGGCGACGCACTTCGCTTCGAGGAAGTCAAGGACAGCAGCCTGGAGGTAGACAATCTGCTGGGCTCCTATCCGATCGATATCGACAGCGACGGTTTGACGGACCTCGTGCTGTTGCGGCGGGGAGAGAACCTCGTGATGCGGGGCACCGGCGCATGCCATTTCGAGCGGGCGAACGAGACCTGGAACTTCAAGGGCGGCGACGCCTGGACCGCGGCCTTTGCGGCGACGTGGGAGCGCGGCAATGATTGGCCGACACTGGCCGTCGGCAATTATATCGATCCGAAGGCGGACATGATGCCTTGGGGCTCGTGCACCGACAACTGGCTGCACCGGCCGGAGGCGAGCGGAAAGGCGCGCCGCTTTGCCGATCCGTTGCCGCTGAAACCCAGTTTCTGCGCTCTTTCCATGCTGTTTACCGACTGGAACCGGTCCGGCACGCCGTCGCTTCGCGTCTCCAACGACCGCGAATATTACAAGGGTGGGCGAGAGCAGATGTGGCATGTGGAGCCCGGCAAGGCGCCTGTCCTTTATACGGAGGCCGAAGGCTGGAAATATCTGCGCATCTGGGGGATGGGCATTGCGAGCTATGATCTCGATTTCGACGGCTATCCGGAATATTTCCTGACCAGCATGGCCGACAACAAGCTGCAGACGCTGGTGGAGCCGCCCAAGGACGGCAAGGGGCCTGCCGCCTACAAGGATGTTGCCTTTGCCAAGGGCGCGACCGCGCACCGGCCCTATACCGGCGGTGACTGGCACCCTTCCACTGCCTGGCATACGGAGTTTCAGGACGTCAACAATGATGGACGGGTGGATCTCTTCATCGCCAAGGGCAATGTGGCGGAAATGCCGGATTTTGCGGCAAAGGACCCGAACAACCTGCTCGTGCAGAACGAAAAGGGCAATTTCGTCGAAATGGGCGACAAGGCCGGCGTCGCCAGCATGAAGGTATCGCGCGGTGCGGCGCTTGCCGATTTCAATCTCGACGGCAAGGTGGATCTGGTGGTGACGAACCGCTGGAGCGATGCTGAAATCTGGCGCAACGAGACAGCGGATGCCGGGAATTTCATCGCGTTCCGCCTCCTGCAATCCGGTGCGAACCGGGACGGGATCGGCTCCTGGATCGAAATTCGCCGCGATGGGCATGTGATGCGGCGGGAGATCACCATTGGCGGCGGGCAGGCTGGCGGGCAGCTTGGCTGGGTCCATTTCGGTGTGGGTAAGGACAAGACAGTGGAGTTTCGTGTCCTTTGGCCGGACGGTACGGCGGAGGCGTGGCAGACCGTGGCTGCGAACAGCTTCTATCTGCAATCTCCCCATGCGAGCGCCGAGGCGTGGAAGCCGGCGCGCTGAAATGGCGGGCAACCTGGCGGCGGGAGGCCGGGGCAGGCGTGGACGCCATGCCCCGGCGCGCGATCAGTAGATCAGGAAGTCCCGGTAGGAGAGATTGCGCAGGTTGGGCGCCAGCTCCGCAAACTGGATGGCCGCTCCCTGTCCGTTGCCATCGGCATCGTAGAAGAGCTTGCCTGTATCGGTTTCGTAAATGATGCGCTGCGTTGCCGAGGTCGCGGCACCCGTCAGGTTCGCCGCGAAGGCGGTCCCCGCCAGAAAGCCGGCCGGGCCAATTGCCGTGAAGACCGCGTCATCCAGCTTGATCGTGTCCTCGACATCGAAGAAATCCGTGATCTTGTCCACATTGGTCGTTCCGTTGAGCGCGGTGGAGAAGACGAAGAAATCGGCGCCCTTGCCGCCCGTCATCACGTCGTTGCCGGCACCGCCATCCAGCCGGTCATCTCCGGTACCGCCCTCCAGCCTGTCCGCGCCCGCGCCGCCGTTCAGCGTGTCGTTTCCATCGTAACCGTAAAGCTTGTTGTTCCCGCTGTTGCCGGTCAGAACGTTGCTGCGCAGGGTGCCGAAGCCATTCACGTTCCGGTTGCCTGTCAGGGTGAGGTTTTCGACCTCTCCTGTTATCTGGGCATTGCGCAGGTCATAGCTGGTCTCATTGGCGACGATCGTGTCGATCCCGGCGCCACCGTCGTCGGTCTCGTTGATCCAGTCGTCCAGTCCGTCGACATAATAGGTATCGTTGCCGGCGCCGCCGACGAGAAGGTCCTCGCCATCCGTGTTGTCGGCTCCGATCAACTGGTCGTCGCCTGCGCCGCCATACAGCATGTCGTCACCCAGCCCGCCCGTGAGGCTATCGTTGCCGGCCAGGCCGTGCACGATATCGCTGCCGTCGTCGGCATCGATCGTATCGTCGCCGGCCGAGCCGTCGATGCTGTTGTCTGCGGAATTGCCGACAATGCGCTCGATACCGGTCAGGTTGACCGTGTGAAGATCCAGATCGTTCTGCCCGGTCGCCAGCTGGATCCGGTCATTGCCGGTCCCGCCGTTGATCGCCGTGACGCCGGCGAGGCGGCTGTTGCTGAGGATGAAGATATCGTCGCCGGCCGATCCCTGGAGGATTTCGATGTTAGTGAAGGTGCCGGGCTGGGTAATATCCATTGTGCCCGCTGCCGTCAGGCGGAGGGTATCGTTGCCCGCCCCGCCGTCGATCCGGTCGGACGCCTGCAGCCCCGTCGGTGGATTGACATCGATGATATCGTCGGATGCCGCGACGGTACGCTGCACCCTGATGTTCACATATTTGACGCCGGAGGCCATGGAGAAGCTCCTCTCCCAAAAGAAATATTTATGTGACTAAAATAGAAAATGCGCCGATTACCACTTGTGAGAGGATAATGGCTGTTACCATTTAACGAGTGCTAAATAATGAAATTCGAATTGTCCAGTGATCGCATTCTCTTGCGGGCAGGCTCTGCAAGTCTCGCGCAAGGCTCGCGCTTGCAGGGCGCTTACGCGCTGTCGCCGAGCAGCATCTGCGCCATGCGGGAAGCGGCCGGCGTGAGCACCGTGTCGGCCCGGGTCATGAAGCCGAAGGGTTCTACTTCTATCCCGAGTTCGATCGGCAGGACCCGATAGGGGGCATCCGGCCCCTGGGTAAAGGCGACGCAGACCGCATTGGCAAGCGGTGCGATCGCATTGGACTGCTGGAGAAGCGCAAGCGTCAGCAGAAAGGATGCCGTCGAGAAGCGCTGCGTCGGTTCAGGCAGGCGAAGCGCCCGCAGGCGCGCCATGACCGTTTGCGACAACAGCGATTCCGGCCCCGGCATGACCCAGTCGTAAATCATCAGCTGGGCGGGATCGATCGGCATGCTCCGCTCCAGTGGATGCCCCTTGCGCACCATCAGCGATACCGGTTCGGAAGCGATCATCCGCGCGGCCAGCATTTCGCGCTCCGGTCCCACCGGAAGCCGGCCGATGGCAAAGTCGATGCGGCCGGACAGCACCTGCTGGCAGAGCACGTCCGACGTGCCGACCACGACTTCATAGGTTACCTTGGGCAGGACAACGCGGGCGGTGCGAAGAAGCGGGAGGACGCGATCCAGCGCCGGACCGGTCACCGAGCCGATCCGCACATGCCCCACATTGCCCATATCGATTTCGGTGACGTCGCGGGCGGCATCGCGCAGTTCCATATGGATCCGGCGCGCGCGGAGGGCCAGTGCCTCGCCGACCGGGGTGAGGATGACGCCGCGGCCGGTCCGCTCATGGACCGGACGACCCACGATTCGCTCGATTTCCCCCAGCAGGCGAGATGCGGCCGGCTGGGCGATGCCAAGCCTTCGGGCGGCATCGCTGATCTGGCTGCTGTCAGACAAAGCCTCCAGCAGCCGCAGGTGGGAAAGCTTCAGGCCGCGTTGCAGCAGGATGTCGGCGGTTTCCAGTGTAGTCATAACATTTTGGCCATATCCAAATCACCAAACATTATTTGACTGACATGCTGCGAGATTGCAATCGTTCCGCCACGGTCGCCAGGCTGAAGAGGGCTGGCAAGAGGACCGGACATGTGCCGCAGGAGGTAATGCGGCCCCGAGGAGGACATCATGAATCTTTTCAAGAAAGCGCTTTCGGCGCTTGCAGTGACGGCTGTGCTGGTTTCCGGCACGGCATTTGCCGGCGACAAGGGCACCGTCGGCATCGCCATGCCGACGAAGTCGTCGGCCCGCTGGATCTCGGATGGCAATTCGATGGTCGAGCAGTTCAAGGCAGCCGGTTACGACACCGATCTCCAGTATGCCGAAGACGATATTCCGAACCAGCTCTCGCAGGTGGAAAACATGATCACCAAGGGCCACAAGGTCCTCGTGATCGCGGCGATCGACGGCACCACGCTGTCCAACGCGCTGGAAAATGCCGCAGCTGCCGGCATCAAGGTCATTGCCTATGACCGCCTCATCCGCGACAGCGGCAATGTGGACTACTACGCCACCTTCGACAACTTCAAGGTCGGCGTCCTGCAGGCGACCTCGCTGGTCAACGGCCTGAAGGAGCGCTTCCCGGATACGAAGCCGTGGAACGTGGAACTCTTCGGCGGTTCGCCGGACGACAACAACGCCTTCTTCTTCTATGACGGCGCAATGAGCGTGCTGCAGCCCATGATCGACAAGGGCGAGATCGTGATCGGTTCCGGCCAGACCGGCATGGACAAGGTCGGCACCCTGCGTTGGGACGGTGCCGTTGCCCAGTCGCGCATGGACAATATCCTGTCGGCCAACTACGGCGACAAGCAGGTTCACGGCGTCCTGTCTCCCTATGACGGCCTGTCCATCGGTATCCTGTCCTCGCTCAAGGGCGTCGGCTACGGTTCTGGCGACCTGAAGATGCCGATCGTGACCGGTCAGGACGCGGAAGTCCCGTCCGTCAAGTCGATGATCGCGGGCGAACAGTATTCGTCGATCTTCAAGGACACCCGCACGCTTGCTGGCGTCACCGTGAAGATGGTCGATGCCATCCTCCAGGGCAAGGAGCCGGAAATCAACGACACCAAGACCTACAACAACGGTGTGAAGGTCGTTCCGTCCTACCTGCTCGAGCCGCTGCCGGTCGATGCCAAGAACTACGAAGAGGTTCTCGTCAAGTCCGGTTACTACACGGCTGACCAGCTGAAGTAAGCCATCGTGCCAATTGACAGCCCGCCGCTTGCATGCAGGCGGCGGGCAGTTCCATGCAATAGGGAGGCAACATGGCAGCGCTCTTGGAAATGCGGGACATCAGCAAGGTGTTCCCAGGCGTTCGGGCCCTCGATCATGTCAATCTCAGCGTCGAAGCCGGCGAGATTCACGCGATCTGTGGGGAGAACGGGGCCGGCAAGTCGACACTGATGAAGGTTCTTTCGGGCGTCTATCCGCACGGAACCTATGAAGGCGACATATTCTACGATGGTGCGCCGCTGACCAACCGGTCGATATCGGATTCCGAAGCGAAGGGCATCATCATCATCCATCAGGAGCTGGCGCTCGTGCCGCTTCTTTCCATCGCCGAGAATGTGTTCCTCGGCAACGAAGTGGCCACGGGCGGGGTCATCAGCTGGCCTGAAACCTTTCATCGCACCGAAGCCTTGCTGAAGAAAGTGGGCCTGACCGAGCCGCCGGGAACGCTGGTCGACAAGATCGGCGTCGGCAAGCAGCAGCTGGTGGAAATTGCCAAGGCGCTCTCCAAGAATGTGCGGTTGCTGATCCTCGACGAGCCGACGGCCGCGCTTCAGGAAAACGACAGCCAGAAGCTGCTCGACCTGCTGCTGGAGCTGAAGGCGCAGGGCATCACCTCCATCCTCATCAGCCACAAGCTCAATGAAATCTCGCGCGTCGCAGACCGTATCACCATCATCCGCGATGGATCGACCGTTTCGACCCTGTCCCGCGAGGAGATTTCCGAAGACCGCATCATTCGCGACATGGTGGGCCGGGACATGGCGCATCGATATCCCGAACGCACCCCTGCCGTCGGCGACGTGCTGATGGAGGTGAAGAACTGGTCCGTATGGCATCCGGAACAGCAGGCGCGGCAGATGATCCGCGACGTGTCCTTTCATGTCCGCAAGGGTGAAATCGTCGGCATTGCCGGCCTGATGGGGGCAGGGCGCACTGAGCTCGCCATGTCGATCTTCGGCCACAGCTACGGCCGCAACATCACCGGCGAGGTGCGGATGCATGGGAAGCCTGTGGACACGTCGACCGTGACCCGGGCCATCGACTCCCGCATCGCCTATGTCACCGAGGACCGCAAGGCGCTCGGCCTGGTGCTCGAGGAGCCGATCCTGCGCAACATTTCGCTGGCCAACCTTGCGGGCGTTGCGTTGCGTGGCGTTCTCAACAAGGCCCAGGAAGCGACGGTTGCCGAAGGTTATCGCAGGGCGATGAATATTCGGACGCCCTCGGTGCACCAGAGGGTGGTCAACCTGTCGGGCGGCAACCAGCAGAAGGTCGTCCTTTCCAAATGGCTGTTCACCGATCCGGAAGTGCTGATCCTCGACGAGCCGACACGCGGCATCGACGTGGGCGCGAAGTTTGAAATTTACGGCCTGATGAACCGCATGGCCGATGAAGGCCGGGGCGTGGTGATGATCTCGTCCGAAATGCCGGAACTGCTCGGCATGTGCGACCGGATCTATGTGATGAACGAAGGCGCATTCGTGGGCGAACTCACTCGGGAAGAGGCGAGCCAGGAACGCATCATGGCGCTGATCGTGAGCAAATAAGGGGAGGCTGGAATGGCAGTCGTGACAAAAGAAGAGAATGCAAATGCCAAGCCTGGCCTTGATTACCTCAAGGAGAATTTCCGCGACTACGGAATGCTGATGGCGCTGATCGCCATCGTGGTGTTCTTCCTGGTGGTCGTCCGGGCTTCGCTGGGGGTCGATTTTCTTTCGGCCCAGAACATCACCAATCTGTTTCTGCAGAATTCCTACGTCATCATCATGGCGCTCGGCATGTTGCTCGTCATCGTGGCCGGTCATATCGACCTTTCGGTCGGTTCGGTTGCCGCCTTCGTCGGTGCGCTTTCCGCGGTGATGAGCGTCAATATGGGGCTGCCCGTCTATGTGGTGGTGCCGGCTGGCCTTGTGTTCGGTGCGATTATCGGCGCTGCGCAGGGATACTGGATTGCCTATTGGCGCATTCCGTCCTTCATCGTGACGCTGGCCGGCATGCTGGTGTTTCGCGGCCTGACCCTCTGGTTGCTGGGCGGGCAGAATATCGGCCCGTTCTCGAAGGGCTTCCAGTCGCTTTCTACCGGCTTCATTCCCGATCTCTTTGCGGTCGGCCGCCCGAACCTCACGGCCGTTGCCGTGGTGGTGATCGCTTCGCTGGCCATGGTCTGGCTCGGCTGGCGGGCGCGCAAGCGGGATGCAGCCTATGGCATCCAGCAGGAACCGGCTGCCATTTTCTATGTACGCAATGCGGTCATGGCGGCGGCGCTGGTTTTCGTCGGCTGGAAGCTGGCGAGTTTCCGTGGCCTGCCGAACGTGCTGATCGTCATGACGGTGCTCACGGTCATCTATGCCTTCTTCACCGAGCAGACCACGACCGGACGGCGCATCTATGCCATCGGCGGCAATCTGAAGGCGGCGAAGCTTTCCGGCATCAACACCGAAAAGCTGGTGTTCCTGACCTTCGTGAACATGGGCGTGCTGGCAGCGCTTGCGGGCATGATCGTCACCGCCCGCCTGAACTCCGCAACGCCGAAGGCCGGTGTGGGCTTCGAACTCGACGTGATCGCGGCTGTCTTCATCGGCGGGGCCTCCATGTCCGGCGGGGTCGGCAAGATCGTGGGCGTCATCGTCGGCGCCTTCATCATGGGCGTCATGAACAATGGCATGTCCATTCTCGGCATCGGCATCGATTACCAGCAGGTGATCAAGGGGCTGGTGCTGCTCGCAGCCGTCATCTTCGACGTCTACAACAAGTCCAAGTAACGAGGAGTAGGGTATGTTGCTCTCCCAGATCAGCCTTCCCGGTGGCGGCCGCGCGGTCGTTGCCCGGGATGGGTCCGAGGCGGCTATCGTGCGCGATTCGACGAGCGTTTATGCGCTCGCTCTGGCCGCCATCGCTGCCGGCCGTAGCCTGGCCGAAGAGGTCATGACACATGGGCTGGGCGAGGCGGTGGATCTGGCCGCTGCCGCAGCTGAGGGGCGTCTGCTTCTTCCGGTCGATCATCCGGATCCGGCACATATGCACCTGACCGGAACGGGCCTCACCCATCTCGGCTCTGCGGCGGCGCGCGATGCCATGCATGCCAAGCTGGAGGCGGCCGCGGAAACGCTGACCGACAGCATGAAGATGTTCCGGATGGGCATCGACGGCGGCAAACCCGCTGCCGGTCAGCCCGGTGTCCAACCGGAATGGTTCTACAAGGGCAATGGCCATACGGCCATCGCACCCGGAAAGCCGCTTGTCTCTCCGGGCTTTGCGGAGGATGGCGGGGAGGAGCCGGAAATTGCCGGCCTCTACATCATCGGTGCGGATGGCACGCCCTACCGCATCGGCTGGGCGCTGGCGAACGAGTTTTCCGACCATGTGACCGAGCGGGTGAATTATCTCTATCTCGCCCACTCCAAGCTGCGGCAGGCGAGCTTCGGCCCGGAGATCCTGCTGGGCGACCTGCCGGCAGATATTCGCGGCACGACACGCATTCGCCGGGGCGGGCAGCTGCTATGGGAAAAGCCCTTCCTTTCCGGTGAAGCGAACATGTCCCATAGCTTCGCCAATCTGGAACATCACCACTTCAAATACGCGCTGTTCCGCCAGCCCGGCGATCTCCATGTGCATATGTTCGGCACGGCGACACTCTCGTTCGCCGATGGCATTCGAACGGAAGCAGGCGATGTGTTCGAGATCGAGGCGGCGCCCTTCGGGTTGCCGCTGGTGAACCGCCTGGACCAGGAGAGTGCCGCGGAGGGTGCAGTTGCAGTCACGGCCCTTTAGCGTTAGATGGGGCCGTTAAACGTTTTTATTTCGTCAATTCTAGGGAATGAACAGGTGCGTGGCCAAGCCCGCACCAGGACACGAAGCAGGAGAATGCCATGAGTTTCAAACCCGCACCCTGGCCGCGCAAGCTGCGTTCGCAGGAGTGGTTCGGCGGAACGTCGCGCGATGCGATCTACCACCGCGGCTGGATGAAGAACCAGGGCTTTCCGCATGACCTGTTCGACGGGCGGCCGGTGATCGGCATTCTCAACACCTGGTCGGAGCTGACGCCCTGCAATGCGCATCTGCGCGATCTGGCGGAGCGGGTGAAGCATGGCATTTACGAAGCGGGCGGTTTTCCCGTGGAAGTCCCCGTTTTCTCGGCTTCCGAAAGCGCTTTTCGCCCCACGGCCATGATGTTCCGCAACCTCGCCGCCATGGCGGTGGAAGAGGCGATGCGCGGCCAGCCGATGGATGGTTGCGTGCTGATGGTCGGTTGTGACAAGACCACGCCATCGCTTCTGATGGCTGCTGCCTCCACCGATCTGCCCTCGATCATCGTCACGGGCGGGCCGATGCTGAACGGCTATTACAAGAACGAGCGGGTCGGGTCGGGCACGCATCTGTGGAAGTTCTCCGAGGCGGTCAAGGCCGGGCAGATGACACCGGCGGAATTCGCTGAAGCCGAAGCCTCCATGAGCCGCAGCCCCGGTTCGTGCAACACCATGGGCACGGCGTCCACCATGGCCTCCATGGCGGAAGCGCTCGGCATGGCCCTTTCCGGCAATGCCGCCATTCCCGCCGTCGACAGCCGTCGCCGGGTGATGGCGCAGCTCACCGGCCGCCGGATCGTGCAGATGGTCAAGGACGATCTCAAGCCCTCCGACGTGCTGACGAAGCAGGCATTCGAGAATGCCATCCGGACCAATGCGGCGATCGGCGGGTCCACCAATGCGGTGATCCATCTTCTGGCGATTGCCGGCCGTGTCGGCATCGACCTCACGCTCGATGACTGGGATCGTTGCGGCCGCGATGTGCCGACCATCGTCAACCTGATGCCCTCGGGCAAATACCTCATGGAAGAATTCTTCTATGCTGGTGGTCTGCCTGTGGTCATCAAGCGTCTGGGCGAAGCCGGCCTCTTGCACAAGGATGCACTGACGGTGTCCGGCGAGACGGCCTGGGAGCAGGTCAAGGACGTGGTCAATCACAATGAGGACGTGATCCTTCCCGCCGAGAAGGCGCTGGCGGCTTCCGGCGGTATCGCGGTGGTGAAGGGCAATCTGGCACCGAAGGGCGCCGTCTTGAAGCCATCCGCAGCCACGCCGTCGCTGATGGTGCATCGGGGCCGCGCGGTGGTGTTCGAGGACATCGACGACTACAAGGCCAAGATCAATGACGAGGCGCTGGATGTTGACGAAACCTGCGTGATGGTTCTGAAGAACTGCGGCCCGAAGGGCTACCCCGGCATGGCGGAAGTGGGCAATATGGGCTTGCCGCCCAAGGTGCTGCGCAAGGGCATTACCGATATGGTGCGCATTTCTGATGCCCGCATGTCCGGTACGGCCTATGGCACTGTTGTCCTGCACACCAGCCCGGAGGCTGCTGCGGGCGGTCCCCTGGCGGTGGTGCGCAACGGCGACATGATCAGCCTCGATGTGCCCAATCGCAGTCTGACGCTGGAAATCTCCGACGCCGAACTGGCGGCCCGCCTGGCCGAATGGACCCCGAGGGAGGAGGCGCCTGCCTCCGGTTATGCCAAGCTGCACCATAGCCATGTGATGGGCGCGGATACGGGCGCAGACCTCGATTTCCTCAAGGGATGCCGCGGGGCTCCCGTCGGCAAGGACAGCCATTGATCCTGTAAGGAAGAAACGGTTGAGGGGCGTCCCCCTCAACCGGCTTTCCGGCTGGCCGGCCAAAGAGGCTGCGCGCCGGTGAGCATGAGAGAAAAAGATCGGCTGAGAGGCGTCCCTCTCAACCGCGCGGAACACCCGCGTAACGAAGAGCGATGAAGGTCATCAGGCTCGCCACCGAAAAGATATTAAGGGTGAACAGCGACCGCATGTCGGTGTCGTCCCAGGTGGTGGACATGAGGGGCTCGTGGCCATGCAGCAGCGCGAAGGCCGCAAAGGCGGCGATGGCCAGGCCGCGTTGCAACCATTTTTCCCGTTCGTGAAAATTCAAGGCCACCAGCATCATGCAGGGGGCGAAATAGAGCTCGGTGCCGGTCGACTGGCCCATGAAAAATCCGGCAAGCACCGTATCGATCAGTCCGATCAGCGGCACGCCGAGGCGCGCGGCCAGTGGCATGCGTTTGCCGGCAAGGGCCACCAACGCGAAAAAGGGGGCTGCCACCACGGCAGTCGGCGATGACGCCACGCCGTCCCCCGTCAGCCACCATACGTAAATCGGATAGAAGGGTTTGTTCAGCGCCACGACCCAGGCGATGGTGATGCTCGCGGCCGTCAGGGGATCGACAGCCGCCGTTGCGGTTTCGGTCCGGATCTCAGTCACCGCTTTCCCCTGTCGCGACCGGCTTCAGCAGGTAGTGCCCCACGCCCCAGACCTCTCCGTTGCCATGACCGAACAGTCCGGCCGTGGCCAGGAAGAACATGCGCCAGCGCCGGCGCCACAGGGCGGCAAGCGGCCCGTACACCTCGTTGAGGATGCGGTCGATGGCCGGGCGGTTCGCGTCGAAATTCCGGAGCCAGTCGAGTGCGGTGCGGCTGTAGTGCTGGCCGCTCCATCGCCATTCCTGTTCTACGGTGAAGAGGGACGGAAACCGATGCGGCAGGTCATGGGCCGGCATGATGCCGCCGGTGAAGAAATGCTGCGCGATCCAGTCAGTCTTGTCGGCATGGTCGAAGCGATAGGACCGGTTCTTGTGGGTGAAGACATGCAGGAACAGCCGGCCATCCGGCTTCAGCCAGCCCCGGGCTCGCTCCAGCAGGGCCTGCCAGTTCGACATGTGCTCGAACATCTCGACCGATACGATGCGGTCGAAGCGCTTGTCCGTGTCGAACACATTCATGTCCGCGGTAATGACGGTGAGATTGGAAAGGCCCCGGGACACGGCTTCGCCTTCGATAAAGGCGCGCTGCGATGCGGAGTTGGAAACGGAGGTAATGCGGCAGGCCGGAAAGCGGGCGGCAAGATAGAGCGAAAGAGAGCCCCAGCCACAACCAAGTTCAAGAATTTCCTGCCCGTCGGTAATGCCTGCATGGGAGACGGTTTCATCCAGCGCATGGGCTTCCGCTTCGTCGAGCGTAGTGGCCCGGTGCGGATAGTAGCAGCTCGAATATTTGCGGTGCTTTCCCAGGAAAAGGGCGAAAAAGGCAGAGGGCAATTCGTAATGCTGTTCGTTGGCCTCGTCCGTGTGGATGGCAACGGGAAAATGCCCCATCGCGCTTGCAAATTCCGCCTCTGCCTCTGCGGCGCCGGGTTCGCTTGCCAGACGCCGTGCCGTGCGACCGCAGAGGAAATCGATCCCGGCCAAGGTTACCGCATCGGGAATGGGTGTCCGTTCGGCCGTCTGGATGGCAAGGGCGATCATGTTCATCGTGCTGTTTCCTTGAAAGGGACGGTTTCGGTGCCGGTCCGGCGCGGACCGGGGAAGAAGGCATTCACCCGGGTCTGAAGCGCCCGGAAGGCTTCTCCCCGGGTTCTCAGCATATGCTCTTCGAGTGGCGGGATGCCGGACACATGAACGAGGAGCCAGTACATCTGGATCGGGGCGAGGACTGCAATCAGGCCGACCAGACCCATGTTGAGTGCCGCGAGCGCCACAGCGCACCAGAACAGCCATTCGAAGAAGTAGTTCGGGTGCCGGGAATAGGCCCACAGACCCGACTCCATGACAGCCGACTTGGCTTTGGGCGTGCGGCGGAACTGCTGCAGCTGACGATCGGAAATGGCTTCGCCGCCGAGGGCCACCAGCCCGAGAATAAAGGCCGGCCCGTCGAAGAGCGAGGGGAAGGGATCGTTCCCGGAGGCGGCGAGATAGGCCGCAAGCACGAGAACAAAGGCCGCGACGGCCTGGATCTGCAGAAAAACGAAAAGCCGCCACGGGGCCGCATCGCCCCACTCGGCCATCAGCTTTTCATAGCGGGGATCTTCCCCGGCGCCACGGGTTCTGAGCGCGATATGCCCACCGAGCCGGATGGACCACAGGCTGACGAGAAGGCCGACGAGCCAGCAGCGCTCGTCCGTTCCTTCCGCCAAAAATGCAGCCGCAATGCCGCCGAGGCCTACGGCAAAGGACCAGATCGTATCCACCCAGCCGCTGGCGCCCGTTACCCGCTGCACCGTCCAGGCCAGGGTCATGATCAGCGCCATCGCGATGGCGAGCGCAAGGATCACCGAGATATCCATCATGTTTCATCCATCGAATTTCTCACACGTTAAAGACGGTCCAAGGCGGAAGAAAGTTTCAGCGAGAGGCCAATAAATTGCCGATCGAGACAAAGGTGAAACTCTCTGCGGCGGTTGTTCGTTCTGCAGTTCGATAGATCGATTGTGGCAACCATAAAGGAGTATGAAGGATGTCCCTTGCTCACATCCGTGTGGCCCTGGCCGCCGCCGGGCTCTTTCTGGCATCGCAGGCACATGCCGAGGCTGGCAGCCCGATGGGCAATTGGGCCCGGGGCGACGGTGCCGCCCGGGTCAGAATATCTCCATGCGGTGACAATATCTGCGCCACCAATACCTGGATCAAGCCAGGCACGAAAAGCGAGAAGGCCGGTGACGTTCTGGTCATGACGATCAAGCCGAGCGGGACGGGCAGCTACAAGGGATCGGCATTCGACCCCCAGCGCAACATGAACTACCGCCTCTCCATGCAGGTCAAGGGAGACAGCATGACGACGCGAGGCTGTGTTCTCGGTGGGTTGCTCTGCAAAAGCGTGGCCTGGTCCAAGATCAAATAAGCGGCTTTGAACCGCCTTCGGTCCGATCCAGAAACTCCTGCGACTCCATGACGTCGGCCTGTACGGAAAAGCGGTTTCCGATGACGGACAGCGTAGCGTCGTGGGTGGGATCGGATCCGCTGCAAAGCGCATCCTTGACCAGGATCACGCGATATCCGAGATCGATCGCACCAAGCGCGGTGGCGAGAACGCAGATATCCGTTTCGCCTCCGCTGATGGCGATCGTCGTAACGCCCTCATCGGTCAGATGACGGTGCAACCGTCTGTCGAGCCAGGGCGAATAGACCGGCTTGTCGAAAACGCGGGCCGGCGGAACGAGAGCCGAAAGCGGCTCGACAAGGCCGAGAAGTGCGGGATCCAGTTTGTCCCGCGTCATCATCCACCATTTTTCGTAATAGGGACGCCACATGCCGGATGCCTGTTCGGAGCGTTGCGGCGGGATGAACCGGGTAAAGACCGTTCGTTCTGCGCAGGCTGTCGACAAGGCCGTGACGGCTGGCAGGATGCGCTCCGCCCAGTCCACATGCCAGGCGGTGTTTTCCGCAAACATGCGCTGCATATCGACGCAAAGATGTCGCCAGTTTCCGCCTGATACCATGATGAAAAACTCCTGGATATCGTGCTGAAACCCCCGTTCGCGCGACCGGTTCCCGCGTATCGCCCCTGTCGAAAGTGGGGAACCATTCCTTTCTTGCCATGTTCTCAAACCGCAACGCAGAAAGGAAAACACCATGAAAACGTCCAAACTGACCCTGGCTTTTATGGGATTTGCCGCCGCGATCGCTGTCTCTGGCCTGCCTGCCGTGGCGCAGACCACGGCTCCGGCAAACGGCACGGAAGGCAGCATGAAACTCGACAAGGCAAGTTTTGCAGCGGCGGCCGCCAGCGCAAACCAGCTTGAGATTACCTCGAGCGAGATGGCGCTGAAGCGCGCCAAGTCGCCTGAGGTCAAGGCTTTCGCCCAGCAGATGGTTACAGACCATACCAAGGCGGGGCAGATGTTTGCCACCGCGGCCACCCAGGAGGGCGTCGCCATACCGGATCAACTGATGCCGAAGCATGCATCGATGGTCCGCACACTCGAAGCCGCATCGGATGCGGATTTCGACAGCGCCTACATCGATCTGCAGACCGCAGCGCATAACGAAGCCGTATCGCTCTTCCGCAGCTATTCGGATGCGCCGGACAGCGAACCGCTGGGCAGCTTCGCCAAGAAAACCCTGCCCACGCTGGAACAGCATCTGGAGCACGTCAAAATGCTGAAGCCTGCCCCCTGAGGCAGGCTTTCTTTCCGCTAACCAGAATTACCTTCAACCGACAGGAGCATGCCCCCATGGCTCATACCGACGATATCGACCGCACCTGGACCCTGATGCAGGATATTGGCTTTTGCATGTTGTCGACCCGTACGGGCGACCACATTCGCGCCCGGCCGATGAGTGCCCATGTGGAACCGATGGAAAACGCGATCTACTTCCTGACCGATGCGCGCAGCGCCAAGGATAGCGAAGTGGAGACCCGCCCTGAAGTCGGGCTCGCCTTCTCCGATCCGGATGGGCAGAAATATGTATCAGTCAGCGGTACCGCCGTCGTTTCGAACGACCGCAACCGGATTCGCGAACTCTGGTCCACGCCCGCGAAGGCCTGGTGGGACAGCGCTGATGATCCGGATATCCGCGTGCTCAAGGTAACGCCCGATTTCGCCGAATACTGGGATAGCCCGGGTACCGTGGTCAGTTACATCAAGATGATGGCAGCGGCCGTTACCAATACCCGACCCGATCTGGGCGACAACGGGAAGGTCCAGATGTAACGGGTGATTTCGGATCATCCGGGAACAAAGCGAAACGGGCAACGTTCTTATAGCGATAGCAGGACGGTGCCCGTTTTTTGTGGGCCGTCTGTGAAAGACCGAAACCGAAGCGAGTTTTTTAAAGAGGAGACGATCCATGCAAGTCGTAGGTATGCAGGTCGTAGCGGAGCAGGGCGGCAAGCTCGGCTATACGGTGGAATTCATCGGCGACGGGGGCGACGTCGTCTCCGTCCTCGTCAAGAATGACCGGGAACAATCCATCAATCGCATGAATGCCGTGCCTTACGCCCAGCGTCTTCTGGAAGAGGTGGCCCGGCAGGAGCTGGACCTCGACGCGTTCGAGAATGGTGGGCCGTCCACGCCTTCCGATTCTCTGGCGGCAGAGCGCAGCGCCCGGTCCAAGGGCGACGTTCACACGATGGAAGAGCAGCTCGAACAGGGGCTGGAGGATACCTTCCCGGCAAGTGACCCGGTTTCGATTACCCAGTCGAGCATCGCGACATCGCCGGAAGGCAAGCGATAAAGACCAGACTGAACGGCGAAATATCGACCTAAAACAAGGCTTCCGGAGAGATCCGGAAGCCTTTGTCATGACATCTCGTCATTGCGAGCCAGAAGGGCGAGGTTTTGCTACCAGGAGCGACGCGGTGTCTGGCGGGCTGGCGATCCCCGGAACGAGGCATTGCGTCCGGCCGTCACGCCGTTGTTTAGCCGTTTTGGGCCGTTGCTGTCGCGGCCGTCCGCATCATCGGAAAAGGCAGTCAAAAGCGCCAGCATGTCTTCGGCTTCCTCAGGTCGGATAATGCCCCGCTCAGTCAGGCGTTCAACCAAAGCGGGAAGGAGACCTTCTTTGGCGAGAGCGCGCCTTTCGGTGTTTTTCGATACGGGTTTATCCATTGTCATAGCCTTTCGGTACTCAACTACGCACGAGAGCATTGCTGTTTCCTGTCTCGCCGTCCTCCGCGGCGCCTGCGAACTCCTCCCGAGAGTGTTTCCGGTCATCTCGCTTCCATCTTCTGCGGGGCGGCAATTCGGCACCACCCCTATACAGAGCCGGCGCGGCTCCTTGTCGAGCCACGCCGGGTCGTTCGTTTCATCGTCGATCAGTGTCAGGCGTCAAGTCGACTTTCATCTTCATCCCTTTGCCGGCCACCGAGTGCGGCCGCCGCACCGGCAATAAACGCGCCGATAAAGAGGGCGAGGGCCCCCAGAAGGGCCACGGTTGCCGTTCCCTTGCGGGCAGTGTCAGCGGCCTCCTGGGCTTTGACACGGGCGTCGTCCGCCTGCTTCAACACATCATCGATGCGGGTTTTCGCATCCGCTTCGGACAATCCGGTGCGGGCTGCGACCACTCGGTTCAGATAATCGCGGTCGGCGGCAGAAAGTTCCCCGTTTGCCGCCGCATAGACCAGAATTCGTCCAACTTCACGATTGCTGGCCGCCGGATCGCCGGCGCTTGCCCGGGCCGGATCGGCCGGACGCATCATCATGTCGGTGAAATAACCGATTGGATCGGCGTTGGACGTGTCGGCCTCATCGGCACCGGCAACGACGGCACCCTGCACGGCGCTGCCGACGGTATTGCTCACCGCGCTGGCGCCTGCACTGACGAGACCGCTCGCGGTCGATCCCGCCATGGCGAGCATGAGGAGCGTCGCCAGTGCCCAGGCGAGAAAGCCGTGGGCCGTATCCCGGAAGTAAACCTCGTCCGTATGAATGCCCGACCATTTCGTGCGCAGGCGTCCGGTCAGGTATCCGCCGACACCGGCCGAAAGCCATTGCACGACGATTAGCCAGATGGCCGCACTGATGCCAATGGTGGCGAGGCTGGCACTCTCGTGAGAGAAGGGCGAGACCATGGTCAGCCCAAGGCCAGCGCCCACAAGCATGAGCAGTGCGGTCAGCACCGCTGCCGCCATCGCTCCCGCAATGATCGGCCCCCAATAGACGGCCGATGAAGAGGACTCCACCGTGGGATCAGACCCATAAGTGGATACAGGGAGAGTCATGTAGTCCTCCTATCGCCAGAACAGCGCGAGCAGAATGATAATCGGAATCGGGATCCCGAGAAGCCAAAGCAGTATTCCGCGTCCGAAGCCCATGTGTACCTCCTGTCAAACCTCTGAATTCTGCGAAGTATTTCCTTGCGGCAGGCAAATTGTCATTTTGCGTTGCCGAATCTTCGAAAGAACGTTTTGATGCACCGTTGGTTCCGGTTCGTTTCGGTGATGGCGATATTATTTTGCTGCTCTCCAAGGATCGTATCGCTCGGTTCATGCGTTTCTTCTTCGCAGCCATAGAGCAAAGGAGTTTTGCCATGATCGATTCACAATCCATCCGCGAACATGCCGAAGTGATCGGCTCCGACGGCCAGCATGTGGGAACCGTCGACCGTGTCGAGGAGGGCCGCATCAAGCTCACCAAATCGGAAAACCCGGCGGGCCATGCGGGCCACCATCACTTCATCGATATGGCGCTGGTCAAGTCGGTGGAAGCGGGCCGGGTGCAGCTCTCGGTCGCCGCTTCGGAAGCGGTCACCAAGGAACAGGAACAGAGCGGTCGTTCTGTAAACTAAGCCTTTAGGGCCTCTCGCAAAGGCGTGGTGCAACCCATCGGGTTCTCCACGCCTTTTCTATTTGCGGCGCAGGATCTCGGATACCTTGGTCGAAAGCTGTTCCAGCGTGAAGGGTTTCAGCAGGAGATTGATCCCCGGTTCTACCGTGCCGTTCTGCACGATGGCGTTGCGGGTGTAACCGGTGGTGAAGATCACCTTTACGCCCGGAAAACGGTCGCGGACGGCATCGGCCACCAGTTTGCCGTTCATGTCCGGCATGACCACGTCGGTGAAAAGCAGGTCTATCTTCATGTGATGGTTTATCTGCTGGAGCGCGTCGCGGCCGCCCGAGGCTTCGACGACCGTGTAGCCGATTTCCCGGAGGGCCTCGACGGTCATCTGGCGCACATTGTCTTCATCCTCCACGACCAGCACGACTTCGTCGCGCAGTCGCTCGAGCGGGGCTTCGTGAGAGCCGGCGCTGGCCTCGACAACAGCGGTCTGGCCGGCATGGCGCGGCAGATAGAGGTGGACGCTCGTCCCCTGTCCTGCGGCGGACTGCAGGCGAATATGGCCACCGGTCTGCTTGATCCATCCGAAAACCTGGCTGAGGCCAAGTCCGGCACCGTTTCCGGGTCCCTTGGTGGTGTAGAATGGATCGAAGGCCCGCTCTATGACCTGCGGCTCCATTCCGCATCCCGTATCGGTTACCGATAGCCGCACATAGTGTCCGGGTCGGACTTCCGGATGGGCTTGCAGATATTCGGAGTCCAGCTCGGCATTTTCCGCGGCGATGGTCACCAGCCCTCCCTGCGGCATGGCATCGCCGGCGTTCAATGCAAGGTTGAGCAGGGCCTGTTCCAGTTGCGTGGGATCGGCATAGACCGGCCACAGCTTCTCCGCCAGTTTCAGTTCTATCGCAATGTCTGCATCCAGGTGCCGGGCAAGCAGTGCGGGCAAGCGTTCCAGCTCGGTGGCGGGATCCAGAATTTCCGGGCGAAGGGTCTGGCGCCGTGAAAAGGCGAGGAGGCGGCTCGTCAGCGAGGCGGCACGCTTGGCGCTATCGCGCGCATTGCCGAGCAAGGTTCCGACCTCCTCGGTCTGCCCACGCGCCAGCCGCCGTTCGGCAATATCGAGACTGCCGATGATGACGGCGAGCATGTTGTTGAAATCGTGCGCGAGACCACCGGTCAACTGTCCGATCGTATCGATTTTCTGCAATTCGCGCATCTGGCTCTGGGTGGACACGTGCTCGCTCATCTCCAGCCGGATCTGGTCTGCCCGTTCCTCGACCAGTCGATCGAAATGACCGCGAATTTCCGCCAGCTCCCGCTCATGCTCCGCTTTCACCCGCAGTGCGCCCAGCAGGCCGTCGATCAGCGTGACGACCAGAACGCCGTTGAGCGCGAAGCCGGCGAGGCCGACGATCTGCACCGAGGAGAGTGAACCGCCGTTCCCGCTCCAGTAAAGATGATACTGACCCATGAAACAGCTCAGCATCACACTCAGGAGACCGGGTCCGATGCCGCCAAAAAAGGCGGAGATGATCACCGGCGGTATGAAAAGCAAGTAAGGGAACGGATCGAGATATTCATCTGCCGCCATTCTCAAGGCAAAAGCGATGCCGACCGTCACCAATGCGAAGACGTAGCCGAGGATAGAGTTTCGCCGAAGGCCGGCAATGAGCAGAAGATCCATGTATGCCACCACGTCGTAGCTGGCTTCAGACAGTAAGCAAATAAGAACTAAATCGATTGTAACTATTAGGGCGAAGCGTTTTCGCTACAAGGTGCGATTTCTTATATTTGAATCGATGATGCCCGAATTGTTTATCTTCATTCACCATGGAAGTCGCCTTTGTTGATGGAACAGCCCTTCGTTTGCAGGCGTTGATCTGCGTAAGGATAACCAAGCGGAGATCACCATGAGTTCGTCGACGACCACCACCGATCACAAGACCATTCGCCAATGGGCCGAGGCCCGACGCGGCCATCCCGCGAAGGTCCGGACCGAAGGCGAGGGCGGCATTCTCCGGATCGACTTCGGCAAGCCGGAAGACACGCTCGAACGGATCGAATGGGAGGAATTCTTTCAGATTTTCGATGAGAGCAGTCTGGCCTTTCTCTACCAGGATCAAACCGCCGATGGTGAAAAGAGCCGCTTCAACAAGTTTCTCATGCGGGAAAAGCAGTCATAAGGCAGGGCTGAAACGGTCATCGAAACGAGATCCACGTGCTGGCCGAGCCTTACTTCCGGCTCCGCCGGCCGGCCCGATCTGCTGCATCCCTTCATGATCAGAACCGATGTCTGTCCCGTCGCCTGAGCCTGTCGGCGGGGCAGGAATAGGGCCTGACGGAACTGGCGATTCATCAGGCCTTGCTGTCAGCCGGAAGCGTCATCGCCACCGAAAGACATCCGGCACTGTCAGGCCGGCTCAATTCGGCAATGGCAGACGGCGGCAGTAGCGGGCCGGTTCCCGGTTTTCATCCGGGTTGGGCACGGGCGTCTCGTCGGGAAAGCGTTCCCATTCCGGTTCATCGACCGGGAAATCCTCACCCCACAGATGTGGTGGCGGATCGGCGGGTTTTGGTTGCGAAGGCGTGGGGCTCGGTATCATGGCTTGCTCCTGTTGTGTGTGTGCCAAGGGAAGGCTAGCGGCCAAGGGCGGTCGCTTCCGGCCGTTCCCTGTTGGCTCTGACGAGCGCGGCCGCCAGAAGGGCCTGCAGCTCCTCGTGGGCCCGTCCCTTGATTGCAAAGGCGGGGTCGGGTTCCACGACCCCTGGATCTTCCTGATGATCCTGGACATTTTCCGTTTCGGACCGGTATTGCTCCAGCATGGCGGCGAAGCGTGGATCGCCGGCCAGCATCGTCAGGATCTGAAGCAGCAGCTTGCGATAGGCATTCAGACGCGCCTCGAATTCCAGCGCGTCCATCAGATCATGCCCCTGCGGGCATTTCGGTTGATGGAAAAGCTGGAAGACGCTGCCCTGTCCCGATCATATCCGGCGGCGGCCTCTATCGGGGGCAGGCGGTTGAGCAGGTAGGACGCAATAAGGAGGCCGAGCAGCAGAGGCCCGTCTACGAGGATCAGGAGCCAGAGGAATTCGGTCATGGGTCACCTTTTCAGTTGACTGGACTGTTGCCCGTAAACACCCCGGAACCCGGATCGTTCCCATGGAACCAAAGGCCCCGTTTGGCGTTAGAGCCGAAACCAGCGGAGGAAAAAATTGCCATGGAACGTCCGGATAACACCCGCCACCACCTGCAGCTCCATTTCGATTTCCTGAGCCGGAAAGCCCTTCTTTCGGTGAATGGCCGCGGCTATGTTCTCCCTGACCGTTATCCCAACAAGGAAACGGCGGAAGTGGCTGCCCAGAAATATGCCGTGGAGGAACTGGGGCTGGGCCGCAGCGAGCAGACCGGCGTGGCCGCTTCCGGCCTGTCGATCTGGCTGCACTAAAGGCGACGACTTCAATCGGGTTTGCATGAAAAAGGCCGGCGGAAACAATCCGCCGGCCTTTCGCTTGAGAATGCCGGGTCAGGCTGCCTTGCGTTCGGCGGCCGCATTGAGCGCGGTTTCGGCGAGGGTGGTCAGCGACGTGTCGGTATTGGTTTCTTCCTTCAGCGTCTGTTCCAGAAGCTTGGCGGCATCCGTGTGGCCAAGCTGCTTTGCCCAGGCGGCGAGGGTGCCGTAGCGGGTCATTTCGTAATGCTCGACAGCCTGCGCGGACGAAATCAGTCCCGCATCGAGGGCAGGGGAACCCTTGAACTCTTCCATGATTTCCTCGCCCTCGGCGATGATGCCCTGGATGGCTTCGCAGGTCTTGCCCTGAGCGCGCTTGCCGATGATTTCAAACACCTGCTGCAACCGTTCCACCTGGCCCTCGGTTTCCTCGCGGTGTTTTTCGAAGGCCTGGCGAAGTTTATCCGACTGTGCCGCCCGTGCCATCTTGGGCAATGCTTTGAGAATTTGACGCTCGGCGTAGTAAATATCCTTCAGCGTATCGTAAAAAAGGTCCTGAAGCATTTTCTGAGCCATGGGTATTCACTCCTCTTGATAGAATTCTTTAGGCCCCCTGCCCAAGAACCGACAAGCTCACCGATTGTTCCGACCCTGTCATTATTGACGGGGAATTTATCGGATGCGACTTTTGACAGTGGAATAATTTCCCTTTGTCGTGAAATAACTGATGCGTCATACAAGGGATTCGATAAACATACGCATGGCAATCTCCGCTTGTGGATTTTGCCTTCGGGGGTTGCGCGGACGGGTCCGTGCAAGGTCCGGCCTTCGGGCAAGCGGCGGGACGGTGTTCGGATTTCGGTCAGGATGCTTCCCGCATTCGGGATTTGCGAAGGGGGGCTCCTATTGAACGACGTGGGCACATCGGTGCTTCGTGGCCGCAAGGGCTTGCCTGTGCTGGCGATCGGCATGGGTACGGCCTTTTTCATTGCGATCATCGGGTTGACCGGGCTGATGGTCTGGCAGAACTACAGGTCTGCCATCAGTGCGGGCGAAGCGCGCGCGATGTCGTCCGCCCATGTGGTGGCCGCGAATCTGGAATGGATGATCGAGGCAAGCGATCAGGCCCTGCGCCGCATCGATGCGGTGCTGGCGGACAAGCCGATCCAGTCGATGAGCGATACGGCGGACGATCTGGCCCAGGCGGTCAGCGGACTTCCGGCGGGCTTCCAATATGCTGTCTATGACGAGAAGGGCCGTCTGAGGCTTTCCAACATCGCCAATGCTCCGACCATCGACGTCTCCGATCGAAGCTATTTCCAGAAGGTGCAGACGACCGAGCAGACGGTGATTTCGCCCCAGCTGGTGGAGCGGATCAGCAAGGAGCAGGTCTTCGTGATCGCCCGTGGCCTGAAGCGCGGCAATGTCTTTCATGGTGCCGCCACGATTGCCATTCCGGTCAGCAAGCTGGTGGAATTCTGGAGCAGCATGCAGCTCGGGGCCTATTCCACCATCGGCGTGATCGGGGATGATGGCTGGCTGGTGGCCCGCTACCCCGCCGTGTCGAAGAGCATGCAGCTCAAGGATCTCCCGATTTTCGATCCGCCGCTGCGGTGGCAGCAGAGCGGTTTCTATCACAGCGATGTTTCTCCGGTGGATCACAAGTCCCGGATCGTGGGTTTCTGGCGGGTCAACAAGTGGCCGCTCATCGCCGTGGCGGGGATCGAGCGCAAGGAAACGCTCAGCATTTTCTGGACGACGCTGAAGCAGGAAGTGGTCTTCGGCCTGCCCATGATCGCCCTTCTTCTGATCGAGGCCGTATCGATCGCCGGTCTGCTGCGCGCCTACGTGGCCCGCAATGGCGAACTGGAAAAGGCACTGGAGCGTAACAATTTCCTGTTCCGCGAAATTCACCACCGGGTGAAGAACAATCTCCAGGCCGTCTCGGCGCTGGTGCGGCTTCAGCCCCTGCCGGATCAGGCGCGCAAGGAAATGGTGAACCGCATTTCCGCAATGATAGCCGTTCACGAACAGATCTATCAGTCCGACCAGTTCGACAGGCTGGAAGCGGCCCCCTATCTCACCCGCGTGGTGACGGAAATCGCCCGCGCCTATAACCGGGATGTCGACGTGCATTTCGACATGGAGGATATTTTTGTCGATCGCGACCAGGCGCTTCCCATCGGGCTGGTCGTCAATGAAGTGGTGTCCAATGCCTTCAAATATGCCTTCGAGGGCAAGGAAAGAGGACGGCTGGACGTCAATCTGCGGCAGGCGGACGGGTTTACCGTCCTGACGATCCGGGATGACGGGCCGGGCTTCGATGCCGACGTCGCTTCAAAGGGAATGGGCAGCAAGCTGATTGCCGGATTCGTCGCGCAGTTGGGTGGACGTTACGCCTTTGCATCGGACAAGGGCGCCGTTTTCACCATGACCATACCGGTTGTAGGCTGAAACGGAGACCCGTGACAGGGATAGTGCGTTTCGTTGTCTTGCGAAACGGTGCAATCGCCCTATCTCGCTTCAGGGGACCGATCGCGGGAGGAATATGTTCCGCTATCGGTGTTTATCTCTACGACTTCACCGTCCGATAGAAAAAACGGAAAGAGCAGATCTTGATCGACACGGGTGTTTCCGCGGAGGAGGGGCGAGGCGTGGCCGCCGGCACGGTGGCGAAGGCCCCATGCGTGGCGGACATTGCCAAGCGTTTCGATTGGTCCAGCACACCGCTCGGGCCTCCGCAGACCTGGCCGATGCATATCCGGACGACGGTCGACCTGATCATGCGGTCATCGGTTCCCATGGTCACGCTCTGGGGCGAAGACGGGGTGATGATCTACAATGACGGCTACGCCGAGATCTGCGGTGGGCGTCATCCTGCGGTGTTCGGAGCGAAGGTGGGGGACGCCTGGCCGGAGGTGGCCGACTTCAACGAGAACGTCCTGCGGACCTGTTTTGCCGGCGGAACGCTGGCCTATCGGGATCAGGAAATGACGCTCTACCGGCACAACGGCATGCCGGAGCAGGTCTGGCTCAATCTCGATTATTCGCCTGTTCCCGATGAAAACGGAGACACGGCCGGTGTCATCGCCATCGTGGTGGAGACGACGAGCAAGGTGCGGGCCGAGCGGCAGGTGAAGTGCCAGGAGGAACGACTGCGCCAGATGTTCGAGCAAGCGCCCGGCTTCGTGGCGACGCTGGTCGGACCCGAACATGTGTTCGAAATGGCAAATCGCGCCTATCGCCTCCTCGTGGACGATCGCGAAATACTCGGTAAGCCGGTTCGGGAAGCCCTGCCCGAGGTGGTGGACCAGGGGTTCATCAATCTGCTCGACCGGGTGCGGGAGACGGGCATTCCCTTTGTCGGCCGGGGCGTCCGGGTTCTTCTCAACCGGCGCGACAGCGGCGAGAAAGACGAACGGTTTCTGGATTTCATCTACCAGCCTGTCTATGCGGAAGACGGTGTTCCGACAGGCATTTTCGTGCAGGGACACGATGTCACCGAACAGAAACTGATCGAGGAGGCGCTTCGCGACAGCGAAACCCGCTTCCGGCTTGTGGCGCAGGATGCGCCGGTGATGCTGTGGATGACGGATCACAATGGCCGCATCACTTTTCTCAATGCGGCCATGCGCGATTTCTGGGCCATGGGCGACGAGGAGCCCGGGACTTTCGACTGGGAAGCCGTCATTCACCCGCGGGACATGGAGCTGGTCACCACCCGCATTCAGGATCAGCAGGCCCGTCGACAACCGTCCATGATCGAGTTGCGCATCCGCAACGCGGAGGGACAGTATCGGACGCTGCAATGCCGCTCCCAGCCCCGGTTCGACAGCACGGGAGAATTTCTGGGGCTGATCGGCGTCAATGTGGACGTGACCGATGTGCGGGCCCAGGAAATCCGCCGTGCTGCCCTGATCGAGCTCTCCGACCGGTTCCGGCTCCTGGAGGATCCTGCAGAGATCGCGTTTTCCGCGGCAGAGACGCTGGCGCGGGTGATGAATGTCAGTCGTGCGGGCTATGGCACCATCGACGCGGAGCGCGAAACGATCTCTATCGACAAGGACTGGAATGCACCGGGGATCAAGAGTCTCGCCGGAACGCTGCACTTTCGAGACTATGGCAGCTATATCGAGGATCTGAAGCGCGGCGAAACGGTCTATATTTCCGATGCCTATCGCGATCCGCGGACCTCTGAAAATGCCGATGCCCTCAAGGCCATCAGCGCGCAATCCTTCGTCAACATGCCCGTCACCGAACGCGAGGGGCTGGTGGCGCTGCTCTATCTCAATCACGAGGATGCGCGGGAGTGGACCGAGGACGAAATCGATTTCATCCGTGATGTCGCCGAGCGCACCCGGGTGGCCTCGGAACGGCGGCGAGCGGAGCAGGAGCTCAAGCAGTTTGCCCAGTCGCTGGAACAACAGGTGGTGGAGCGTACCGCGGAACTCGACCGGATCTGGCGCAATTCCCGCGATCTTCTGGTGGTTTTGAATGAAAACGGCACCATCCGTTCCGTCAATCCCGCCTGGACTGCGGCCCTCGGCTTCAGTCCCCGCGAAGTCATCGGCGAACCGTTCCGCAATTTTCTCTGGGAAGACTCGGAGACGGCGATGCAGTTTTCGCTCTCTGAAGGGGGGCTGAAACCGTATTTCATCGATCAGGTCATTCGCTTCCGGCACAAGGACGGGGCGCAGCGGGCGATCGACTGGCGCATCACCATGGAGGGCCAGCTGCTCTTCGCCTATGGCCGCGACGTGACCGCCGAGCACGAGCAGGCCGCGGCCCTCGAACAGGCAGAGCTTCAGCTCCTGCAGGCGCAGAAGATGGAGGCCATCGGCCAGCTCACGGGCGGTATTGCCCATGACTTCAACAATCTTCTCCAGGTCGTCTCCGGAAGTCTGCAACTGCTGACCCGCGAGGTGGCCGGCAATGCCCGGGCAAGCCAGCATATCGAGCGGGCGCTGGCCGGAGTGGGGCGCGGCTCCAAACTCGCCACGCAGCTGCTGGCTTTCGGCCGGCGGCAGCCGCTGGAGCCCAAAGTCATCAATATCGCGCGCTTCATCGACAGCATCGAGGAACTGTTGCACCGCACGATCGGCGAGGCGATCGAGATCAGGACGATCCGCGCTGCGGAGCTCTGGAACACGCTGGTCGATCCGTCGCAGATCGAAAATGCGATCCTCAACCTCGCCATCAATGCGCGTGACGCCATGAATGGCGTCGGCCGGCTGACCATCGAACTGGGTAACCAGACGATCGATCCCAATCAGGTCTCCCGCGATCCGGATCTGGCGCCCGGCCAGTATGTCGTCGTCGCCGTGACCGATACCGGTGTCGGTATGCCGCCGGAAATCATGGCGCGGGTTTTCGAGCCCTTCTTCTCCACCAAGCCGGTGGGCAAGGGCAGCGGTCTCGGGCTTTCCATGGTTTACGGCTTCGTCAAGCAGTCGGGTGGCCATGTGAAGATCTACAGCGAGCCCGGCCACGGCACGACGGTCCGTCTCTACCTTCCGCGCTCGACCGAGGCGGAGGAACGCATCCACGAACAGGATATCGGGCCGATTTCCGGGGGGAAGGAAACGATCCTCGTGGCCGAGGACGATGACGAAGTTCGCGCCACCGTGGTCGCCATGCTGGGTGAACTCGGTTACACCGTGCTGAAGGCGCGGGATGCGGAAAGCGCCTGGACCGTTATCGAAAGCGGCATCGATATCGACCTCCTGTTCACCGACGTGGTCATGCCCGGGCCGATGCGCAGTCCCGACCTCGCGCGGATGGCCCGGGAGCGCATTCCGGGGATCGCCGTTCTGTTCACATCGGGCTATACCGAGAATTCCATCGTGCATGATGGCCGCCTGGATGCCGGTGTCGAGTTGCTGTCCAAGCCCTATAGCCGCGAGGCGCTGGCCCGGCGCATACGCCAGGTGTTGAATGCGCGGAAGGGCGCGGAAAGTGCCGTTGCAGAGGCCGCGTTCCCTGCCGCGCCGCCGCGTGAAGACTTGTCGCCCGCACCGCTCTCCGAACCGGCACAGGGGAAGGGCGGGAGCGAGCGGCAGGCGGCCGCGCATCGGGCGCTGCGCCTCCTTCTGGTCGAGGATGATTTCCTGATCCGTCTCAACACGGTCGACATGCTCGACGAGCTGGGGCACGCGACCGTCGAGGCCGGCTCCGCCGAGGAAGCGCTGGAATTGATCGAAACGCAGGAATTCGACATCCTGCTGACCGATATGGGCCTGCCGAAGATGTCGGGTACGGAGCTCGCTTCGACGATCCGGGTGGATCGGCCCACCATCGGCGTCATCTTTGCGACGGGCCACAATCATCTCCCCGAGATTCCCGGAGAGAGGAAGGCTGTGCTGCTGCAAAAACCTTTCGGTCTTGCCGAATTGCAGGTGGCGCTGGAGGCTGCCTCGCGTCCCTAGGCCGGGAAGAAAGGCAGCGCCTTGCGCAGATCGTCCACAAAGCGCGCCTGCTCCCGGCGCGCTTCTTCCGGATCCGGCAATCGCAGCAGGAAGGACGGGTGGACGGTGACCAGAACAGGGAAGCCATGGGGCGTGGCAAAGAGCTTGCCCCGGTCGCGGGTCACCCGGACATTGCGCCCCAGCAGGGAGGAAAGGGCCGTTGCGCCCATGGCAACCACCAGACGGGGCTCGATCAGGCGGAGTTCTGCCGCCAGCCAGTAGCCGCACCGCTGGATTTCTCCGGAATTGGGCTTCGCATGGAGCCTGCGCGTGCCGCGTTCCTCGAACTTGAAATGCTTGACCGCATTGGTGAGATAGCACCGCGAGCGGTCTATGCCCGCTTCGGCGAGGCAGACATCCAGTTTATGGCCTGCGGGGCCGACGAAGGGGCGCCCCGCTGTATCTTCCTTGTCGCCCGGCTGTTCGCCCACCAAGACGACCGGCGCATCGGCAGCGCCTTCGCCGAACACCACCTGCGTGGCGTTGCGATAAAGGTCACAGCGCTCACAGGCCCTGGCCTGCTCGTGCAGGCTTTCGAGAGTGTCGCCGCTTGCCTGTGGGCCCGCCAGCGCGGGACCCCGGTGAAATATGCCCGAGGACATCCGATCCTCCTTTATGTTTCCGATCCTCCATGCCGTGGCTGGGCCAATCGCCCAGCCGTCGCGCTCAGGAGGCATTGTTTGTGCCGGCGGGTTGAAGGGCGACGAGGATGCCGGGACCCGGCATGTCCTCAAGGCAACTGCCGTGCTCGGAGCCGGCAGCGGTTTGCGCATAAATGACCTCTCCGGCTACCGGTGGCAGAGGCCTTGTCTCCCGCGTCAGATTGGCGCGAAGAAACAGGGTGCCCTCGGGAAACGCCCAGTCGATGGCAAGCAGCCCATCGGCAAGCGGATGAACCTCTCCCAACACCGGCGCGCCGCCCTTGAGGAGAGGGGCAATCCTGGCCTGACGGATGTCGCACAGGGATTTCAAGCGAAGTCTGGCCTTCTCGCCTTCGGGGGTCCCTGTCTTGCTCCAGTCCAGCTTGGAGGCCTCGAAGGTGTCGGGCGACAGAGGATCGGGCAAATCGGCCAGCGTCTTGCCTTCAGGCATGCCGCCGAAGTTTTCCGCCTCGGCGACGCGTCCCTTTCGCATCGCGTCCCCCAACTCGCCGTCGAAATCGGCGAAAAAGCAGAAGGGGCGGGTTTCGTTATAGTCTTCGCCCTGAAACAGCATCGGCGTCTGCGGCATCAGCATCAGCAGGGCCGTCAGCATGTCCATCAGTGCGGGCGAAATCTGGCCGTTTAACCGGTCTCCGAAGGCGCGGTTTCCGATCTGGTCATGGTTTTGCAAATAATTGACATAGACATTGGGCGGCACGCTTGCCGCGCTTTCCGGTGGTTCTTCGGAGAACAGAAAGCCTTCCGTGGCCGCCTTGCCTATGTTCTGCCAGAGATTTTCACCGAAGCGGCGATAATACCCCTTCGCTTCGCCGGTCACCAGAACGTGCAGGCTGTGATGCAGGCTATCGCTCCAGGTCGCCGTAAAGAAGCGAGGTTCGCCCGCAGCGTCGCGTTTCAGCAAGGAGCGCAGGCCCCGCTGATCCTCGGCGATAAGGTGCAGGTGCCGCCGGGCAAAGCGGTGCCGGAGGTCGGCGGACAGTTCTTCCAGAAAGTGAACTTCGCTTTCGTCCCGGATCTGTTCCGTTGCATCGAAACGCAGACCGTCGAGACGGTACTCCCCGAGCCACATATGGGCATTGTCTGAAAAGAAGCGACGCACGGCGGGGTTGTGAAAATCGATGGACGCGCCCCAGGGAGTCGGATCCTCGGCCCGGAAGAAATCCGACGCATAGGCGGAGAGGTAATTTCCCTCGGGGCCGAAGTGATTGTAGACGACATCGAGGAAGACCATGAGGCCGAGGCCGTGCGCGGCATCGATGAATGCCTTGAAGTCGTCGGGGCTGCCATAGGCGGAGTGGGGGGCATAGTGCAGCACGCCGTCGTAGCCCCAGCCTCGATCACCCCGGAACTGCGCGACCGGCATCACTTCGATGGCGGTTATGCCCGTTGCCTGAACCTCCGCGAGCTTTTCGATCGCGCTGCGGAACGTGCCCTCCGGCGTGAAGGTGCCGATGTGGATTTCGAGAATGATGGCTTCTTCCCACGGCCGTCCGCGGAAATCCCCATGTTTCCAGCGATATGCATTGCCGTCCACCAGAAGCGAGGCGCCATGCACGTCTGCCGCTTGGGCTCGTGAGGCCGGATCGGGGACGGTGCGGCTGTCCGGCAGACGAAAACTGTAGCGATCACCCGGGTTCATGCCCGACACGGTCAGGCGATGCCAGCCATCCTCGCCTCTGGTCATGGGAAGATCGGCAAAGCCGGTAACGAGCTTGATATCCGGCGCATCCGGCGCCCAGAGAGAGAATTCGATGCTGCCGTCAGGAAGCCATCGGGGGCCCCAAGCGCGGGCCGGCCCCACTGTCCGGGCACCGGTAACCTTTTCCATGTTCATTCCTGTTTCCTTCAATCAACGCCGAAGGAACTGGATGGAGGTGGCAAAGGTTCCGAAGGAATGGAAAAAGTCATGCATCTCCTGATTGTCCAATCAGGCTTTTCAGGGGAACTTTTGGACGCACCGGGCGTTTCCCGTCCACTTGTCGCGCCGGCCTTGCCGGCCTCTCTCCCTTCAGGACATGGATAGACCCGATCATGACTTCAACGCCCGCTTCGCTGACGGACACCTGCCTTGCCTTCATTCTTGCAGGCGGTCGCGGCAGTCGTTTGCACGAACTCACGGCAAAGGACTGCAAGCCGGCCATTCCCTTTGCCGGCTCTTCCCGTATCGTCGATTTCGTGATGGCCAATGTGCTGAATTCGGGCATCCGGCAGGCTTTCGTGGCGACCCAATACCAGCCGGAGCGGCTGGTCAGTCATCTGCGCAATCGCTGGGAGCCCCGCTTCGCCGCCGCCGACGGCATGGCCGCCTGCCTGGGGAGCGGCACGGAAATCGAAAGCGAGGGTTACCGCGGGACCGCCGACGCCATCTATCGCAACATTGCCCGCATCGACCGGCTGAAGCCGCGGCACATCCTCGTGCTGGCGGCGGACCACGTGTATCAGATGGATTACGCGCCGATGATCCGGAGCCATGTCGAGGCCGGGGCCGACATTACCATTGCGGCTGATATCGTGCCGCGCGCGGAGGCCAGCGCGTTCGGCATTATTGCCGCCAATGCGATGGGCCAGATCACCGAATTTCAGGAAAAGCCGGCCGATCCGGCCGGTCTGCCGGAAGATCCGGACCGTTCGCTGGCCAGCATGGGGATCTACGTCTTCGACTGGCCGAGGCTGCGCCGGGTGCTGATCCAGGATGCCGCAAACCACCAATCTGCCCATGATTTCGGCAAGGATATCGTGCCGCTGATGGCGGCGCGGGGCCATGCCTTCGTCCACCGTTTCCAGCCGCCCAAGGAAAGCGGTCGGGCGTACTGGCGCGATGTCGGCACGATCGACGCCCTGCATCGGGCGCATATGGATCTGGCGGAGGGCGAAACCGCGCTCGATCTCGAAAGCTGGCCCCTGCTTTCCGGCTGGATCGGGAGCCGCTGCGACGTGGCTTTGCCGGGGCGTCCGTGCCTCGTCTATCCCGGATCGGAAGCCGTCGGCGCCTATCTCGATGCCTCCTCCATCGCTCCGCTCGTGAATATCGCTGCCGGCGCGCAACTGCAGAAGTCGGTTGTGATGCAGGGCGCGACCATCGGGGCGCAGGTGCGGTTGAAGAATGTGATCGTCGCGCCGAACACCCGGGTCGACGGCGCCCTGATGGCCGGGTTCGACCCCGATGAGGACGAAAACTGGTTCCGCCGCAGCGCGGGCGGCATTCTGCTGATCGACCAGACCATGATGGACCGATGGTCCAGCAACCGGCGTCGCCTTCGTCACGGATGGCGTGCGGGGCAAGACTTCCAGCCGGTATCCTCTGAGCGGCCGCAGCGGGGAACCGATGTACTGACCGCTCTCAAACCCCAATGAACAGGCAAACCATGAGTTATGCATTTTCGGAACTGGATTTTCTAAAGCCGGAACTCGGCGCGGAATACACAGGGGAGGGAACCCATTTCGCCGTTTTCTCGGCGCATGCCGAGCAGGTGGAGCTCTGCCTGTTTTCTCCCGATGGTCGGGAGGAGATGGCGCGTCTGCCGCTGCCGAAGCGGGAAGGGGATATCTGGTCCGGCTATATTGTCGGTGTCGGGCCGGGAACCGTTTACGGCTATCGCGCTCACGGGCCCTATGCCCCGTCCGAAGGCCATCGTTTCAATCCCAACAAGCTGCTGCTCGATCCCTATGCAAAGCAGGTGGTCGGCGAACTTGCCTGGGATGATGCATTGTATGGCTATGTGATCGGCGCAGGAGAAGGCGATCTCAGTTTCGATACGCGCGACAGCGCGCCGTTCATGGTCAAGGGTGTGGTGCAGGATCCCGCTTTCGACTGGGACGGAGACGAGGCGATCCGCCGGCCCTGGACGGATACGATCATCTACGAAACGCATATTTGCGGGATGACCATGATGCATCCCGACGTGCCAGACCACTTGCGGGGCACTTTTCTGGGCATGGCCAGCGATCCGATCGTGGATCATCTGGTGAAGCTCGGCATTTCCGCCGTCGAGCTTCTGCCGATCCAGTATTTCTTGGATGACCGGTATCTGGTGGAGAAGCAACTGCGCAATTACTGGGGCTACCAGACGCTCGGTTTCTTTGCCCCGCAGCCCCGGTTCCTGTCGGGTGACCGCATCCAGGAATTCAAGACCATGGTCAAGCGCTTCCATGCCGCCGGCATCGAGGTGATCATGGATGTGGTCTATAATCACACGGCCGAGGGCAATCACCTCGGTCCGACCCTGTCTTTCCGCGGCCTCGACAATCGAAGCTATTATCGACTGTCCGAAGACGATCCGCGTCATACCTACGATACGACCGGCACGGGCAATTCCCTGAACACCGCCCATCCCATGGTGATGCGGATGGTGCTGGACAGCCTGCGCTACTGGGTCAATGCCATGCATGTGGACGGATTCCGCTTCGATCTCGCCAGCACGCTGGGACGGGAGCAGGACGGTTTCGAACGGGAGGGACGTTTCCTCGATGCGATCCGGCAGGATCCCATCCTCGCGGGGGTCAAGCTGATCGCCGAGCCATGGGATGTCGGCCATGGCGGGTATCAGGTGGGCGGATTTCCGCATCCCTTCCGCGAGTGGAACGACAAATACAGGGACGATGTCCGGAAATTCTGGCGCAAGGATCCGGGCATGCTGAGCGAGCTGTCCGAACGGCTGGTGGGATCGCCCGTGCAGTTCAACCATTCGGACCGCAACGCCACCTCCTCCGTCAACCTGCTGTCGGCGCATGACGGTTTCACGCTGATGGATACGGTGAGCTACAACGACAAGCACAACGACGCCAATGGCGAGGAAAACCGTGACGGTCATTCGAGCAACTGTTCCGACAATATGGGGGCGGAAGGCGCGACCGACGATGGCTACATCCTCTCCGCCCGCGCCCGGCGGCGGCGGGCCATGATGCTCACGCTGCTGGCCAGCCAGGGCGTGCCGATGATCCTGGGCGGTGACGAGCTCGGAAACAGTCAGGACGGCAACAACAATGTCTATTGTCAGGACAATGAAACCGGCTGGACCGACTGGGCGGGCATGGACGATCCGTTTCTGGCCTTCTGCCAGCAGGCGGTTGCCTTCCGCAAGGCGCATCCCTGCCTGAGGCAGGAATCTTTTCTGACGGGCGAGAGAGATGAGGAGGGGCATTTCGAGCTGGCATGGTTTGCCCCCGACGGCCAGCCGATGCAGGAGTCGCACTGGAACGATACGGAGCTGCGCGTACTCGGCGCCTTTGTCTGCCGCAGGCGGGTGATCGGCGATCAGGAGCCGGGCGATTGCCTTCTGCTCGTGCTGAATGCGGGCGGCGACTGCACTTTCACCCTGCCGGACGTCAATGGAACCACAGAATGGGAAAGGGTTGCCGATACGGGCGCGGACGACTGCTTTGCGACCCATCCAGCGGAACCGAAGGCCATGGTCTATGAGGCCAGCCTGGCGATATTTGCGCCGAAACGCTGCGGCTGACGGGGCGAACAGCTCTGTCTCCACGAAAAAGGCCGGCCCCCGTGGGCCGGCCCCATGACCGCATTCGCTGACACCAAGCGTTAAAGCGCCTGATAGTCCTTCTCTTCATAAACGGAATTGCGCGACGCCTTGCGCTTCGATTTGGCTTCCTGCGACTGACCGACCATCGTGGTGTCCTTGCGCGCCTGGCGCTTGGGGGACGGCGCTGTTCCCAAACGCGGGGCGGGCGCTTCGTCGGTGTCTGCCCGCAGATATTCCGGAGGAATGCCTTCGTCCCGAGGACTTTCCTGGAGATGGCCGGGCAGGGCGGACCGTTCCAGCTCCTCCCATTCCCGGCTTGCCTGCTGCCAGTGGTCATGGTCGCTGCCGTGTTCGCGGCCAGCCTGTTCCCAAAGGGCATAAGCCCGGTTGCTGATCCATTCGTCTCGCGAATTGCTCATCAGAATCTTCCCTTCTCGGCCGGTTGGGCCGCAGCTGGATTTCACATTTCGGGCAGTCCCGGCTTGCCATCGGGGCAAACACTGCCGGGAAGTGGGATATGCACGCAACATCAACGAACAGTCGGCGGGAATTGTTCCGTCGCGACCTAGCGCAGCAAGCTCTGGCCGCCATCGATGAAGACGATGGATCCCGTGACATGCCGTGCCTCGTCGCCGGCAAGAACCGCAATCATATCAGCCACATCTTCAGGGCGCCCCTTTCTGCCGTCGGTGATGGGAATATCGCCTTCGGGCCATTCGACCGGGATTTCGGTCTCCAGGCGGTCGCGGATTTCCGTGCTGTCCTCGATGTCCGTATCGATGGCGCCGGGGCAGACGGCGTTTACCCGGATCTGGTGCTTGCCCAGCTCCAGCGCCAGCTGCTTGGTCATGGCGACCTGTGCGGCCTTGGTTGCCGCATAGGCGGTGGCTCCGGGCGTGGTGAAGGTGCGTACGCCATTGATCGAGGACACGATGATGACCGATCCGCCGCCTCCGCGCTTCAGGAAGGGAACCGTGTGATGAAGGGTCAGGTACGATCCCCTGAGATTGACCGACATCGTCCGGTCCCATTCTTCCGGGGAAAGATCGTCGATCGGGGCCCAGACGCCATTGATCCCCGCATTCACCACCACAATATCGATGGTGCCGCTTTCATGCAGCAGCCAGCGGGCCGCATCGGCGACCGCATTCGTATCGGTCACGTCTGCGACCAGCGCCACTGCCTTGCCGCCGGTCTCGGATATTTCCTCGCAAACCTGGATGACTTCGTCCTGCGTGCGGGACAGGACACCCACGGTGGCCCCCTTCGCCGCCAGCGCCATAGCCGCCGCACGGCCGATGCCCGAGCCCGCTCCCGTCACAAGGGCGACCTTTCCGGCCAGGGGCAGGAGCGGCTTCGGCTGGTTCCTCTTTGCTGCCATGATGAGCGCGCCTCCTCCGGTTCGATTTCGCTTTCCCAACGCGAGGCCGCGCCAGCGGTTCCGCATTTGCGACCCGCCAGTTTTGGGATGCAAGATTTGGGGAGGGAAACGGGAACAGGAGCGGTGTGCCGCGCGTTTTCTTCTCTCAGGACAAGGAGGTAGTCATGGTTCTCATTCTGCCTGAGATGCAATCGGATACCAACGGTCCGCAAGGGGCCGCCTCGTCCGGTCTTCTGGCATCCATCGAAACCGCCTTGCGGTCCGAATGCGGCGGCGACGCCGAGCTGGTCACCGTTCGCGTTCTGGGGTCCTACCTCATCCTCGAAGGGCTCGTTCCCAGCGAGGAATGCATCGGCCGGATCCAGATGATCGCCGAGGATATTGCCGGTCCCGGCACCGTGCATCTTCGGCTTTTCCGCCAGTGAACACGACTTTGATGGAAGGGCGCCGTAACGCCCTTCCACACTTCATTTTATCCCGTCGAACATTACTGACCGTTGTCGGGCGCAGGCGCGCTGCCGGTCGAAGAGGCCTGCGGGCTTCTCTGAACATCCGGCTGGGGTGTCTGCTGCGTATTGGTCGCATTGGGGCTGTCGACCGTCGGGACTTCAGAGCCCGGCTGCGGGGTATTCTGATCGGTCGTCACCTGAGCGGGACGAGGATCGTCAGGGAGCGTCTGCCCCCAGAATTCCACCGCAGCCCAACCCAGAAACGCAAGGGCCAGACCCACGATCAGCACGCCGAGCACGGGACGCCCCAGTCTTCCCTGGCGGGCTTCACGCGCGCTCAGACTGCGGTCGTCGAGGTGAGTCGTATCGTCCGGATCCCGGTCGATGAATGTGTCGGGGTTGTTCTGCATGTTGGTGCGCATGGCAATACTCCTGTTTCAGCCATGCATTCTGAACGAGGGGGAGGGCCAATGGTTCCGCTTCCAGAATCTCCCGCCGCCCGTGGAACTCCCGGCTCGTCCGGGCGTTTAGAGGCTGAGCATGCCGGCTGGGATGTGAGGAGATGTTCCAAATCGTCGTACGTCGGCATCCGGCATGTTCGCCCCCAGCGACCCTAGAGACGACTGCGCCCCTGCGAAGGGGCGCTTTTTTTGTTTGCGGACGGACCCCAGCGGGAGAGATGTGATGGCGCCACGCCCATTCTGGAAAGGTTATCTCAAGCTCACCCTCGTGACCTGCCCGGTTGCTATGATGCCAGCGGTTTCGGAGGAAGAGAAAATCCGCTTCCGCACCATGAACCGCAAGACGGGAAATCCCGTGGCCAGCCGATATGTGGACAGCGATACGGGAAAGGTCGTTGAGGACGACGACCAGATCCGCGGCTACGAATATGCGGAAGGCAAGCATGTCATGCTGGAAGAGGAGGACATCGACGCCGTCGCCCTCGAAAGCACGCGCACCATCGATATCGATCTGTTCGTTGAAGCCGGATCGATTTCACCGCTGTTCCTGGACCGGGCGCATTTTCTGATGCCTGACGATGAGGTGGGGGAAGAGGCTTTTTCCGTCATTCGGGATGCCATGCAGCAGACCGGCATGGTGGGAATAGCGCGTCTGGTTCTTTATCGACGGGAAAGAGCCGTGCTGATCGAGCCGCGCGGCAAGGGCATGGTGGTCTGGACGCTGCGCTATGGTGACGAAGTGCGGGAACCGGAGGATTATTTCGGAGCACTCCGGTCAGAACGATCCTCGAAGGAGGACAGGGCAGAGATGGCAGGAAACATGAAGGCGGAAAAGAAAGGCTTCGATGCGGATGCCATCACCGATCCCGTCGACGAGCGCCTCCGGGAGATCATTGCCGAACACCGAAAATCCCGGAAGAAAAAACCCGCAAAAAAGGCGCCGTCCGCGAAAGCCGCCCCGCAAGGGGAAAACGTGGTCAATATCATGGATGCATTGCGGCAGAGCCTCAACCGGGACCGGGGCGGAAAGCGGTCCTAATCGGCCTTATCGGGCAGGGGGCGGGCATCACGGCGAAAATCCGCCCACGGGTCCCTCGCAAGCGCTTCCAGCCGGGCTCGCGCATTGCGGATCGTGAAATGCTGCGGGCCGACCGCTGAGGACAGTTCTTCCCAGGCGAGGGGCATGGAAACGGGGGCGCCTTCCCGCGCCCGTGGCGAATAGGGCGCGACTGCGGTCATGCCGCGCTGGTTGCGAAGATAATCCACGAAAATCTTGCCGGTGCGCTTCGCCTTGGTAATGGTGGACACATATTTCTCGGGCTCATCCTTGGCCATGCGTTCCGCAATAGCCTTGGTGAAACCCTTGACCGCCTCCCATTCTGCCTTCGGCTTCAGGGGTGCGACCACATGCAGACCCTTGCCGCCCGATGTCTTGACGAATGCGGCGAGCCCCGACTTTTCCAGCAGGTCCCGGGCCCGTCTCGCCCCTTCGATCACATCGTGCCAGTCGGTCTCCTCGCCCGGGTCCAGATCGAGCGTCAGCAGATCCGGCTTTTCGATATGATCCAGCCCGGCGCCCCAGGGATGGATTTCCAGCGCAGCCGACTGGGCCAGCGCAACGATGCCCTTCTCGCTGTCGATGGTCAGCAGGGGTTCTTCGTCCGGCTCGGCAGGATCGGGGACGGTTCGGATCGCCGGTCGCATGCCCCGCCATCCGTGTTTCTGGAAAAACCGCTCGCCGCCAATGCCTTCCGGGCACCGCAGAAGGGCCAGCGGACGATTGGCGAGGAAGGGTTTCATCCATGGCCACATGTCCAGATAGTATTCGGCGAGCCCCTGTTTCGTCACGCCGGCATCGGGCCAGTAGAGGCGGTCCGGATGCGTGAGCCCCTTGAGAAGCGCGGGCGCGGGTGTGGTCCGTTCCTGTTTCACGGCGATTTCCTTTCCGGATGGCGGCGTTTCCCGCCCGACATCCTGTGCCGGCTTGTCCTCCCGAAGCCCCCGAAAGGATGCATGCCGCAGGTGTTCGTCACCGGTCCAGCCGGCAAATTCCACCTCGCACACCAGTTCCGGCCGGACGAAACGCGCGCCCCGTGCCTCCAGTGAGGTCAGCTTTTTCGAAAAGGGCGTGCGATCCGTTTCGAGCGGGTGGAGGCGCTTGAACAGCGAGGCCGCAACCTGTCGCGTGAAGCCGGTTCCGACTTTGCCCACATGGACCAGTTTTCCCTCTTCGAAATAGCCCAGCAGGAGGGCTCCGATGGAGCGGCGCGACACGCTGGAGGGCACGTAGCCACCAATGACGAATTCCTGCCGGGCGGAGCATTTCGTCTTGATCCAGTCGCCGGATCGGCCGGAGCGGTGGGGCATGTCTCGTCGCTTCGATACGATGCCTTCCAGCCCGAGCCGACAGGCGTGCGCCAGCACATCGTCGCCCCGCTCATCGAAATGACCGCTATAGCGGAGCAAAGGATGTTCCGAAGGCACAAGTCTTTCCAGCAGGCGCTTCCGCTCGGAGAGGGGGCGATCGCGCAGATCATGGCCGTCGAGGAAGAGAAGATCGAACGCGTAGAAGCGGAAGCGGTCTGTCCGGTCTTCCGAAAGATCGGCCTGGAGCGCGGAGAAATCGGAAATGCCGCCGTCCCGCTCGACCACCAGCTCCCCGTCGATCAGGAACGTGTCCGCATCGAGCGCGCGCAACGCGTCCGAAAGCGAGGTGCCGAAGCGCTCGGTCCAGTCAAGGCCGGTGCGGGTCAGAAGGGTCAGGCTTTTCGTGTCCAGGCGGGCGAGCAGCCGGTAGCCATCGAACTTGATCTCGTGAAGAAAGGCATCGCCCTCAGGCGGCGTCGACGCCAGACTGGCGAGCGCGGGCTCGACAAAGTCGGGGAGGGCGGACTTGCCTTTCTTCGGAAACAGCCTGTCGGCCTTCGGCTTTTTTTCGCCGGACCGCCGGTCTGCGGCGGTGATGGTTTTCGCTTTTGTGCTGGCTCGACCTTTGGGTTTCAGGGCGCCGCCGCTCGTGGAGGACCAACCGGGTTCTTCGCCTTCGATGTCCGCGAGCGCCCTTCCGGTCTTTACCGAAAGGGGATGCTCCTCCAGGAACCGTCCCCCGTCGCCGGCCCGTGCCTCTTCGTCCTCTCCCTTGATCAGCAGCCAGTTTTCCCGCTTTTCCCGCGCCCGGCGATGCATCCGGACGAGGTGCCAGCGCCCCTGCAGCTTCTCGCCATGCAGGAGAAATTCCATATGGCCCTTGGCATAGGCCTTGCGGGCGTCGCCGAGAGGTTCCCAGCTGCCGCGATCCCAGAGCAGAACTGTACCGCCGCCATATTCACCCTTGGGAATGGTGCCTTCGAAGTCGCCATAGGCGAGGGGATGATCCTCGACGTGAACCGCCAGCCGCTTGTCATCCGGATCGAGGCTCGGCCCCCGGGTGACCGCCCAGCTTTTCAGCACGCCGTCCATTTCCAGCCGGAAATCGTAGTGAAGGCGGGTGGCATCGTGTTTCTGGATGCAGAAATGCCGTCCCGTCTGCCTGGCCTTTCGGCCCCGTGGCTCTGCGGTGGACTTGAAATTCCGCTTGGCGCGGTAAGCCTCGAGAGAACCGGGCATCGATCAGCCCGTTTTCCGATGCGGACGCGAGGCGTCCTTTTTCCTCGAGCGCGGTTTCTTCTTTCCGCCAACCTCCATGCCGGCGCCCTGACGCAGGGCATCGAGAAGGTTAACGACCTTGCCCTTCTCGGGCTCCGGCGGCTTGCGGATTTTCTTGCCTGCCAGCTTGGCCTTTACCACATCCTTGAGGGCGTCATCATAGCGATCTTCGAAGTCGTCCGGATCGAAGGGGCGGCTTCGCGAACGAATGATATGTCCGGCCAGTTCAAGCATTTCCTCAGAACTGGCAATTTCCGGAATCTCTTCAAAGGCCTCGGCCGAAGAGCGGATATCGCGGGTGAAGTGTAGCGTCGATGCGACCAGCCCGCCCGCTTCGGCGCGGATGATCAGGTGCCGGTTTCGGCGAAACAGGACGCCTGACGCCAAAAGACAGGTTTGGTCTTCTTCCAGCACATCGCGCAGGGCGATGTAGTCGGCACGCGTCTCGTCATCCGTCGGCAGAAGGAAATAGGGCCGGTCAAGGAAAAGCCGATCGAAATCCTTCAGGTCGAATACGGCTTCCACCTCGATGCGGTGGTCGTTTTCCGGTGCCGCATCGGCGACCTCCTCGGTGTCGAGAAGAATGAAATCCTCGTCCGCAATCTCGAAGCCCTTGGCCTCGTCTTCGTCCTTCACGGGTTTTCCCGTCCCGCTGTCGACGAATTCGCGCGAAAGGCGATTGCCGGTGCGGCGATTGAGCATGTGGAACATGACCCGGTCGGCGGTAGAGGCGGCCGCATGCAGGGAGAGACCGATGGTGGCCTTCCCCAAGGTCAGCTTGCCCTTCCAGCTTGCCCGCGTTTTCATGCTCGTATCCTCAACCGCCATGGTTGTCGGAAGCCAACGCCGCTCCGGTCCGCTTTGTTCCCTTGCGGACATTTGCAAGGGCTAGAAATCGCAACGCCCCGTTAACGCTGATGCCACTCAGACGATCGGCTAACTCATAGTTGAGTGGTTATGTTAACTGCAATTTCATCTGCATAACTGCATTTTAAAACCATCAAATATGATGGGTATGTCATGAGAAAAACGCTTTTTGTGTCGCTCGTTGCGCTGATGGCTGCTGCAGCTCCCCTGCGCGCCATGGCCGCCGACTGGATCGTAGCGAAGGTCAGTCAGCCCTCCAATTACACCGAAGACCGGAAAAACTGGACCGTTTTGAAGCCGGGCATGGTGGTTAAGGATAAAAGCTGGATCAGCACGGGACCGCGGGGACGGGTGGTCCTGCAGCGCGCCAAAGATCGCGTCACCTTCCAGCCTAACACGCTCGCCGGGGTCTATGAGCGGGCGGGCATGGCCATTCACACGGATTTCGCGCAGCAAACCGGCACGATAAGGCTCGAAATCGACCCGAAGAAGAAGCCCCATCTGGCCGTGCAGACCCCATTTCTCGCAGCCGTGGTCAAGGGAACCGTCTTTACGGTTTCCGTAACCGGCAAGGGCGCGAAGGTCGGTGTCGAGCGCGGACGTGTTGAGGTGACCGATTCCCTTTCCGGCGAACGGACGGGCGTGAAGGCTGGCCAGCAGGTCAGCGTGGACAGTAACCCGGCGACCGCGATGCGGTTGACCGGAACGAACACGAATTTCGAACCGGTCGTAGCGACAAAGCCGTTCACGCCTGCTGTTCCGGCGACCACGACCACCACCACGCCCTCTCCCAAGACTGTCACCAAAACAGCCGTGGAAGACACGCCCTCGACCACGCCCGCCGGGATCGGTACGGCGACCGGCGTTTCGGGCACGAGCATCGATACGGGAACGGATGTCGGCACCGGGGATGTGGGCGCCACAGGCACCGGTGCAACCGGAACCGGCCCGTCTGGAACCGGTGACAAGGGCACCGGAGGAAAAGGCACCGGCGGCAAGGACGGCAAGAGTACCGAAGGCACGGATGGCAAAGGCACCGAAGGTACGGACGGCAAGGGTACTGACGGCAAAGACGGCAAGGGCACCGGCGGCAAGGACGGCAAGGGCACTGGCGGCAAGGACGGCAAGGGCACCGGTGGCAAGGACGGCAAAGGCACCGGTGGCAAGGACGGCAAGGGCACCGACGGCAAAGACGGCAAGGGCACTGGCGGCAAGGACGGCAAGGGCACCGGCGGCAAGGACGGCAAGGGCACTGGCGGCAAGGACGGCAAGGGCACTGGCGGCAAGGACGGCAAGGGCACCGGTGGCAAGGACGGCAAGGGCACTGGCGGCAAGGACGGCAAGGGCACCGACGGCAAAGACGGCAAGGGCACCGGCGGCAAGGACGGTAAAGGCACCGGTGGCAAGGACGGTAAAGGGTCCGAGGGTAAGGGATCTGACGGGAAAGACGCCAAGGGACATGAGCCGTCCGGCAAGGGCGGGACCGAAGGAAAAGGGAAGGATTCTGACGGAAATTCCGGTAAAGATAGCTCTGACGGAAGCGAATCCGGCGACGACGGCGGCAAGGGCAACGGTGGAGCGGGTGAGGACGGAAGCGGCAATCATGACGGCAAGGGCGGGGGCAATGGGAACGGCGGCGGCAAGAGCGGCAGCGACCGCTAGATGGGCCGTTCCTGACGGGGTCGCGGTATCTTGGCTGTGAAACTCCGATTTCCGGGATCGCCCCGGCGTCTCCTGCTTCTCGCGATCAGCCTGGTACTGGCCCTGGCGGGTGGCTATGCCTTCAATGGCTTTGCCAGCCTCGACATGGTCGATCACGCACTGAGCGAGCGCCGCATGGCGCTAGCGCCGCGACGGGCGACCGGAAGCATTGCTTTTCTGGCCATCGACAAGAAGAGCCTGGATCGGGAGGGCGTCTGGCCCTGGCCACGCTCCATCTACGCCCAGATAATCCAGGAACTGACGAAGGCAGGCGTTCGCGACATTGCTTTCGATATCGATTTTTCCAACCGGTCCACACCGGACGAAGACAAGCGCTTCGCCGAGGCCCTGGCTGAGGCCGGCGGCGGTGTGATCCTCCCGGCCTTTCTCCAGCAAAGCGGGGTCGAAGCCGCCCGGCAACAGCTGGTTCTCTCGGAACCCATTCCTGAACTCGCCGCCAATTCCTGGCTTGGCTCGGTCAATGTCGTCCCGAACGAGGATGGTTTGGTGCGGGACATGCCTTTTGCAATCAGCACACCCGGTGGGCCTGTGACCTCGCTTCCCTTGCTTCTCGCGGGCCAGCAAGGCGAAAGCACCGACCGTTTTCCCATTGATTTCGCCATCGATCCCGCCACGGTCCCCGTCCATTCCATCGCCACCCTGCTCGACGGCAAGCTGTCTTCCGGGGCGCTCGACGGGAAATCGGTCTTGATCGGCGCGCAGGCGGTGGAGCTCAAGGATTATTTTGCGGTTCCGGTCCATGGAAATATTCCCGGCCCGATGGTGCAGATCCTGGCCGCAGAAACCTTGTTGCAGGAACGCCTTCAGACAAGTGTCCCGCCCTGGCTGGTGGCGCTCGCGGCGGCGGGGGGGCTCGGGCTGTTCTACCTGTGGCGGCCGCGGCGGCTGACGTTCCAGTATCTGGCGCTGGGCGGTCTCGCTCTCTGCTTTGAAATTGCCGCCTATGTGCTTTACCGCTTCTATGCGATCCATCTCCCGACTGCCGCCGTCCACACGGCCCTTGCCGCTGTTGCCTTTTCCCGCACCGTGCTGGAACTCGATATCCGCGGGTGGCTTCTGCGCATGGCCACCATCGAGAACCGGAACACGCGGCAGATTCTCGAGCAGGTGATCAACGATAATTCCGATGCCATCATCATTGCAGACGACACCGGCACGGTGATCGAAATGAACGGGCGGGTGAAGGAGGTGTTCAGAACCGGCAGCCGCATTGGCCCCGGGGTGGACATCGCCGGTTTTCTCCCGGACCGCCTGGTGAAGGAAGCCCAATCGATGTTCGCCCGCCTGAAGGGCGGAGAAGAGGTGCCACCGCTCAACCGGGAGATCGTCCTGACGTTTCAGAACGGGCTGCGTTGCATCGAATATTCGATCACGCCCTCCCGCCTGGAGCGACCGGAAGGGGTGGTCTTCATCATCTGCTTCGCCGCCCGCGACATCACCGAACGGCGTCTGCAGCAGGAAACGCTGGACCGGATGTCCCGCTTCGATCAGTTGACCGGTGCCCTCCGCCAGACGGAATTCCTGGAAAGGCTGGACCATCTGCTGCAGCAGATGGCCAAGGACCGGAACGGGACGGACGTGATGACCGTCTATTCGCTCAACCTGCACCGGTTCAAGACCATCAACACCACGCTCGGCCGCGATCTGGGGGATTCCCTTCTCGTGCTGGTGGCGCGCACGCTGGAAACGATCGATCCGGGCGTGTTGCTCGTCGGGCGGACGGGGGGAGATTCCTTCTGCCTCGCCCGCCGCGGCTCTCGCGAGGCGCTGGATGCGGAGCGTTTCGCGGACGAACTCATCCGCGAACTCGGCGTGCCCTTCCTGATCGACGGCCACCGCGCGAATGTGGGGCTGCATATCGGTTTTGCAACGGCCGCGCGCAGCACCGCCCAGACCGCGGAAACCCTGCTGGACAATGCGGAATTCGCCCTGGATGCATCCCGCGCCATCAATGGCTCCGGCTGGTCCCGTTTCGATCCCGCCGCATCGGACCGGATTGCCCGTTTCCGGGAGATGGAGCAGGAACTCTGGCGCTCGCTGGAAAAAGACGAAATTTCCGTCACTTATCAGCCGCAGGTCAACCTGGTCGATGGCCTCCTGATCGGGGTGGAAGCGCTGGTGCGGTGGAACCACCCGGCGCTCGGTCACATTTCGCCGGCCGATTTCGTGGAGATTGCCGAAGCGAACGGTTTCGTGGAAAAGCTTGGCCAATGGGTTCTGCACAAGGCCTGTGCCGATGCGATGACCTGGGACAGGCCGATTTCCATCGCGGTCAACGTGTCTCCGCTGCAATTCACCCGCGGGGATCTCGTGAGCGACGTTTCGGAGGCCTTGCGCAAGAGCGGTCTTCCGCCGAGCCGCTTGCAACTGGAAATCACCGAATCCACTTTCCTTGACCAATCCGGCGATCTGGTCGAAAAACTGCATGCCCTGAAGGCGCTGGGGATCACGCTCGCCCTCGATGATTTCGGCACGGGCTATTCCTCTTTCGGCTATCTCTCGAAATTTCCCCTGGACAAGCTCAAGCTGGACCAGCTCTTCGTGCGGACCTTGACCGATAGCGCCTCGAGCAAGGCGATCATCCGGTCGGTCCGGTCGCTGTGCGAGGGGCTTCAGATCACCATGATCTGCGAAGGCGTGGAAACGGAGGAACAGCGCCGGTTCCTGATCGACGTCGGTTGCGAACAGGGGCAGGGGTGGCTTTTCGGCAAGCCCCAGCAGACGAGCGCGATCCGCACGCTGACCGCCCAGAATGCCTAGGTTGCGGAAACCCGCCCCCCTCTGACAGAGTGTTTTGCAACAAACGATTCTGATGCGAGGTTGAGATGGATCCCGATGGCGTGCTGGAATACTGGTTCGGAGCGCTGGGATGGGACGAGTGGTTCCGTCAATCCGATGCGATAGACCAGGAGATTACCCGCCGATTTCGCGATCTCCATCTGGATCTGGCCCGCCGTTGTGACAATCGCTGGCTTTCCGATGCGGAAGCGACTCTTGCCGCCATTCTCGTCTTCGACCAGTTCCCCCGGAACATCTATCGCGGCACCCCGCTTGCCTTTGCTACCGATTGTCTTGCCTTGGCTCTCGCCAATCGCGCGGTCGAACAGGGTTTCGACCAGGCGGTGGCCGCGGAGAGACGGCCCTTCTTCTATCTGCCCTTCGAACATAGCGAGCGGATCGAAGACCAGGACCGGTCCGTGGCCTATTTCGAGGCGCTGGGCATCCCGCTCTATCTCGATTATGCCGAGCGACACCGTCAGGTGATCCGCGAGTTTGGGCGTTTTCCGCATCGCAATCCCATTCTCATGCGGGAGTCGACGCCAGAGGAGCGGGACTATCTTTCCAGACCCGGTGCCGGTTTTTAAGGGCCGCCGGCGCAACGTGCCTTTCTAATGCCGTTCTTTGTGTTAGAGCAGAAACCCTGTCTTGGTGTTCCGCGCCGCCTGCGCGTCCGGGAAAAGGGAATTTTCATGTCTGCGCTTCGGTTCTCGCCGAAAACGATCCTCCGCCTTCTTGGGGTGGTGGCGGTCCTGGTGTCCGCTTCGCCGTCCGGTCCGGCTCTCGCCCAACAGCCAGCGGCTGTGCCGCCGGCCTCTGCACCGGCGCAGCCAAGCGCGACCGATCCCCTTGCCGAGCTGGCGCAGACGATCGAAAAGGCGCGGCGCCAGCTGGCTTCCCTGCGCGACCTTGCCACCAAGGGCAACAATGACGATGCACGGCTGGTAGATCTGAAGGCCAAGGTCGACGATCTCAGCCGGAACGTCCTGAAAAGCACGGTGAATCTTCGGCCCCGGCTGGAGGAAATCGCCAAGCGCCTGACGGAGCTCGGCGACCCCCCGAAGGACGGGCAGCCGCCCGAAGCGGCGGAAGTGACGGCCGAACGCAACCGGCTGACCGAAGAACGGGGCCGGATCAACGGCATCACCGGGGATGCGGAGAACCTCTCCGAAGACGCCTCCACGCTGGCCAACGATATCACCGAAATGCGTCGCAAGCTGTTCACGGACACGTTGACCCGTCGATCCGTTTTCAATGGCGACATGCTGGCCGAGGCCAGTTCCGCGCTGGCAACGGAATTCGGCAATCTGACCCGCGCCATTACCAGCTGGCTGAACTTCGTCTGGCGGACCAAGAAACTTCAGCTCTTCGGCGCGGTCATGCTGTCGCTGGTTTCCGCGCTGGTGCTGTTGTCCGGTGGCTACCGCATGGTGGGCTTCCTGATCCGGCGGAGGGCGGACGAGCCAGACCCCTCCTATATCAGCCGTCTGTCGGTGGCCTTCTGGTCGACACTGCTGTCGGTGATGGTGCTGGGATCGTTTCTGGGCGCCTGCTATTTCTTCCTGGATACGTTCAATGTGCTCCGTCCGGATATTGCCCCGATCCTTTCCGGGGCACTCAGTTTCTTCGGGCTCGTCTATTTCGTATGGCGATTGAGCCATGCGGTCTTCTCGCCGTTCCAGCCCACATGGCGGCTGGTGCGGGTATCGAACAGCGGAGCATTCTGGATCGTCGCGGCGGTCGTGGCGATGACCTTCGTGAATGGCCTCGACTATCTCCTGAGCGCCGTCAGCGTGGCATTGGGCTCGCCGGTGGTGTTGACGGTGGCGAAAAGCCTGATCGCATCGGTCATTATCGGGGTCATCCTGATCGCCATGACGTTTTCCCGGCCGGCGCTGGCCGAGGATGGAGATGTGGATGCGCCCGGAAAGCCCTGGCCGCGGTTCCTCGCCGGTACGCTTCGTTTGGCGGGTCTCGGCCTCATCCTGGCCGCGCTTGTCGGATATGTTGGCCTTGCGCGTTTCGTCTCGACGCAGATCACGCTGACCGGCGCCGTGCTTGTCATGATGTATATCGGGATTTTGTCCGGCAAGGCCGCCTCGCGGCAGGGCAGCTTCGGCGGAACGCTGGTCGGGCAGTATATTCGCCGGCGTTTCAAGCTGGATACGGTGGCCCTGGATCAGTTGGGCCTTGCGGCAGGATTCGGTATTTATCTCCTGGCGCTTTTGACCGGGATTCCCCTGATCCTGCTTTCCTGGGGCTTCCAGGTGCGGGATCTGCAGCTCTGGGCCTACCGGCTGTTCACGGAAATTACCATCGGCAATATTTCGATCTCGCTGGTCGGGATCATCAGCGGCGTGCTGATTTTCATTCTGGGCCTTTTCGGTACCCGGTGGTTCCAGCGCTGGCTCGACGGCAATGTCATGGCGCGCAGTCATATGGATGCGGGGGTGCGCAATTCCGTCAGGACGGGGGTGGGTTATCTCGGCGTGGCGCTCGCTGGCCTCATCGGCATTTCGGCGGCGGGCATCGATCTCTCCAGCCTGGCCCTGGTGGCGGGCGCCCTGTCCCTCGGCATCGGTTTCGGCCTGCAGAACATCGTCTCGAATTTCGTGTCCGGGCTGATCCTTCTCGTCGAGCGTCCGTTCAAGGTGGGGGACTGGGTGGTGACGGGAACGACCGAAGGCTTCGTTCGCCGCATTTCGGTTCGCGCAACGGAAATCGAAACCTTCCAGCATCAGTCGATCATCGTTCCCAATTCCGAGCTGATCAATGCCTCCGTCGGCAACTGGACCCACCGCAATCGGCTGGGCCGCGTGGAAATTCCCGTCTCGGTGTCCTATGACAGCGACCCCCAGGAGGTCATGCAGATCCTGCTTGACCTTGCCAACAATCATTCGCTCGTCCTGCACAATCCGGAACCGTCCGTGGCCTTTATGGCCTTCGGTCCCTTTTCGCTGGATTTCGAGCTGCGGCTCTATCTGGCGGATCTCTTCAACGGCACCCAGGTGCGCAACGATATCCGCATCGGCATTCTGGAAGTCTTCAAGGAAAAGGGAATCGTCATTCCCATGCCCCAGCGCAATCTGACGGTAACGCTCGACGGGTCTCGCATTGCGGACATTACCGAAGAAGGGGAGACCGGAAAGATCCTGCGGGAAACGCTGCGCCGCAGGACAGAGACCGACGTGCCCGACGTCGACACGAAAACGGTGCAGAAATAGGACCTGAATGGGGCATTCATGCGTCATTCACTGCGTCATGCTATATAAGGAGCGTATCGGGCCTCAACATCCGAAGCCCATCGATCAGGGGGCGGCGCGCAATCCGCGCCGGTATGCCGATGAAAAGCACGCTTTGCGGAATTTGCCTCTCCCTTCTTCTGCCGGTCGCGGCAGCCTCCGCGGCCACACTGGTGAATGCGGGTTCGGAACCGGTCGTGGTTCAGGTTTCGGAACCGTCCGGGCGCATGGATGTCTCGCTGGATCCCGGTGCCAGCGAAGAGGTCTGTCCTTCCGGTTGCTTTCTGACCCTGCCGAGCGGTGACCGCATCGGTCTGGCCGGCGGCGAAACGGTGGAAATCGAGAACGGCACGGCCCATATCCAGTAGGCCGTTCGCCCGGAAATACCCCCTAATTTTTCTGGTGGGGCTTTTGCATTAACATTTAAGAAAATTGTTCTCGTTAGCTTATTTCGAGTTGAATAAAAATTGCGCTACATAAGGATAAGCCATGGGTTTTCTGGGTATTTCTGGAATGCAATATTCCGGCGAGTCGTTGAACCATGCGCGCATTCTGTTGGCGGAAGATTCCAACGTCTTCACCTCCATGATCGGCAAGCGCCTGAAGGAGCTTTTCGATATCGACATTCTCATCTGCCGCAATTTCGAAGAGTTGCAGCTGGTCTATGACAAGTCGCAGGAGCCGATCTCCCTCGCCATCTCCAACATCAATCTTCCCGGAGCCGAGAACGGCGAGGCTCTGGATTATCTGATCGACCTCAGCATCCCCACCATCGTCTTTACCGGCACGTTTCAGGAAAGCACCCGCGAGCAGATCCTGGCCAAGGACATCGTGGATTATGTGCTAAAAGATAACATTTTTGCGGTCGACATGCTGGCGGAATCCGTCTGCCGTTTCCTTACCAACCATCGGCATCACGTGCTGATCGTCGATGACAGCGCGACCGCGCGCGCTCTTCTGTCCAGCCGACTGAAGCGTTACAATTTCCGCGTCAGCCTGGCCGAAAATGGGGCAAAAGCGCTCGAAATTCTTAAAGCCAATCCGGATATCGGCCTGATGGTAACGGATTACAACATGCCTGATATCGACGGCTTCGAGCTCACCCGACGGATCCGCGCCAATACCGGTTCCCATCAGCTTAGAATCATTGGGGTTTCTTCCTCGTCAAACCGGCTTCTGTCGGCGCGCTTCCTCAAGGCCGGCGGAAACGATTTCATGCTACGTCCTTTCATCGATGAAGAGTTCTATTGCCGCGTTAACCAGAATCTCGACACGCTCGTGCAGATCAGGAACGCCAAAAGCACCTGAATCGGGTCTTTGGGCGAGCTGGGTCGCGTTCGCGGATTGCATTTGTGTAAGGTAAATTTGCGCATTTTTAATCACTAACTATTTAAGTTTGAAAGAGTTTGCCAAACCTTGGTTCATCAATCTCCATTAGATTGTGATCATGGGAATGGCAGCACTTTCCTCGTTCTGACAGCCGTACTCCGGCTGACGTGGCAGGAATGGAATGCCGGTTGAAAATGCGCGTGTAACACGGATCATAGTATGACCGATGGCCAACCGATAATTGCCGGACAACAGACGATCCTTCTGGTGGAGGATTCGCGTCTGTTCACTTCCGTTCTGTCCTTCCGCTTCCAGAGCGAGCTGGGGCTTTCGGTCGTCCATTGCGGTACGCTTTCGGCTGTGCAGGATATCCTGAAGTCCGGTGATCGCCAATTCTCGCTTGCCATGGTGGATCTGAACCTGCCGGGTTCTCCGCGCGGTGAAGTGCTCAACCTCACCCTTGCCAACAATATTCCGACTGTCGTCTTCACCGGCAGCTTCAGCCCGGAAACCCGCGCGGAAGTCATGCAGCGCCACGTGGTCGACTATGTCATGAAAGATAATGAACTGGCGCTGGAGAAGGCTTTTGCCGCCGTGCGCCAGGCCCTCGAAAACCGCAAGCGCCGGGTGCTTCTGGTGGAGCGGGAAACGGCGGGCGCTGCCGATGTCGCCCAAGCCCTGCGGCGCATGCTGTTTCAGGTGGACGAGGTCCGCAACGGCTGGGACGGATTGGCCATGCTGGAGAAGGCCGCCTATCACATGGTCGTCTGCGGCGAACAGCTGAGCGACATGAGCGGTGCGGAGTTTTGCAGGCGGGTGCGCAAGCAACATCCCAGCAACCAGCTTGCCGTCATCGGTCTCTATCCGCCGGAAGATACGTTCAACGGCCTGCTGTTCCTCCGCGCCGGCGCTTCTGACGCCGTGCGCATGCCCATCGTTCCGGAAGAATTCCAGTGCCGCGTTGCCCATCATGTGGATGTGCTCGGCCAGTTGCAAGCGCTGCGGGCCAGTGCCGCTTCGGATTACCTCACCGGCCTCTATAACCGCCGTTACTTCTTCGCCGAGGGACCGAAAATCATTCATCGCGGTCTGAAGGTGGGGCGCCATCTCTCGATCGGCGTGCTCGACATCGATCACTTCAAGCGTCTCAACGACACCTACGGCCACGAAATCGGCGATATCGTGCTGGTGGCCGTGGCCAACAAGCTGAAGGCCGAGGTGGAAAGCACCGGCCATCTTCTCTGTCGCCTGGGTGGCGAGGAGTTCGGCCTCATGGTCGTGGATCTGGATGCCGCGGAGGCAACCGCCTATTTCGACGAACTGCGCCGCCGCGTCGGTACGGTGAAGGTGGTCGCGGACGAGGAGGAGCTGTCGATCACCGTTTCTATCGGCGTGGCGGAAATCTCCGGCTTCGAAACATTCGACAACTACATCAATGCGGCAGACCAGTTCCTGTATATGGCAAAGCACCGCGGCCGCAATCAAGTCTATTCGGATTATCTGATGGCGACCGAGAGCTCGCGCGCCAGACGCGCAGCCTCCTGAGGGATCGCTATCCGCATCCACACAAGAAAAAGCCGCCTTTCCGGCGGCTTTCTGCATTCTTTGCGGCTTGCGGAGACCGGTTCAGACCACCACGCCCGTGCGATTGGAATTCATGTTGATCTTGCGTTCAGCCCGTTCCTGCTGGGGCGAGCGGTTGTAAAGCTCGCGATAGCACTTCGAGAAGTGCGACGCGGATACGAAACCGCAGGCAACCGCCACTTCCACCACGGGCATGGAGGATTGCACCAGCAGATGCCGGGCGCGGTCAAGCCGGATTTCGAGATAGTAGCGGGCAGGGGACCGGCCCATTTCCTGGCGGAAAAGCCGTTCGATCTGGCGTCTGGAAAGACCCGCATGATCGGCAATTTCCAGAAGCGACAGCGGCTCTGCGAGATTGCTTTCCATCAGCTCGATGATCGAGAGCACCTTGGAGTTCTGCACGCCGAGGCGCGCGCGCAGCGGCAGGCGCTGGCGGTCGTGGGCGCTGCGGACCCGGTCGGTCAGGGCCTGTTCGCAAACGCGGTTGACGAGATTCTCGCCGAAATCCTGGCTGATCAGGTTCAGCATCATGTCCAGCGAAGCGGTGCCGCCGGCGCAGGTATAGATGTTGCTGTCGATTTCGTAGAGGTCGGCATAAACCTCGGCCTGCGGGAAGGTTTCCGCAAAGCCGGGCAGGTTTTCCCAATGGATCGCGCACCGTTTGCCATTCAGCAGGCCGGCCTGGGCAAGCACATGGGCGCCCGTGCATAGGCTGCCGACGGATACGCCGCGGTTATAGACTTCGCGAAGCCAGGCCGAGACGGACTTGTTGTGGAACTCCTCCACATAGATACCCGAACAGACAATCGCCATGTTGGGACGGCCTTCGCCTGACAGATGGCGGCGCTCGTCCGCAAGCGAGGTGTTGACCTCGATGCTGATGCCCGAGGAGGAAGCGACCTTTTGCCCGTCGACCGAAGCCAGACGCCAGACATAGGCCGGGTAACCCAGCATCCGGTTGGCGATACGCAATGTCTCGATGGCCGCCGAGAAGGGAAGCATCGAAAAGTGGGGTACGAGGAAGAAGACGATCGAGCGCTTCTTGGTCTGTGCCTTGTTCATGACCTGAACTCCCGCAGAGAGGTGAAAATGCGTGTCGCACATCCCGGCCAGGTCCCCGTATCGTGGGCGTGGCAGGCAAGGTCGGCTTTCGGGCAGGGCGGCGGACATCATGCCATGCCGCATCGCCTATTGCTCAAAAACGACATTTACACTGACGCAGCATTTCGCGGAAGGGGGGACTAAAGGCGACATTCGCAAAATATTTGCGACATGAGCCGTAGATTTCTTTGTGGGTGGTTGTGCACTACACTTTCAGGTAGGCCGATAAAAACCCTTCACATAAGTAAATTTACCAAGTTTTCCCGAAATGGCAGGCAGGGCGGGGCCGACCGGGAACATGCCGCTGCCCCGCCCTTTTTCGCTGTCGCAAATTGACCGTTGTTCACTTTCGGTCCTGCTCCGCTGCAGGCCAGCCTATGTCCTTCAGGATATGGTCCGGAAGCTGATCAGCCTGTCTCATGCGGGACAGAGCCCATGCTTTTTCAAGAAGGGCGAGCGGTCTCGCCAACAGGCTAGAAAGGCCCTCAAGGGTGCCGGAAAAAAGGTCAAGAGCGGGCATTGCCCGCCGCCGTGAAGCGGGGGAGATGGTGGTCATGTCGGTATCCTTTCGCTATCGAACGCTTGGGAGGATCGTTCGTCATCCTCACTATGCGCCGGGTTTAATGATCAATCCAGAGAATGTTTTTGATCATATCAATCAGAATATGTGATCTTTGCGGAAGCGGCGATTCGCGGAAAACTTGTCCTTGAGACAAATCCCGGGATTGACCCAGAAGGGATTCGGCGATCAGAATATCGAACAGATGGAGTTTTTGAATTCAAAAAAACTGAAAGATAAAACCATGACCGTGTCGTTCCGCCAGCCCTTGCCGCTGCTCGATCTCGATGTGTTGCGCACCTTTGTTGCCATTGCCGAGACCGGCAACTTCTCGACGGCCGCCGAGGTAGTGTTTCGCACGCCATCGGCCGTTTCGATGCAGGTGAAGAAGCTGGAGGACCAGCTGGGGACGGTGCTTTTCCTCCGCGACGCGCGATCGGTGAGCCTGACGGAAGGGGGCGAAACGCTGCTTGGCTATGCGCGACGCATGATTGCGCTCTCCAACGAGGCCGTGTCCCGGTTCATCATGCCCGACATGCGGGGCGTCGTCCGGCTTGGCGCGCCGGAGGATATCGGCGAACGCCTGCTGCCAGCCGTTCTCAAGCGGTTTGCCGATACGCATCCGGGCATCATGGTGGATGTCACCATCGACATGAGCTCCCGGCTGATCGCACGGGTGGACGAGCAGCGGCTCGATCTGGCGCTGATCAACTGTTCGAAGGCCGCTCACCAGGAGCGGGGAGAACTCATCCTGCGCGACCGCCTTGTCTGGGCCGGAGCCAAATGCGGGACGGCGCATCTGCGCGATCCGCTTCCAATCTCCATCTGGGAAGATGGCTGCATCTGGCGGGCGGAAGCCCTGCAGGCGCTGGAAAAACAGAAGCGCGCCTATCGCATTGCCTATCTCTCGAGCCATACCATGGCGCAGCGCGCCGCCGTCGTGTCCGACCTCGCCATCGCGCCGCTGCCGCGTGCCAATCTTACGGATGACATGAAGGCGCTCAGCGAGAAGGATGGCCTGCCTGAGCTGGGCCTGTTCGATATCCGCCTCATCACCTCTAACACGCGAGCCTCCGGCCCGGTCACTGCGGTGGCCGACAGCATCCGCCATTTCTTCGACGACTTGCCGAAGGCGGCGTAGGGGTTCGTTGCGGGTCGCCGCATTCCAGCCGCTCGGTGCGCTCTGCAGAATAGATGAGCAGCGGATAGGCCGGCCTTAGCCGTCATCCTCGGCCTCGTGCCGGGGATTTGCAGCCGTATTTTCAAATGAAAAGGAAGCAGAGGCACGGGCAAGCCCGCGCATGACGGCAATGGACCGCGTCTGTTTCAAGAACAACAAAGCCCATCCCACCTGAGAGCGGGATGGGCTGGGTTCAAATCTGACGCCTGCGCGAAAGACGTATCAATCCCGGTTTCTGCGGCGGCGGCGGCCGCCGCCTTCGCCTCCGTCGTCCGCCAGCACCTTGCGCTCGGGCAGGGTGACGACGCTCGCCAGATTGGGGAAGGCATCCACCTTGTTCGGCATGGCCATAGCATTGACGAAGAGCTGCTGGAAGTTGGGCTCCAGCGCCGTTTCGATCTTCTCGATGCGGGTGACGGTTTCCTCGATCTCGCGACGATGGTCGCGGTTGAGCAGCGCCATCAGCGCCCCGGTGCCGGCCGCATTGCCCACGGCCTTTACCTTGGTGAGGTCGCAATCCGGGATCAGGCCGAGGACCATGGCGTATTTCGGATCGATGAAGGAGCCGAAGGCGCCGGCGAAGCGGATCGTATCGACGGTTTCGACGCCCTGCTTTTCCATCAGCAGCTTGATGCCCGCATAGAGCGCGGCCTTGGCGAGCTGGATCGCCCGCACGTCGTTCTGCGTCACGGTGATGCGGGGTTCGCCATCGCGCAGAAGGTAGGAGAAGGTGCGACCGTTCGGGATGATGCGATGGCTTTTTTCCGCCATTCCGCCGTCGATCATGCCGTCTTCGGAGATCACGCCCGAGAGATACATTTCGGCAACCACCTCGATGATGGCCGAGCCGCAGATACCGGTGACGCCGACGGCGCCCACGGCTTCCTCGAAGCCCTCTTCATCCGACCACTTGTCGACGCCAATGACGCGGAAGCGCGGTTCCAGCGTGACGGGATCGATGCGGACGCGCTCGATGGCGCCCGGCGCGGCGCGCTGGCCGGAGGAAATTTCGGCCCCTTCGAAGGCCGGGCCGGTCGGGGAGGAGGCGGCCACCACGCGGCTCGAATTGCCGAGGATGATTTCCGCGTTGGTGCCGACATCGACAAGCAGCATCATCTCGTCCTGGCGGTAGGGGCCTTCGGAAAGTGTCGCGCCTGCCGCATCTGCGCCCACATGGCCGGCGATGCAGGGCAGCATGTAGACGCGTGCGCCCCGGTTCACGTCGAGCTCGATGTCATGCGCCCAGTATTGCAGCGCGCCGGAAACGGCCAGCGCAAAAGGTGCCTGACCCAGTTCCGTCGGATCGATGCCGAGGAAGAGGTGGTGCATGATTGGGTTGGCCACGAAGACCGAATCGAGAATGTCATGCCGGTTGACGCCGCCTTCCTCGCAGACCTTGCCGATCAGGTCGTTGACGGCCTCGCGCACGGCCTTCGTCATGGCTTCCCGGCCATCCGGGTTCATCATCACGTAGGAGACGCGGCTCATCAGGTCTTCGCCGAAGCGGATCTGCGGGTTGGACGTGCCGGAGGAGCCGACGATCCGGCCCGACAGCAGCGAGACCAGATGCATGGCGATGGTGGTGGAGCCGATATCGCAGGCAATGCCATAGGCTTCGTTCTTCAGGCCGGGCCAGAGCCCGACGATGAAGGGGCGGGACGAGTCCATGTCGCGGTGGATGGCGGCGGTGACGCCCCATTCGCCCTTGCGCAGGATCGACTGCACCTGCGGGATCAGGTGCGGCGCGATCAGCAGATCCTTCCAGCCCCAGTCCTTTTCCAGAACGGCCTTCAGACGGTCGAGATCGCCGAGCGGCTTGTGCATATCCGGCTCTTCCACTTCCACGAAGCAGAGCTGGACGGCAGCGTTGCGTTCGATGACGCGGTCGGTCGCGGCCTTTCGCACGACCTGCGCATTGACGACCGTATCCTGCGGCACGTCGACCACGAGATCGCCGAGAATCTGGGCGGAGCAGGAGAGGCGGCGCCCCTCGGGCAGGCCGCGCACGCGGTCATAGCGCTCTTCCTTCGGGCCGATCGGCGAGATGTGGTCGTTGGAAGACACGATCTGGTGCTTGGCGAAATTGCCTTCCTGCACGGTGATCTGGCACCGGCCACAGGTGGCGCGTCCACCGCAGACGCTTTCCACATAGACGCCCAATTGTCGGGCTGCATCCAGAACGGGCGTTCCCACGGGGAACCGGCCACGCTTGCCGGAGGGCATGAAGAGAACCAGAGCGTCTTTTTCTGCGGTATCGGTCATTTCGCTGTTCCGTACTTCCCGTCATTCCGCCAGGCCACGATTGGCCCGGAGCCGGATGCGATATTGCAGTCTTGGCGGAATTGACAATTGTTTATTTCCGACATGCGAAGACCACCCTCGGTGAAAAGGGTGGTCTGTATTGTCCTGAATGAGACGGGAGAGTGCGGGGTCGCCCCCTCATCCGCCTGCCGGCACCTTCTCCCCGGTGGGGAGAAGAGACTTGCAGCCGTCTCCGCAAACTCCCTCCTCTCCCCAGCGGGGAGAGGGTGGCGCGCATGCGCCGGGTGAGGGGGCGGTACGGCACGGCGCGTTCTTGTGGATTACTCCGCCTTCGCACCGGCGCCGGCGCGGGCGGCGCGGCCACCGCGGCGGCCACCGGCGGCAGCCGGGGCTGCGGATGCAGCGGGAGCTGCACCGGCAGCAGCCGGAGCGTGATCGCGATAGGTCATGATCCAGTTGGAGCAGTTCGGGTCGGTGCCGTTCAGAACGTTGGCAGCGCGGACGGCTTCCATTTCCTGCGGACGGCAGGGGTTCATGATCGCCGAGGTCATGCCGGCGCCGATGACCATCGGGATGAAGCCGGCATTGATGCCGTGGCGGTGCGGGAGACCGAAGGAGATGTTCGACAGACCGCAGGTGGTGTTCACCTTCAGCTCTTCGCGCAGGCGGCGCAGCAGGGCGAACACCTGGCGGCCGGCATCGCCAAGAGCGCCGATCGGCATGACGAGCGGGTCGACGACGATGTCATGCGACTTGATGCCGTAATCGGCCGCGCGCTCGACGATCTTCTTGGCGACCGCGAAGCGGACGTCCGGATCCATGGAGATGCCGGTTTCGTCGTTGGAGATGGCCACGACCGGCACGTTGTACTTGGCGCAGAGCGGCAGGATGGCTTCCAGCTTCTCTTCTTCGCCGGTAACCGAGTTGACCAGCGGACGGCCCTTGGCAACCTTGAGGGCCGCTTCGATGGCAGCCGTCACCGAGCTGTCGATGGCGAGCGGCACGTCGACCAGACCCTGGACGATCTCAAGGGTCTTGACCAGCAGCGCCGGCTCGGTTTCGTTCGGATTGACCGAGGTCACGCCTGCATTGACGTCGAGCATGGTGGCGCCGGCGGCAACCTGTTCCAGCGCGTCCTTCTTGACCGTTTCGAAGTTGCCTTCGATCATTTCGGCAGCCAGCTTCTTGCGACCGGTCGGGTTGATGCGCTCGCCGATAACGCAGAACGGCTGGTCGAAGCCGATGACGATTTCGCGAGTGGCGGAAGCAACGATAGTGCGCGTCATTTCAGTCTGATCCTTAGTGAGAGGCTGCCATTGCGGAATGCTGCTCAGAGTTCTTACTCCAAGAGCCGCGATCCACAAGCCATTCGGACGATTTTTTCAGGCCGCCGAAGGGGAAGATGTGAATTTGCTGGATGGGGCCGGCCGGGTTGGCCTGGAAGTGCTTTTCGATCGGTCCGACAATGTCTTCCGGGTTATGGCCGAGCGCCATGGCCGTGACGGACAGGGCGTTCTTCTTCAGGAAGGAAATCGAGTTGCCGACGCCGCACATGGCCGCAAACTTGATCAGCGTCGTGATCTTGGCCGGGCCGGATACGCCGAGGTGAACCGGCAGATCGATGCCATGCGCCTTCAGGCCTTCGGCCCAGGTGATGAACTTCTTGGAGTCGAAGCCGAACTGGGTGACGATGCGTACGTTCACGCCGGTCTTGGCCGCCCAGGCCTGCTTCTGCTTCAGGGCTTCGACCGCGGTTGCTTCGGTGAAATCGGGGCTGCCTTCCGGATGGCCGGCCACGCCGATATGGGTGATGCCATTGCCTTCGAAGAAACCGGTTTCCAGAACTTCCATCGTGGAGCCGAAATCGCCGGCCGGCTTTTCCAGGCCGCCGCCGATGATCAGCACGTCGGTGACGCCGGCTTCGCCAACGGTGCGCTTCACGCGATCCTCAAGCGCTGCCTTGCTGGTCAGGCGACGGGAAGCGAAATGCGGCACCGGCTTGTAACCGAGCTTGGCAACCCGCACCGCAGCCTGGACCAGAACGTCGGTCGGGTCGGTGCCGATATCGGTGATGTAGACGCGGCTGCCGGCCGGGAACAGGCCGGGCAGGTCAGCGGATTCGATCGCCTGCTTCGGGGCGACTTCGATGGATGCGGGAATCTTTGCCATGGGTTTCGTGTGTCCTTGGGGTTATGGCTGTTCGCGGCCGCCAGCCTTGACGAGGGCAACCAGTCGCTCCTTGTCATAGGCGGCTTCGAGCTCCGCAGCGGCCTTGTCCGCTTCCGCTTCCAGATCGTCGGAAACGGACACGGGATCGGCCTTGCGCCACTCGGCGAGATAGTCGTCGGTTTCGGCGGCGCCGGTGCGCATGGCGCACATGTCGATCGCCTCCGTAAAGCGCAGGGAAAGTTCGCGCTTGGCCGTGGTCCGGCCCTTCTTGACGATGACTTGCGCGGGGATGTCGCGCCAGTAGACGATGATGCGGTCCGCCATTCCATTTCTCCTGCTCTCGGGGCACACAATGCACGGGTCCCGGACGCCGGACTTCGCTTCCGACGACGCGGCCCACATGAAAAACGACGCTTGCTGAAATAATTGTCGCAATGCCCTTATTGCGACGTTTGCCCTCAGCCGGCTGGCAAAGGCCTCACCAGATGCCTTTTGTCAATCCGTTGAAAAGCCAGGTCCAGACGGTCACGTTGAACCAGTGTTTGGAAGGGCCTTCGGGCTGCAGCGGTCGCAGGCTGCCGCCCAGTACATCCCGTACGGCATTTTCGACCGCATCCGCTGATATGGCAGTGAGTAGAGTGGGATAGGTCCACATGCTGTCGGAACGGGTCGGGCTTGTTCTTGTCTGATAGAGGATCGGTCCGGTATCCACTCCGGAGTCCACCAGGTGGACGGTTGCGCCGAAGTTCTGCCGGTCGTCCGACACGAGCGCCCAGTAGCCGCCCATCTGGCCGCGATAGGCGGGATTGATGCCGCTGTGGAGATTGATGACGGGGCAGGGAATCGACGCCAATGTCGCTTTCCGGAGAATGCGGCAACTGACCGTCACCACCACCGCAGGCTTGAGGCGGGCAATGAGCGCCGCGGCTTGCTCGTCGTTCAGATCCGCGACGCGGTGAAGCGGAATGCGCTCGTCGAGAATGCCGGAAAGACCATGGTCGCGAGCGATGTCCTCGGCGCGGCGCTGGGTGAAGCGTTTTCCAAACCGGGAGACGATCATCGTCGCAAGCTGGCCCAGGGCCGAAGCCCAGCCAAACCGCTGCAATCGGCGCTGGAACAGTGTTCTTTTTGATTCCGGCTGTTCCAGCAGGATGTGGGTTCCCGGAAAGCGGGAGGCCAGACGATTGGCGATCATCCACGGGTTAAACCCGCCTGCGGTCATGAACAGGATGACGGGTACGTCGGAAACGGGATCGTTCATTGAAAACAGCTCACAGAATATAGGCGATGGCAGCCCCAGTCGCGAGAACCGTGCCTGCCACGAAGAAAATCGAGAATACACCGATACAGACGCCGGCGATCAGTCCAAGCCCGTCGCGAGCGGAAAGCGTCAGGCCAATGATCGCCAATGCGAAGGCGGGCAGCCAGTTTCCGAGCGGGATCGGCAGGAAAACGACCGTCGCAAGAAGGAGGGCAAAGAGCCCGAGCAGCCGCTCTGCCAGGCGCCTGCCGGTGAAGGCGAGGCGGGGTTTCAGCCAGCGCTCCATCATGCGCAGGTAGGGGATTGCCCGCGCTGCGAAGGCTGCGAAGGTCGCGCGTTCGATCCGGCAGTTGGCGAGCCGCTCCGGAAAGGTGAGGGCCTGGCCCGAGCGCATGGCCATCTGCCAGGAGACAAACAGAAGGGGGAGGCCGAAAATCAGCGTGGAACCCGGGGGCAGGGGCATGAGATTGGGAATGGCAAAGACGGCCAGCGACGCGCCGGCTGATTTTTCGCCGAAGGCTTCGGTCACCTCGCGGAGGGTGAGGTGGCTGCTCTGCGAATGGCTGAGGTGGTCCAGTATATCGGCCAGGCTTTCCCGTTCCGGGCAGCCTGGCAGGAAGGTTGATCCAGGATCAATCGCAAGTGGCGCATCGCATTCAGACATGACATCCGCCTCAAGTTCCGTTCATGAACCATTCTGGACGCCATTCCCTTCCTGTCGGCTTAACAGGCGTCATTCGGCGCGGCTCTTTTCGAAAGGTCTGGTCAAGGAAGCGTTAAAATGCCGGGGTGGCGAGCGTTAGCCCCGAGCGGCGGCGAGAAGCTCGGTCGCGAGATCTCCGTAGCCGGTAAAGCGATACTCGTATTCGACGCCGAGATAGGCGGCTGCGACCTTTGCCTTCTCCTGCAGGGCGGGGTCTTCGAGCTGCGAGAGATAGATCAGCTTGGTATAGTTGGAGAAATACATCTCTTTCAGCTCGGGATGTCGGTCCAGACCGAGGGGCTCGATGACGAAGGCTTCGAACTGGCGGGCGAGAAAGTCGGTCAGGAAAAAGGCCGTAATGTCGCTTTCCCACGTTTCCGCGAAGGCGTCGTTGCCGGCAAAGAAGGAATAGCAGTGCGGACCGGAAAGCCGTTCCACGCCTTCCTCCGCAATGACCCGGTCGAGCGCGCCACCCGTGCCGCAATCGGCATAGGCGATGAATATGCGGGACGCGCCGCCCTGCCGCGCTTCGGCAATGGCCTCGCGGACGCCGGGCGCGATCTTCTCCGGATGGGCATGCCATATGGCGGGCAGGCAGGCGAGCTCCAGATGGTCGAGCCGGTTGAGCTTGGCGATGGCCAGAATCTCCCGCGCGATCGCGCCACAGGCAATCACGTGAACCTTTTCACCTGTCATGCGTTCGTCAGGGGAAGCGGACTTTTCCGGCTTCATGAGCTTTGTTTCCATGACGCGAAGGACCTTGAAGTGATGATCAACAGCAATATGGTAAAATTCGGTTCGGTGCTCGTGGCGCTGGTCTTGCTTTCTTCCTGCGCCAATACGATCCGCGGTGCGGGCAAGGATGCGGCCAACACCGTGAATGCCACCCAGTCCGCCGGCAACAGTGTGGCCAACGCCGCTGAATAAGCGGCCCATCCTCCCATGAAAAAGCGGCCGTACGTTTCCGCACGGCCGCTTTTTCAATGCTTCTGGGGCCGCAAGGCTCAGGCGCTCATCTGGTTGTGCTTGCGCTTGATGAAGTCCTTGGCGGTTTCCACGGCAACAGCGGCGTCGCGGCAGTAGGCGTCGGCGCCGATGGCCTTGCCGAATTCTTCATTGAGCGGCGCGCCGCCGACCAGAACGACGTAATCGTCGCGCAGGCCCTTTTCCTTCATGGTGTCGATGACGACCTTCATGTAGGGCATGGTGGTGGTCAGCAGGGCGGACATGCCGAGGATATCCGGCTTCTCACGCTCCAGCGCATCGAGATAGTTCTCGACCGGGTTGTTGATGCCGAGGTCGATCACGTCGAAACCGGCGCCTTCCATCATCATGCCGACGAGGTTCTTGCCGATGTCGTGAATGTCGCCCTTCACGGTGCCGATAACCATCTTGCCGAGCTTCGGCGCGCCGGTGGCGGCGAGCAGCGGACGCAGGATCGACATGCCGGCCTTCATCGCATTGGCGGACAGCAGAACTTCCGGAACGAAGAGAATGCCATCGCGGAAGTCGATGCCGACGATGCGCATGCCTTCGACGAGAGCCTGGGTCAGGATGTCGTAAGGAGCCCAGCCGCGTTCCAGAAGAATGTTGGTGGCTTCTTCGATTTCTTCCTTCAGACCGTCGTAAAGGTCATCGTGCATCTGCTGCACGAGTTCGTCGTCAGAGAGGTCTGCGAGAATGATTTCGTCGTCGGACATGTTTTGCTTCCCAGTTAAGAGCGATGCGATAGCCATACCAGATAGACCTGATACAGCAAAGAAGAGTTAAGGGGAAACCGTTTCCGTTCCGGCTTGCGGCGAATGACCTGAACCCCCTAGGTGAAGCTCAAGCATTCCTGCACGAGCCGGTGCGAGGCTTGCAGGCCAAAGCGATGCGGATGCGATTCCGTCCTCGTATTCCTTTGACATCAACACTAGAACCGACATGGCGCAAAACCCTTTTCGTTAGCGACGTTGCCGACGGCAAAAGCGACCCGCATCGACAGGGCTCATTCTTTTCGTCACCCTGCCGCAAATGTCGTTCACAGCGTCCGATGTCTGGAGTAGAGAAATCGGTGGCGCATTAAGGAATGTTCCAAATGCGAATTCCGATAGCATGTGCGTCATCAAGAGGGTGCTTTCCGCGCCTTGCGATGTCGCGCATCCGCGCAAGCTTTGAGGAATCAGTATGAGCGATACGATTGAGAATACGGGAGCCGCCGCCGAGGCCGCCCCCCGCCGTGGCCGCAACGAAGGCCGCGGTGCCGCCGCACGCCGTGCATCGCGCACGGGCGGTGGGCCGGGCCCGTCCATGCCCTACATCCAGCGCAAGATCCCCGTCTATGAAGTGCTGGACGAGGAAGGCCTGACGCTCATCGAGCGCAATGCCGATACCGTTCTCGAGGAAGTCGGCATCGAGTTCCGCGACGATGCGGAAGCGCTGGCGCTCTGGAAGGAAGCCGGTGCGGATGTTCGTGGCGAGCGCGTACACTTCCCGAAGGGCCTCTGCCGCGAGCTTTTGAAGACGGCGCCGTCCGTTTTCACCCAGCACGCGCGCAACCCGATGCGCAACGTGCAGATCGGCGGCAACGCAACCGTCTTCGCTCCGGTCTATGGCCCTCCCTTCGTGCGCGACCTCGAAGGCAATCGCCGTTATGCGACCATCGAAGACTTCCGCAACTTCGTGAAGCTCACCTACATGGCGCCTTCGCTGCACCATTCGGGCGGTACGGTTTGCGAGCCGGTCGACGTTCCGGTCAACAAGCGTCACCTGGACATGGTTTATTCGCACATCAAGTACAGCGACAAGCCGTTCATGGGCTCGGTCACCGCGCCGGAACGCGCCGAAGACACGATCGCCATGTGCAAGATCCTGTTCGGTGACGATTTCGTCGAGAACAACACCGTTACGGTCAACCTCATCAACGCCAACTCGCCGATGGTCTTCGACGAGACCATGCTCGGCGCGGCCAAGGTCTATGCCCGTCACAACCAGGCCTGCGTTCTCTCGCCCTTCATCCTCTCGGGCGCCATGAGCCCGGTGACGGTGGTCGGCACGCTGACGCAGATTCTGGCCGAAGTGCTGGCCGGTGCCGCCTTCACGCAGCTGATCCGCAAGGGTGCCCCGGTGCTGTTCGGCACCTTCGCCGCCTCGATCTCGATGCAGTCGGGTGCACCGACCTTCGGTACGCCGGAGCCGTCGCTCGTTTCCTACGGCGCCGCTCAGCTCGCCCGCCGTCTCGGCCTGCCGTTCCGTACGGGCGGTTCGCTCTGCGGCTCCAAGGTTCCGGACGCACAGGCCGCGCACGAATCGGCTGCGACCCTCAACATGACGCTGCTCGCCGGCACGAACTTCGCGCTGCATTCCGCCGGCTGGCTGGAAGGCGGTCTGGTCTCGTCCTACGAGAAGTTCATGATCGATCAGGACCAGCTCGGCATGATGCAGAAGATGGCCCAGGGCGTCGACCTCTCGGTCGAGGCACAGGCCATGGACGCGATCCGCGAAGTGGGCCCGGGCAGCCATTATCTCGGTTGCGCCCATACCCAGGCGAACTTCCAGTCCGCCTTCTACCGTTCGCCGCTCGCCGACAACAACTCGTTCGAGCAGTGGGAAGTGGAAGGGGCCAAGCGCATCGAAGAGCGTGCCAACGCCCTTTGCCGCAGCTGGCTGGAGAGCTACGAGGCGCCGCATCTCGATCCCGCCATCGACGAGGCCCTGCTGGAATTCATTGCCAAGCGCAAGAACTCCATGCCGGACGCCTTCTCCTGAAGAGAGCCCGATCCCGCCAGGGAGCAAGGCGGATCCAAGCGGGTCGCCGATCTCATCCAGAAAGAAGTCTGGCGTCCGCACTATGAATATAAGGGGCCGCGGTGAGCGGCTCCGGGACAATCCGGACAATCCGTGCGGCGTTACAGCCGCACGGGCTCATGCTGCGCGGTGCGCTTTCCTTTTCCGGGGATGGCCCCCAGTTGCCCGCAGGCCCCGCCCGCGCCCTGATTCTTGTCGGCCATGCCGGCAGTTCTTTGTGGGAGCCTTTTTCAGCCTGGCGCCGCACGGATCTTGCCTGCACCTCCGAACATCCGCTCGATGACTGGTCGAAGGCGGTTATTGCGCCGATCGCGGCCGCCTCCGGGGCGACGGCCTACTTTCCCTCCGATCCACCGTGGCAGCCGTTCCAGCAATGGGCGATGCGCGCCGAGGGCCTCCGAGCATCGCCGCTCGGCATCCTTATCCATCCGATCTACGGCCTCTGGCACGGTTACCGGGGCGCGCTGGCCTTCACCGAGGCCCCAGACGATTTCGCCGCCTCGCAGCCGGAAGGCGCGCATCCTTGTGAAACCTGCGCGGAGAAGCCCTGTCTGCACACCTGTCCCGCCGAAGCGATCGGTGCGGATGGATTTCGCTATTCGGCCTGCCGGGGCCACCTGGCGCGGTCTGCGGGAGAGGACTGCCTGCTGAGGGGATGTCTTGCCCGAAACGCCTGCCCGGTCGGGGCCGGATATCGCTATTGCGAAGACCAGCTGCAATTTCATATGGCTGCCTTAAAGCGGTGACAGGGTCTGCCTGTCGTCAACGGACACCACCCCATGCGTTTGCTTCTCGTCGTCTTCCTGCTGTGTTTGACCGGATCGTCCTCCTTCGCCGATGCTTTCCAGCCGGGCTGCCGGCGCTTGGAACAGGCGGGCACCAGCTATGTCACCTGCGGTTTCGATCCGGCCCGGGCGCAGATCGACCTGCATAATCGCAACAGCGACGGCAAGCCTTACGGCTTTTTCGATCCCCTGTTCCGCACCATGATGGCAAAGGGCCGGCTTCCAGTCTTTGCCATGAATGGCGGTATGTACGAGGACGACCTCTCGCCCGTCGGGCTGTATGTGGAGCAGGGGAAGGTTCTGAAAGAGGCCAATACGCGGGACGGGTGGGGCAATTTTCACCTGAAGCCAAACGGGGTCTTCTTTCTGAAAAACGGGAAAGCCGGCGTCGAAGCCACCGATGTCTTCGTGCGACGGCAGGAGCAGATGGATTTCGCCACCCAGTCCGGCCCCATGCTGGTGATCCGCGGCAAGGTCCATCCCAAGTTCCTGCCGGACAGCGACAGCCTGAAAATTCGCAATGGCGTCGGCGTCGACCGGCAGGGGCATGTCTGGTTCGTGATCAGCGAAAGTTCGACCCGATTTTATGACATGGCCGTGCTCTTCCGGGATCGGCTGGACTGTCCCGATGCGCTTTATCTCGACGGGACGATCTCCAGTGTCTACGCTCCCGATCTCGGCCGTTTCGACCGGTTTTTCCCCATGGGGCCGATCGTGACCGTGTCGGTGGCGCTTCCCTTTGCACTGCCCTGAACAGGGTTAAGGCTTTTCGACGATGTCTTTCGCGCAGCGCCGGGCCGATGAACGGACTCGAAGCTTAAATTGCTATTTTTGCAAGGAATGCCCCGCTTCATACTCCCATAGATAGTATTTCAGGGACGTTTTCCGTTTCAAATCGGGAGAATATGTGTATCGCGTACTAATATAAGAAATGAAACAATTTGCGTATGTGAATTAATTATCAATAAGAATTACCTATATATACCATCATGGCACGCCCACCCCGGAATTAATGGGAAGAGCCATGTATTTTAAGACCCTGTACACCGTATCGACACGATTTCTGAACAACAAGGCCGGCAATTTCGCGGCCACGACAGCGCTGCTGATGTTTCCGGCCACTATTCTGGTCGGCATGTCCGTGGATCTGTGGAACGCCTACGAGGCAAAGACAAAGATGGACCAGGTGGCGGATGCAGCGGCGCTTGCGGCCATCAACACCCAGTCCAAAGCCTATATCAACAGCACGAACGGGAGGGACAAGTCGAACTGGGACCGGGAAGCGCAGGCCTTTTTCGAAGGCAACAAGGAGGTCGTTGCGCCCGATCTGAATGTTGCCGCGTCCGCCGATGTGCAGAGGAACGGACTGACCATTTCGTCTCTGGTCAGCTATCGCATGCAGTTCCCGACCAACTTCATGCAGATGATCGGCGTGAATACACTGCAGATCAGCGGGGAGGCCAAGGCCGAATTCAATGTCGGCGAGTATTACAACGTCAATGTGCTGGTGGATAATTCGCCCTCCATGGGGATCGGTGCCTCGCAGTCCGATGTGGACAAGATGCAGGCCAAGATCGGCTGCGCCTTTGCCTGCCATGATCTTTCCAACACGATGAACAACCTGCCGCGGGTCAAGACCCTGGGCGTCAAGCTCCGCATCGACGTGGTGAGCGCTGCGATGACCAAGCTTGCGGACATGATCACCAACAACATCACGCAGAAAGGTCTCTACAAGCTCAGTCTCTACAGCCTGGGGGCCCGGGCCGACGATTCCGTGGCCAATCCGCTCAGTTTGCTGCAGCCCATGACCCAGGACATGGATGCCTTCCGCAGGTCCGCCGGATCCGTTCAGCTGATGATCATGCCAAAGCACAATTACAACGCCTATGCCGTCGGTTACATCAACAAGGCGATCCAGCTGCTGAACCAGCAGATTCCGCCGTCGGGGACCGGTACCGGTGTCAACAATCCGCGCCAGGTGATGTTGCTGGTGACGGATGGGGTCGTTGACATGCAATCCACCGCGTCGCAATGCACCGGGGTTTTCCAGTATGGGCGCTGCGTTCAGCCGGTCGATGTCAATGAGTGCCAGCGTTTGAAAAACCGCGGGGTCGTGGTGGCCGTTCTGCACACCACCTACCTGCCGATCACCACGAACGACAATTACGTCAACTGGGTCCGGCCGTTCGACCAGCGGATCGGGCCGGCATTGCAGGCCTGCGCCTCACCCAATCTCTACGAGCATGTGGATATGAATTCCGATATTTCCGCCAGCCTGAACGAGCTTTTCAAGCGGGCCACCAACATGCCCCGCCTGACGATGTAACGGCAAGGCCTAGCGCGCTTCCGGATAGGCGCGCTGCAGGCCCCCCGACCGTGAAAGCCCGGTCCGGAAGGCCGAGAAAGCAGGATGGTGGCTGGACTTGGCAATTTCATGCAGGCGAATCTGGAGACGGGCCGGCGCATGGAGCCCCAGCCATTCGCCTGCCTTTTCCAGCTTGATCGTGTGCAGGAAGCGGGATCTGGTGGCGGCTTCGAGATAGAATTCGATGCCCGCCGTCAGGTTTTCGTCCTGCTTGGCATTTTCCATGACAAGACGCAGGTAGGATTGCTCCTGCTCGCCCAGAAGGCCGAGTTTTTCTGCAATCGTGTCACGATCGGGAAAGGGGGCAGCATTGGGCATGGCGGTCTCGGCGGCAGAAGAACCGGTTACGGATTGCATTCTAATCTCCTGGATCATGGACGAAAAGGGGCCGTGCGCTGCGGGCGCGCCGGAACGTCGAAAGGTTCAGGGGGGTTACCGGCGCGGGCCCGGTCGATCATCGTTCGGTAGGCATCCTCGAGGTGGCGGGCGAACCGCTCCGTATCGAAGAGCGGTGCGCTGTTGCGCGCGGCGGCCAGCCGGGTGCGCATCTCCCGTCGGAAAGCCGCGTCGGTCGCCAGGCGGACATTCAGCGCCACATAGGCGGTGTCATCCCCGGTGACCAGTTCCGGCAGGTTCACCGCCCGCAGGAGACTTTCCGAGACACGGCCGGCAAAATTTCGGCCCTTCAGCGTGACCAGCGGCAGGCCGGCCCAGAGCTTGTCGGAGGTCGTCGTATGTCCGTTACAGGGAAAGGTGTCCAGGCCGAGATCCGCAGACTGGAGGCGGGCAATATGGGCGGCATAGGGAATGATATCCGCAAACACCACCCGCGACGGATCGATGCCCCGGTCTGCCATGGCGGAGCGCATGTTCTGGCGCGCGTCTTCCCCTTCTGCTGCCATCCAGAGAATGCTGTCGGGCGCTCCCCTCAGGATCTCCATCCATAGCGCGACGGTGCGCGGAGAGATTTTTCGCTGGTTGTTGAAGGAGGCCAGGATCACCCGGTCTTCAGGCAGGCCCAGCGCGGCACGATCCGTCGGCGGGGGCAGGGCACGGTGCAAGCCGTCATTCGGCTGGTAGCTCTCCGGCAAACGGCAGAATGGGGTTTCCCAGAAGGGCTGGCTCTCGCTGGGGGTGACGATCCGGTCGCCGATCATGTAATCGCAGTCGATGCCGGTATTGATTCCCGGAAAGCCGAGCCAGGCCACCTGCACCGGTGCAGCCCCGCCATTCAGGATGCCCGGTCGTGCATCCCGGGTATGGCCCTTGAGGTCCACAAGAATGTCGATAGTGCGGCCCCGAATGAATTCCACCGCATCGGCATCGGTCAGATCCCCGATGTCGTGCAGGTTGGGAATGCGATTGCGCCCTCCCGTATCGATGGCTTTCAGGCCTTCATCGGTATAGCAAAAGACATGGACCTCGAACGCGCTGGGGTCGTGACCCGCCAGCACGCTCTGCACCAGCACCATCGTGGCGTGACGGTCGCTGAGATCATTCGAGAGGTAGCCGATGCGGATGCGGTTCCCATATTCATGCGGCCGGGTGCGGCGTGTGAGGCGATTGAACGGATTGTAGCTGGCGCCGCCATCGATTCGCGTCAGGCGGGCGGCAAAACGGTCCTCATCCGACCAGAACAAATGGTCGAGCGGGTTTTCCATGTCGAAGATGCCCGGTTCTCCCGCTTCCATCATGGCCGTCACCACCCGGTCGCTGGCCGCGGCTTCATCGAATTTCAGCAGCATCCGCACGCTGTTCCGATAGGTATTGAGCGCTTCGAAATCTTTCGCGTTTTCTCGCACCAGGGATGCGCTGATTTCATAGGCGCGCTGCCAATTGCCAATGCGGGCATATAGTTTGGCGGCCAGCAACTGCACCTGCCGGAGATTGGGCAGGCCGGGGACGCAGGCGCGATCATACCATGAGGCGGCCTGCGCATATTGCCGAAGGCGCGTACAGGACTGCGCCATCATCAAGGCAAGAGCGGGTTCCACCGTCTTCTTGTTCTCGATCAAAGGCCCGAGCTTGCGCATGACCATGACGTGATTGCCCGCCCGGTAAAATTCCATCGCTTCCTTGAGAAGGGCTGACATCGACAAACGACCTTTCCTTTGGGCAATCACTCGACCGGGGGCTGCACGGAGCAGCCGGACAGGGTCGAGCGTTACGCCTCAAGGCTGGCTCCAGACTTGCGCGCTTTATTAGGCGGCAATTGACAGGAATGACTTGATTAGTGTCCGTTAATGGCTGCCGGCCGAGTCGGTGCGTCACTCCGGGTATGATGGCCGTTCCCGTCAAATTGTGTCGATCCGTTCCCGGTTGGGCTGCAGCCCAATTTCTCATATGTCAGGAGTTCCGCATGGCCCTTCTTAGTCTCTGCATGCCCAGCAACCGCCGTTTCGAGGCGTCGCGGGCAGCCATAGAGGGCGCCATTGCCTTTGCGGAGGCGCGCGATGCCGAGCTTGTCATTTCGGATAATTCCGGCGATCCAGAGAAGGAGGCCTATTGGCGGCGGCAGTCTCCGCGCATTCGTTATTCGACGGCGATGGGCACGACGGCATTCGAGAATTTTCTCGCCACGATCCATGCGGCGACGACGCCCTTTATTCTGCAGCTCGGGGATGATGACGCCATAGCGCTCGATCCGGCCGTCCCGGCGGTCGATCTGGCTGCGCTGCCAGCGGATTTCATGGGGGTGAGACCGAAAACCGAGGTGACCGTGACCGGCGCAGGCGTCGTTCGCGTCAAGGCTTTTTCCATCGATGGTCTGACGCCATCGGAGCGTATTCGGGAATACAGCCAGAAGGCGGGCGGCGATAACAGCGGTTTTTACAGCATCTACCGGCGCGATCCCTATCGCAATCTCATCCGCCTTTTTGCGGAGCAGCACCCGATCAAGGGAAACTTCATCGATTGGGCCATGGCGCTCGCGCTGTTTGCCTATGGCCGGATGGCCTATGATGGCGGCATCATCTATCGCTACAATGCCGACCAATGGTCATCCCCGGAGCGGATCGCCGCCAAGAACCGCGAAATCTTCGCGTCCGTCGGCCTGCCCGCGCATACGGAGACGTATCAGCCGCTTCTGATGGCGCTGGATCTCTTCATCTTCGTGTCCCGGCCGGGCACGCCGCTGACCCAGGAGCAGGCGCTCGATGCCGTCAGCATCACGGCGGGCGACGTGCTGAACGGTTTCCTCAACCAGGTCATTCGTGACCCTGGCCAGTATTCCGAGAAAATCCGCTACCTGACCGAACTGGCCATGCAGGAAAGCAATGCCTTTGGACGCTTCCAGCTCGCACTCATCATGGCCGACGAACTGAAGCCCGGGCTCAAGGATGCCTATGTGCGCTATTATCAGACGGCGCAAACCTTTAGCTGATCGGGGTCAGAATTCCGGCGGAAGCGCTGAGCCTTTCCCCTCCTGCCAGTGACCCAGCAGATCAAGCGCGCCTTCGGCCGGTTGCCATTGCAGTTCTTCCATGGCGCGGCCGGGCGAATAGATCCGGTCGATCGAAAGGGGAAGGGGCCAGGCCAGACGGGCGAAGGCTTCCGCGACTTGCGGAGCCCGCAGACGGATGACGGCTGGCGCGTCGTGGCCGAGGCGTTCGCAGTCTTCCCGGAGAAAGGGCGTCAGGCCGGACAGGACAAGGCGGCGGCAGGCTGCAGGGGGCCGCTCCAATGCCTGCTCATGGGCGGACGCCACATCCTCCGCGGCGATGCCGCGATGCAGGCGAAACAGGACCATCCGGTTGACCGGTTCCGGGAAGCAGCGGCCAACCCGCAGGATCGTGACCCGAAATTGCGCCCCGGCCAGTGTCGTCAGATGTCTCTCGGCCGCCCATTTCGTGCGGTGATATATGGTCTTTGGTGAAGGCGGGGTGTCTTCATCGATCCAGAGGCAGGTCTTCTCCGCCCTGCCGGCGCCATAAAGGGCGGTGGTGCTGGTGAAGATGAAATGGCCGGCCCCTGCACGGATCGCGGCCTCAGCAAGACAAAGCGTGCCGTGGATATTCACCTGTTCGAACAGCCTGTCCGGCACCCGTCCCACATGGGGCGCATGGAGCGCCGCGCAGTGAATGACGGCGTCGAACCCGCCGCCGAGCAGGGCGGACAGAAATGCCATGTCGGTGATATCGCCGACATGGCTGGTGGTTGGAGCGGGGACGCGGTCCACGCCCACAAGATCGTGCCGGACCCGCAGCCGACCGACAATGGCGCTGCCGAGGCGACCCGAACTGCCGGTGACCATTACCCGCATGGGATCACGCCGGTCAGCCGCCGCGACGACGGCCCCGTTCCCGGCCTCCGCCAGCCACTTCTTCGCCGGCCGTCTTGTTGCGGAAGGGGCCAATCTTTTCCACGATGGCTTCCAGCGTGGGACGCGGGCCAGGCGTATAGGTGTCGAGCGCTTCCCGCATGGCCTTCAGATGTTCACAGCTCGTGCCGCAACAGCCGCCGATGATCTTTGCACCGCCGTCGCGAGCCAGACGGGCATATTCCGCCATCAGTTCCGGCGTTCCGGAATAGTGGATTTCCGAGCCCCGGAATTCCGGAATACCGCAATTGCCCTTGATGACGATGATGGCGTCCGGATTGGCTGTCGTCATGTCGAGCAGTGTCGAGAGGATATCGGAGGCGCCGACGCCGCAATTGGCGCCCACCGCCACGGGGCCTTCGCCCACATCGCCGGCAGGCTTCAGGATGTCGCGCGGATGCAGACCCATCATGGTCTTGCCGGCGGTATCGAAGGAGCCGGTATAGACGTAGGGCAGACCCACCTTCGTGGCTGCCTCCGCAGCGGCGCGGATTTCATCGGCGGACGACATGGTTTCGATCCAGGCAACATCGACGCCACCGGCCTTCAGGCCGTTCATCTGCTCGACGAAAGCGTCGACTGCGTCCTCGTAGCTGAGGGCGCCGAGCGGAATCAGCAACTCGCCCGTCGGGCCGACCGAACCGGCGACGATCACCGGACGGCCCGCCTTGTCTGCCACATCGCGGGCGATTTCCGCAGCTGTCTTGTTGAGCGCAAAAACCCGGTCGGAAGCGTGGTGCAGCTTCAGGCGGTGGCGGGTGCCGCCGAAGGAATTGGTGAGGATGATATCGGCGCCGGCATCGACGAAATCCTGATGCAGCTTGCGAATGCGCTCCGGATGGCTCTCCAGCCACAATTCCGGTGCTTCCCCGGCTTCCAGACCCATTGCGAAGAGATTGGTGCCCGTTGCGCCATCGGCGAGCAGGACGCCCTTGCGTGCCAGAAGGTCGGTCAGTGCATTGGGGGCTGTCGTCATCGGCGTTCCTCGCTCAGGCCATAGAATGATATAAAGATATCTTTATATGAACTGATGCGTGCCTTTTGACAAGCTGTTTTTGCCGTCCATAACGAAAAACCCCGCCGGAGGGCGGGGTTGATCAGGGCAATCCGGTCTGTCTTCAGGCCGTTTTCTGCGGGCGTTTTGCAAGAACGTCGGTCAGCCAGTCCGTACGCATTTCCGGAACGGAAGCCAGCAGGTTTTCCGTGTAGGGGTGGAACGGGGGATTGAAGATCTGCGCTGTCGGACCCTGTGCGATGATTTCGCCCCGCAGCATCACCGCCGTGCGGTGCGCGATGCGGCGCACGATGCCGAGGTCATGGGTGATGAACAGGTAGGAGAGGCCGAGTTCGTCCTGCAGCCTCTTCAGAAGCTTCAGAATTTCGTCCGCTACCAGCTGGTCGAGCGCCGACGTCGGCTCGTCGCAGATGATCAGTTCCGGATTGGCCGCCAGTGCGCGGGCAATGGCGATGCGCTGCTTCTGGCCGCCCGAAAGAGCGGTCGACAGGCGACCGGCATAATCGACCGGCAGACCCACCTGCGTCAGAAGTTCGGCGACCCGTTCCTTTGTCTTGGCCGGCGACATGCCGAAATAGAACTGGGCGGGACGGCCGATGATCTCTCCGATGGTCTGGCGCGGGTTCAACGCCACATCCGGCAGCTGATAGATCAGCTGGATGCGTTGCAGATCCTCGCGGGAGCGCTGCTTGTAATTGGCCGCCAGTTCCTTGCCCTTGAAGCTGACCGTACCGGAGGTCCGCGCCAGCAGGCCGGTGATCATGCGCGCCATGGAGCTCTTGCCGGAGCCGGATTCGCCCACCACCGCCACGGTTTCACCCTTGGCGACCGAGATGGAAACGCCCTTGATTACCTCGAAGCTGCCGTAGGAGGCGCGCACGTCCTTCACTTCCAGCAGAACCTCGTTGTGCTCGACCTTCACGTCCTCGGCGATGTGATCGGCAGCCTTGCGTTCCGAGACGAGGGCAGCCGTGTAGGCTTCCTTCGGCTGCTGGAGAATCTGCTCGGTGGCGCCAAGTTCCACCATCTTGCCGTGGCGTAGCACCATGATGCGATCGGAGATCTGGGCGACCACCGCGAGATCGTGGGTAATGTAGAGGGCGGCTGTGTTGTACTCCTTCACCACCTTCTTGAAGAGCGCCAGCACTTCGATCTGGGTCGTCACGTCGAGCGCCGTGGTGGGCTCGTCGAAGACGAGGATGTCGGGACGACAGGAAATGGCCATTGCCGCCATGGCGCGCTGCAACTGACCGCCCGAGACCTGGTGGGGGTAGCGGTCGCCGAAGGTCTGCGGATTGGGGAGGCCCAGCGAGGTGAAGAGTTCGATGGCCCATTTGCGGGCCTCTTCCTTGCTCATCAACCCGTGCTGGACCGGCATTTCGCAGACCTGATCCATGATGGTATGGGACGGGTTGAAGGATGCCGCAGCACTCTGTGCGATGTAGGCAATGCGCTTGCCGCGCATGTCGCGGCGGCCTTCCGCATCCTGCTTGCGGATGTCGGTGCCGGCGATGAACACTTCGCCCCCGGTAATGCGGCAGCCGGCACGGGCATAGGACATGGCCGACAGGCCGATGGTGGACTTACCCGCACCGGACTCGCCGATCAGACCCAGCACCTCACCCTTTTTGAGTTCGAGCGAGACGTTGTCGACCAGAACCAGGCCGCTGACCGACTCCACGCGGAGATTGTTAATCTTCAGGACGTTATCGGTCATGGCTTACATCTCCGCCGAGGCGCCGGACGGACGCGCATTGATGGACAGGATCCAGTCGACAATCAGGTTCACGCCGATGGTCATGAGGGCAATGGCCATTGCGGGCCAAAGCGGGGCGGGCAGGCCGAAGGAAATTGCCTTGCCACTGTCGCGCACCATGCCACCCCAGTCTGCCAGCGGCGGCTGGATGCCGAGGCCGAGGAAGGACAGGCCGGCGACGAAGAGGAAGTTGAAGCAGAAGCGCAGGCCGAATTCCGAAATCATCGGGGGCAGGGCATTCGGCAGGATTTCCTTGCGCATCACCCACCACAGGCCTTCACCGCGGAGCTTTGCCACTTCCACATATTCCAGCACCGCAATGTTCATCGAAACGGCGCGGGCCAGACGGAAAACGCGGGTCGAGTCGAGGATGGCGATGGTGATGATCAGCGTCGGGATCGACGAGCCGAACATGGAAAGCACGATCAGCGCGAAGACGAGCAGCGGGATCGACAGCATGATGTCGACGAAGCGCGACAGCGTCTGGTCGATCACCGGACCGCCCACGACGGCCATCAGGCCGGCGATCGTGCCGATGGTGAAGGACAGGATGGTGGTCAGCAGGGCCACGCCGATGGTGGTGCGGGCACCGTAGATGATGCGGCTGAGGATATCGCGGCCGATATTGTCATTGCCGAGCCAGAATTCCGCCGACGAGCGACCGAAGGTCTTGCCGACGGTTTCGGCTTCGCCATAGGGCGCGATCCAGGGAGCGAAGATGGCGAGGATCAGGAAGAAGCCGACGATGGCAATGCCGACCCAGGCGGAGAGAGTGGGTTTGTAGCCGAAGATTTTCATTATCAATGTCCCGTGTTCCGCTTGCGCAGGCGCGGATTGACCAGAATGCCGAGAATGTCAGCCGTCGTGTTGAGGATGATGAAGGCGCTGGCAAAGACCAGACCGCAGGCCTGCACGACCGGAAGGTCACGCTTCGTCACGCCATCCACCATGTATTGTCCCATGCCCGGATAGACGAAGACCACCTCGATGACGACGACGCCGACGATCAGATAGGCGAGGTTGAGCGCGATGACCGCGATGATCGGAGCGGCCGCATTCGGCAGGGCGTGCCGAAGGATGACGCGGGCGCGGGGCAGACCCTTCAGGAAAGCCATTTCGATATAGGGCTGGGACATGATCGCCAGCACCGAGGAGCGGGTCATGCGCAGCATGTGCGCCGTCACCAGAAGCGTCAGCGTGATCGCGGGAAGCGCGGTTACATAGAGCTTCGTGGAGAAGGCCATGTCCGGGAACACCGTCGCCAGGGACGGGAACCAGCGGTGCTTCACGGCAAAGAACAGGATCAGCACATAGGCAATGAAGAATTCGGGAACCGAAATGGCCGCAAGCGAGAGGATGTTCGCCACGCGGTCGATCCACTTGCCTTCGTTGATGGCGGCGAGAATGCCGAGGCCCACCGAGAGCGGCACCGCGATCAGTGCGGCGAAGCCGGCCAGGAACATCGTGTTGCCGAAGCGGGGCGCGATGGATTCCAGGATGTCGCGTTTGTTGGTGAGGGATACCCCCAGGTCACCATGCAGCACACCCATGAACCATTCGAGATAGCGCACATAGGCAGGCCGGTCGAGGCCGAGCTCCAGACGGAAGGCAGCCAGCGTTTCCGGTGTCGCGCCCTGGCCGAGAACGGCGCTCGCCACGTCGCCCGGAAGCATTTCCGTCGCGGCGAAAATCAGGATGCTGATGGCAAAGAGGGTCAATAAACCAAGGACGACCCTGGTTAAGATCAAGCGGAACATGTAGTCGTCCCCAGTCGATTTGCGATGATCATTGCCGCCGCTGCTGGCCAATAAGGGCCGGCACTGTCACGCGGTGGCACCAAACAATTTCATTTCAGTGAGGAAACCAGGCCGGGACGGCCTGGTTTCTTGTCGTTGGCGGGCCGCTATCAGGCGAACCAGGCCTTTTCGGCCAGACGCTGGTCGGCCAGGTCGTAACGGGCGTGCGGGGTGACGCCAGCGATCTTTGGCGAGTAGCCGTCGAGGTAATCGGAGATCGCGAAGCAGATCATGCCGCCGTCGTCGGAGATCATTTCCTGCGCCTTGAAATAGAGCTCCTTGCGCTTGGCATTGTCGAGCTCGATACGGGCTTCGGAGATGAGCTTGTCGAAGTCGGGCTTGCGCCAGTCGCTGTCGTTCCAGTCGGACGCCGAGCCGTAGACCTGCGACAGCGTCGCGTCGGCCGACATGCGGCGGCCCCAGTAAACGGCGCAGAAGGGAACCTTCAGCCAGACGTTATCCCAGTAGCCGTCGCCGGATACCTTGTTCACGGTCAGGTCGATGCCGGCCTTCTTCAGGGATTCCTGGTAGATGGACGCGCAATCGACGGCCGAGCTCCAGGCGCCTTCCGAGGTCTGCAGTTCAACCTTGCCGGAAATGCCGGCCTTCTTGAAGTGGAAGGCAGCCTTGTCCGGATCGTAGGCGCGCTGCGGCAGGTCGGTGTTGTAGAAGGGGTTCAGCGCGTCGAGCGTGTGGTCGTTGCCGGCCACGGCGTAGCCGCTGAACACCGACTGGATGATCTGCTCGCGGTCGATACCGTACTTGAGGGCGGTCCGCAGGTCCTTGTTGGTGAAGGGGTCCATGGTCACGCGCGACACGAAGCAGTACCGGTTGCCGGTGCCCTTCGTGCGAACGACCTTGACGTTTTCGTCCTGCATCAGCAGGTCGACGGTACGGGCGTCGAGGCGGTTTACGGCGTGCACTTCACCCGATTGCAGAGCCGCGGTGCGGGCTGCAGCGTCCTGGATGTAGCGGATTTCGACCGTGTCGAAGTTGCCGCGGTTCGGCTTCCAGTAGTCGCCGCGGTTCTTGAACACGATGCGAACGCCCGGCTCGAAGCTTTCCAGCGTGTAGGCACCGGTGCCGATCGGCTTGGACCAGTCGGAGAAGTCCTTGGGAACGACGACCAGGTGGTAATCGGCCAGGATGACCGGGAAGTCGGCATTGCCTTCCTTGAGGGTCATGGAAATCTGGGTCGGCGACAGGGCCTTGATTTCCGTGATCGGCTCGAGGATGCCCTTTGCCGGCGACTTGGTGTCGGCGCCGCGATGCAGGCCGATCGAGTAGATGATGTCGTCCGCGTCGAGTTCCTTGCCGTTGGAGAACTTCACGCCCTTGCGAACGTTGAAGACCCACTCGGCTGCACCCGGCTTTGCTTCCCAGCTTTCGAAGAGTTCAGGCGTCGGGTTGCCGGCGTCGTCGAACTCGATCAGGCAGTTCATGACGGCGAGGGATGCCGCAATCATGATGGAGTCTGCATAGGTACGCGGATCGTAGCTGTCGGAGGCGGAGCCGCCTTCCATGCCGATCACGAGCGCGCCGCCCTTCTTGGCATCCTCGGCCTTGGCGACCTTGGAGAAGAGGGTGCTGGCAACCGGGATCGCAATGCCGAGCGCGGCAGCGAACTGCACGAACTCGCGGCGGGACATCTTCCCACGGGCGGCGAGCGCTTCGGCCGATTTCAGCTTTTGTTCAAATTCGGTCATTAAAAAGTTCTCCTTCTGGTGGTTAATTTCTCGCCGCACCAATGGGCGGGCGAGGAAGTCATGCCCGGCATCGCCGGGAAAGCACGATTTGAGTCAGATAAAGGGATGCCCACAGGCATGCGGACCGGAGGGCAAACTCCAGCCGGGTCATTTCCAGACGATCTTCGAAAAACGGGCGAAACGAAACGCCGTGCGAGTCACCAAAGGGTGCTCCGATCAGCGGGTTCGAGGATATCGCATGCATACCAGAAAGACCCCCCAGTCTGACACATCGGTCCCGAGCCTCGACTGGCTGCCCATCTTGGTGCGGGCTCTACCGGGTCGGACGCGGAAGCGGAACGATCTGTTTCCAAAGAGAAACTTATCACTCCCCTGCGACATTCTTGTTTATGGCGTGCAGTGGAACCCTGTCAGCTGCCGCCCCTTCTTTATCGCATGGGTCTAGCGTAAGGGTTCTCACGCAGAAATCAACTGCTTAACGTGAGCATATATTCACATGGCACACGGTGCGCTCAGGTTGGCGTCGCAAAATGAATAATGCGACTAAATCAATGGGTGTTTTTATGTAGTATGTACAATTAATGGCTGCTTAATTTTGTGGGTGTTTCAGAGCTTCAGTAAATTTCAAATGAGTATAAGACCTTTTGTATCCTGAACGCGTCACCTGTTTCCGTCTGAAAAAATTCCACGCATCGCCATATTTTTTTCAAAAAAAATCTCTCGCCGTCCGCTGCTAACCATCCGGTAACAATGTCCCGCTACATCTGCCCCTGCAGCGAGCAATACGCTGCCCCCCGGATCAGGTTCTGCGTACCGGGCGGTTGCGGGCCTTGCTGCGTATCGGCAAGGCGTCGGCGTATTTCAGGCAAGCCGTGCCCCGGAGCGATCCGGGCACGGCTTTCGCGTTTCGTCTCCCGCCGTTGCGGGGTCGCTTTCGGAAAATCCGATCCGGGCTGGATCGTCGATACTGTCCGCAGGCCCGATCTGTCTGCCCTTGATTCTGTCCGGTCGTGCCGGTTAGTGGCAGGACAGGATGGCGAAGGCGGGGAAGACCATGACCAAGACGATCATGTTGCAGGGCACGGGCTCGGATGTGGGCAAGACGGTGCTGGTTGCCGGGTTGTGCCGCATCGCGTCGAACCGGGGGCTGCGGGTAAAGCCGTTCAAGCCGCAAAACATGTCCAACAATGCGGCGGTGTCCGATGACGGCGGCGAGATCGGCCGGGCGCAATGGCTGCAAGCCTGGGCGGCACGGGTCCCTTCCACGGTGCATATGAATCCGGTTCTGCTGAAGCCGCAATCGGAGACGGGCAGCCAGATCATCCTGCAGGGCAAGGTCTGGGGACAGGCGAAAGGGCGGGATTACCAGCGTCTGAAACCGCAGCTTCTCGGCGCTGTCCTCGAAAGTTTCGAAGGCCTGAAAGACAATGCCGACCTGGTGATCGTGGAAGGGGCAGGCTCCCCGGCGGAGATCAACCTGCGGGCAGGCGATATTGCCAATATGGGTTTTGCGACACGGGCGCAGGTTCCCGTCGTGCTGGTCGGGGATATCGACCGGGGCGGGGTGATTGCCTCGCTGGTCGGTACCCATGCCATCCTGCCGCCCGAGGACCGGGCGATGATCGCCGGTTACCTGATCAACAAGTTCCGGGGCGATGTGACGCTTTTCGACGACGGGTTGAAAGCCATCGAGGGTTTCACGGGCTGGCCCTGTTTCGGCGTCGTTCCCTGGCTGAAGGCGGCGGCCCGGCTGCCGGCAGAGGATTCCGTCGTGCTGGAGCGTCTCGCGCGACCGGAGGGACGGGCGCTGAAGGTGGCCGTTCCGGTCCTCTCGCGCATCGCCAATTTCGACGATCTCGATCCGCTGAAGGCCGAGCCGGAGGTGGATCTCGTCTATGTCCGTCCGGGGGAGGCAATCCCTGCCGATACGGGGCTGGTGGTGCTGCCGGGTTCGAAATCGACCATCGGCGATCTGATGGATCTGCGCGCGCAGGGCTGGGATCGCGATCTGGCCCGGCATGTGAAGCGGGGCGGACGGGTGATCGGCATTTGCGGCGGATATCAGATGCTCGGGCGCGTGGTGCGCGATCCGCTCGGCATCGAAGGCGGCACGACGGAAACGGAGGGTCTTGGCCTGCTCGACGTGGAAACCGAAATGGCCCCGGAAAAGACGGTCCGCAACACGGCCGCCTGGTCGGTCGAGCATGATGTGCCGCTCGAGGGCTACGAGATCCATCTGGGCGTGACGGAGGGGCCGGATTGCGTCCGTCCGGCGATCCGCATCGGCAACCGGGCCGATGGGGCCATCTCGCCGGACGGGCGGGTCATGGGCACCTATCTGCACGGTCTCTTTGGCAATGACGGATACAGGCGGGGCCTGCTGTCCACCTTCGGCATCGAAGGGGACCGGCTCTCCTACCGGGAAGGGGTGGATCGCGCGCTCGACGATCTGGCGGCCGAGCTGGAATCGCTTCTCGATCCACGCTGGCTCGATGGCCTGATGGGCGGTTGAGCCGGTTCCGCCTGCGACATTGCCCGCCGCCCGATGCGATTGACTTGGAACGCCCCCACTCTTATGAAACATCAAGAAACGGATGGTTTCCGCTGCGCCAAGGTCGCAGCGGGAAGAGATAGGGAATGCGCAAGGATGGACCCATTCAGGGCATCCGTATCGCAGCCGACCCCGCGACTGTAGAGCGGCGAGGGGACTTCATCCCGGTTCTGACGGCATTGGCCGGCGGTTCGCATGGTGCGGACGGGCGAAGGCGACAGGGACAGGGAAAAGCCACTGGAGTGGCATGGAAAACAGCCGGGGCCGGACGCCTCTTCTTCTACGAATCGTCCACCTCTTTCCATGCGGATCACTTCGGGAAGGCGAGAAGCACCTGCTGGCACGGCGACGTGCCGGGAACCGCGAGCCAGGAGACCTGCCATTCGTGCCGGGCGAAGAGCCCAGTTCCTGGGGAGGCGTCCCCAATGCCAGCACGGAGGTTGTCATGGCAAGACGAGCGCCCATGCCGGCTATGTGCCGGATGGCGAAGCATGCATGTGTGTCTGGCCTGACAGGGCGGCGCAGCGGTGTTTCCGCCGCGATGCCGGCTTTTGATTCATGCCGTGTGGGAGACTGCAGGCCATGACGGCACAGTCCAAAGGCGCTGTCCTCGTTCTCGGCGGCGCGCGCTCCGGAAAATCCCGATTTGCCGAAAACTATGTGCTGGGCACGGGCCTCAGGCGCCATTACGTGGCGACGGGCCGGGCCTGGGACGACGAGATGCGCGCGCGCATCGACAAGCACCGCGAGGACCGCGGCCCGGACTGGAACACGCTGGAAGAGCCGCTCGATCTCGTCTTCGCGCTCCAGACCATCGATTCCACGGAGAGTGTCATCCTGGTCGATTGCCTGACCCTCTGGGTCACCAACCTGATGATGGAAGAGCGCGACATGGCCTCCGAATTCCGCGCGCTTGCGGAATTCGTGCGGGATGCCCGGGGTCGCATCGTTTTCGTCTCCAACGAGGTCGGTCTGGGCATTGTCCCGGAAAACCGCATGGCCAGAGAATTCCGCGACCATGCGGGCCGCCTGCACCAGTTGATCGCCGACGTGGCGAAGGAAGTCTATTTTGTTGCGGCGGGCCTGCCGCTGAAGATGAAGGGTTGAACCGATGTTCAAGGAAAAGATCCCCGCAACTGTGATCACCGGTTTTCTCGGAGCGGGCAAGACCACGATGATCCGCAACCTGCTGACCGATACCGGCGGCAAGAAGATCGCGCTGATCATCAACGAATTCGGCGATCTCGGCGTCGATGGGGAGGTGCTGAAGGGTTGCGGTGCGGAAAACTGTACCGAGGACGACATCATCGAGCTGACCAATGGCTGCATCTGCTGCACCGTGGCCGACGATTTTGTGCCGACCATGATGAAGCTGCTGGAGCGCGAAAGCCGCCCTGACCATATCGTCATCGAAACCTCCGGCCTTGCGCTGCCGCAGCCGCTGGTTGCCGCCTTCAACTGGCCGGAAATCCGCACGCAGGTGACGGTCGATGGCGTGGTGACCGTGGTGGACAGTGCCGCCGTCGCCGCAGGCCGCTTTGCCGACGATCACGACCGCGTGGATGCCATGCGCGCCGAAGACGAGGGGCTCGACCATGAAAGCCCGCTCGAAGAACTCTTCGAGGACCAGCTGACCTGCGCCGACCTCATCGTTCTCAACAAGACCGACCTTCTGGATGCCGAGGGCCTTGCCACGGTTCGCAGCGAAGTGACCGCCCGCATTGCCCGCAAGCCGACGATGATCGAAGCCCGCAACGGCTCGGTTCCGGCCTCGGTCCTGCTCGGCCTCGGCGTCGGCACGGAAGCCGATATCGAGAACCGCAAGTCGCATCACGAGCTGGAACACGAGGCCCTGCACGAGGACGGCGTCGAGCACCATCACGACCATGATCATGACGAGTTCGAGAGCTTCGTGGCCGAGCTCGGTCCCGTTGCCGATCCGGCGCTCTTCGTGGAGAAGCTGAAGGCGATCATCGCGGAACACGATATCCTCCGCCTCAAGGGCTTTGCCGACGTGCCCGGCAAGCCGATGCGCCTCGTCATCCAGGCGGTCGGCAGCCGCATCGACCATTATTTCGATCGCGCCTGGGCCCCGGGCGAAACCCGCGCCACCCGCCTCGTCGTCATCGGCCTGCATGACGAGATGGACGACGACGCGATCCGCGCGGCGCTGAAGGCGCTCTGATCCCATGCATCTGCTGCTCGCACAAAAGGGAACCATCTCGGACGGGGACGAGGCCATCGATCTCGGCCAGTCGCCGGGTGATATACTGTTCCTGTCGGCAGCGGATACGGAGCTTGCCGCCGTCGCCTCGGCGCAGCGGCAGCTCGACAACGGGTTTACCTTGCGGGTCGCGAGCCTGATTTCGCTGAAGCATCCGATGTCCGTCGATACCTATGTGGAGCGGACGGCGCGGCATGCGAAGCTGATCGTGGTGCGGCCGCTTGGCGGGGCGAGCTATTTCCAGTATGCGCTGGAGGCCTTGCATGCTGCCGCAAACCGATACGGCGCGAAGATTGCGGTCATTCCCGGCGATTCCAAGCCCGATCCGGGGCTGGTGCCCTATTCGAATATCGGTGTCGACGATCTCAACGCACTCTGGTCCTACCTGATCGAGGGCGGTAACGACAATACGCGCGCCTTCCTCACCTATGCCTCGGCCATGCTGTCGGGGGGCGAAAAGCCGGGTCCCGCCGTGCCGCTTGCCAAGGCCGGCATCTGGTGGCCGGGCGAAGGGGTGATCAAGGTCTCCCGCTGGCTGGAAAAGGTGGGTCCCAGCCAGGAGGCGAAGGGCACCGTTGCCATTTCCTTCTACCGCGCGCTCGTCCAGAGCGGCGAGACAAAGCCTGTCGAGGCGATGATCGAGGCGCTGGCGGCGGAGGGGCTGCGCGCACTTCCCGTCTTTGCCTACAGCCTGAAGGATTCCGACTGCATCGGCACGCTGAAGTCGATCTTCGCCAAGGGCGTGCCTGAAGTGGTGATCAACGCCACCGCCTTTGCGGTTTCCGCGCCCGGCGCGAACCGCAAGCCGACCGTTCTGGAATCGCAAGGATCGGTCGTGTTGCAGGCGATCTTCTCCGCTTCGTCCAAAGAAGCATGGGAAGCCTCCGCGCAGGGGCTTTCCGCCCGCGATCTCGGCATGAATGTCTCGCTGCCGGAGGTGGATGGCCGTGTGCTTTCCCGCGCCGTCTCCTTCAAGGCCGCCAAGCGCTTTGACGAGCTGGTCGAGGCCAATATCGTTTCCTCCGAGCCGGACGCCAACCGCATGGCCTGGGTGGCAAGCCTTGCAGCCAACTGGGCGCGGCTCCGCCGCCTGCCGGCCAGGGACCGCCGCGTGGCGATCGTCATGGCCAACTACCCGAACCGCGACGGCCGCCTCGGCAATGGGGTTGGCCTCGATACACCCGCCGGCACCGTGGAGGTGCTGAACGCCATGCGGGAGGCGGGTTATGATGTCTCGGCCTATCCCGACAATGGCGATGCGCTGATCACCTATCTCATGCTGGGGCCGACGAACGGGGTTCCGGCGGGGGCCGTGATCGATAATGTCCAGCAAGCCGCCCCCTCATCCGGTCCTTCGGACCACCTTCTCCCCGCCGGGGAGAAGGGGGAGCAAGGCGCCAGCGTTTCGGCCTCCTCTCCCCAGCGGGGAGAGGTCCCGGCAGGGGGTGAGGGGGATGCAGGCACCCCGTCCCGTGTCATCCGCGAAACGCTTTCCCTGAGTCACTACAAGGGCTTCCTCGCCACTCTTCCCGTTCAGATTCAGGATGAAGTGACGGCCCGCTGGGGCGCGCCGGAGAAGGACCCTTTCTTCATCGACGGCGTGTTCGCGCTGCCGCTTGCCCGCTTCGGCAAGGTGGCGATCGGCATCCAGCCGGCGCGCGGCTACAATATCGATCCGAAGGAAAGCTATCATTCGCCGGACCTCGTGCCGCCGCATGGCTATCTCGCCTTCTATGCCTGGCTTCGCCGGGAATTCGGGGCCGATGCGATCATCCACATGGGCAAGCACGGCAACATGGAATGGCTGCCGGGCAAGTCGCTGGCGCTGTCGGAGACCTGCTATCCGGAAGCCGTCTTCGGGCCGACGCCGCATCTCTATCCCTTCATCGTGAACGATCCGGGCGAGGGCACGCAGGCGAAACGCCGCGCCGCCGCCGTCATCATCGGCCATCTGACCCCGCCGCTGACCCGGGCCGAAAGCTACGGGCCGCTGAAGGATCTCGAAGCGCTGGTGGATGAATATTACGAGGCCTCCGGCGGCGATCCGCGCCGCATCCGGCTGCTGCGCAAGCAGATCCTCGAGCTCGTGCAGGATATCGGCCTCGACCGCGATGCGGGCATCGAAAAGGGCGAGGCGGAAGACAGCGCGCTCCAGAAGCTCGATGCCTATCTTTGCGACCTCAAGGAAATGCAGATCCGCGACGGGCTGCACATTTTCGGCGTCTCGCCGACCGGCCGGATGCTCACCGATCTGACCGTCGCGCTCGCCCGCGTGCCGCGCGGGCTTGGCGAGGGCCGCGACCAGAGCCTGCAGCGGGCGATTGCTTCTGATCTCAAACTTTCCCGTGCCGCCCCCGCATCCGGCCCTTCGGGCCACCTTCTCCCCGGTGGGGAGGAGAGGGAGCGAGACGCCGGCGGCTCAGCCTCCTCTCCCCAGCGGGGAGAGGTCCCGGCAGGGGGGGAGGGGGCAGCGCTTTCAGCTCTCGCTTTCGACCCGCTCGACTGCACCATGTCCGACCCCTGGCACGGTCCGCGGCCCGAAGTTCTGCAAACCATGACCGATGCGCCCTGGCGAACGGCAGGCGACACGGTAGAGCGGATCGAGCTTCTGGCCTCCGCGCTGGTTTCCGGCGAGATCGCCTGCCCGGATGGCTGGACTGCCACCAAGCTTGTGATGCAGGAAATCGACGAACGGCTGCGGCCGGCTGTGCTTGCTTCCGGCAAGGCCGAGATCGAGGGGCTGATGGCGGGTCTCGACGGGCGCTTCGTGCCGCCCGGTGCTTCCGGTGCGCCGACCCGAGGTCGTCCAGACGTGCTGCCCACCGGCCGCAACTTCTATTCCGTCGACAGCCGCGCCGTGCCGACGCCGGCGGCCTACGAACTTGGCAAGAAAAGCGCGGAACTGCTGATCACCCGCTATGTGCAGGATCACGGCGAATGGCCGGTCAGCTTCGGCCTGACCGCCTGGGGCACCTCCAACATGCGCACCGGCGGCGACGATATCGCCCAGGCGCTGGCGTTGATCGGCGTCAAGCCGCTCTGGGACATGACCTCGCGGCGCGTGACCGGCTACGAGATCATTCCGCCCGCCATGCTCCGCCGTCCGCGCGTGGATGTGACACTGCGCATCTCCGGCTTCTTCCGCGACGCCTTCCCGGAACAGATCGCGCTGTTCGACAAGGCCATCCGGGCCGTCGGTCTGCTCGACGAGGACGACGAGGACAATCCGATTGCCGCACGGATGCGCAAGGAGACGGTCCGTCTTGTCGCCGAGGGACTCGATGTGAAGGCGGCGGGCCGTCGGGCCGGCTACCGCGTGTTCGGCTCGAAGCCGGGCGCCTATGGTGCCGGGCTTCAGGCCCTCATTGACGAGAAGGGCTGGGAAAGCCGCGCCGATCTCGCCGAGGCCTATCTGGTCTGGGGTTCCTATGCCTATGGCGCCGACGAGGAAGGGCAGGCCGAGCGCGGGCTCTTCGAGGAACGGCTGAAATCCGTGCAGGCGGTGATCCAGAACCAGGATAATCGCGAGCACGACATTCTCGACAGCGACGATTATTACCAGTTCCAGGGCGGTCTTTCCGCCGCCGTGGAGCAACTGACCGGCGCCCGTCCGACGCTCTACCACAACGACCATTCCCGCCCCGAAAAGCCGGTCATCCGCTCGCTGGAGGAGGAGATCGGCCGCGTGGTGCGCGGGCGCGCCGCAAATCCGAAATGGATCGCGGGTGCCATGCGCCATGGCTACAAGGGCGCCTTCGAAATTGCCGCGACCGTGGATTTCCTGTTCGCCTATGCGGCCACGACCGGTGCGGTGGAGCCCCATCATTTCGAGGCGCTCTACCAAGCCTATCTGATGGACGACACGGTGCGCGACTTCATGGCCGAGAAGAACCCGGATGCACTCCGCGAAATGGCGCAGAAATTCACCGAAGCCATGGATCGCGGCTTCTGGAACCCGCGTTCCAATTCCGCCCGTTTCGAGCTGGAAACCCTGTCGCGGCGGGCGCGTCCCGCTGCCGAATGATCATTGCTTGCCTTTTCGCAAAGAGCGCGGCTTCCGCGCTTTCTATGGAAGGCTGAAGAATGCCGCAGCCTGCGGTGGAGGAGACTGAGATGAGCGAAGAGATCGAAGACACATCCGGCATGACCGAGGCCGAACTGGCCCGTCACGCGGAAAAGATGGCCAAGAAAAAGGCCGCCCGCGAGAAGATCATGTCCACCAAGACCGGTGAGAAAGGCCTGATCATCGTTCACACGGGCAAGGGCAAGGGCAAGTCTTCCGCCGCCTTCGGAATGATCTTCCGCCATATTGCAGCGAAGAAGAAGTCGGCCGTCGTGCAGTTCATCAAGGGCGCCTGGGCGACCGGCGAGCGCGACCTGATCAACGAACATTTCGCCGATCTCTGCGAGTTCTACACGATGGGCGAGGGCTTCACCTGGGAAACGCAGGATCGTGCCCGCGACGTCGCGACCGCCGAAGCCGCCTGGGAAAAGGCCAAGGAGCTGATCCGCAACCCCGAGAATTCGATGGTCCTGCTCGACGAGATCAATATCGCGCTGCGCTATGACTATCTCGATGTAAACGAGGTGGTTCGCTTCCTGCAGGAAGAAAAGCCCTTCATGACCCATGTGGTTCTGACCGGCCGCAACGCCAAGGACGAACTGATCGAAATTGCCGATCTCGTGACCGAAATGGAGCTGATCAAGCACCCGTTCCGCTCGGGCATCAAGGGCCAGCTGGGCGTGGAGTTTTGAGCTTTACAGAAGTTCGGTGATATCGCGGCGGGCGTCGAGTATACGGATGATTGACAGGTCTTGCTGTGACTCATCTGATGCAGCGAGTATTTGGTAGAATATGAGATAGCGGGAAACGACGAGGAGACGGGCGTCAGGGTGAATATCTGGCCTCCTGACGCCAATGTGAGCATGCCGTTGCAACATCTCGACCTTCCTCTCAATTTCGAGAAGGATCCTGTCCGCTGCAAGCGGGTTTCGAAGGCCAATCCATTGATAAATGGTGAGAAGATCAAGCTCGGCCCTTGGGGACCAGTTGATCCTATTCATTTTCCTTCGCGCGCCTTTGCCAAGCTTTCACGAGCTTTCTTGCGAAACTCATCAAAATCCAGTTCGATGAACGGGCCGCTGGCGACGCCCTCGTCCCAAAGGCGGCGGAGCGTTTCCACATCGTCGATTAGATCAATCGCCTTTTTTTGCGGTTCTGCCATAACCAACCTCGTTTCAGAATGTCCTAAATAATATCCGGATTTTCCCGGAACGCAACTCCCTTCAAACGCCCAGCCAGACCCGCACCGGATTTGCCGGATCGAGCATCAGGCGAATGGCCAGGCCGAAGCAGGTCAGCAGCAGGAGCGGCTTGATCAGCTTTGCGCCAGAGCGCATGGCAAGGCGTGAGCCGGCCTGTGCGCCGAGGAACTGGCCTACGCCCATGATGAGGCCGGCCTTCCACAGAATGACGCCGTTGAGGGTAAAGACGAGGAACGCCCCCACATTCGAGCCGAAATTCAGCATCTTCGTGTGGGCGGTGGCCTTCAATACGCCATAGCCCGCAAGGGCGACGAAGGCGAGCATGAAGAAGGAGCCGGTTCCGGGCCCGAAGACCCCGTCATAGAAGGCGATCAGTGGCACTGCCGTCAGCCCGAACAGGAAGGGCGTGATGCGCGCGTGCCGGTCTTCGTCAGAAATCTTCGGCTTGAAGCCGAAATAGAGGCCGATGGCGATCAGCAGGAAGGGCATGATCGCCTTCAGCACCTCACCCGGCACCACGGTGGCGAGCACCGCGCCGAGCCCGCCGCCGATGATGGCCATGACGAACATGGGCAACTGGTCCCGCACATTGACGAGCCCCTTTCGCGCATAGGCGATCGTGGCCGAGGAGGAGCCGAACAGCGACTGAAGCTTGTTGGTGCCGAGCGTGTGCAGGGGTGGCACGCCGGCGAGCAGCATGGCCGGCACCGTAATCAGCCCGCCGCCGCCAGCGATGGAGTCGATGAACCCGGCCACGAAGGCGGCTGCGAAAAGGAAAGCAAGGATTTCTGGGGCCAGGTCAATCAAGGAGGGCACTCGAAGCGGATATCGGCAAGGCGGCGACCATGCGCCTCTTCGTGTTCTTTATCAATTGCCGAGCGCGGCTGTCCCCATTTCCCCGCATCCCGCCCGATGCTAAGGGAGTCCGACTTTCGCGGAGCACTTTATATGTCGGGCATGATCTATATCGGCATGGGATGCCGCAAGGGCGCGCTGCCGGAAGCGATGCTCGACCTTCTGGAGCAAAGCCTTCGCGAGGCCGGCTCTACTCGGCCGGTGATCGTCGGCGTTGGCACGCTGGCGGGCAGGGAGGAGGAGGCAGCCATCCGAGCCGTCGCGGATCGCCTTGGCCTGGCGGTTTCGGTCTTTTCGGCCGCGCGTCTCGAAGCGGAGACACCGCGGCTCCTCAACCCGTCCAATGTGGTTTTTCGCGAGACCGGTTGCCACGGCGTGGCGGAGGCAGCCGCATTGGCGCTTGCGGGTCGCAATGGACACCTCCTCGTGCCGAAGCGGCTCGGGCAGGGTTGCACCATGGCACTGGCGTTCGGCGCGGGATGCGGCGAATCTTGACAGGTGGGGGGCTCTGGTATATTAGAGATATATCGACATCGTTCATGAACTCCAGTGGGCTCCGATGTTGCTAGCGCGGGGCCCACATCTATTTTGGGAAGCCGGTCCACCGTCTCGGCGCGATGGACCGGCCCCCTCATCGTTCCGCTCAGGCCTTGAGAGCCATGAGCATGATCTGGCAGATCATGAGAACGATGATGATTTTATCGACGTCGTTCATGATTTTCTCCTTTCCGGCATCCGAGGATGGATTTTCGTGCGTCTGTTGCTAGCAAACGGACGAACCTCTTGCCGAAACCGCAGGGCGCGGCTTCCGCGCCAGCCAACCTTGTCAAGGGCGGTGCCGGCGATGCCGTTGTGCACTTTAATATAGATATTCCGAAAATACGAATAAAAAGAAGCGAGGCCGCGGCGTATCTTCCGCTTGCCTCCAGGCTTGCCGTGACTATCCTCGGTAGCCTTCCGGCCTGGCCTCCGACAGGCCCGCCGGGCCAGAACAAAAAGAAGGATAAACATGGCACATAAGGTTATTTTTGACACCGATCCGGGCGTGGACGATGCGATGGCGCTGCTCTTCCTGCATCGTCACCCGGACATTGATCTGGTCGGTGTCACCACCGTATTCGGCAATGCCTCGATCGAGACGACGACCCGCAACGCGCTGTTTCTGAAGCGGGAGTGGAAGTTCGAGGCTCCTGTCGCCAAGGGTGCGAATGAAACCATCGATCCGGCGCGCCCGCACGCCGGCTGGCCGACATTCGTGCATGGAGATGACGGTCTCGGCAATATCGGGGTCCCCGATGTCACCGACATTCCCCTCGATCCACGCCCGGCCTTCCAGTTCATCATCGATACGGTGCGGGCGCATCCGCACGAGGTCACGCTGGTCGCTGTCGGTCGCATGACCAATCTGGCGCTGGCGTTGCGCCACGCGCCTGATATCGCACATCTTGCGAAGCAGGTGGTGATCATGGGCGGTGCATTCGATGTGCCCGGCAATGTCACGCCCGCGGCGGAGGCCAACATTCATGGCGATCCGGAGGCGGCTGACATCGTCTTCACGGCCCCCTGGAGAGTGGTTGCGGCCGGGCTCGACGTGACGGCGAAGACGACGATGAGCCGCGGCTTTCTGGATGGCATGGCGGCCAAGGGTGGTCCCGACGTCGAGCTTCTGCGGCGCGTTTCGGATTTCTACATCAAGTTCTATGCGCATGCGGTGGAAGACGGCATGCTGGTGCATGACAGCTGCGCCTGCGTCTACGTCGTCGCACCCGAGCTCTTCGAAACCCGGAGCGGACCGGTTCGCGTCGCCTGTGGCAGCGTTGCCGATGGCCAGACGATCCAGGCACCGGACGGCATGAGCTTCGGACCGAGCCAATGGGACGGAAAGCCCTCGCAACACGTCATGGTCGGTGTGCAGTCCCAGAGGGTGCTGGACCTGCTCTACGACACGCTCACGGCTTGATACGGTCGAGCGCTTCCCTGAGGGCGGCGAGTTCGCCCTTGAGGGGATAGTGATGATTGCCGATGAAGAGGCCGCAACGGTCGATTTCATCGGCAGCATCGAGCCTGCCATGCACGGTGTGATCGAAGTAGCGGACGACTTCGTTCTTGGCAAAATTGCCCGCAACGATCGGGCGCACCTCGACTTCGCTTTCGGCCAGGGAGGCAAGGATCTGTCGGCGTTCAAGCCCGCTTTCCGGTTGCACGACCATGCTGAAGCCGAACCAGCTGCTTTCCCCGATTTCCTGTTGCGGGCGAATGAAGGAATAGCCGGAGACGAGATCGAGAAAGCGCGCGGCATTGGCTCGCCGCTCGCGGATGATCATGGGCAGTTTCTTCACCTGTTCGAGGCCTATGGCGCCGCTCATTTCGAGGGGCCGCACATTATAGCCAGGCAGCACGAAGCGGAAGGATTCCACGAAGCTGTCATCGCTCTTTGGCGTCGTGACCCGGTTTTCCTTGGGCAGATTCCGGGTCCAGCCATGCGCCCGCAGACACAGAAGGATATGGTGGAGTTCCTCGTCGTCGGTGACGATCATCCCGCCTTCCATTGTCGATATGTGATGGCTGAAGAAGGCACTGAAGGTGCCCATCGCGCCGAACGTTCCCGCGTGACGCCCCTGGTAGAGTGCGCCCATGGATTCGCAATTGTCCTCGATTAGGGTGATGTTGCGCCCTTTCGCCAGAGCGTGGATGGCCGCGAAATCATTCGGATTGCCCAGCAGGTTGACCGCCATGATCGCCCGCGTTTCCGGTGTGATGGCGGCTTCCAGGGCCGCGAGATCGTAGTTCAAGCTGTGCCGGTCGATGTCGACGAAGCGAAGCCTGAGCCCGTATTGGTAGAGGGGATAGTAGGTGGTGCTCCAGGAAACCGCAGGCACGATCACCTCGGCCCCAGGCAGAAGCGGATTGTCCCTGCGATAGCGAAGCGCCGCCACCATCAACAGATTCGCCGACGATCCCGAATTCACCATGACGCAGTATCGGCTGCCCGCGTAATCGGCAAAGGCCCGCTCGAACTCCGCGACCCGGCCGTTCATGCTGTACATGCCACTGTCGATCACGCGGTGGATGGCGGCGATTTCCGCCTCGTCCCAGGCGGAATTAGCGAGCGGATAGCGCATGGGCATGGTCCGTTTTCAGATAGTGCTGGTAGGTGAGGGCGATTCCGTCGGTCAGCGAGGTGCGGGCCCTGAAGCCCCATTCGAGGGCGCGCGAGACATCAAGCAGCTTGCGCCGCATCCCCGAAGGCTTGGAAAGGTCGTGGGTGAATGTGCCGCCATAACCGATGACCTTGGCCGCGATCTCATAGTGTTCGTTCACGGAATAATCTTCGCCGGTGCCGATATTCAGGAGATCCGGCAGGCTGTCGAACCGTTCCGCAGCCATCAGCACGGCTTCCGCCAGATCGCCCGCATAGAGGAATTCGCGTCGGGCCAGACCGTCGCCCCAGATGTCGACGGTTGCGTGATCGTCTTCCCGGGCGCGCACCAGCTTGTGAATGATGGCGGGCACCAGATGGGAGCGGGCGGGATCGAAGGTGTCATGCGGGCCGTAAAGATTGCTGGGTACCAGCGTCTTGCACCGGAATGACGGATCTTCGCGATTGAGATAGAGGCCAAGCCGCTGCACGCTGATCTTGGCCAGCGCATAGCCCTCATTGGTCGGCTCCAGCGGGGCAGACAGGATCCGCTCTTCGGTCAAACGTTCGGGGCTGTCGGCGGGATACATGCAGGACGTCCCGAGATTGATGACCTGCCGGACGCCGGTGGCGCGGGCGGCCAGCAGCAGGTTCCGGCCCATGTCCCAGTTTTCGGTGAGGAACGCGACCGGTTCTCGAATGTTGGCCTGGATGCCGCCGACCCGACCGGCGGCGTGGATGATGAGCTCCGGTCGATGGGTTTCCAGGTAGACGTGGACCGAGGCATAGTCCAGGAGATCGCATTCCCTTCGGCTGGGTGTGAGAAGGGAAAGGCTGCGTCTTGCCGCGAGGTCGCGGATGTTGCGGCCCACCATTCCGGAGCCGCCCGTCAGAAGGATGCCGCTCAAGGCCGCCCCCCTGCGCGATGGTCAATGGCCGGTTCCTCGTCCATCAATTGGCGGAGAGCCTGGAGGCGGGCGCTGAGGCCACCCGCATCGGCTGCTTCCGGCGCGACCTTTGTCGACCGGCCACCCAGGGCCGCATTCCGGAAGGCAAGGGCGAGATCGGCTTCCATCATTTCCGCAACAAGCGTGGCAAAGGAGGTACGGGGTGTCCAGCCGAGCCTGTCCCGCGCTTTCGAGGCATCGCCGAGAAGCGTTTCCACCTCCGCCGGCCGGTAGTAGCCGGGATCGACCCGCACGAGTACCCTGCCGGGATAAAGCCCGGAAAACCGGCCATCCGATGTGGCGACGATGCCTGTTTCTTCCGGTCCGTCACCCCGCCAGTCCAGGGTCAGCCCGAGGTGAGACGCTGCGGCATCGACAAAATCGCGAACAGAATGCTGGATGCCGGTTGCGATGACGAAATCCTCGGCCGTTTCCTGCTGCAGCATCATCCACTGCATTTCGACATAGTCGCGCGCATGGCCCCAGTCGCGCCGGGCATCGAGATTGCCGAGGTAGAGGCAGTCCTGCCCGCCGCTGGCAATCGCGGCAAGGGCGCGGGTGATCTTCCGGGTGACGAAGGTCTCGCCGCGCAGCGGGCTTTCATGGTTGAAGAGAATGCCATTGCACGCATAAAGCCCGTAGGCTTCGCGATAATTGACCGTAATCCAATAGGCGTAAAGCTTGGCCACGCCATAGGGGCTTCGGGGGTGGAAGGGCGTGTTCTCCGTCTGCGGCGTTTCCCGGACCTGGCCGTAGAGCTCCGATGTGGATGCCTGATAGAAGCGCGCCTCATCCTGCAGTCGGAGGATGCGGATCGCTTCGAGGAGACGCAGTGTGCCGAGCGCATCGGAATTGGCGGTATATTCCGGTTGCTCGAAGGACACACCGACATGGCTCTGCGCGGCGAGATTGTAGATCTCGTGCGGACGAACCTCTGCCATGACGCGGATCAGGCTGCTGGAATCGGTCATGTCGCCGTGGTGCAGGTGGAACGGCAGACCGGCCACATGCGGATCGTGGAACAGGTGGTCGATTCGATCCGTATTGAACAGCGAGGTACGACGCTTGATGCCATGCACCTCGTATCCCTTTGCCAGCAACAATTCTGCCAGATAGGCGCCGTCCTGGCCCGTGACGCCGGTGATCAGGGCACGCTTCATCAGGCCGCCTCCGCTTTGCGCTCGGAAGCCTTCAGGGCGGCAGCGGACGGTACCTCGATGACGTCGGGCGCGAGGCCCATCCGAGCCCGCTCGGCCACGCATTCATAGGCGGTTTCCAGGCTGCGCGCGAAGCTGCGGGGATCGAAGAGAGGGGAGGAGAGGCGGTTGCGGGCGAGCCGTTCTCGCACGGCGCGATACAGATCCCGATCGGTCGCAAGGGTTTGGGCGATACTGACGTAAGCGGCTTCGTCCGCGCCGATCAGATCCTGAAGACCCACCGCGTCGAGCAGGCTCTCGGTCATGCGCGACGGCGCTGTCGAGCCGCGCAGGGTCACCACCGGCACCCCGGCCCTCAGCATGTCCGTGGTCGTCGCATGGCCGTTATAGGGCAGGGTATCGAGCGAGAGATCGGCAAGGGCCGCGCGGCTGATGTGATCCTGATAGCTGCGGGTCGGCTCTGCAAAAATCACCCGGTCTCCCGAGACGCCGTTGCGGCGCAGCGCCAGGATGAGGTTTTGCCTGGCCATGGTCTCCGAAGCCCGGATCCAGAGGACAGAGTTCGGTACGGCGGCCAGCACCTGTCCCCAGAGATCGATGGTCTGCGGAGAGATCTTGAACAGCGCATTGAAGGACGAGAAAACGAACTTGTCCTCCGGAAGTCCCCATTCCGCGCGGGTTGCCGGCTGCGGAATGCAGGTTTCCAGGGCGGCATTGGGCATGGACGTATGGGGCAACAGGCAGAACTTTTCCGTATAGTGCGGCCGGCTCTCCGGCGGGGTCACCAAGGCGTCGGTGATCAGGTAGTCCAGCTCCGCTCCTGTAACGGTTGCGGGGTAACCGAGATAGGCGACCTTGATCGGGGCATCTGCCAGATTGACGATATCGAGCCGCGCGCCTGCGGTGTGGCCCTTCAGATCGACCAGGATGTCAATCTCGCGGCGGCGGATAATATCCAGCACTTCCACGGTCGGACGGCCTTCGATGGGAACGATGCAATTCATCAGTTCGGGGGTGAAATTGGCTCTTTGCCACCCACGTCCTTCCGGCGGGGTATAGCACAGCAGGGTCAACTCCACCCGCGACGGGTCATGCTGCTTGAGCACTTCGGAAAAGACCGACATGACGGCGTGCTGGCGAAAATCGTCGGAGAGATAGGCGACGCGCAGCGGTGCCTCGGCATCTGAGATGCGGCGGCGGGGATGGCGAAGCGGGGAGAGAGCATCCGTCGCAGCCATCAACATGTTGGAATCATGGGACGGCCGCGCAATGACCGCTTCCGAACGCGCCCAGAACAGGCGGTTCAGCGCCTTTTCGGAGCAGAGCAGCGCATTGGCCAGCGGCGTGTCGGGCGCTTCCATCAGCCTCTCATATTCCCGCATGGTTTCGAAATCACAGATGACCCGCGCCTCGGCGTAACGCAGCGCTTTCAGGAAGACGTCGTTGGGGCAGTCCTTGACGCCCTGGGTCAGGGTCTTCCACAGCGCTTCGCGGTCGCCCTTTTCACGATAGAAGGTGCATTTCATCGCCACATGTTGCGGATTGCGGTGATCGACGAGATCGAGAACGGCTTCCGCGCCCGCCAGATCGCCCATGGCCAGGCAGGATTCACCCAGCTGATGCATCGCGACAGGATCCGTCGAAAGCACCGCGCGCGCCCGTGAGGCCATCGAATGGATTTTCCCGATGGCGCCGGTGGCGGCGAACAGTGCCATGGCGAGCTTGAGGAACTGGGGAGCCTTTTCCGGGCATACCGCAGCCTCGCGTGCGAAGGCGTCGCCGGCCTCTTCCTTCTGCCCGAGCTTGAAATGGATATTGCCGAGGAGCGCGAACCAGTTGGCGCCGCCGGCTGGATGCATGTTCAGCAGAGCCTGCATGCGCAGGAGGGCGAGCGGAAAGTCGCCATCATTATAGGCTTGCAGCGTATCGGTGAAGGTGATGTTCAAAGATGCGGCGTTCATGCGCGATCGACCCCGGCGTTCAGAATCAGACAGGGAAATCATTCCCCGGATGCTCCTGTTAGGACGCCAAGCCTTAGCGAAGCTGGATTCTGCTTCGCCTGGCCATGAGGAAAGCGCGAATAATCCTTGCGAGGCAATATCTTGTGATGGTGGCTTGCCAAAGGGATTCAAGGCCTTCACAGATTGATTCAGCGTGCCCGTCGTCTTCGAGAAAGTGCGGGGCGCTCGAAGGCGCGGGAAGGCCGGCCCCCGTTCGTACAATGGGCTTTTGCGGAAGCCTTGCGCGCCGGCTCCGTTTGCAATTCAGAAGGTAGGGCGATGTCCGATATCGTAATCCGGAAGGCAGAAGCGAAAGACGAAGCGCGCTGGCGCGATTTATGGGCCGGCTATGTGGATTTCTATCGCGGGTCGGTGCCGGAGGAGGCCACGGCAATGACCTGGTCGCGAATTCTCGATCCGGCAAGCAACATCGATTGCCTGGTTGCGGAGCGGGCCGGACAGGTGGACGGCATCTGCAACTACGTCTTCCACGACAGCACCTGGAGCACGCAGCCCATCTGCTACCTGCAGGATCTCTTCGTCGATCCGAAGTCGCGCGGCGGCGGGCTTGCGAAGCAGTTGATCCTGGCCTGTGAGGATGCAGCGAAAGCCAAAGGCGCGTTTCGTCTCTACTGGCAGACCCAGGAATATAATGCGCCGGCCCGTTCGCTTTACGACACGATCGTGCCGCGTTCGTCGTTCATCGTCTACCGCAAGAACATCTAGAATGCGGCAAATCGTCGATGTTGCATTCCGGATGCGCCGGACTTAGGACAAGTGGATGAACCAGACCCTGTTTTCTCATCTGCCAGAGTTTCAGCCGGGCACCGTCTGGCTGGTCGGCGCCGGCCCGGGCGATCCCGGCCTGCTGACGCTGCTCGCCGTCAAGGCGCTCGGCGAGGCGGATGTGATTGTCCATGACGCGCTCGTGAACGACGAATGCCTGAAATTCGCCCGGCCGGGGGCCAAGCTGGAATTTGCCGGCAAACGCGGCGGCAAGCCTTCCGCCAAGCAGCGCGACATTTCTCTGCGGCTGGTGGAACTGGCGCGCGCCGGGCACCGGGTGCTGCGCCTCAAGGGTGGCGATCCTTTCGTCTTCGGGCGCGGCGGCGAGGAAGCACTGACCCTTGTCGAAAACAATATCGGCTTTCGCATCGTGCCGGGCATTACCGCGGGCATCGGTGGACTGGCCTATGCCGGCATTCCCGTTACCCATCGGGAAGTCAATCATGCCGTGACATTCCTGACCGGTCACGATTCCTCCGGCGTCATTCCGGACCGGATCGACTGGGATGCGATCGGACGCGGTTCGCCTGTGATCGTCATGTATATGGCCATGAAGCATATCGGGCAGATCAGCACGCAACTGATCGCATCGGGACGTTCGCCGGACGAACCCGTTGCCTTTGTCTGCAATGCGGCGACGACGGCGCAATCGGTGCTGGAAACCACGCTCGGCGATGCGGAAGCGGCCGTCGCGCGGTCCGGCATCGAGCCACCGGCGATTGTCGTGGTGGGCGAGGTCGTGCGCCTGCGGCCGTCTCTCGACTGGCTGGGCGCGCTTGCGGGACGCAAGCTGAAACCCGATCCCTTCGCTGCCGAGGCGCACAAGGTGTCGGCATGAGTGGACTGCTGATTGCGGCTCCGTCTTCCGGTTCGGGAAAGACGACGGTCACGCTTGGCTTGCTGCGGGCGCTGAAAAACCGTGGCGTCGCGCTGGCGCCCGGCAAGGCCGGGCCTGATTATATCGATCCCGCTTTCCATACGGTCGCAAGCGGTACGCCCTGCCTCAACTTCGATCCCTGGGGCATGCGCCCGGAACTGCTGCTGGCCAATGCGACTCTGCATGCCGGGGGTGGTCGTACGCTGGTGATCGAGGCGATGATGGGTCTCTTTGACAGTGCGGTCGACGGGCAGGGATCGCCCGCCGACCTCGCCGCCATTCTCGGGCTCAGCGTCATTCTGGTGGTCGATTGCCGGGGCATGTCCCATTCCATCGCCGCCCTCGTCGGCGGCTTTGCCAATCACCGCATCGATACGCGCATTGCCGGCGTGATCCTGAACCGGGTCAATTCCGACCGGCACGAGAAGATGCTGCGGGATGCGCTCGACCAGATCCGGATGCCGGTTCTGGCGGTGCTGCGTTCATCGAAGGAACTCGTCGTGCCGGAGCGCCATCTCGGCCTCGTGCAGGCGGAGGAGATCGGCGGGCTCGATGCCTTCATCGAGAAGGCGGCCGAAGCGGTGGCGCAGAAGGCCGATTTCGACCGCATCCTGCTCTCGGCGAAGCAGGTGCCGCAACGGCCATCGGAGGCGAATATTCCGCGCCTGCCGCCGCTCGGCAATCGCATTGCGGTGGCGCGGGATACGGCCTTTGCCTTCGTTTACGAACATATGCTGCTTGGTTGGCGCCGGCGTGGGGCCGAAATGAGTTTCTTCTCGCCGCTTGCCGACGAGGCGCCCGATCCGGATGCCGATGCGATCTATCTGCCCGGCGGCTATCCCGAACTGCATGCGGGCAAGCTCGCCGCCAACAGCCGCTTCATGGAAGGGGTCCGGCAGGCTGCAGCGCGGGGCGTGCGCGTCTTCGGGGAATGCGGCGGCTACATGACCCTGGGGGAGGGACTTGTCGATGCGGCAGGCGACCGCCACGCCATGCTCGGCCTGCTGCCCCTGGTCACCAGCTATCAGGCCCGCAAGCGGCACCTGGGTTACCGTTACCTCACCCCGCTGCCGGGTGCACCCTTCACGCAGGCCATGCGCGGCCACGAATATCACTATTCGAGCATTCTCTCCGAAGGCGACAATGCCGACCGCCTCTTTGCCGTCAGGGATGCCGCCGGCAACGATCTCGGCCAGGCGGGGCTGATCCGCGGTTCGGTTGCCGGTTCCTACATGCATCTCGTCGATATCGAGGGGGATGGACGGTGGAAGCGGCGCTGAAACCTCTGGCTGAACCTGTCCGGGCTGCTCCCATCCTGCATGGCGGGGGGGTGACCGAGGCTGCCCGCGTCTATAGCGGGCGGATCGAAGACTGGCTCGACCTTTCGACCGGCATCAATCCCAATCCCGTCGAATTGCCCGCCATCCCGGCGGTTGCCTGGCATCGACTGCCGGACCGGCATCTGGGCGAGGCGGCCGGCCATGCGGCACGCGACTACTATGGTACGCGGCATTGCCTGCCCTTGCCAGTTCCGGGCACGCAATCCGTGATCCAGCACATGCCAAAGCTGGCCGACCCCGCCCGCCGGGTCGCCATCCTCTCGCCGACCTATGGCGAATATGCGCGGGTGCTTCGGGCCGCCGGCCTGCCGGTCGATGCGCTTTCCGACCTCTCGGACGTCACGGACGAGCATGGCCTCGTCATCGTGGTCAATCCGAACAACCCGACAGGCCGCCGCCACAGCCGTGACGACCTTTCGGCGCTGGCGGAAAGGCTGCGGGTGCGTGGCGGGCGGCTGCATGTGGATGAAGCCTTTGCCGATGGCGGGGCGGGCGAAAGCCTCGCGCCGCTTGCGGGAGAGCGGGAGGGTTTGACCGTTTTCCGGTCCTTCGGCAAGTTCTTCGGGCTTGCGGGCCTTCGCCTCGGCTTCGTGCTCGGCACGGAGGGCGATCTCCAGCGGTTTGCCGATTGGCTGGGCCCCTGGCCGGTGTCCGGCCCGGCGCTGGTGATTGCCGAACGGCTGATGCGGAGCGATCTGGAACCGGTGCGGGCGCGCATCGCGGAGCGTCATGCGGGTCTGACCGCCGTGCTCGACCGTTGCGGCCTGACGATTGCGGGCGGCACGCCGCTTTTTGCCCTGGTCGAACAGGATCGAGCCGCCGCACTTCACGACCACCTCTGCCGCCATCACATCCTGACGCGGAAATTCGATTATGAGAGCCGCTGGCTGCGCTTTGGCCTTGCGCCCAATGCGGCGGCCGACCGGCGGCTGGAACAGGCCTTGCAGGAGTTTGCCGCATGAGCTGCCGGTTTCTGGTGCTCTTTCTCGCGCTCGTTTTCGACCGGATCGTCGGCGACCCCGACAGTCTCTGGCGCAAGTATCCCCATCCTGTCGTCCTCTTCGGGAAGGCCATTTCCTTTTTTGACAAGCGCTGGAACGATCCCGCGCTCTCTTTTGCGGATCGCAAGCGGAACGGCGTGATGGCGCTCATTCTGCTGCTCGCCGTCAGCCTGCTGGCCGGCCATGGGCTTCACCGGCTGTTTGCCCATCTCGGTCCGTTCGGGGTGGCGGCAGAGGCGCTGGTTGCCGGCGTGCTCCTGGCACAGAAGAGCCTCGCCGATCATGTGCAGGCCGTGGCCCAGGGGCTTCGGAAGGACGGGCTTGCGGGAGGGCGGCGCGCCGTGTCGATGATCGTCGGCCGCGATCCGGAGACGCTCGACGAGCCGGCCGTCTGCCGTGCCGCCATCGAAAGCCTGTCGGAAAATTTCTCCGATGGCGTGGTGGCGCCCGCCTTTTGGTTTGCCGTGCTCGGTCTGCCGGGGCTGTTTGCCTACAAGATGCTCAATACGGCCGACAGCATGATCGGACACAAATCCGACACCTATCTCGCCTTCGGCTGGGCCTCGGCCCGAACGGATGATTGGGCCAATCTGGTGCCCGCCCGCTTCTCCGTTCTGCTGATCGCGGCTGCGGGTTTCGTCTTGCGCGGGGCTGCAGCTGGCCGGCTCGCGGTGGGCGTCGCGCTGCGCGATGCGGGACTGCACCGCTCGCCCAATTCCGGCTGGCCGGAAAGTGCGATGGCAGGCGCGCTCGACATCCAGCTCGCCGGACCCCGGGTCTATGGAGGCGTCAAGGTGAGCGAACCGATGATCAACGGTGCGGGCCGGGCCGATATCGGCGCTGCCGATGTCGAAGCCGCCGTCTCTGTGTTTCTGGGGGCCTGCACCGCTTTGGCAGTGCTGGTTGCTGGCTTGCTCGTTGCGGCGGCTGCCTTCTAGTCGTCAGGCTGGCCTGCCCCTCAAGTATTCATGAAGCATTTACCCTGACTGTACTCGTTTGGCACAGTTTCGCCATTTTTCAGTCTCTCTCAACCTTTGTCTGCTTTGCTTCGACGTTGAAATATGTCTGCAAAGGGGATGGACATGAAGAAGGTTTTGTCTGCGCTCGCAACCTTCCTGTTGGGGGCAGGGCTGGTTTCCGGGGCGGAAGCGGCAACGCTGGTGGCCAAGGTCAGCATCGCCGACCAGAAGATGGTTGTTTATAAAAACGGCTTCGAGAAGTATAGCTGGCCGGTCTCGACCGCGCGTCGCGGCTATTACACGCCGACGGGTAACTATACCGCCAAGTGGGCGTCCAAGCACCACCGCTCGAAGAAATATGACAATGCGCCCATGCCCTATGCCATCTTCTTCAATGGCGGCTATGCGGTGCATGCGACTTTCGACCTGAAGCGCCTCGGGCGGCCCGCATCCCACGGTTGCGTCCGGCTGCATCCCGACAATGCGGCGACGTTCTTCTCCATGGCCCTGGAGGAGGGGCTTGGTAACACCAAGATCATCATCACCCAGTAGACGGGCAGGGGGCAAGCGCCCCCTCCGATCAATCGTTGCCGGCGGCGCGTGACAGTCTTTCCATGTCCGGGACGGTCACGAGGCGGTTGTTTTCGACGAGGATGACGCCATCCTTCCGCAGCTTGGTCATTTGCCGGCTGACGGTTTCGATGGTCAGGCCCAGAAAATCCGCAATGTCGGCACGCGAAAGCGGCAGTTCATAGGTCATGCTCTCTCCCTTTTCGGGATCGAGATGGGTGGCGATGAGATAGAGGAAGCTCGCCACCTTTTCCTGCGCGGTCTTGCGGCCGAGCGTCAGCATCCAGTCGCGGGCTTCGTCCAGTTCCTTCAGCGCCTGATTGTGGAGCTGATGTTCGAGGTTGGACGATTCGGACATGAGCCGTTCGATGATCGGCTTCGGGAAGACGCAGACTTCCGTATCGGTGGCGGCTTCCGCCGTCAGCGTGCTTTCCGCATGGAAGGGACGACCGATGAAATCGGGGGCAAATTGCAGGCCGACGATCTGCTGGCGGCCATCGGCCATCATCTTCGACAGCTTGATCACGCCCTTCAGGATATTGGAGTAGGACGCAATCCGCTCGCCCTGTCCGACAACCTCGTTGCCGGCATGCACGACCTTGCGGTTCGAGTGCTTGGACAGTTCCACGAGCTGCTGCGGCGTCAGGACACCGCATACACCGCCATGCCGGGCCTCGCAGGAGCGGCAAACGACCGGAATATCCGAATTGTGAATATCCTTGCGCAGTATGTCCATTCTATCCCCCGCGTCGCCGTGCCTTCCCTGAGGGGCTGCATTTCCTGCGTGTCTCCGCGGCTGCCTAGTCAATTTAGCAAGCCGTTTCAATCACCAGCGTGAAAATCGTCCCCGGCAATTCGCCGCACATAATGGTCGTACGATGCAATTTGATCGAAGTCAAAGAGCAATCGTTTCGACCAAGGTAGGGACGTCCTTATGCCGCATGGCAACCTTGTCCAAGAAAGGCCGAAAGCCGTGACCCAGGAACTCCTCACAAAGTATTCCGCTGCTGTTCCCCGCTATACGAGCTATCCGACGGCGCCGCATTTCGGGCCGCAGATCGAGGCGAACACCTACGGGTCCTGGCTGCGGGACATTGTCCCGGGCCAGACGCTTTCCCTCTATTTCCACATTCCCTATTGCGACCGGCTGTGCTGGTTCTGTGCCTGCCACACCAAACACACGCTGAAATACGAGCCTATCGCCAAATATCTCGTCTCGCTGAAGCGCGAGATCGAGACCATAGGCGGCATGGTGGACAAGGGTGCGCGCGTTACGGCGGTGCATTTCGGCGGCGGCTCCCCGACCATGGTGAAGCCTGACGATCTGCGCGACCTGATGGCCCATGTGCGCTCCCATTTCACCTTCGATCCCGGCGCGGAAATTTCCGTCGAGATGGACCCGAACGATCTCGACGCGCCGCTTTACGATGCGCTTGCCGATATCGGGATGACGCGGGCGAGCCTCGGCGTGCAGGATTTCAATCCGGTCGTGCAGAAGGCGATCAACCGCATCCAGACCTTCGAGCATACCAAGTCGGTGGTGGATGCGGTGCGGGCACGGGGCGTCCATTCGGTGAATTGCGATATCCTCTATGGCCTGCCGCACCAGACCATTGCTTCGGTCGAGGCAACGGTCTCGCAGATCCTGTCGCTCGATCCGGATCGGGTGGCACTGTTCGGCTATGCGCATGTGCCGTGGATGAAGAAGCACCAGACCATGATTCCCGAAGCGGCGCTGCCGGACGGTATGGAGCGCTTCCGCCAGATGAGCCGGGCAGCAGACATGCTGGTTTCCGCCGGCTATGAGCCGATCGGCATCGACCACTTCGCCAAGCCTGCCGATACGCTGGCGGTCGCGGCGCGTAACGGCACGCTGCGCCGGAACTTCCAGGGTTATACGGACGATGCCGCAGACGCGCTGATCGGCTTTGGCGCGTCCTCCATCGGACAGCTGCCGCAGGGCTACGTGCAGAACATTCCCGCCACCGGCGAATATGAACGCGTCGTCGAAGCGGGTGGTCTTGCTGCAGTGCGGGGTATCGCGCTTTCGGACGATGACCGGCTGCGGGCCGACGTGATCGAAAAAGTCATGTGCCAGTTCGGTTTCGCCTTTGCTCCCTTGCTCGAGGCGCATGGCCGCCTGGCGGAGACGGTCATCCGCGAGGCGAAGGAATTTGCGGCTGCCGACCGTGACGGGATCGTTCAAATCGATTCGACCGGTTTCCGGCTGACCGAGAAGGGAAAACCCTTCGCCAGGGTTGCGGCTGCTCGCTTCGATACCTATCTCGCCAACGGCAAGGGACGGCATTCGGTCGCCGTGTGAGGATTCATCATGCTGTTTCGGCCACAGGGAAGCGTCAAAATTTCCGCATTGCGGGAGGAAAGCATTGGCTTTTGGACGATCTTTCCCTATGACATGGGCCTGAATTGACATGACATGAGGTTAATGGCGTGACTGCTACATTCGACAAGGTTGCCGACATCATCGCGGAAACGAGCGAAATCGATCGCGAGACGATTACGCCCGAAAGCCACACGATCGATGATCTCGGCATCGACAGCCTTGACTTCCTCGACATCGTATTTGCGATCGACAAGGAATTCGGCATCAAGATTCCGCTGGAGCAGTGGACCCAGGAAGTCAACGAGGGCAAGGTTTCCACCGAAGAATACTTCGTGCTGAAGAACCTCTGCGCCAAGATCGACGAACTGCGCGCCGCCAAGGCCTGATCGCCGACACCGCGGAACGGAGGCCTCCATGCTCCTGGAATATTTCCAGATGATCGATCATGTGGAGGCCCTGGACCTCCGGAAGCGCGTCCTCAAGGCGCGCTCGGTCGTGCCCGAAAAAAGCCCCGTCTTCGAAGGACATTTCCCCGGGATGCCGCTGGTGCCCGGGGTTTTGCTCATTGAAACCATGGCGCAGGCCAGCGGTTTTCTCGTGCTGGCCGTGTCTGAATTCGCGGCCATGCCGTTCCTGATGAGCGTCGACGGCGCGAAGATGCGGACCTTTGTCGAGCCCTCCACCGTGCTCGACATCGAGGCGGAGCTGGAACATGATGGCTCCGGTTTCGCCGTCACCAAGGCGCGCATCACGGCCGGCGGCAAGAAGGTCTGCGACGCGCAGCTGAAGCTGCGCACCATGCCCTTCGATCAGGTGCCGCTTGCCGACATCGTCAAGAACCGGGCCCGGGAAGTGGGCCTCATGGACGCCATACGCGCCGGAGCTGAAGCCTCCGGCAATTGAGGTAAGATCATGAAGAGATCCGATCAGGACGTGGTGATTACCGGCATCGGTATCGTCACGTGCCTTGGCGTCGGCAAGGACGCTCATATCCAGGCCCTCACGGCGGCCGTTGCCCCGACGCCCCGCGTCGAAACCGAGAAATTCGCGCCCTATCCGGTGCATCCGCTGCCCGAAATCGACTGGTCGCAGCAGATCCCGAAGAAGGGCGACCAGCGCCAGATGGAAAACTGGCAGCGCCTCGGCGTCTTCGCGGCCGGTCTGGCACTCGATGACAGCGGCTTCAAGGACGATGCTGAAGCGGTCGGCTCCATGGACATGATCGTCGCTGCCGGTGGCGGCGAGCGTGACGTCAACGTGGACAGCCTGATCGTCGACGAGGGCCTGAAGCGGAACGACCGCGAGCATCTGCTGAACGAGAAGCTGACGACGGAACTGCGCCCGACGCTGTTCCTTGCCCAGCTCTCCAACCTGATGGCCGGCAATATTTCCATCGTCCACAAGGTCACGGGTTCCTCCCGAACCTTCATGGGTGAAGAGGGCGCCGGTATTTCCGCCGTCGAGACGGCGGTGGCGCGCATCAAGGCCGGCCAGTCCACCCATACGCTGGTGGGCGGCGCTTTTTCCGCCGAACGCATCGACATCATGCTGCTGATCGAGGCGATCCAGGGCCATTCCCGCGACAGCTGGAAGCCGTTCTGGTCCCGCGATCCTGCCGACGGCGGCGGCATGTTCCTTGGCTCCGTCGGGGCTTTCCTGATGCTGGAATCGCGGGCGCATGCGCAGGCGCGCGGCGCCAAGATCTACGCCGTCATCGGCGATATCCAGGGCGACCGCGGCAGCCGCGAGGAGGGCAAGCTCGAAACCCGTCTCTCCCGCCTGCTGGACAGTGCACGGGCCGTTCCGGCCGAGGATCTTGTCATCTTCTCCGGCTCGACCGGATTCCACGATCTCGCCCGCCGCGAGAAGGCTGCGCTGGAATCGGCCCTGCCAGCCGCGCCGATCCGCGCTTATGGCGGCCTCTCCGGCCACGGGGTCGAGGCGCAGTTTCCGCTCGGCCTCGCCTTTGCGGCATTGGCGCTGAGCGAAGGGGCGAAGGTCCCGCCTTTCGATGCCTCCGGCGAAAAGGCCATGGCCAAGCCGGCCCGCCACGCCCTCGTCACCACCGTCGGTCACGTGCGAGGGGAAGGGATTGCCCTTCTCTCCGCCGACGCCTGAGGAGTAGTACCATGACGTCTTCCGCTTTCACCGATCATCTCGGACGCCCGATCGTTGCCGTGACCGGCATGGGTGTGGTGACTTCGCTCGGCCAGGGCCTCAAGGACAACTGGGCGGCGCTGACCTCCGGTACCTCGGGTATTCGCAAGATCAGCCGTTTCCCGACGGACGGGCTTTCGACCCGCATTTCCGGCATGATCGACTTCATCAGCATCCCTGCACCGAATGCGGTGGAACGTTCCTATGCCTTTGCACGGGAAACCACCGAGGAAGCACTGGCGCAGGCAGGCCTCTCCGGCGATTTCGGCGGTCCGCTTTTCCTTGCCGCGCCGCCGATCGAGCCCGAGTGGAGCGCTCGCTTCGATCTCGCAGACCGTGCCGGTCCGAGCGAGAAGCCGGGCGATGCCTATGACCGATTCCTGGCCGTACTGCGCGAGAGGGCTGACCCGGTCTTCCACGAAGCCGCACTCTTCGGCGCCATCTCGGAACGGCTTGCCGACCGGTTCGGAACCCGCGGCCTGCCGGTGACGCTGTCGACGGCCTGCGCTTCGGGCGCAACCGCGATCCAGCTTGGCGTCGAGGCAATTCGCCAGGGCCGGACGACCCGCGCGCTGACCGTTGCCACCGATGGTTCGGTCAGTGCCGAGGCGCTGATCCGCTTCTCGCTCCTGTCGGCGCTCTCGACCCAGAACGATCCGCCGGAGAAGGCCTCCAAGCCCTTCAGCAAGGACCGCGACGGCTTCGTGATTGCGGAAGGGGCGGCGACGCTCGTGCTGGAATCGCTGGAATCGGCAGTCGCCCGCGGTGCGAAGGTGCTTGGCATCATGAAGGGCTGCGGCGAGAAAGCCGACCATTTCCACCGCACGCGCTCCTCGCCGGATGGCGGGCCGGCGATTGCGACGATCCGCGCCGCGCTGGAAGATGCCGGTCTCTCGGAAGCAGCGATCGGCTATATCAACGCCCATGGCACCTCCACGCCCGAGAACGACAAGATGGAGTACAACTCCATGCGCGCCGTCTTCGGCGAGGCGCTGTCGAGCATCCCGGTCTCGTCCAACAAGTCGATGATCGGCCATACGCTGACGGCGGCGGGGGCGGTGGAGGCGGTGTTCTCCATCCAGACCATGCTGACCGGCACGCTGCCGCCCACCATCAATTATGTGAACCCGGATCCGGCCATCGAGCTGGACGTCGTGCCCAATGTGAAGCGGGAGGCCAGCGTTTCAGCCGTGCTTTCCAACTCCTTCGGCTTCGGCGGACAGAATGCCAGCCTTGTCATGACGGCAGAACCGGCATAATTCAGGCCCCGAACCTCAAGAACCCATGAAACGCCCAGACCGGGCGAAGGATCGTCTCATGCGCGCGCTGCAACTCATCGAAGACCGCCGGCTCGAAGCGGTCGACCTGCCCGAGCCCGAAGCACCCGGCCCAGGCGAGGTAACCCTTCGCGTCAAGGCCGTCGCCCTCAACCATATCGACGTCTGGGGCTGGCGCGGCATGGCCTTCGCCAAGCGCAAGATGCCGCTCGTCATCGGCGCGGAAGCCTCCGGCGTGGTGGATGCCATCGGCCCCGGCGTTTCCAACGTGCTGCCCGGCCAGCTCGTCGCCGTCTACGGCGCACGCACCTGCGGGCTCTGCAAGCCCTGCCGCGAAGGCCGGGACAATCTCTGCGAACACGTCGCCGGCGTGCACGGCTTCCATCTGGACGGCTTCGCGCAGGAAAAGATCAACATTCCGGCCCGCCAGCTGGTGCCGGCGCCTCACGGTGTCGATGCAATCGGCGCGGCACTCGCCCCGGTGACCTTCGGGACCGTCGAGCACATGCTGTTCGACAATGCGAAGCTCGAACCCGGCGAAACGATCCTCGTCCATGCGGGCGGCTCCGGCATCGGCACGGCGGCGATCCAGCTCGCCAAGAAGATTGGCTGCACGGTCATCACGACCGTCGGTTCCGACGACAAGATCGAAAAGGCCAAGGCGCTCGGCGCCGATCACGTGATCAACTACCGCACGGACCGCTTCGAAGGCGTGGTGCGCAAGATCACGAAGAAGAAGGGCGTCGACGTGGTCTTCGAACATGTCGGCAAGGATACCTGGGCCGGCTCGATGTTCTCGCTGAAGCGCGGTGGTCGACTGGTGACCTGCGGCTCCACCTCCGGTGTCTCCACCGAGGTGAACCTGATGATGCTCTTCCAGCAGCAGCTGAAGCTGCTGGGCTCCTTCGGTTGCCGGATGGAGAACATGGCCAATGCCATGCAGAAGATGGCGCGCGGCCTCGTGCATCCCGTGATCGACACCGAAGTCAGCTTCGACGACATCGGCACGGCGCTGGAGCGGATGGAGAGCCGTCAGATCTTCGGCAAGATCATCCTGAAGATGGACTGATCTGCCCATGAAGATGTTCGTGACCCGGATCGTGCTGGCGCTCTACCATTTTCGCCAATGGCTGATCGCGCAGATTGCCTTCGGGTCGCTCAATGTCCTGAAGCTGTTTCCGGCCGACAAGGCGATGACGGTTGCGGACCGCCTGATGCGCCGCATCGGTCCGCTTACGTCGCGGCACAAGCTGGTTCTTTACAATCTCAGGCGGGCCTTCCCGGAGAAATCCGAAGAGGAGATCCACGACATCGCGCTGGGAAGCTGGGGCAGCCTCGGCCGGATGGTCGCCGAATACGTCTTTCTCGACCGGCTGTTCGATTTCGATCCCGACAGCGACAAGCCGGGCCGAATCGAAGTGTCCGGCATCCCGATCTTCCTCGATCTTCGCGACAATCCGCGGCCTTTCATCGTCTTTACAGCCCATTCCGGCTGCTTCGAGCTTCTGCCGGTCGCCGGGTCCTCCTTCGGGCTATCGGTGACGGTGCTGTTCCGCCCACCGAACAACCCCTATATCGGCGACAAGGTCTTCCAGTTTCGGGCCGCCCGCATGGGCAAGCTTGTGCCCTCCCATGCCGGTTCCTCTTTCGCCTTGGCGCGCACGCTGGAAGAGGGCGGAGGGGTCGGCGTCCTGGTCGACCAGAAGTTCACGCGGGGCGTGGAAACCCGATTCTTCGATCTGCCGGTGCAGACTAACCCGTTGCTCGCCAAGCTTGCCCGCCAGTTTAAGTGCGAAGTTTATCCCGCACGGTGCGTCCGCCTGCCGGGAAACCGGTATCGTCTTGAAATAGAACCGCGGATGGAACTGCCGACAAAGCCGGACGGCTCCCTCGACGTTGCCGGGGTGGCACAACTTCTGAATGATAAAGTGGAATCCTGGGTTCGGGAGTATCCCGATCAGTGGCTTTGGTACCATGATCGGTGGAATATAAAGAATCACTTGTAATTACCCCCAAAGCTGGGGTGTTTTTCGCCACCTGACGGAACTCTCCACAACCTTCAGTGGCCAATGTTAATAATTATTTCTATCGAAAATTTATGATCCGGCGCTGCTTTGACCAAAAAAGGTGCAAATCGCATCCTTGGCAAGCCTCCTGCAAGGTTGAATAATTGTTGTGTAGATGTACAATTAGTTAACAAAACGAAATAACCTCGTCCCGGTACATGATGAAGCGGGGCGCGGAAACGATAGGTCCGTTTCTCCGCCCGGGGCGATGGCCGTGTTCTCACTGATGTTAATCGCGTGACGGATGTTCCCTGAAGACTGAAGGGGGCAGCTGCTCGCGAGCTTCGTTTAGGAGGGCAGGGACGCGCATCACCGGGATAACCGAGGAGTGGTCCTGAGGGGTGTTCGGCAGCCGGGGCGATGATCCCGGCGGATGCTGACTGACGGGACAAGCGACCTTCCCGGTTGGGGGCGCATGGGAGATGCAGACTTGAAAGAGCTTATCGATCTATTCTGGACCAAATATTCCCAGATCAAAAAAGCCGTCGGCGAACTCGACGAACAATCGATCGCCATTCTCGACCGGGAGGTCGAAAGCCTGCTGGATACGATTTTTGCCCGGGAAGCCGCCAATGCGGTCGAGATCCAGATGCAGTTCCTGCTTGCCATCGAGCTGCTGCGCCGCGAGTCGGAAGATGCGTGCTGCGTGCTCCGTCACGCCGGGAACCTGCACAAGGTGGTGGAACGCCATATCATTCCCGGCCATGTCGGTCCCTTCACGCCGGACGATCTCGATCGCTCCGTGGCGCCGGAACGGGTTGCCGTCGATGCGTCTGTACAGACCGGCATCGACATTTCCCTGCTCGAAAGCCTGTCCAACCGCGTGTCCGTCGTGGCGCCCGATTACCGTTTCGTATTTACCAACGAAGCCAATGCTACGGCGCTCAACCGGGCTCCGGAGGAACTGCTTGGCCGCCATATCGGCGAGTTCATCGGTCTGCACCGCTTCGTTCAGGGGCTGAAGGAACGGCTCGATCGCTGCTTCGCGGGCGAGATCGTGGACTACACCTATGCGGACCAAATGGGAGACCGCACCGTCGTGGTCCGTACGCGCCTGTCGCCCTACTACGCGCCGAATTCGGTCCTTATCGGGGCGCTTCTTGTGGCAGAAGAGCTTCCGGACCGCCGCCAATCCTCGGCTGCGTGATAATTTTTTTACTTGAACAAAAAACGAAGGGCTCCATTTCGATGGGGCCCTTCGCTTTTTCGCGGAAGCCTTAATTTTGTTTTTAACGCTCAATTGATGAGTATTGTTTTTTCTCTGTCAAAAATAGTTTCGCGAAGAGCGGTGCTTCCGGGCGTATAGTACCCGCAATTTACAGTATGTATTCGATGATATTTTGGTGCAATATTTGAACGCTACATGATCACGCTACATTGAAAGTGAGCAAAAGTCATGTTATGGAATAAAAATTCGGCGACTCTCCGGGCAGCGGGAGGGTGCCGTACAGGGGGCGGATAACCGGGGGGCCGGGGTTTCCGCATTTATCTCAGGAAGTGAGGTGCTTACTTGCTGTCACGATTGGAAGTCTTTTCCAACATCGAGTCTCAGATCGAACGGGCGATACAACTGGGACAGGACAATGTGGTCGAAGATCTGGATCGGGAAATCGATCCTGTATTGGAAGATATTCTTCTTTATCAGGCCACCAATACAATGGAGCTGTACAAGCAGCTGAAGTTCATCACCGACCTTCTGGTTCGGCGATCCGACGATGCGGCGACGGTGGTTCGCCTTTCCGCCAAGATGTCGGAGCTCTTGTCCCGCTACTTTCACGAGGGCCAGCTTCGGCTGGACCGGGGGCTTGGTGTCAGGCCTTCGGTACTGACCGTGCCGCTCGCGGCGCGGGAGGATGCCATCGGTTCCATGCCGTCAGTATCGCGGGTGGCGGTGGTGTCCATCGACCAACGCTTTCTCTACTGCAATTCGGTCATGGCCGAGGATCTCGGGACATCACCGCGCACGCTGATCGGGCGCCCGATTGCCGATTTCTGTGACATGGACGTTTTCGAGGCCCATTACCGGCCGCATTTCGACGTCTGCATGGCGGGCGATTTTCGGGAGTTCGAGGCGCCACTCCTGTCGGGCGGGCAGGGGAGCGGGCCTTTCCACATCCGGCTCACGCCGCTTCGGAATATCGAGCGGCGGATCACCGGTTCTGTGATCGTGGCGCAGGCCAGCTTGCCGGAACCGGTGGAAGTGGGTCACTGATACGAAAAGGGCAGGCGACCGATCCGGTCGACTGCCCTTTTTCCTTTGGATCCTGTCCGGCAATCAGGGCCGGATGAAAGACAGAAGATGGTCGCGCTCGAAGGCGATGTGTCGCCGGCGCGCTTCGAAAAAGCCCCGGAACATGTAGCCGGCGGCTTCCATATTGACCGGATCGCCGCGGCCGAGCTTCATCAGCACTTCAGCCAGTTCCTCGGCAAAGCACTCATCCTCGAAATGTTCGTATTTCAGCCGCTCGAGAATGGCGGCGAGTTCGCTATTCGCTTCCTGCTGCCGAGCGAGCCAGGGGAAGAAAACATCCTCTTCATAAGAATGGCTGCGCTTCATCAGAGCGCCCAGGGCCTGGGCGGCGAAAATGCACTTCTGCCGGTTCACGCTGGCCGGAAGACTGTCGGCGATATCTTCGAGTTCCCGGCACAGGGCGAGCTGTTCGTTCTGGGAGGTCATCATGGCAGCGATCGATGGCGTTTCGCGTCTGGCCGTGCCGACGGCCGCTGCCGGATCCCAGCTTGTATCGCGTGCTTCCATGATCTTCTTTCCCCTGGTGGAACCGCCACCGGCAAAGAGGGGCGGTCTCCCCCATCCTGAACTAGGCTTTATTACGCCCGCACCCTGCTTCGCCTTGATTCAGATCAAGGCTGGGGACGGGCTGGAGTGCGAAACGTGCAACGACGCAAAAGTGGATTCGCGAGCCTTTAGCGTCGCAACCGGCCTTGCGGATCATCAGCAAAGACGTTGGGGGATTCCAACAATGAACTACACGATTGAAACCATTCTCATAGGAGTGGGCGTGTTTCTGGCGGTGCTTGGGGCAGCATTCGCGCAGGACAGCCTGTTCCAGGCGCACATGGGTGTGCTGGCGGTCACTCTGGCCATCGGCTTCATCCTCATGCTTCGCCGCATCAACTTCAAGACTGCCGGACAGGCTCCGTCCGAATCCGAATATTTCGATGAGGTCGTACGCTATGGCGTGATCGCCACCACCTTCTGGGGTGTCGTCGGCTTCCTGGTCGGCGTGGTCGTTGCCTTGCAGCTGGCCTTCCCGGACCTCAACATCGAGCCCTATCTCAATTTCGGGCGTCTGCGTCCGCTCCATACGTCTGCTGTGATTTTCGCCTTCGGCGGCAACGCACTGATCGCGACCTCGTTCTACGTGGTCCAGCGCACCTGTCGCGCCCGCCTGTTCGGCGGTTCGCTCGGCTGGTTCGTGTTCTGGGGCTACCAGCTCTTCATCGTCATGGCCGCCACCGGCTATGTGCTGGGTATTACCCAGGGCCGTGAATATGCCGAGCCGGAATGGTATGTCGACCTGTGGATCACCATCGTCTGGGTCGCCTATCTGCTGGCCTTCCTCGGCACGATCCTGAAGCGCAAGGAACCCCACATCTACGTGGCCAACTGGTTCTACCTGTCCTTCATCGTCACCATTGCCATGCTGCATATCGTCAACAACCTGGCGATCCCGGTCTCCTTCCTCGGTTCGAAGAGCTATTCGCTGTTCTCCGGCGTGCAGGATGCGCTGACCCAGTGGTGGTATGGCCATAATGCCGTCGGCTTCTTCCTGACTGCCGGCTTCCTCGGCATGATGTACTACTTCGTTCCGAAGCAGGCTGGCCGTCCGGTCTATTCCTACCGCCTGTCGATCATCCACTTCTGGGCCCTGATCTTCATGTATATCTGGGCCGGTCCGCACCACCTGCACTACACCGCGCTGCCGGATTGGGCACAGACCCTCGGCATGGTGTTCTCCGTGATGCTCTGGATGCCGTCCTGGGGTGGCATGATCAACGGTCTGATGACGCTGTCCGGCGCATGGGACAAGATCCGTACCGACCCGGTCATCCGCATGATGATCATCGCCATCGCCTTCTACGGCATGTCGACCTTCGAAGGTCCGATGATGTCCATCAAGGCTGTGAACTCGCTCAGCCACTATACCGAATGGACCATCGGTCACGTTCACTCCGGCGCTCTCGGCTGGGTTGGCATGATCACGTTCGGCGCGATCTACTACCTCGTACCGAAGCTGTGGAACCGCGATGGTCTCTACAGCCAGCGTCTGGTGAACTGGCACTTCTGGCTGGCCACCCTCGGCATCGTGATCTACGCGGCCGTTCTGTGGGTTGCCGGTATCCAGCAGGGCCTGATGTGGCGCGAATATGACAGCCAGGGCTTCCTGGTCTACTCCTTCGCCGAATCGGTCAAGGCCATGTTCCCCTACTATGTGCTGCGTGCCGTCGGTGGCGCCCTCTACCTCGTTGGCGGCCTCGTCATGGCCTACAACGTCTACATGACCATCCGTGGCTACAAGCGGAACGAAGCCCCGATTGCCGGCTCCGTCCCGACCCTGCAGCCCGCTGAATAAGGAGGTGGATCCATGTCCATTCTTGACAAGCATCAATATATCGAACGGAACGCGACCCTCCTCCTGGTCTGCTCCCTGCTGGTCGTGACCATCGGCGGCATCGTGGAAATCGCTCCGCTGTTCTACCTGCAGAACACGATCGAGAAGGTCGACGGCATGCGGCCCTATTCGCCGCTGGAGCTCGCCGGCCGCAACATCTACATCCGTGAAGGCTGCTATGTCTGCCACAGCCAGATGATCCGCCCGTTCCGCGATGAAGTGGAACGGTACGGTCACTACTCGCTGGCCGCGGAGTCGATGTTCGACCATCCGTTCCAGTGGGGTTCGAAGCGCACGGGTCCGGATCTCGCCCGCGTGGGCGACAAGTACTCCAACGAGTGGCACGTCCAGCATCTGACCGAGCCGCGCGACGTGGTGCCGGAATCGATCATGCCGAGCTATTCCTTCCTGAAGGAAACGCCGCTGAAGATAGCCAACATCAAGGCTGATCTGACGGCGAACACCGAAGTGGGCGTGCCCTACAGCCAGGAAGACCTCGACAATGCCGACGCCGATCTCAAGGCCCAGGCTGATCCGAACGCGGATACCACCGCTCTTCTGGCCCGCTATCCCAAAGCCAAGGTTGGCGATTTCGACGGCGATCCTGCCAAGTTGACCGAGATGGACGCACTCGTCGCCTATCTCCAGATGCTCGGCACGCTGGTGGATTACTCCAGCTACAACGACGAATCCGGTTACCGGTAAGAGGAGGCGCGAGATGGAAACCTACACAGCCATGCGCCAATTCGCGGATAGCTGGGGACTGCTGGCGATGGCCCTCTTCTTCGTGGGGGTCATCGGCTTCACCCTTCGTCCGGGCGGCAAGAGACAGGCCGACGAGGCCGCAAATATCCCTCTCAAGGAGGATTGAAAGATGGCAGAAAAACACGTCGACGAAATCAGTGGCGTCTCCACCACTGGCCATGAGTGGGATGGCATTCGCGAACTCAACAACCCCATGCCGCGTTGGTGGGTCTATACCTTCTATGCGACCATTCTCTGGGCGATCGGCTATTGCGTCGTCTACCCGTCGATCCCGCTGCTGACCGGCAATACCAAGGGCACGTCCGGCTTCTCGAGCCGTGCGTCGCTGACCGCCGAACTCGATGCCGCCAAGGCCGCGCAGAAGGCAACGCTCGACAAGATCGCTGCTACGCCGGTGGGCGATATCGCCAAGGACAAGGCTCTGACCGAGTTCGCCGTGGCCGGCGGGGCCGCTGCCTTCAAGAACAACTGCGCGCCGTGCCATGGCTCGGGCGCAGCCGGTGGCAAGGGCTTCCCGAACCTGAACGACAACGAATGGCTCTGGGGCGGCAAGGTGGAAGACATCTACACCACGCTCACCCACGGCATTCGCTACGCCCAGGATGCGGACACCCGGACCTCCGAAATGCCGGCCTTTGCCGATGTGCTCCAGCCGGAGCAGATCAAGCAGGTGGCAGCCTATGTGGTCAGCCTGACCGGCAAGGCCTCCGACCAGGCTCTGGTCGAGCCCGGCAAGCAGGTCTTCGCTGAAAACTGCGCGGCTTGCCATGGCGACAATGCCCAGGGCAATCGCGAAATGGGTGCGCCGAACCTTGCCGATGCCATCTGGCTCAAGGTCAATGGCGAAGCCGAGATCGCCGGCCAGGTTTCTCATCCGAAGCATGGTGTGATGCCGGCCTGGGGTGCGCGCCTCGGCGATGCCACCGTCAAGCAGCTGGCCGTTTACGTCCACCAGCTGGGCGGCGGGGAATAATAAAGACAGGGGCAGGCTTGCCTGCCCCTGCTTCATCGGAGCCGCGGCATCCCCCGGGATGCCGCGGTTTTTTCATGCCGATTCGCAGAGACGCTTCAGTCGCGCCAGATCGTTGGCGACCGCAGCCGCGTCCCGTTCGAAATCCTCGTCTGCGGTGCCGTCCATCCGGAGCAGCGTGAAAATCACCTCGGCACCGTCGCCGTTCGGCTGTACTCTCAGCGCATTGTAGAACTGCCGCCCATCCTCGAAGGTGACCGTGTGATCCACGACGCCGAATGGGTTCTGTTCCGCAAAACGCAGGCGGATCGCGCCGATTGGCCCGCCATCCGCCACATAATCCCGTCCATCGCGGCGCATTGTCGCGGACAGGCCTTCCGCCCAGCGGGGCATCTCCTCCGGTGTGGCGACTAGGGCGTAAACTTCGCGCCAGTCGCGCGAGATAGTGAGGTGAATGAGCCTGACAGGGTGGGTTTTCATCGGAATTTCTTCTCCTGTTCGCTCCGCCAGCGGCGGCGTTCCGGCCGGTCGCGACGCTTCGCCGCTGCTTGATTTAAGTCAAGGCAGCGGGGAGTGGGAAGTGGGAAGAGATTCACACGTAAAACAAGGGTGAAATGCGATGAATCTCTACACCGATCCCAAGCTGAAGCCGGAGGAGGTGGAGCGCCTGGAGGCGAGCCCCGTCAATTCGGCCAAAGTGAGAAAGCCGCTTTACGAAGCCCGCAAGAAGATCCATCCGAAGCGTGCTTCGGGACGGTTCCGGCAGTTCAAGTGGCTGGTCATGCTGATCACCCTCGGCATCTATTACCTGACGCCCTGGATTCGCTGGGATCGTGGCCCGTTTGCGCCCGACCAGGCGGTGCTGGTCGATATCGCCAATCGCCGTTTCTACTTCTTCTTTATCGAGATCTGGCCCCAGGAATTCTTCTTTGTCGCGGGCTTGCTCGTCATGGCGGGCTTCGGGCTGTTCCTGATTACCTCTGCGGTCGGGCGCGCCTGGTGCGGCTATACCTGTCCGCAGACCGTTTGGGTGGATCTGTTCCTCGTGGTCGAGCGGGCCATCGAGGGAGACCGCAATGCCCGCATCAAGCTCGACAGCGCACCCTGGAGCCTCGACAAGATCTGGAAGCGAGTGGTCAAGCACGCCATCTGGCTGGCCATCGGGGTCGCCACGGGCGGCGCCTGGATCTTCTATTTTGCCGATGCGCCGACCCTGGGCTTCGATTTCGTAACCGGTCAAGCCGCCCCCATCGCCTATATGACCGTCGCCGTCCTGACGGCCACCACCTATGTCTTCGGTGGCCTGATGCGTGAGCAGGTCTGCACCTACATGTGCCCCTGGCCGCGTATTCAGGCGGCGATGCTCGACGAACACTCCCTGGTCGTGACCTATAATGACTGGCGCGGCGAGCCGCGCGGCCGGCACTCCAAGAAGGCTGCTGCGGCCGGCGAGGTCATGGGCGATTGCGTGGATTGCAATGCCTGCGTGGCCGTCTGTCCCATGGGGATCGACATTCGCGACGGGCAGCAACTCGAATGCATCACCTGCGCCCTCTGCATCGATGCCTGCGACGGCGTCATGGACAAGCTCGGCCTGGAACGCGGCCTCATCCACTATGCAACGCTGAATGAGTATGACGCGAACATGGCGCTGGCGACCGGCAATGGCGCAACGCCGATCAACCCGCGAAACATCCGGGACGAAAACGGCAAGTTCAACGACAAGATCCGCCATTTCGACTGGCGCGTGATCTTCCGCCTGCGCACGCTGATCTATTTCGGTGCGTGGTCGGCTGTCGGTGTCGCGCTTCTGGTGGCGCTGCTTTCCCGCGATCGCCTGGAGCTCAACGTGCTCAAGGATCGCAACCCGCAATTCGTGCTGGAAGCCGACGGGTCGATCCGCAACGGCTACATGCTGAAGGTGCTGAACATGATCCCGGAAAAGCGGCCGATGGTGCTCTCCATCGACGGGCTGCCCGATGCCACCGTCAAAATCCCCTCGCTGTCCGAGACGGAAGGCCGGTCCTTCGCCTTCGAGGCCGATCCAGACAAGACCGAGCCGATGAAGGTCTTCGTCACCCTGCCGCCCGGCAAGACGGCTGGCGAATCCGGCGAGTTCCGGTTTATCCTAGAAGACAAGCCGGGCCATGAACGCGATGTCGTTGAAACCACCTTCACCCTTCCGGAGGCCAAATAATGAGCATGAATCCGAGCGAAACCGGAAAGCCGGAGGGCTTCGTTTTCACGGGCCGCCACATGGCGCTGGTCATGGTGCTGTTCTTCGGAACGATCATCGCCGTCAACCTCACCATGGCCTGGTTCGCCCGGTCGAGCTGGAGCGGGCTGGTGGCGGAGAACACCTATGTGGCCAGCCAGGAGTTCAACACCAAGGCAGCGCTGTCCCGCAAGATCGAGGCCTCCGGCGTCAAGGGCGCGCTGACCGTCAAGGACAATGCCATCGCTTACCAGCTCACGGCGCCGAAGGCGGAAGGGGAGATCGCGACCCGCGTTCTCCTGACCTTCCGCCGCCCGGTCGGCGATCACCAGGATTTCCAGCTGGAGCTCGCCGATACCGGCAACGGCACGTTCCGGGGAGCACATCCCGTGCTGGCCGGTCAGTGGATTGTCGAGGCCGAAGCCTTCAAGGGCGATGCGGTGGTGATGCATGAGGCCGTCCGGGTGATGGTCGACGGAGTGAAGTGACATGAGCTGCTGCGCGCCCGGAACCGAAGGTGCCCTGGACTACGAGAAGATCAGTCACGGTCTGCCCACATCCGAGGAATTGTGGCTTGCGAGCCGCGATCTCGGCAACGGGCTGCGCCAGACCGATCTGTCCGTACCGGGTGTCCATTGCGGAACCTGCATCGTCACAATCGAGGGTGCGCTCAAGGCGGACCCGCTGGTAACGCGGGCGCGTGTCAATCTTTCCACCAAGCGCGTTTCCTTCGTCTGGAAGGCGGAGGAGGGGAGCGAGCGTACCGATCCGGTCTCGCTCGTCCGTCGCATCGCGGCCACGGGCTACGATGCCCATCTCTTTTCGAGTGCGGAAGAAGTGAACGATGCCTATCGCAACGAGCTGATCCGCGCCGTGGCCATCTCGGGCTTTGCCGCCGCGAACATCATGCTGCTGTCCGTCTCGGTCTGGTCCGGGGCGTCCGATGCGACGCGCGACCTCTTCCACTGGATTTCCGGCCTCATCGCCGGGCCTGTGCTGATCTTTGCGGGGCGCTTCTTCTACCGCTCCGCTTGGAGTGCGCTGAAGCATGGCCGCACCAACATGGATGTGCCGATCTCGCTGGCGATCACGCTTTCCTATGCCATGTCGCTGTGGGAAACGATCCATCACGGCCCGCATGCCTGGTTCGATGCGACCGTGTCGCTGCTGTTTTTCCTGCTGATCGGCCGTACGCTCGATCACGTCATGCGCGACAAGGCGCGGTCGGCGATTACGGGCCTTGCCCGGCTTTCGCCGCGGGGCGCCACCGTGATCAACGCGGACGGCAGCCGTGAATACCGGCCCGTCGAGGATATCCGCCCCGGCGACCGGGTGGCGATTGCCGCCGGAGACCGCATTCCCGTCGACGGCAAGGTCATTGCCGGTCTTTCCGATATCGACATGTCCATCGTCAATGGCGAGAGCGCGCCGGTGCCGGCGGGCGCGGGCAGCGCGTTGCAGGCGGGTACCCTCAGCCTCACCGGTTCGCTGGTACTGGAAGCCACGGCGACGGCGCGCGACAGTTTCCTGTCTGAGATCATCGGCCTGATGGAGGCCGCCGAAGGCGGGCGCGCCCGCTATCGCCGGATCGCCGATCGTGCCGCCCAGTATTATTCGCCGGCCGTGCATCTTCTGGCGCTTCTCTCCTTCCTCGGCTGGGGCATTTTCGGCGGAGACTGGAAGCAGGCCATGCTGATCGCCACCTCGGTGCTGATCATCACCTGCCCCTGCGCGCTCGGCCTTGCCGTGCCGGTGGTGCAGGTCGTGGCCGCAGGCCGTCTGTTCCAGAACGGCATCATGGTCAAGGAAGGCTCTGCCATGGAGCGGCTGGCCGAGATCGACAGCGTGCTTTTCGACAAGACCGGGACACTGACCTCCGGACGTCCGCGCCTCACCAACCGGGGCGAGACCCGGCCGGAAGCGCTGGAAATCGCAGCGGGTCTTGCGCTCCATTCACGCCATCCGCTCAGCCGCGCGCTGGTTTCCGCCGCCTCCTCGGCCCGCGATTTCACCGATGTCTCGGAAAGACCGGGAGAGGGGCTGGAAGCGGTTGCCGCAGAGGGGATTTATCGGCTCGGCAATCGCCGCTTTGCCTGCAACGAGACAGAGGAGCAGGGCGCCCGGGGTGAAATTGCCTCTGAAGTGGTGCTCTCCCTCGATCATCGCCCGCTTGAAATCTTCCGCTTCGAAGACATGCCGCGTCCCGGCGCCCAGAAGGCCGTCTCGGCTCTGGCGCAGCAGGGATTCCAGACCGTGGTTCTCTCCGGCGACCGCGCGCCTGTGGTGAAGGATCTTGCCGCCCGCCTCGGCATCGCCGACTGGCGCGCCGCGCTTTCGCCGCGCGACAAGGCCGACTATTGCGCGGACGCGTCGAGGTCCGGCCACAAGGTGCTGATGGTCGGCGACGGGATCAACGACGCGCCGGCGCTGGCCGCCGCGCATGTCTCCATGGCGCCTGCCACGGCTGCGGATATCGGCCGGCAGGCCGCCGATTTCGTGTTCCTGCGGGAGGGCCTTGACGCCGTGCCTCTCGCCATCGAGATCTCGCGTCGGGCCGGGCGGCTGATCCGCGAAAACTTCGCGCTGGCCATCGGCTATAACGTTCTGGCTGTTCCGATCGCCATTGCCGGTTACGCCACGCCGCTCGTCGCTTCGATTGCCATGTCCACCTCGTCGATGATCGTGGTGCTCAATGCGCTGCGTCTCAACCGGCTTGCCCAGGGCGAGAGCCCGATCCGGGACGAAAAGGCCGTCAACGATCCGGACGTCCAGGGCGCGAGGTTTGCCTGATGAGCAATCTGCTGATCCTCATTCCGGTTGCGCTGTTCATGGGAGGGCTCGGTCTTGCCGGCTTCCTCTGGTCGTTGAAATCCGGCCAGTATGAAGACCTGGACGGGGCGGCCTGGCGCGCGCTCGACGATGGCAACGACAAGCCGGAGGTCTGACGGCCGGGACTTGACCAAAGTCTAATTCCTCGCTTGTCCATGGCTCTTTCCGGTGCAACAACTATCCGCGACAGCAAACGGGAGTCGCGGATATGGAAGCAGCGGAAATCGGTCTGATCGGCCTTGGTGTCATGGGTTCGAACCTGGCGCTCAACATTGCGGAAAAGGGCAACCGGATTGCCGTCTTTAACCGCACCGGGGCTGCCACCGACGCCTTCATGGCCTCGGCGGGCGATCTGGCCGACCGGATCGTTCCCTGCCATACGATGGAGGCGTTCGTCGCCGCCATCCGTCCGCCCCGACCGATCATCATCATGATCAAGGCGGGCGATCCCGTCGACCAGCAGATGACCGCGCTTCAGGAATATCTCCAGGCGGGCGACATCATGATCGATGCGGGCAATGCCAATTTCCGCGATACGATGGCCCGCTTTGCCCGGCTGAAGGATACGAGCCTGACCTTTATCGGCATGGGCGTTTCCGGCGGCGAGGAAGGCGCGCGGCACGGTCCCTCGATCATGGTCGGCGGCACGGAAGAAAGCTGGAAGCGGGTCGAACCGGTGCTCACATCCATTGCCGCCCGCTTCGATGGCGAACCCTGCGCGGCCTGGCTGGGCACCGACGGGGCAGGGCATTTCGTCAAGACGATCCACAACGGCATCGAATATGCTGACATGCAGATGATCGCCGAAATCTACGGCATCTTCCGCGACGGTCTCGGCAAGCCGGCGGCTGCGATCGCGGAGACTTTCGACGGGTGGAATCGGGGACGGCTGAATTCCTACCTGATCGAGATCACCGCCGGCGTGTTGTCCGCCAAGGATCCCCTGTCTGGCGGGGCCATGGTGGACATGATCCTCGACAAGGCCGGCCAGAAGGGCACGGGCAAGTGGTCTGTCATCGAGGCGCAGCAGATGGGCATTCCCGCGACCGCCATCGAGGCGGCCGTCGCGGCGCGCAGCCTGTCTTCCCAGAAGGCCGAGCGGGAGGCGGCGGCGGCAGTCTTTGGCGGCGGGCATGCGGAATTCACGCTGTCCGGCGGGCCGGGCCTGACCGAAGATCTCGAGCTTGCGCTCTTCGCAGCCAAGATCGGCGCCTATGCGCAGGGTTTTGCCGTCATGGCGGAAGCGTCGCGCGAATTCGGCTGGAACCTGCCCATGCCCACCATTGCCCGCATCTGGCGGGCGGGCTGCATCATCCGCTCGCAGTTCCTGGACGAGATCACCAAGGCCTTCACGGCCATGCCCGATGCGCCGAACCTCATCCTCACGCCGGCCTTTGCCGAGATGCTGAAGCAGTCTCTGCCGTCGCTCCGGCGCGTGGTGGCCGCTGCCGTGGCTTCAGGCCTTCCGGTTCCCGCGCTTTCCTCGGCGCTCGGCTATTTCGATGCCTACCGGCAGGCGCGGGGCACGGCCAATCTCATCCAGGCGCAGCGGGATTTCTTCGGCGCGCATGGTTTCGACCGCATCGACGGGCGGGATTTCCACCACGGTCCCTGGGGGAGCGGATTGCAGGATTTCGCCAACCTCTGACGCTTCAGACGTCGTCGGCAAAGCTCGGCTGATAGAGGGTCTGGAGGCTTTCCGGCGCTGCCCCGCCAATGCTGGCGAGAACGGCGCGGGCCAGTTCCATGCCGGCGGCGCGGATATCCTCGTTGGCAGCGATGATTTCGGGGCGGATCCATTTCAGCAGATCGGAATTCTGCTTGGAAACCAGATCCACGTCGCGGCCGAGCGTCTTGCCGGCCGCTTCGAGGCCCGCAACCATGGCAATGGTGCAACCGCCTGCCATGGAGATCAGCCCATCCGGTGCATTCGGCCCGGACATCAAAGCCCGGGTCGCATCATGGATCGCCGTGAGGGGAGACTCCACCGTGACGCTGTCGAACAGCACAGGTTTGGCCTGATAGAGCGATAGCCCGTCCCTGTATCCCTTGATGCTGTGGTTCGTATAGGACAGTTGCGCATCGGGCAGGATGATGGCGATGTTTTTGCGTCCCCGTGCGACGAGGCGGCGCACGGCCTCGCGGGCAAAGGTTTCGTTGTCATAGTCGTGAAAGGGATGCACGATCCCCATGTTGGTGCGCCCATGGGTGGCGAAAGGCATGCCACGCTCTTCCATCAGGGCCACGCGGGGATCGTTGGGTTCCGTGCGCGAGATGATCACGCCGTCCGCAGACCCGGTGTCGAGAATATAGCGGATCGGCACCATCGGATCGCGCGCCGAGGCATGGGGCGTGATGACGAGGTGATAGGGTGTGCCCGTCAGCACCTCGGAAATGCCGAACACCATGTGGTTGGTGAAGCCCATCAGCTCTTCCTCGATGGAGAGCACGAGCGCGATCACATTGGTCTTGCCGGTTCTCAGGCGTACACCGGCGCGGTTCGGCTGGTAGCCGATCTGGCGCGCCACGAGCCGCACGCGTTCCTTCGTATCCGCGCCGATATCGGGCGCATCCTTGAGCGCCCGCGATACGGTGGTAATCCCCAGTCCCGTCATGAAGGCGATGGTCTTCAGCGTCGGCCGTTCCCGCGCCCCATCCTTCAAGTCCCCGCCGTCACGCATCTCATTCCCTGCCTCACCGGACCTTGTCGATGAAAGTCCGCTTCTTCTCTTCGTCTATCCGAATTTGCCCCATCTGGAAACTGGAGGTCGACTGCATCGTTCCATCGAATAATTACTGTAACGATACAGTAGATTTGTCGAGGGCAATTGTGGATAAGCGCCGTGGTTGCAATGCAGCGCCGTTCTCTGGTGCATTGCGAGAACAACTGACGCGTTAGTGGTGACCATGGTGATCACCAACGGTGTGCTGCAACGATATAGTTTGGAAAATCAGAAGCTTGATGCCGCATGGACAACAGCCTTTGTCGTAATCCTGCCTGTCGGTGACCGAGGCGGGGATGCGCTCTTAAGATGTATAGTTTGGTGCAGCAATATTTTTTGGACGCACCCGTTGCGTCATGATGCGCTTTCGCCTAGCTTTTTACGGCAACGTTACAGTTCGGGAGGAACTCAATGACAATCCGTTTCACCGCGGCCATTCTCGCCGCGAGCGTGCTGCTCCCCGTCGGGGCTGCGCATGCCGTCGATCTTGAAGTCACGCATTGGTGGACGTCCGGCGGGGAGGCCGCGGCGGTTGCAGAACTTGCGAAAGCCTTTGATGCGACAGGCAATAAATGGGTGGATGGCGCGATTGCCGGCGGCGGCGATACGGCCCGTCCGATCATGATCAGCCGCATCACCGGGGGTGACCCCATGGCTGCCACCCAGTTCAACCACGGTCGACAGGCCGAGGAGCTCATCGAGGCCGGCCTCCTGCAGGACCTGACGGACGTCGCCGATCAGGAGCACTGGAAAGATATCATCCGCCCGGCCTCGCTGCTCGATGCCTGCACCAAGGACGGCAAGGTCTATTGCGCGCCGATCAACATCCACTCCTGGCAGTGGATGTGGCTTTCCAATGCCGCCTTCGAGAAGGCGGGCGTGCCCGTGCCGAAGGACTGGTACGAATTCGAAAAGGCGGTTCCCGCGCTTGAAAAGGCCGGCATCGTGCCGCTCGCCGTCGGTGGCCAGAGCTGGCAGTCCAAGGGTGCCTTCGACGTGATGGCGATTGCGCTCGCCGGCATCGACACCTGGAAGAAGGTCTATGTGGAAAAGAATGCCGAAGCGGCGATGAGCCCCGAATTCGGCAAGGTCTGGGCGGCTGCCGCCAAGGCCCGCGAATGGTCTAAGGATACCAAGGTCCAGGACTGGAACCAGGCCACCAACATGGTCATAACTGGCAAGGCTGCCGCGCAGATCATGGGCGACTGGGCGCAGGGCGAGTTCCAGGTGGCGGGCCAGACGGCTGGCAAGGATTACACCTGCCTTCCCGGTCTGGGCGTGAACGAGATCATCTCCACCGGGGGTGATGCCTTCTACTTCCCGAAGCTCAGCGACCCGGAAAAGACCAAGGCACAGCTGCAGCTTGCGTCCGTCATGCTCTCCAAGGAAACGCAGGTCGCCTTCAACCTGAAGAAGGGCTCTGTTCCCGTGCGTGGCGACGTGGATCTCAATGCGGCCAATGACTGCATGAAGAAGGGTCTCGACATTCTCGCCAAGGGCAATGTGCTGCCCGACAGCACGATGACGCTTTCGCCCGATACGACCAATCAGTTGCAGGACGTCATCGTGCAGTTCTGGAACACCCCTTCCATGACACCCGAAGAAGGGCAGAAACGCTTCGCCGATATCATCGCGCAGGCGGATTGACCGCCTGACCGTCGGATGTGGATCGGCCTGACCGCCATGGCCGGCCGCTCCGACCGGCCGGGCCGGCGGCAGAAGGCGGGGAGCCCTTTCCCCGGCCTTCTCCGCTCGGCCCGCCTATCGGGAAACCGGATCGCCTGCATCCTGGCTTCAGGGGGCGGTCCCGATGTCATGACAGGGGAGGTCTCATGAACGAACCCGGCCCTGGCGCGCGTGGAAACCCAATGTTCCGCTATGCCGCCGCCAAAATCGCAAGCCTGCCGATGATCCTGACGGCGCTCGTCGTTTTCGTCGGCGGCACGGCCTGGACGGTCGTCTATTCCTTCACCAATTCCAAACTGCTGCCGAAGCTGAATTTCGTAGGGCTCGATCAATATCGGCGCCTCTGGGCGAACGAGCGCTGGCTCGTTTCCGTCGAGAACCTGTTGGTCTACGGGATTTTCATGCTGATCTTCTCGCTTGCCATGGGTTTCGTGCTCGCGGCGCTGATGGACCAGAAAATCCGCTTCGAAAACACCTTCCGCACCATCTTCCTCTATCCCTACGCGCTGTCCTTCATCGTCACGGGCCTTGTCTGGCAGTGGATCCTCAACCCGGATTTTGGCGTGCAGCACGTGGTGCGCAGCCTTGGCTTCGAAAGCTTCACCTTCGACCCCCTCTATGACCAGGAGATCGTCATCTACGGCATCCTGATCGCAGCGCTCTGGCAGGGCACGGGGCTCATCATGTGCATCATGCTGGCAGGCCTCAGGGGGATCGACGAGGATATCTGGAAGGCATCGCGCGTCGACGGCATTCCTGCCTGGAAGACCTATGTCTTCATCATCATTCCCATGATGCGGCCGGTCTTCATCACCGCGCTGGTGCTGATCGGCGCCGGCATCGTCAAGGTCTATGATCTCGTGGTTGCGCAGACCGGCGGCGGGCCCGGCATCTCCTCGGAAGTGCCAGCCAAATATGTCTACCAGAACATGTTTTACGCCCAGAATCTCGGTCAGGGCTTTGCCGCTTCCACCATGATGCTGCTTTCGGTCGCCGTTCTGGTGGTGCCCTGGGCCTATCTCGAATTTTCAGGAGGGCGCCGCCATGGCTGAGGCCGCCATTCACCCGGTTGCGCTCGAAGGGCCTCAGGGCCGCCGACCGAAGAGCCTGCTTTCACCGCGCCGCATCGTTATCTACGGCCTGCTGCTCGTTGCCGCCTTCTACTATGTCCTGCCGCTCTACGTGATGATCGTCACGTCGTTGAAGGGCATGCCGGAAATCCGGCTTGGCAATATCTTCTCGCCGCCTGTTGAAGTCACCTTCGAACCCTGGGTGAAGGCCTGGTCGCAGGCCTGCACGGGCCTGAATTGCGACGGCCTCTCGCGCGGCTTCTGGAATTCGGTGATCATCACCATACCGAGCGTGCTGGTTTCCATCGTGGTGGCCTCGGTCAATGGCTATGCGCTCTCCAACTGGCGCTTCAAGGGCTCGGATCTCTTCTTTACCATCCTCATCATCGGCGCCTTCATCCCCTATCAGGTGATGCTCTATCCGATGGTGATCATTCTCCGGACCATGGGCCTCTATGGCAGTCTTTCCGGGCTGATCGTGGTGCATACCGTCTTTGGCATGCCGATCCTCACGCTGCTCTTCCGCAACTATTTCACCGCGCTTCCGCCCGAGCTCTTCAAGGCAGCGCGCGTAGATGGGGCGGGCTTCTGGGGCATTTATGTCCACATCATGCTGCCCATGGCGATCCCGATCATGGTGGTCGCGATGATCCTGCAGGTGACGGGCATCTGGAACGACTTCCTTTTCGGCGTCGTCTTCACCAAGCCGGACTACTACCCGATGACGGTGCAGCTCAACAACATCGTCAATTCCGTGCAGGGCGTGAAGGAATACAACGTCAACATGGCCGCCACCATCCTCACCGGGGCCGTGCCGCTCGCCGTCTATTTCCTGTCCGGCAGATATTTCGTGCGCGGCATTGCCGCAGGCGCAGTGAAGGGCTGAATTTATCCATGAATACCAGCGTATCCATCAAGAACCTGTCCCTCGATTTCGGCGCGGTGAGCGTGCTGAAGGCGCTCGATCTCGATATTGCCGATGGCGAATTCCTCGTGCTGCTCGGCTCGTCGGGCTGCGGAAAATCGACGCTGCTCAACTGCATCGCAGGCCTTCTGGAGCCGACCGACGGACAGATCTTCATCAAGGGGCGGAACGTCACCTGGCTGGAGCCCAAGGATCGGGGCATCGGCATGGTCTTCCAGTCCTACGCGCTCTATCCGCAAATGACGGTCGAAAAGAACCTCTCCTTCGGGCTGCGTATTGCCGGCATGGCAAAGCCGGAAATCGAGAAGCGCGTGGCGCGCGCCGCGGAGATCCTGCAGATCGGGCCGCTTCTGAAGCGCAAGCCGGCGGAGCTTTCCGGCGGCCAGCGGCAGCGGGTTGCCATCGGCCGGGCGCTCGTCCGGGACGTGGACGTGTTCCTCTTCGACGAGCCGCTCTCCAACCTCGACGCCAAGCTCAGGGCGGAGCTGCGCGTGGAACTCAAGCGCCTGCACCAGTCGCTGAAGAACACGATGATCTACGTTACCCATGACCAGATCGAGGCCCTGACGCTGGCCGACCGTATCGCGATCATGAAGAACGGCGTGATCCAGCAGCTCGATACGCCCGACGTGATCTATCACGCGCCCAAGAACCTCTTCGTGGCCGGCTTCATCGGCTCGCCGTCGATGAACTTCCTGAAAGGGGCGATATCCGTGGTGGACGGCCACGCCTTCTTTGAGACGGGCAGCGCGCGGCTGCCGCTCGATGCCTATCGCGCAAGCGAGGCACTGGCACCCGGCCGCGCCGTTGTGCTCGGCGTGCGGCCGGAGCATATCCGTGTCAACGAAGAGCGGGAGGGCGATCCTGTCCGGGAGGCGGTGGTCGATATCGAAGAGCCGATGGGGGCCGATAACCTGCTCTGGCTGAAGCTCGACGGGCACGTCCTCTCGGTACGCGTCAACGGGGCGCGCCGCTTCAAGGCCGGCACGCCGGTGCGCCTGTCCTTCGACATGAGCATGGCCTCGCTCTTCGATGCCGCCACGGAACTCCGGATCTGAGGCCGTGGCGATGGATCATCACTTCCCGGTGACACATCTGGACCTTGCGGGCCGCTGGCGCCTTGCCTCGGTGGACGGGCGGCATGAAGCCCAAATCACCATTCCCGGCGACGTGCATTCGGCGCTGGAGGCGGCGGGCATCATTCCCGATCCCTATCACGGCGATAACGAGAAGCGGGTGCAGTGGGTGGCCGAAACCGGCTGGATCATCGAACGGGTCTTCACCCTGCCTGAGGTCTCCGGCCACTGGTATCTCGATCTCGACAGTGTGGACACCGTCGCGACGGTGAGCCTCAATGGCACGGTCGTGCTCGAGGCCGACAACTGCTTCCGCCGCTACCGCCCCGATGTGAGCGCCGCCCTGCAGCCCGGTGAAAACCGCATCCGCTTCACCTTTCCTTCGAGCATCGAGGAGGGCCGGAAGCGTCATGCGGCGCAGCCCTTCGACGTGCCGTGGCTGGAGATGAATTCGCCGATCCCCTATGGCAACATGCTGAGGAAGCCCCAGTGCCATTTCGGCTGGGACTGGAATATCGCGCTCGCGCCGCTCGGTCTCTATGGCACGGTGGCGCTGAAGCGGCTCGATCCCTGCCGCATCGAGCATGTCACCACAGCCCAGCAATTTCAGGCGGATGGCCGCGTTTTCCTCACGGTTTCGGTGACGACTTACGCTGCGGAAGCCGGTCACGCGCCGGTGACATTGACGCTGGGGGAGGAGAGCGTCACGCTCGATGTCCAGCTTGCCGTCGGCGAGACCATCCTTACCCATGTCTTCACGGTCGAGAAGCCTGACCTCTGGTGGCCCGCGGGCTCCGGCCCACAGCCGCTGACGCCCCTTTACGTGACCGCCGGGGGAGAGACGGTGCAGAGAGAGATCGGCTTCCGGCATGTGGACCTGATCACCACGCCCGATGCCGCAGGCAGCCGCTTCGCTCTTGCCGTCAATGGCCGGGAAATCTTCTGCAAGGGAGCGAACTGGATACCCGCCGACGCCCTCTTTTCCCGCACCAGCCCCGAAAAGACCGAGGCGCTGCTGCGTTCGACCGTCGATGCCAACATGAACATGATCCGCATCTGGGGCGGCGGCTTCTATGAGGCGGACTGGTTCTACGAGATCTGCGACCGGCTGGGCCTCATGGTTTGGCAGGACTTCATGTTTGCCTGCAATCTCTATCCTTCGACGCCCGACTTTCTGGAGAATGTGCGGGCGGAGGTGGATCATCAGGTGCGCCGGCTCGTCACCCATCCTTCGATCGTGCTCTGGTGCGGCGATAACGAACTCGTCGGAGCGCTGACCTGGTTCGAGGTGTCGCGCAAGAACCGCGACCGCTACCTCGTTTCCTATGACCGGCTGAACCGGACCATCGAGACGGCGATGAAGACGGCGGCGCCGGATGCGATCTGGTGGCCTTCGAGCCCGGCCTCCGGCTATCTCGATTACGGCGATGCCTGGCATGCGGACGGATCGGGCGACATGCATTTCTGGTCCGTCTGGCACGAGAACAAAAGCTTCGACCACTACCGCAGCGTCAAGCCGCGCTTCTGCTCGGAATTCGGCTTCCAGTCCTATACGTCCATGCCGGTCATCCGCCGCTTTGCCGAGGAGAAGGATCTCAACATCGCCTCGCCGGCGATGGAACGGCACCAGAAAAACAAGGGCGGCAACGAACGGATCGCGGGCACGCTCTTCCGCTACTTCCGATTCCCGGTGAATTTCCGCAGTTTCGTCTACCTCAGCCAGGTGCAGCAGGCGGTGGCGATCCAGACGGCGGTGGACTATTGGCGGTCGCTGAAGCCCCATTGCATGGGCACGCTCTACTGGCAGCTCAACGATACTTGGCCGGTCGCCTCCTGGGCGAGCCTCGATCACGGCGGCGGCTGGAAGGCACTGCACCATGCGGCGAAACGCTTTTTCCAGCCGGTGCATCTGGCCGGCGTGCCGGAGGAGGGCGGGTTCCGCTTCACCATGATCAACGATACGGACCGGCCCGTCCGGATTACGGCCAGGCTTTTCGCCCTGACCCTTTCCGGCGAACGGCTGCCGCTTGGCGAAATGTCCCGAGAATGCCCGACCGACCAAGCGCTGGAACTGGGCTTCCTGCATCGCGCAAAGCTGCCCGAGGATTGCGTGCTGGCATGGCAATTCACCGCATCGAACGGCATGACCGGGGAGGGCCATCTGGTGGCCGAGACCTGGAAGGCGCTCGATCTCCAGCCCTCCGGGCTGGCCGCAACCGCCGCTCGGGACGAGGATGGGAGCTGGGTCTTGGATGTCACCGCAAGGGGACTGGCGCTCTTCGTCATGGTGGAGAGCGATAGTCCGGGTCGGTTCAGCACCAATCTTTTCGATCTCGCCGCCGGCGAAACGCAGCGCATCCGCTTCACGCCCGACGATCTCCGTGAAGGCGCGGTCCCCGCCTTCACCCTTCACGACCTCTATTCCAGCCAGGCGGCGAGTGCCGCCTGACCATCCTTTCGCTCCCGAGATGACCCAAGGACAGAACAATGACCAAAGCCAGTTTCCAGCTCTATAGCGCCCGCAACTTCCAGCCTTTTTCCGATGTCTTCGCCACGCTCGCTTCCGCCGGCTATGCCGAGGTGGAAGGCTTCGGCTTCATCTATGAAGGCATGAATGACGGGGAGCTCTCCGCCCTGCGGGCCGATCTCGACCGCCATGGTCTGGCCATGCCGACCGGACATTTCTCCCTCGACATTCTGGAGAGCAATCCCTCTCGCGCCATCGAGATTGCCCGGGCGCTGGGGTTCGAGAGCGCCTATTGCCCCTGGCTGCCGCCGGAGCATCGCCCGACGAGCGCGAAAGGGTGGTTCGAGCTGGGGCGGCGGCTGGAAAAGGCCGGCGCGCCGCTGGTCAACGCCGGGCTGGATTACGGCTGGCACAATCACGATTTCGAATTCGTACGTTTCGAGGATGGAACGACCGCGCAGGAGCATCTCTTCAAGGGCGGTCCCTCGCTTTCCTGGGAAGCGGACATTGCCTGGATCGTTCGCGGCGGGGCCGATCCCTTCGAATGGATCGAGCGGATGGGGGATCGCATCACCTCCGTGCATGTGAAGGACATCGCGCCTGCCGGCGAGAAGGCGGACGAGGACGGCTGGGCGGACGTGGGCGACGGCATCGTCCCCTGGGCAAAGCTCATGCCGGCCTTGAGGAAAACGCCCGCCCGTCATTTCATCATGGAACATGACAATCCCAACGATCTCAAGCGCTTCGCGACGCGCTCCATCGCAGCCTTCCAGTCCTTCTGAACAGGGTAAAATACCATGACCAAGACCTATGGCGTCGGCATCATCGGATGCGGCAACATCTCGACCACCTATTTCTCGCTGGCGCCGCTCTTCAAGGGGCTGGAGGTGCGGGCCTGCGCCGACCTGAACCCGGCAGCGGCAGAGGCCCGCGCGGCGGAATATGGCGTGCGCGCCCAGACGATCGACGAATTGTTGGCCAATGACGAGATCGACGTGATCGTCAACCTCACCATTCCCGATGCCCATTATGCGGTGACGAAGCGGATTCTCGAGGCTGGCAAGCACGCCTATTCGGAAAAGCCGCTGGTGCTTTCGCTGGAGGAGGGGGAGGATCTCCGCCGCATCGCCACCGCGAAGGGCCTGGCGGTGGGCTGCGCGCCGGATACGTTCCTCGGCGGGGCGCATCAGCAGGCGCGTCGGTTCATAGATGCGGGCGGCGTCGGCAAGATCACGTCGGGCACCTGCCATGTGATGGGTCCCGGCATGGAAATGTGGCATCCGAGCCCGGACTTCTTCTTCCTGCCGGGCGGTGGGCCGATCCTCGACATGGGGCCCTATTATATCGCCAACCTGATCAACCTGATCGGCCCGGTGAAGCGGGTGGCAGCCCTCACCAACATGGCGCGCGAGAGCCGTACCATCTCCAGTGAGCCGCGCAAGGGCGAGGTCATCCCGGTCAAGACCCCGACCAACATCCACGCGCTTCTCGAATTCCAGAGCGGAGCGACCATTACCCTCTCGGCAAGCTGGGATGTCTGGGCGCATCGCCACGCCAATATGGAGCTCTACGGCACGGAAGGCTCGATCTTCGTGCCGGACCCCAACTTCTTTGGCGGCAAGCTGGAGGTTACGGCCGCTGGCGCCGAGACGCGGACTCTCGATCCGTGGGACCATCCTTTCGGCCGGTTCAACCAGGATCATCTTCACCTCGGGCCGCTTGCCAACTACCGCACGGCCGGTCTTGCCGACATGGTCGCGGCTCTGGAGACGGGCCGTGATGCTCGCTGCTCGCTGGATCGCACCTTGCATGGCGTGGATGTCATGACGTCGATTTTGAAATCGGGCGCGGAAGGCCGTTTCGTCGAGATGACGACAACGTGCACGCAGCCAGCGGCGCTGGGCATTGCCGAAGCGCAGGCCCTGCTGAAGTAACCCGAGGTAAGGGCGCATTATCCCTGGGGATGCGCCCCTTTCTCGGCATGCAAAATCGCCGGAGGCTGCAAATGCCCGGTCGAATCTTGCGGCGGCGGCGTCAGATGTCCACAGCGGCTGGCAGTGTTTCCGGCTCCCGGTTTTCGGCCCGCCGCCCTTCGAGCAATGCCTGTTCGAGGCCTTGCAGCAGCCACTGACCGGCTTGCTGACGCGCCGCAGGGTCGGCGTAGAGCAATGACTCGGCATTTGCGGCGTCGGACGGCGCAGATGCCGGTAAAGCGGCCTTTCGGCGGGGCCAGCGGGTGCAGATCATGTAAACGCAGCCAAACACCGTCAGACAGGGCGTGACGATCATCAGCGCCTTGATCCAGTCCGGCGATACCATATAGATTTCCGTGGGATCCATCGGTTTCTTCCCCCTCTCGACAGAGTGAAGTCACCGGAAGCCACAGGAGGCGACCGGTGACCGGGAGCTAGAAAAACCGCTATCCAACGGCCGCCCCGGCTTTTAAACCGAAGTTCTGGACATGACCGGGGCCTCCCGGCCGATAGGCAGGAAAGCTAAAAGGTTCGGGACGCATCTTTCAAGATGCGACCATGGGATAGCGAGGTTTTCTAAGCCCCGGGATGCGAGATTTTGCCCGCATCCTGAAGGAGAGGTTAGCAGAAGCAAAATATCAGTCAATTCTTTATTAGATTTATTCCGGGCGACTGCGGGTTACACTCCCGCAGGTCCGGAAAACAGCCGGTCCCCGGCACGGAGGCCGGGGCAAGGGCCAGTCACGGCGAGGATAGCGCGCCTGACCCGCCAGATGTTCAGGCCCCGGGCTTCTTGTAGGACGGATCGGGCTTCCAGCGGATGGTGCTGCCGTCGATGACGGGCACATGAGTGCCGGACGCCATGCCGGGCTCCTTGTGCACCAGCGTGATCCGGTCGCGGCTGCCCTTGAAGGTCAGGTCCCAGGTGTCGTCGCCCGTTTTCGTCAGCGTGGCATCGCTCAGGCCGATCTCCTTCGTGGCGTCGGGAGAATAGCGCGAGATGGAGAGATCATTCGTGGTGGTGATGGTGTCATGACCATCGCCCTCGGCGAAAATCAATCCAATAGCGCCCTTGCTGTCCCGCGCATGCAGGACAAAGTTATCATTGCCCCTGCCGCCCACTATATCGCCTATCCTGTCCGCCGTAATGGTGATCGTATCATTGCCCGCGCCGCCGAGAACGCCGTAAACACCACCGAAGCCACGTTGGGACGGATTGCCCGTTATCGTGATCGTATCGTTTCCTGCGCCGCCATTGATGTCCATGACGACCTCGCCACTCATCGACATTTCGTCATCGCCATAGCCGCCATAGACATCCCAGATACGCTTTGCATCAATTTGCAGCTGGTCATTGCCGGAACCCAGATCGACATGAGATGTGTGTTCGCCTGATGTCAGCGTGACCCTGTCGTCGCCGCTGCCTGCGAACACGTCGGAAATGAAATCCCCGGACTCCGCCGTGATGCGGTCATTGCCGCGTCCCGCGTCGACCCCGAGGATCCGGCCATCCGCCTTGATGGTAATCCCGTCATCACCGAAACCGCCGGTGACGTCGGTGACGGTGCCGCTGCGCGTCGTATCCTTCAGAATCTGGTCCAGCGATTGATCCATCCTGGCCGTGATGGCGATCTCGTCGTCGCCGGCATTGCCGTCGACATGCTCGACCACATAGGCGTTGACCGTAACCTTGTCATTGCCCTCGCCGCCAGCAATTTCAGACGCATAGGAAGCCGTAACCTTCAACGTGTCGTCGCCGTCGCCGCCATAAACCGTGTCGGCCAGCTGCTCGGCATCGACGGTGATCGTGTCATTGCCCGCGCCTCCGTGAATGCGGGTGACACTGCCGCTGTCGAGAGCGTCGAGGCCGGGCTTTGCGGTGGCAAGGCCGGTTGCCTTCACCGCAATCGTGTCGTCGCCGGCTCCGGCGCTGATATAGTCGATCCGGTTGCCCGAGAGTGTCAGCTTGTCCGCACCCGCAGTGCCGTAGACCTTGCCGATTTCCGCCCGGTCGACCGTCATTGTGCGGCCCGTGCCGGTCGCGCCGGCTGAGACGGCGGGTCGCGCGACCGCGCCTTCCTTGCTGGCCCGCAGTTCCATGACCAGACGGGAAATGTTGGCGACGAAGCTCTGGTTCTCGTCGAAATCGGAACTGGTCAGGGTCGGAATGCGACCCGGTTCGAAAGGAGGGGTTTCCGTCAGAAGGGATTTCAGAATTTGCGTGGAATTGCGAAGCATGGTTTCGCGCGCGGAGGCGCCTGCAACAGTGGTCATCGAACAGCTCCATCAATTATATGAAAGAAATAAAATTCGTATATTTGGAAATTAACACGTATATGCTTAATGAAAGGTTAACGGTTGCAGGTGCGCGCCCGTTCTCGCGTGTAGCCGGTTGTTCTCAGCGGAAAGGCGCGGTGCGGGCGGGCAGGGCGGGGACGTCGATCGGGGCCGGGGGCAGGCCCGCACGGGCGCGGTCCGCCATCAGGCGATAGGCATTCTCCAGATGCCGGCAGAAGCGCTCCGCATCGAACAGGGGCGTACGGAAGCGGTTATCTTCCAGTCGTGCCTTCAGGTCGGTCGCGCCAGAGGGTGACCGGGCGATAGAAGCGGCAAGGCGGACGAAAGCGGCCGCATCCTCCGCGACCAGGTCGGCAAGGCCGATGGCGTGGAGAAGGCTTTCCGAGACGCGACCGGCAAAGGTTTGTCCCCGCATGGTGATGACGGGAATGCCGGCCCACAGCATGTCCGACGTGGTGGTATGGCCGTTGCAGGGAAAGGTGTCGAGCGCCAGATCGACCACCTGCGCACGGGCGATATGGTCCACATAGGCGCATTTCTTCAATGGGTGGATGCGGCTGCCGGCAATGCCGCGCCGTTGGAAGGCCGCTGTGACCGAGGGCTCGGCCATCACGGCGAGATGGGCCTCGGGAGCCTCCTTCAGCAATGCGGCCCAGAGGTCGAGAGTGTAGGGGGTAAGCTTCTTCGGGCTGTTGAAGGAGCCGAACAGGAAGGTATTTTCCGGCAGGCCGAGTGCGGCGCGGCCAAGGGCCGGCGGACGTGGACGCAACAGGGTTTCGTTCGGCTGGTAGGTTTCGGGCAGGCGGCAGAAGTGTTCGTGGAAATAGGGGGCGCTCGCTTCCGGCAGGGTAAAGTGGTCGCCCAGAATGTAATCGCAATCGACCCCCACCGCGGAACCCGGAAAGCCGAGCCAGGCCACCTGCACCGGGGCAGCCTGCCGGTTGAAGAGCGCGCAGCGATGGTTTGCCGTATAACCCTTCAGGTCGACAAGAATATCGATGCCACGGCTGCGGATGAGGGCTTCGGCGGCCTGATCGTCAAGCCGGTCGATGGGCACGACAGTGCCCCATGTCGTCCGCCCGCCGCCGTCGAAGGCGCGGAATCGGTCCGGCGTATTGCAGAACAGGACGATCTCGAATTGCTGCCGGTCGTGCAGTGTCAGGACTTCGCCGAGTAGCCGCATGGTGGCATGGTCGTCCCAGAAATCACCGCTGACATAGCCGATCCGGAGCTTGTCCGCCCAGGAATGGGGAGCCTTGTGACGACGGTCACGGCTTTCGGGGCTGGCCGGTTTCAGTTCATCGATATGAAGGGCTGCCTTCAGCAGCGCTTCGTCCTCCAGCCAGATCACCGCCCGATGCGGTTGTTCCGCCTCGAGCACGGCTGCACCCTTGCGGGCGATGTCGGCGCGCACGGCCTTTTCCTCCCGCTCGACGGTCGGGAAATCGCAGGCGTCCCGCGCCATACCCAGATGGGCGAACCGGAGATAAGGGTCGTCGGGCAGGAGAGCCCGCAGCTTGCAGGCAACGGAATAGTTGGCGGGATCATGCGGTTCTTCTGCGAGCAAACGGCTTGCGAGAAGAAGGTGCTCCAGCCGGTCGCTGGCGACCAGCCGGTGCTTTAGCGCCTTCACCATCTCGGCCTCGCCGCTTTTTTCGAACAGGTTGATCAGCACGAAGGCGAGGGCTGGCTCTTCCGGAAATTTCTGCAGGCCCCGCAAGGCAACTAGTTGCGCCTTGTCATGTTCGCCAATCTGCATCAGCAGTTCGGCCGCGCGGGCCGTCAGGGACGCGGCCCCGGCGCCGCCAAGCCCGGCGGCCGTTTCGAAAACATCGGCTGCCGCGCTGTGGTGACCGAGGGCGACCAGCGCCTCCCCGACAAGGGCAAGCACCGGCTCGCCGGCATCGGTTTCGATCATGGCCTGCAGCAGGGACAGAGCCTCCGCGGGACGCCCCGCATCCAGAAATGCGCGTGCCTTGCCGAGGCGTTTGTCGACCTTCAAGACTCGTCTCCAATTGCTAAAATACAGGAGACGAGCCTTAGGCGTCGAGCCTTGCGCCTTGCTGGAGCCTTAGGCCTTGCCGAGGCAATCGGCGAGCGAACCGGCGAGATTGCGCATCAGGGTGAAATAGAGGTCCGGACCCTCGGTCAGCGTGCCGCCCTCGGGGTCCAGCGTGCCGGATTTTGCCTGGCTCCCTTCCGTTACCACCGCAATCAGTTTCGGTTCGAATTGCGGTTCGGCGAAGACGCAGGTGGCGCCCAGGCTCGCAATCTTGTCATGAATTTCGGCTACGCGCGCCGCGCCCGGCGGCGTTTCCGGCGAGACGGTGATGGAGCCGGCAACCCTCAGACCATAGCGCTTCTCGAAATACTGATAGGCATCGTGGAAGACGATGAAGGGCTTGTCCTTCAGCGGGGCAAGCTGGTCTGCCAGCTCTCTGTCCAATGCATCCAGATTGGCATCCACCGCCAGAGCATTGGCGCGATACTGGTCTGCATGGGCCGGATCCGCCTTGATCAGCCTGTCACGAATTGTCTCCACCATGGCCGCCGCATTCTGGGGATCGAGCCAGAAGTGGAGGTCAAATCCGGCTTCCTCGTCATGGTCCTCATGGGCTGCCTCGCCTTCGTGTTCATGGTCATCGTGCGCCTCGAAGGCCCCGCCTTCCCGAAAGGGCAGCTTGGTCACGCCGGGGGCATCTTCCATCGCCACCACATCCGCGTCGGCGGCCAGAGATTGCAGCGGCTGTTCCAGAAAGTGCTCGAAATTCGGGCCAAGCCAGAACACCACCTTGGCATTTTCGATGTCCGATGCGTTGGAAGGCTTCAGGCTGTAGGTATGCGGCGATGCAGAACCGCCAACGATGAGCTTCGGTTCACCCACCCCTTGCATCACCGCCGCAACCAGCGAATGGAGTGGCTTGACCGAAACAGTCACGACGGGCGCTTCCTGTCCGCGCGCTGGCCCGCAAAGGAAAAGCGTGGCAGAGATGGCGGCTGTCAAAGCGGCGGCAGAAACGGAATGTCTTGATATCACCTTCGGGTCTCCATATGTAATGTTATTACATTCGTTGCGTTATGCTATAACGTGTGGCATAGGCTGTGGCAACGGGTCTGAAAGAGAAAAAATGCTGGATCGTTCAACGCCTGCCGGGCAGACACCATTGATCACGCTGAAGGGGATCGGCATTCGCCGCGCTGGCCGCTGGCTGGTGCGGGATGTCGGCTTTTCCATCCATCCACGCGAAATCGTGACACTTATCGGGCCGAACGGTTCCGGGAAATCCACAACGGCCAAGACCGCGACCGGCGTTCTCAAGCCCGATGAAGGCTGGGTGGAGCGCCGTCCCGGTCTGCGGATCGGCTATGTTCCCCAGAAACTTCAGGTCGACTGGACCTTGCCGCTGACAGTCCGGCGGCTGATGACGCTGACCGGTGCCCTGCCGGAGCGCGAGCTTCAGGCGGCGCTCGAGGCGGCGGGCATTGCCCATATGGCCGGTGCGGACGTGCAACATCTCTCCGGCGGCGAGTTCCAGCGTGCACTCCTTGCGCGCGCCATTGCGCGCAAGCCGGATCTGCTGGTGCTGGACGAGCCGGTGCAGGGTGTCGATTTCAACGGGGAAATTGCCCTTTACGAGCTCATCCGCCGGATTCGGGACGAGACCGGCTGCGGCATTCTTCTGATTTCGCACGACCTGCATGTGGTCATGGCGGAAACCGATACGGTGATCTGCCTCAACGGGCATGTCTGCTGCCGGGGCACGCCGGCATCAGTCTCGAAAAGCCCGGAATATTCGCGGCTTTTCGGTCAGCGGGCGGCAGGCACGCTGGCGCTGTACAATCACCAGCACGATCACACGCATCTGCCGGATGGCCGCGTGCTTCACGCCGACGGGCAAATTACCGATCACTGCTTTCCCGGCGACGGCCACCATCCCGACCATCAGCATGGGCCGGATTGCGGTTGCGGAGAGCCGCGGCTGCATCTGATGTACAAAGGCAGGCTTCAGCCAGAGGCTCCCTCTGCGAACGGGCAGGAGGGCAACGATGCTCGATGACTTTTTCTTCCGTGCCATGCTGGCAGGCGTCGGCTTGGCACTGACCACAGGCCCGCTCGGATGTTTCATCATCTGGCGACGCATGGCCTATTTCGGCGATACGATGGCCCATTCCGCGCTGCTCGGCATTGCGCTCTCGCTGCTGTTCAGCGTCAATCTCATGGTCAGCGTTTTCCTTGTGGCAGCGGCCATTTCGCTCCTGCTCATCCTGTTGCAGCGGCGCGGGGGGCTTTCGGCGGATGCGCTGCTGGGCATTCTCTCTCATGCCACCCTGGCGATCGGCCTCGTCATCGTGGCCTTCATGACCTGGGTGCGCGTCGATCTGATGGGTTTCCTTTTCGGGGATATTCTCGCGGTCTCCAAGGTTGATGTGGGCATCATCTGGGGCGGTGGCCTGGTGGTTGTCGGGGCGATTGCGCTGCTGTGGCGGTCGCTTCTTGCCTCAACGGTCAGTGCCGAAATTGCCGAGGCGGAGGGGCTCAATCCGGAGCGCGCCAAGCTTGCCTTCATGTTGCTGATGGCGCTTGTAATCGCCATTGCCATGAAAATCGTCGGCATTCTGCTGATCACATCTCTCCTGGTTATCCCGGCGGCGGCTGCCCGACGCTTTTCCGGCACCCCAGAGCGCATGGCGGTCATCGCCTCCATAATCGGCGCGCTGTCTGTCGTCGGCGGCCTTTATGGCTCTCTTCACTACGACACCCCGTCAGGACCTTCGATTGCCGTCGCCGCGCTGATCATCTTTCTCTTCAGTCTCCTTCCTTCCCCCATGGGGAAGGGCAACCATGCCATGGAAAGGGAGGGCCGCTCATGATGGCGCCTGCACTGACCAAGAACCAAAGTCTCGTTTTCGACGTGCTGACCCGCGCCGAACAACCGATCAGCGCCTACACGATCCTTGATCGTCTGCGCGATCACGGTTTTCGGGCGCCATTGCAGGTCTATCGCGCGCTCGACAAGCTCGTGGAGGCCGGCATGGTTCACCGGCTTGAAAGCCTGAATGCCTTTGTCGCCTGTGCGCATCGCAATGCGAGTTGCTGCGGAGGCCATGCCCACGGAACGGTGGCCTTCGCGATCTGCACGGGATGCGGCCAGGCAAGCGAGTTTCACGATACGGAAATCGACGGACGGCTGACCGCCTGGACGAGGGCCAGAAACTTCATGCCCGAAAAGACCACGATCGAAATCCGGGGTTTGTGCCAGGCCTGCGCCGCCTGAGGCGGCTTCAGATCCTGCGGAGGTCGCGGGCAAAGCTTTTCCAGTTTCTGACGTAGCTTTCAGCGGATTTCCTTAAACCGGAAGCTGCATTTTCGTCCAGCGTCCTGATGACCCGTGCAGGCGCGCCGACAATCAGCGAATTGTCTGGAAATTCCTTGCCTTCGGTTACCAGGGCGTTTGCCCCTACCAGGCAGTTACGCCCGATTTTTGCGCCATTCAGGATGGTTGCCCCCATGCCGACCAGCGAATTATCGCCAATGGTGCAGCCGTGAATGATGGCGTGATGACCGATGGTGCAGCCTTCGCCGATGGTCACCGGAAAGCCGGGATCCACATGCACCATCGTTCCTTCCTGGATATTGGTGCTGGCGCCAATCAAAATCGGCTCGTTGTCTCCCCGGAGCACCGCGCCGAACCAGATGCCAACATTCTCGCCCAACCGGACATCGCCGATGACATGGGCGTCTGGCGCGATCCAGTACTGTTCTTCCCCGGGTGTCTCCGGCGTTTTGTCGCCCAGCGCGTAGAGTGGCATGCGGAAGATCCTCCTTGCGGGTCTAGAGAATGAAGACACTGCGTCGTGCTATGCCATCGATGCCGAAATCGACCCGATCGCCGCGTTGCACCGGCCCCACACCCGCCGGTGTGCCGGTGAGGATAACATCGCCTGCGGCGAGGTCGAAGAGGCCGGACAGCGCCGAGACGATTTCGGGGACGCGCCATATCATGCTGGAAATATTGCCCGTTTGCCGTCTTTCCCCGTTGACGTCGAGCCACAGCACCGCGGATTGCGGGTGGCCGATCCGGCTGGCCGGCACCAGGGCGCTGCAGGGCGCCGAGTGTTCGAAGGCCTTCGCGACCTCCCAGGGGCGACCGGCTTTCTTTGCCTCCGCCTGTCGGTCCCGTCGGGTGAAATCGATGGCGACGGCATAGCCGAAGACGTGGTCCAGTGCGTTTTCAACGGGAATAGCCCGGCCTCCCACCTTCAACGCGACCAGCAGTTCCACCTCGTGGTGAACATCCTGCGAATGGGAAGGGTAGGGCATGTCGCCGGGCGGCGGCACCAGATTGTCCGGGTTCTTCTGGAAGAAAAAAGGCGGCTCGCGGTCCGGGTTGCCCCCCATCTCGATGGCGTGATCGGCGTAGTTGCGCCCGACGCAATAGACCCGGCGGACCGGAAAAAGCTGTTCGTTGCCATCGACGGGCAACAGGACGGGCGCGGGCACGCCATGGGTCAGTCGAGCGGTATCGGCGGTCATGCGGGCAATGTTCTCCAGGCGGATTCGGCGCGGTTCAAGGCCTTTGTCATTATGCCGATCCGCCGGCGGCTTGGAAGAGCTCGTTTGCCGGAGAGATGTTCACTTGCCGGTTGAAAAATCCTGAACATTTGCCGTGGGCGAGCGGAACGATCTTGAGTCCGACGCGTTCACGAAGTCCGGGCCCAACAATGGCCCTCCTCAGCGGGAATGGTCCCGCCCCAAGCAGGAATATGGAGGAAACTATCATGGCGAACAACCAGGGTGGAAACCAGTCAGGTGGCCGGTCGACCCGGGGCTTTGCATCCATGGATCCAGCCCGTCAGCGCGAAATTGCCTCGAAGGGCGGCATGTCTTCCGGCGGCAACTTCAAGAACGATCCGGCGCGCGCCGCTGCAGCCGGCCGCAAGGGTGGCGAAGCATCCGGCGGCAATTTCAAGAATGACCGCGAGCGCGCGGCACAGGCAGGCCGCAAGGGCGGTGAAGCCTCGCATGCCAGCCGGTAAGGCCTCAAGCGCCCCTGCTGGGCGCGCCAGACCGGCCCGGGTGGGCGAAGCTTGAAAGGGGGCCTTCGGGCCTCCTTTCTTATTGTTGACTGAGGGTCGAGCGGACCGATCTGGCGAGCTCCACATCCCTGGAAAAGTCCGGATCGCATTGTTTCGTCCCGATCGCCACTTCCGCAATGGCGCTCACCGGGCGCGAAGGTAGAAGAACGGCCTGCTTTTCGGTGACCTCGCCGGCCCGCGAGTCGATCACCGCGAAATCGACCGCCACGTCCCGTCCGGCGCTGTCATAGAACAGAGCGGCCACGCAGACGTGATCACTGTCGGCGGGGTCGCGGTTATCCAGCACGATGCGCGTGGAGATGCGGTTGGACGCTGCATCCACTGACGCCGAGTAGCGGTAGCGCTCGTCGCGTTTCCAATCCCATGTCCCGTCCTGGCGAACGCAATCCGCAGGTGCGCCGGCGCAGCTATCGACGGGAACCACCGTCCAGACGTAATCCGTCCAGCCAGCCTGGACGGCTTGGGGGACGTGGTCGCTGGAGAGCAGGCCGATGGCGAGCGAGAGTTCCTTGAGCAGAGAAGCCATGCCGGGCTGATCCCCTTTCAATATGTCGCTTTTGTGTTCGCAGGCGGGTCGGCGAGCGTCGCGGCGCCCATGCGAAAGGCCGGCATGCGCCGGCCCCTCTCTCCCGCAAACACGCGCTCGTGCCTTCAGCTCGTGATCCGCGGCTGGGTGACGATCTTCATGAACAGCGCGTTCATGGCATCGGCAATACCCTGGGTGGGGGTCACTTCGAAATAGAGTCCGTCGCTGGCACAGGACCGCATCTTGGATGGTATTTCGTTCTGGAACGGGGCGATCCAGGAGTTGTACCAGCCATTGGTGGGCAGTGGCAGGTAGGTGGTGTAGAGGACGGCGACCTTGTAGTTTGCCGCCTTGAGCGCATCGCAATATTTCACGTCGATGGGCTCCTGGCAGCGGGCGCCCGAGGTGGCTTTGGTGCAGCCGGTGGGCTTGTAGCTGTCGCCGACGCCATCCGCGACGAAGAAGACGATCTTTTCCGGATCGTTCTTGGAGTGGCCGGTGCCCTGGCCGCCCATCTTGGTCTTGATCTGCGTCAGGGCCGTATCGAAACTGGTCTGCTGGTCGTTGTTGTAACCCTGCCAGGGAATCGTCATCAGCTTGATCTTCGAGGCCTTCGATTTGGCATCGGAGAGGTCGGAGGTGAGCGATGCCACTTCCAGAAGCTTGGTGTCTTCGGCCTTTTCGCCGAAGGTGTAGATGGCCATGCGATACTGGTCGGACGTGCTGCGCTGGCTGGTGGCGGTATCCATCAGGGCGGCGGTGGCCTGCGCCACCACGTCGATGCGGATCGTCACGCCGAGTTTCTTGGCGAGGTTGTAGTAATCTTTGGCATCTTCCACACCGCCATTGCTGATGTGGCAGGCGAAGGCGCATTTGTCGCCGGTATTGGCGACCATCTTTGCCACGTCCGTCGGGGTGGCCGCGACGCCCATGGAAGGGGTGTTGTCGAGCAGCAGGTAGAAATCGCGGAAGATCTGGGTCTGGTATTCCGCCGTGACCGAGCCCGCAATATCCACGCTGGTCTTGCCGAGGACGCGCAGGAAGGTGGTGGGCACCCGGGCCTTGTAGGCGAGCGTTGCCTGCAACTTGCCGCCGATTTTCTTGATCGAAATATTCGTGCTGGTCACCTTGGCACGGTCGGCGGTGGGCAGTTCCGCCTTGAACATTTTCAACGCATCGGCCTCGCCCAGCTCGATACTGCCGTCCGCGCCCATCGAAAAGGACTTCGTCACGGCGATCGAGCGTTCGGAGATCGATCCCACCATGGCCGCATCGGCTGCGGCGGCCATGGTGCTGCGGGTCATCAGGGCGTCGGCGAAATCCACGGCCAATCCGGCCACGCCCAAAAGGGGGGCGGCGATCAGCGCGGTAATCGCGCCGAAATTGCCGCTCTTGTCTTTCAAAAGACGGGACATCATCACGGTTGCCTCCAGTAAGAGGCGGCACCGTCGCATATAAAGGTTTAGTCCAATATAATCATAATGGAAAACATAAAGTGAATTGGTTATCTAAAATAACTTATATAACGCATTAAAGTGGCCACCGCGCTGGCTGTGCGACGGAAAGGCGGATCGGCCGGTAGGCGTTCAGGCAGGCACACAGAGAAGACAGAAAGCAAGCAGACAAGGCTCAGGCATCGACCAGACCAGCGCTCGCGCCCAAGGCCAATTTGCGCTAGGAAAAGCACTGGATGTTTCTTCCCGTCCATTCAGGCGCATGCCCGCGCCATACGGGGGAAGACAAGTGACGCTCAAGAGTATACCACTTCCGGCGAAACAGTCAACGCAACTAAATTAGATTGAAATGGGCTGCTGATACATGCTTGAGACCCCGGGAAACCCGGCCACCCGCCTTTACGCGAAGGGACCTGTCTTCGCCATTGCGCCGATGCTCGACTGGACGGACCGGCATTGCCGGTATCTGCACCGGCTGTTGACGGGGCGGGCGCTGCTTTACACGGAGATGGTGGTCGCGGATGCGATCATCCATGGGCCGCGCGAGCGGTTGCTGGGGCATGATCCGCTGGAGAACCCGGTTGCCTTGCAGCTGGGTGGATCCGACCCCGCCAAGCTGACCGAGGCGGTGCGGATTGCGCTCGATTTCGGCTATGACGAGATCAACCTCAATGTGGGCTGCCCCTCCGACCGGGTGCAGAGCGGCACTTTCGGCGCCTGCCTGATGCGCGAGCCGGAGACGGTGGCGGCCTGCATTGCGGCGATGAAGGCGGTCTCGCCGGTGCCGGTCACGGTGAAGTGCCGCATCGGCGTCGACGAGCAGGAGCCGGAGACGGTGCTGCCGGATTTTCTGGCCCGCATGGTGGCCGCAGGCGCGGATGCGATCTGGATCCACGCCCGCAAGGCCTGGCTGCAGGGCCTGAGCCCGAAGGAAAACCGCGATATTCCCCCGCTCGATTACCCGCTCGTGCACCGCATGAAGCGGGAGAACCCGGCGGTCTTCCTCGGCATCAATGGCGGCATCCAGACGGTGGAGGAGGCCGTGGCCCATCTGGCCGTGATGGACGGGGTGATGATGGGCCGGGCGGCCTATCACCATGCGGCGCAGCTTGGCGCGGTGGATGCGGCGATCTATGGCGCGGCGCCGCAGCCGGTGGATTGGCCGGCGATCCGCGACGGGATGATGGCCTATGCGGAGGCGCATCTGGCCCGCGGCGGCAAGGTCAGCAATGTCACCCGGCACATGGTCGGGCTGTTCCAGGCGGTGCCGGGCGCGCGGCGCTTCCGGCAGGTGCTGTCGACGGCGGCGACCCGGCCGGGCGCGGGGCCGGAGGTGATCGCCGAGGCCTTCGAGGCGGTGCTGCCGCATCTGTCCGGCGCGGCCGGCGGCGAGGCGACGGCGGCAGCGGAATAGGCGCGGCCGGTCTTGCCGGGCCGGCGGGGCAGGGCAGCATTGCGACGCCGCCCGTCCCCGGGGGCGCAGGGCGCCGGCCGGAACTGAAAACGGCGCCCGAAGGCGCCGTTTCCGTGGAATTCGCAATCAGGCTCTTATGCAGCCTTGATGTTGACGGCCTTCGGGCCCTTGCCCATGCGGTCCGGCTCGGTGTCGAAGGACACGATCTGGCCGTCGCGCAGGCCCTGCATGCCGGAAGCCTGTACGGCGGAGATGTGCACGAACACGTCCTTGTCGCCATTGTCAGGGGTGATAAAGCCGAAGCCCTTGTCCTGGTTGAAGAATTTTACGGTGCCTTTCACGGGATGTTCCTTTTCGTTCCCTGAAGTCTGTCATGGCGCGCGAACCCGCCGAAACGAGGCCGCGCTAAAGCGGATGGCCGGCGCGCGGTAAGCGCGGGGTATGGCCGGTCGAGTGTCATGATTGCGGGGAAAGAACATCGCTTGCCGGCTGCACCGGCAACCCCGGCTGCGAAGCGACGGGGTAGTCTTCAGAAGTCCAGTCTCCGGGATCGCAATGCCCGAACGACAGCAGCAGTGCCAGTATTCGCGCAAAAAGGCAAGCCCGCTGTTTTCAGAGCGACAGGCCCGTCCTGCCCCCGGATGCCCGTCATGCCGGCCTTTGCGGCCCGGCGCGGCCGATGGGGCGCCTTCCTTCGCCGCCCGCAAAATCGCCCCCTCCTTGTTCCCTTGTGGGGGCGTGGGGAGGGGGCAGTCATGCCAGGCCATGCTTCATCGATCCCGCGCTTCGTTCGAAGCCGGGTTATGCCTCATTTCCCCCCTCGGGACACGAGGGGTCGGCCGGGGCGCGGGGAGCACCTCGTATGAATAAGTTTATATGGCGCTTTCCGCGCCCCGTTTCGGCTTTATGCGATGCAACTCCGGCTTCTCTGCACCAAGCCTACGGTCCGCCGGGTATTTCGCATGCCCCCGGCGACGGGCGACCGGATTGACCGGTCTTGTTCGCACCTGATCGCTATTTTTCACGCGACCCGGCCCGTAGCAGTTTTTCGTCGTCACACAGACGGACCCCCTGTCTTTTGGGGACGGGGAGCGGAAGCCATTTTCTGCACCGTCTCCTCCTGCGCATCTGCGAGAGAGCAGGAAGAAAGACCGGCTCCACCTGACCGGGATCGCAGGGCCCCCGGCGTTACCAGAGCGGAACGAGGAATATTATCCCACAGGTTTTGGTAAGGGGGATGACGGGGGTGCAAATTTATGTGCGGGGGAAAACAGGGGGTTAGGTGGGAGGGAGTGAGTAGGGAGTAGTGAGTAGGGAGTAGTGGGTAGGGAGTAGTGGGTAGGGAGTAGTGGGTAGTGGGTAGTGGGTAGTGGGTGGGCAAGGTCAATTGACGGCGTAAGAGCACTGGAAGCCGAACGCCAGCGGCGGTTCTTTCCTCTCCCCAACGGGGAGAGGATGCCGGCAGGCAGGTGAGGGGGCGGCAGGCGCTGACTGAAGCCATTGCATGATTTTACGGAGATCAGAGAGCGGCAGACTCGACCGTCTCCCTCCCCCTTGTGGGGAGGGGCAGGGGTGGGGGTATGCCGAGGAAATCGACGTGCGTTGATTGAAAAACGCATTGAGGCCTCCGGCCACATCTTACGCTCCGACCCCCACCCCTAGCCCCTCCCCACATCCGGACGAGCTTCGCTCGCCGCGAGGGGGAGGGGGATAGCTCCCGTTCCGCCGATCCGCCCCCTCATCTGCCCTCCGGGCATCTTCTCCCCGCTGGGGAGAAGAGGGCGTAATTGATGTTCGCGCAAAACAACGGAAGCCGAACGCCAGCGTTTTTTCCTCCTCTCCCCAGCGGGGAGAGGATGCCGGCAGGCAGGTGAGGGGGCCTCTGGCGCTGACCGAAGCCATTGCATTGTTTGGAGCAGATCGGGTGCGCCAAACTCAAGAGCCTCCCTCCCCCTTGTGGGGAGGGGCAGGGGTGGGGGTATGCCGAGGAAATCGACGTGCTTTGATTGAAAAACGCATTGAGGCCTTCGGCCACATCTTACGTTCCGACCCCCACCCCTAGCCCCTCCCCACATCCGGACGAGCTTCGCTCGCCGTGAGGGGGAGGGGGATAGCTCCCGTTTCGCCGATCCGCCCCCTCATCTGCCCTCCGGGCATCTTCTCCCTCGGCGGACAAGCTTCGCTTGCCGCGGGGGAGAAGAGGGCATCGCCGACCTCAGCGCAAGCCACTGGAGACTGAACGCCAGCGGTTGTCTTTCCTCTCCCCCGCGGCGAGCTTCGCTACTCTCCCCAGCGGGGAGAGGATGCCGGCAGGCAGGTGAGGGGGCGGCAGGTGCTGACCAAAGTAATCCTATGGTTTGGCAACGATGGGGTGCGCCAAGCGCAACCGTCACCCTCCTCCCATCCACCCGAGCTTCGCCCGCCATAAGGAGCACGGGAACCCGCCCCCGCGCGCACCCCACCATCCATTCCTCAATAAATCCCTAAATAAAATACACCCTAAAAAAGCATTGACTGAATATGCCGTACTGCTAACGTCCTGTTCAGGATGGCGGAGAATTTCGCTGTCCCGGGGGAGTCGAAACCCTCGCATCGGAAGCGGCTGCGCCTTGAACGGCGCATCCCGTACCTTATAGCTTCCTGTACCAGCGGTACGCCGTGCGGTCCGGGAGGCCTCGGCCATGTCCAGAACTTCGGTTTAAAAGCCGGGGCAGCCGTCCGATGCGGCTTTTCGATCTCCCGGCCATCGGGGACCTGTTTGGGAAAACTTGGGGTCCCCGGTGGCTGATTATCGGAACGCCGCGCGAGGAACCCGCCCCATGGACCTGACCGCAATGTATGACCATTCCCCGGACTGGCTGAAGCTGCTCTGGGTTCTGCTGCCGCATGTGACAACCTGGGTGATCACCTTCCTGATCCTCACCCTCATGAAACCCCATTCCCGCCCCCCAACCGAATTCCGCATCCTGCGCGAGGACGGATCGGAGGCCAAGGTGCGGTTGAAGGCGATTGAGTAGGGGGGAGTTTGAGAATGAGGCGGCGGGTGGAGGAGCGAGGTATACAGGATTGAGGAGCAAAGGGGATGTCCGGAGGAGAAGAAATTAGTCATGTCTGAACAGGCCAATACATACATATAATCATTATGCGATTTACCGACCAAGATTGATGTGGTGCACCTGGACTTGAAAATGCGATAAAACATCAAACTGAGTTCGCAGTTGAGAAATCTGTGATTTGTCACAATCGCTAACATATGCATTGGGCAATTCGATATTGCGTAACCTGAGAGGATCTGATGGCTGAATCGCAAATAGAGTGGACGGATTCGACGTGGAATCCGGTCGCAGGATGTTCAATAGTTACTGCGGGCTGTTCGAATTGTTATGCAATGGAAATGGCCAAACGCCTTGAGTCAATGGGTATTGAAAAGTATAGCGGCCTTACCCGCAAGACGGGCAAGCGATCAGTTTGGAATGGGGTTGTCAAAGAAGATTACGGAGCTTTATTAATTCCCTATGGGTGGAGAAAGCCGCGAAAAATCTTTGTAAACTCAATGAGCGACCTCTTTCATGAGAGTGTCAGCGATGATTTTATATTGAAAGTATGGGAGGTTATGGGTGATACACCGCACCATAATTATCAAATTCTCACCAAGCGTCCTGAACGTATGGCGGAACTCGTTGCGTCAAAAATGAACTACGTCCTTCCAAATGTCTGGCTAGGTACTAGCATTGAAAATTCCGATGTTGGGGGTAGAGCCGAATATTTAAGAAGAGTACCCGCAGCAATTCGCTTTATTTCTTTTGAACCTCTAATCGGACCTATAGGCGCAATCGACCTTCGCGACATACAATGGGCGATTGTTGGTGGAGAAAGCGGAAAATCGGCCCGGCCAATCAAAGAAGAGTGGATTGACGAAATTCATAACCAATGCGTGGAGGCGGGTACCGCTTTCTTTTTCAAGCAATGGGGAACCTGGGGGAAAGACAATAAAAGACGGTCAAAAAAGGCGAATGGGCGGGAATATCGCGGAAGAACATGGGACGAAATGCCGAACGGTCATGTGAATGTAAATTCAACATAAACATATTTTATGGGGGCTTCTTTGGTCGAAAAGAAATATGAATGGGTAGAGGGCGCCACCCTCCAAGAACATTCTCGCCGAAAACACAAAATTATTCGCCAGTATATTTATGATTATATTTCTGTCCGTTGTCGACTACCTCAGCAAGGGAGTTTCCGCCTCGCCATAATTGATGGCTTCTGCGGTGCAGGGCGGTATGAATGTGGATCTCCCGGTTCCCCCCTTATCTTTGTAGAAGAGCTCAAGAGGGCTGTCGAAGCGGTAAACATCCAAAGGGCCGCTCAAGGACTGGGAGAAGTTAATGTATATTGTCTTTTGATTTTTAATGATGAGAATCGTGATGCTGTGGAGCTTCTAAGGAGTAATATTTCGCCCTTGCAGGTAGAAATTGATCTCACCTGCCCTAAGTTGCAATTGCAGATTTTCTATATGAATAAATCGTTTGAAGAAGCATATCCGGAAATTAAGAGTATTCTCTCACAGGGCCGGATTCGGAACGTCTTATTTAATCTAGATCAGTGTGGTCACAAGCATGTAGATCGTAATACTATTCGAGACATTATGAGCTCTTATCAAGCGGCGGAAATATTTTACACATTCTTTATAAGCTCACTTTTGGCATTTCTAAATAAAAGACAGCCGGAGCAACTCCGTGCACAGCTCGCCTATCTTGATCTCGAAAGCAAGGATATCGGAATACTAGACGAACAAATGAGCCGAAAAGAATGGCTCGGGGTTGCTGAGAAAATCGTGTTTGAATCCTTTCAGTCTTGCGCCACATACGTAAGCCCATTTTCAATTCACAATCCCGATGGATGGCGTTATTGGTTAATCCACTTCGCGAATGTCTATCGTGCCCGGCAGGTGTACAACAATATACTTCACGACAATTCGAATTCCCAGGCGCACTATGGCCGGTCTGGGTTAAATATGCTTTCGTACAATCCCAAGCATGAAAAAGGCACGCTATACCTCTTCGATCAGAGCGCACGCTTATCAGCAAAGGATCAGCTATACGAAGATATACCGCGTTTGATATCGGATTTTGGAGATGCAATGCCTGTAATACAGTTTTACGAGACCATATACAATATTACGCCTGCTCATACCGATGATGTCCATTCTGTAATCATAGATAATCCAGACATAGAAGTCATAACTCCAACCGGAGGCGAGCGAAGAAAGGCAAATACGATTGGGGTAGACGACATCGTCAAGTTAAAGCCGCAAACGAGCTTCTTTCCGCAATTCAACAGCACCACAACTAAGCGAAGTTGATTTTTGGATATGACGTATGCCTACGATAGACCTCGCTTGTAATGTACTACGGTTTTCTACCGCCCCGGTCTCCCCGTTTTCCCCTTTGTCCGGCCCTTGCGCTTGACGTCCACCGGGTCCTCGTAGGAGCCGACGCCGGTGCGGGCGCGGCGGATCGGGGAGGGGTCGTCGGTGGCGCGGTCGGGTTGGCCTTCCAGCAGCGGCGAATGGCGCTTGGCGGTGGACAGGTGTTCCGTCGGCTTCTCCGGAAGCTTGCCGATGACAGGCTTTTCCGTGCGGCCCACCGTCATTTCGTCAAGGCTATTCTTGCGAAAATAGCCTTGAGTCCCCCGTTGCCCGGACTCGCTGTCTTGCCCGTCTTCGCCGGGCAAGGCGTCCGGGCGGCTGTTCTTGCGGAACAGCGATTTGCCCGCCGGTTCCGCGATGTCGCGGCCCATGTCGTCCAGGTCCGGCTTGCGGAACAGCGGCTTCACGCCGTCCGTGCCGGGGCCCATGTCGTCGAGCGAGGGTTTGGCGAAATAGGAGCCGGTCGTGCCCGTGGCCCCCTCATCCGGCGCTGACGCGCCACCTTCTCCCCGCCGGGGAGAAGAGGAGGAGCGCCCGCCTTCGGCTCCCGAGGCCGTCGCGCCCGGTTTCCCCCTCGGGCCTTCGGCCCTCGACGCCTCTTGGTTTGCCTTCCCCCTCGAGCCCTCTGCGTTTCTTGCCTCTTCCTTGGAGATCGGGTCGTCCATGGCGGCGAGTTCGGCGGCCTTGAGGCGTTTGATTTCGTCGCGCAGGCGGGCGGCCTTTTCGAAGTCGAGATCGGCGGCGGCGTCGCGCATCTGTTTTTCCAGCGCGTTGAGATGGGCCTGCAGGTTGTTGCCCACCAGATGCCCGCCATCGGCAAAGCCCTTGCCGGAGGCGCCGGAAATGTCGGCGCGGACGTGGTCGCGCTCGTAGACGCTGTCGAGAATGTCGGAAATGCGCGCCTTCACCGATTCCGGCGTGATGCCGTTCAGGCGGTTGTATTCCATCTGCTTTTCGCGGCGGCGGCTGGTTTCCTCCATCGCCCGCTTCATCGAGCCGGTGATGTTGTCCGCGTAGAGAATGACCTTGCCATCCACATTGCGCGCGGCGCGGCCGATGGTCTGGATGAGGGAGGTTTCCGAACGGAGGAAGCCTTCCTTGTCCGCATCGAGGATCGCCACGAAGCCGCATTCCGGAATGTCGAGGCCCTCGCGCAGCAGGTTGATGCCGACAAGCACGTCGAAGGCGCCGAGGCGGAGATCGCGGATGATCTCGATGCGCTCCAGCGTGTCGATGTCGGAATGCATGTAGCGCACCCGCACACCCTGTTCGTGCAGATATTCGGTGAGGTCTTCCGCCATGCGCTTGGTGAGCACGGTCACCAGCGTGCGGTAGCCCTTCGCCGAAGTCTCGCGGATCTCGCCCAGCACGTCGTCCACCTGGCTGCGGGCGGAGCGCACTTCCACCGGCGGATCGATGAGGCCCGTGGGGCGGATGACCTGTTCGGCAAAGACGCCGCCGGCCTGTTCCATCTCCCAGTTGCCGGGGGTCGCCGACACCGCGATGGTCTGCGGGCGCATGGCGTCCCATTCCTCGAAGCGCAGGGGGCGGTTGTCCATGCAGGAGGGCAGGCGGAAGCCGTATTCGGCCAGCGTCGCCTTGCGGCGGAAGTCGCCCCGGTACATGCCGCCGATCTGCGGGATCGTCACATGGCTTTCGTCGATGAAGATCAGGGCGTTGTCGGGGATATATTCGAAGAGGGTCGGCGGCGGCTCGCCGGGGCGGCGGCCGGTGAGATAGCGGGAATAGTTCTCGATGCCGGCGCAGGAGCCGGTCGCTTCCAGCATTTCGATGTCATATTTGGTGCGCTGCTCCAGGCGCTGCGCCTCCAGCAGGCGGCCGGCGCGCTCCAGCTCGGCGAGCCGGTGCTTCAGCTCCTCCTTGATCGCCTTGATCGCGCCGTTCAGCGTCGGGCGCGGGGTGACATAGTGCGAGTTGGCGTAGATCTTCACGCTCTTGAGGTCGCCGGTCTTCTGGCCGGTCAGCGGATCGAATTCGGTGATGGAATCGATCTCGTCGCCGAACAGCGAGATGCGCCAGGCGGCATCCTCCAGGTGGGCGGGGAAGATTTCGATCGTGTCGCCCCGCACGCGGAAGGAGCCGCGCTGGAAATCCATCTCGCGGCGCTTGTATTGCTGGGCCACGAGATCGGCCAGCAGCTGGCGCTGGTCGATGCGGTCGCCGACCTGCATCTGGAAGGTCATGGCGGTGTAGGTTTCCACCGAGCCGATGCCGTAGATGCAGGACACCGAGGCGACGATGATGCAGTCGTCGCGCTCCAGGATCGCGCGCGTGGCGGCGTGGCGCATGCGGTCGATCTGCTCGTTGATCGAGCTTTCCTTCTCGATATAGGTATCCGAGCGGGGCACATAGGCTTCCGGCTGGTAGTAATCGTAGTAGGAAACGAAATATTCCACCGCGTTGTTCGGGAAGAAGTTCTTGAACTCGGAATAGAGCTGCGCGGCCAGTGTCTTGTTCGGCGCGAGGATGACGGCGGGGCGCTGGGTTTCCTCGATCACCTTGGCCATGGTGAAGGTCTTGCCCGACCCGGTGACGCCGAGCAGCACCTGGCTGCGCTCGCCGGAATTCAGGCCTTCCGAGAGGTCGCGGATCGCGGTGGGCTGGTCGCCGGAAGGCGTGTAATCCGTCACCATCTGCAGGGGAATACCACCTTCCGATTTCTCCGGCCGGGCCGGGCGGTGCGGCACCCACAGCTTGCCATCCTTGAACAGCGGATTGCCGCTCTCGATCAGCTTCGACAGCGCGTCGACGGTGGCGGTCACGGCGCCCTGCGCCAGCGTGCCCGCTTCCTCCAGGCTCACATCCATGCCGGCCACGGGGTTGAGGCCTGCGGCAGCGCGGGTTTTAGGGTCTGTCGAGCCGCCCATGGAGGTGCCGCGCGAGGATTTCATCGCCGTGGGTTGGGATTTGTTTGCGCTCACGCTGTCGGCGCCTTGCGCCTTCGCTCCGCGGGGGCCTCGCATAGGCTCGGACGCCCGGTCGGGCTTGCGGCCTGCGGCCGGACCGTCACCCGCAGAGGTCTGGGTGCGGGCGGCGATCTCCACCTTCTTGCGGTGCTTGCCGGCCTTGGAGGCGATCTCGCGCTGGGTTTCCATGCCGGAGGCCTCGGCCTCCGCCTCGAGCTGCTTCACCCAGTCGGACACGGAGCCGGAGAGCGGCGCGCCTTCGAACGGGGCCTGCGGCGCTTCTTCGAAACCGGAGGGGCGGGACGGATTTTTCGGTGCCTTGGACATGCCCGGAATATGGACAGAGTCCCACAGAAAGGAAAGGGCAAAGGCGTACAAAAGGGAAACAAAAATTCAGGTGCGGGTTGCAGGAACCGGGGTTCCGGCGGGGCTTCCGGTGGCCTGCGCTTTGATTTCCGCTGCGCTGCGCTCTATTTCGGTCGGCAGTGCCCGTTCGATTCCCCGGAGAACCCGTCCATGCCCTTCGCCCTGTCCCCGGCCGCCGTCTGGCCCGTCGTGATGCTGCTCGCCTCCAACATTTTCATGACCTTCGCCTGGTATGGGCACCTGAAGCACAAGGGCACGGCCATCTGGATCGCCATCGTGGTGAGCTGGGGCATCGCCTTTTTCGAATATTGCCTGGCGGTGCCCGCAAACCGCATCGGGTCTTCGGTCTATTCCACGGCCCAGCTCAAGACCATGCAGGAAGTCATCACGCTGGTTGTGTTTTCCGGCTTTTCGGTTTTCTGGCTGAAGGAAAGCCTGACGATCAACCATGCGATCGGATTTGCCCTGATCGCCCTCGGCGCGAGCTTCGTCTTCCGGGCCTGACAATCACGCCGCATCGTGTTGCAGCGTGATCCAGTCCAGAATCTTTTCCGGCGCCATGGCCTGGGCATAGAGCCAGCCCTGCGCCGTTTCGCAGCCCAGCGCCCGCAGGATCATGCGGTCCTCCTCGGTTTCCACCCCTTCGACCAGAATGTCGATATCCAGCATGCGCCCCAGCGCGACCATGGCGGTCACCAGCGCCTGATTGTGCCGGCTGTCGGCAATGCCGGAGACGAAGTCGCGGTCGATCTTCAGACGATCAATGCGGATGGACCGGAGATAGCTGAGCGATGTGCTGCCCATGCCGAAATCGTCCAGGGCCAGGCGAAATCCCTGCTTTTCCAGCTCGGCGAGGTCGGCGCCGTGCTTTTCCACATCCAGCAGGGCTTCCTCGGTCAGTTCGATCTCGAACAGGCCGGGGTCGATCTGATGACGCCTGACGATATCGCCGAGCGTTTTCGCCACGTCGTAATGGGCGAAATCCTCCGCGGACAGGTTCACCGCGACATGCACGTCGGTGTAGCCGAAGGCTTTCAATCTTTGCAGCAGAAGACAGGCCTTCTCCGTCATGTGCGTGGCAAGCATGCCGTGCAAACGCCGGGTCTGCACGGCCTCCACGATTTCCGGCGCGCTCAGCGGCCCGAAGACCGGATGGGTCCAGCGCACCAGCGCTTCGACGCCGATGAACTTCCCGTCCGACAGGCGGACCTGCGGCTGGAACCAGGCCTCCACGGCGCCGCTTTGCAGGGCGTCCTGGAGATCGAGCTCGATCCGCTCGCGGCGTTCTTCCTTTTCGCGCATGTGATGGGTGAAGAGCATGGCGCAGCGGCGACCCGCGCCCTTCGCCCGGTACAGCGCCCGGTCTGCACAGGAAAACAGGGCATCGACCCGGTCCGCATGCAGCGGCGCCAGGGCGATGCCGATGCTGGCTTCAACCCCGTAATGCCGACCGGCGAGAAACACGGGCTGGCAGATCTTGTCGAGGCAATGGTTTGCCAGCGCCAGCGCCTCCTCGGCCGTTGCGGTCTTCGGGCAGAGAACGGCGAACTCGTCTCCCCCGAGACGGGCGGCAAGGGCGTGCGGGGGCAGGGCTTCCTGCAGACGCCGGGCCACCTCGATCAGCAGTTCGTCTCCGGCCGCATGCCCCAGCGTATCGTTGATGACCTTGAAGCGGTCCAGATCGAAAAGCAGCATCGCCAGTTCAGCCCGCTCGCTCGCCGCCCGGAGCGCTTCGCGCAGCTCGACATTGAACTTGGTCCGGTTGGCAAGGCCGGTGAGGGAATCGGTGGTGGCAAGCACCTTGAGCGCCCGGTTGGTCTGGCTGATATCGTGGTTCGCCGCCTTCAACGACTGGGCGAGCATGGTCGCCTCCTGCCGGACCAGCATGCTCTCGACAAAATTCCGCGCACCGAGCTTGCAGGCCCGATAAAGCATGACGGCATAGAGGATGACGTTGAAGCAGAGCACGTAACACATCAGCGATCCATCCGCGATCATGAAGGCCGCGATGGAGATGACCGGCGGCAGGGAAAAGGCAATCGCCATCCGGGCATAGGGCACCCCGCGCACCAGACCGCCAGCCGCCACCCCGACCATGATCAGCGTCACATAGGTGTGCTGGCCGGCCACGTTGAGATTGGGGATGTTCAGCGGAAGCGTCGCCCACACAATGCCCCCCAGAAAGGAGCCGGCGATGAGCAGCCGAAGAATGTTTTCCGGGCTCTGCCGCTCCGTCGCCCTTTCCAGCCACAGCTGGAGGGCATAGCGACCCACTAGCATGGCAAGGTTAAGCAGGGTCCACGTGTAAACCGAATAGGAGGTGCCCGCATCGGCAAAATAATAGATGAGCGCGACCGAAACAGAGATCAGGCCGTTCAGCAGATAAGGAAAAGCCCCATAGTCGAAAATACCGCGCATCTGCGCCCGCCGGATGGCATCCCGGCGCGCCTCGCCGCTCAGGAGGGGCGCTTCCATCTCTTCCTTGAAATCCACATTTTGCAAAATCATCACATGGTCCGGTCTTATTCAGTTAGACCATGAGAATATAAGAAACAATATAAGGAAGTCTTCCCGTGTATGGTTTATGCGCCGTTGACCGGACCTGCGGTCGCGGCGGCGTTCATTCGGCGGGGACGGGGGTGGGCTTGCCCTCTCCATCCAGCGCCACCATCACGAAGGTGGCATGGGTGACCTTTTCCATCACGGGCGTGAGATAGCGTTGGGCCCAGGCTTCCACCTCAAGCGTGATCGAGGTGCGGCCGACCCGTTCGATATGGGTGTAGATGCACAGCGTATCGCCGATCTTCACCGGCATGGCGAAGGCCATTTCCTTGACCGCCGCCGTGACGACGCGTCCGCGCGCCCGTTCTGCCGCGCGGATGCCGCAGGCAAGGTCCATCTGCGCCATCACCCAGCCGCCGAAAATGTCGCCAGCGGCATTGGCATCGCCGGGCATGGCCAACGTGCGCAGCGTCAATTCACCCTGGGGCGTGGCGGTATCGGTCAAAGGGCAGTCCTCCGGTCAGAATCGTCCGTAGCAGTATAGACCAACCCGCCGGGCGAGGGCACATGCCGCACTGCGCCGGCAAGATTCCCTTAACCATCCGTGCCTAGAATGAAAGACTGTATCCTGCGGCTCGGGCCGTGTTCCGGAGTGGCATCTGTATGGCGTATCGTGCCCCCCTGCGGCGTTTCCTGCTGCCGCTTCTTCTGACCGTGTCTCTGGCAGCCTGCTCCACGGAGGGGCTTGTCGTGGACAGCGGCACCCGTGTGTCTGCCATTCCGCCGCAAAAGCACCGCCGCCCGCTGCCGGAAAGCGCCAGCGAGCAGAGCTATTCCGTTCCCGACAGCGCGACGCCCGATCAATCCGGGCTCTATGCCGAGGCCGGCGGGACGGCTCAGCCCGCCGTGGCGCCGCCGGCAGGACGGCTGCCGCCGATCGACAGCGACGAGGCGCTTTCTCTCAACGGTCCGACGCCCTCTTCCGGGCCGCAGCTTGGCGCGCCGCCCCAGGTTCTGGGCCAGCTCACCATGAATCAGAGCGGCGTGCCGCTTTCGGCTGCCCCTGCGGGCCAGCCGCAGCAGGTGGCCTCGCTCGATCCCGGCCAGCAGGGCATCAGCCTTGATGAAGGGCTTGGCGTCAACAGCGCGCCGCAGCCGGGCACCAGCCTGGCCCAGGAGGAGGCCAACCAGATCGCCGAGGGCAATACGAGCGAGCCCGTGGTGGGCGGGATCGGCACCGACAATCCGGTGGCCTATCCCTCCGCCCAGCCGCAGCCGCAACCGGCCGCGGCCGATCCGCTGCTTTCGGAACTGGATTATCCCGAGACGGCCCCGGCCCAGCCGCGCCAGTCCTATCCGGCGGGACAGGAGGTGGCCATGCTGCCGCGTCCGGCCGATCCGACCGTCAACCCCACGCTGCCGCCGCGCCCGGCGGTCATGCCCCGGCAGGAAGTGGCCTGCCGCCAGGCGCTGGCGAAAATGGGCGTGAAGTTTCAGGATGTGCCGGCGATTTCGAATGGGCCGTCCTGCGGCATCGCCTATCCGATCAAGGTTTATGGTTTTGCCAGCAACATCCAGATGAAGCCGGCGATCAACCTGAACTGTCAGGTCACCTATGCCTTCGCCCAGTGGGTGAAGAACGAACTCAATCCGTCCGCGCGCTATCGCTACTGGTCGGGCATCAAGACGATCATTCCGCTCGGGGGCTATTCCTGCCGCCGGATGAACTCGTCCGCCCGCAACCCGTGGTCCGAACATGCGCGCGGCAATGCCATCGATGTCGGCAAGTTCATCCTGAACAGCGGCAAGGAGATCGACGTGCGCAAGCCGGGCTTCTTCTCCTTCCGGGAAAAGGGCCTGCTGAATGCGGTGCGGTCGGAAAGCTGCAAATATTTCCACACTGTGCTCGGCCCGGGAAGCGATCCGCACCACAAGGACCACTTCCATTTCGACCTGCGGGCCCGCAAATCCGGCTACCGGCACTGCGACTGACCGATCCCTTGTGACGGGGGAGGGCATTTTCAATGCCCGAGATCAGGGACCTCGCCCTGCGCTGAATTGACGCTATAGTCGCGATCAGTTCTTTTCAGCGATTCCCCCCTCAATCAGCGATCATCGGACAGACCATGCCGCAAGCGATCATTTCTGTCGAGAATCTCACCAAGACCTATGGCAACGGCTTCGAGGCGCTGAAGGGCGTCAGTCTGGAGATTGCCGAAGGCGAGATTCTCGCCCTGCTCGGCCCCAACGGGGCGGGCAAGACCACTCTTATCTCCATCATCTGCGGCATCGTCACGCCCTCCGGCGGCCGGGTGCTCGCCGGCGGCCACGATGTGGTGAAGGACTTTCGCGAGACGCGGGCGCTGATCGGCCTCGTGCCGCAGGAGCTGACGACCGACCAGTTCGAGACCGTGTGGAACACGGTGAGTTTTTCCCGGGGGCTGCATGGCAAGGCGCCCGATCCCGCCCATATCGAGCATGTGCTGCGCGAGCTGTCCCTCTGGGACAAGAAGGATTTCATGCTCCGCCAGCTTTCCGGCGGCATGAAGCGGCGCGTGCTGATCGCCAAGGCGCTTTCCCACGAACCGCGCGTGCTGTTCCTCGACGAACCGACGGCGGGCGTCGACGTGAACCTGCGCAAGGACATGTGGCAGGTGGTGAACCGCCTGCGCGAGAAGGGCGTGACCATCATTCTCACCACCCACTACATCGAGGAGGCGGAAGAAATTGCCGACCGGGTGGGCGTGATCGACGGGGGGCGGCTGCTGCTCGTCGAGGACAAGGTGACCCTGATGAAGAAGCTCGGCTCCAAGCAGCTCATCCTCGATCTTGCCGCGCCCGTGGCGGTGGTGCCCGAACAGCTGGCGCCCTTCGCCCTGCGGCTGGAGAAGGAGGGCACTGTTCTGGTCTATGATTATGACGGGCACGACCAGACCGATCGCATCGCACCGCTGCTGCAGGCGCTGAGCAGTGCGGGGATCGCCTTCAAGGACATTTCCACCCGGCAGAATTCGCTCGAGGATATTTTCGTATCGCTGATCGGAGAAAAGGCATGAACTGGCAGGCGATGAAATCCATCTATGTCTTCGAGATGGCCCGCACCCGGCGCACGCTTCTGCAAAGCGTCGTCTCGCCGGTGCTGTCCACCTCGCTCTACTTCATCGTCTTCGGCTCGGCGATCGGCTCACGCATCCAGAACATCGAGGGTGTATCCTACGGCTCCTTCATCACGCCCGGGCTGATCATGCTGTCGCTGCTGACGCTCTGCATCTCGAACGGCTCCTTCGGCATCTATTTCCCGAAGTTCACCGGCACGATCTACGAGCTGCTGTCCTCGCCCGTGTCCATGACGGAGGTGCTGGTGGGCTATGTGGGGGCGGCGGCGAGCAAGGGGCTGCTGGTCGGGGTGATCATCCTCATCACCGCCCATGCCTTCGTGGACATCCGCATCGAACATCCGCTGATGATGATGACCTTCTTCGTGCTGACGGCGGTGACTTTCAGCCTGCTCGGCTTCATCATCGGCATCTGGGCGACGAATTTCGAGCAGCTGAGCCTGATCCCGAGCCTCGTCATCCCGCCGCTTACCTTCCTCGGCGGCTGCTTCTATTCCATCAACATGCTGCCGCCGCTGTGGCAGACGGTGAGCCACTTCAACCCCGTGCTCTATCTCGTCAGCGGGTTCCGCTGGAGCTTCTACGGCATTTCCGACGTGAACCCCTGGATCAGCCTCGTGATCATCGTGGCCTTCCTCGCCGCCTGCCTGGTGCTGGTGAGCTGGATGTTCCGCACCGGCTACCGGCTGAAGAGCTGAGCTCAATCCGCATCATCCTCGGCCATGCTCATGATATCGGCATAGAGCTCGGCGGCGTTGTTGTGGACCTTGCCGCGCCCCGCCTCGTAGTCGTCGAGACCGAGCTGGATTTCGGCGCGCAGCCGCTCCAGTCGAACTTCATAACTCTCTAAAATGAATGTCTCGACGTCCACAAGCGTTTCGGTGTCACCGGGGCCGGAGAGGCGGATGATGCCGTCATCGAGCAGGTCCTCGTTGAAGGTGCCGGACTGGGTTTTCGGACGGGCCATGGAGTGCTCCTTTGGCGGCATCATGCCCCAACCGGTCGGGCAAGGCAAGATTTAGCGTCGCCTAATCCTTCAGGCGCAGTTCGTCGGTCTGCATGTGGAAGGAGGAGAGGGAGGACAGGAAGCTCATGCCGAGCAGGCTCTGGTCCATCGCGCCCTTGCGGGTGACGAGGGCCGGGATGTTCTCGCGGCGGATCGGGCCGATGTCGACAGTGGTGAGTGCGATGGGGGCAGCGAGCGCTTCGCCGTTGGCGGTGAGGACGCGGGTGGAATAGACGAGGTTTTCCGGAATGATGCCGACGGCGACCGCATCCTCGTAGGTGAGGGTGACGGTGCTGGCGCCGGTATCGACGAGCATGGGAATGTCCTGCGCATTCACCTGCACCACGGCGGTGAAGTGGCCGGACATATCCCGCGAGAGCAGCACTTCCTTGCCGCCATTCGCATCGGTGATGGTGACGGCGTGGCCGGGCAGAAGGCCTGCGGCGAGCCGGGCGCCGAACCGCTTCATGTCTTCGCGGAAGAGCGAAAGACCGGCGAGCGCGAGGATGATTCCCAGCCAGATCAGGATATGGCGGGCGGACTGGCTCCAGTTGCGGCGGCTTGCGAGAATGCCGGCGCCGAGCAGCGTGACGATGGGCACCAGCGCCGCCAGCTGCCCCAGCTGATCCTCCGAAAGGCCCATGACGCGCGTCCCGGGCGTCTTCAGAAGCAGAAAGGCGAGGCCCGAGAGGAGAATGGCAAGGGCAAGCCCGGTGCGTTTCATGCGCTGCCGGTTTCCCGCGCCATGCGCTGGCGGCGGGTTTCGCGGCGGGGCTTGCGCTCCACGGTTTCCAGACGGGCAGGCAGGCCGGCCATGATCTCGCGGCGCTGCTGGTCGCTATAGGTGGTCCAGGCGCCGATTTCGTCGCGGGTCCTGCCGCAGCCGAAGCAATAGCCGGTCTTCATGTCGATCGAGCAGACAAGGATGCAGGGCGATTCCATCAGCAGACTACCTCAGAGCCAGGGGGCGTGCGTGACCCTCCTAATGGGCTTCACGCCAGAAGCGCAAGGCTTGCGAGCAGAACCATATCAGAAATCTGCTGCGTTGCACCAATCGTGTCGCCCGTGTGGCCGGAGAGCCTTTGGCCGACATGGAGCGTAAACAGGAATGTGGCGGCAAGCCCCGCCAGCACCGTCACCAGCACGGCAGGGAGCGACAGAACCGGCAGGGTGAGAAGCAGAAAAGCCGCGAGGCCCGTGCCAAGGGCGAGCCTGAGCGCCATGCCGGAGGGCACGCCGACCTTTGCCGCCACCCCATCGCTCTTGGCCGGGGGAAGGTGGCGCCAGTGCCAGACCATGGCCGCGCGGCTGAGGGCGGCCGACCCCAGAAGCGCAAGCGCCGCCGCGCCCGGCGAGACCTCCGTGACGAGCGCCGACAGCGACGCCACCCGGATGAGCAGCGACAGGCCGAGCGCCAGCGCGCCATAGGTGCCGATGCGGCTGTCCTTCATGATGGACAGCGCGCGCTCGCGGTCCCGTCCGCCGCCGAGGCCATCGGCGGTGTCGGAAAGGCCGTCCTCATGCAAGCCGCCGGTCAGCAGCACGAGAAGGGCAACCGCGATTGCGGCGGCCAGCAGTGGCGCCTGCGTGTGTCCGGCAAGCCAGAGCACCAGCGCCGGCAGGGCCGCGACGATCAGCCCCGCCACCGCAAAACCTTCCGGCGTCCGCTCCATGCGTCCGTCATCGCCGGCAAAGAAGCGGCCGGGAACAGGCAACCTGCTCAGGAAACCGGCGGAGCGGGCAATGCTGGTGATGAAATCGGCCAGGGGCACGGTGAGACTTCCTTGGATGGGCGGGGAACCTGCGACAGGAAAGGCCGCTTTTGCGGTTGTTCGAAGCGCCGCGCCTGATTAAGAGACGGAGGCAGAAAAACCTCATTCCCGAGAAAAATACAAGGAAGCTGCTTCGATGAGCCTTTCCGGTCTGCCTTTTGACGATTTCCGCACCCTGCTGAAGGATCTGCCGGGTCCGAACCCGGTGGCGCTGGCGGCGGCCCGCGACCGCGACAGCCAGCTGACCAAGCCGCCGGGCGCGCTGGGCCGGCTGGAAGAAATCGCTTTCTGGCTGGCGGCCTGGACCGGCCGCGCGCCTGCTGTCACCCGTCCGCTGGTCGCGATCTTCGCGGGCAATCACGGCGTGACCCGCCAGGGCGTGACCCCATGGCCGTCCGATATCACCAAGCAGATGGTCGCGAATTTCTCCTCGGGCGGCGCCGCCATCAACCAGATCTGCCAGACCTATGATCTCGGCCTGAAGGTCTTCGATCTCGCCCTGGACATCCCGACCGGCGACATTACCTGCGAAGCGGCCCTTTCCGAGCGCGATTGCGCCGCCACCATGGCTTTCGGCATGGAGGCGATTGCCGGCGGAACCGATCTGCTCTGCATCGGCGAAATGGGCATCGGCAACACCACGATCGCGGCGGCGATCAACCTGGCGCTCTATGGCGGCACGGCGGCCGACTGGGTCGGCCCCGGCACCGGCTCGCAGGGCGAGTTCATGGAGCGCAAGCTGAAGGCGGTGGAAACCGCCGTCGCCTTCCACAAGGATCATCTCCACGATCCGCTGGAAGTGATGCGCCGGGTCGGCGGTCGCGAGATTGCCGCCATGGCCGGCGCGATCCTCGCCGCCCGCATGCAGAAGATCCCCGTGCTGATCGACGGATATGTGGCAACCGCCGCCGCCGCGATCCTCAAGGCTGCCAACCCCTCCGCGCTCGATCACTGCCTGATCGGCCATGTCTCGGGCGAGCCCGGCCATCTCAGAGCCATCGAGAAGCTCGGCAAGACGCCGCTGCTGGCGCTTGGCATGAAGCTGGGCGAAGGCACGGGTGCGGCCATGGCCGCCGGTATCGTCAAGGCTGCCGCCGCCTGCCATTCGGGCATGGCCACCTTTGCCAGCGCCGGCGTATCCACCAAGGAGTGACGCACCCTTGCCGCAGCGAAGCGTGCCGCCTTATATAGGCCGCATTGGCTTTGCTATGGAAAAGAACGACCGGGCCGGATCAACCCGCCCGGTTTTTTCTTGTCCGATGGCTGGACTGAAGAAGGGGCAGATCGATGCGCTTGGGACGACCGGAAATTGGCAGCAGAACAGCCGCTTTGCTGACCGGGCTGTGGATGCTCGTCACCTGCAACGATACGTTCTGGCCGATGATGCTGAAGAGCTTCGGCGGCTGGAACGCCGCCTCGATCACCTTCGGCTTGTCGATTTCGCTGCTGATCCTGACTTTTTTCGTCGCGATCTCCGCCAAATACGTGTTCAAGCCGCTGGCCATCCTGTGCCTGCTCACCGCCGGTGCCGCCTCCTATTTTACCGATACGTTCGGCACGATCGTCAACGAGCAGATGATCGACAGCGCGGTCACCACCAACCAGCGGGAGGCCGGCGCGCTGATCAGCGCCCGTTTCCTGATCCATCTGGGCTTCTATGCCATCCTGCCGGTCGTGCTTTTGCTCTGGGTGCGGCTGCGGCACGAGAATTTTCTCCTGAAGCTGCGCAACAATTCCAAGCTGATTGCCGGCATGCTCGCCGTGACCGGCGCCATGGTCTATTTCAACATCGGTTCCTACATCGTCACGATCCGCGACAACAACCTGCTGATGCAGACGCTGAATCCGGTCGCGCCGCTTTCCGCCGCCTATAATTACGCCCATACGCAGCTCACCACGGCCAATGTGGTGGTGGCCAAGCTCGGCACGGATGCAAAGCGTGGCGCGCTCCTGTCTGCCGAAAAGAAGCCGGTCGTGACGGTGCTGGTTGCGGGCGAGACCGCCCGGGCCATGAATTTTTCCCTCAACGGCTATGAGCGGGAAACCAATCCGCGCCTCAAGGGGCTGGACATCATCAACTATCCCGACGTGACCAGTTGCGGCACGGATACGGCGACGTCGCTGCCTTGCATGTTCTCCGTCTATCCCACGAGCGACTATTCGGAAACGAAGGCAAAATCGACGGAAAACCTGCTCGATGTCTTCCGCTATGCGGGCATCGAGGCCATCTGGTGGGACAACAATACGGGCAGCAAGGGCATCGCGACCCGATCCAAATACGTACCGCTGATGGACAGCAAGGATCCCGTTCTCTGCCCGAACGGCGAATGCCGGGACGAAATCTTCCTCAAGCCGCTGGAGGACCTGCTGGCGGGCGTGACCAAGGACACGGTGATCGTGCTGCACCAGATCGGCAGCCACGGACCAGCCTATTACCGCCGCTATCCGGAGGAGCGCCGCATCTTCAAGCCGGACTGCCAGACCACGGACCTGCCGAAATGCAGTCTCGAGGAAGTGCGCAACGCTTATGACAATTCCATCGTCCAGACGGATGCGTTCCTGGCCTCGGTGATCGAGCTTCTGAAGAAGCATGACGACCGTCTTTCCAGCGCCTTCCTCTATGCGTCGGACCACGGGGAGTCGCTTGGCGAAAACGGCCTCTTCCTGCACGGCGCGCCCTATGCCTTCGCCCCGAAGGAGCAGACCCACGTGCCGATGATCAGCTGGTTTTCACCCTCCTACCGCGCCCTCACGGGTCTGGACATGGCCTGCCTTGCGAAAGAGGCGTCAAAATCCTATTCCCATGACAACTGGTTTCACACGGCACTGGGGATGATGAATGTGGAGACTTCGGTCTACAAGCCCGAACTCGATCTTCTCCAGCCCTGCCGTCCGAAAGGCTGATCATGGACCACGGATTTGAAAAGAAGACCGGCGTTGCGCATTTCCTCGCGGCGGCCGGCTATTCACTGGGCGGCTTTCGCCGGCTGATGGGCGAGAGCGCCTTCCGCCAGGAAGCCTTTGCTTTTCTGGCGGGCCTGATCCTGCTGCCGCTCTTCGGCGCGGGCTTCCACCAGATGGTGCTGTTCATCGCGCTGATGCTGCTGCTGTTTGCCTTCGAGGCGATCAACACCGCCATCGAGGAAATCGTCGACCGCGTCTCGCCGGAATATTCGCTGGCTGCCAAACACGCCAAGGACCTCGGTTCCTTCGCCTGCATGTGCATGATCGTGCTCAATGGCGGCTATGTGCTTTACACGCTGTACGGGCTCTGGTTCGGGTGAGGGCGGTGTGAACCGGCCATTTTCCTGACCGGGAAATGCCGGGACCTAGTCCCTCCGTCGTCTTCTGCCCTTTTTCCATCGGGCCTGCGACAGGGCGGGAGCTGTTTCTGTGCGAAGGACGGTTCGGCGTTTCGCGGAGGCCAAGCCATGGCCGAAGCGTGTTCGGCTTTGCAGGACGGGAGGAAGATCGAATGTTCGGGATCCTGAAGAACCGCGCCTATCGCCACCTGCTCGGGGCGCAGGTGATCGCCTTGATCGGAACGGGCCTTGCAACCGTCGCGCTCGGACTTCTGGCGTACGATATTGCCGGAGCGGAAGCGGGAGCGGTGCTCGGCACCGCGCTTGCCATCAAGATGATCGCCTATGTCGGGGTTGCACCCATCGCGGGCGCCTTTGCGGAAATCTTGCCGCGCCGGCCCATGCTGGTCGCGCTCGATCTGGTTCGCGCCGCCGTCGCGCTGTGCCTGCCCTTCGTCACCGAGGTCTGGCAGGTCTATGGGCTGATTTTCATCCTTCAATCCGCATCCGCAGCCTTCACGCCCGCCTTCCAGGCCACGATCCCCGAGGTTCTGCCCGACGAGAAAGACTATACCCGGGCCTTGTCGCTCTCCCGGCTCGCCTATGATCTGGAAAGCCTCGTCAGCCCGATACTGGCGGCTGTGCTGCTCACCGTCATTTCCTTTCACGCCCTCTTCGCCGGCACGGCCTTCGGCTTTCTTGCCTCGGCTGCGCTCGTCGTTTCGGTGCGATTGCCGATGGCCCGCAAGCCCGAGCGCCGCAGCATCTACGAGCGAACCGTCAAGGGAATGCGCCTCTATCTTGCGACGCCCCGTCTGCGCGGGCTTCTGGCCATTTCCCTTTCGGTTGCGGCGGCGGGCTCGATGGTGATCGTGAACACGGTCGTCTTCGTCCAGGCGCGTTTCGGCCTCGGTCAGGACAGCACGGCACTCGCCCTTGCCGCTTTCGGCGGCGGCTCCATGGTGGCGGCGCTGCTGCTGCCGCGGCTGCTGGACCGGGTTTCCGACAGGCCGATCATGCTCGCCGGTGTCGGCCTGCTGATCGCCGGGCTCGTCGCGACCGCGCTGGTGCGGGACTATCAAGCGCTGCTGGTCGTCTGGTTTGCGATCGGGATCGGTTATTCCGGGGCGCAGACGCCTTCGGGACGTCTCTTGCGCCGGTCGGCCCATGCGGAGGACCGGCCCTCGCTCTTTGCGGCGCAGTTCGCGCTTTCTCATGCGTGCTGGCTGTTGACCTATCCGCTGGCCGGATGGCTGGGGGTGACGGTGGGCCTGCCGGCGACAGCGCTGCTGCTCTCCATGCTGGCGGTCAGCGGTCTCGGCATCGCCTTGTGGCTCTGGCCAACGGCGAGCGATGGCGCGCTGGTTCACAGCCATGCGGATCTCTCTCCCGACGATCCGCATCTGGCGGAGGGAACCTGGCAGGGGCCGCATCGCCACAGCCATACGATGATCATCGACAGGCTGCATCCCGCGTGGCCGACGCCGTGAAGAACGATTCACCCTGTACGAAAGTCTGCCAGTACGACCCGCGCCGAAAATGGTGTGCGGGCTGCGGGCGCACGGCAGAGGAGATCAAGTCCTGGCGGAAGCTGTCTCCCTACCAGAAAACCAGGCTGGCGGCGGAGCTCAAATGGCGGGTTGCAAAGCTTTCGTGAAGCGGTTGCCGGGAGGGATGTCCGGCCCGGCGGATGCTTTCCCTCAGGCAAAGCTCTTCTTGCGGGGCTGGATCGCGTGGGCGTCCTCGACGGCGGGGACGGTCTGGAGGACGCGGCGGGCCGGGAGGATGGCGATGACCTCGGTGCCCTCGCGCAGCTTCGATTTCAGGATGAACTGGCCGTCATGCTTGGCCATGATCGCCTGCACGATGGGCAGGCCGAGGCCGGTGCCCTGTTCGGCGCTCTTGATGGCGATGGAGCCCTGGCCGAAGGCCGAAAGCACGACCGGGATTTCATCTTCGGGAATGCCCGGGCCGGTGTCCTTGATCGCCACATATTGACCGCCGGTCGAGGTCCAGCCGGCCTTGACCTGGATCTCGCCGCCCTGCGGGGTGAATTTCACCGCATTGGACAGCAGGTTCAGGATGACCTGGCGCATGGATTTTTCGTCCGCCCAGACGGCCGGCAGCGAGGATTCGAACATTTCCGTAATCGTGATGTTCTTGGCGCTGGCCCTCAGCTGCACCATGCCGATGCAGTCCTCGGCGATATCCAGCAGGGAAATCGCCTCTTCCTGCAGCTCGTAGCGCCCGGCCTCGATCCGGGAGAGATCGAGGATCTCGTTGATGAGGTTCAGGAGATGCTGCCCGGAGCGGTGGATGTCGTTGATATATTCCTTGTAGGTCGGGTTGTTCAGCGGGCCCATGACCTCCGTCGCCATCACTTCCGAAAAGCCGAGAATGGCGTTCAGCGGCGTGCGGAGCTCGTGCGACATGGAGGCGAGGAAGCGGGATTTCGCCAGATTGGCCTCTTCGGCCCGCCGCCGGGCCTCGTCGGACATGGATTTCGCCGTTTCCAGCTCGGCAATCAGCTCGTCCTTTTCCGACTGGAAGGAGAGGAGCTTGATGTTCGACTTGTACATCCGGTCCGTGACGATGATGAAGAAGGCCACCGCGACGGAGAGCATGGCGAGAAGGGCGATATCGAGCACCCCGCCGCCCAGGGCCGCATTGCCGATCAGCGTCAGGATGACCGGGGCAAAGGTGACCGCCACGGAACGGCGCAGCATGAAGCAGGAGAGGGCGGTGAACGACACCACCACCAGCAGGATCGCCCCCTTGAACAGCGAATAGTTGTCCACCGAGCAGGCGCCGCAGGACTGCACGCTGAAGGCGGCCCAGCCGAAGCCGGTCAGCGCCTGTCCGGCCAGCAGCACATGGCGCCATTTGCCGACATTTTCCTGCGTGACGGACTGCCGTTGCGTGAAGCGCTGCAGCAGCGTGTTGCCCGCATGCAGGACGAGCGCCGCCAGCGCCCAGGCGATCAGCCGGAGGTCGTCGTTGAAATAGGTGCCGATCACCGTGATCGCGATGATCATGTAGGGGGTGATCGAGGAGCTCTGCAGCGCCGCCGCCAGATGCATGATCAGCAGGTCGCGGTCGAAGGTATGGATGGCGCGGTCGCCATATTGAAGCTTCTCACGCGTGGCCTTGATGGCGCGAGCGACCGCCCTGTTGCGGCTGCCCCGCGACAGGTCCACAATATTCTTGTCGGTCGATGTGCTCACTGGCTGCGTCATGAAACCGTTTGGCGATAGATGAGAATCTGGCTAGACCTTAAAGGCCAATTCTTAAGAAGAAGCTGATTTCAACCATTTGTTTTCCAATTTCCTTAGGTCAGGTGCCGTTTGCGATACCGGTTCCAGAAGACAGGCCATCCTTCCCGGCGCATCCGTCGCGAGATGCTGATATTGTTTTTGTTTCTGGGGCTTGCGGGCGCTTATTCCCTTTTTCAACGCCTCCTGCCGCAGGCGGAGATCGCCGGCGGCTTCCGGGCGGTGGATGGCGATACGTTAACACATGGCGGTCTGCGGATCCGCCTGAAGGGCATCGACGCGCCCGAGCGGCGGCAGCTCTGCGGGGCAGCGACGGCCCGCTGGCCGTGCGGGCTCGAAGCGGGGCGGGCGCTCGCCAGCCGGTTGACGGGGCTCGTCTGCACGCTGAGGGGCACCGACAAATATCGCCGCCGGCTCGCCTCCTGCCGGATGCCGTCCGGCGATCTCGGCGCGGATCTGGTGCGGCAGGGCTATGCGGTGGCCTATGGCGGCTACGCGGCAGAGGAGGCGGAGGCCCGCCGGGCCGGGCGCGGGCTCTGGTCCGGGCCGTTCCAGCGGCCCGAGGACTGGCGAAAGGCGCACCGGCCGCGCGCCGCCATGGTCGAAACGGCCGGTCCGCTCGATCTTCTTCTGGCATGGTGGTACGGTTCGGATGACGAAAGCGGAGCGGACGATGAAGCTTCATGATGGCGGCCGGGCGCCCAATCCCCGGCGGGTCACGCTGTTTCTGGCGGAGAAGGGCATCACGGTTCCGACCGTGGCGGTGGACATGGGGCGAGAAGAACATCGCTCGCTGGCGATCAGCCGGCTCAACCCGCTGCAACGGTTGCCGATCCTCGAGCTGGATGACGGCACCGTGCTGACCGAGACGGTCGCGATCTGCCGCTATTTCGAGGAGCTCCATCCGGAGCCTCCGCTTTTCGGCACGGGCGCGCTGGAGCGGGCGCAGGTGGAGATGTGGCAAAGGCGGGTGGAACTGCACTTCTTTCTCGCCGTTGCCGCCGCCTTCCGTCATCTTCACCCCGCCATGGAGGGCTGGGAGGTGCCGCGCATTCCCGAATGGGGCGAGGCCAACAAGCCGAAGGCGCTGGAGTTCCTGCGTCTGCTCGATGCCGAGCTGGCAACCCGTCCCTTCGTGGCCGGCAACCATTTCTCCATCGCTGACATCACCGCGCATGTCACGGTCAATTTCATGAAGCCGGCACGGATCACAATGCCCGACGATCTGGTCCATGTCCGCCGCTGGCATGGCGAGGTGGCCGCGCGTCCGGCCTTTGCCGCGCTCGCCTCGTGAGCGGAACCGCCGATCTTGCGGATCTGGCGGCGGAGATCGCCGCCTGCCGGATCTGTCGCGATGTTTCCGAGGGCGGACCGGACCGGCGCCTGCCGCACGAACCCCGCCCGGTCGTGGTGCTGTCATCCAGCGCCCGCATTCTCATTGCCGGACAGGCCCCGGGGCTTCGCGTGCATGAAAGCGGGCTTCCGTTCAACGATGCCTCCGGTGACCGCCTGCGCGACTGGCTGCAGGTGGACCGCGCGACCTTTTACGATCCCTCCCGCTTTGCCATCGTGCCCATGGGCTTCTGCTTTCCGGGTTATGACGCGAAAGGCAGCGACCTGCCGCCGCGGCGGGAATGTGCGCCCCGGTGGCGCGCCCGCGTCATGGCCGCCATGCCGCAGGTCGAGCTGGTGCTGACCGTCGGCGCTTATGCGCAGGCATGGCACATGGGCGCGTCCGCCCGCCGGGGCATGACCGAGACGGTGCGCGGCTTCCGCAGCATCCTGGCATCGGAGGGACGCCCCTCCATCCTCCCGCTGCCGCATCCGAGCTGGCGCAACACGGGCTGGATCCGGCGAAATCCCTGGTTCGAGGCCGAGTTGCTGCCGGTGCTTGCCGCGCGCGTTGGAGCGCTTATTTAGCACAAATTGGCACTTTTATTCTAAGGCATCGCCCTATAAGGAATAATTGTGCGGATGGTCCTAAAATGGTCGTTCGCTTTTCAAGCGCAATCTGCTCTTGAAGGTTGTGCGGACGGATTTGGGGCAAGGCCGTCCGCGTTACGGAAAGGATAAGGGCATGGATCGACTGGACCGCAAGATTCTTCGTCTTCTGCAGGAGGACTCCACTCTCGCCGTGGCCGATCTGGCGAAGAAGGTGGGCCTGTCGACGACGCCCTGCTGGCGTCGCATCCAGAAGATGGAAGAGGATGGCGTGATCCGCCGCCGGGTGGCGCTGCTTGACCCCGTAAAGGTCAATACCAAGGTCACCGTCTTCGTTTCCATCCGCACCAATGCCCATTCCATCGAATGGCTGAAGCGCTTTTCCGAGGTGGTGGTGGAATTTCCCGAGGTTGTGGAATTCTACCGCATGAGCGGCGACGTGGATTACCTGCTGCGCGTGGTCGTGCCTGACATTGCCGCCTATGATGCCTTCTACAAGCGCCTGATCGCCAAGATCGAGATCCGGGACGTCTCCTCCGCTTTCGCCATGGAGCAGATCAAGTACACGACCGAGCTGCCGCTCGATTACATGGGCATCGACAACGTCAAGACCGGCGACGACTAAGGGCTGGTCGTCGCAGCGCCGTCCCGGCCGACGGCGGCGGCGTTCGGCTCCGTACCCGCAATTTCGTGCCGGTGCGAGATTTCTGATGCTTTCAGCTTCCCTGTTGTCGTAGGCTCGCGTGGTGGATTCCAGACCGGGCGGGCCGCTTCGATGACCTTCGTCTATGCCTATGCTTTCCTTTGTGTTTTCCTTGCGGGTATCGTGAGGGGATTTTCCGGCTTTGCCTTTGCGGCCCTTGTTGTGATCTCGGTTTCCTTCGTGCTGCCGCCGGAAACGGTCGTGCCTGCCGTCTTGATCCTCGAAGTGATCGCCGGCATCCACCTGTTGCCGTCCATCTGGCGCACGGTGCACTGGCCGTCGATCACCATCATCGTGGTGGCATCGATCGTCGCCACGCCGTTCGGGGTCTATGTGCTGGCCAATGTGCCGGCAGAGCCGATGAAGCTGGCACTGGCGGTGATCACCTTCGCGGCGGCGGGTCTTCTCGCAACCGGCTATCAACTGAAGCGCATGCCGCGACCGGCGGAAACCGCCGCGACGGGGGCGGCGGCGGGCCTGCTCAACGGCGCCTTCGGCATTGGCGGACCGCCGATCATCATCTTCTTCCTCGGGTCGCCGCTGGCGCTCGAAGCCGGCCGCGCCTCTATCGTCGCCTCGTTTCTGGCGATGGACATTGCCGGTCTGATCTCGCTCTTCGCCTTCGGCATGTATGACAGGCAGAGCCTGACGCTGACCGTTCTCGCCCTTCCGGCGCTGGTTGTCGGGGTCTATATCGGCTCCCGCATGGTGGGCAGACTCGACGAACGCGCGGCCCGCAAGGGTGTCATCGCCATTCTGATGATCCTCTCCCTGATGATGGGCTATCGCAGCCTCGTGTCGCTCTGGGGCGGCTGAGGGGGTGGGCTTGAAAATGGAGCCGTTTCGTTTATATTAGTTTTTTGTGTGGATGTAACGGAGCCTTTGCCATCATGCTGCATGACCTGTTGAAGCAGAATGCGCAGCGGATCGCATCCGCGGCAGAAGAAGAAATTTCCATTGCCCATTCAAAGGGCAAAGACGTGTATTTTGAAGATCCTGATGAAGAAGGTTCGGTCGTCAAGGAACGGCCGGATGGGCGGTTAGAGAAAATCCATTCCAAAAAGGGTTTCGCCGCCTGAATTTACGCGAAAATCATGAAGCCAAATTGTCTGGTGCTTGCCGGGCCGAATGGTGCTGGCAAGAGTTCGATATACAAGCACCTTTCACCCGAAGGGGAATTCATCAATGCGGACCAGATTGCGGTCGAAATGCGGGAAACACATCCCGTAAACACGGACTTTGCCGCAGGTCGTGAAGCCATGCGTCGCATCGATGCTCATCTGGGCGAGCAGCGGTCCTTCGTGTTCGAGACGACTTTGGGCGGGCAGCAGCCTTTGAAGAAGATGCAGAGGGCCCGGGATGCGGGATTTCATGTCGCATTGGTCTTTGTTGCGCTTTCGTCTGCCGATTTGCATGTTGCCCGTGTTGCGCAAAGGGTCAGTCAGGGTGGCCATCACATCGATGCGGAGCTGATCAGGCGGCGCTACATCACCGCCTTCGACAATCTCGTTTCTGCTTTGCCTATCGCACACGAAACGGCGCTCTACGACAACAGCGCACGGAGTGGATACCGGCTCTGCGCCTTTGTGCATGAGGGGCACATTCGGGAAAACAACCTGGTCAGGCGGCGGCGCTTTGACCAGCGAATAGCGGACTGCTTGTCCCGAGGTCTAGGCTTGCCGATGTCCGCCGTGCTCAAAGGTGCTGCCTAGCCCAACCCCACCTTTCGCAGGGCGATTGGGCCTTTCAGCTCCCGCACGGCGTCCTTGCCGATCCAGCGGGCGGACCTGTCGGGGGAGAGGCTGAGCCTTTCGGCGAGCGCGAGTGCCGCCGCGTGGCAGACGGCATTGCGCTTGCCGATCTGGCGGAGGGCCCAGTTGACGGCTTTCTTTACAAAATTGCGCGGATCGGTTGCGTATTTCTCGATATCCGGGAGGAATGCGAGAAAGATATCATCGGAACGTTTTTTCAGGTGCACCGCGCTCCAGGCCATCATGACGAAGCCGGTGCGACGGACGAATTCGCGCTCGTCGGCAATGAATTCCGGGATCAGCAGCGGACCGAGGCCGGCATCGGCAAAGGTGTCCGACCAGCTATCGACCATTTCCCAGGATCCGAAGGTTGCGGCATAGGCGCGGGCCTGATCGGGCGTGACCTCATTTACCTCTTCGGTATAGGAGGCCAGCAGCCGTGCCTCGCGGATGCCGCTGTCCCAAAGCGCCAGCGCGCGGGCATGGTCCCGCTTGATGATCCGGGCAATCGCCCGGAGTTCCGTGTTCGAAATGCCGAGCGCATGGTCCGTCACGATGCCGAAACGGGCCATGCCGGCAATATTCTCCTCGTTGCGCAGGCCGTGCAGATGCGCGATCACATCCGTTGCGGAAGAGGAGCGGGAAAGGCTCATTTTTCGAGGCGGGCGAGGAGCGAGGACGTATCCCAGCGATTGCCGCCCATGGCCTGCACATCGGCGTAGAACTGATCGACCAGCGCGGTGACCGGCAGCTTCGCCCCGTTGCGGCGGGCTTCGGTCAGCACGATATCCAGGTCCTTGCGCATCCAGTCGATGGCGAAGCCGAAATCATACTTGCCCTGGTTCATGGTCTTGTGGCGGTTTTCCATCTGCCAGGAGCCGGCGGCGCCCTTGGAAATGACCTCGACCACCTTTTCGATGTCGAGGCCGGCCCGCTTGCCGAAATGAATGCCTTCGGCAAGGCCCTGCACGAGGCCGGCAATGCAGATCTGGTTGATCATCTTGGTCAGCTGGCCGGCACCGGCCGCCCCCATCAGGCCGACCATGCGGGCATAGGCATCGATAACGGGCCGGGCCTTTTCGAAGGTGGCTTCCTCACCGCCGCACATGACGGTCAGCACGCCGTTTTCCGCGCCGGCCTGGCCACCGGACACGGGCGCATCGACGAAGCCGAGGCCCTTGGCCTTGGCGGCCGCTTCCAGCTCTCGCGCCACTTCGGCGCTGGCGGTTGTGTTGTCGATCAGGATCGCGCCGGCCTTCATGGAGGAGAGAACGCCGTTCTCGCCCGTCGTGACGGAGCGCAGGTCGTCATCATTGCCGACGCAGGTAAAGACGAAGTCCGCATCCTTTGCCGCTTCCGCCGGGGTCGGCGCCGAACGGCCGCCATGCTGCTTCACCCAGGCCTCTGCCTTGGCGGCGGTGCGGTTATACACGGTGACATCGTGCCCGCCCTTGTTCTTCAGGTGAGCCGCCATGGGGTAACCCATGACGCCAAGACCGATGAATGCCACTTTCGCCATCGCGATCACTCCTCATCACGCATTCCCTAAACCGGTTGAGAGGCTTATCGGAAATGCTGCGGATGCGAAAGCAAAATCAGGCGAGACGGGCCGTGACCAGAACGCCCGGCGACGGGTTGCCTTCCTGCATGCGGACGTTGATCTCGAGCATCTCAAGGATCTCGAACCCGGTCGCCTTCAGCCGCTCGGCGATGTAGCCCGGCGCATGCACGAAGCGGTGGAACGGATAGACCTTGTAGGGCTCGCCGCCCAGCTCTTCCGTGCTCCGGGTTTCCGCGGAGAAGATGAACAGGCCGCCCTCGTTCAGGTTCTCCGCCGCACCGAAGAACAGGGCTTCGAGCGCGCCCAGATAGGGCACCACGTCGGTGGCGGTGATCAAGTCGAAGGGACCGTCGTCATTGTCTTCCAGATAGTCCTCGACTTCTGCGACATAGAGGGTGTCGTAAACTTCCTTCTCGTCGGCAATCGCGACCATGTTTTCGGAGAGATCGAGGCCGGTGATGTCGGCGGCCATGTCGCGCAGGGCGGAGCCGGCGAGACCCGTGCCGCAGCCGAGATCGAGCATCTTGCCGAAGGGGCCGAGCTTCCGTTCCTGCAGCCGCTGGCGCACCATGACCGGCACGCAATAGCCGAGCTGCTCGACGAGAATATCCTCGAAGGCTTCGGCATGCTGGTCGAACAGGGTTTCCACATAAGCTTCGGGCGCTTTGGCCGGGGTATCGCCATGACCGAGCGCGGCGAGCCTCACGGCCGCGCCGCCATGATCCTCCGGATCGAGCGCCAGCACCTCGCGATAGGCGATGGCTGCGGCTTCCGCATTGCCGGTTTTTTCCAGGGCGAGTGCGCGGTTATAGGCTTCCGCGAGAGCCTCTTCGTCGATCTTCTTGGCCATGGCGCACTCATATTCCGGCTGCACCGGTGGTGCAACCGGAATCATCCGCGCTCAATGCAGGATGAATTCGCCCTTCAGCGCCCGCCATTCATTGGCGCCGATCAGCTTGCGGTGCACGTAGCGCACCGAATGCAGCGGCCCTTCGAGCTTTTCTTCCCAGAATTTCAGGAAGTCGCGCATCTCGGGAAAATCCGGCGCCAGATCATAGTGCTGCCAGACATAGGTTTGCAGGATCGTGGGATGATCCGGCATGCGGTAGAGAATATGCGCGGTCGTCAAGCCGTAGCCGCGCAGCTGCATTTCCATATCCGTGTTCATGGGTGCCTCCGGGTTTCACGAAAACCAAAGTTCCAGTCACGGCGCGCCTGTGATGGAAATGGAACCATGGCAAGGTTAACCGAAGCTTTCCATTTTGGGGTTGTTGCTGATTTTTCTCGTTATAACAATGTGATAGCAGCGAGGTAAGGTGAGTGCTGCCAGCTTGCAGCCATAAATCGCAGGCGGTAAACTCGCCGCATGACGGAGTGGGCAGAGAGCCGGGAGGACCTTAGGGCATGAAGACCAGAATGATGGCATTGGGGCTGGCCGCGGCCGTGCTCTTGCCGGGCGGCGCGCAGGCCGGCGCGAATATTGCCGGCACGGGTTTTTCCACCTGCCGGGAATTTCAGGAGGGGCTGGCCGATCCCGCCACGTACAATCTGATCGTTTCGTGGGTTCTCGGCTTCTATTCGGGCATGAATGCCAGCAACGATGCCGAGGGCAAGCCGCAGCGCGATCTGGCCGGGCTCGGCGGCGAGGAGCGTTCCAATGCCCTGACGGCGGAGATCGCCAAGGCTTGCGAGAGCGATCCGGACGGGCCGGTGGTCGCCCACATCTACCCGCTTTACGAGACGCTGCCCGACTATCAGAAGTGACGGATGGCGCAAGCCTTGCGCTTTCCGGGGCGGGCGGGCAGGGGGCTGAAAGCCCCCAGCCGCGATCTCAGCGATGCAGGTGGCGGGTCAGGCGGCGTTCGAGCCAGGCCCAGACATGGCGCAGCGTTTCCACGATCAGCAGATAGAAGATCGCCGCCCACAGATAGGTCTGGTAGTCGAAGGTGCGCGAGAAGGCGTAGCGGGTCTGGCCCATGATATCGAGCACGGTCACGACCGAGACGACGGCCGAGCCCTTGATCATCAGGATGATCTCGTTGCCATAGGGGCGCAGCGCCACGATGAGCGCCTGCGGCAGGATGACCTTGCGGAAGGCGATGCGATCCGGAATGCCGAGGGATTTTGCGCCTTCGCGCTGGCCCTTCGGCACGCTCTCGATGGCGCCGCGCAGGATTTCCGCCTGATAGGCCGCCGTATTCAGGGTCAGCGACAGGAAGCCGCAATACCAGGCCTCGCGGAAGAACCACCAGAGGCCGACGGCCTCCAGCTCCGGCTTGAAGCTGCCGACGCCGTAGTAGAGCAGATAGATTTGCGCGAGCAGCGGCGTGCCGCGGAAGATATAGACATAGCCATAGGCCAGCCCGTTCAGCAGCGGGTTCCGCGACATGCGCGCAAAGGCAATCGGCAGCGACAGCAGCGCCCCGAAGGCGACCGAGACGACCACCAGCGTGGCGGTGACCCGGATGCCGTCCAGATAGCGCGGTCCGTATTTGGCGAATTTTTCCGGATCCCAGCCGGTGAGGACCATGTAGACCAGAGCCACGGCCAGCAGGAGCCAGAGCGCCTGCGCGAGATTTCCGATCACGGCGGACTTGCTCAGGGGCTTGCGCTCGGCCTTGGGGGCGGGACGGGCGGGGATGAGGGTTTCGGCAAAGCTCATCGGCTCATCTCCGCGCGTTTGGCCCAGCGTTCGATGAAGCCGAGGACCAGGGAAGACAGGACGGCGAGCACCAGATAGAGGCCGCAGGCCAGCATGTAGAAGAAGAAGGCCTGCTTGGAGACCTTGGCGGCGACGCCCGTCTGGCGCAGCAGCTCGGCAAGGCCGATGACCGAGACGAGGGCGGTATCCTTGAGCAGGTTCATCCAGAGATTGACGAGGCCGGGCAGGGCGATGCGGATCAGCTGCGGCACGATGATGAGCACCATGGTGCGGCTCCGGCTGAGGCCCAGCGCGTCGCCCGCCTCGTACTGGCCGCGCGGAATGGCCTTGAAGGCGGAGAGCAGCACTTCCGAGCAATAGGAGGAAAAGACCACCGACAGCGCCACCATGCCGGCGACGAAGGCGTTGATTTCCACGCGCTCCTCATAGCCGACCCAGGTGAGGAAGCCCTGAATGAGGATCTGCGCCCCGTAATAGACGATGAACAGGGTGAGCAGTTCCGGCAAACCACGGAAGATGGTGGTATAGATGCCTGCAGCGCGGCGCAGCGACGGCTCGCGCGATTGCAGCGCCAGCGCAATGAAGAAGCCGATGACGAGGCCGAGCGGCAGCGTGGCCAGCGCCAGCGACAGCGTCATCTTCAGGCCGAGCGCGATCTCGTCGCCCCAGCCGGTATCGCCGCACGCGACGATGGAATCCGGTGGCAGGAAGGAAAACACCCCCACCGGCCCGCATAGCGGGTCAAGCACATGTCCCAGCCAGCCCATGAACGAGCCGGCGGCGGAGAAGACTCCGTCCATTTTTCCCCCTCGCGCCTTGCCGGCGCGTTGTCCTTATCTCGGGTCTTGCACAGGCCATGCCCCGTTCCGGGGAGCGCTTGGCCTGCGCCGGGCGTCTTGCCGCGCCTCGCCTTCAGGTTATGCCCGAACGGGTGACGGTGTCCACCATCCGATCAGACTCTCCTAAAATTCGAAAGAAAATGGCGGAAGATCCGGTCTTCCGCCATGTTTACCGCGTCTTGACTTCGCTTATTCGCCGTAGACGTCGAAGTCGAAGTACTTCTTGTTGATTTCCTGATACTTGCCGCTGGCGCGGATGCCCGCGATGGCCTGGGTGAAGCGATCCGCCAGGGCTTCCTCGCCCTTGCGCACGGCAATGCCGGCGCCTTCGCCATTGATAACTGGATCGACCGGCAGGGTGCCGAGGATCTTGCAGCAGCTGCCGGCATCGGACTTCACCCACTGCGACAGCACCACGACGTCGTCGATCACCGCATCGATACGGCCGTTGGCAATATCGAGCTTGTATTCGTCAGAGGTCGGATAGAGCTTCAGCTCGGCGCCCTTCATGTGCGCTTCGGCATAGTTGGCATGGGTGGTGGAGGACTGGGCACCCAGCGTCTTGCCTTCCAGCGCGGCTTCGGTGGCTTCCGTCAGCGGGCTGTCCTTCGGCACGGCAATGGCCGGAGGGGTGTTGTAGTACTTCTTGGAGAAGGAAACCTTTTCCTTGCGCTCGGCGGTGATCGACATGGAGGCGACGATTGCGTCGAACTTCTTCGCCTGGAGCGCGGGAATGATGCCATCCCAATCCTGGGTGACGAATTCGCAGGTCACCTTCATCTCGTCGCAAAGAGCCTTGGCGATATCGATGTCGAACCCGGTCAGCGTGCCGTCGGCCTCCAGGTTGTTGAAGGGCGGATAAGCGCCTTCCGTGCCGATGATGATCTTTTCTTCGGCAAGGGCGCCGCCAGCAACAAAAGCAATGGCCGCAAAGCTCGCGGCAGCCAGAAGGCGTGCAGACAATTTCATGAGATCCTCTCCTTTTACAGGCGCCGGTTCGGACCGTCCGGCGCTCCCCTTTTGATTTGTGTATGTCTATACATAATTATGTCCGCTATTTTCACGGACGAGCTACGGAAATCAATATTAAATATGAATTTCCTGCCGTAAACGGGTTTTTTTGGCTGTTCTCGCGGAAAATCGGGGGAAGAACCGGGCAAAATTCGCCAAAAGCCACGTCCCGCTTGCGGAACGCTATTGCCCGGTTCGCGTTAACCGGTCGGTGAACAGGGCATTCATGGGCTATTCAGCTGGATGCCGCTACCCCTTTTCGGGAAGATTGTGAGCAGCTTGTCATATTCACGCCAGGAAATGCGGCAAGCTGGTCGGGTTCCCATCATCGCGATTCTTTCGCGCCAAGAGGATTAAGACATGACGCTTCGTTCCAAACTCTTTGCCACAGTGGCCTTGCCGGTGCTGTCGGTATCCCTGATTGCCGAACCGGCCCTTGCCGCGGGCAATCGCGCAGGCCAGCAGGCCGAATGGCTGATGGCGCAGGCGCTCGAGGGTGACCTCGATGGCGATGGCCAGTTGAGCGCGGAAGAGCAGCAGCTGCTCCAGCAGCAACAGCAACAGGAAGCCCCGGCCGAAGAGCCTGCCCCGGCCGAAGAACCGCAGGCCCAGCCGGAAGAACAGCCCGCGCCGGCGGAAGAGCCCGCGCCTGCCGAAGAGCCTCAGGCCCAGCCGGAAGAGCAGCCCGCCCCGGCGGAAGAGCCGGCACCGGCCGAAGAGCCTCAGGCCCAGCCGGAAGAGCAGCCCGCCCCGGCGGAAGAGCCGGCACCGGCCGAAGAACCTCAGGCCCAGCCGGAAGAGCAGCCCGCCCCGGCGGAAGAGCCCGCGCCTGCCGAAGAGCCGCAGGCCCAGCCGGAAGAACAGCCCGCTCCTGCGGAAGAGCCCGCACCGGCCGAAGAGCCTCAGGCCCAGCCGGAAGAACAGCCCGCCCCCGCGGAAGAGCCTGCACCGGCCGAAGAGCCGCAGGCCCAGCCGGAAGAACAGCCCGCTCCTGCGGAAGAGCCCGCACCGGCCGAAGAGCCGCAGGCCCAGCCGGAAGAACAGCCCGCTCCTGCGGAAGAGCCCGCGCCTGCCGAAGAGCCGCAGGCCCAGCCGGAAGAACAGCCCGCCCCGGCGGAAGAGCCTGCACCGGCTGAAGAGCCTGCCCAGCCCGAGGCACAGCCGGAACAGCCTGCCACGGAAGAGCCGGCCCAGCCGGAAGCGCAGCCCGAACAGCCCGCCACGGAAGAGCCCGCCCAGCCGGAGGCTCAGCCGGAGCAGCCTGCCACGGAAGAGCCCGCCCAGCCCGAAGCCGGCAACACGGATGCGCCGCTGCCTGTGATCGAGGATACGCTCTCGCCCGAGCAGAAGCAGCAGATCGCGGAAGATCCGTCCAAGACGGCGGATACGGTCGTGCTGCCGGTCGATAATGGCGGCGCCGTTCTCGACAGCGACAAGGACGCCGATACCACGGGTGGTTCGGAAGCCCGCGATGCCCGCACCAAGGAACGCGAGCAGGTCGATATCGCCCCGCCGCCGGAAACCGATGCGGATGCGCAGGCTGCCCTGCCGGTGATCGAGCCAGCGGCCGTGAATGAGGCCTTGCAGGAAAAGGGCAAGAAGGTTTCCGAAGCCCCGACCTTCCAGGTGCCCGGCGTCACGCAGGTGAACAATGTCACCAACAACAACGTGACGAACAACACGGTTATCAACAACACCGTGACCAACAATACGGTCGTCAACAATGTGACCCAGGTGAATGTGGTCGAGAAGGTCGACAATTCCGTGGTGCTCAATGTGGGCAACCAGATCGTGGTGCGCACGGATGACCGCGAACGCCTGCGGATGGACAGCAATGACAGCTTCTACGAGAACCTGTCGCGTGGCCGCAGCCGTGAAACCATCGTCCGCCCGGACGGCACCCGGATCGTCACGATCTACAACCAGTATGGCGACATCATCCAGCGCTCGCGCATCAATTCCGAGGGCGATGAATATGTGATGATGTACTCGCCGGAGGCGGACACCGAAGAGCCGCGCCGCATCTACGACGCCGGTTACGACCTGCCGCCGATGCGCCTGACGGTGCCGGTCAGCGACTACATCGTCTCCACCTCGGAAGACTCGGACGAGGATTACTACACCTTCCTCGAAAAGCCGCCGGTTGAAAAGGTGGAGCGCGTCTACACCATCGACGAAGTCCGCTACTCGGCCCGTCTGCGCGACAAGGTGCGCCGTATCGATCTCGATACGATCACCTTCTCCTCCGGCAGCGCGGAAGTGCCGATGTCGCAGGCCAAGACCCTGAAGAAGGTGGCCGGCGCCATTCTGAAGGTGCTGAAGAAGGATCCGGGCGAAACCTTCCTGATCGAAGGCCATACGGATGCGGTGGGTTCGGACAAGTCGAACCTGGTGCTTTCCGACCGCCGCGCCTCCTCGGTGGCCGCTCTCCTCACCGAAGTCTACGGCATTCCGCCGGAAAACCTGGTGACACAGGGCTATGGCGAGCGCTACCTGAAGATCCGCACCGCCTCCGCCGAACAGCAGAACCGCCGCGTCACCATCCGCCGCGTCACCCCGCTGGTTCGCCCGATGGCAAAGAAGTAAGGCAGACGACACAGCCGTCAAAAAGCAAGCCGCCCGGAGCGATCCGGGCGGCTTTTCTGTTTCGTAAGATGTCGATGGCGGCGGGCAGGGGGGCTGCCAGTCGGCGTTGCTGACAGGGCCGATACCCGGCTGTCAGATGTCCCTGAGACCGGTGATGCGTTCGACGAAGTTGGCGATGCTGACGGTGTCGTCGAGGTCGAAGACGGGGAGGCCCTTGTCGTCCACCGGGTGATCGGCGGCGATGGCGACGATGGTGGGATCGCCGGGCGCGAGCGGCTGGCGGTTGGCGGCGTCCAGGCGGCGGGCCTCGATCTTGGGGATCGGCTCGCGCTTGTAGCCTTCGATCAGCACCAGGTCGCAAGGGGCGAGGCGGGCGAGGATCTCCTCGAAGGCGGGCTCGGGGGCGCCGCGCAACTCGTGCATGATGGCGTAGCGGGTGCCGGAGACGATGGTCACCTCATGGGCCCCCGCCTGCCGGTGGCGGAAACTGTCGGCGCCGACCTTGTCGATGTCGAAATCGTGGTGGGCATGCTTGATCGTGGAAATGCGATAGCCGCGGCGGGTGAATTCCTCGACCAGACGCACGGCGAGGCCAGTCTTGCCGGAGTTCTTCCATCCCGAAATCCCGAAAACGCGGGGTGCGCTCATGGTAACCTGTCCCGTAAGGCGAGCGCCTGCCGATAGTCGGCGGGCGTGTTGACGTTGAAGAACGGGTCTATCGCCGCTTCCGGGGTCTCGATCAAGGGAAAGCTGACCGCCACATGCCGGTGACGCAGGATAAAGGCCTTCAGGCGGCGGTTTTCCGGATCGGCGAGCCACCGGCGCAGATCCTCTTCCAGCGCCAGGGGCCACAGCGCAAAGACCGGATGCCAGTGGCCGTCCGCGCTGGCGGCGACGGCGATCTCGTCCCCCCCGACGAGGGCGCCCTGCAGCGCGGCCCGCAGGCCTGCCGGGAAAAAGGGGGTGTCTGCCGCGACCGAAAGGAGATGGGTGGCCCGCGTGCCCGTGTGGCGGACATGGGCGAGCCCGGCCGCAATGCCGGCAAGCGGCCCGGCAAAGCCCTCGATGTCATCCGGCACGCGGGGAAGATCGGCAAGGCCGGAAAGGGGCGCGTTGACATTCAGGGCGACGGCGTCGCATTGGCTCCGCAAGCGGTGCGCCACATGGTCGATCAGCCGACCCTCGCCGAAAGGCAGGAGCGTCTTGTTCTCGCCCATGCGGCGGGACAAACCGCCCGCCAGAAGAAGGCCGGGCCTCTCGCTCATCCCGCCTCCCGCGCCCGCTTCTGGCGGCCGCGCATGGCTTCGCGGTGGAAAGTGTAGAGGCCGGTCAGCACCACGATGACGATGCCGATTACCGTTACCCCGTCCAGGGTTTCGCCGAGAAACAGCATGCCGAGCGCAATGGAGGCCAGCAGGCCCGAATAGCGGAAGGGGGCGATGAAGGAGATTTCCCCCGTGCGCATGGCGGCAATCACGAACTGGTAGCCGATCAGCGAAAACACCGACCCCACAGCCAGATGCAGGAAAATGCGCGGCGTGATGGGCATCCATTCGCGCGTGAAGAGCAGGATCAGCCCGCCCGCCATCGTTACGCAGGCGGCGTTGACCGTGGTGACCATCAGCGAGGGAATTTCCGCCGGCACCCGCTTGGTGGCAAGATCGCGCCCGGCCGCCAGGAACACGCAGGCAATGCCGAGCAGGGAGGCGGTGGTGAAGCCGTCCGGCCCGGGGCGGATGATGATCAGCACACCACCGAAGCCGACGACGATGGCAAGCCAGCGCCGCCAGCCGGTGGGTTCGCCGAGGAACAGCGCCGCGCCCAGCGTCACGGCCAGCGGCAGCGATTGCAGGATCGCGGAGATATTGGCGAGCGGAATATGGCTGAGCGCCGCCAGGAAGACGATGGCCGCGACGACCTCGAAGAAGATGCGCAGCACGACCGGCGTGCTGGCCATGACCCGCAGCGGACGCAGCGCGTTGAAATGCCGGGCGATGAGAAAGACCAGCGCCGTCGTCATCACCCCCCGGATGAGCATGATCTGCCCGACGGTGATCTCCGTGCTGATCGACTTGATCAGCGCATCATTCGCGGCAAAGCCGCACATGGAGAGCGCCATGAACAGGGCGCCTTTCATGTTCTTCGAAATGGCCATACGGGATGATTCCGGCGCGTGAGGACGATGCTGCATGTCTAGCCGGAAAAGCCCGGGGGCAATAATGCATATTTATGATGGCTGGCGGGCGGCTGTTGATGGATCGGTCAGCCGCCGGTGACGCTCATGTGCCGGGCGACGGCCGGGCGATTGCGGGTGCGATCGATGATGAAATCATGGCCCTTCGGCTTGCGCGATATGGCCTCGTCGATGGCCGCCGAGAGATGCGCATCGTCCTGCGAAGCGCGCAGCGCGGCCCGAAGGTCGGCGGCGTCGTTCTGGCCGAGGCACATGTAGAGCGTGCCGGTGCAGGTGAGGCGGACGCGATTGCAGCTTTCGCAGAAATTATGGGTCATGGGCGTGATGAAGCCCAGACGACCGCCGGTTTCCTTCACCGCCACATAGCGGGCCGGCCCGCCGGTGCGGAAGGGAATGTCGGTCAGCGTGAACTGCGTTTCCAGGGCGGCGCGCAGTTCGGAAAGGGGGAGATACTGGTCGGTCCGGTCCTCGTCGATCTCGCCCATGGGCATGGTCTCGATGACGGTGAAATCCATGCCGCGCGCATGGGCCCAGCGGATCATCTCGGGGATTTCCGCATCGTTGAAGCCCTTGAGGGCCACCGCATTCAGCTTGATCTTCAGCCCCGCGGCCAGCGCCGCATCGATGCCTTCCATGACCTTCGAAAGCTCGCCCCAGCGGGTAATGGCCCGGAATTTGTCCGCATCCAGCGTGTCGAGCGAAACATTGATGCGCTTCACGCCCGCTTCCGCCAGCTCCCCGGCAAAGCGCGCCAGCTGCGAGCCGTTGGTGGTCAGCGTCAGCTCTTCGAGCTCGCCGCTTTTCACGCGGGCGCCGAGCGCACGCACGAGGTGCATGATGTTCTTGCGCACCAGCGGCTCGCCGCCGGTCAGGCGGATCTTCTTCACGCCCTTGGCGATGAAGGCGAGGCAGAGGCGCTCCAGCTCCTCCAGCGTCAGAAGGTCCTTCTTCGGCAGGAAGGTCATGTTTTCGGCCATGCAATAGGTGCAGCGGAAATCGCAGCGATCCGTGACCGAAACGCGCAAATAGGTGACCATCCGCCCGAAGGGGTCGATCATCGGTGCGATGGCCGTATCGCCGGAAAGAGGACCGGGCCTGCTGTTCACCGTCATGCTCCGTGCTTGTTTCCGCCTAATGTGTTGGCTGGGGACCCCCACGTCAAGAGAATGACGATTTTGTGTTGGCGACGATGCGCAGCGAGCGAAGGCAAACCGTCCATAGGCGGCATGGTGCCCCTGCCGCCCGTCCAGCGCTCAGGCGCGGCGAGGGCGCTTGCGGTGGCGGGCCGGAGCGCCTAGATGAAAAACCACGAGACACAGCGAGGCACCCCCATGAGCGAGAGCACGACCATCTGGCCGACCGAAATCCGGGTAACCAAGGACCGGCAGAGGCTTGTCGTCGCCTTCGACAACGGCAAGGCCTACGACCTGTCGGCGGAAATGCTGCGGGTCCTGTCGCCGTCGGCCGAAGTGCAGGGCCACGGTCCCGGCCAGCGGGTGACGGTGCCGGGCAAGCGCACGGTCTCGATCATCTCCATGACGCCGACCGGCAATTATGCGGTGCGGATCGGTTTCGACGACGGTCATGACAGCGGGATCTTCACCTGGACCTATCTGGCCGAGCTTGGCGAGACCGGCGTCGAGAAATTTGCCGCCTATGAGAAAGAACTCGCCGAGAAGGGCATGAGCCGGGACAAATCCGAGAAGCCGCGCTGAGAAAATGAGTCCGGACTTCCGGCCAAGCGATTGACCGGAAAGGCGTTCTACTCCTCTTCCCGGATCTCGCTGATCAGCACGGATGCGACCGATTCCATGATTTCCGCCAGTTCGCGGCAGCGCTCGATGGGGGTGTGGGAAAGGGTGCGCTCGATCACCTCGGTCTGGATGCGCATCGCCTTTTCCGCGAGGTCCCGACCCCCCGATGTGAGCGACAGCCGCAACACGCGCTTGTCCCGGGCGTCGCCGGCACGGGCGATCAGCCCCCGTTTTTCCATCTGCGGCAGAAGCATCGACATGTTGGACCGGCCGACCAGCAGCTTGCGCGCCAGCTCCTGCTGCGTGATGCCCTCGTACCGGTAGAGATTGACCAGGATATCCAGATGCGGCGGCTTGATGTCCAGTTCGGCGAGCGAGCGCGACAGCACCTGCTGCATCAGCTGGCAGGCGCGACCGACGGCGATCCAGCTGCGAAAACGCGGGTGATCCCAGGGAAGGGCTTGATTTTTGTTCATACTTGTACTTTATTGTTCATCGTTGAACATTAGCGGAATCCCACTATGGCATCCTTTGCGCTTTCCGTCATCCGCCTCGGCCTGAAGGCTGTCGCAACCGTCTCACCCGAACACGGCGCGAGGCTGGCCTACCGGCTGTTCTGCACCACGGACAATCCGAAGCCGAAGGGGGCGAAGCAGCGCGCGGCCCATGCCGAGGGCGAGGCCATCCTGGCCGGCGCCAAAGCGGTCCAGCTTTCGCTGTCCGATTGCGCGGCCATGACCTATCTGTTCGATGCGGCGAAAAGCGCGCCCCGGGTGCTGGTCGTGCATGGCTGGGGATCGGCGGCCGCCTATCTCGCGCCCTTTGCCCGCGGGCTGCACCAGGCCGGAAACCGGGTGGTGGCGCTCGACCTTCCCGGCCACGGCCGCTCCGGCGGCCGCATTCTGGACATGCGCCGCGCGGTCGAGGCCATCAATGCGGCATCCCGCGAGCATGGTCCTTTCGACGCCATCGTGGCCCATTCCTTCGGCGGCGCGGCGACGATCGTGGCGACCGCAGGCCTGATTGCCTGTGTGCCCCGGGTGAGGGTTGGGCGTCTCGTCATCATCGGTGCGCCAAGCCGGCTCGACTTCATTTTCGCCGGTTTTGCCCGGATGATGCGGCTCGGCAAGCCCATGCTGAAGCGGATGGAAGAGCAGGGCCAGCGCGAAACGGGGCTCCATCCGGATGCCTTCGACGGGGCAAGACTGGTGGCGAAGCTGGGTGTGCCCGCCCTGATCGTGCATGCCCATGACGACAAGGAAGTGCCGGCCGACAATGCCGCTGCCTATGAAGGTGTTTCGCCCGCCATCACGGTGCGCTGGGCGGATGGTCTCGGGCATCGCCGCATCGTGCGCGACGAGGGGGTGATTGCCGAAGTGGCCGCCTTCATCGCCCAGGGAACGGTGGCCGAAGCCGCCTGACACGCGACAGGAAAAACGGCGCAATCCTTGCGGATGCGCCGTTCCAAGCAACCCCGGTCCGGTTACTTCTTGTAAATCAGCCAGCCCTTCTGGAATTCCTTGCGCATGCCATCCTCATAGGGGATGGAGCGGTTGCGACCGCCATTTTTGGCGCAGTAGAGAGCCACATCGGCCTTGGTGTAGAGATCGCTCGGATCTTCCGCGGCATCCGCCATGCAAATGCCGATGGAAATGGTGATCGGGCCGTAATTCACGCCGGTCTTGGAGTTCTTGAACGGCGTTGCTTCCAGGCTCCGGCGCACCCGCTCGCAGATCTGCATCACCTCGTCCAGCGTGTTGCCTTCGAGGATGAAGGCGAATTCCTCGCCGCCGGTGCGGGCGACGAAGACGTCCTTGCGAAGGTTGGCGCGGATGACCGTGGCGACGGTTGCGAGGATCTTGTCTCCGACCGGGTGGCCGTAGGTGTCGTTCACCTTCTTGAAATGGTCGATATCCGCAATCACCAGCGCGGTGATGGCCGTGCTCATGGTGTTATCGTAAACGGTCGCCAGCTTGTCGTCGAAGGCGCGGCGGTTCGAAAGACGCGTCAGCGAATCGGTATTGGCGATGCGCTTGTACTCGTCCAGTTCCTGGCGCACCTGCTCCATCTCGCGGGATTTCAGCGAGAGATTCTCGCTCGTCTGCGCCCCCTTGGCCATGGTGGCGCCGGTGGCATCGGCCAGCAGCGAGATCGCGTTGCGCAGGATGTCGGCGCTGGCGGCGCTCTTGTTCGAAATGCGGTTATAGGTCTCGCCGAGAAGGCGGTTATAGCTTTCCAGCGAATTCTGTTCCTGGCGCAGCATCCGCACCAGACCGTCCAGCTCGGTCATCAGGCGGGAATGGGCTTCGTCCACCACCGTGTGCTGGTGACGGTTGAAGTACTTGACCCCGATTTCATCGAGCTCTTCCTGCGTCGCCTTCTTGCCCAGCGCTGCAACCTCACGGGTGAGTGCAGGATTTGAACCGAGATAGGCTTCGTAAAAAAGCTCGTAGTTCCGCGGAATGGGAGAAACGCCCATGGTGCGCATGGCATAGGTGATTTGCCCTGCAATATCTGGAACCTGAGCCTTCAAGGCATGGGCCGCATCCATGGCGGTATTCTCCGGATAGTCTGTTCCCTTGGAGGCAGATCATTAGCGCCCACGGGTTATAATTTTATTAAAATCCGAGTTTTTACTAATAAGTTTTGTGGATGACTTTTTTGGATTGGCCCTGAAATCACCCAATATTTCGGGGGGTTTACAAGTTTCTCTTTTGTCAATTTTGCCAGAAAAACCGGCTGAAGACTTGCAACGGGACGAGCCGGAGGCGGCCGGCCGCAGATTCTACGGCCGGCTCGCTTGTATTCCGTCAGCCTAGATTGAGTTCCTGGAAGAAATCATTGCCCTTGTCATCGATAACGATGAAGGCGGGGAAGTTTTCTACTTCAATCTTCCACACGGCTTCCATGCCGAGTTCCGGATATTCGAGAACTTCAACCTTGCGTATGCAGTCCTGCGCGAGCCGCGCTGCGGGTCCCCCTATTGAACCAAGGTAGAATCCGCCATGGGTTTTGCAGGCCTCGCGAACCTGTCGGCCGCGATTGCCCTTGGCCAGCATGACCATGGATCCGCCGAAAGACTGGAACTGGTCCACATAGCTGTCCATGCGGCCGGCGGTGGTCGGGCCGAAGGAGCCGGAGGCGAAGCCTTCGGGCGTCTTGGCGGGGCCGGCATAGTAAACCGGGTGGTTCTTCATGTAGTCGGGCATGCCGCCGCCCTGTTCCAGCCGTTCGCGGATCTTGGCATGCGCGAGGTCGCGGGCGACGATGATGGTGCCCGTCAGCGACAGGCGGGTCTTGACCGGATGCCGCGACAATTCGGCGAGAATGGCGCTCATCGGCTGGTTCAGATCGATGTTCACCACGGATTCCGACATCTTCTTCTCGTCGATCTCGGGCATGTAATGGGCCGGATTGGTTTCCAGCTGCTCCAGATAGATGCCGTCTTTCGTGATCTTGCCGAGGGCCTGACGGTCTGCCGAGCAGGAAACGCCGAGGCCGATCGGCAGAGAGGCGCCATGGCGGGGCAGGCGGATGACGCGGACATCGTGACAGAAATACTTGCCGCCGAACTGCGCGCCCACACCCATCTGCTGGGTGAGCCTGTGGATTTCCTTCTCCATCTCGATGTCGCGGAAGGCATGGCCGCTTTCGGACCCTTCCGTCGGCAGGCTGTCGAGGTAGCGCGTGGAGGCGAGCTTCACCGTCTTCAGGTTCATTTCCGCCGAGGTGCCGCCGATGACGATGGCGAGATGGTAGGGCGGACAGGCCGCCGTACCCAGCGTGAGGATCTTCTCCTTGAGGAAGTCGATCATCCGGTCATGGGTCAGCAGCGAGGGCGTGCCCTGGAAAAGGAAGGTCTTGTTGGCCGAGCCGCCGCCCTTGGCGACGAACAGGAACTTGTAGGCATCCGTGCCTTCCTCGTAGAGGTCGATCTGGGCCGGCAGGTTGTTCTTCGTGTTCTTCTCGGTAAACATGGAAAGAGGCGCAAGCTGCGAGTAACGCAGGTTCTTTTTCTCGTAGGCATCGAGAACGCCTCTGGCGAGCGCGTCATAATCGCCGCCCTCGGTCCAGACGCGGCGACCCTTCTTGCCCATGATGATGGCCGTGCCCGTATCCTGGCACATGGGCAGCACGCCGCCGGCGGCGATATTGGCGTTCTTCAAGAGGTCATAGGCGACGAAGCGGTCGTTCTCGGTTGCTTCGGGATCCTCAAGGATCGCGGCGAGCTGCTTCAGGTGACCGGGCCGCAACAGATGGTTGATGTCTGCAAAGGCCGCTTCGGCCAGCAGGCGCAGGCCTTCCGGCTCCACGGTGAGAACCTCCTGACCCTTGAACGTGTCGACCGACACGTAATCGGAGGTCAGCTTGCGGTAGGGGGTCTTGTCTTCGCCGAGAGGAAAGAGATCGTCAGCCATGTCCTGGGCCCTTTTATGCCGTCAAATAGCGTCGATGCGCTCCATGCCACGCGGGCATTGCGTCAGCGTTGCTCTAGTGGGCGGGGCGCAGAATTGCAATGCGCCGGAAGTCTGAATGGCTGGGCTGGTTGACGCAGCGGCGTCTGTCTTTCGTGCCTATTCCCCGATCATCAGCTCGGGGCGCACCACGCGGTCGAAGTCCTCGGCCGATACGAGGCCCGACTTCAGCGCTTCCTCTCGAAGCGTCGTGCCGTTCCTGTGGGCGGCCTTGGCGATGCGGGCGGCATTGTCGTAACCGATGACCGGCTGAAGGGCCGTGACCAGCATCAGCGAGCGTTCCATGGCGGCCCTGATGTTGTCTTCCCGGGCTTCGAGGCCTGCAATGCAGTGGTCGGTGAAGGAAATGGCCGCATCGGCGATGAGGTCGGCCGATTGCAGGAAGTTATAGGCGATGACCGGCTTGAAGACGTTCAGCTCGAAATGGCCCTGACTGGCGGCAAAGGTGACGGCGGCGTGATTGCCGAAGACCTGGATGGCCACCTGGGTGAGCGCTTCCGCCTGGGTGGGGTTGACCTTGCCGGGCATGATCGACGACCCGGGCTCGTTCTCCGGGAGCGCAAGCTCGCCCAAGCCGGAGCGCGGGCCGGACCCGAGGAAGCGGATATCGTTGGCGATCTTGAAGAGCGCCGTCGCGGCCGCATTCAGCGCGCCATGCGCAAAGGCCAGGGCCTCGTGACCGGCAAGCGCCGCGAACTTGTTTTCGGCCGTAACGAAGGGCAGGGCGGTGATGGTGGCGATCTCGTGCGCGACCCGTTCGGCAAAGCCCTTCGGGGCGTTCAGTCCGGTACCGACCGCCGTTCCCCCTTGCGCGAGCTGATAAAGCCCTTCCATGGACCGGTGGATCTGGGCAATCGAGAGCGCCAGCTGGGCGGCATAGCCGGAGAATTCCTGCCCCAGCGTCATCGGCGTTGCATCCTGGGTGTGGGTGCGGCCGATCTTGATGATGCCGGCAAAGGCCTTCTGTTTCTCCTCCAGCGCCTTGTGCAGGTAGCGCAGGGCCGGCAGCACCTTGCGGCTGAGCGCGGACACGGCGGCGATATGCATCGCCGTCGGGAAACTGTCGTTCGAGGACTGGCTCATGTTGACGTGATCGTTCGGGTGAACCGGGCTTTTTGAGCCGACCACGCCGCCGAGTATCTCGATCGCGCGATTTCCGATCACCTCGTTGACGTTCATGTTGGTCTGCGTGCCCGATCCCGTCTGCCAGACGGGCAGGGGAAAGTGACCGGCGAGTTCGCCGCGGATCACTTCTTCCGCCGCGCGTTCGATGGCGGCCGCAAGATCGGGGTCGAGTTTTCCGAGGGCGCGGTTGGCTCGTGCCGCCGCCAGCTTGACGATGGCGAGCCCCTCGATGAGGCCGCGCGGCTGCACTTCCGATCCGATCCGGAAGTTGCCGCGCGCCCGCTCCGTCTGGGCGCCCCAGAGGCGGTCGGCGGGCACTTCGATCGGGCCGAACGTATCGGTTTCTGTGCGGGTGCGGTCACTCATCGTCGTCGTTCCTTTCGGTTTCGGCAGCGCCGCGGCGGCCGCCCGGATCGGCTTAATGTGGGGGCTCGAGCGACCGGGAAAAAGCCCCGAAATTCCGTGGCTTTTCGGCCACTCGGTGCAAATTTTTGTGAGAAGCCGATTTTCTTCGATCCGTCCGCAAGTCTTGCAGACAAATGCAGGAAAAAATTAACCAGTTATTTCATAAGTTTGTAAACGATACCCCGCAAAAGCCGTGCCGGGCAGGCGCGCTGCGGGACGATCTTGAGATGAACACGTCTAAGCGGCCCTTTCTTTTCTTCAACCGTCCTATCGGATAGGTTCGGCGGAAGGTGAAATCGGGTCCGCATAGGCTCTGGCCTGGTCGCATGACTGCGGGGTTATGGAAAACATGAAGTCGATGAAAATGGCCGGTGCGCTGGTGCTGGCACTCTCTTCCGGGGTTCAAATGTTGGGTGCGGGTCCGGCCAATGCCGGAACGCTGCTCGATTTCCTGTTCCCCAAGAAACCCCGCTCGCAGACCATGATCGAGCAGCAGCAGGATTTGCCCGGCGTGACGGGTGTGAGCCAGCGCGGGGCGGGTAACGGCTTTCCGCCGCCCCCCGGCAATTCCCTGGCCGGAGACAAGGACCCCCTGCCGCGGGTGAAGGCGCCGAGCTATTATACCTACAAGGCCGAGCCGATGCGGCTCGTCGCCTCCAGCCGATTTGCCGATCCGGTCGTGACGAGTGCCGTCAGCTCCAGCGATGCGCCCCAGGCCGGCATCGATGCGGCCTCCGATCCGCGCCGTTTCCTGACCGAGGCGAATGTTCGCGCCACGGAATCCGTCGCCAAGGCGCTCGAAGCCTATTACGGCGCGGGAAAGCCGCTGCTGTGGGTGAGCGGCAGCATGATGAACGACCGGGCCCGCTCCGTGCTTTCGGTTCTCGGCAAGGCGGATGAAGTGGGCCTCGACCCCGCCGATTATGCGGTGTCCGTGCCCCCGCTCAATTTCGATGCCACCGATACGCAGGGTCGCAACCGCGATCTGATGCAGTTCGAGCTGTCGCTGTCGGCCAAGGTGCTCACCTATGTGCAGGACGCGGTGCGCGGGCGCATCGATCCGAACAAGATTTCCGGCTACCATGATTTCAAGCGCAAGGATGTCGATCTCGACGCGGCGCTGAAACTGATCAGCCTGTCGCCCAATCCGGGCTCCTATCTGCTCAGCCGTAACCCGTCCAACCCGCAGTTCGAGGCGTTGAAGGCGGAACTGGCGCGGCTGAAGGCGGAGGAGAGCGGCAACGAGGCGCCGATCGTCATCAATCTCACGGGTGCGCTGAAGCCGGGCCAGTCCAATCCGGAGCTGGTGAACATCATGGCCGCGCTTCAGCGGCATGGTTCGGAAGCGCTGAAGTCGGCGCATGCCGCCACCTTCGCCGCCTATGCCGGCTCGCCCGACTATTCGCCGGAGATCGTCGCGCTGGTGGAAGACTACCAGAAAGAGGCAGGGCTGAAGCCGGACGGCATCATCGGCAAGGCGACCGCGAGCCGCATGATGGGCGTCTCCGAGGAAGCCAAGATCGACAAGCTGGTCGTTGCCATGGAGCAGGTGCGCTGGCTGCCGAAGGATCTCGGCGCGCGCTACGTCTTCATCAACCAGCCCGCCTTCATGGCCTATTACCACAACGACAATCGCGAGCAGCTGTCGATGCGCGTGGTGGTCGGCGGGCCGCACACCCAGACCTATTTCTTCAACGACGAGATCGAGACGGTCGAGCTGCATCCCTACTGGGGCGTGCCGGCGTCGATCATCGTCAACGAGATGCTGCCGAAGCTCCGGCGGGATCCGTCCTATCTCGACCGCCTGGGTTACGAGGTGACCTATGCCGGATCGAAGGTCTCGTCCTCCGAAGTGAACTGGTACGACACCAAGAATGTGGGCGTGCGCCAGCCTCCGGGCAGCGACAATGCGCTCGGCGAACTGAAGATCCTGTTCCCGAACACCCATTCGATCTACATGCATGACACGCCCTCGAAGAGCTTCTTCAAGCGCGACATGCGGGCGCTCAGCCATGGCTGCATCCGTCTGGCCGAACCGCGTGTGATGGCGGCGGCCGTGCTGAACACCACGGTGGACGATATCGGCAAGAAGCTTTCGCAGCCCGGCAACAAGGCGCTGACCGTACCGCAGAAGGTGCCGGTCTATGTGTCCTATTTCACGGCCTGGCCGGACAAGGACGGGATCGTGCGCTACTACGACGACGTCTACCAGCGCGACGACTATACCCGGAAGGCGTTTGCCACCACCTCCAAGGCGCGCGGCGCCTGAGACGAAAAAACCCCGCTTCGGCGGGGTTTTTTGTTGGGGAAAGGCCTGCCCGTCCGGGCGTGGTCAGCGGCCCAGCAGCCGTTCCAGGAGATCGGCGGTCAGCTCGTCGTAATGGGCGATGATGTGGCTCGGCTCCAGATCCGCCACCGGGCGATCGGAATAGCCGAAGGGCACGGCAAGCGAGGGAACGCCGGCATTTTTCGCGACGAGGATGTCGTTCAGGCTGTCGCCGATCATCACCGTGCGCGAGACATCGCCACCGGCGCGCTCGACCGTGCCGAGAAGGTGGGCGGCATCCGGCTTGCGGACGGTGAAGGTGTCGCCGCCGGTAATCGCGGCAAAGCGGTCGGTCAGGCCATTGGTCTCGATCAGACGGCGGGCGAGGCCTTCCATCTTGTTGGTACAGACGGCAACCTTCCAGCCCGCTTCCGCAAGACGGTCGATGGCGGCGAGGACGCCCGGATAGGGCGCTCCCTTGCCGGGCATGCCGCCCTGATAGTGGCCGATGAAGCGCTCCAGCATCGCGGGATAGTCGTTTTCATCGAGCGGATGACCGCGCAGCGCGAAGGAGCGCTCGATCATGGCGCGGGCGCCGTGGCCGACGAGATGGGTGAGGTCGTCGAAGGTCACCGGCGCCAGCCCTGCGGCATCGATGGTGTGGTTCAGGCTGTCGATCAGATCGGGGGCGGTATCGATGAGGGTGCCATCGAGATCGAAGACGGCAAGCGGTGCGGCCAAGGCGTTTTCCCTTCCAGGTCTGTCCAGAGACGGGCGAGGGTTAAGGGAAAGCGCACGGCAAAGCAATCCGCCCGCTTGCGCTTCTTTTAGCTTTCGTTTGACGGGCGAGCCGTGTAAACAGCGGTCATCGTCAACAGTCTGGAGCGAACGGCGCATGGACGCCCGCGAAATGAAAATCAAGGCTGCGGCCGCAGCGCTTGAACATGTCGAAGACGGCATGAAGCTTGGTATCGGCACCGGTTCCACCGCGGACGAATTCGTCCGGCTTCTGGCGGAAAAAGTGGCCGGCGGCATGAAGGTGGAGGGGGTTCCGACCTCCGAGCGCACGGCGCGGCTCTGCCTGGAACTGGGTATCACGCTGCGCTCGCTCGACGAGCTTCCGGAACTGGATCTCACCATCGACGGCGCCGACGAGCTGGACGCCCGGCTGACCCTCATCAAGGGCGGCGGCGGCGCCTTGCTCCGGGAAAAGATCGTTGCCTGCGCCTCCCGCACGATGATTGTCATTGCCGACGAAACCAAGCAGGTGGACATGCTCGGCGCCTTCCCGCTGCCCATCGAGGTGAACCCCTTCGGCCAGACGGCGACCCGCATTGCCATCGAGCGGGCGGCTGCGCGCCTCGGGCTCACCGGTGCGCTCAATCTGCGCAGCAGCGGACAGGATCTCTTCCATACCGATGGCGGTCATCTCATCATCGATGCATCATTTGGCCGTATTCCTGATGCAGAGGCGCTGTCAGCCGAACTGGCCGCGATTCCCGGTGTCGTGGAGCATGGCCTGTTCATCAACATCGCATCGCTTGCCATCATTGCCGGTCCGGCAGGGGCGCGCACGCTTAAGCCACTTTGAATAATAAAAAGGAGCATGGGACACTCATGATCACTCTTGCGGGTATCGGCCGCTGGGCCGCTGCGACCATCCTGGTTTCGGGTATTGCGCTTTCCACTCAGGTGCGCGCTGACGATGCGGTGACCGAAGAGCAGCTGAAGGCTGCCCGGGCTGCCATCAGCGCCATCAATGCCACCGCCCAGTTCGACAACATCCTGCCGGGCCTTGCCGAGCAGCTGAAGAACCAGCTCATCCAGGCGACGCCGAACTATCAGGGCGAAATCACCGCCTCGGTGGACGAACAGGCTCTGGCGCTTGCCGGCCGCCGTGGCGACCTGGAAAAGGAAGCCGCAACCATTTATGCCAAGACCTTCACCGTCGAGGAACTGAACGCGATCACCGCCTTCTACACCTCGCCTGCGGGCAAGAAGCTTCTGTCCGACGGCCCGATCGCCACCCGTGAAATGGCCAAGGCTGCCGATATCTGGGCTGCCGGCATTTCGCGCGACCTGGCGACCGAAACCGACAAGAAGCTCGAGGAAGTCATCGGAAAGCAGAAAACCACGGAGCCGGCTCAGCAGTAAGCGCTGACGGCATTGTGAATATTTCTGAAAAGCCCGGACAGCCGTCCGGGCTTTTCTTTTGGTACCCGGACCACCTATATGAACCGGGCCGGAGGGATTCCCGACGGACACGAAGTCATGAACCGCTGGTGCCGGCGCCGCTCGGCTGCCCGCCAGCCGAACAGCCGGAGGCCCGCGATGGCGCAGTATGATTATGATCTCTTTGTCATCGGCGGCGGGTCCGGCGGGGTGCGCAGCGCCCGTGTGGCGGCCTCGCTTGGCAAGAAAGTGGCGATTGCCGAGGAATACCGTTTCGGCGGCACCTGCGTGATCCGCGGCTGCGTGCCGAAGAAGCTCTTCGTCTATGCCTCCCAGTTCCCCGAGCATTTCGAAGATGCGGCCGGCTTCGGCTGGACGGTCGGCGAAAGCCGTTTCGACTGGAAGGCGCTGGTCGCCGCCAAGGACAAGGAAATCACCCGTCTGGAAGGTCTCTATCGCAAGGGGCTCGACAATGCCGGCGCGGACATCATCGAAAGCCGGGCGGAGCTTGCCGGCCCCCATTCGGTGCGCATCGTCGCAACAGGCACGGTGGTGACTGCGGAGCGGATCGTGATTGCGGTCGGCGGATCGGCCAACCATCATCCGGCGCTGCCCGGCCACGAACACTGCATCACGTCCAACGAAGCCTTCCATCTGGAAGAACTGCCGCGTTCGATCCTGATTGCCGGCGGTGGCTATATTGCCGTGGAATTCGCCAATATCTTCCACGGCCTCGGCGTCGAGACGACGCTGATCTATCGCGGCAAGGAAATCCTCTCCCGCTTCGACCACGACATGCGGCGCGGGCTGCATGAGGCGATGGAGGCAAAGGGCATCCGCATTCTTTGCGAGGACCTCATTCAGGAGGTCTCGCTCACCGAAAGCGGGGAGCGGCTCGTCAGGACCAAGAACCACGGCGACCTGACGGTCGGGGCCGTCATGCTGGCGCTCGGGCGCGATCCAAACACGAGGGGGCTCGGGCTGGAGGCCGCCGGTGTGGCCACCGACGAGAAGGGCGCGATCATCGTCGATGACTATTCCCGCACCAACGTGCCCGGCATCTTCGCGCTCGGCGATGTCACCGACCGGGTACAGCTGACGCCCGTCGCCATTCACGAAGCCATGTGCTTCATCGACACGGAATATCGCGGCAAGCCGACGACGCCGGATCTGGATCTGATCGCGACCGCGGTGTTCTCGCAGCCGGAAATCGGCACTGTCGGGCTTTCGGAAGAGGCGGCAGCAAAGCGATACGAGTCGCTGGAGGTCTATCGCGCCCAGTTCCGCCCGATGAAGGCGACGCTGTCCGGCCGGCAGGAAAAGACGATCATGAAGCTGATCGTCGATGCGGAAAGCCGCAAGGTGGTGGGCGCCCATATTCTCGGCCACGAGGCCGGTGAAATGGCGCAGCTTCTCGGCATCACGCTCAAGGCCGGCTGCACCAAGGACGATTTCGACCGCACGATGGCCGTGCATCCGACAGCGGCGGAAGAACTGGTGACCATGTACAGCCCGAGCTACCGGGTGGTGAAGGGCGAGCGCATCGGCTGATCGTCTGCCGGGCATCGAAACACACTGTCTTCAAAAAATCGGAAAAGCCGCCATTCTGCGGCTCTCCATGGCTTTGCAAGACTTTCTTAAATGTCTATAAGCGCGCGATCAATTTGACGCGTAGGCCGCTTCCGAAACCCTTCGGGCAAGGGGTGGCCATATCGAAACAGGTGAGACCATGGCACAGAATTGGACCCCGAACAGCTGGCGGAACAAACCCATCCAGCAGGTGCCGGATTATCCGGATGCGGCAGCACTTGCCGCCACCGAGGAGCGCCTTTCCAAGTTTCCGCCGCTGGTCTTCGCCGGGGAGGCCCGCCGGCTGACCAAGTCGCTCGCCAATGTGGCCGAAGGCAACGCCTTCCTGCTGCAGGGTGGCGATTGCGCCGAGAGCTTCGCCGAGCATGGCGCCGACAATATCCGCGACTTCTTCCGCGCCTTCCTGCAGATGGCCGTGGTGCTGACCTACGGCGCCCAGCTGCCCGTGGTCAAGGTCGGCCGCATCGCCGGCCAGTTCGCCAAGCCCCGTTCGTCGAACACCGAGACGATCAACGGCGTCTCGCTGCCGAGCTATCGCGGCGACATCATCAACGGCATCGAATTCACCGAAGAGGCCCGCGTGCCGGCGCCCGAGCGTCAGGTCATGGCTTACCGCCAGTCCGCCGCGACGCTGAACCTGCTGCGCGCCTTCGCCATGGGTGGCTATGCCAACCTGGAAAACGTGCACCAGTGGATGCTGGGCTTCGTCAAGGACAGCCCGCAGGCCGAGCGCTACAAGGCGCTTGCCGGCCGCATCAGCGAAACCATGGATTTCATGCGCGCCATCGGCATCACGTCGGAAAACCAGCCGGCGCTGCGCGAGACGGATTTCTTCACCAGCCATGAGGCTCTGCTGCTCGGCTATGAAGAGGCGCTGACCCGCGTCGATTCCACCTCGGGCGACTGGTATGCCACCTCCGGCCACATGATCTGGATCGGCGACCGCACGCGTCAGCCCGACCATGCCCATGTGGAATACTGCCGTGGCATCAAGAACCCGATTGGCCTGAAGTGCGGCCCGTCGCTCTCCGCCGATGGTCTGCTGGAGCTGATCGACATCCTCAACCCGGCCAACGAACCGGGCCGTCTGACGCTGATCTGCCGCTTCGGCCATGACAAGGTCGCCGAGCACCTGCCGCGCCTCATCCGCGCCGTCGAGCGCGAAGGCCGCAAGGTCGTCTGGTCCTGCGATCCCATGCATGGCAACACGATCACGCTCAACAACTACAAGACCCGCCCCTTCGAGCGCGTTCTGTCGGAAGTGGAAAGCTTCTTCCAGATTCACCGGTCGGAAGGCACGCATCCGGGTGGTATCCACGTGGAAATGACCGGCAAGGACGTGACCGAATGCACGGGCGGCGCCCGCGCGGTTTCGGCCGAAGACCTGCAGGATCGCTACCACACCCATTGCGACCCGCGCCTCAACGCCGACCAGGCGCTGGAACTGGCCTTCCTGCTCGCCGAGCGCATGAAGGGCGGCCGCGACGAGAAGCGCCTGGCCGCCAACGGCTGAACGGGTTGAACATCCGATGTCAAAAAGGGCGCCTCCGGGGCGCCCTTTTTCATGATCCCGCCTCGGGGCCCTATTCCCTGCCTGCTCGCCCTTAGCGCCCCGCAAGCAGCCTTATCTGGCGGCCGAAGGTGAAGATGGCTTGCATGATCGCCTGGGGCGGTGCGCGAAACTTGACCGCGACGTGGATCATCGAGCCGGCGCCGTTCGGCTCCACCCGCCAGATCTTGCGGTGGTCCCGGCCAAGCGGATAGGACTGGCCATTGGCGTTGATGCAGGTGAGGGTAATGCTGCGCGGCTCGGATGGCGGCAGGCGCTGCAGCGTGGTGCGGAAGTCGCGGTCCTCGAAAACAAGGCTGAAGGATTTCTGCGTGTCGGTGCTTTCGGGCAGGATCCGAACCGGCTCGAAGGTCAGCGCATTGTCGATCCAGGCCTGTTCGATATCGCGCCAGATCTGCTCGGGGCTGCGCCGGGAGCGGCGCTTCAGCGTGATCCACCTCTCGCCGCGGGCGGCACCATCGACCAGCTTCCAGCTCGAATAAAGAAGGGCGGCCGTGAAGGCGATACCGATCAACGGGAATGGCATGAGAATTCCTTGCATGCAATCATCGACCCAGCGCGTAACCATGCCCGGGCAAATCAGAACATTTGTGACTGGTATTGACCGGCGGTTGCGCTTCCAGTGTTGCTTCGCCGATTTGATGCGGCGCATAGCATGAAGCTCGCATCAGAAAAAGGCATAATTGTTGAAGAAAATCCAAATTGACCGGTCTTTGTGCGGTGTTTAGCGTCATCGCTCGTTAAAGGGAGAGGAAATGCAATGGCGGAAGAGCATACGGGTGGATGTTTGTGTGGCGGCGTGCGCTTTCGGGCGCGGGGCCCGCTCAGGGAGGTGATCGCCTGCCATTGCAGCCAGTGCCGCAAGCAGACCGGACATTTCCTGGCGTCCACCAATGTGGCGGATGAGGACCTGACCCTGGAGGGGGAGGAAAATCTGCGCTGGTATCATGCGAGCAATTTCGCGCGGCGCGGCTTTTGCGGCCATTGCGGCTCGGTGATGTTCTGGAAGGCCAACAGCGAGGCGCACACGTCCATCTGCGCGGGCGGCTTCGACCAGCCAACCGGACTGACGCTGACCAGCCACATCTTCTGCGCTGACAAGGGCGACTATTACGAGATCACCGACGGATTGCCGCAATATGCGGCGGGCAGCCCCGGGCTGGTCGTGGATAACGGGGGCTGACCCGGTTCAGCGGGGCGGGATATCCAGTTCGGCACAGGCGGCGAGGAAGGCGGCATCCAGCGCCGCCAGCTTCACCGCCTCCCAGCGCATGTAATCCCGGACAAAGGCTTCCGACATCCAGAAATCGCCGCGCCGGCGCGCCAGCGTCCAGCCGATGCTGGCTTCCTTTTCCGCCTTGGAAAACATGCGCTTCACATTGCTGACGGAGATCGCGTATTTTTCCGCAAGGTCGGACAGGGCCAGCGGCCCCAGCAGGAAGCGTCCTTCCATCGGCGAAACGTCCTTCAGCCGGGTGACGACGTGGTGGAGGATCATGCCGCCCGCATCCGACCAGGCAAAGCTTGCCACGCATTCCGGCGGGTTGCGCCAGGCGGGATCATCCACCAGGCTCCGCGTCGAATGGATATGCGCCACACGGTAGAGCGTCGGATGGTCGCCGGCGATCCGCTCGCGGCTGCCGCCGTCGATCATGTCCAGCGCCGCCATATGGGCCATGAACCAGGTCTGCATGCCGAAATTGCTGATGTCGGTGGTTTCCAGCACGCGCACGCGCCGGTCCGGCACGGCCGGCACTTCCCGGAGAAACTTGTAGGTGAGCAGCTCCTGCAGGAAGGCGCTGGCCGTGTTCCGGCTTGCCGCGCCGATCCGCATCACCGTCTCGATCAGCCGCGTTGCGGTAAGCCCGGAGAGCGGATCGTCGGGGTTTCGCTGCGAGGACAGGGCGAAGAGCGAATGGGTGATCAGCCATTTGCGATGGTTGGATTTCAGCCGGGTGAGGCGCGGGCTCTTCTCCTGCAGGCCGATCAGGCGGCTCGCAATCATGGCTTCCGCCGCGCGGTAACGCGGGTGCCGGGACAGATCGTCGGCATCGAGGGGTGTCGGGGAACCCGCATTGGGGTTGCTGTTCCGTGCCAGATTATCGACCATGGTCCTGCGCAAAGATTTGAGATTGCAGGATAATCCTGACGGTTCTGCAAGCCTTCGTCAATGCGGATTGACCCTTAGGCAGGCGGTCTACCCAAAAACCGCCAGCCCTTTGCCGGGCTGGTGCGAAAAGCCCTGGCCGGTTTGCCAGCCAAGGTTTCATTTCAGGTGGAGGGGCCGGAGACCGCCAGTTGTCCCGGGAAAAAGCGGCTGATGCCATACTGCTTCCCAAACATCATGTCGTGCTGGAGGTAGCGATAATCCCGGATGAGCGGGTCGAGTTCTCCGCCACGCGACCAGTCGGGCGTGGGTTCGTTGGTCTTGCTGACCAGCTGATAGCGGTCCACGATATCGTACTTGTCATGCACCTTGCCGAGGAAGCCGGTGTAATAGGGGTGCTCGTAGCCGGCCATCTTCATCAGGTGATAGGGGATGAAGGCGGGGCTGACGGTGCCGATATCGGTCTTCGGGCCGGTGCGGTTGGACCAGACGATCAGCGGCGTCTCATGCTCGCGCTTCATCGTGTCCACGTCGCCCTTGCGGGTCGCGACCTGTTCCGGCATGTAGCCGCTGGAGGTGTAGACCGGGCCGAGCGGCGGCAGGTGATCGCCCCAGAGAACCACGATGGTCTCGCGCTTGCGCTTCTTCGCCCAGTCCATCAGCATCTTCAGGGCATCGTCGGATTCCTTCACGCCCTGCACATAGGTGGAGAGAGCCTCCTTGTCGCCCGCGGGGAGGTTGCCCTCGACGGCAATGGAGTTCTTCGCATAGCGATGCGGCTCGTAGGGGCCATGTCCCTGCAGGGTGACCGAGAAGAAGAAGAACGGCTTGTCCATGGCATCGCCTTCTTCCATGATTTCCCGGAAGAGGCTGTCGTCGGAGGCGAAGATGCCCCGTTTGGTCATGGGCGGCAGGTTTTCCTCCGACTTGAACTCCTCGAAGCCGAATTCCTTGTAGACTTCGCTGCGGTTCCAGAACCAGCCCTGATAGGGATGGATGGCGCGGGCGGCATAGCCCTGGCTGCGGAAGAAGGTGGCGAGCGTCGGCACCTTGCGGCGGATATACTGCTGATAGGGAATGCTGCCATAGGGCAGGAAGGCGTTGGAGAAGCCGGTCAGCGCCTCGAACTCCACATTCGGCGTCATGCCGCCGAATTCCGGCGAGAAGACATGGCCCGCCAGATTGCTGCGCATGAAGGGCATGGGGTCCGGATTGAGCTTGACGTTGGAGAGGCGCGTGGCATCCCACAGGCTCTCGCTCATCAGCATGATGACGTCGGGCCGTTCCTGCTTGCCGGCCGTCACCGCCGTGACCGGCGGCTCGATGGCGGTGATGGAGTCATGCGAATAGCCGGCCGGCGCTTTCACGTTGGCCATGGGCAGGTTGAAGGCAAACGCCATCAGGAAGCCGTTGTGGCGATAGTTTTCCTTCTGGTCCCACATCATCGGAATGACCTGAAGACGGTCGCGGAGATAGGAGAAGGTGGAGTAATCCATCAGCGAGGCGAAGGACATCAGCAGCGGTGCGGCAATCGCGATCTGCGCGATGCGGCGCTTGCCGGTCATCCGGGGGAACGTGCGCCAGGCATAGCGGAAGCCGAACACGGCGCCGATGATGCCGAGCACGAGGCCCGCTGCCACCAGCGTCGCGGCCACGGGCCGATCCTTGACCATGGCCGGCATGAGTTCGAGAATCTGGCGGCCGAAGGCGAGGTCCGTCGGGTAGAGCGGATCGGAGAGATAGAGCCGCTTCTGGCCCGAAATGAAGGCCGGAAGGATGAGGATCGGCGCGGCGATGAGGATCGACAGGAACCAGCGCCCGAGCAGCGCGTCGATGGCCAGCAGCACCAACAGCACCACACCGACCGTGGTCCAGCCGGGGCGCGAGGTGGAGGTGAAGAAGTCCATCAGATCAGCATAATTCGAGCGGGAGACCAGCTCGATCGTCAGCACGATCAGGAAGGACAGCAACAGGTAGGACAGGCCACGCAGGACGCGGGCATACAGGCGCGAATAATCCGCGTCGGCTGCATGCAGCCACGGCAAGGACTTCAGCGGGGCGGCCTTGGTGTCGTTATACAATTGCGGAGTCTCCGGCACCTGTCAGGAAAGGTTCATTTCACTGTCACACATCCGTCATGAATGACAGATGAACCGTCCGCCTTGGTAAATCTGTCCCCGGAATTATCCGGTCCTGTGGCGCTCCGGCGATAGTGCGGGCCAAAAGCGGATGCGGCGGATTGCAGGCGCGGGCAGGGCGCGCTACATCACTCCTCATGACCCAGGCACCTGACATTACCGATACAATCCGCATCGCCGTCGGCCAGTTCAACCCGACGGTCGGTGACATCAAGGGCAATATGGCGAAGGCGCGGGAAGCCCGCGCCGATGCGGCACGGCAGGGAGCCCATCTCCTGCTGCTCACCGAACTGTTCGTGGCGGGCTATCCGCCGGAAGACCTGGTTCTGAAGCCTGCCTTCATCCGCGCCTGCCGGGAGGCGATCGACGCCTTTGCCGCGGAAACCGCCGATGGCGGGCCGGGGGTCATCATCGGCTTTCCCCGCCAGGACGAGGCGGGCCGCTACAATTCCGTCGCGGTGCTGGACGGCGGCCGGGTCCTCGCCATCCGTGACAAGGTGGATCTGCCCAATTACGGCGAGTTCGACGAAAAGCGCGTGTTCCGCGCCGGCGCGATGCCGGGGCCGGTGAATTTCCGGGGCGTGCGTCTCGGCATCCCGGTCTGCGAGGATATCTGGGGTGAACTCGGCGTCTGCGAGACGCTGGCGGAAAGCGGCGCGGAGCTCCTGCTGGTGCCGAACGGCTCGCCCTATTATCGCAACAAGATGGATATCCGCCACCAGATCGTGCTGAAGCATGTGATCGAACTCGGCCTGCCGATGATCTATGCGAACCAGCTCGGCGGACAGGACGAACTGGTCTTCGACGGCGCGAGCTTTGCCTTCAACGTCGACAAGTCCATGGCTTTCCAGATGAGCCAGTTCGAGGAGACCCTGTCCGTTTCCACCTGGAAGCGGGAGGGCGAAAGCTGGGTCTGCCGCGACGGCGGCCGGGCCAATCTGCCCGATACGCAAGAGGCCGATTATCGGGCCTGCATGATCGGCTTCCGGGATTACGTGAACAAGAACGGCTTCCGCAATGTGGTGCTTGGCCTCTCCGGCGGCATCGACAGCGCGATCTGCGCGGCCATTGCGGTGGATGCGCTGGGCGAGGAGCGGGTGCGCTGCGTGATGCTGCCCTATCGCTACACCTCCTCCGATTCGCTGACGGACGCGGAGGCCTGTGCCAAGGCGCTGGGCTGCCGTTACGAGGTGGTGCCGATCGAGGAGCCGGTCGCCGGGTTTCTCTCCGCGCTGTCGGAGGTTTTCGAGGGGACGGAAGAGGGCATTACGGAGGAAAACCTCCAGAGCCGGGCGCGCGGCACCATTCTGATGGCCATTTCCAACAAGTTCGGTTCGATGGTCGTCACGACCGGGAACAAGTCGGAAATGTCGGTGGGCTATTGCACGCTCTATGGCGACATGAACGGTGGCTTCAACCCGATCAAGGACCTGTACAAGATGCAGGTCTATGCGCTTTCTGCCTGGCGCAACAGCCATGTGCCGCCGGGCGCGCTCGGGCCGGGGGGCGAGGTGATCCCGAAAAACATTCTGGACAAGGCACCTTCGGCAGAGCTTCGGCCGAACCAGACCGACCAGGATTCGCTGCCGCCCTATCCGGTCCTCGACGATATTCTCGAATGTCTCGTCGAGGCGGAAATGTCGGTGGAGGATATCGTGGCGCGCGGTCACGACGTGGCGACGGTGCACCGGATCGAGCATCTGCTCTATATCGCCGAATACAAGCGCCGGCAGTCGGCGCCGGGCGTGAAGATCACCCGCAAGAATTTCGGACGCGACCGGCGCTATCCGATCACCAACCGGTTCCGCGACCGGTAGGCGGGGGCGCCTTGCCAAAGGGCCGGCGCCTTGTCATAAGCAGGATATTCAGGTGCCGCCGGGTTTCCGGCGGATAATCGGGAATCCGGTGAAAAACCGGAACGTGCCCAACGCTGTAAGGCGGACGTCGTTGCAGACGGCTTTCCTGACCGGAAGGCCGCGCCACTGGGAAACCGGGAAGGCGTGCAGCGGGCGGATGATGCCCAGTCAGAAGACCGGCCTGATGCCATAGCCGATGCCGCGCGGACGGCGGCAGCGGTGTCTGCATTGTTGGGGATCGAACGATGCTTGCGACGAAATCGCACCGCGATGCGCTGGTGCATGCCGAACCGTTCACACCGGATGAAAAAGCCGCCCTTTATCGCGCCATCGAAACGCGGCGGGACGTGCGCGACCAGTTTTTGCCCGACCCTCTGCCTGACGATGTGGTGGAACGCCTGTTGAAGGCGGCGCATGCCGCACCGAGCGTGGGCTTCATGCAGCCCTGGAATTTCCTGCTCGTCCGTTCCGAGGAAAAGCGCCGCCGGGTGCACGAGGCCTTCTGCCGGGCGAACGAGGAGGCGGCGCTGATGTTTACCGGCGAACGCCGCGACCAGTATCGCGCGCTGAAGCTCGAAGGCATCCTCAAGGCGCCGCTCAGCATCTGTGTGACCTGCGATCCCACGCGGGGCGGCCAGGTGGTGCTGGGCCGGACCCACAATCCGCGCATGGATGTCTATTCCACCGTCTGCGCGGTGCAGAATCTCTGGCTCGCGGCCCGGGCGGAAGGGGTTGGCATCGGCTGGGTGAGCATTTTTCACGACCGCGACGTGCGGGAGATCTTTTCCATCCCCGACCATGTGGAAATCGTCGCCTGGCTTTGCGCGGGCTATGTGGACCAGCTCTACAGCGAGCCGGAACTGGCGGTGAAAGGCTGGCGGCAGCGGTTGCCGCTGGAGGATCTGGTCTTTGAGGAAACCTGGGGCGGATAGTCTCCCCTCGGCGCGCGCCGGACAGAGCTGTCACAGGACCGTAGCCAAACCGTCATGGCCGTTCGTTATCCTCCCCTGTGAAGGCGCATTGGGGGCGTCTCCATTTACGGGATCAGGGGATGACGGTCAGTGTTCCTGCACTGCCCGGCGAAGGGCGTGCCGTGGCGGCATGGCCTGCCGCCGGCTTTTTCGCGGCCACGGTGTTGGCCAGTCTGTTCTTTCGGCTGTTTCCAGAGGTGGATCTGGCTGTCAGCGCGCTGTTTTATGCGGAGAGGACCGGATTTTTCCTGGCTGCCGATCCGCTCTTGACGCTGCTGCGCAACATCAACCTCGTCTTGCCGCACGTCTGCGTGCTCTGTGCGTTTGCCGCGCTGCTGGTCCGGTCGGTCGGCCGACGGTCTCGTCTGGCCGCTCTCATGCCCCCACCGGGCCATTGTCTGTTTCTTCTCTGTGTCATGGGGCTGGGGCCAGGGCTTCTGACGCGGGTGATCAAGGACGGCTTCGGCCGGGCACGGCCGCGCGAGACGCTGGGTTTCGGGGGCGATTCTGCCTTTTCGCTTCCCTGGGATCTCTCCCGCGCCTGTCTGGACAACTGCTCGTTCATTTCGGGGGAGAGCGCTTCGGCGGCGGCCCTTCTGTCCCTGCCGCTGCTGCTGCCGGCTGGTCGCCGGCCCATGGCCTATGCGGCGATTGCGCCCTTCGCGGTCACCGTCTCGCTCAGCCGCGTGGCCTTCGGAGCGCATTTTCTCTCCGATGTCGTCATCGCCTGGGGCGTCGTCCTCACCCTCACCAGCCTGCTGTGGCGGCTGCAGGTTCTGAGCTTCCCGCATCGAAACACAATCAATAGTGGCGCATAATGAAAATAGCAATTTATAATAGAAGATGCCGCTAAAATAAATGTCTTTGGTCAACAAAACGATTTAAATGGCCGTTAGGCTTAAGGCACTATTAAAATTTATCGGCAAATAGTTGTTGCCAACCGGACGGCAATCTTGCCGGAACATGATGTTTGCCGAGCGCCCTGAGAGGCACCGCCCCCCCTTCATCTTCCGAATTCAAGGTTCCTCGAATGATCTTCGATCGTTTTCGATTGGGCAGGCTCGTGCCTGCTGCCATCATCAGCCTTATCTGCCTCAGCACCGGTGTGCTTGCCATTTCGGACACATTGTCAGCGCGGCAATTGCAGCGCAGCATGGACATCGCTCTGGCGCAGGAACAAGCGCAGGACCTGGCCCGGGAGATCACCGAGCTGAAGCTGCGGATCGAGCTGGATATCGTCAGCACCCAGGAATCGCTGACCGATATGTCTGCAACGCAGGGCAAGGACGGGTTGGATGACGGTCTCGATCTTGCCGCGCAATCGGCCAAGAGCCTGTCGGAAAAGGTCGCCCGCCTGAAGGCGCTTGCCGAAACGGCTGGCCTTTCCGATCTCGTCACGACGCTGGACGCGCTTTCGGAACGTTACGCGGGCTTCCACGCGACTGGCATCGAGATGGCCAAGACCTATGTGGCTGGCGGACCGGAAGCCGGAAACAAGCAGATGCCGGCATTCGACAAGGTGGCGGATGCGCTCCAGGAAGAAATCGACGCGACCGGCAGCATCGTCAAGAGCTATGTGGACCGGCTCGAGCAGCAGGCGGCGGAGAGCAAGGCCGCACTGGAAGCCGAGGCGACGGCGCTGGTGCAGGCGATGATTGCCATGGCTGCGGTGCTCGCGGCTTGTGGCCTGGCGCTGAGCATCTTCGTCTCCCGGCGGCTGATGCAGCCGCTGGTGCGCGCCACCGATGCGATGAATCGCCTTGCCGAGGGCAACACGGCGGTGGAGCTCGGCGGGGCAGACCGGAAGGACGAGATCGGCGATCTCGCCCGCGCCTTCCAGCGGTTCCGCGACAATCTCGTGGCCAAGCAGCGCGCCGAGCGGGAAGAGGCGGACCTGCGCGATGCGGCCCGCGCCACCCGCATGGCGGCAGAGGCGGAACGGGCCGAGGATTTCGCGCGAACCAAGACGGTCGTCGATCGTCTGGGGGATGCGCTGGGCAAGCTTGCGGCCGGCCAGCTCGCCATCCGCATTCAGGAGCCTTTCGCCGGCGATTATGACCGCCTGCGCTCCTTCTTCAACCAGTCGGCCGAGCGGCTGCAGCTGGCCATGCATGGCATCATCGCCGTGGCCCATGACCTGCAAAGCGACAGCAGCGTCATCAGCAGCTCCGCGAGCCAGCTCGCCAGCCGGACCGAACAACAGGCTGCCGCGCTGGAGGAGACCGCCGCCGCGCTGAACCAGATCACCATCAATGTCCGGGATACGGCCGGGCGTGCGGAAGATGCCGGCCAGAAGGTCGAGGTGGCGAACCGCCAGGCGCATGAATCCGATGCGGTCGTGCAGAAGGCCATCGCCGCCATGGGGCGGATCGAGGAAAGCGCCCGCCAGATCAGCCAGATCATCGGGGTGATCGACGAGATCGCTTTCCAGACCAATCTTCTGGCGCTCAATGCTGGCGTCGAGGCGGCGCGGGCAGGCGAGGCCGGCAAGGGGTTTGCCGTGGTCGCCCAGGAGGTGCGCGAGCTTGCCCAGCGCTCCGCCAATGCGGCAAAGGAGATCAAATCGCTGATCTCCCGCTCCGAAGAGGCGGTCGACTCGGGCGTCAACCTCGTCAACGAGACGGGCGACATCCTGAAAATGATCCAGGAACAGGTGACCAATATCCACGCTGATATCAGCGCGATCATCAAATCCGCCCGGGAGCAGGCCACGGGTCTCCACGAGATCAATGCGGCGATGAGCCAGATGGACGAGTTTACCCAGCACAATGCCGGCATGGTCGTGGAATCGAACACCACCGTCCAGCGTCTGGCCGAAGGGGCAGGCACGCTCTATACCCAGGTCAACCAGTTTCAGGTGGATGACCGGCCATTGCGCCGGGTCGCCTGATCCAGGCTGCAGACATACGGGAAGCCGCCCCATCGAGGGCGGCTTTCGTGCATTCCGGGACGATCAGCGAAGGGCGGTGGCCGGCGCAGACGCCCCAAGCTCAATGCCTTGTTCCTTCTCGGCAAGAAATGCCGGGCCGACCTTGCGGATCTTCGGATCGTTGGGGTTATAATCCCGCTCCGGCAGAGACGCTTCCGGTTTTCCGGCATTCTGCGCGGGTGCGGACGGCTTTGTCCTCAGGATGTCCACCGAACCCTGCCGGCTCAGAAAATCCTGCCCTTCCAGCTTTGGCAGCGTGACGGAGGCCATCTTGCCTGACTCGATCTCTTCGGAGTCGCTCGGGCGGATTTCGATCATTCCATAGGCTTCCGGCGTGCCATAGTCGCTTTCGGCATCGTCGCCGAGCACGGTGGCAAGGTCCTGTTGCTCTTCGGACGTCGAGCCTTCGTCCGGCCCCCAGGCGACCGGGCGCGCATCCAGCATTTCCGGCGCCGCATTGCCAAGCGAGCCGGTGCCGATAATCTCCACATCCTGCTGCGTGCCGCGGATATCGCAACCGGCGCGCTTGATTTCCTTGAGGATCGCGGCACTCAGACCCGAGCCGTCATCGATGGTCTGGCTCAGAATGGGTTGCAGCGAAGACAGTTGCTCCTTCTGGGCGCGCACGGATGCCAGTTCCTCGCCCAGGCCCGAACAGGCATGTTGATTGCCGTTCATGAGCACGATGCTGTTGCTGGGGCAGTCGAGCCGGCGCAGATCCCGGCGGATCGCGATTTCAAGACGGTTGAGGCGGTACAGGGACTCGGCCTTGTAGTGGGCCGAGGTCGACGAGCCGATCAATTGCGGCATCTGGTTGAGGCGGGCCGCCAGCATGTCGCAGTAATCCGAGGCCGCTGCCTGGCCCGCCATGGCCAGCACCGGCAACATGATGAAGAGGGCTTTCGAACGTATGGGCACGGGACGCTCCTGGCGACGGATGGCATTGCGTTTCAACGTCCATGAAAAACGGCGATCCCTCGTGGAAGTTCCCGAGGCATCACTATAGTTCAGGTTGTGGAAATTGCGGCCACCATGCCGACACGCCGTCGGGATTGCAAACCTTCCCTGATATTTACCTTAACGCTAAAGCATGTTGTCCACAGGTCCTTTTCCTTAAGGGAAGGACGGGTGGAGCGGGCTGGCTGACGTTACGTCAGCCAGTCTGGATCAGGCCGGATGGGAGGCCTCCACCACCGCAAGCGCCGCCATGTTGACGACCCCGCGCGAGGTGACCGACGGCGCGAGAATATGGGCCGGCATGGCGGTTCCGAGCAGGATCGGTCCGACATGCAGGCCATCGGTCATGGCGCGCGTCACGCCCATGGTGATGTTGGCGGCATCGAGGTTCGGGAAGACCAGAAGGTTGGCTTCTCCGCTGAGCGTGGTGGCCGGCATGACCTTTTGCCGGAGGGCTTCGGAAATGGCGGACTCGCCGTGCATCTCGCCATCCACTTCCAGCTCGGGGGCCCGCTCGCGGACGAGTTGCAGGGCCTCGCGCATCTTGCGGGCACTTTCGGAATCGCGGGAGCCGAAGTTGGAGTGCGACACCAGCGCCGCCTTGGGCGTGATGCCGAAGCGGCGGATGGCGGCGGCGGCCAGCACGGTCATGGAGGCGATTTCCTCCGCGCTCGGCTGGAAGGTCACGTAGGTGTCGGTCATGAAGGTCGCGCCGCGCTGGGAAACCAGCAGGCTGAGGCCGGCGAAATCCAGCACGCCGTCACGCTTGCCGATGATCTGGCGCACATCGCGCAGATGCTTCTCGTAACGGCCTTCGAGACCGCAGATCAGCGCATCGGCATCGCCACGACGGACGGCCAGGGCGCCGATGACGGTCGTGTTGGTGCGCACGATGGTGCGCGCCGCTTCCGGAATGACGCCGCGACGGCCGACCAGGGCCAGATAATCCTCCACGTAGTCGCGATAGCGCGGATCGCCCTGCGGGTTCACCACTTCGAAATCCACATTGGGCCGGATGCGCAGGCCGTAGCGCTTCATGCGGCTTTCCAGAATATCGGGACGGCCGATGAGGATCGGCGTGGCGATATTTTCTTCCAGCAGCACCTGGGCGGCGCGCAGCACGCGCTCGTCTTCGCCTTCCGAGAAGATCACCCGCTTCTTTTCCGCCGACTTCGCCGCCGCGAAAATCGGCTTCATGACGAAGCCCGAGCGGAAGACGAAGCGGTTGAGCTTGTCCAGATAGGCATCGAAATCGGTGATCGGGCGCGCGGCGACGCCGCTTTCGGCTGCCGCACGGGCCACGGCCGGCGCGATGCGCAGGATCAGGCGCGGATCGAAGGGCGAGGGGATGAGATAGTTCGGGCCGAAGACGGGCGTTTCGCCGGAGAGCGCCTTGGCAGCCACTTCCGAGACTTCTTCGCGGGCAAGGGCGGCGATGGCGCGCACGGCGGCCATCTTCATCTCTTCGTTGATGGTGCTCGCGCCGCAATCCAGCGCGCCGCGGAAGATATAGGGGAAGCAGAGAACATTGTTCACCTGGTTCGGGAAGTCCGAACGGCCGGTGCAGATCATCGCATCGGGGCGCGCCTCGCGGGCGAGCGCCGGCATGATTTCCGGCACCGGATTGGCAAGCGCCATGATGAGCGGGCTCGGCGCCATTTTCGCCAGCAGTTCCGGTTTCAGAACGCCGGCGGCGGAGAGGCCGAGGAAGACATCGGCATTCTCGATGGTTTCGGCGAGAACCCGTTTGTCCGTGTCCTGCGCGTAGATGGATTTCCACTCATCCATCAGTTCCGCCCGGCCCTGATAGACAAGGCCTTCGATATCGTGGACCCAGATGTTTTCGCGCCTGGCGCCGAGCAGGCACAGCAGGTTGAGGCAGGCCAGCGCGGCGGCGCCGGCGCCCGAGGCGACGATCTTCACGGAAGCGAGGGATTTGCCCGCCAGTTCCAGACCGTTGAGGACGGCCGCCGCCACGATGATCGCGGTGCCGTGCTGGTCGTCGTGGAAGACCGGAATATTCATCTTGGCCCGGAGCTGCCGCTCCACTTCGAAACATTCCGGCGCCTTGATGTCTTCGAGATTGATGCCGCCGAATGTCGGCTCCAGGGCGGAGACGGTGTTGACCATCTCCTCCACCGTCGGCGCATCGATCTCGATATCGAAAACATCGATGCCTGCGAATTTCTTGAAGAGGACGGCCTTGCCTTCCATGACCGGCTTGGAGGCGAGGGGGCCGATATTGCCGAGGCCGAGCACGGCGGTGCCGTTCGAGATCACCGCAACGAGATTGCCACGGGCGGTGTAATCGGCGGCCTGTTCGGGATTGTCGCGAATGGCAAGGCAAGGTGCGGCGACCCCCGGCGAATAGGCGAGCGCCAGATCGCGCTGGTTGCCAAGCGGCTTGGTGGCCTGGATTTCCAGCTTACCCGGGCCCGGATAGCGGTGATAGAACAGCGCCTGCTCGTCGAGATCCGCTCTCGCGGCGGCATCGGTCAGCTTTTCGACGGTGTTTGCCTTGCCTTCGTCAGCCATTCCACGATTCTCCCGGTTCGATCTGTCGCAATCAGACCTTCGCAATAGGACAGGATGACGGACCGAAACAAGTGCCGGAGACGGAAATGCGGTTCCCCGGAAGTCAGAAAATGGTCGCATGGGTGGTCTGGCCGCCGATGTCCGCCTCGCCATGCCGTCCTGCTTGCCTGTCACAATCGTGAAACAGGACTCTGCTTCTTATGAAACAAGCAAGGACTGAGGCGGTTGAAAGAGGCATTTCGTGAGCGAAGACACCGAAGCACGCAGGTTCCGCACCCTGTTCATCTCGGATATCCATCTGGGGTCGAAGGCTTCAAAGACGAACTTCCTTCTGGATTTCCTACGCCATCACGATGCGGATACGATCTATCTGGTCGGTGATATCGTGGATGGCTGGCGGCTGAAGCGCAGCTGGTACTGGCCGCAGGACTGCAATGACGTGGTGCAGAAGTTCCTGCGGAAGGCGCGCAAGGGCGCCCGCATCATCTATATTCCCGGCAATCACGACGAATTCCTGCGCTCGTTTCCCGGCAAGCATTTCGGCGGCATCGAAGTGGCCGATCGCGCGATGCACGAAACGGCGGATGGGCGAAAGTTCCTCGTGCTGCACGGCGACGAATTCGACGTGGTGGTGCGCAATGCGCGCATGGTCGCCTATCTCGGCGACTGGGCTTACGATATCGCCATGCACATCAACCAGGCCCTAGCCGCGCTCCGGCGGTTGTTCGGCTTGCCCTACTGGTCGTTTTCCGCCTGGGCCAAGCAGCAGGTGAAGCAGGCCGTCAACTTCATCGGGGAATTCCAGACCGTGCTGGCCGACGAGGCCCGTCGCCATGGTGCGGATGGGGTGATCTGCGGACATATCCACCACGCTGTCATGACCGAGATCGACGGGATCGCCTACCTCAACACCGGGGACTGGGTGGAAAGCTGCACGGCGATTGCCGAGCATGAGGACGGTCGCTTCGAGCTGATCAACTGGGGTCTGGTGCAGGGGGCGGCCGCACCGCCGGAAAAGCCGCAGCTGCGGCTTGCGCCGCCGGCCGCCGCCTGACGACGCCAGGCCTCCCGATTTTATCCGTGTTTCCGCACCCTCTCCATAAGGGATTGGTGCTTTCGGGACGGGGCGGTTTGCTCTAGACTGGCGCCATTGCAGTGAATCATCGGCGCGTCCCTCCCAAGCAGCGCCCTTTTCAGGCCCGTCATGTCCGCTCCCATCCCCGCACCGGAGGCCCCGCCCTCCTGGTATCGCACCCGCAGTGCGCTCGTCTTCTGTTCGGCCATGGTCGTCAACGGCATGGCCCTGCCTTTCTTCTCGGTCTATCTGAAAGGCCTCGGTTTCAGCGATTATGAAATCGGGGTGATCCAGGGCGTGCCGCTGATCATCCGCGTCATCGTCATGCCTCTGGCAGCCATGGTGGCCGACCGTCTGCCCGACCGCGCCTATGTGCTGATCGCCTCTGCGGTGCTGTCGCTGGCAACGGCGATGGGGCTTTTCGGCGTGGCGGCCTTTCTGCCGGTGCTCTTGCTCTACACGCTTCAGGGCGCGGTCTATTCGCCCTTCATTCCGGTGGCGGAATCGCTGCTGATTACGGGGGTACGGCGGTTCGGCTATGATTATGGCGGCATGCGCCTGTGGGGGTCGGCGGCCTTCATCGTCAGCACGCTGATCGGGGGCTATGCCATCCAGGCCTGGGGTGGAGGGGTGGTGCTGTACGGCATGCTCTTCGGCTTCTTCCTGATGGTCGTCATGGGTGTTCTCGCGCCCCGCACCGGCCGGGCGGAACGGCCGGCAGCGGATGTCCGGGCGGCCCCCGCGTCGCTCCGCCGTCCCGACCTGCAGCTCGCCATGATCGGCGCTTCGGTGGTGCAGTCGAGCCACGCCATCCTTTACACATTCGCCTCGATCCACTGGATCCAGCTCGGCTTTTCCGGCTCCTCCATCGCCTTCCTGTGGGCGACGGGCGTGCTGGCGGAAATCCTCACCTTCATTTTCTCCAAGCGGCTCTATGGGCGCTTTTCCGGCTGGGCGCTGATGGGAATCGGCACGGCGGCGGCCATGATCCGCTGGCTGCTGTTTCCCTATCCCGAGCAATATGGCTTCTTCGTCCTTCTCCAGAGCATGCATGCCATCAGCTTCGGTTTTTGCCATATCGGCATCCAGCGGCTGATCGTGGAGACGGTGGGCGGCGAACAGGAAGCATCGGCGCAGGGAACCTATTACTTCTATAATGGTTCGTTTCTGGCGGCAGCGACATTCGTGTCCGGCTATCTGAATGTGACCTTCGGGACGCATGCCTATACGCTGATGGCCTTCGTTGCGCTGACGGGTGCCGGGATCGCGGCTCTCGGCCGGGCGCGCAGGCCGGCTGTCGTCATTAAGGCAACAGGCGGGTGAATCTTGCCCGTTACTGTCAGTGTTGGTCGAATTGTCCTGCGCAAGCAGGGTTAACCTATGGTAAAGGCTTGATCCTGTGAATCAGTACGAAGAGTTTTCCGCCCGGTGAGCACCCCTCAGGCAAAGGCCGCTGCCCTTCAGAAAGAACCGCTCGGCAACGGGCGGGGCGAGCGCCTGCGCCTGTCGGGCGAATGGCGCAGCATCAGCCTTCCGCCGGTGTTGAAGCCGATGGACGGGGTGGCTGCCAATCTCAACGGCGGCGAGCTGGAAATCGACTTCTCCGATGTGGTGTCCGTCGATACCAGCGGTGCCTGGGTGCTGAAATCCCTGGTCGCCGCCGCCGCCGCCAAAGGCGTAAAAGTGACCCTGACCGGCATGTCGCCGCCCGTCACGGAACTGCTGCAGGCGCTGCCGGATCGCTTGCCGGAAGGAAGTGCGCCACCGGCGCGGCGACGGACCCTGTTTCAGATCCTGTTCGAGCCCGTCGGCCGGGCGGTGTACGATTTCTGGGCCGACGGTGTTTCGGCCATGAACATCCTCGGGGCTGCCGTTCGCGGAGCCCAGTTGAAATTCGGCCGCAGCAGCGGTCTTTCCCCCGCAGCCGTGGTCAACCAGATGGACAATATGGGCGTGCGGGCCGTGCCCATCATCACGCTCATGTCCTTCCTGATCGGCGCGATCATTGCCCAGCAGGGGGCCTTCCAGCTTCGCTATTTCGGCGCTGAAATCTTCGTCGTGGACTTGGTCGGCATCCTCCAATTGCGCGAGGTGGGCGTGCTGTTGACCGCCATCATGATCGCGGGCCGCTCCGGCAGCGCCATCACCGCGGAAATCGGCTCCATGAAGATGAACGAGGAAGTGGATGCGCTGCTCGTCATGGGCCTCAATCCCGTCGGCGTGCTGATCTTTCCGCGTCTTGCCGCCCTCGCTGTCGTCCTGCCGCTGCTGACCATCGTTGCCAATTTTGCGGCGCTCGCGGGTGCGGCCGTCGTTGCCTTTGCCTATTCCGGCATCACCTTCGCCGTTTTCTTCGAACGCCTGCACCAGGCCGTGGCCTTTTCCACCATCATCGCCGGCATGGTGAAAGCGCCCTTCATGGCGCTCGCCATCGGCGTGATGGCCGCCGTCGAGGGGCTGAAGGTCGGCGGCAGCGCGGAAAGCCTCGGCAAGCAGGTCACCGCCTCGGTGGTGAAGTCCATCTTCGTCGTCATCCTCATGGACGGGCTTTTCGCCATGTTCTACGCCTCGATAGGGTTCTGACGGATGGCGGAAGACAAGCGGTCTGAAATCGTGCTTTCGGTCGAGGACGTTACCGTCGGTTTCGGCCAGAAACTGGTGCTGGAACATCTGAACCTCGATGTGCGACGGGGGGAAATCCTCGGCTTCGTCGGCGCATCGGGAACGGGCAAATCCGTGCTCATGCGCACGGTGCTGCGCCTGCTGCCGCGCCGATCGGGCACCATCCGCATCCTGGGGGAGGATTACGACACGCTCTCCGACAACGAGCGCACGGCGCTCGACATGCGGCTTGGCGTGCTGTTCCAGCATGGCGCGCTCTTCTCCTCGCTGACGGTCAAGGAAAACATCCAGCTGCCCATGCGGGAATATCTGGATCTGCCGCAGAAGCTGATGGACGAGCTTGCTCATCTCAAGATCGCGCTGACGGGTCTCGCCCCCGATGCCGCCGACAAATATCCCTCGGAGCTTTCCGGCGGCATGATCAAGCGTGCGGCCCTGGCCCGGGCGCTGGCGCTCGATCCGGACCTGGTTTTCCTCGACGAGCCCACATCCGGCCTCGATCCGATCGGTGCGGCGGAATTCGACGAATTGATCGCGCAATTGCGCGACACGCTGGGGCTGACGGTCTACATGGTCACCCACGATCTCGACAGCCTGTTCTCGGTTTGCGACCGCATCGCGGTGCTCGGGAAGAAGCGGGTCTTGGTCGAGGGAACGGTTGAGGATATGCTCGCCTTTGACGATCCCTGGGTGCAGTCCTATTTCCGTGGCAAGCGTGCCCGCTCCATCGTGAGGCCCGCCGATGCGCCATAGACCAGTTCCGATATCCCGCATGGCCGGGTTCCTGCCCGTGACCCGCCTCGCCAACGGAAAGTAGTGATCGACCCATGGAAACCAAAGCCAATTACGCCATTGTGGGACTGTTCGCGGTGCTGGTCATCGCGGCTGCCTTCGGCTTCATCTACTGGATGGCGCAATATGGGCGCAGCGGCCCGATGGAAGAGCTGGTCATCCGCATTCCGGGTTCGGCCAACGGGCTTTCCGTGGGTTCGCCCGTGCGTTTCAACGGCATTTCCATCGGTACGGTGCGCAATCTCGCCATCGATGCGGAAGATCCGCAATTTTCCGTGGCCTTTACCGAGGTGAGCGCGGATGCGCCCATCTATCGCTCCACCAAGGCGATCCTGGAGATCCAGGGCCTGACGGGTGCGGCCTATGTGGAACTGTCGGGCGGCGATACGGGCGAGGAAAACCTGCTGAAGGAGGCGCGCCGCAAGGGCGAGCGCGCCGTGCTTCTGGCCGATCAGTCGAGCGTGACCAACCTGCTGGCCACCGCCGACAAGATCCTCGGCCGGGCAGACAAGGCCATCGGCGATATTCAGGGCTTCGTGGAAGAATCGCGCGATCCGCTGACCAATACGGTGCGCAATGCAGAGACCTTCTCGAAGGCGCTCAGCGACAATGCGGATGGTGTGGATGATTTTCTCCAAAGCGTGAGCACGCTTTCCAAAACGGTCACCAGCGTTTCCGGCCGTCTCGACGGCACGCTGGCGGCGGTCGAAAATCTCGTCAAGGCGGTCGATGCGAAGAAGATCGATACGGTGGTTTCCAATGCGGAAAAGGTGAGCAACGATCTCGCCGCGGCCTCCGGCGAGCTACAGACCACCATCCAGAAGGTGGAGGAAACCGCCGACAGCTTCAAGCGTTTCGGGGACAGTGCCAACGAAACCCTGGCGCGCGTGGACAAGCTGGTGGCTTCCATCGATCCGGCAAAGACCGGCAAGGCGGTGGACGATGTGACCGCCGCCGCAGAAGATGCGCGCAAGGCGCTGGCTTCGGTTCGCGGCGTGACGGACGATGTGGAAAAGCGGCGCAAGGAGATCGACCAGACCATCTCGGATATTTCCGAGATGGCGAAGAAGCTGAACGCCGCTTCCAGCCGTGTCGACGGCATTCTCGTGAAGGTCGATGGCCTGGTGGGTTCCGATGACGGCAAGTCGCTCTTCGCCGAGGCGAAGAAGACGGTGATTTCCTTCCGGCAGGTGGCGGAGACGCTGAATGCCAAGATCGGACCGATTGCGGACAATCTCAACCGTTTCTCCGGAACGGGGCTTCGGGATGTGCAGACGCTGGTGGACGAAACCCGACGGACCGTGCAGGATCTCAACCAGACGATCAATAATTTCGACCGTAACCCGCAGCGGCTGATTTTCGGTGGCGAGACGGTCAAGCAGTATGACGGGCGTATCAGGCGGTGAGGGCAATGGCGTTGACAATATCGGGTGCAACAGGCGTATCGCACTGGTCGCGGCGGGCCGGCGGGCAGGGCGTGATCCTCGCTGCCGCTCTTCTTCTTCTGTCTTCCTGCGGAACCGGGCCGGCGCCCGATACCTATGATCTGACGGCGCTGGCGCCCGCGGTTACCGCGCCTGCGCGCAAGCGGCAGGTGCTCGTGACCGAACCTTCGGCCGTCAAGGCGCTCGACAGCGAGCAGATCGTCGTGCGGCTCGGCGGCGCGGAAATCCAGTACCTCTCCAAGGCGCAATGGGCGGATCGACTGCCGAGGCTGGTACAGGCCCGTCTTGTGCAGGCTCTCGAGGGCACCGGCAAGCTGGCCGGGGTCGGCACGCCCGGGCAGGGCCTTGCCATCGACGACCAGATCGTTTCCGACATCCGCGCCTTCGAGATCGTAACCGGCGGCTCTGCCCGGGCACGGGTCGAAATATCGGTCAAGCTGCTCAACGACCGCAACGGCACCATTCGCGCGCAGAAGAGCTTTGCCGCGGAAGTGCCTGCGGGCAGCGGCAACCCCTCTTTCGTCAAGGCTCTGGACAAGGCCTTCGGCGCGGTGACGGACGAGATCGTCGCCTGGGTCCTCGTATCGCTTTGAGCGGGGCTCGGGCCGCTCTTGCGGTCAGGGACGCCCCTCCGGGCTGATCGCCGCCTGAACCTCTCTTCATCCTGAGCATAAAAAAACGGCGCGAAGGCGCCGTTTTTCTTTGCGTATGGCTGTCCGGCGGCTCAGTTGAACCGGCCGGAGGCGTGAGCGAGCATCGTATAGACCTTCCCCGTATCGGAGGTGAGGTAAGACTGAGTGACGGTCTTGTCCCGGTCCGTGCGGGCCACGTCGCCCAGCAGCTTTTCGAAATCCGCGATGTAGCGGTCGACGGCCTGGCGGAATTCCGGCTCGCGCTCATATTTCCGCTTGATGTCGTCGAAGGTCTGCTGACCCTTCAGCGTGTAGAGGCGGCGGGTGAAGACATCCCGTTCGCCGCGCTGGTAGCGTCGCCACAGGTCCACCGACGCATCGTGATCGATGGCGCGGGCGATATCGACCGAAAGCGAGTTCAGCGACTCGACCATGTGGCGCGGATTGCGCGGATCGCTGCCGCGCGGGGGCACGGGTGCCTCCGCAACGGGACGGGCCGTGGCAACCGGGCTGCGCGGGGCAGGGCTGGGCGGAAGATCGGCCGGCTCTTCGCGGGAAGCACCGCGCAGCAGGTCGCTGATCCAGCCCCCGCCTTCGCCACGGGGCTCGGGCTGGGGTTCCGGACGGGTCTCGATGCGGGTCTCGCGCGGCTCCTGACGCACCGGCTCCGGCTGCATCTCGCGGCGATATTCGGTCCGCGGCGGCTCGCGGCGGATCTCCTGGCTGCGGGGCGCCGGCGCGGGGCGCTCGATGGGCAGAGAACCGCGCAGGTCGGTTTCGTCGTCATCCGACAGGACCGGAACGGACGGCCGCGGCGCCGGTTGCGCGCTAGCAAGAGCCCGGAGCGACTGATCCGAAACCTCGAACTGGCGCGTCGACTTGCCGACGATCTGCGAAATGTCCTGCAGGGCCTTGATCTGCTCCGAAACGGCGCGGCGCATGGCGGCCGCGCTTTCCTTGGCTTCTTCCGGCAGGTCGAAGGCGCCGCGCTTCAGTTCGTTGCGGGTCATGTCGAGTTCCTTGCGGATCTCGTTGGCGGTCCGGCGGATTTCCTCCGTCGCGCCGTCGAAGCGGGCCACCGCGTCGTCGACGCTCTGGCGCAGCGCTTCCCGCATGGCGTGGGCCGCAGAGCCGGACTTCTTGGCCGAGGCATCCACCACCTGATCCAGTTCCGCCAGCGATGCCGTGAGGCTGGAGAGCATGCGCTCCGACAGACCGACCGCGCGCTTTTCGGCCTCGCCGAAGGCGCCGTCGAGAAGCTGGTTCGCATTCTGCGCGGCCGAGGCCACGGAGTTGCGCAGGCTTTCTGCCGCCGAGGACGACCGCTTTTCCGTTTCGCTCAGCAGGCGGCTGACATCGCCGAAGGACTTTTCGAGCGACTGGCTCGCATCCTGGCCGGCCTGTGCCATCGTTTCCCGCAGCGTATCGGCGACCTGCTGGGTGCGCTTCTCCGCATCGGAGAGAACGCGGCCGACATCGGCGAAGGAGGACTGGAAGCCCTGGCGAAGGCTGCCGGCGACCTGCTGCGAGCGCTGTTCGGCGCGATCGAAGGCCCCATCCACCATGTCGCCGAGGGAGCGCATGGTGCCGGCGATTTCGTCGGAGCGATTGACCAGACCGATTGCCAGCTGGCGCAGGGCCTCCTCGCGCTCTTCCAGCGTGCTGGACAGATTGCTCTGGGCTGCCGAGAGGAGTTCCGAAGCCTGACCGAGGACCTTCGAATGGTCGGAGAAGCGGGCGACGATGGTGGACACCTGCGCAAGCGTATCGGAGGAAATGCCCGAGAGCTTGTCCACCTTGCCTTCCAGGAAGCGCGTGGACGCCGTCACGCGTTCTGCGGCGCGTTCGGCCGTTTCGCTGAACTGGTTGCTGGTTTCGTCCATCTGCTCGGTCACCGACTTCAGGGCTTCCGTCGTGCGGCTGACCGTATCGGCGATCCCGGCATTGCTCTGCGAGAGACGGTCGATGAGGCCCGTGACATTCTCGGTCAGCGTGCTTTCGACACGGCCGAGGTTCTGGGCCGTGGCATCGGCGCGCTGGATCATCGCGTCCATCAGGGCCGCATTTTCCTGACGCAGCCGTTCTGCGCTGTTGCGGGCGGCCAGGCTGATCTGGTCCGCGGCCTCACGGCCCGTGGCGGCGAAGGTATCGACCACCGGCACGAGCTTCTCGTCGACCAGCTGGTTGAGTTCCTGGGCGCGGCCGGCCAGCATGGAATTGAGTTCGCGCGAACGCTCGTCCAGTGCGGTGCGGACCGAATTGCCGCGGGCTTCCAGCGCGCGATCGACCTGGGACAGGGTGCTGTCGATTTCGCGCGCCTGGTTTTCCAGGCCGGTCTTGATGGCCTCGTTCCGGTTCGTCAGGGCACGCTCGACATCGCCCAGCGCATCGGTCAGTTCGTTGCGGGCCGTTCCAAGGCTGTCGCGGATGGCCGTGCCCTGGCTCGACAGAACCTGTTCGGCACCGGCAAGCACTTCGGTAATGGCGCTGACCTGGCTGCTGACGAGGCTTTCGGCTTCGCTGACCTTGTTCACGATCGCATTGCCGGCGGCGGAGAAGGTTTCCGCAACCGCTGCGGCCTGCGCGGCCAGACGGCTCTGCGATTCGGTGACGCGTCCAACGATCCGTTCCGAACGCTCTTCCATGGCCTGGGTATATTCCAGGTTCTTCTGGCCGATCTTTTCGAGGAAGCTGTCGCTGGCGGCGCCCAGCCGCTCGGTGGTGCGGCCGATCTCGGATTCGAGGTTGCCGGCGGCATCGGCCACGGCACCGCGCAGGGTGATGGCAAGCCCGGCGGCCTTGTCTTCCAGCGTGCGGTTGACATTGTCCAGACCGACGGCGAGGGCGCCATCCAGCTGCTGCAGGCGCTGATCGATGGTGGCCGTGCGCGCGCCCATCGTTTCCTCGATGGTGGACACGCGGCTGTCCAGCATGTCGGAGAGGCGGCCGGTCGCTTCGGTGCTGACCCGGTCGATATCCTGAACGCGCTCGGAAAGCGTGTCGCCGAAGGTGTGGGCAGCCTCGTCCACCCGGAGCGTAATGCCCGTAACGCCTTCGCGGATCCGGTCCTCGACGGCAATCAGCGTGGTTTCCACGCGGTTGCTGGTGTCGATCATCCGGCTTGCGAGCATTTCGACGGTCTGCTCCACCTGGCTCGATGCGGCGGTGGCGGCATTGTTCACGTCGGTGGCCGCGCTGCTCAGCTGGCTGGCAATCATGCCGGCGGTGCCGCGCAGGCGGGTTTCCATGTCACGGGACGAGCTTTCGATTGCCTGACGCAGGGCGGTGCTCTGGTCCTCGAGGGAGAGTTCCAGCATGCTGGCACTGGTGGCGACCGTGGTGCCAAGCGCCATGGTCTGCTCCGACAGAACGGATTCGAGCTGTCCGCGGGCGGTCTGCAAGGTGCCGTCCAGGGCGGCATGGCCGCTTTCCAGGGTCTGGCGGAGCTGCTCGTGGGTGCCGGTGAGCGAGCCGTGGATCCGCTCATAGCCTTCGGTCACGGTGCCATGGATCTGGTCGTAACCGGTGCTGAGCGAGGTTTCGATCTGCATGGCGCCGGAGAGAACCGTGTTGCTCAGGGCGTGGGCCGTGCTTTCCAGCGAGGTGGTCAGGCGGCTGACACCCGAATTGAGGGTCTGTTCCATCTGCAGCGCGCTGGTGGAGAGCGAGCCATCGATATGGCCGACGCTGCTGGAGACCGTATCCTCGATCCGGCGGGCGCCGATGAGAATGGTGGATTCCAGACGGTTGGCCGAGCCTTCCAGAACGCTTTGCAGGCGAAGCTGGTTGTCCTCATAGGCCTGCCGCAGCGCTTCCGCCTTGTTGTCCAGCGCCTGGGTCAGACGCTGTTCGGCATCGCCCACGCCGTCGAGGGCGGTGGCCACCTGGGTTTCGAGGGAGAGACCGAGGGTCAGCGTGCCTTCGGCAAGGGCGTCGGCCAGATCCTGGGCCTTCTTGTCGAGGGTCCTGGCAATCTCGCCGCGAGTCGACTCGACCGTTTCGGCCAGACGCTCGGACCGCACGGTGATGGTGTTTTCGATGCGCGCGCGGCCCTGTTCGAGAACCAGCGCAAAGTCATCGGCGCGACGGCCCAGCGTTTCGTTGATTGCGGCCTGGGTCGTTTCCGCCATGCCGGACAGCGTCGCCGTCTGGGTTTCGATGGTTTCGACGATCTGGCGGTTGCCGGAATCGAGCACATCGGACAGACCGGACATGCGCGCGTCGATCTTGTCGCCGATATCGGCCGTATTGGCGGCGATGGCATCGGCAAGGGCTGCCCCACGCTCCCGCATCAGCAGGTCGATGCGGCTTTCGGCGGAAACGAGCGTGCTGGAAATGGCGGATGCGCCACCCTCCACGGCTTCGGTGATGACCTGTCCGCGCTGGCGCAGGAGGGTATCGAGCCGGATTTCGGCGCCAGAAAGGGACTGGTTGAGTTCCTCGGCATTGGCGCTCATTTTTTCGGTCAGCGCGCCGCTGCGGTCGCGCATGACGGTGTCGATGCGGGCTTCTGCGGATGCGAGCGAACCCGCGATCTCCGCGGTTCGGTCGGCCAGCGCGCTGGTGATTTCCTCCGAGCGGTGATCGAGCACGGACTTGAACTCGCGGGTGCGGTTCTCCAGCGAGGCATTCATGTCCTGCATGCGGTTGGAGAGCGAGTCGCTCATTTCCTGCGTGCTGGAGGCGATCGCGGTGGTGATTTCCTCCGAACGCGCGCCCAGGGCTGCGGTCAGCTGCATGGTGCGGTAGTCGAGCTCGGTCGACAGTTCGGCGGTCTTCTCGGTCAGCGCCGAGGCGATTTCCGTCGTCTTGTTCGACAGGGCCGAGGTGATTTCCTCGGAGCGGGCACCCAGTGCCGCCGTCAGTTCCATCGTGCGGAAATCGAGTTCGCTCGTCAGTTCGGAGGTCTTCTCGGCGAGCGTCGAGGTGATCTCGCTCGTCTTGGCATTGAGCGTGGTGGTGAATTCCTCGGCCCGCGCGCCGAGCGACGAGGCGATCTCGCCCGTGCGTTCGGTCAGGTTGTCGTTGATGCTCCGGGCCGTGTCGCTGAGGAAGCTCGTGATTTCATTGCTGCGATGTTCCAGCGTGCCGGTGATCTCGCGGACGCGGGTATCGATCGCGTTCTCGATGACCTCCTGGCCCGTGCCGAGCGCGGTCGCCAGCGCGAAGGACTGGTCGTTGAGCGAGGTGCCCAGCCGGTCGATGCTGGTGGACAGGATGCTTTCCAGCGATTCCGAGCCGCTCGACAAGGTCTCGTTGACGCGGGCAAGGCTTTCCATGAGCTTGGTGTCGAGCGAGCCGGATTTCTGCTCGAAGGCTTCGGAGAACTCGGCGAAACGCTCGTCGAACACGGTGGAGAGCTGGCTGGTCGTGGCCTGCATGCGCTCGACGAAGAAGCCGGAGCGGATATCGAGATCCATGACGGCTTCGTCGGCGGTCAGCTGCAGGTTCTGGCGGAAGGTGGCGCTCTTCTCGTCCAGATTGGAATTCAGCTTGGCCAGCACGTCGTCCAGCGTGCCGGACAGGGAGGTCTGGCTGTTGGACAGGCTCTCGTTGATTTCCCGCGTGCGGGCGATCAGCGTCTCGTTCAGCTGGTTGGCGCGCTCGTTCAGGGCGGCATTCAGGCGTTCGGTATTGGCGTCCAGCGTGGACGCGCGGGTTTCGAACTGGCTCAACAGCTCGCCGCCGCGATTGGAGAGCGTGGAGCTCAACGCTTCGAGGCGGGTATCGAATTCGCGAACCAGCGCAAGGCTGGACGTATCCATGGCCTCCACGATGGAGTTTGCCTTGCCCGAGAGCAGGACGCTGATATTCTGCGCTGCGAGATCGGACTTTTCCAGCAGGGAGGCCGCGCGGGTATCGATCAGCTGGGCGAAGGCTTCACCCGACGTGGCGAGGCGAACGGAAATTTCCTCCGTGGCCAGCGACATCTCTTCCTTCAGCTGCTCGTTCGCGCCGATGATGGAGGACCGGATCCGCTCCACATGGCTGCTGATCGCTTCCCGTTCGGAACCCAGTTCCTGAACGAGCGAGCGGACCCGCATCTCGTTGTCGGCATAGCTGCGCTCGAGCGCATTGACTTCCGAATGCACCAGCGCTTCCAGCTCGGTGGCGCGCGCAATGGTGCGTTCGATGCCCTCGTTCATGGCCGTGACTTCGCGCCGTACGGCCTGGCCCACATTCATGATGCGGTCGGAGGCGATGTTCTCCGGCTCCACGAGGCGAAGGGCGAGTTCTGCCATGGAGCGAGCGGCATTGCGCATGTCCTGGGCGCGGGCGATCATCACCGAATAGGCGAAGATCATCATGACCGGCAGCACGATCGCCAGCAGGAGAAGGATCAGGCGCGGCATGCCGAACACGTCGGACATGGTGGAAAACTGCCAGAGCTGCTGTCCGTAGAGGCCCTGGGCGGCGCCGACGACCACGGCGGTCCACAGCAGGGAGATCAATGTGGCGTTGCGGATGGCGGCGCGCATGGAGGCGCCTTCCAGATTGCGCAGCATGGCGGACGGCGACCGGCGGCCATCATTGGCCGGGGAACCCGCCTGTCCCTTGGGACCTTCCGGCGCCGGACGGGATGCATCCGCGCCGGCCCTGCGTGCCGCCTGCTCGGCGGCGGTCTTCGGACGCTGCTTCATGTTATCCGCCACATTTGCCTCCCGGCCATCGGGCCTTGCTCCGGCGCGCGGCCGGCCTTTGTCGTCAAATTTCGGTTGCAGGGCATCCTCGAGAGCCTGATAGGCCTTGTCACCCAGGGGGTCTCCGCCTCTTCCGTTCGCCATGCGCACTGCCTCGTCATCCGGTTGGAAGTGTCCTGCAGATCCGCCTGCGGCTCAGCGCGTCGCGATTTCCGAAAGGCACTCCATACTGACTATCCGGTCTTTCTGCCGTGGGCGCTGATGGGTGTCGCCGCTCTGACACCAGTGTCCCGTTTGGCCGGCAAAAAGGCGGTATCGTCGCCTTTATCTAGCTTTACAATGCTTTAGTGCCACATCCCGATGTGTTGCACAATGAACCCGCACCGACGGCGCCGGGGTTCAGGCCGGTTTGTTAACATATTTTAAAGCCTCACCCGCATCATATTCCCTTTTGTTGCGGGTATTTAGAAGCCGTTAACCATAATCGCCGAAATCAGCCTTGATTGTGCCTGTTTTTAACGGGATGGCGTCCTGATGCGGCACAGAATGTCGTACCGCTACAACAATAACAGGGAAGATATAAACAATGGCAGCGTTGAATATTGCGTTCGAGGCCCCGGAACTCTCGGCTGGCCCATGCCCTTCCTCCACCCGCCCCATCGATCTCGTCCATCTCGCAAAGCAGACCATGGGCGAAAAAACGCTGGAAATTGAAGTGCTTCAGATCTTCGCGCGCCAGGCGAGGGCCTGCCTTGCCGAGCTTTCCGAAGCGGATGCCGCCACGCGGCAGGCGGTCGCGCACCGGCTGAAAGGGGCCGCGTCGGCGATCGGAGCGCATGAAGTCGCGGCCATTGCCGGCCGTCTGGAAGACACGCCTTCGGATGCCGCGCTGGTCGCGCAGGCGGGTTCCGCCATTCTCAAGGCCGAGAACTTCATCCTGAAACTGTGCCGTTGAGGCACAGGAGGGGGCCGCGCGCAGTGCCGTTCCGGCACAGGGGATAGAAGCCCCTGCGCCCCGTGGCGGCGCGGGCGCTTGCGACGATGCGCGCCTGTTCCCGTTGTTGACTGGACGGGGATTTTGAGCGAAGACAGCCGCCTTGCAACGCGTAAATCACCGGAACTGCATAAAATGACGAAACTGACCATCGTCGCCTTTGACGGCACGCGCCACGATCTGGAAACCGCCAATGGCACCACGGTGATGGAAAATGCCGTTCGCAACTCGGTACCCGGCATCGAGGCGGAATGCGGCGGCGCCTGTGCCTGTGCCACCTGCCATGTCTATGTGGACGACGCCTGGTCCGAACGGGTCGGTCCTCCCGCGACCATGGAAGAAGACATGCTGGACTTCGCCTTCGACGTGCGCCCCACGTCGCGCCTGTCCTGCCAGATCAAGATGTCGGCAGACCTTGACGGCCTCGTCGTGCATGTGCCGGAGCGTCAGGCCTGAGCTAGAGCCCAAAAAAAAGCCTCGCGGGCAGCTAGGAGCCGGCGAGGCGAGATGGGTGCATCACCGGCAGGGCGAGGGAGGAGAACGCCTGCGGCTCTGAGACGCACCAGGAGAACAGGGAACCCGAGAGACAACTGCAACTCATGGGTTTATTAATAACCCATAATCGCCGTATTTTAAATCGTTAGAAATTACCGGTTATTCGAAGGGATTGCATCCAGCTTCGCGCAAGTTTCGTTTGTCGTCGCGTCAAGCGTTCGTCGCCGCTAACCGGGTGTTTTTTCTCGCCCTTGTGCGCCCATCCGGGCTTTCAGCAGCCGAATCATCCGATCTTCGAAATTTGCCGCCTCGATGCGGTCGAACCGGGCCTGATCCCGGTCATGCGAGTCGACTTTTTCGGCAGAAATCCGGCTGACCCTCTCTTGCAGCGTGGCGCAGTCCCGTGTGGAGGGCAGGGCCAGCAGAGCCCGTTCCATCTCGCGTGCATGGGTGCGGGCAATTTCCGCGTGTCGTTCCTCATGGCGGCGAATGTCTGCTGCGAGGGTATCCCACAACAAGGCGAGGTTGTGCGGCGCGCTCGAGCGATACTTCCACTTGGGCAAAAAGATCTTGGTGGTGACCGTCACCCGCGCGTTGCCGATCCGGCAGCGGCCGTCTGCCTGCACATAGGTGACATCGCCGCCGAAGCGGATGCGGGTCGCACCGGGGTGACGCGCGCCCGTGGAAGACAGCATCGGACCGCGCTTTTGCAGTTCGCGGTCGAGATCAGTGGCGGTCTTGCCGCCAATGGAAAAGTAGGAAATGGTCTTGTGGACGATGGTTTCGGCCGGAGCCTCGACCGTGCCGAGAAAAAGGCTTGCGAGGGCGGCAGCGAGGAAAAGGCCTGGACGCCGGGCGGCAAATGGCATTCTTGAAATCCGTGAGGTTGAACTCGGGCGAACCTTGCTGCATAGGCACGGGAAGCGCAAGCGCTACATTGCCAAAACGTGATCCACAGGGGAGGCATCCGGTGAATTTGCACGCGCACAGAACCTGGCAGGTCGGTCGTGGCCGCAGCCTCGATCTGGAGGCCGGCGCCATCATGGCCATCATCAACGTCACGCCGGATTCCTTTTCTGACGGCGGGGTGCACGGGGGCGCCGAAGCGGCCATCGCCCATGCGCTGGCCTGTGCGGAAGCCGGGGCGGCGATCCTCGACATCGGCGGCGAATCGACCCGGCCCGGCGCAGCCGAAGTGCATGCGCAGGAAGAACAGGACCGGGTGCTGCCGGTCATCGAGGCGCTTGCAGCCCGAACCGACGTGCTCCTCTCCATCGATACCTACCGCGCGGAGACAGCCCGTCTGGCTCTCGAAGCGGGGGCCCATATCGTCAACGATGTGCATGGCGCGCAGCGCGAACCCGAGATTGCCGCGGTTGCGGCCCGGGCGGGCGCCGGTCTGTGCCTGATGCATACGGGGCGCGGTCGTGAGAAGCTGCCCGATCTCATCGAAGACCAGATGGTGTTTCTCAACCGGTCGCTGGACATTGCCGCGGCGGCGGGCGTCGACCGCGGCCGCATCGTGCTCGATCCGGGCTTCGGCTTCGCCAAGAATGCGGAGGAAGATCTGGAGCTGATGACGCGCTTTTCGGAGCTGCATGCATTCGGACTGCCCCTGCTGGCGGGCACCTCGCGCAAACGGTTCATCGGCGCCATGTCCGGCCGAACCGTGGCGTCCGAGCGGGATGTGGCGACGGCAGCGACCACCTTTTACCTGCGCCAGCAAGGCGCGGCGATTTTCCGCGTCCATGACGTGTCGCCCAACCGGGATGCGCTTTTCGTGGCCAATGCCGTGATCGCCGCAGAACGTCGCCTGTCCCTGAAACCGGAAGCCACCGCATGAACGAGACCTATCGCATCGAAATGAAGAACTGCGCTTTCTTCGCGCGCCACGGGGTGCTTGCCGAAGAGGCGGTGCTTGGACAGCGCTTCTTTGTGGACGCAGCGCTCGACGTGTCGCGCGGGAGTGCGCTCGAGACCGACCGCATCGACGATACCGTGCATTATGGCGAGGCCTTTCAGGTGATCGAACGGATCGTGACGGAAACGCGCAAACAGCTGATCGAGGCGCTGGCGCTCGATATCGCCAAGGCGCTTTGTGCCCGTTTCCCGCAGATCCGGCTGGCGGCGATCACGGTGCGCAAGCCTTCGGCCCCCATTCCCGGTGTTCTCGATCATGTGCAGGTCACGGTGACCCATGCGGCCTGAACCCGTCACCTTTACGGCCACGCTTGGGCTCGGCGGCAATGTGGGCGATCCCGTCCACGCCATGGCGGAGGCGCTGCGCATGCTCGATGGCCGGCCGGATTGCCGGGTACTGGCCGTCTCGGCCGTCTACCGGACGCCGCCGTGGGGCAAGACCGACCAGGCGGACTTCTTCAATGCCTGTGCGCTGGTGGAAACGATCCTTCCACCTGTCGATCTTCTCGATGCCTGCCTGGGAATCGAACGGGAGATGAAGCGTGTGCGTGTCGAGCGCTGGGGGCCTCGCACGATCGACATCGACGTGCTGACCTATGAGGACCGGGTGGAGGCGAATGAGCGGCTTGAGCTGCCGCATCCCCGCATGACGGAACGGGGTTTCGTGCTGAAGCCACTCAGCGATATTGCCCCGGCCCTGGTGGTCAAGGGCGCGCCGGTCAGCAGCTGGCTGGAAACGGCCGATCTGTCCGGCATCGAGAATGCCGGCTTGCCGGCAGTCTGGTGGCGGGAGAAATAGGCCCATTCATGCGAAAAGGCGGCCCGAAGCCGCCTTTTTCCGTCAGGAGCCCGGATTTTCCTACTTGATCGCGCCAACCTTGATGTCGTCGACATCGCGGGCCAGCTTCATCCCGATCACGGGAATCATCTTGTCATCGACCTTCACGGAAATCGTCACGTTCATGGCATTGTCCCCATCGAGGCGGGCAATCATGGCGCCGTTCAGCTTCGAGCGGTTGATCCCGAGAACGACGTTGTCCTTGTTCACGCGCCCGGAAATGATGTCGAGACCCTTGCCAGAGGCGCCATCCAGGAACCGGCCCTTGTAGCTGGAACCGGTCTCGGACAGGACCGCGGTCATCGGCTGGCTGAACAGGCCGACCCGGCAGGTGCCGTCGAGTTTCAAGCCGGTCTTGCCATCGACGGTTGCTTCGCCGGAAAGGCTGCAGGAGAATTTCGTGCCCTTGTACTTTCCGGCGACAATTTCGCCCGGGCCTTTCCATGAGCCCGCGACCTGTTCGAAAAAGGCGCGGTCCCGCTGGGCGGCGTCAGCCGCCGGAACGGAAAGGGCGGCAGTGCCGGCGAAGGCGGCCGCGAGGCCGGCGAGAGCGGAAAAACGACGCGTGTGCATGGGCATTCCTTGGACGAGCTACAGGCAAGACGTGCGTCGATTTATGCGGCAGATTGGTTAATGCTTGGTTGATCGCCGGTCTAAAACCTAGGCTTTGCGGGATCTTTGGCTGGTTCAGCGCGCTTCGCTGGCCCCTTCACCCGACAGCGATGTGGGGTTGAGGTCGCTGATGAAATCGCCAATTCCGGGCCGTTTTCGTGCCTTGAAGGGCAGCGGGCGGCAATAATCCATCGCGGCAATTCCGATGCGCGCCGTCATCAGCCCGTTGATCACGCCCTCGCCGAATCGAGCCGAGAGGCGGGAGGCGACGCCATGGCCGAGGACCTGCTGGACCAGACTGTCCCCCACCGCAATGGTTCCCGTCACCGCCAGATGGGCGACGACGTCCCTCACCAGCCGCAGAAGGCCGAGCGAGCCGGGCCGGCTTCCGTAAAGCGTGGCGATACGCCGGATCAGCCGGAAAGCCTCGTAGATGACATAGGCGATATCGACGACGGCGCGCGGACTGACCGCCGTGACGATCGATACACGCTTGGCCGAATCGAGGACGATGCGCCGGGCCTCCGCATCCAGCGGGCCGAGCAGTTCCACTTCAGCGAGCGCCACCAGATGCGGGCCATCGATCACATCGTCGCGGGTGGCGGCCAGAAGGGCGCGGCCCTTGGCGGTTTCCGGGCGATTGGCAAACAGGTTCTCCAGCCGGGCGATGACGGCTCGGGCCGCATCCGGCTGGCGATTGCGGGACGCGGCCTCGCCATCGGCCTTGAGCGACAGAACCGACTGGAGCCGGTAGAGGCCGGCAATTTCCCGTGCGACCACGCCTGCAAGCGCGAGAACGAAAACCGCAACCACGCCCAGCGACACATAGCCGAGCCAGGTCGAACGGTCGAACAGGGCGCGGATCAGGTCGTCGATCCAGATACCGACCGCCAGCGAAAGCAGAAGACCGAAGGCGGTCGCCGCAATTCCGCCGAGCGAGAAGCGCCGGGGGGCCGGGGTGACGGCGGCGGGCAGGGCCGCGGCTTCCCGCAGAAAGGGATCGTCCTCATCGGGCGTCAGGGTGACCGGGCCCGAGAAGCTTTGCGGCTTGCGGGGCGCACGAAGCGGTTCGGCGCCAGGACGTTTGTCTCCAACCGAGCCGACATCGAAAGCGCCGGGGTTGCGCCCGCCGCCGTTCTTTTCCTCGTCGCGTGAAGGGCTCATGCGAGATAATCTCCCAGAAGATACTGGAGGGCACGATCAAGCCGGATATGCGGAACGGAGAGCTTGAGGCCCCCCGCTGTCACATCCAGCGCGGGCGGACGAAAGCGAACCACTTCCACCGCATGGGAGGGGCGGGTTTTGCCCGGCGCCACATCTTCAAAAACCGATTCCGGATCCGCCGGCAAGTCACCGGGAAATATGGCCGTTTGCCTGATGCCGTCGAAGATCTCGCCGCCGATCCGTTCGCCTGCCATGGGCGTGCCTGAAATGACCGGCAGGCGTTCGCCATGACGCTCCACATAGGCTTCGCGGGTGGCGCGGACCGCTGCGAGCGCCATGACGTCGAACCCGGCGCCGCTCAGGCCTATCCCGGTCAGCGCCCGTTCGGTGATGCGGCGGGCGATGGCTTCCAGCCGCTCGTGGCCTTCGTGGTGGAGATGGTCCGCCTTGGTGGCCGCGACCAGGACGCGGTCGATGCGGCTGCCTGTGAGGGCGGAGAGCAGTCCGCCACGCCCGAGACGAAAGCAGGCCAGCACGTCCGAGAGTGCCCTTTCCAGATCCTCAACCGCCTCCGATCCGCGATTGACGGCCTGCAAGGCATCCACGAGCACGACCTGACGGTCGAGGCGCGCGAAATGCCCGCGGAAAAAGGGTTTCACCACATTGGACTTATAGGCCTCGAAGCGGCGCTCCATGGTGGCGTGCAGCGAGTCCCGCGCGGCGGGCCGATCGGAAAGATCGGGCAGCGGCGCAAAGGTGAGGGCAGGCGACCCATCGAGATCGCCGGGCATCAGGAAGCGGCCGGGCGGCAGGGTCGACAGGGAGCGTTCGTCGTCGCGGCAGGCGCGCAGGTAGCGGGCAAAGGCATCCGACAGCCGGCGGATTTCCGGCTCTCCGGCGGCCGCATCCGGAACCATGCCGGAGGCAATTGCCATCCATTCTTCCGCCAGCACCGCGCGCACGCCATTGCGGGCCAGCGCGACGGTATTGGCGCTGAAGGTGCGGTAATCCTGTCCCAGCAAGGGCAGGTCCAGCAACCATTCCCCGGGATAATCGACGATATCGATGGAGAGTTGGCCGGGGTGAAACAGGCGGTTCCAGCCGCTGGCACTCTGATAGCGGATCGTCAGCCGCAATTCGGCGATCTGCCGCGTGCTCTCGGGCCAGACCCGTTCCTGCAGGAGATCGCGGATGTGATCCTCATACTGGAAGCGGGGCACGGCATCGTCCGGCTGTGCGTCAAGCTTGACGGAAGCAATCCGGCCGGCCCGCATCGGCTCGAACAGCGGCAGGCGTCCGCCATTCAGCAGGTTATGAACGAGGGAAGTGATGAAGACGGTCTTTCCAGCGCGCGACAGCCCGGTCACGCCCAGCCGCAGCGTCGGGCTGAAGAGGTTGCCGGCCCGGGCGCTCAGGTGATCGAAGGCGATCAGCGCCTCATCGGTAAAGCTTGTGATTGGCGTGGCCATGGATCAGGCGCCGTCATCGAGGCCATCCGCGGAGGGCGGGGCAAACTGAAGTTCGATGCGGTTCCCGGCAGGATCGAAGAGAAAGATCTGGGGGTTGCCGGTCTCCGGCAGGCTCTTCACGGTAAAGGCGATCCCAAGGCCCTGGAGCCGCGCCTTCGTGGCGTTTAGGTCCTCGCAATCGAAGGCGAAGTGATCGATGGGCCCCCGTGCCGTTTCGGGACGGTTCTGTCCGGCGGCTGCCTCATAAAGATGCACAAGGGGCAAAGGCCCGGCATAGAGCCAGCATCCATCCGCCTGAAAGGGAGGGCGATATCCTTCGGTCAGCCCGAGGACATCCCGATAAAAATGCTTCAGCGCGTCGAGCAAGGGCTGCTCGGCCCTTATGTTGATGTGGTTCAGACCCGTGATGGCCATGATGTCCTTCCTCGGCAAGGCGCGATTGCTGTCCCACCGGATATAGGATGCCAGAGGGCGGACCGGAAGGTCCAGACCTAGCGGCGCAGGAACGCGCTGATGGTCCAGGCCTCATCGGCGATGGCGCCCACATGGGTCAGCACCGCAAAGCCCGCCGTCGGGTAGCCGTCCGGAACCACATCGGCACAGGCGCGCATGCCGCTGAGCGTCTCGAGGATTTCCTCCATGGCGGGATTATGCCCGATCAGCAGCAGGCTCTGATGCTCCGCATGCCGGGAAATCTGCTCGAAATAGGCCGTTGGCGGGGCATTATAGAGGTCCTGGCAGTAGATAATGCCCGGAGGCGAGGCAAAAGCGTCCAGAAAGGCGGCTGCCGTTTCACGGCAACGGGCGGCGGTGGAGCAGAGGACGAGATCGGGTCGAAAGCCGGAATCGGCCGCAAGCCGCGACACTGCGGCCGCCTCTTCGCGCCCTACCGGATCGAGCATCCGGTCGAAATCAGTCTGGCCCGGCTTTGCCCAGCCGGCTTGTGCATGGCGCATCAGAAAGATGCGCGAAGGCGGTGGCGGAAGGAAGGGCATCCGGCGGGTCCAGTAGGTTTCAAATCGCTTATTGACCTAGCGGGGTTGGGACCGCTTCGTCAACCCAAACCGTTCCGCCTGGCGCCGGCCGATCAAGCCTCGCTCCAGAAGCTTCTGTCATAAAATTGAAATCAAAGGGAAAAAAGCCGTTCAAACTTTCGTGGCATGGGTTTTTTCCGGCGCATGGCACAGCCCTTGCACTGGTGGTTGTGAACTGCGCGACGGAGGCTTGAACCTCAAGGCTTTGTTGCGATATACACCGCCCACACGAGATGTTCTTCAGGAGAATCGCGTTGAGTGAGAAGATCGATCTTAGTACCTATGTCCTCTCGGAATCCGATGAGTTTATGAACCCGTCGCAGCGGGCCTATTTCAAGGCGAAACTTCTGGCCTGGAAAAACGACATTCTCAGGGAGGCGCGCGAAACCCTCGACCATCTGGCCGAAGAAAGCGCCAACCATCCTGACCTCGCCGATCGCGCATCCTCGGAAACCGATCGTGCCATCGAACTGCGTGCCCGTGATCGTCAGCGCAAGCTGATCTCCAAGATCGATGCTGCCTTGCAGCGGATCGAGGACGGCACCTACGGTTATTGCGAGGAAACGGGCGAGCCTATCGGCATCAAACGCCTGGATGCCCGTCCGATCGCCACGCTGTCGATCGAAGCCCAGGAACGGCACGAGCGCCGCGAAAAAGTATACCGGGACGAATGAAACTGGCCGCCGCTTCCGAAGCGGCGTTTTTTGTTTCCTTCATGCCCTTCGCATATTGAAGACCGGGTGGTGTTCCACCCGGTCTTTTTCGTTATGAAATAGAGAAACCTCCACCTTCGGTGGAGGACTGGACGAGTTCTACACAGTCGTTGAGAGACCTCCTGCTTG